>NZ_JACGWU010000002.1 GCF_014137865.1 Alpinimonas psychrophila | reverse complement strand
TCGCATCACGGATGGCGCGGCCGAGGCCCCTCACATTCCGCGCTCCACGGTGGTCTTTTTTCTGCGAACGGTGACGGGAGAACGGTATTCGCTTTCTACAGCTGTTGTCTTTGGACGGGCTCCGCGGGTCGCTCGGATACCGGGGGGCGACGTCGTGCAGTTGGTGAGTCTTCCCTCGCGGGAAGGGCGGGTGTCCACCACCCATGTCGAGCTACGCCAGATTGGCGGGGTGGTTGTCGTGACCGATCTGCGGTCAACAAATGGAACTCGTGTCACGTTAGCCAGCGGAGTGAGCCGCCAACTGGCTCCGGGAGATTCCATGGCCATAGGTGAGGGTGCCGTCGTCGACATTGGAGACGGTAATAGAATTGACGTCATGCGCGAGACCACTCGCGACGCCAGCAATGACATTGCTCGCTAGCTAACTTTGGAGCGTTCGTTGTGACTGCAATCGGTGCCAACTCGACCGGCTTCATCATCAAGGACCCCGCATCCGGTGCGCTCGTCACACTTTCGTGGGCCGCCGCGACAGAAGTCGGCAACCATCGGGCCGCGAATGAGGACAGCTTTAGTGTTGGTTCCCCCGTTTTTGCCGTTGCCGATGGCATGGGGGGGCACAGCGCCGGCGACGTGGCTAGTGACGCCGTGGTGCGTCGCCTCGCCGAGCTCGAGGCCCCTGGCTTTGCAACTCTTGACGCGTTAGAAGAGGCGTTGGCCAAATCCGTTAATGATCTGCGCGACACTCTCACGGAAGACCAGCGCGGAGCGGGAACTACCGTGACCGGGGTTGCCCTCATCCAGGAAGAAACCCAGCTGCAGTGGGCCGCCTTCAACATCGGGGACTCACGCGTTTACGCTCTGATCAACGATGACTTCTCGCAGGTGACAGTAGACCACTCCGTCGTTCAGCAACTCGTGGACGCCGGGCAAATTACCCGCGAGGAAGCCGACTACCACCCGCACTCCAACGTCATCACGCGGGCCGTCGGCATCGCCGAAGAACCTCTCCCCGACTACGTTTCGTTGCCGGTTGTCGCTGGAATGCGCCTACTCCTGTGCTCGGACGGGTTAACGAAGGAGCTCACCGACGTGGGAATCGAACACTTCATGCGAACGGCTGCCACAGCCGAAGACGCCGTGGCAGATTTGACGAAGGCGGCCCTGGCCAACAGCGGCCGGGACAACGTGACCGTCGTCATCATCGACGTCCTCGGTGTCAGCCAACCGACGGCTCAATAGCAGCCTATCCACAGGTCCTTGTGTGTACTCACGGGTTACTCGGGAAGACCTGCCTAAACTAGGAGGCATGGTGCGACGTCTACCCTCAAATCCACCTGTTTTGCCTGGATTTACCTTTGTTCGAGCCGTTGGCTCGGGCGGTTTTGCCGATGTTTTTTTGTACGAACAAAACTTGCCCCGCCGCCAGGTCGCCATCAAAGTCTTGCTGCCTGAGGTGGTGAACCCACGGGTGCGCAACATGTTCCAAGCCGAGGCGCAGTTGATGGCGCAGCTCAGCACGCATCCCGCCATTCTGACCGTCTTCGAGGCCAGCATCAGCTCCGATGGGCGCCCCTACTTGGTCACTGAGCTGTGTCCCACGGGGCTGGGGGATCGTTTTCGTAGCGAACGGATACCCGTGGCCGAAGTGCTTCGAACGGGCATTCGCGTCGCGGCAGCCCTTGAGACAGCTCACCGTGCCAACGTTCTGCACCGCGACATCAAACCCGGCAATATTTTGCTCACGGCCTACGGACATCCTGTGCTCAGCGACTTTGGGATCGCAGCATCGCTCGCCGCTGGTGACTCCTCCACGGCTGTCGGGCTCAGCGTGCCCTGGTCTGCTCCCGAAGTGATTCGCCAAGAAACCACGGGAACGATCGCCAGCGAGATCTTCTCCCTTGGGGCCACGGTATACTCACTTTTGGCCGGTCGCAGTCCCTTCGAAGTCGTCGGAAAAGAGAACTCCCCGGGGCACCTCGCCGGACGCATCCTGAAGGGAAAAATATCTCCTCTCGGTCGGCCCGATGTGCCGGCAAGTCTCGAGTCTTTGTTGGCCGCAACCATGAGTCGACGAACGGATGATCGACCCCACTCAGCCATGGAGTTTGCCAGGCAACTACAAGCCATTGAATCTGAGTTAGGGCTCGCTCAGACGCCCATCGACGTCGTCGGAGATGCGTGGAGCGGTGGTTTGGTGGGGCCGCCCGAGGACCGCACGGAGCTTTCCTCCCTCCTTACCGTTCCGACACCCTGGTGGCGACGCAAGAAGACCACCGTAGATCGCGTTTCCTCGCCATGATTCGCACGTGGGTGTCATCGTTATGGAACACAAAGAAATCCCGTCGGGCACTCGTTTCTTGGGTCGCGACTCTGGCCGTCGTGGGATTGGTCGTGGGGGGCGCCGTCGCCTCGACCGGGTATCAAGCGCAGCGTATTGAGCTCGGCGATGGCGCTGTCTGGGTGAGCAGCGGTGCCAAACTTGCTATCGGTCGGGCCAACACTCACATCAACGAACTCAACACGGTGCTCTCGACAGAGTCGGCGCGGGTGGATCTGATTCAAGACGGGGATAACGCCTTCGTCGTCAATGACACCAAACGAGCGCTGGAGAAGATCGACCAAGCTTCGGGGCAGATTTCCGACAGTATGCCACTTCCGCCGGCCGTTACTGTCGCTGTTTTGACGCCTACCACCATCGTGTTGCATGCTCCGACATCCGGCGATGTGTGGCTCGTTCCGCTGGCGAGCCTTGCCAGCTTTGACGCTTCCGGCCCCCCAGCTTTCTCGGTGGGAAAAAACTCCGTCCTCGCGGCGACAACGGAGGGGCTGATCGCGGCAGTGAGTGCGGAAAGCGGTCTGGTCACCACGTTTGATCTCCGCGCCGGTGGTGCCCCGAAGACTCTGCAATTGGAGGGATCCTTGGCCGCGGATTCCCTTGATATCACCATCGCCAACGATCACTGGATCGTTCTTGATCGCACGACGGCGCGACTGATGACAGCTGGGCGCATCATTGAGCTGGCTTCCGCCACGGCAGGGGGAAAGGGGAGCGGAATCGGCAGTCTCGACGGCGCCGTTCTACAGCAACCGGGCGGTCGCACTGCCGTGATCCTGATCGGCCATAGCGGAGGCCTCGCTCAGGTCAATGTCGATAGCGGCGAGGTGGGAGCCGCGGTTTCTTCCTCGCGCGGGAATCCAGCGGCTCCGGTGATTGTGGGTGACTGTGCCTACGCCGCCTGGTCCAGTGGTCAAGTCTTTACGCATTGTGGCAATGAGGCTGTGGTTAATGCGGCGGCTGAAGGGGCGGCCCCATCTGCACGCCTCACTTTTAGGGTCAGCGGCACGTCAGTCGCTCTCAATGATGAGCTGAGTGGGACGTCATGGTCGGTGCAGGGTGGCGTGCATCGCATCGACAACTGGGATAACCTGCTGGCTGCGCAAGAGACTCAAAAACTTGTGGTGCAGGCCGACACGGGAGAAACCCCCGAGTTTGAAAAAACGCCGCTGCCGCCGGTGGCCGTCAACGATGAGTTGGGCGCTCGCCCCGCTCGCCAGACGTCGTTACCAGTCCTTCTGAACGACTATGATCCCAACGGCGACGCGCTGGTGATCGACAGTGTCACTCCGATTGCGGCTGCCACGGGCCGGGTTTACATTGGCCCCGATCGCACGCACGTCATGCTGACGTTGGAGCCGGGAGCCTCG
This sequence comes from Alpinimonas psychrophila, assembly GCF_014137865.1. Lineage (GTDB taxonomy): Bacteria > Actinomycetota > Actinomycetes > Actinomycetales > Microbacteriaceae > Alpinimonas > Alpinimonas psychrophila. The sequence goes on along the minus strand of NZ_JACGWU010000002.1, from coordinate 253,045 downwards.
GGGGTTGTGCAGTTTGAGTACACGATTTCGGACGGCCATGGGCAAAGCGCGAGCGCCACAGTGACGGTCACGGTGCGTTCCGCAAACGAGAATTCACCTCCGGTCCAGGCGCGTCCGACCCGGGCGGATGTCGCCGTGGGAGGCCACGTTGTCGTCAACGTATTGGGCGACTGGATCGACCCCGAGGGAGATGCCATCTTCTTGAGCGCCGCCGAGACAGCAGCTCCCGATGCCGTATCTTTCACTGCCGCGGGGCGCGTAGCCTTTACGGATTCCAGTGCCGGCGGCGGGGAGCGCCAAGTTTCCCTTGAGGTAACGGACGGGCGGTCTTCCGGATTCGGTGTCGCGACCATTGCCGTTCGTGCCCCCGGTACCGTGCCGATTGTGGCCGAGACGTTTGCTGTCTTGGCCTCGACCAATCAGGAAATTACAATTTCTCCGGCCCCTCACCTGCGGGGTGGATCGGGACCGTTGAGCCTCACAGGAGTTCCCGCGGAAGACGGTCTCACGATTTCGACCAATTTTGATGCGTTCGCGTTTTCGGTGATCAGCCCGCGCGTGGGCACAACATACCTTAGCTATGCCGTGACGGACGGCCAATCTACGGCCACTGGTCTGGTTCGTCTCGATGTCATCGATGTTCCGGATGCCGCGGCGCGACCCATCACCGCAGCGCATTCACTCATCGTTCCTCTCCAACAAACCCGCACGATTGATGTCACCGCCAGTGACGTGGACCCCGCCGGCGGAGTCTTGTTGGTGACAGGAGTGGTGAACGTTCCAGAAACTTCGGGCGTGCAAGTTGAGGTGGTGGATCACCGTATTCTGCGTGTCACGCTGACGAAACCCCTGGATGCTGCTGTGGTCTTTGGATACCGCGTGAGCAACGGCATTTCCTCGGCAGAGGGAAATGTCACGGTCGTCCAGGCTCCGCCAACGACCATCGCTCAGGCTCCCATTGCAGTGGCTGATTATGCTTCCGTGCGGGTCGGGGATGTCATTTCCATCCCGGTGTTGGCCAATGATATTAATCCCGGTGGCGGAGAGCTTTCCTTAGGTCCGGAACTCGATCAGAACGTGCCGGCCGGCGCCGGGCTTCTTTTTGTGAGCGGTAGTTCCCTTCGCTACTTGGCTCCCACAACTCCGGGAACGTTCTCGGCTGTCTACCGTGTGAATGCGGACAGCGGAGAGTGGGCGAGTGGCACGGTCACCGTAACCGTGCGAGCTGTCGACGAGGCAACAAACCAAGCCCCATTGCCCCACCAAGTCTCGGCGCGTGTTCTTTCGGGGCAGACCGTTCGCGTGCACATCCCCCTCGTGGGGATTGACCCCGACGGGGATTCCGTGCAATTTGTGGGCCTAGACACGAATCCCCAGAAGGGGGCCATCACCAGTGTCGGTGGTGACTGGTTCGAGTATGAAGCCGAGCCATACGCCACGGGAACCGATGTTGTCACGTACTCGGTCGTCGATGCCTTGGGCGCCCAAGCTTCGGCTCAGGTACGTATTGGGATTGCCGAACCACTGGCGGGGGCCAGAAACCCGATTGCGGTAGCCGATGAGGTTATCGCCCGACCGGGTTACACCGTTTTTGTTCGGGCACTCGCCAACGATTCTGATCCCGATGGGCGGCCTTTGACCATCACCGCTGTCGTCCCAACGGATGCCTCCATTGATGCATCGGTCATCGACAACGTCGTGAAGATTGTTGTGCCCGAGGCGCCGGGACGTTACGGCCTCGTCTATGACATCAGCAATGATCGTGCGGGCACCTCCTCCAACTTTATTACCGTGGATGTTCAAGAGAGCGCGCCCTTGAACCGTCCCAGTGTGAGCGATTCGGTCGTGAGCCTGAGCGATATTTTGGGTCACGACACGGTCGATGTCGATGTTCTCGCGGGAGCCTTCTTTGCCGATGGCCCCGTTTCCAGTTTGCGTCCCGAGGTGGTCAGTGGCTTCGGCACGACAGCACGCGTGCAGACGCCCGGGGCTGGCGGGCCGGGAATTGTGCGGGTGACCGTGCAAGCACACAGCCAGGTCATTCCCTTCCGGGTGGCCCACCCGGGGGATCCCGCGGTTGTCTCATATGCGTTCATCTGGGTGCCGGGCACCGATGACGCGTTGCCCCAGCGAAAGCGCGGAGTCGCGCCGCTGACCGTGGAATCCCAGCAGACCCTGCGCATCAACCTCAGCGACTACGTTATTGCGGCTCTGGGGAAAACCATTACATTGACCGATGCGAGCAAGGTGCGGGCAACTCACGCGGATGGCGCGCGGCTCGTGGTCAATGACACCACGCTCACCTATACGAGCGAGGATCGTTACTTTGGGCCGGCTTCCATCTCTTTTGAGGTGACGGATGGCGATTCTGCTTCCGCGACGGGGGCCCACACGACCGTGATTGTGTTGCCCATCACCGTTACCCCGAGAGAGAATCAGCCCCCCGTTATCATTGGCGCGCAGGTCGATATTGAACCAGGCCAGTCCAAAGAAATTGATCTCGTGAAGGTCACGCGTTATCCCTATGTGAATGACCAAGATGAACTGTCGTACACGATTTCCGGGGCATCCCAGGGCATCAGCACAGAACTTAACGGTCAAAAATTGACGATGACGGCCACAGATACTGCTGCCAAAGGGGCGACCATTTCGCTCACGGTTACGGTGCGCGACCTCATTCGCGTGGGCATCCCGGGAACCGTCATTGTGCGCATTGTTCCCTCCAGCCGCCCGCTGGCCATTCCTGCCGCTGATGCCGTCATTGCTCCGCGCGGCCAAACGAAAACGGTGGACGTCTTGGCCAACGATGGCGCGACTAATCCGTTCCCCGGACAGCCGCTGCGGGTTGTTTCGGTTCGGGGCCTCGGCTCGGCCAACCTCCCTGACGGAGTCGGCGTGACGCCATCAGCCGATAAAGCCACCCTCACCGTGACGGTCTCCCGAAGCGCCGCGCCCAGCGACACGACGTTGGAATACGAGGTTGCCGATGCCACCAATGATCCGGATCGCTACACATGGGGAACGATCTCCATCTCCGTTCAGGATGCGCCAAATGCACCGTCAGCTCCTGTTCGCGCTTCCGGTTTCACTTCAGGAAAACTGACCCTTTCCTGGCCTGCTCCAGCATCCAACAATGCCCCGATAACGGGCTACGTCGTCGAAAATGACGCGGGCTATCGGCATGAGTGCCTGGCCACGGTGTGTACCCTCGACGGCCTTCCTACGGGCCAGCGCAGCCGGTTCTCAGTGACCGCCACCAACGCCATTGGCGTCTCCGCGCCGAGTCCGTGGAGTGCACCGCTCAGCGCCGATATTGTTCCGGCGGCACCGGCCCAGGTCACGCTCCGCACGCTGACGGCGAGTGATTCGCGCGCTGCCGGACACGCCGAGGGCGGCGGGCTCGTCGTTGACTGGGCAGCCGTGGCAAACCCTGCCGGCGGAAGCCCCGTGACGACCTATCGTGTTGTTATTTTGGAGGGTGGCGGAATCGTCACCCAGTTTGACGTGAGCGCCGGAACGACCAGTTCGCCGCCGCAGTGGCTGACGGCAGGGCACGCGTATCAGGCCCGGGTGACGTCGCTCAACGATGCCGACACTGGGGACTGGCAGTCCACCACCTCCGCGACCGTCGTCGCCATCGGCCCCCCCATTGCCAACGGTGGTTTTTCGGCGACGCAAACGGGGTCCAATGGTCAGGTGAATCTTTCGTGGAACGCCGTTTCTGGCAACGGCTCTAATACCGTGAGTTATTTCGTTGCGGGCTCCACTACAGAATTTGGCACGGCATCCTGTCCCATCGATCGGGGTACCCCGGTGACGACGGGCACGAGTTTCACCGACACCAGTTCGAAATCCAGTGGCAACTACTTTTACGCCCTTTCCGCCGATAATGGCTGGAGTTGCGTCGTGCAAACGACAGCCATTCTCATTGTCATTCCACCGGTGATCCCCGGAACCGCCAGCTACACGAATGCGCGGGCGGGGACCACAACGGTGGGAACTGACCCGGCATTCCTCGTGGAGGCACCAACCACCACCACGGGGTTGGCCGTCAGCTTCTGGGAGACGCTCGTGGGAACAACGTGGGTCGCCATGAGCGCTTCCGCCGCAAGCTCGCCACCGACAACGCCCGCTACGACTACCGTCGACATAACACGCGATGCCTTCATCGCAGCCGGCGGTGTCACGGGACAGCCACACTCCGTTGTGATCCGGGGATGCTCGAGCCCCGGCGTCTGTGGTGGACAGAGCGCCAGTCCCGGCACCTCCGTTAATATTCTGGCGACTCCAACGGGTCCCTAGGGTTTTTCTTCGACCGTCCACTGCACCTCACGAAAGGTACCAACCATGAGCATGACCCCCGAACAGGCCACCGGTTTCAAAACCGTCGTCGATCGGCTGGTGGAGAATGTCGAGCACGTCATTTTGGGCAAGACCCACGTCGTTCGGCTCGCGTTCACGGCCATGCTCAGCCAAGGTCACTTGCTGCTGGAAGATTTTCCGGGCACGGGAAAGACCTCCCTGGCCCGCGCGATGGCGCAAAGCGTTCAGGGCACGCACTCCCGCATCCAATTCACGCCTGATCTCCTTCCAGGGGACATTACGGGCGTCAGTATTTTTGACCAGAAGGCCGGTGTCTTTGAGTTTCATCAGGGACCGATTTTTGCCAACATTGTGCTGGCTGATGAGATTAACCGGGCGAGTCCGAAGACGCAGTCTGCTCTGCTCGAGGTGATGGAGGAACATCACGTGACGGTAGACGGCATCACTCACCCGGTCACCGAACCGTTCATGGTCATCGCCACTCAAAACCCGATTGAACAGGCCGGTACCTACCGCCTGCCCGAGGCGCAACTCGACCGTTTCATGATGAAAACCTCCCTGGGCTATCCCGACCATGCTTCCACTTTGCGCATTCTGGAGGGATCCGCCAGGCCAGATGCTCGTGAGTTGGAACCTGTAGTGGCCGGGGACATGGTGGTCAAATTAGCAGCGTTGGCGCGCACCGTGCACGTCGATCCTGAGATCAACGATTATGTGTCACGGCTCGTGGAAGCAACTCGGTTGGCGCCCGAAGTTCGTCTCGGAGTGAGCGTGCGTGGTGCCTTGGCACTGCTCAAGGCTTCCCGAGTCTTTGCAGCGGCCCACGGCCGCCACTTTGTTTTGCCCGACGATGTGAAGTCGCTCGCAGATTCGGTTTTCGCGCATCGGCTGGTGTTGGACCCTGAGGCAGAATTCGACGGCGTCACCGCCAATAACGTCATCGGTCAGATTCTGATTGATAGTCCTGTCGCGTCTCGGGTTGGTGAGTGATTCCTCGCATCATTACGCCACGAGGGTGGGGATGGGCCGCTGGCTCGCTCCTCGCTCTCCTTGTGGGCTTCGTGCTTGGCTGGTCTGAACTGATTGTTCTGGGGTTCGCCGGAATTTTCTCCTTCGCGATTGCCACCCTGTTCGCTCTCGTCCCGCACGCTCATCAGGTGTCCTTTCACCTGGCAGAACCGCGTGTTGTCGTGGGGGAGGGCGCCCGCATTATCGTGGTGGTGACGAACCCCACGAACCGTCGATTGGCGGCGTTGAGCGTTGATATCCCGGTCGGGGATAGTTTTCACTCTCGCAGTGTCGGGCGGTTGAAGGGCAAGGAAGCGAGCGAACTGTCGCTCGATATTGCCACGGAAGCGCGCGGAATTCTCAGCGTCGGCCCCGTTCGCATCATGCGCCAAGACCCGCTGGGACTCGTGTCGCGTGAGGTTTCGCACGGAACGACAACGACGTTGTACGTGCATCCGGTCACCATCGGGCTGGTGAGCATGAGCACGGGCTTCGTGCGTGACCTTGAGGGTAATCCCACGCGCGACTTGACCGACAGCGACCTTTCTTTTCACGCGTTGCGGGAGTACGTGCCGGGTGATGACCGGCGCAATATTCACTGGCGATCGACGGCCAAAACCGGGCGGTTCATGGTGCGCCAGTTTGAGCAAACGCGGCGTTCGCACCTTTTGATTGCTCTGGATGCGGCCCCCGAAGATTTTGCCGTCGATCAAGAATTTGAGCTCGCTGTGGGGGTCGCGGCGTCACTGGGCGTGCGGGCGCTGCGGGACACCCGTGACCTGTCCGTGGTGCGGGGTGCTACCCCCGGGGCGCCCAAGAGCGTTCGCCGATTTGGGCGATCCCGGCTACCCCTGCTCCCACTGGCGGCAACGGCCACGGTTGCCACGGCATCGCGGGCCCGGATGCTGGATGAGCTCGCGGGAGTCTCGTTGGCCGAGGGGTCACCCACCCTCATCACGCTGGCAAAGCTCGCTTCGGGCCAGAGCGCGGATGTCTCCGTGGGCTTTCTCATCACCGGTTCCCTGCCCGATGCCAAGACGATTCACGCGGCCTCGGTGACCTTCCCGGCGGGCGTCGAGGTTGTTACCGTTGTGTGTCAACCGGAGGCGACCCCTGGGTTGAAGATGCTGGGGCGTCTCACCGTCATCACGGTCGGCCGTCTCGACGACATCAAACAAATCCTTGGTCGCAAAAAGGTGATGTCGTGAAAGCCATTTTGCGGCAGACCATCATTCCGCTGGCCGTCATCGCTTCTGTGGCGCCCCTCTGGCCTGTATATGGCACCGTCTGGGCCGGCATTGTCGTTCTTGTAGGGGTAGCGGTTGGTACGGCTATCGCCGTGGTTGCGTGGGTCCGACGCTGGTCACTCCTGACGACAGCGCTGGTTACCCTGGCCGTCTTCTTTTTGTTGGGGGTGCCTCTCGCCATTCCAGGAAAGGCTTTTTTTGGGGTGCTTCCCACACCGGATGGCCTGCTTACTCTGGCATCGGCGATTGTGCTGTCCTGGAAGCAACTTGTCACGGTCGTAACCCCTGTGGCCAGCTACGAAGCGCTGTTGGTGCCCGCGTTCGTCCTCACACTGGTCGCCGCCGTGAGCGGAGTTTCTCTGGCTCTTCGGCCACAGCATCGGGCGCTCGCCGCCGTGCCCCCGATCGTCTCTCTGGGGTTGGCCATCTGGCTCGGCCCCGTGCGCGGCTTTGAAAGCATTGCCGTCGCCGCGGTTGTCTTCGTGCTTTTGGTCCTCTGGTTTGCTGCCTCTGGGCCGCGTGGCGCGCGCGGGGTGTTGCGGGCTCTCGGTGTGGTGGCCGTTCCTCTGTTGGCCGCCCTCGTGTTGGTCTCACTCTTCACCCCCGCCCAGCGCAGCGTTTGGCGAGGCCTCGTCGAGCAGCCCTTCGTGTTGCAAGCAGACACGAGCCCGCTGGCCGAATATCGGGCCTACGTGACCGGTGACGGCGCCAATGAGGTCATTCTGAACGCAGCCGGTTTGACGGCAGGGTCCCGCATTACCCTCGTCACCCTCGATCGCTATAACGGCGTTGTTTACTCGGTTGGTGGTACTGCGGCGGACTTCACGCGCATTCCCGGAACCGTGCCCGTCGATTCCCAGCAGGGACTCGAGGTCGACTCCCGCATCACGATCGGCACCATTCGCGGGCCCTGGGTTCCGTTGCCGGCCGAGCTTGGATCAATCGCGTTCACCGGTAGCGGCGCAAATTCGCTCACGAACAACTTCTTTTACAGCAGCCTCGCTGACACCGGTGCCGTCATGGGGGGCCTTCGCGCGGGCGACGGTTATCGGGTCACGGGCGTCGCGCATCCGCTCATCTCCCTCAACAATCTCTCGGGCCTCACCCCTGGTACGGCTGCAGTACCCGTTCCCGCGGTGGTCCCTGATGGGATAGAAGCCTATGTGACACGAAATTCCGAGAATGCGACCGCACCGGGAGATCGCCTGCGCAACGTTTTCTCCGCGCTCTTGAGCGACGGGTATGTCAGTAATGGCGGCGTTGGTGAGACTCCGAGTCGGTCTGGTCACGGGGCTGAACGCATCACTCAACTCTTTACCCAGGTCCCCATGGTCGGCGATGGCGAGCAATATGCGACCGCCGCGGCACTCCTCGCTCGTCAGGTCGGTTTTCCCGCACGCGTGGTGATGGGTTTGGTTGTTCCCGCCGATGCCAGTGCCGCCGCCACGTCTTCCGAAGCGGGAATTGCCCTCTCGGGTGCCAGCATGACGGCCTGGATTGAGATTTCCACGACGGATGGCTGGGTTGCGGTGGATCCCAACCCGGAGATCCGCCCCATTCCCGACCGGCTTCCTGATGCGCCCACAACCGTGTCGCGACCCCAATCTGGGGCCGAGCCACCACCGGTTGACGTGCCGCGGGTGCAGGGTGACACGCCACCGGATTCTGCCGGCGGTGAGTTGACGCCGGTTGCTGACCCGCTCGCCGGGATGCTGGTGACAATAGCCGCGACGGGAGCTACCATCCTGCTGTTGCTGGGCCTTCTCGCTTCTCCTTTCCTGACAATCGTGGCGGTGAAAGCGCGCCGTCGCGCTCGCCGCCGCACCGCTGATCTTGCGCTCGACCGGGTGGACGGGGCGTGGACGGAGTTTATAGATTCTGCTCGCGACCATGGCATTGTGTTGTCGGATTCGTCCACGCGCCGAGAAATGGCGAAGCGTGTTCCGCAGGAGCGTTCTGTTGCATTGGCAAAACTCGCGGACCGGGCACAGTTCGCCCCGGGCATGCCGACGGATGCTCAGGCGGAGGAAGCCTGGCGGTCGGTCGATCAGGTGAGAGAAGGTCTCGATGCTCCGTTGACGAAGTGGCGGCGTCTCCGAGCGCGGGTCTCGTTCGCGTCGATGCGGGGATCGGTGCTGGGACGCGTGAAGGACCGGATTCAGGCCGCACGAAGACCTCGCGGGTAATATTGCAAGCAACCGCACGCTGAAGAAGCGTCCAAGATGTCAGGAGGTGAGCCGTGAAGTGTGATGTCTGTTCGAACCCACTTTCCGAAGGCGCCCTTTTCTGCGGGGAATGCGGGTCTTCGGTCTACACGCAGGAAGTTTCCGCTCGCCGCGAGCCCCTGGACACGCAGGTCCTGCCGCGGTTTCTCACGGATGGGCTGTCGTCGGTTGCGGTGTCCGCCTCGCCCTTGCCAGTGCCAGTGCCAGAGCCGGAACCTGTGTCGGACTCTGCTCCTGAACCTGCTCCTGAACCTGCTCCGGAACGCGTCGAAATCCCTCAACCCAGTTTCATGCTGACCTTGGACTCGGGCGAAAGCCTCGAAGTCTCTGCCAACGGACTCGTGGGACGCATGCCCCAACCTGCGGCGGGGGAACGGTTCGCACACTTGGTCATCGTGACGGACCCGTCACGCTCCGTTTCCAAGACACATCTGGAGTTTGGGTTCGACGGCGAGCAATTATGGGTTCTTGACCGCAACAGTGGCAACGGCTCCATCATTCGTGAAAGTGGCAAAATTCCGCGTCGCGCGGATCCCGGCCGAAAATACATCGTGCCGCGGGGAACGCGCATTGATATGGGCGCAACGCACCTTCTCATCGACTGACATAGAGGAATCTCGCGACTACTCCACAGTTGCGACGGATGGATAGTTATCCCCTGGTGTTGAGACGTCTGTTCTCCGGCTCATGCCAACATGGTGACCTTCAGGCATGCGCTTTCCCCTCTTTGCCCTGCTCGCTCCGATCGCGACGAGTCTTGTCTTGTGGCTAGTCACGAAATCTCCGTACACGCTTCTCTTCGCGCTCATGGGCCCGGTGATGGCGATTGCCAGCTACGGGGATGCCCGCTTCGGCGAGCGCCGCCGGCTGCGGTTGGAGGAAAGTGCGTCGGAGGCGGAGCAGGACGAAATTTTCGCTCGCTCGCAGCGTTCGAGCGCTCTTCGCCGGCGTGAGAAACGTCAGGCGCACCCGGGCCCATCAGGTCTGACCGGCCTCGATCCGCGGGCGAGGCCTCCGTGGAATGCGGACTTATCGGCGGCTGGCACTCTCCGCCTCGGGCTTCGACTGGAAAGTGAAGCCGAGCATGAAATTGCGCCTGCCTGGCAGGGTGATTTCGGCTTCGATTTGGAGCCCCTCATCATTGATGCCGCGGCCGGAGTGGTCTGTGTCGGCAACCCCACGTATAGTCTTTCTTTGGCGCGGGCGTTCTGGATGCAGCTCGCTTGGAATGTCTCTCCAGCAACTCTTGCTCGGCACCCCACAGGGCACAACGCGAATGTTCTGAGTACCGTCGGGGCCTGGCCCGTGCGTCTGGTAGACAGTGATGCGCACATTCCTCCGGCGGCACGGTACGTGATAGAGATTCTTTCTCCCAACGAAGCCCGATTGAGTGATCGAGACGTTTCACGGCCGAGCTACACCTCGTTCATTCCTGACTATGCCACCGCTCTGGAAGCACGCGCTTTTGCCGAGCGGTTGGCTCGCACATCAGAACAAATCGAACGCTCACATCCGGACGCTCAACTCCCCAGGCAATGCAACCTCGGTGATGTCATCAACCACAACAGGCAGCACTTCAACACCCCCGCACCCGAGGCCATCGGTGCCGGCACTTCTCGAGATGACGTAAACGCTGGCCAGCGAATATCGCTGCGCACCCCGGTCGGGGTGAACAACCACGGGGTTGTGGAGCTTGACCTCGTGGCCCACGGCCCGCATGCCGTCGTTACAGGAATGACAGGAACGGGCAAATCAGAGTTCCTGCTCAGTTGGATTCTGTCCGCTGCCGAGAGCTTTTCTCCCGAGGAATTCACGGTGCTCATTATCGATTTCAAGGGTGGTTCGGGTTTTTCCCGTGTCGCCGGACTTCCTCACTGCATGGGCATTGTGACAGACCTAGACATTCGCGCGGCACAGCGGGCATTGCTGAGCTTGCGTGCTGAGTTGCGGTTTCGTGAGCGCGCCCTGAACGACGCCGCGGTAGCGGACTTCCGCGATCTGCCGAAGATAGTCACCTTAGCCCGGCTCGTCATTGTCGTGGATGAGTATCGCGCCCTCCTCGACACCTTCCCTGACCTCCAGCCACTGTTTCTCGACATCGCGGCCCGCGGACGAGCCCTGGGGGTACACCTCATTCTTGGGACGCAGCGCGCCACTGGCGTGCTCGCCGACAGTATCCTCGCGAACTGCGCTTTGCGCGTCGTGTTTCGAGTCAACAACGTCAGCGACAGTACGGCACTGTTGGAAACGGATGTTGCCCGCACCCTTCCCGAAATCCCTGGCCGGGCGGTGTTGAAGGGGGCAGCTCTGGGCCCGATGGTGGTGCAGGTCGCACTGTCTCATCGTTCAGATGCTCTCAGGTTGGCCGGTCATTGCAAGGCTTGGCTCGAAACACATCCGCATTGGCACCCTCGCCGACCCTGGTTACCCGAGCTCCCTTCGATAATTTCCGTCCGCGAGCTCCAGACGATTGCGAGGCAGGCCGGGGAGAAGAACGCCGACGGTCCGGCTGGCCCGCTCATTCTCGGGCTTCGTGACGAACCGGAAGACCAGCAACAGTCCGTTGCTCACTATGTTCCCGGTAGGGACGGTCATCTGTTGGTGCTGGGGCAACAGGGGAGCGGTAAGTCCACTCTGTTGCGCCTTATCGCTTCGCAAACTCCACAACACGTCGTCTTTGGTGCGGACAACGTTGAAAATGCGTGGGATGGCATCACGGGTGTTCAAGAGGGCACCCTCGTGCTCATTGACGACCTCGAGGCTCTTATTGCGGAACTCACACTGGAACACAAGGATGTCTTTCTGGAGGCTCTCATGGGGTTGCTTCGAACCGGGCCACGACGGGAAATCTTCGTGGTGATTGCCTCGCAGACCGGGGCCATCTTCGCCTCCTCGTGGATGTCGCTGATGAAGTCGACGCTCACACTTGGCGAATCGGCAGGCCGCGGCATGTGGCAGGAGCATGCGCTTCAGCTTGCGCACTCCGAGCAAACCCGTGGCCCGCGCGAGCCGACGCCGACACCGCCTCTCATGAACTGGCAAGCAGGGCAGCAGTACGTGGTGGTGACACCGCGACCGAGATTACGCATGACCGAACTGGCCGGCACGTTTCGGGCGGGGGAGACCCTCCAGCTCACCGATGCGGGCCGCTTACCACCGGAGCCCCTTCAGGTTTCTTGCGCGGCGATGGCCCAGGTGTTCATTGGTGACGTCGAGGACTGGCAATCGCAATTTACATTGCTCGGGCGGCTCCGTCCCCAGGCCACGTTTGTCTTTGACGACTGCTCCCCCGCAGAAGTGAGAGCCGTGCGGCGTTCTCGCGACGTCCTGCCGCACTCGAGCCGCGGAACGGCAATCAGCCTCAGTCCGGAAGGAGTGGCCTCGCGTGTCAGACTGACCTGACCATCTTTCTTGTCGACGAGGAATACCGTGATTCCGAAGCTTTTCAGGCTCAGCTTGGCTCGCCAGAGAACGCAATCTTCAACGCGGCCCTCGCCGAACACGTCTCCAACGGTGGATCGGCCCTCACGATGTTGGACCTTCTCCCGGCAACCTGAATCCTCGATCACCGACCGAACACGTCAGAGCATTGAGCGAACGCGTCAGGGCGTTGAGCGGAAGTTTTCCGTTGTCGCGACTAGGCGAAAACTGACTCGAGGTCCCGGCAAACCATGCCGGTGGCCGAGGCAACTGCCGGATTGACGACGGAACCTTCATGCGTGTTGAGCCCCAGCTTGAGAGCGGGATCCGACGCCAGTGCCTTCCGCCAACCATGGTTCGCCAAAGCTCGAACGTAGGGGAGCGTCGCATTGGTCAGGGCGTAGGTCGACGTGTTCGGCACGGCACCGGGCATGTTCGCAACGCAATAGAACAGCGAGTTGTGAACGGTGAAGGTCGGGTTGGCATGCGTCGTCGCGTGGGTGTCGGCAAAGCAACCCCCTTGGTCCACGGCGATGTCTACGAGAACACTGCCGGGCTTCATGCGTGAAACCAGGTCGTTACTCACGAGCTTGGGAGCCTTAGCCCCGGGGATCAAGACCGAGCCGATGACGAGGTCGGCGGTCAGGAGCGCCTTCTCAATTTCGAAAGAGTTAGAGGCGATGGTTTTGATGCGACCCTCATACAATGCGTCGAGCTCGCGCAGGCGAAAGAGGTTCGTGTCCAGCACGGTGACGTCGGCGCCCATGCCCACGGCGATTTGGACCGAGTTGGTGCCGGCAACGCCACCGCCGAGAACAACAACCTTAGCGGGATGGGTTCCCGGAACTCCGGGAACCAAAAGACCGGGCCCGCCGTTGGGCTTAAGCATGGCAGCGGCGCCGACGATGGGTGCCAAACGTCCGGCCACCTCGCTCATCGGCGCAAGAAGGGGAAGGGCGCGGGTAGGCAGCTGAACAGTCTCATACGCGATGGCCGTGACCTTTGCGGCAACGAGGGCCTGGGTCAGTTCAGGTTCGGCCGCAAGATGCAGGTACGTGAAGAGAACAAGCCCTTCGCGGAAGTACTGGTACTCGGCCTCGATGGGTTCCTTGACCTTGAGAAGAACATCGGCAGAAGCCCAGACAGAGGCAACATCCGCAATGATGGTGGCGCCCGCGGCGACATATTCTTCATCCGTTATGGAAGAACCAAGTCCGGCCCCTGCTTGAACGATGACCTCGTGGCCGTGTGACACAAGATCATGCACGCCGGCCGGAGTAATGGCGACGCGGAACTCATTGTTCTTAACCTCGGTGGGAACTGCGACCTTCATGACACTCCTTGACTGCGCGGAGGCTTTTGGTAACCCCGTCGACAACACATTACCCGCCTTGACCGACGAAAAGGAATGCTTTATTACGAATTAGGTACGGATTTCGTAAACTTTGTGTGACATTGGTGTTCTTTTCCACATATGGAGTGCGGCGCATGTGCTCCTTGTGCCATTATCGAAACACGCAGCGTCGTTGGCATGGATGCCCTCGGCCCACCTTGTGAGGAGCACTCAGCTAATGACCGAACGCCCAATGCCCAAGGATCCCCGAGTTCAGGCTCTCATCAAGCACGCTATGCAATCAAAAGTCACTCGGCGCACATTGCTCGCCACTGCGGGTGCGGGCGCCGTGGTTGCTGGGTTGGCAGCGTGCGCTCCCGGCGGTAGTTCGGCGATTTCGCCAGCCAAAGACACCTCGGCAAGCGAAAAGACATTGCGGTGGGCCAACTGGCCGCTCTACATCGACGTGGATGATGCGGGCGCCTACCCCACGCTCGTTGCTTTTCAGGAGCAGAGCGGCATCACCGTTGACTACCAAGAGGCCATTTCCTCCAACGAAGATTTCTACGCTGTTGTCAAAGACCAGCTCGAGTTGGGCCAAGACATTGGTTATGACCTGATGACCCTCACGGACTACTTCGCCGCTCGCATGGTTCGCCGCGGAGTTGTGCAGCCCATTGATATGGCTGCAATGCCCAATGTCAAGGCGAATTTGTCGCCCGCTTTGGCCAATATCACCTATGACCCGGGTCGCCAGTACTCGATTCCTTGGCAGTCAGGCCTCACTGGCCTGGGCTGGAACAACGCAGACTTCCCCGGTGGCATGACCTCGATTGACGAACTGTGGGACCCCCTCCTCAAGGGCAAGATCACGTTGCTGAATTCTTGGACCGACACGATTGGCCTCATCATGCAGAGCCAGGGTGTCAACATTGACGAGAGCTGGGGGCAGGATCAGTTTGATGCCGCTCTCGAGGTTGTCAAGAAGCAGGTGGCTGACCGCCAGGTTCGTGCGTTCACCGGCAACAATTACAGCGAAGAATTTGCCAGCGGAAATATCACGGCCGCCATGGTGTGGTCGGGTGACTTGTTCATCATGAACACGGAAGCCCAGTCGGACAAGTACGGATTCGCCGTCCCTGAAAAGGGTGGCTACTTGTGGAGTGACAACTTTATGATCCCCATGGGCGCACCCCACAAGGCCAACGCGGAAGAACTCATCAACTATTACTACGACCCTGCTGTTGCCGCTCAGGTTGCCGCGTACGTCAACTTCATCACCCCCGTGGTCGGCGCTCAAGAAGAGATGATGAAGTTTGACCCCGCACTGGCGTCAAACCCGCTCATCTTCCCGGATGCCGCAACCCTTGCCCGTTCACATGCTTTCCGTCAGCTGACTCCTGAAGAGGACTCCGCTTACTCGATTGCGTTTGAAAAGGCCAAGGTCGCGTAGGTGGCAACTGGAACATTTGCGGAGAGTGGTGCCGACCTCGAACTGGTCGGCATCACCAAGCGATTCCCTGGCTTTACCGCCATTGAAAACCTCGATCTCTTTATTCCCGCGGGGTCATTTTTTGCACTCCTAGGCCCCAGCGGTTGTGGCAAGACCACGACGCTGCGCCTTGTGGCGGGGTTGGAAGAACCCACCGAGGGCAAGATTCTCATCGGTGGTAAAGACGTCACGAATATGAAGTCCTACCAGCGGCCTGTCAACACCGTCTTTCAAAGCTATGCGCTCTTCCCGCACATGACAGTTTTAGAAAATGTCGCATTTGGCTTGCATCGTCGAGGTATCAAAGATGCCGTGGCAAAGGCCCACGAGGCCCTGATTCTGGTTGAGCTAGACCACGTGGCCAATCGCAAACCTCAGCAACTCTCGGGTGGCCAACAGCAACGCGTGGCACTGGCCCGCGCCGTGGTCAACCGGCCCGCGCTCCTTCTACTGGACGAGCCTCTCGGCGCCCTCGATCTTAAACTGCGTCGTCAAATGCAGCTGGAGCTGAAGGCCATTCAAACCGAGGTTGGGCTAACCTTCCTGCACGTCACGCACGACCAAGAAGAAGCCATGACGATGGCAGACACTGTTGCCGTTATGAACAAGGGCCGCATTGAACAAATGGGTGCGCCTCAAGAACTCTACGAACTGCCGCGCACGGCATTCGTTGCTAGTTTTCTCGGGCAGTCGAACCTCTTCACCGGGCAGGTCGTGGCCAGCACATCCGACACCATCTCACTGGATATTGCCGGCAACCACATCGTTGTGCCCAAGGCTCGCGCCGCCCGTCATACTGGGCTCGTCACCGTTGGGGTTCGCCCCGAGAAGCTCACGCTTCATACTGAGACGCAGACTCATGATGCGGGACAGAACGTGCTCACCGGTGGCGTTGTGAAAGACGTCTCGTTTAGTGGTGTCAGCACGCAGTACATTGTGTCGTTCCCAGATGTCGGCGACATTGTCGTTTTCGCACAGAATATGGTCTTTGGGCCTGTCGTGCACGAGGGAGCGATCGTCTCCGTTTCGTGGAACATAGAACGCGGATTTGGGATCGAGGACCACCCCGAACAAGCGGGAAAGTTTGTGCCCGATGACAACACCGCGAGTATTGCCGTCGCTCAGCGCAAGGCGCTGTCCGCGGAGCTCGAGGGGGCATAACCGTGGCTTTTGCGGCTTTCGCCAATACGGCGCAGGCAGTCGACGCGGCGCCACGCAAGAGCTCAAAAATAGCTCTCGTTCTTCTGGCACCGGGCCTTGCCTACCTCGCCCTGTTCTTTCTCACTCCTCTTGTCGCGTTGATCCTCACGTCGTTACAGGCGCCCGCGCTGTATGGCGATATGGGTGAGTACGTCTATGCGTTCCGTTGGGAAAACTACGTTGCGGTCGTGAATGAGTACGGCGAGACGTTCCTGCGCTCCTTTGGATACGCCCTCATTGCCACTATGGCAGCCCTTCTCATCAGCTACCCCATCGCCTATTTCATTGGTGTTCGAGCGCGCAAGTGGCCAGCGATTCAGGCCATTGCCCTCATCCTCGTCATTGCACCCTTCTTTATCTCCTTCCTCCTGCGTACCCTCGCCTGGAAGCAAATTTTTAGCGATGACAGCTGGACCATGGAGACGCTCAAGGCCCTCTCAATTCTGGGGCCGGATGCTCACTTCACCGGCACCCCTTTCGCCGTGATTTTCGGGCTCACGTACAACTTCATCCCGTTCATGACCTTGCCCATTTACACGACTCTTGAGCGTTTGGATACGCGCTATCTGGAGGCGAGTGGGGACTTGTATGCCAGGCCCAGCACGACGTTCTTTAAGGTCACTTTGCCGTTGTCGATGCCCGGTATCGTTTCGGGCACCCTCCTCACGTTCATCCCTGCTTCGGGCGATTACATCAACGCGTCCGGGGACTTCTTGGGTGGCCCGAGTACCCAGATGGTGGGTAACGCGATTCAATCGAACTTTCTTGTGATTTTGCAATATCCCGCCGCTGCCGCGCTGTCCATTATGTTGATGGCCGTGATCTTGGTTATTGTCGCGATCTATGTCAAACGAAGCGGAACAGAGGACTTAATCTAATGCGATTCTCCTTTGGCAAAGCGCTCCTGCCCATCTACACGGTGCTGGCGCTCATCTTCTTGCTCATTCCCATCGGCTACACGTTTGCTTTCTCCTTCAACGCCTCGGATAAGTCCAACATCGTGTGGCGCGGGTTCACCTTCAACAACTGGACCACGGTTTGTCAGGCCCAGGGCGTCTGTGATTCCTTCGTCAACAGCATCTTCATCGGGGTCGTCGCCACGGCGTTGGCAACGGCAATCGGTACGGCCATGGCTATTGCGCTCGTGCGTTACCGTTTCCGGTTCCGCGGGCCTGTGTCGCTGCTCCTGTTCCTGCCCATGGCCACTCCCGAGGTTGTCATGGGAGCCGGATTGGCTTCGCAGTTCCTCACCGCGGGAGTGGAGAAGGGCATGACGACGATCATCATTGCTCACACGCTCTTTTGTCTCAGCTTCGTCGTGGTCACGGTCAAGGCGCGTGTGGCGAGCCTTGATCCTGCGCTCGAAGAGGCCGGGCGTGACTTGTATGGTTCGCCCGCTCAAGTATTCTGGCGCATCACGTTCCCGCTCCTGCTCCCTGGAATCTTGGCTGCTGCCATGCTCTCGTTTGCCCTGAGCTTTGACGACTTCATCATCACGTACTTCAACTCGGGCAGCATCTACACGTTCCCCAAGTTCGTCTACATCTCGGCGGCACGCGGAATCCCGGCTCAGGCAAATGTTATTGCCTCGGCCGTCTTCATTCT
Source organism: Alpinimonas psychrophila (assembly GCF_014137865.1). GTDB lineage: Bacteria > Actinomycetota > Actinomycetes > Actinomycetales > Microbacteriaceae > Alpinimonas > Alpinimonas psychrophila. The sequence continues at coordinate 235,192 of NZ_JACGWU010000002.1, read as the reverse complement.
CGCGTTGACCATCGTGATCGTCTCGCAAGTCTTCGCCTCGCGCAAGGCAAAGAAGTTGGCGGCACCGATCAGTTAGCCTGTCGGCCCGGACACCTGATGTTCAGGCAGCCTTTTGTTTATTTTGCTTAGCCAAAACGTCGCGCTAGATTGTGGCGCGGACAACGCCGACGGGCTTGCCGCCTCCTAAGACGGTGAGGTCGAGAGCGGGAGCGACCTCGTCGACCTGAGTCTGGGTGAGGACACCCACCCGCACGAGGAGCTGCAGCCCCACGATGGCGGCAACGCGAAGGTTGCCATCCAAAATTTTGAGTGCCACCGTTGTGCCGTCGGTCGTGGAAAGAACCATCACGCCTTCGGCACCAATTTTGGCGAAAATACCGAGCTTCTCCACGATTGCGGTGTCGGGTTCTCCGACGCCACCAGCCACCCAGGCGTTCGCGAGCACGGCCGCGCGCAGCGACGCTGCACCGCGCAACATAGCGAAAGGCGACGCGATCGAGGCATTGCTGACGCCGCGAATTCCGCGAGCGAGGGCCACAAGGGACATGGCATGAACGGGCGCACCGCAACCGTCAATCCCCGTGGCGACGACTTTGTCGCCCGTGAAACGCTCGACAATCTCCCGAACACGCTTTTGCAACGGATGCTCGGGGTCGAGGTAGCCCACGATGGGCCAGTCGTTCTGCACACAGGCCAGGAGCATCGCGGCGTGCTTGCCCGAGCAATTCATGTACACGGGATCGGCACCCATGCTAGAGAGCACCAGCTCGTTGCGCATCGTGCGGTCGGTAGGCCAGTCGGCCGGGCACGCAAGCGCGTCTGAGGCGAGGCCGGCGCGATCAAGAAGTTGGCGAACGAGAGCGACGTGGCCGGCGGAACCCGTGTGGCTCGCCGTGGCAATGGCCAACTGTTTGCCCTCCAAGGTGACGCCGGAGGACAAAATTGCAATCGCTTGAAACGGCTTCATGGCCGACCGCGGAAATACCGGGGCGTCGGGATTTCCGAGCCGCAACAAGGGCTCGGCCGTTACCCCGTCGAGAACAATGGCGTTGCCGGCATGGCGCGACTCGATGAATCCGCTGCGTTCATAGACCGCGAGCTCAACTGATTCACCGACCTTGGCGGTTGCTACAGCAGCAGACGCCTCCGTTGAAGGACTGCTCACCGAGTGCTACAGCGACGCGAGAGCATCATCGATAACCGAGAGGGAATCAACGATGAGGGCGTCACTGATCTTGACGCTGGGCAAGAAACGCAGAACATTGCCATAGGTGCCGGCGCTGAGGAGGAGAACTCCGTGCTGGGCCGCATAGTTCACGACGTGCGTGACAGCTTCGGCATAAGGGTCTTTGGTGCCGGGGTGTACGAGCTCGATGGCAATCATCGCGCCCTTTCCTCTCACATCACCAATGACGGGCCGTTTGGCCTGCATTGCAATGAGGCCGCCTTTCAGCACTTTTTCGACACGCTGGGCCTCGCCGATCAGGTTGTCTTTTTCGATTTCGTCAAAGACAGCAATCGAGGCGGCGCAGGAGACAGGGTTTCCGCCGAACGTTCCGCCGAGGCCACCAACGTGCGTGGCATCCATGATGTCGGCGCGGCCAACAACGGCGGCGATGGGCATGCCACCACCCATTCCTTTGGCTACGGTCATCATGTCAGGAACGAGACCGAAGGACTCGCTCGCAAAGTAGTGGCCGGTTCGTGCGACACCCGATTGAACCTCATCGGCGATAAAGACGATGTTATTTGCGGTGCACCATTCCTGGAGCTTGTTGAGGTAGCCGTCAGCCGGAACCATGAAGCCACCCTCACCCTGAATGGGTTCCACGAAGATGCAGGCGAGATCGGCGGTGCCGACAGTTTTCTCCCAGTAGGAGATCGTGCGCTTGGCGGCTTCTTCGCCCGACAGGCCGTCCTGGTAGGGGTAAGAACTCGGGGCACGGAACACGGAGGCTCCAAGGGGGCCGAAGCCGGTGCCGTAGGGCGCGTTCTTGAAATTCATCGCCATGGTGAGGTTGGTGCGGCCGTGGTAAGCGTGATCGAGCACTCCGACACCGTTCTTGCCCGTGTACTTGCGGGCAATCTTGACGGCGTTCTCTACTGCTTCGGCGCCGGAGTTGGAGAGCATGACGCGCTTGGCATGCGTACCCGGAGTGCGTTCAACCAGAATTTCCGCTACGCGAATGTAGCCCTCATAAGGCGTGACCGTGAAGCACGTGTGGATGACGTTGGCAGCCTGCGCGGCAATTGCTGCGACGACAGCATCGTTTGTGCTGCCAATGGTGTTGACGCCAATTCCGGCCGCGAGGTCAATGAACTGGTTGCCATCAATGTCGACCATAATCGAGCCGTGAGCGCGGTCAATGTAGACCGGAAGGGCGGCACCGACGCCGGGAGGAATGACCTGCTTGCGTCGCTCGTGCATGGCCACAGACAGGGGGCCGGGGATCGCCGTAACAACACGACGTTCTTTGGCAATGGGCGCAACAATAACGGGGCTCGTAAGCGTGTCAGACATGTGTCCATTCTATTCCGCTTGTTGCGAAAGACCACTTTTCCTCCGCGGAAGGGGCAATCTGATGCAAGGATGGCTCTCGTGCGACGCATAATAATTCTCGGCTCAACGGGGTCCATTGGAACGCAAGCCCTCGACGTCATCCGCGCCAACCGCGATCGATTTCAGGTGGTCGGCTTGGGCGTGGGTTCCAACCGCGATGAACTTGCTCGTCAGGCTGCCGAGTTCGGCGTTGGGGCCACTTCTGTGGGGCATGACGAAGCTGAACAGCTCGTGCGTGACACGTCGGCGGAGGTGGTCTTGAACGGCATCACCGGTTCCGTTGGCCTTGGTGCCACCCTTGCCGCACTTGAAACGGGCAAAACGCTGGCCTTGGCCAACAAAGAGAGTCTGATTGTCGGCGGATCTCTCGTGACGTCGCTCGCGGCGCCTGGACAAATTGTGCCCGTTGATTCCGAGCACTCCGCGATCGCGCAGTGCCTTGCCTCCGGCACTCATGCCGAAGTTGCTCGACTGGTGTTGACGGCATCCGGGGGGCCATTTCGTGGCCGAACACGGGAATCGCTTCTGAACGTGACTCCGCGCGAGGCGCTGGCGCACCCCACGTGGGACATGGGGCTCGTCGTCACAACCAACTCGTCAACCCTGGTGAATAAGGGGCTTGAGGTCATTGAAGCGCACCTCCTCTTTGATATTCCCTTTGAACGGATTGCCGTCACCGTGCATCCGCAATCAATCGTTCATTCCATGGTCGAGTTCGTCGACGGCTCCACCATCGCGCAGGCTTCACCGCCCGATATGCGGTTGCCGATCTCTCTCGGCCTTGATTGGCCAAACCGGGTGGCCAACGTGGGGGTTCCGCTGGATTGGACCACCGCGCAACAGTGGACGTTCGAGCCGTTGGATGAGGTCGCCTTTCCCGCGGTGCGTCTGGCCAAAGAAGTTGGCGTGGCCGGGCTCACGTTCCCGGCCGTTTTCAATGCCGCCAATGAGGAAGCCGTGATGGCATTTCATGCCGGAACCATTGGTTACCCGGACATCATCGACACCATTGCGCGCGTCGTCGGCGAGCACGATACGGCCTCGTCGCTGACCTCCTCGGTGCTGACGCGCGAGGGCGTGTTCGAAGCGGAGCGTTGGGCAAGGGCACGCGCGGCCGACGTAATAACGGCGCACTGAGGCGATATCCGTTTGAGGCAGATTGTCAGCGATGGCCAGTAATCTGATGAGCGTGGAAAACGTGTGGCTCTTTGTTTTAGGCGTCGTTATTTTCGTCGTTGGTTTGGCTCTCTCGATTGCGTTGCATGAGATTGGGCACCTCGTGCCGGCAAAGCTCTTTGGAGTGCGCGTTCGCCAGTACATGATTGGGTTTGGTCCGACGCTGTTCTCGCGCACGAAGGGCGAGACAGAATACGGGGTCAAAGCCATTCCGCTCGGTGGTTATATCTCGATGTCGGGAATGTTCCCTCCGGGAAAAACCCCTGCCGTCTCCAACTCCAAAACGCGTCGTTTCATGGGCAAACTCGTGCAGGACGCGCGAGAAGCCAGCGACGAGAGTATGACCAATACCCCGGCCAACCGTGCCTTCTTTAATCTGCCTGTTTACAAGCGGATCATCATCATGTTGGGGGGCCCCTTCATGAACTTGGTCATCGCCTTCGTGCTTTTTTCAGTGCTTCTCATGGGCTTCGGCCAAGTGCAATCAACCAACAACGTGGCGTCCGTTTCCCAGTGTGTTCTCGCCGCAACATCCACACAGACGGCCTGTGCGGCAGGCGACCCAGTTTCTCCCGGCGCTGCCGCAGGCATTCTTCCTGGCGACACCCTGGTTTCTTTTGATGGGCAACCCCTGACCGACTGGAACGCCACGACGGCGATCATTCGGGAGTCCGCGGGCAGGGCATTATCCGTCGTCGTTATTCGTGATGGCGCCCAGGTTCCGCTCACCATCACCCCTGTTGCCACGGAACGCCTTGAGTACACGGCGGAGGGCGTCCCCGTTATGGGCGCCGATGGTAAGCAGGCAGTGAGCACGGTGGGGTTTGTCGGCATTTCGCCGCAAGCGGGCTTCGTGCCGCAACCGGTGACGGCTGTTATCCCTGCCATGGGCGCCAACATCGCCGGTGTTGTGAACGTCATCGCCAATCTGCCTGAACGCCTCGGCGGGGTGGCTAATGCCGCCTTTGGTTCGGGTCAACGTGATGTCAACGGTCCGATTAGTGTTGTCGGGGTCGGGCGCGTGGCCGGCGAAATCGCGAGCACCGATCTCATGCCCGTCCAGAGCAAGGTCGCCTCGCTCATCAGTGTTTTGGCTTCCTTGAACATCGCCCTCTTCGTCTTCAATCTGATTCCCCTCCTTCCGCTGGATGGCGGTCACATCGCCGGCGCAATCTGGGAGTCTCTGCGTCGGGGCTGGGCCAAATTACGCAAGAAGGTCGATCCAGGCCCCTTCGACACTGCCAAACTCATGCCCGTGACCTTTGTTGTCTTCATTCTCTTGATGGGAATGAGTGCGCTCCTGATCTATGCCGACGTCGTCAAGCCCGTGAATTTCCTCGGCTAGTGTGCCGATAACGTTGCCGGGGGACGTAGTCTTTATCTCGTGCCCGCAATCAATTTGGGAATGCCCAAAAAACCAGAAATCCTAGCTCCTCGCCGCAAATCTCGTCAGATCAAAGTTGGCAAGGTTCTCGTTGGCGGCGATGCTCAAGTCAGTGTGCAGTCCATGTGCACGACTCCGACGACCGACATCAATTCGACGTTGCAACAAATTGCCGAATTGACGGCATCCGGTTGCGACATCGTTCGTGTGGCTGTTCCTAGCCGTGACGATGCCGAAGTTCTTCCCATCATTGCGAAGAAGAGCCAGATTCCGGTCATTGCTGATATCCACTTTCAGCCTGCTTATGTTTATGCGGCCATTGACGCTGGTTGTGCCGCTGTGCGGGTCAACCCCGGCAACATTCGTAAGTTTGATGATCAAGTGGGCGAGATTGCGCGACGTGCCAAGGCCGCTGGCGTCAGCATCCGGATTGGCGTAAACGCCGGATCCCTCGACCCCCGCCTCATGGAGAAATACGGCAAGGCCACGCCGGAGGCTCTTGTGGAGAGCGCCGTCTGGGAGGCCAGCCTGTTTGAGGAACACGATTTTCACGACTTCAAGATTTCGGTCAAGCACAACGACCCCGTGATTATGGTCAAGGCGTATCGCCTGCTGGCGGAGCGCGGCGACTGGCCTCTGCACCTCGGGGTAACCGAGGCCGGCCCGTCCTTTCAGGGAACGATCAAATCTTCAACAGCCTTCGGTATTTTGCTCGGGGAGGGAATCGGCGACACCATTCGCGTCTCGCTCTCGGCTCCCCCTGCTGAGGAGATCAAGGTCGGATTGCAGATTCTGCAGTCGCTGAACCTGCGCGAACGCAAGCTCGAAATTGTGTCGTGCCCCAGCTGCGGTCGCGCGCAAGTCGACGTCTACAAGTTGGCTAACGATGTGACCGCTGGACTCGAGGGCATGACGGTTCCGTTGCGCGTTGCTGTAATGGGTTGTGTCGTCAACGGCCCCGGCGAAGCCCGAGACGCCGATCTCGGAGTTGCCTCGGGTAACGGGAAGGGCCAAATCTTCGTTCGAGGTGAGGTCGTTAAAACCGTGCCCGAAAGCGAAATCGTTGCCACACTCATTGAAGAAGCCAACCGCCTCGCTGCCGAGATGCCTTCCACTGACGTGGGAACCGTTCAGGTCATCACGTCATAGGTGTCGAGGGACTCAAGGCCGGAGGGGCATAAACTTCGCACTGTGACAGCCATCGTGGATTACCCGGCACTCCAAAGGCACACCCTTCGCATTCTCTCCACAGGCCAGGTACTCGGCGGTCTTGGCATGGGGGCAGCCTTCTCGCTCGGTTCGCTTCTGGCGGCCGATATCGGGGGTTCCCCGGCCTATGCCGGCCTCTCCGCCACGATGTCGACCCTCGGTGCGGCGGTTTTTGCGATCCCCTTGGCACGATTCGCCGGCAGATTCGGACGCCGTTTCGCGCTTTCGCTCGGCGCCACTATCGCGCTCGTGGGTGCCATTTCAGTTGTCATTGCGACAGCTGCCCATAATTTTCCGGTTCTTCTGGTCAGCATGCTTGTTTTGGGGGCGGGAAGTGCTGTTAACCTTCAGACCAGGTTTGCAGCAGCGGACTTGGCGGAACCAAGACGACGCGCTCGGGACCTCTCGTTGGTCGTATGGGCAACCACCATTGGTGTTGTGGCGGGTCCCAACCTCGTCGGGCCGGGGGACAGCTTTGGGGAGACCCTCGGGCTCCCTCCGCTAACAGGGGCTTTCGCACTGGCGGCTATCGCGCAACTGTTGGCCGCCATCCTGTATCTCACGTCGTTACGTCCCGATCCATTGTTTCTGGCGCGCGCGCGTTACAGTGACGCCGGAATTGTGCAGCTGCCTGCAAAACGGGGGTTTGGAGCGGCCGTTCGCATCCTTGCCGCCAACCCGGTTGCCGCTGTGGCCGTCTTTTCGCTGGCCTTCAGTCATGCCACGATGGTGGCCGTCATGGCCATGACGCCGGTTCATCTTGCCCTTCACGGAGTTATCATCCCACTCATCGGCTTGACCATCAGTTTGCACACCGCCGGCATGTACGCCCTCTCGCCGGTCTTTGGATGGTTGGCCGATCGGCTGGGGCGTCCCACGGTTATTTTGATGGGACAAGCCATTTTCATGGCCTCACTAATCGTGAACTGGAGTGCGCCCGATTCGGTTCCGGCGGTTACGGTTGCCCTTGTCCTATTGGGGTTGGGATGGTCAGCATCCACCGTCGCCGGTTCCGCGCTATTGACCGAGTCCGTGGAACCCCAGGATCGAACCACAGTTCAAGGTTTCTCGGACACGGTCATGAGCCTGGCGGGTGCCGGGGGAGGTGCCCTGGCTGGAGTCGTGTTGGCCGCGGTCGGCTACGGCATGCTCAATGTCACCTCGATGGCCCTCGTCATTGCGGTGACGCTGGCGGTGATTCTTGTCGCCTGGCGGCGGGTGCCGTCTCCCACCGCCTAAAATGGGGGTCGTGCCAACACGACTCTCACACCTATTCCTGCGTACCCTCCGCGAAGACCCGGCTGAAGCCGAGGTCACCAGCCATCGGCTCCTGCTGCGTGCTGGCTACATCCGCCGCCAGGCTCCGGGCATTTTTGCGTGGTTGCCGCTTGGCTTGCGGGTGAAGGCCAAAGTTGAGGCGATCATCCGTGAAGAAATGATGGTGGCCGGTGCGCAAGAAGTGCACTTTCCAGCGCTACTCCCCAAGGAACCCTATGAGGTCACCGGTCGATGGGACGAGTACGGCAGCGGAATTTTTCGTCTGAAGGACCGCAAGGATGCCGACTACTTGTTGGCCCCCACGCATGAAGAAGTCTTCACTTTGCTCGTGAAAGACATGTACACGAGCTACAAGGATTTGCCGGTCTGCCTGTATCAGATTCAAGACAAGTACCGCGATGAGGCTCGCCCCCGGGCGGGACTACTGCGCGGCCGCGAGTTCACGATGAAAGACGCGTACTCCTTCGATGTCTCGGACGAAGGTCTCGACGTGAGCTACCAAGCTCAGCGTGATGCCTACGAGCGGATTTTCGCTCGCCTCGGCTTAAATTACGTGATCGTCACGGCGGATGCCGGCGCAATGGGTGGTTCGCGCTCGGAGGAGTTCCTGCACCCCACCGAGGTGGGCGAAGACTCTTTCGTTCGTAACGCCTCGGGCTACGCGGCCAACGTCGAAGCATTTCGCACCGTCGTGCCTGCGAGCATCCCTCTCGACGGTCTTCCTGCCGCCGAAGTGTTTGAGTCGCCGAACACGCCGACCATTGCTTCTCTCGTGGATTTCGTCAACACGAACCACGCGCATCCCACCGGCCGGGAGTGGACCGCCGCCGACACCCTGAAGAACGTCGTGCTGGCGCTTACCCATCTCGACGGAACCCGCGAGCTCATAGCGGTGGGTCTTCCCGGTGACCGCGAGGTCGAACTTTCTCGCATCGAGATCGCGTTCTCCCCGGCTACAGTTGAGGCCGCCACCGAGGAAGACTTCGCGAAGAATGCAGCGCTGGTCAAGGGTTACATTGGCCCGTGGTCGCTGGGCGGCCCCGTACTCGGCGCCGAGGCGACCTCGAAGGTGCGCTTCTTCGTCGACCCCCGTGTCGTTGACGGCACCGCATGGATCACCGGCGCCAACCTGCACGAGCGTCACGCTCTCAACGTTACGGCTGGTCGTGACTTTGTCGCCGATGGCGTTATTGAGGCATCGGATGTTCGCGAAGGCGACCCGGCCCCCGATGGTTCGGGCCCCGTAGAGATTGCGCGGGGCATGGAAATCGGTCACGTCTTCCAGCTTGGCCGCAAGTATGCCGAGGCGCTCGGGCTCAAAGTTCTCGATGAGAATGGCAAACTGGTCACCGTCACCATGGGGTCATATGGAATCGGGGTGACCCGCATCCTGGCCGTTATTGCCGAGACGAACAACGACGAGAAGGGCTTAATCTGGCCCGAGAATGTTGCCCCGTTTGACGTACACGTTATTGCCACCGGCAAAGATGAGGCAGTCTACGAGGCGGCCGAAAAAATTGTGGCCGACCTCGAGGCCGCTCGCTACGACGTGCTGTTCGACGACCGACCTAAGGCGTCTCCCGGTGTGAAGTTTGGCGACGCCGAACTCATCGGTGTCCCGCGGATCATCATCGTGGGTAAAGGATTGGTCGATGGCGTGGTTGAAGTCTGGAACCGCCGCACCGGAGAGCGCCGCTCGGTGCCCGTGGCCGAGGTGCTCAGCCACCTGAGCTAAACTGAAACTTCGTTCGCCGGGAGGCAAGCGGTAACTGGTGCGAATATAGGAGGCCCGTCGTGGATATCGATCTCAGAGTTCTCAAGCTCATGGAAACTGAGAAGGGCATCCCCTTTGACGAACTCGTCGAAATCATCGAGCAGGCCATTCTTATCGCCTATCAGAAGCACATGGTTCAAAATCAGCCGCTGCCCAAGCCCATTCGCCAGCCCAAGGGAGCTCCCGGATCTAAGGTCGTTCCGGAGGTTCGCCCCGCGATTGAGCTTCCTGACGCTCGAGTAGAGCTGGATCGCAAGACCGGTATTGTCACCATTTTTGTACCCGAAAAAGACGAAGAAGGTCACATCATTGGCGAGTCCATCGCCGATGGTGAAGACTTTGGCCGCATCGCTGCGGCTGCCGCCAAACAAGTCATCTTCCAACGGCTGCGCGACATCGCTGATGATGCCGTTCTCGGTGAGTTCAAGGGCCGCGAAGGCGACATCGTTGCCGGCGTCATTCAGCAGGGCCCCAACCCCCGTATGGTGCACATTGATCTCGGTTCGGTGGAGGCCATCATGCCCCCCGAGGAGCAGGTTCCTGGCGAAGAGTATGTTCACGGCGCTCGCATCCGCGTGTATGTTACGGCCGTTGCTCGCGGTCTCAAGGGCCCCATGGTCACTGTTTCTCGCACGCACCCGCAGCTCGTTCGCAAGTTGTTCGTGCTCGAGGTTCCCGAGATTGCGAGCGGCCTGGTTGAGATCGTTGCCCTGGCTCGCGAAGCTGGACACCGTACCAAGATCGCGGTTCGCGCCACCGACGCTGCTATCAACGCCAAGGGCGCCTGCATCGGCGAGCTCGGCCGTCGCGTTCGCGCCGTAACCGAGGAGCTCAATGACGAGAAGGTTGACATCGTTGACTACTCGGCAGATTTGGCGACGTTTGTGGCTAACGCGCTTTCTCCGGCCAAGGTGACAAGTTCCTATGTCATCGACAAGGACCTGAAGGCCGTTCGCGCCCTTGTCCCCGACTACCAGCTCTCGTTGGCCATCGGTAAGGAGGGGCAGAATGCTCGTCTTGCCGCGAAGCTCACCGGGGCCAAGATCGACATTCAGCCCGACTCAATTCTCGAGGGCGACGACTAATTTGCGGCCCCTAATCCCGGGGCCCCGCAGAGTGAGGTAACATGGAACCGGTTAGAACGTGCATCGGCTGCCGTCACAAGGCCGACAAGTCTGCACTTGTGCGGGTTGTTGCCAAGGATGGCATTGCTGTCGTAGATTTTTCTGCGGTGGCGCCAGGCCGAGGTGCATGGGTTCATCCACGCAGTGAGTGTGTGGAAACGGCGGTGAAGCGTCGGGCTTTCGGGCGTGCGCTTCGAACCGAGATTACCGATACTCACGATTTGGTCAGCGTGCTGACTTCCAAGGAGCTCGCCGTCGGCGAGCCTCACACCAACCAAACAAAGGCTGAACGGCTAATGGACAACTAATGAGTGACTCGTAATGAGTTCCGTCCGTTTGTAATGGTCTGGTCCTGTAATTAGGGCTCAGACCCTAAGACAGGAGAATTGTGGCTGCCAAACCACGCGTACACGAAGTCGCTGCTGAATACGGCATCGATAGCAAGCAGGCTCTCGCTATGTTGAAAGACATAGGCGAGTTCGTCAAAGGACCTTCGTCCACCATTGAACCTCCCGTAGCGCGCAAGTTGCGGGCCGCACTCGAGGCCGAGGGCATCAAGCCCGCTGCCGCGGTTGCTGCCGCTGCTGCCGCGTCTGCTCCAGCGAGCCCGGTTGACGCGACTCCCGTTGCTTCTACGAGCGCTCCGGTCCCCACCCAAGTTTCGGCTCAGGCTCCGGCCCCTTCGGCTGCAGCGACCCCCGGACCTGCCATGCCTGCGGCCACTGTGTCGGTTCCCTCGGCTCAGGCTCCAGCCCCGAGCAAACCAGCATCGATTCCCTCGGCTCAAGCACCGGCGCCCTCAGCGTCCTCTGCTCCAGCAGCGGCTGCTGTCGCCCCGTCGGCGCCGACCGCACCGGTCGTTGCTGAAGGCACGCCTGCAGCTCCTAGTGCGCCCACGGACGGTTCAGCACCAGCTGCGCCCAAGGCCCCTGGCGCTGTTCGTCCCGGCAATAACCCCTTCGCTTCGGCGCAGGGAATGGGTACACGTCCCGCAGGTGCCTCGCGTCCCGGCAATAACCCCTTCGCTTCGGCGCAGGGAATGGGCACACGCCCGGCGGGAACTCCAAGCCCCAGTAACATTCCTCGTCCCATGGCTCCGCGTCCCGGTGGCGGCATGCCGCGTCCGGGTGGCGCAGGTGGCCCCGGTGGCCGCCCAGGTGGTCCCGGTCGTCCCGGCGGTGCCGGTACGTCCTTCCAGCGCCCCGGTGGTGCTGGTGGCGCACGTCCCGGCTTTGCTGGCGCTGGCGCTGGTGCACCCGGTGCTCCCGGTGGAGCAGCACGTCCAGGCTTTGGCCCCAACCGTCCGCCAGCTGGTGGCGCGGGCGGCCGTGGCCGAGGTCCCGGTGGTGGAACTGCCGGTGCTTTTGGTCGCGGAGGCGGCAAGAGCAAGGCACGTAAGTCGAAGCGCACCAAAAGGGCCGAGTTTGAGCTCCGCGAAGCCCCCTCGCTGGGTGGTGTTAGCGTTCCCCGCGGTGATGGCACGACGGTCGTCCGACTTCGTCGTGGCGCCTCGATCTCTGACTTCGCAGACAAGATCAACGCCAGCCCCGGTAACCTGGTAACCGTTCTGTTCCACCTCGGTGAGATGGCAACGGCCACAGAGTCTCTCGATGAGGCCACATTCCAGGTACTTGGTGAAGAACTGGGATTCAAGATCCTGGTTGTCAGCCCCGAAGAGGAAGACAAGGAGCTTCTCGAAGCCTTCGACATCGACCTCGAGCAGGAGCTGGAAGACGAGACAGACGAAGATCTTGAAATTCGTCCCCCCGTCGTCACCGTCATGGGTCACGTTGATCACGGAAAGACGCGTCTACTCGACAGCATCCGTAAGACGAACGTTGTCGCGGGTGAAGCCGGTGGAATCACGCAGCATATCGGTGCCTACCAGGTTCACACCATGCACGAAGGCGTCGAGCGCGCCATCACCTTCATCGACACACCGGGCCACGAGGCGTTCACCGCCATGCGTGCTCGTGGTGCTCAGGCAACGGACATCGCGATTCTGGTTGTGGCAGCAGACGACGGCATCATGCCTCAGACCATTGAGGCGCTCAACCACGCACAAGCCGCTGGGGTGCCCATCGTTGTGGCCGTCAACAAGGTAGACAAGCCCGATGCCAACCCGGCCAAGGTTCGTCAGCAGCTCACCGAATTCGGTCTCGTTGCCGAGGAATACGGAGGAGACGTTATGTTCGTCGACGTTTCCGCCCTCACCGGCTTGAACGTTGATGCTCTTCTCGATGCCGTTCTGCTCACCGCAGATGCTGGTCTCGACCTCCGTGCCAATCCCAACAAAGCCGCTCGCGGTATTGCGATTGAGGCTCGCCTTGATAAGGGTCGTGGTGCTGTGGCAACCGTGCTCATCGAGTCGGGAACCCTCCGTGTTGGTGACGCCATCGTTGCGGGTACGGCGTATGGTCGCGTTCGCGCAATGATGGATGAGAACGGTGATCCCGTCAAGGAAGCCACTCCTTCTCGTCCGGTTCAAGTTCAGGGCCTCTCGAGTGTTCCGCGCGCCGGAGATACCTTCCTCGTTACCGAAGAAGACCGTACGGCTCGTCAGATTGCTGAGAAGCGTGAAGCTGCCGAACGTAACGCGCTGTTGGCCAAGGGTCGCAAGCGCATTTCGCTTGAAGACTTCACGCGCGCTCTCGAAGAGGGCAAGGTCGAGTCGCTCAACCTCATCATCAAGGGTGACGTTTCGGGTGCTGTTGAAGCCCTCGAAGAGTCGTTGCTCAAGATCGAGGTTGATGATTCTGTTCAGCTACGCATCATCCACCGTGGTGTGGGTGCGGTCACCGAGAGCGACGTCAACCTCGCTACGGTCGACAACGCCGTCATCATCGGATTCAACGTTCGCCCCGACGTTAAAGCGCGCGAGCGTGCTGCCCGTGAGGGTGTCGACATCCGGTTCTACTCGGTCATCTACGGTGCCCTCGAAGACATTGAGCACTCCCTCAAGGGCATGCTCAAGCCTGAATTCGAAGAGATCCAGTCGGGTGTTGCAGAAGTTCGCGAGATCTTCCGCTCGAGCAAGTTCGGGAACGTTGCCGGCTGTATCGTTCGCAGCGGAACCATCACGCGAAACTCGAAGGCCCGCGTTATTCGCGAGGGCATCGTTATCGCCGATGGTCTTGCCATCGAGTCGCTCCGTCGCTTCAAGGACGACGCCACTGAGGTCCGCACGGACTTCGAGTGTGGTATCGGACTGGGCAAGTACAACGACATCATGCTCGGTGACGAGATTGAGACGATCGAGATGAAAGAAAAGCCCCGCGTCTAATCCCTGTAAGAAAAGGGGCACGCCGCGCAACCCGCAGCCTGCCCCTTTTCTTGCCCCACTTTTTAAGAGATTTAAGAGATAGGCACGAACATGGTCGACCACGCCAGAGCACGCAAGCTTGGTGAACGCATCAAGGTCATCGTCGCGGAGGCTCTCGAGCGCGGTGTCGTCAAAGATTCCCGCTTGGGCTTTGTCACGATCACGGATGTTCGGTGCACCGGTGACCTCCAACACGCCACAATTTTTTACACCGTCTACGGCTCCGATGAGGAGCGTGCCGATACGCAGGCGGCGCTCAAGGCCAACACTGGTCGCATTCGCGGTGAGGTGGGACGCAATCTTACGATTCGCCTGACCCCCGTCATCGAGTTCATGCTCGATGCCCTGCCGGAGAACGCGCAAAGCATCAACGACTTGCTCGAGAAGGCTCGGGAGCAGGACTCCGCGGTCGAGGGTCTAGCGAAGAACGCGGTCTATGCTGGCGAAGCGGACCCCTACGTCAAGCCCCGCGAAATCCATGATGAAGAGGCTGCGCCGCGGGTCAACCCGTGGGCCGACGGTGTCAGCGATATTGACGAGGCTGACGAAGCTGACGAGCTTCACGAAGGCTCTGCAGAGAAGCCTTAGGAACTTTCGGGCTTAGTGCCTTTGAGGCGGTGAACTTCAGCATCGATGGCTGCTTCGCTGATGATGCGCGGGTTCTTGCCGTACGCGTCTATCCCTGAGAAAAGGGCGCCGATACCCATGCCGAAGATGGCCCAGATTGGCCAGTAATACGTTCCGAAACTGGTGAGTGCCCAGATGGCGGTCAGCATGACCGAAACAGCCAACCAAATCCACAGGTACCCCTTGAAATCTGCCTGTTTCTTGAGTTGCTTCTTGGCTATCTCGCGAATCTCGTTCTCATCCATGGTTTTAGCCTAGGACGGCAGGCCAAAGATGTCACTTTCTTCGAGCACGACGAGACCATCTTGGAGAAGTCCCTCCAGGGCCCGCCCACGCCCGGCGGCATCCGGCCACGCGTCATCTATGGCTGATCGGTGGACCGCACTGGGGGCATCTCGCAACACCGCCAGTATTGCTCCGCGCACCTGGCGGTCGCTTCCCTCATACTTTTTCTGTCGTGCTTTGACTGCACCTTCATACTCGGGATAGCCGGCTGTTCGCCAGGCGCACGTTGCACGAATGGGACACGCCTCGCACTGGGGATTTCGTGCAGTGCACACCAGAGCCCCTAACTCCATGACACCAATGTTGAAGGTGGGAGAGATGGTCGGCTCGGGCAAAAGCTCACGCATAGCCTCCATGTCGGCTTTTTCGCGGGGCGGTCCGGGCTCGGCTTGTCCCAGCGTGTGGCGGGCAATAACGCGCCGGATATTCGTGTCAACCACCGGTTCATGCGCACCGAAGGCGAAGACGGCGACGGCGCGAGCGGTATAAGACCCCACTCCGGGGAGGGCGAGCAGGGCATCCACGTCATTGGGAACGTTTCCGCTGTAATCTCGCACGATTGTGACAGCGCACGCGTGCAACCACAAGGCTCGACGCGGGTACCCCAGATTGGCCCACGCCCGCACAGCATCTCCAGCGGGGGCGGCGGCCAGGGCTGCTGGTGTCGGCCAGCGTTCGAGCCATTCCTCTAGGCGGGGGATCACACGCGCCACCGGGGTTTGTTGCAACATAAACTCGCTGACCAGCGCACCCCACGGGGTAAAGCCGGGCTGGCGCCACGGGAGGTTGCGCCCGTTGGTCTCGTACCAGTCGATGATCTCTTGTTGCACGAGAGAAAGTCTAGGTCGGCCTCACGCCGATAATGGAACACGTGTGGGGCGGCCTGCTTCAGGCGAGGATAATTGAGGTGTGCCAAAAACTTCTGTCGACGCCCCTAACGGCATCCTTCTCGTGGATAAGCCTCAGGGGCTGACAAGCCATGACGTTGTTGCTCGCACACGCAAGAAAGCTGACACCCGCAAGGTGGGGCATGCTGGCACCCTAGATCCCATGGCTACGGGACTTCTCATCTTGGGACTGGGCTCCTCCACGAGACTCCTCACGTTCATTGTTGGGCTCGACAAGGAGTACGAGGCAACCATTCGTTTGGGAATCTCTACCACGACCGATGACGCCGACGGAGAGAGTCTGGGCAGCGCCCCGGCAGCCCAGGTTCAGCGGGTGACCGAGAGCGCCATTCACGAAGCCATCGTCACGTTGACAGGGGAAATCGAACAGGTTCCGAGCTCGGTCAGTGCCATAAAAGTGGATGGGCGTCGAGCCTACGCGCTCGTGCGAGCGGGCCAAGAAGTGCAGCTGAAAGCGCGTGCCGTGACGGTCTCAGAATTTGAGGTCCTATCGGTTGCGCACTCCCGCGACGCGCAGGGGGAGGCTGTCATTGACGTGGATGTTCGTGTCGTCTGTTCGTCCGGTACCTATATTCGTGCCCTCGCCCGTGACCTTGGTTTCAAGTTGGGAGTTGGTGGCCATCTCACTGCTTTGCGCCGCACGCGTATCGGTGGCTTCCACGTGACGGATGCGCTCAGAATTGAGGATGTTGCCTCGCCACCAAAACTCCTGGGCCCCGCGGACGTCGCTCGCCGAGTATTTCCCGCTGTGGATCTCGGGCTGGAGCACGCCGTCGACCTCAGCCACGGAAAAAAGATCGTGTTGGCGGATCAGGCCGACTCGAAACATCCCATCGCTGCTATTGGGCCCGAGGATAGGCTGGTGGGACTCATCACAGTGAAGGCGGGGGTTTCGCGCGTGATTCTGAATTTTCCTGCCTATGGCCCGATCGCGTCCGATGGGACTTCCGATGAGGTTCCCGATGCGCTGGAGATAACGACCTCATGATCGAATGGCTGACTCTCCTTCAAATTCTCGTTGCTGTTGTGGGCGGAGCAATTGCGGTGATGCTGGGGCTCATTGGGCGTCGCCCGAGTGACCTGACGATGGCCTTTACCGGCGTTGTGGCGTTATTGCTCATCGTTCAGCTCGGGGTGGCCATCGCCTCCCCAATTATGGGCAACGAACCCTCGGGTTCGCTCCTTGAGTTCTATATTTACCTCATCAGCGCGATCCTTATTCCCTTTGGAGCAGGATTTTGGGCACTGCTTGATCGAAGTCGCTGGAGCACGATTATCCTGGGCGTTGCCTGCTTGGCGGTTGCCGTCATGCTGTTCCGGATGAGCCAGATCTGGTTCATCCAAGGCGCCTAGCCACACCGAAGTAGAATTGATCTTGATATGACTGCGACAAGGCCTCCCCACGCGAATGAACACACTCGCCGCTCGGGTCTGGGACGAGTGCTCATTGCGGTCTACGCGGTGTTGGCTCTCGCGGCACTCGGTCGCTCGTTCTTTCAGATTGCGACCAAGTTTCATGATGCCCCCGTCGCCTATGCGCTCTCGGCCGTCGCGGCCCTCATCTATGTCGTCGCCACGATTGCCCTGATTGCTCCCGGTCGTACATGGATGCGTGTCGCCTGGGTGACGATCAGCATCGAGCTCGCCGGCGTGCTCATCGTCGGTTTCCTCAGTATTTTCTTGCCGGTACTTTTTCCGCACGACACCGTCTGGTCAGTTTTTGGTCGCGGGTACCTCTTCTTGCCGTTGGTCATGCCAATTTTGGGGCTCCTCTGGCTTCGTCGGTCGAGATCGCCTTTGGCTGTCGCGGGGGAAACCCGATGACAACCTATTGGTCACTCGAGGAGATCCCTCAGGATTTTGGCCCGACTGCCGTCACGATTGGCAAGTTCGATGGCGTTCACATCGGCCATGTTGAAATCATCCATCAGCTCGATGACATTGCAGAGACTCGTGGGCTGACGGCCACCGTCGTGACGTTCGATAGGCACCCCGCGGCACTTTTTCGCCCTGAGGCTCGCCCGGTTGAAATCACCGGCATGGCTCGCCGAATTGAGCTGATTGAGCAAGCCGGCGTTCAGACCAACCTCGTTCTGCCCTTCACCCATGAGCTGGCCGCGCTGAGTCCTCGGGAATTTGTCACGCGCGTGCTCGTGCACGCTCTGCACGCGCAGGTCGTTCTGGTCGGACACGACTTCCGGTTTGGGTCTCACGCGGAAGGCGACGTGGCTCAACTTCGAGCCTTCGGAGTCGAGCTTGGTTTCGATGTTGTGCTCATCGATGATGTTTCGTCGGTCAACGGTCTGCGAGTGTCTTCCTCGCGCATCCGCCTCGTTATGGGGGAAGGCGATGTTGAGGGGGCGTGCGCGTTGCTCGGGCGCATGCCGGCTGTGCGTGGAACCGTCGTTCATGGAGCTAAACGGGGCCGCGAGCTGGGTTATCCCACAGCCAATCTTTCCCAAGAAGCAACGGGGCTTATTCCCGCTGATGGCGTCTATGCCGGCTGGCTCACCGATGCGGGTGTTCGCTATCCGGCCGCAATCTCTGTGGGGTCTAATCCAACCTTTGAGGGAATCCATCTGCGAACGGTGGAAGCCTTTGTGTTGGATGCTTCCCTCGATCTCTATGGGCATGTGGTCGTCGTGGAATTTGCGGCGCGCCTTCGCGGCATGGTGGCCTTCGCCGGCATCGAGGCGCTCATTGAACAGATGAATGCCGATGTTCTGGATGTGCGCAAAGTTCTCGCCGTCTAGGTGTCCTCTCCGATGATTCCTGGGGCTCCCGGTCGGATTTGGGCGGGACGGGCGTTTGCGTTCGCCGGAATCGTCATCGTGGCGGCAAGCATGCGCACGGCAGTGGCCTCAGTTTCCCCGATCCTCGCCCTTATCGGGAACGACGTTCACTTCACCCCCTTTTCGGTGGGTATTTTGGGAATGCTGTCGCCCGTTGCTTTTTCTGTCTTTGGGTTGGCGGCACCGTGGTTTGCCCGCCGGGTTGGGCTCGAATGGGCCCTGATGATCGGCGTCTTCCTCACCGGGGTGGGGCAAATTCTTCGGGCCTTCTCCTCGGAGACCAATGCATTTCTGGGATGGAGCGTTGTCGCCCTCGCGGGTATTGGAGCCAGTAATGTTCTCCTGCCTCCGCTGATCAAGAAATACTTCCCCGATCGGGTCGCCTTCATGTCGGCCTTGTATGTCTCTGTAGCCGTGGCATCGACCATGTTCCCACCGCTGCTTTCGGCACCACTCGCCGAAGCCATTAACTGGCGATTCTCGATCGCGTCCTGGGCCATCATTGCGTTCGTCGCGATCATCCCGTGGGCGGCCCTTCTTATTCGGCGCCGTTCTGTCGACAAGCCCACATTGCCCCACCACACGCATAAAATTACTCGCCTCGTTTGGAAGTCACCCACGAGCTGGGCGATCACGCTTGGCTTCGCCATCGCCAGCATCAACGCCTACACGTCGTTTGCCTGGCTGCCCATGATGCTTCAAGAGCGTGTGGGCATGACCGCCGCCCAAACCGGATCGAGCTTGGCTTTCTACGTGCTTCTCGGCCTCGCCCCGGCGCTGTTCGCGCCAATTCTTGTGGCTCGCATGAAGAATGTCAGTTTTCTCTACTACCTTTCGTCGGCGTCATTGTTAGCGGGGACCACAGGGTTGTTGTTGATTCCCCACACGGCAACCTTGCTCTGGATCGCACTCTTGGGCTTGGGTCCTTTGCTTTTCCCCGTCTGTCTGGTGCTGATTAACTATCGAACAAGAACGCAGGAGGGGTCGGTTGCATTGAGCGGCATGGCTCAAGGAGTGGGCTACGCCATCGGTGCACTCGGGCCCCTAGGCGTGGGCCTCATTCACGCCGCGACGCCCAGTTGGACGCCCATGCTGCTCATGATGATGGCAACGGGTGTGATTGCTGCTTTCGCAGGGTTCATTATGCGCAAAAACGTCATGGTGGACGGCACGGCCGTGGGAAGTCCGGCACCTCTTCCGCCGGCGTAGGGTGCCGACCGAGATTCCCGCCGACCCACCCGTCAACTCGCCCATTTTGCTCATACGAGCAAGCTATCGCGCAGATGTTGCGTATTGCCGTAAATGCGTCTATCCTCGAGACAGTAGCTCGTGTCTTGGAGGTTTCATGTTTAACGCCGATCTCACCCTCGCGGTGCGGGCTTCCGAGCTGTACTACAACGGAGACATGACGCAAGATGACATCGGCGCCGAACTGGGGATTTCGCGCTGGAAGGTTGGGCGTTTGCTCACCGCCGCCCGCGATGCCGGAATCGTTCGGATCACGATTGTTCATCCACGCGCGCGTCAGAATGAACTCGAGCAGAAGCTTCGTGAGCGCTATGGCTTGGCGGAGGCCGTGGTTGTCCCTGCTGCACGCGGCGATGGCTACGACGAGGTTCAGGAGCGAGTCGCCGCTGCAGCCGCGACCTATCTTTCGCTGTTGAAACCGAACCCTCGCATTTTGGGGCTGAGCTGGGGGCGCACCCTAGACCGCATCGCCGAGGCACTTCCTCAGGGCTGGGCGGATGGCACCCAAGTCGTGCAGATCAACGGTGGCGTCAGCCTCACATCGCGTTCCGAGAATGCCAGCCAGACGGCGATGACAATGGCCCGCAAGTCTGGAGGAAGCATCACACTGCTTCCCACCCCCGCAATTTTGGAGCGTGCGGAGACGCGTGCTCTCATTCAGGATGACCGCACCATCGCGGGTGTCCTCGATCTTGCCGGCTCCGCAAATGTTTTCTTGTTCAGCGCCGGTCCCGCCGATGACACCTCGGTGTTGCTTGAGAGCGGCTATATCTCCCCAACAGATTTGAACCGCCTTATTTCACGCGGTGCCGTCGGCGATGTCGTCGGGCGCTTCATCGATGCCGCGGGCAAGATCGTGGATCCCGCCCTCGATGCGCGGACCTTGGGAGTCGAACACGAACAGCTGCGTAAGGCGGCCATCAGTATTGCCGTCATTGCGGGCGCGTCCAAGCAGGGGATTGCCGCGGCCGTGGCCGCCAGCGGGCTCTGCACCGTTTTAGTTACCGATGAACAAACGGCGCTGGCGCTGTTACCTGGAGGAGACCAATGACGATTTTGTCTACCGATCACGCCCATTCTTTGGTGGGCACCGATTTTTCGGAAAAGAACCTGAAGGCTGTTCTCAACGGACTGCCCGGTGTCGATGCCGTCGGGCTCGAAGCCCGTGCCGCCGACCTCGGAACCCGCAGTATCAAGACCAGTTCCAAGGCCTGGGCGATCGACAAGATTATCTCGTTGATCGACCTCACGACGCTGGAGGGCGCCGACACCCCCGGCAAGGTCCACTCCCTCGCCGCCAAGGGCATGCTCCCCGACCCCAGCGACACCGCCACTCCTCGTGTTGCTGCCCTCTGCGTTTATGGGGACATGGTTGGCCATGCCGTTGATGCGTTGGGTACCCTTCATGGCGATCCGGATGCGGGACTGATTAGCATCGCTGCCGTCGCCACCGCATTCCCCAGCGGTCGCTCCTCTCGGGCGATCAAGCTTGCCGACACCCGAGATGCTGTCGCGGCCGGTGCCGACGAAATTGATATGGTCATTGATCGAAGTGCGTTCCTCTCAGGTCGCTTGGGTCTCGTTTTCGAGGAAATCCAGGCTGTCAAGCAATCGTGTGTACGCACCGATGGAACCTCCGCACACCTCAAAGTCATCCTCGAGACCGGTGAGCTAAACACGTACGACAACGTTCGTATGGCCTCCTGGTTGGCCATGCTGGCCGGCGGTGACTTCATCAAGACGTCGACTGGCAAGGTTGCTCCTGCCGCCACCCTTCCCGTGACGCTGCTCATGCTGGAGGCCGTGCGCGACTGGCACGCCCAGACGGGACAGAAGGTGGGCGTGAAGCCTGCCGGCGGAATCCGTACCTCCAAAGATGCCATCAAGTATCTCGTCACCGTCTCTGAGACCGTCGGCGAGGAATGGCTCACCCCGCACCTCTTTAGGTTCGGTGCCTCGAGCCTGCTCAACGATGTCTTGCTCCAACGCCAGAAGCTTTCAACGGGCCATTACTCCGGTCCCGACTACGTCACGATTGATTAGGACAGACACATGTCATTCTTGGAATATGCCCCCGCGCCAGAGTCCACTGGGCTTCTCAATCTGCGCGAAAACTACGGTCACTTCATTGGTGGTGAATTCGTTGATGGCTCCGGCGAGTCTTTCGCGAGCATTTCACCCTCAACCGAGAAGCACATCGCTACTTTCGCCGCCGGAACCGACGAAGACGTGAATCGTGCCGTTGTCGCCGCTCGCAAGGCGTACGACAGCGTCTGGTCGAAGCTCTCCGGCGCCGACCGTGGCAAGTACCTCTTTCGAATTGCCCGCCTGATTCAGGAGCGCGCTCGTGAGCTTGCGGTTGCCGAGACACTGGATAACGGCAAGCCCATCAAGGAGACCCGCGACGCGGACATCCCCTTGGCAGCCGCCTGGTTCTTCTACTACGCCGGATGGGCTGACAAGCTCGACTATGCCGGCATGGGTGCCAACCCTCGCGCCCTCGGTGTCGCCGGGCAGATCATCCCCTGGAACTTCCCGTTGCTCATGCTCGCGTGGAAGATTGCGCCGGCCCTCGCCGCCGGAAACACGGTCGTGCTGAAGCCCGCCGAGACCACCCCGCTCACCGCGATGCTCTTTGCCGAAATTTGCCAGCAGGCCGATTTGCCCGCCGGTGTCGTCAATATCGTCACGGGCGCGGGCGCCACGGGACGTGCCATTGTCGAACATCCCGACATTAACAAGATTGCTTTCACGGGCTCCACGGCTGTGGGTCGCGGCATTGCGCGCACCCTCGCCGGAACCGGCAAGAAGCTGACGCTCGAGCTTGGCGGCAAAGGGGCTAACATCGTCTTCGATGACGCCCCCATCGACCAAGCTGTTGAGGGAATCATCTCGGGCATCTTCTTCAACCAAGGCCAGGTGTGCTGCGCTGGCAGCCGTCTCTTGGTGCAGGAGAACGTTCACGATGAGGTTGTCGATCGCCTGAAGACGCGCCTCGGAACCCTGCGTCTCGGAGATCCGTTGGATAAGAATACCGACATCGGGGCCATCAACTCCAAGGTTCAGTTGGAGCGCATCACGGCTCTGGTCGCCAAGGGTGAGGCCGAGGGCGGAGAACGATGGAGTGCCGCGTGCGAGATTCCTGAAAAGGGCTTCTGGTTCGCGCCCACACTATTCACCGGGGTTCAGACCAGCAACACGGTTGCCCGTGATGAGATCTTCGGACCCGTGCTGTCGATCCTGACCTTCCGCACCCCGGCCGAGGCGATTGCGAAGGCGAACAACACGCCTTACGGTCTGTCCGCTGGAATCTGGAGTGACAAGGGCAGTCGTATTTTGGCCGTGGCCGACAAGCTGCGCGCCGGGGTCATCTGGGCAAACACGTTCAACAAGTTCGATCCCGCAAGCCCCTTTGGCGGATACAAGGAATCTGGGTACGGCCGTGAGGGCGGAATCCAAGGACTTTCCGCTTACCTCGAAGGAGGCGTGCGATGAGCCGTCTTGCCGTTCCCAAAACCTACAAGCTCTTCATTGGCGGCAAGTTCCCGCGCAGTGAATCGGGCCGTGTGTATGAAATTTTGTCGACCAAGGGAGACTTCGTGGCCAACGCCGCCCTCGCCTCAAGAAAAGACCTGCGCGACTCCGTTGTAGCCGCCCGCTCGGCTCTCTCCAGCTGGTCCGGTGCCACGGCGTACAACCGCGGCCAGGTGCTCTACCGCATCGCCGAGGTGCTCGAGGGTCGTCGCGCCCAATTCATCGAGGAAATCGTTTCCGTCGAGGGAGCAACCGCCGCTGCCGCCGCCAAGCAGGTCGATGACGCCATCGATCTGTGGGTGTGGTACGCCGGATGGGCCGACAAATACACGCAGGTTGCCGGCAACGCCAACCCGGTTTCTGGCCCGTACTTTAACCTGTCGGTCCCCGAGCCCACCGGGGTTGTCGCCGTAATTGCACCTCAGGCATCCGGTTCACTACTGGGTCTCGTCTCAGTTATTGCGCCTGTTCTCGCCGGCGCCAACACGGTCGTCGCGGTTCCTCGTTTTGATGCACCACTGACCGCGATTAGCTTCGCTGAGGTCTTGGCCACCAGCGATGTTCCTTCGGGTGTCGTCAACATCATCACGGGCAAGCCCGCGGAATTGGCTCCATGGTTCGCCTCGCACGCCGATGTGAACGCGCTCGACTTGGCCGGTGCCGGTGACCTCGACTGGGTTGATCTTCAGATTGCTGCTGCCGAGACTCTGATGCGTGTTCTGCCTCCCGTCGAGGGCGTGCCTGCGGCCTCGCTTGCACGCATCACGGCCTTCACCGAGACCAAGACCGTCTGGCACACAAAAAGCCTCATCTAGAGTTCGGTAGTGTTGCCCGCATGAGTGATTCGCAGGCATCGATCGATGCAACCGCTGATGTTCCTGAACCCATGGGGGTATTTGTCGCGGTCGGACAGTTTGGGCCTGGCCCGAACCCGGCCGATAACGTGGATGCCATTCGCGAGCTCGTCGAAGCCGCCTCCGAAAACGGCGCCAAGATCATTATTCTTCCTGAGTACGCATCGTCATTTTGTGGAGCCCTCGGCGACTGGGTGAATACGTTTGCCGAGCCTCTCACTGGCCCGTTTGTCACGGCGATGCGTGCTCTTGCCGCCGAGTGCGAGATTGCCGTCGTCGTGGGGATTTTGGAAGCCGCGGACGAAGATGACGAAGACACTCGTCCCTTCAACACCGTCGTGGCTATCAATTCTTCGGGTGACATTATGGCCCGGTACCGCAAGGTGCATCTCTTCGATGCTTTCGGTTCGATGGAGAGCGACTGGATTCGCGCCGGCGATCCGGTCGTTGCCCCCGAGCTCTGTGAGCTCGCCGGCTTAACAGTCGGATTACAGACCTGCTACGACCTGCGCTTTCCGGAGGTCACCCGACGTCTCGTCGATGCTGGGGCTGAGCTCGTCGCGATCCCGAGCGAGTGGCTGGCCGGCCCGAAGAAAGCTCATCACTGGGTTGCCCTCATCGCTGCGCGCGCGATCGAGAACCTCGTCTTTGTGGCGGCGGCCGACCAGATCGCCCCCGTCGCCGTGGGCATGTCCCGTGTCATCTCCCCGCTGGGGGAGACCCTCATCGATATGGGCCAGACTGCCGGTATCGCCATGGCGGAAGTTTTCCCCCAGGCCCTCGTCGATGCCCGCCGGGCCAATCCGGCCTTGGAGCTTCGCCGCTACGGGGTCACCCCGCTTTAGCTTGCAGCCCTTAGTTCGCGGCCATTAGTTCGCGGCTTTTGCTCCCGGTTGCATCGTTTAGCTCAGGCTGAGCTGCGCCTGATGTTCGTAACTCCTGTAATTTTTGCCCTGTCCGTTTTCGCGCCCCAAGTTTCCGCGGCACGCGTGTCCGAAGTTCGAGAATCTCAGGAGTTACGCACACAATCCGAGTTCCACGGCACCCCGACCAACCTTTCCATTGGGCGTCGCCGAGAATTTTGGTTCGCAATGGAGGAAAGTTCACAGCCTGCGAACTTTCCTGTCCTGGATTTCCGGGAGTTAGGTAGTTGCTCGTCACGTTTATCCTCCGATCCGTACACTTTTGCCTCACCACGCGTCATCTCGGTTGATCCCTTCACCGTATTCCTGTTGAGAAATCTCGAGAATGCCCATCTGTGGACGGTTCAATCCGGACCTCAACGCCATCGCCTAGCGTGCAGGCTATGACCCCTTCTCGCGGCAACATTCGCACACGCTCCGGCGCAACGCTCTTGATTTGCGCTGCTCTCACCACACTCGTCCTGACGGGATGCGCGAGCACTGCGACGGTTGCTCCGCCCACAGCAACTCCCGCCGTTGAGGCAACTCCGATGTTCGCCTCCGACGAAGAAGCTCTCGCCGCTGCCGAGGCTGCTTATCGGAACTACATCGACGTCAGTGACCAGATTGCCCGTGATGGTGGTCTGAATGTTGAGCGCCTTCAGCCTTTCGTTTCTGTTGAGCTATACCAACAGCAAGTTCAGGAATACGCCGACGTTGTTTCGAAGGGACTCCGTGCAATGGGATCCTCAATGTTCGACTCTTTCACGCTTGAAAGCTATGACGCGACCAAGGGTGAAATCCGAGCGTATGCCTGCCTCAGGACGGGAGATATCCAGGTCCTGGACTCAAGTTCGTTGGACGTGACGCCAATCAATCGGAATAACAATTTACCGCTTCAACTGGTTTTTACTGTGTCGACAGATTTAGATTCACGAGTTTCTATTTCACGGAGTGACGTATGGTCCGGAACAAATTTCTGCTGACGCTTGCGGCGGGCCTCCTAGCAGCGGGAGTTTTGATTTCGTTTGAATCCTTGAGTGCTTTTGCTGCGCCTGGTGGCTGCAGCACCTCGGGTTCTAGTTTTAGCGCATGTTCAGGGGCGCAAGTCGGCGGGAACAGCGTGGATGTCTGGGCGAACCAAACCATGCCGGGAGCCAACGGTGGGGGAGCGACCTGGGGTGGGCGTGACGCGATTCCTGGGGCGGGGCAAGGCCGTGGATCGGGGGGCTCGGGAGGTAGCTCGACGCCGTACTGGAGTTTCTATCCGCGAGTGCCAGATTCTCCCCAACAGGCGCGAGGTTACTGTTACGTGCTCGTGAACCGGGCGGCGTCTTGTTTTCAGGTCGCCAACCCTGGAGTTGCTGAGGCGCCACCGATTCTCGAGGCCGCCTATGTCACTCCCGTCATCACGGTGGCCGACGTTGCAACCTTCTCACCGAATCAACCCTCGCTGGCGACCGAGCCGTCCGGCTGGGCTGTCGTGGGATTGGACAGCAACATGATCACGTCCACGCGCCCACATGTTGTCGGAGGAGTTCTCTTGGGGTCGTCCGCGGAGGTTCGGTTTACCCCGGTGAGTTTTGATTTCACGTACGGCGACGGTGGCACCCGTAGCACGTCATCACCCGGGGCTTCATGGGTGGTGCAGGGGCTTCCTGAGTTCTCGCCAACCTCCACGAGCCATATCTATTCCCAATCCGGTACGTATGAGATCGCCGCCCGGGTGGGCTTCGCCCTCGAGTATCGCTGGGGCTCCGGCACCTGGACTCCCATCGAGGGACGAGTTTTTGCCACGGCCCCAACTCAGACCGTGGTGGTGGTGGACAACGCCAACGTGTTGGTTCAAGGAGCGTGCCAGCAGGGAATCCCTGCCCCCGGCTGTTAGCCTTGAACCCGGCAACGCGTGAACGAATCGCCGAACGTTAGTCACGCAATATTCCGCATCGAAACACTCAGATGACACTCAGCCTGCTCATAGGAAGTGCTCAGAATAACAGTGGATGCTGGAGTCGCTCGGAAGGAGCAACCACATCATGCCTGAGAACCCCCAAAACCCCGAGAACATCGAAAACGCAGTGAGCCCCGTCGCCCCCAAGGACGCATCTGGGCCATCTGCAACAGAAGCTCCCAAAGTTCGCAAGACCCCTGTTCGCAAGGCAGTTGTCCCGGAAGGCGTCGTTCCCGAGGCGACCGTTTCAGAAGCCGTCATCTCCGAAGCAGCCGCGCCGACTCCGCCGAGCGACTACACGCCCCCGTCATCAGCGCAGGCGTCAGCCCCAACGGCAGCGCGGACCTCGACCGCTCCTGTTACGGGCAAGGCCGACCGCAACTACTACTTCCCACCCACCACTGCGGCGGCTCGCACGCCAGCTTCGGCAGCGACGCCGACGTACGCTGGAACTGTCCCCCCAGCCCGCACCTTGCCCGCCGCGGGTAGCGTTCCCCCCGCCGGAACAATTCCCCCGGCTTTCGGTGGCCCCGCCCCGGCAGCGGCACCCAAGCGCGTTCTGACCCTTCCCGTCGTAGTCGCGATTGCTCTCGCGGCAGCCGTGATCGGTGGAGGTTCTGGGGCAGGCATGGCCGCATACTTCTCTAGCCAGAACGGTTCGACCGCTTCAGGCGTTGTCGCCCAGGGCATCACCATTAACGATGCGTCGAACGTCTCGACGGTCACAGCGGTTGCCCAGAAAGCATCCCCCAGCGTTGTCACCATCTCGGTGTCAGGATCAACGGCGGCCGGCAGTGGTTCGGGCGTTGTTCTCAGCGCCGACGGCTATATTCTGACCAACAACCATGTAGCAACCCTTGATGGGGCCACCGGTAATCCCACCATTCAGGTGCGGGATAACCTCGGTCACCTCTACTCGGCAACCATCGTTGGCACGGACCCCACGGTCGACTTAGCTGTATTGAAGCTTGACGGCGCAACCAACCTGACGCCGATCGAGTGGGGTGACTCCAGCAAGCTCAACGTTGGCGACGTGGCGATCGCCATGGGAGCTCCTCTCGGCCTGGCGGGGACCGTCACAACCGGTATCGTCTCGGCATTGAACCGCAGCATCCAAATTGCGAGCTCGGCTGTTCCGACGACAACCCCTGACCAGAGCACAACCCCCGGGCAAGAAACGCCGCCCAATGGAACGGGTCCCTTCGACTTCTGGAACTTTGACTTCGGTCAAGGGAACGGTCAAGATGGCTCAACTCCATCCACGCAGGCTCCCCCTGCGGCATCTGCATCCATTTCCATCCCTGTTATTCAAACGGATGCGGCCATCAACCCCGGAAACTCGGGTGGAGCCCTTCTCGATGCCAAGGGTCAACTCATTGGAATTAACGTCGCTATTGCCAGCGCCGGCAGTTCTTCTGGTGGCCAATCGGGCAACATCGGCGTCGGATTCGCTCTTCCCTCGAACCTCGCCAAACGAGTCTCGAATGAGATTATCGCAACCGGTACCGCAACCCATGGACTTCTGGGGGCGAGCGTTTCTGATGCCGCCAGCGCGAAGGGAAGCACGATCGAGGGTGCTCTCATTCAGCAGGCCACTTCCGGTGGTGCCGCCGAAAAGGCAGGAATGCAAGCCGGCGATATCGTGACGCGTTTTAACGGAGTTCCCATTACCGATGCCAGCGATATTACGGCGCAGGTTCGCACAATGGCGGCCGGAGCACAAGTTGAGGTCGAGATTAGTCGCGGAGGCAAGACCCAGACAATTCAAGTCACGTTGGGCGGGCTCTAACAAACGGGAGGGGTCCTGCTCAAGGCCTCATCGACTTCAGCAGGACCCCTCAACCGCTCGGCAACCGGGACCCCGTCCAAGCATTTGCAGTGCAAAACTCGTAGAATTACCTTATGACAGCATCCAATCCTGACGGTTCGCCTCTGGAGGGTGGGGGCGGCACGGCTACCCTCGACCACGAGCTAGAAGAGCTGCTGCGCGACGAACAGTTAGACGAAGGCGACCATGATCGCTTCTCGCACTATGTGAAGAAGAACGATATTTTGAAGTCGGCCCTCTCCGGCAAGCCTGTTCGGGCGTTGTGCGGCAAGAAGTGGACTCCGGGCCGAGACCCCGACAAGTTTCCCGTCTGCCAGAGCTGCAAAGACATTTACGAGAAGATGAAAGATGAATAGAAATGCCCCTATCGGCATTTTTGATTCAGGCGTCGGCGGGCTCACTGTGGCGCGCGCTATCCGTGATTCTCTCCCGCATGAGTCGCTGACCTATATCGGCGATACCGCGCACTCGCCCTATGGAACCAAGTCGATAGCCGATGTGCGAACCTTCTCCCTGAACGTTCTCGATGAACTCGTGGACCAGGGCGTCAAGATGCTCGTCATCGCATGCAATACCGCGAGTGCGGCAATGTTGCGGGATGCCCGGGAGCGGTATTCAGTTCCAGTCGTGGAGGTCATCCAACCGGCTGTTCGCGGGGCACTGGCGGCGACGAGGAACAACCGCATTGGGGTCATCGGCACGAGTGCCACGATCAACAGCCTGGCGTACGACGATGCTTTTGCGGCAGCACCGCATCTAGAACTGTTCACCCATGCGGCCCCGCGATTCGTGGAGTTCGTCGAAGCGGGGCAAACCAGTGGCACCGACGTTCTGCGCGTTGCCCGCGACTACTTGCAACCTCTGATTGACGCCGACATCGACACGCTGGTGTTGGGGTGTACACACTACCCCTTTCTTCGGGGCGCCATTGCGTACGTCATGGGTGAAGGGGTGCGCTTGGTTTCCAGTGACAACGAGACCGCCAAAGATGTGTATCGCGAACTGGTCAATCGCGAGCTTGACCGCGTTTCCCCCACGCCTCCGGTCTACCGCTACGAAGCCACCGGCGCCAACGCCGAGGAGTTCATCCGCCTGGCCAGACTCTTCTTGGGACCCCAGGTCGAATCCGTTGATTACACGCCCACCGGCGTTATTACCCTCCCTCTGTAGAAGAAAGCACCCCATGACAGAAACCACCTTCCGGGTAGACGGCCGCGCCAATGACGAACTCCGCGCGATCACGATCGAGCGTGGCTGGAGCGATCAGGCCGAAGGGTCAGCGCTTATTTCCTTCGGGCGCACGAAGGTGCTGTGCACCGCATCGTTTACGAACGGCGTACCGCGCTGGATGGCGGGCAAAGGAAAAGGTTGGGTCACCGCCGAATATGCCATGCTGCCGCGTTCGACAAATTCCCGCATGGATCGCGAAGCGGTGAAGGGCAAAATTGGTGGCCGCACCCACGAGATTTCACGCCTGATCGGCCGTAGCCTTCGCGCCGTTGTGAACATGAAAGCGCTGGGCGAGAACACCATCGTCATTGACTGTGACGTTCTTCAAGCCGATGGCGGAACCCGCACGGCGGCTATCACGGGCGCCTACGTTGCGCTCGCCGATGCCATCGAATGGGGTCGGGAACATAAGTTCATCGGGCAGAAGTCAGAACCACTCATCGACAGCGTCGCCGCTGTCTCCGTTGGCATCATTGATGGCGTTCCCATGCTCGACTTGGCGTATACCGAAGATGTTCGCGCCGAAACGGACATGAACGTCGTTGTAACAGGTCGAGGGCTCTTCGTCGAGGTGCAGGGAACCGCAGAAGCGGCCCCGTTCGATCGCCGCGAGTTGGACGCATTGCTCGACTTGGCGCTCGGTGGCGCGGTCGACTTGACCGTCCTGCAAAAGCACGCGCTCGGCCGCGACGCGTAATGCCCGAAGACGCCACAACGCACCGCACCTTCGTGCTGGCCACGCATAACCTGCACAAGGTGGCCGAATTCGAGGCCATTCTGGGAGCGGCGGGCGAAGGCAATGCCTCCGGATTCAGTGGTGGATTTCACATCGTTGCTTACGACGGTCCCGAGCCCGTTGAGGACGGGGCAAGTTTTACAGAGAATGCTCTGATCAAGGCCCGCGCCGCCGCGGCGCACACCGGGTTGCCTGCGCTCGCGGACGATTCCGGAATTTGCGTCGACATTCTCGGGGGAGCCCCCGGAATTTTCTCTGCACGCTGGGCCGGAGCAGCGCGTAGCGATGCCGCCAACGTGCAGCTCTTGCTCGAACAGCTCGCCGATGTGCGCGACACCAACCGTAACGCGCATTTCACCTGCCATATCGCCATTGTCGTTCCGGCGACCGAGCGCAGCCGAGCTCTCGAGGCCGTCGTGTCGGGGGACTGGCCCGGTCAGATTGCTCGCGAAGTCCGGGGTCAGAACGGTTTTGGCTATGACCCAATCTTTATTCCGCAAGGAAACACCGGTTCTGCGGCAGAGCTACCACCTGCCAAGAAAAACGCGTTGAGCCACCGTTCACGAGCCTTGAAGGCACTTGCCGATCTCCTGGAATCCGGCAAACTCGGGTTTTAGTGGCCCCTGGACCTCGAGCGCCTGGCAATGACGCGGGCCAGCCAGGAGAGAGACAAGTTGATTGTGAGGTACATGGCGAGCACGACGAAGAAGAAAGAGAAGGAGTAGCGGTTGCCGAAAAAGTTTGAGAGGTTGTACACGCCGGACCGCAGGAGCTCATCGTAGGCCACCACAAACGACAGCGAGGTGTCCTTCAGTAACACGACGAGTTGCGCGATGATGATCGGTAGCATCTGCCGGAAGGCCTGGGGGAATTCGATCCGAAACCGCGTCGCAATCGGGGTCAGTCCGATCGCCAACCCAGCCTCGCGTTGCCCGCGCGGCAAAGATTTGATGCCGGCCCGTAGCGCCTCGCCAATGATGGCGCCGTTGTAGACAGAGAGAGCGGCAACGCCGGCCCAGAAAGAGCCGGTCGAGAATACGAGCAGGATGAAGAGCATCATCAGTAGCACGGGCATGCCGCGTACGAATTCGAGCACGATGGTTGTGGGAACTCGGATCCATCTGGTTTCTGATGCCCGGCCGAAAGAGAAGAGTACCGCGAGCGCCAGCGCGAACACGGCGGCGACGCCGGCCATCCTGAGTGTGTTGAGGGCGCCCTGCCCGAGTGTGCGCCAGACCTGTACATCGCTGAAGACATCCCAGCGTGTCACGCTCCATAGACCCGGCTGGACAGCACCATTGGCGCTAACAGTGGGGGCGCCCAGAACGAGGATAAGCCACACAAGGCCGGCCGCGATGAGGATGATGCCGATGATGGAGAGGACACGCGACCGGGCAATAGCCTTCGGGCCAGGAGCGTCATAGAGAACCGAGCTCATCGGAGGACCGTGACCTTCCGCTCGATTTTCCCGGCAATCAAGCCGAGAGGGATAGTGATGATCAGGTAGAAGACTGCCACGGCAAGCAGAATCGCCAACACTTCATCCCCGCGCAGGTTGGTGATTTTGCGGGCGGCGCCGAAAAGTTCGAAAACGAAGAACGCGCCGGCGACCGAGGTGTTTTTAGTGAGGGCGATGAAGACGTTGATCAGCGGAGGGATGACCATGCGCACGGCCTGGGGCATGATGATGAAGGAGAGCGTCTGGCCGAATGTCAGGCCGATGCTGCGGGCGGCCTCTGCTTGCCCGAGGGGTACTCCGTTGATCCCGGAGCGCAGTGCCTCGGCGATGAACGGTGACGTATAGACGGTGAGCCCGATTGCAGCCAACGTGAAATAGCCGGGTGAAAACTGCAGGTACGGGAGGAGGTAGGCGCAGAAGAACAGGACAAGGGTGAGGGGAGTGTTGCGGACGAGTTCCGTGTACACGGTGGCGAATCCACGAAAGGATGCCACGGGTGAGATGCGCATTGCCGCGAGGATGATGCCGAGCACGAGTGCACCGATGCCGGCAATCGCGAGAAGACTCAGCGTGTTTCTAAAACCTTCTAAAAACACGGGCAGATTTTCGATGATTGCGTCCATAACTCACCTCCTCTGTGTGATCTGTGCGGATATCCGACGTGTGTTGGTGAGCCGTGGCCCGCAGGTTGTTCCGAGCGGGCCACGACTCGTCAATTATTAATGACGATGGTTAGTAACGCACCACGGCGGGCGGCGTCGGCGTACCGAGCACCTTCCCAGCGGTCGCCTCCCACGCAGCGGCCCAGGAGCCATCTTTATAGGACTTTTCTAGAACATCATTGATGAAGGCACGGAAAGCAGTGTCATCCTTGTGTAATCCGATGCCATAGGGCTCTTTTGTGAATGGCTTGTCAACCATCTCAAACTCGCCCACATTTTGGTCGGCAAGGCCAGCCAGAATGACGTTGTCGGTGGTCACGGCCACTACTTCGCCACTTCGTAGAGGGCCGAGGCAGTTCGAGTAGGTGTCGGTCGCTATCACGTTAGTTGTGTAGGCGGCGATGTTCCGTTCAGAGGTGGAGCCGCTGACGGTACAGACCCGCTTGCCGGTGAGATCGTTCGGCCCGGTGATTTTCTCCGGGTTTCCGGCGAGAACCAGCAGATCTTGACCGGCTTCGTAGTACGGGCCAGCAAAATCAATAACTTTCTTGCGCGTGTCATTGATTGTGTACGTCGCGACCACGAGGTCTACTTGGCTGTTTTGGAGGAAGGGCTCGCGGTTGGCCGACACGGTCTCCGTCCACACAATATTTTCGGGCCTAATGCCGAGCTTTGCGGCGATGAGCTTACCGATCTCGACGTCGAAGCCGACCGGATTACCGTCCGGACCCTTGAGGCCGAACAGCGGTTGGTCGAACTTGGTGCCGATCGTGATTGTGCCGGCGGTGCTCAGTTTTTCCATCGTGGTTCCGGGAGCAAATGTAGGCGCTTCCGCGACGGGTGCACTTGCGCCGGGTGCGCCCGAGTCCGTGCATCCGCTCAGGGCGAGCGCGGCCGCGAGGGTAATGGCCGAAATAATTTGGCCTTTGTGGAGCCTCATAGTATTTCTCCTAACTGCAGTGAGTTCCTGCACACCGGTTAGTGGGCAAGTATTTTCGAGAGGAAGTCTTTAGCTCTCGTGCTCTGGGGGTTGGTGAAGAATTGCTCGGGGGTGGCCTCTTCGACGATTTCGCCCTCGGCCATAAAAATAACCCGGTTGGCGGCTTTGCGAGCGAAGCCCATCTCGTGGGTGACGACAATCATCGTCATGCCGTCGTTTGCGAGGTCAACCATGACCTCAAGAACCTCGTTAATCATCTCTGGGTCAAGCGCGCTGGTTGGCTCATCCAGCAGAATCAACTTGGGTTCCATGGCCAGCGCCCGGGCGATGGCCACGCGCTGCTGTTGACCGCCGGAGAGCTGTGCCGGCATTTTCTTTGCTTGGTCGGCAACCCCAACGCGTTCGAGCAGGAGCAAGGCTTTTTTCTCGGCCGCGACCTTCGATAGGCCGCGTACTTTGATGGGCCCCAGGGTCACGTTTTCTAGCACGGTCTTGTGCGCGAACAGATTGAAGGCTTGAAAAACCATGCCCACGTCGGCGCGGAGGTGGGCGAGAGCCCTACCCTCGGCCGGCAGCGGTTGGCCGTCGATTGTGATGAGACCGGAGTCGATAGTTTCAAGTCGGTTGATGACCCGGCACAGTGTCGACTTGCCTGATCCGCTGGGCCCAATCACGACGACCACTTCACCACGGTTGACCACGGCGTTGATGTCTCTCAGAACGTGAAGTTCTCCGTAATGCTTGTCGACATCCTTCATAACGACCAGCGGGTCACCCCGCCTGACAGAAATGTTCGACGTTACCGGCGTTGACTGCGTAGCATCCATCTCCCCGAACCTAGCCGAGAACGAGAGTCCCGAACACCCCCCAACAGTATGGTTACCCTTTCGTGACGCCCTGCTTCGGCAGAAAATCGAGTGTCTTGACCGTCGCGAATACGTATTACGAGGTGCTGGGGGAGTGCAACTCGAGAAATTCGTAGACTTCGCGCACGTCGACGCCGCGAAAATTGTTGCGCGGGGCGGCGGCGAGCAGGCTCGAATTGATGCGTGCGGTTGGCCGAGATGATTCCGCCCATTTGGCTGCTAGTGAGTCAGGGGCTTGGCGGCAGCAAACATCATCCGGGCATGACGAGGTAAAACGGGTTGTCGTGTCGCGTCCACGAAACCATTTCACGTGGGCAAAGGGTGTTCCCACGCTCAGGGAGAACGCACCCTGTTCCGTGTTCTGGATGCGGGAGGTGCACCAGTATGTTCCCGCCGGTTTGTCGGTGTACTGGTGGTACGGCGTGAACTTATCTTCACTCGCAAACACCTGCCGGGCACTCCATTTACGGCACACAAGTTGCCCCTCCACAGCTCCCAAAATGTCGGTGGGGAAGGCTACGTTGTCGTTCTCATAAGCCTTCGACAGTGTGCCGCTCTCGTGCACTTTGAGGAAGTGCACGGGAATATCGAGGTGACGTGTCGCCAAGTTGGTGAAGCGGTGCGCGGCAACTTCGTAGCCAACAGCAAAATTGTCGCGCAGGTCTTCGACGGCCAATTGGCGCAGGTTTTTGGCCTCGGTGAGAAACGTCACGGCGCTGGTCTCGGGAATGAGCAGAGCACCGGCAAGATAGTTGGTCTCGACGCGCTGGCGCAAGAAATCTCCATAGTTGTGAGGCTCGGTGTGTCCGAGAACGTGTCCGGCGAGTGCCTGAAGCAGGCTGGTTCGCGGGTCGCGTCCCTCACGCCGAACCGGCAGGTAGATGCGGCCATTCTTGGTGTCGGTCACGGAGCGAGTGGTGCCGGGAAGGTCCGTGACGTAATGCAGCGAGAACCCGAGGTACGTTGCGAGTTCTGCCGTTAGGCGCTCACTGAGGGGCCCTCCGGTATGCCCGATCACGGCAAGAAGTTCGCGAGCCTTGGACTCAAGATCGTCGAAGTAGTTGTTCTGATCGCGCATGATTCCGCGCAATTCAGCGTTGGCCCGTCGCGCCTCCTCGGGGGTTGCTGCTCGTTCGGAGTGCAAACGAGCCACTTCGCGCTGAAGCCCAAGAATCGTGTCAAGCACCTCATCACTCATGCCCTTTCCCACCCGCAGCGGCGCGATCTTCAGCGCCGAAAACATGCCATTTCGCTGCGCTCGTTCGAGCTCAATTTCCTTCGCAGTGCGTTCGTTCGCGGGCTCAACCGTCAGCAGT
Source organism: Alpinimonas psychrophila (assembly GCF_014137865.1). GTDB lineage: Bacteria > Actinomycetota > Actinomycetes > Actinomycetales > Microbacteriaceae > Alpinimonas > Alpinimonas psychrophila. Next base: position 199,227 of record NZ_JACGWU010000002.1, on the reverse strand, counting down.
TCGTTCAATCCGACTCCCAGCGCAGTCGCAATGGCTTGAAGCTGCAGGATGCGCGGCGCACGCTTGCCGTTCTCCAAAGCGGACACCTGCGAGGGGGCCCTCCCAATTGCGGCACCGAGGTCATCCAGGGTCATTTTCTTGCTGGTCCGGATATCGCGGATGCGGCGACCGATAACGAGGGCATCGAGAGTGTCAGGCATGTCTCCATGCTCGCACGCCAGTGCGGTCTGTGGAAGGTTTCACAAAACAGAAGTTCTGTCAATCTTCTGCGCGCAATTTGTGGTCTATCGGCGTCAAACGGGCAAATACTCGAGTTAGAGCCGCAATTCAGCAGAAAGATCAAGGGAGATCACAATGACACTTCGCACCGGAGACCAGATTCAGACCGCAGCACAACTTCAGCACGAGTGGGATACCGACCCCCGCTGGGTTGGAATCAGTCGCGACTACACGGCCGAAGAAGTCATTCGTCTACGGGGCTCTATCGTCGAAGAAGCCACTCTCGCTCGTCGCGGCGCAGAAAACCTGTGGCACCTTCTTCACACAGAAGAGTTTGTTCCCGCCCTCGGAGCGCTCACGGGTAACCAGGCCGTTCAGCAAGTCAAGGCCGGTCTGAAGGCCATTTACCTTTCCGGATGGCAGGTTGCCGGCGACGCCAACACGTCAGGCCAGACCTACCCCGACCAGAGCCTCTATCCCGTCAACTCGGTACCCACGGTGGTGCGCCGGATCAACAACGCGTTGATTCGTGCCGATCAGGTTGAGCGCGTCGAGGGTGACGCTACGGTCGACTGGATCGCCCCAATTGTTGCCGATGCTGAAGCAGGATTTGGTGGCCCCCTGAACGCCTACGAGTTGATGAAGTCCATGATTGTTGCTGGTGCCGCGGGCGTGCACTGGGAAGACCAGCTCGCGTCCGAGAAGAAGTGCGGTCACCTCGGTGGCAAGGTGCTCATTCCCACCCAGCAGCATGTTCGCACACTGAACGCTGCTCGCCTCGCGGCGGACGTGGCCGGCGTTCCCACCATTGTTATTGCCCGCACCGATGCCCTCGCGGCGGATCTTCTCACGAGTGACGTGGATCCTCGCGACAGTCAGTATGCGACGGGGGAGCGCACGAACGAAGGCTTCTACCGCGTCAAGCCTGGCCTCGACGTTGTCGTCACCCGCGGGCTTGCCTTTGCTGAGTACGCCGATCTCATCTGGGTGGAAACGGGCGAACCTGACTTGGCCCTAGCCCGCGAATTCGCTTCGGCAATTCACGCACAGTACCCGGGCAAGATGCTCGCCTACAACTGTTCCCCTTCGTTCAACTGGAAGAAGCACCTGACCGACGCAGAGATTGCGACGTTCCAGGCCGATCTTGCCGCCATGGGCTACAAGTTCCAGTTCATCACACTCGCGGGATTCCACGCGCTGAACCACTCCATGTTCACTCTGGCCAAAGGCTACAAGGATCGGGCCATGAGCGCCTATGTTGAGCTTCAAGAGGCAGAATTCGCCAGTGAAGCCGATGGATACACCGCGACCAAGCACCAGCGCGAGGTCGGTACGGGTTACTTTGACGTCATCTCGACTGCCCTTAATCCTGCGTCAGAGACACTCGCTCTCGTGGGCTCCACCGAAGCCCAGCAGTTCCACTAAACCCCTCACCAAAGACAAGGAGAAAAATCATGTCATCCATCACCATAGATGGACCAATGGGTCCACGTTTTGACGACATCCTGAGCACCGAAGCTCTGGAATTCATCACAGAACTTCATGATCTGTTCGCGGGAACGCGCAATGACGTGCTCGCCGCCCGCTTGGTAACACGCACTCACCTGGCAAATGGTCGCTACCCAACATTTCAGAATGCCACTCGCCACATCCGCGAGGACGCGTCGTGGCGGGTTGCCGGAGCCGGCCCGGGGTTGCAGGACCGCCGTGTCGAAATCACGGGACCTACGGATCCCAAGATGGCCTGCAACGCTTTGAACTCCGGTGCGAAGGTCTGGCTGGCAGATTTGGAAGATGCCACGAGCCCGACCTGGGCCAACATCATCGGCGGCCAGGTTTCGCTGTTCGATGCCATTCGTCGTCAGCTCCACTTTGAATCCGATGGAAAGACGTACGAAATCACGGAGACCGTGACGCCCACCATCGTCATGCGTCCGCGTGGTTGGCACTTGGTCGAGAAGCACCTGACTTACCTGGACCGGTCGGAACGTCCTTCGGCGGCCGTTGCATCCCTGGTTGACTTCGGACTGTACTTCTTCCACAATGCCGCCGAGCTGATCGCGCGGGGGGTGGGCCCCTACTTCTACTTGGCCAAGATTGAGTCTCATGCCGAAGCTCGGTTGTGGAATGACGTCTTCACCTTTGCCGAGGATCGCCTCGGCATTGAGTACGGCAGCATCCGGGCCACCGTCCTGATTGAGACGATTCCTGCCGCGTTTGAAATGGACGAGATTTTGTGGGAGCTTCGCGACCACTGTGCCGGCCTGAATGCCGGTCGGTGGGATTACATTTTTTCTATCATCAAAAACTTTCGAGGCGCAGGAAAGAAGTTCCTCACCCCCGATCGCGCACAGATCACGATGACCGTGCCGTTTATGCGGGCGTACACCGAGTTGCTGGTGGCGACCTGTCACAAGAGGGGAGCACATGCCATTGGGGGCATGAGTGCTTTCATTCCCAATCGTCGTGACCCCGAGGTCACCGCTCGCGCACTCGAGAATGTTGCCAATGACAAGCGTCGAGAAGCGGGGGACGGATTCGATGGAACCTGGGTCGCGCATCCGGATCTCATTGCCACGGCACGCGCAGAGTTTGACGCCGTGTTGGGAGAGCGGCCCAATCAGGTCGACCGCCTTCGCCCCGAGGTGGAAGTAACGGCTGCGGACCTCATTGACATCCAGTCGATCGGGGGCGACGTGACCGATGCCGGAGTGCGCTCCAACGTGTCGGTGGGAATTCGCTATATCGAATCCTGGCTGCGTGGCGTCGGTGCTGCCGCTATCGACAACCTCATGGAAGATGCGGCCACGGCCGAGATTTCTCGTTCACAAATTTGGCAATGGATTCACTACGGTGTCGTCACTCGCGAGGGCACGAGGATCACGCAGGCCCTCGTCGAGAACCTCATCACTCAGATGCGTGATGACCTCACACGGAGCCCGGGAGATCGTTTTGACGATGCCATCACGGTCTTTCGTCAGGTTGCTCTCGACACGGATAACTTCCCGACCTTCCTCACAGTGGGAGCGTATGCGCAATTTCTCATCGATGAGCCAAGCGAGGTGTTAAAACCCCTTAGTGTTGGTGCATGACTGAACTGAGTGGCCGCCGAATTCTCGTGACCGGAGCAACCGGCGGTCTCGGTTCCCTGATTGCCCGTGAGCTCTCTGCGCAGGGCGCCCAACTCGTGTTGAGCGCTCGCAGCGCCGAGAGCTTGCAGGCGTTAGGGCTGGACGCCGAGATGTTCTCGGTTGATCTTCTGGCGGCTGGTGCTGCTCAGGCCCTCATCGATGCGGTCACCGATGCCGGCGAACTCGACGGCATCGTGATCGCCCACGGGGTCGTGGCCTTTGGGCCCGCTGCCGAGATTTCGGACGAGACCTTGACTACCGTGATGACCCTCAACCAAACCGTCCCCATCCAATTAATCAGAGCGGCCGTGCCGGCGCTCGCGGCGTCACGGCAGGCGGGAAATGAGCCCTTTATTCTGACAATTGCCGGCGTCGTTGCCGACTCGCCCACCGCGGGGATGGCCGTCTATTCGGCCAGCAAAGCGGGCCTCAACGCGTTCGTGTCCGCGGCTCAAAGGGAACTGCGCCGCGTGGGCATCCGTGTTCTGGATGCGCGCCCGCCACACACCGAGACGGGCCTGGCGACTCGTCCCATTGCAGGCACGGCGCCGGCCATGCCGACGGGTCTAACCCCGAGCATCGTGGCCACGCGCATTGTCGCGGCCATCGTGAACGACGAGAAAGATGTACCGACCCCGGCCTTCTTACCGCAATAAGGGCGTTAGAGCTGAATTCCCGTTCCGGAGATTTGCATTTGAGAACCACCGACCGTCAGCAGAATGAGGCTGGGTCGCCCCATGTCATCCCCCTGAAGAATCTGGATTTGGTCGCCGACACCGGCGATGCCGTTGTGTCTCAGGTATCCACCCAGCGCCGCCGCCGCCGATCCTGTTGCGGCATCTTCGTAGACGCCACCAATCGGAAAAGGATTGCGAGAATGCCACTTGCGGGTGCTGGGGTCGCCTTCGTCAGGGTAGACCAGTTGGATCGTCGTCCACCCCTCCGCGGTCATCAGGTCGAAGAGATCGTCGAAGTCGTAATCAAGCTCGGCTAGTCGGTCACGCGAGTCGGCTACCAATACCGGATGCGCGTTGCCCACAAACCCAATCGCCGGAGTAAACCGCGGGTCGAGATCTTCACTGTCCCAATCGAGTGCCTCCAACAGGGCTTCGAGCGCATCGTCCGTCAGAGGGCGAACCGAGGCAGCGGGAGAAATGAGGGTGACGACAAGGTCGTCGCCGTTTTCAAAAACTTCAACTTCGATGGGGCCCGCGTTTGAGTTGAATTCGTAGGTTGAGGGACCGTTTTCCTGGCCCAAGGCAATTCCGGCCGCGATCGTTGCATGGCCGCAAAAGTCGACTTCGCCCACCGGGGAGAAATAGCGAATATCGAACGCTTCGGGACCGTCCTTGGGGCGAGCGATGAGAAATGCGGTCTCGGAGTAGCCAACCTCGGCGGCAACGGCCAGCATTTCTTTATCGCTGAGGCCGGCGGCATCCAGAACGACACCGGCAGGGTTTCCCCCTTCGGGGTCATTGCTAAAAGCAGTGAGACGCAGTACCTCGGAGGGCATTACTTTTCTTCGGCTTCGTGCGCACCATCATGCTTTTGCGAGAACACAGCCGGGTCAAGGACCAACCTCTCGGAGGGAGTGCCAGCCGCGGTCGCGGCGGCGTGGGCGGCCTTCTCTTTGCGGCCCTTCACGACGGCCTGGATGTAGTGATAGATCGTGGGGATCAGCACAATGACAATGACGCCCAAGAGAACGATGTCAATGTAGTTCTGAACAAACGCGGCCACGACGGGGATGTGGCCCACACCAAAACCGATCATGGTCAGCCCCGTGCCCCAGATGAGGGCGCCTATCAAGTTATACAGCGTGTACTTTTTGTAGTTCATGTGGCCCACGCCAGCAGCCACGGGAGCAAAGGTGCGAATGATCGGAACGAAGCGGGCCAAAATAACGGCAAACCCGCCGTAGCGCGTGAAGAAAGCGTTGGTCCGTTCTACATTCTTCTTGCTGAAGAGACCATTTTCGTGGCGCTCAAAAATGCGGGGGCCGGCCTTATGGCCAATCAGATAGCCCACTTCACCACCGAGGAACGCGGCCAAACTGATGGCCCCACAGACCACCCAAATGTTGGCACCAAAAGCATTCTCAACGGTGAGGACGCCGGCGGCAATCAGGAGCGTGTCACCCGGGAGAAGAAAGCCGATGAGCAGGCCCGTTTCAGCAAAGATGATGAAGGCGACGCCCAATAGCGCGTAAGGGCCAAAGCCAGCAATCAGCGTGGTCGGGTCAAGCCATGGGATGAGGGCGCTATGCATAGGTGAAAGTTTACGATGCTTTTCTGGCAGTTCGCTCCCGGCGGTCAAGAAGCCACGTGCGAAAACCAAAGACCAAGGAGGCCGTGATGAAGAAGGCCGCGATGATGTACGCGGCAGCCTTTACCCCGGGGATCGAGGCAGCGAAATAACCGGTGAGAGACAACCCCACGCCCCACGCGAGAGCGCCAACGAGGTTGCTGGTCAAAAACTTGTAATAGTTCATCTTTCCAATGCCGGCTATCCAGGGCACGAAGACACGCGCCCACGGAATGAAGCGGGCAACCACCACGGCCCACCAGCCGTAGGAATTATAGAATCGCTCCGTTCGGGCAATGATGCGCTGCATGCGCGGCCCACTCTTTTTATCGAGATAGGGGCGACCGAGGTGTCGCCCGAGAACGAAACCGACTTGATCACCGATGAAAGCAGCGAGCCCGACCCCCACGGCAAGAATCCAGATGTCGAGCTGGGGATTGGCGGCGGTGACTAAGCCAGAGGCGAAGAGCAGTGAATCCCCCGTAATAAAGGGGATGAAAACGCCAACGAAGAGGCCCGTTCCCGCAAAAACCAGCCCCCATACGGCGAGGTAAAAGACGAAGACGCCGACGGTGGCAACGAAATCGGTCAGCTGGGTGTCAAGAACTGCGGTGTGAAGCACGGCGCCACACCCCCATCTCCGGCTCTTAATGTATGTTGTGCGGGAGAAGGGACTTGAACCCTCACGCTCGAAAGCACCAGATCCTAAATCTGGCGTGTATACCAATTTCACCACTCCCGCGAATGACGCGTCCCTAGTTTATCGGTGCTCCATGTGGATAACTTCCCCTGCCCATGACGCTTTGTCGACACACTTCGGAGCATGTCTGATTCTGTTGCCGTGATCATCGAGGCCGTGCGTGCTCGCGTGCGGTGCGATAAGACGGCGTCTGTTGCGCTGATTGAAGCCATCGCCCAGGACGAATTACGCGTCGCCGCCGAGGTTGGGGGCGGGGCCGGGTTGCATTCTTTGGCCGATGAACAACGGGCACTCGACGCAGTAATGTCAGAACTTACCGGGCTGGGGGCTTTGCAACCTCTGTTGGATGACCCCGAGATTGAAGAAATCTGGATCAATTCTCCGGACCGAGTTTTTGTGGCCCGAAACGGCGTGGCCGAGCTCACGTCACTGGTCCTGACAGAAACTACCGTGCACGAACTGGTGGAACGCATGCTGCAAAGTTCCGGGCGGCGCGTCGATTTGTCGAGCCCTTTTGTGGATGCGTCCCTGCCGGATGGCTCCCGCGTTCATGTCACCATTCCCGACATTACGAGCCGTCACTGGGCCGTCAACATTCGAAAGTTTTCGCGCAATATCCGACGCCTCAGCGACCTTGTTGAAGGCAATTCCCTCACGCAACTCTCGAGTGAATTTTTGCGCATGAGCGTCTTGGCGGGCCTGAACATTCTGGTCTCGGGAGCAACCCAGGCGGGCAAGACGACGATGCTCCATGCTCTCCTTTCGGCGGCCAGGCCCAACGAGCGAATTGTGACGGTCGAAGAAACGTTTGAGCTCAGTTTGTCCTCCCGCGATGTCGTGGCCATGCAGTGCCGTCAGGCAAGTCTCGAAGGTACGGGGGAAGTAAACTTGCGTCGCCTCATCAAGGAGGCTTTGCGCATGCGTCCCGATCGTCTCGTGGTTGGGGAAGTCCGCGAGGCCGAGAGCCTTGACCTTCTGATTGCTCTCAATAGCGGGCTGCCGGGAGCCTGTTCCATTCATGCCAACAGCGCTCAGGATGCGTTAGCCAAGCTCTGTACCCTTCCGTTATTGGCCGGGCGCAACATCGACGCATCCTTCGTTATGCCAACCGTCGCCTCCAGCATCGACATGGTTGTGCACTGCGAGCTCGATCGCCACGGGCGTCGCCGAATCCGCGAAATCGTAATGCCCACAGGCACCGTGCTCGGTGCTCACCTCGAGGCGGTCACCATTTTTGACATTCGCGACGGCGTTCTGACTCCGACCGGTTCAATGCCAACGCGCCTGCACAAGTTTGAAACGGCCGGCTTTGACCCCAGCGCTGTTCTTCGGGCGCCCTTATGAGATTCGATGGGTTGCCGGCGCTGGCTTTACTCCTCGGCTGCGCCCTCGGGGCGGGAACGCTTCTGGTGCTGTCGGTGTGGGCCTGGCCGCGACACAATCCAGCTGGTGCGGCGGTGGCGCGTCCGCTGGCCAACAGACACCCCAACCGGGTGACGGTTCTGGGGATTTCCCTTCTCATCGGGGTCATCGTTGGTTTTCTCACGTTCGCCTTAAGCGGTGTTATCGGCCTGAGCGTTATTTTTGCGGTCGCATCCGCGAGCGCCCCTCGCCTTGTGATGAGGAGACAGGCCCACAAGGAACGCCTCCTCATGAGAACACTGTGGCCCGATGTCGTCGACTCTCTTGTTTCTGCACTTCGAGCCGGGGCGTCGTTGCCGGCGGCGCTCTCTTCTTTGACGACCTTGTCGCCGCGGGTGGTGCACCATGCCGCAGGCGAGTTTGAACGGCAGTATCGGCTCTCCGGTAATTTCGATGCCTGCGTCGACGTCTTGAAAACGACGTGGGCTGATCCAGCGGCCGATCGCATCTTGGAGACCCTTCGCTTAGCCCGTCACGTTGGCGGCAGTGAAGTCACCACGATCTTGCGCACTCTGGGTGGTTATTTGCGGCAGGAGTCTGCCATTCGCCAGGAGGTGGAGGCGCGTCAAGGCTGGATTCGTTCCGCCGCCCGCATTGGTGTCGCTGCACCCTGGGTCGTATTGGCCCTTTTGGCGACGAGACCCGAAGCTGCGGCCGCCTACAATTCTCCGGCGGGAATCACGGTGATCTTCATCGGATTTGGCCTGAGCCTGGTGGCCTATCGCATCATGCTCGCGGTGGCAATTTTGCCGCAACCGCGGCGGTGGTTCGCATGAGTACCGTGGTTGCATTCGCCTTGGTGCTGGGGGCGATCCTCGGGTTGGGGCTCTGGATTGTCGTGAGCACGGTGCCGCGGCTGGGGGGAATTCCCCTAACCCAGCGCGTAGCACCCTTCGTGGCCGATCTTTCCCCCGAAGCATTCCGCCTCTCGACGCGATTGCCAGGGGACCCAGTGTCGGTCTTGGGCAAAATCCTCGCCGTTTCGGTGCGTCGGTTCACCCCGCTAAGCGAGGGGCTTCTGGGCAACAAACACGAGACTCTGCGTCGCTTGGCCCAGGCGGGGGCACCCCTCACCTTGGAAGGCTTTCGAGCCCGCCAATTATTGTGGGCTCTCGGTGGTCTCGCGGCGGGCGTGGTCATAGATCTTGCCACGGGCTTCTTTGGCACGACCACTCCCATTGGACTTGCCGTTGTCCCCGTTGTGGGCCTTGTTACCGGGTGCTTAGCCGCCGAATTCGCCCTCCGCTCCGCCGTCAAACGCCGGGCTACCAGGATCACCAGTGAACTGCCGACCGTGTTCGAATTCACCTCGTTGTGCTTGGCTGCGGGGGAGTCCATCACCGACACCCTTCGGCGGGTTGCTCAGGTGGGCTCTGGTGACTTCGCCGGCGAGCTCGGACACGTCATGCGACAGGTCGATACCGGGGTTCCCTTGGCGTCCGCTTTGCGTCAACTTTCTGCACGCCTTCAGCTACCGGCCGTGCCCAGCGGTATCGAACAAATTCTCGGGGCGCTCGATCGCGGGTCTCCCTTGGCGGCCGTTCTGCAAGCGCAGGCTCAGGATGCTCGCGAGGACGACAAACGCGAGCTTCTGGAGAAAGCGGGCCAGAAGGAGGTTGTCATGTTAGTTCCGCTCGTATTTCTCATCCTTCCAGTGACAATCCTCTTTGCGGTCTTTCCCGGACTTCTCGTTATCCAGACGGGGTTTTCTTTCTAGGGCACCACCCTCACATCCACAGCAACATCCACAGCAACATCCACAGCAAAAGAGAAAAGAGTGAACCATGTATCAATATATTTTGCAGCGACTCCATGACGAGCAGGGGGACGTTCCCGGCTGGGTGCTCATCACAATCATGACGGCAGGGCTCGTTGTCGCAATTTGGGCACTGGCCGCCCCGGCGCTGGGAACCGTCTTCGATCAAGCGATCAATCGCGTCATCAGTTTTTAGTCTGTCATGACGGTATGGGGGAACACGCCCGTGGGGGCGGCGCCGAACACTCCGAAGTCGGGTTCGACACCGGGTTCGGCGGAGGAGGGGTCGACCGTCGTCGAGTTTGTTTTTGTGAGCTCACTCCTACTTTTCCTCGTTCTTGGGGTGTTGCAGTTAGCACTGGTCTTGCACGTTCGCAATACCGTTCAGGATGCCGCGGCCGAAGGTGCTCGCTGGGCTGCCCTCGCCGACTCGAGCCTCTCGGCGGGGCACGATCGCACCCGGGACTTGATTGAAACGGCTGTGGGTGAGCAGTACGCGCAGGACGTTCGAGTCGAGTATGAGATGTGGCTGGGGCACCCGGCAATCATCGTCACGGTTCGTGCGCCCTTACCTTTGCTGGGCCTGTGGGGTCCGCCCCAATCGTTGGAGGTGAGTGGGCATGCAGCGCGTGAAGTTATTGAGTGACAGCGGGCTCAGCGACGGTCGACGCCTCTTTCGCGCCCCTGACGAGGGATCATCATCACTGGAATTCATCACCGCGGGGCTCCTGTTGCTGGTTCCGTTGGTGTATCTGGTGCTCGTCCTGTCGGCAGTTCAGGGTGCGGCTCTGGCCGCGGAAGGCGCCGCACGGCAGGCGGCGCGCGTTTTTGTGCAGGCGCCCACCGAAGCGGAGGGGTTTGCTCGTGCCCAACGAGCACTCGCCTTTGGCCTGGATGACTATGGGCTGGGCGATGCGGCTGTGGGTATGACAATAACGTGTGTGCCCCAAACTACTCCGTGTCTCCACCGATTGGCGAGCGTCACGGTGGCCATCACGCTCCAAGTAGATTTGCCTTTAGTTCCGGCCGTTTTGGGACTCGACAGACTGGCGCGCGTTCCGGTCAATGCGACGGCCACACAACACGTCTCACGTTTCTGGAGTGGTGACTGATGAAAGAAGACGGATCTCACACCTCTGAGGAGGGGTCGACTCTCATTCTGATCATTTTCAGTGCAGCACTTGCGTTGGCTCTGATTCTTGGCGTCAGTGCCGCCACGAGTCTGTATCTCGAACGAAAGCGACTCTTTAGCCTTGCCGATGGGGCGGCATTGGCCGCATCAGAATCTTTCGAACTCTCGTCCGTGGTTATCGGAGAAACCGGGAGTTTCGTGCGACCCCTGATGACCGATGACGCCGTAAACCGAGCGGCTCAGGGGTATATCGCTGGCGCAGGCGCGACGAAGCTCGATGGTCTCGAAATCAGTCGTGCGGTCACGCGCGACGGGCGAAGTGCCACTATCGAACTCGCTGCCTACTGGCGGCCTCCGGTGGTATCACTCTTCCTGCCGGAAGGCATTCGCCTGAGCGTGGAGTCGACGGCGCGGAGTATTTTCTTCTAACGAGCTACAGGCACTCCTTCATTGCGTTGGTAACACTCGATTGATTGGCGGGAGGCCTTCTCCTTTGGTTGTCGCTCAAGTGTGGTTTGTAGTCATCAATCAATGGGCGAAGGGCTCCCAGTCCACGTGTATTGTCCGATCGGAGCGTTCGACTTCCAGTTTTTCCTTTAACCACGAACTGGATATCTGAGACGCAAATAAGCTCACTGACGATACAAGGTCCACTTGCTGTGCCCGCTTTGGAATGGCCTGATAAGACTTGGCAGACAAGCATTTGAAGCCCGATTAGGTTGAGAAATGCGTTTGGCGGAGGCACAAAGGGGGCCTGCGAGATCGCCTTTAGATAACAACGCGCTAGGAAGCGCACGCCACCGTTCGTGTGCGAGGTCATTCACTCGCGCAGCGATTTTCTCTTCAGTATCGACAAGAGACTCGGGCCGTCAGCATAGGCGGCGTATACCCATTTCGTTCCGCCAAAGCTGCTTGCCACCAACTTGCGGTAGTTCGTCAGCGCATCACAGCCGCCACCCCGCTCGGAGGTCGTCCAACTGATAAGGGAGAAACTGACCGTCTCTCTGGTACCTAGCGGAAGCATCAGCAAGTTGGTCCTGGTCGATTTCAACGCCCAGTCCAGGGGCAATTGGCAAACCCCATTTAGGGCCGTCCTTAATCGGAACCTCAGAGAGATCGGCGGTCATGTGGGCGCTTGTCTGTTGGTTGCCTTCCACGATCTTCGGCAGTGTCAGGAGCACGTGGTGAGCGGCAGTTGCCGCGATAGAAAATTCACCATGAGTGTGCTTGCAAACCGTTCCGCCCTGTCGGCCGGCAAGCGAACCGATGAACTGGAAATTACGCAACGAGCCGACCCAATACTGACTGAAACAATAGACGTCCGCTACTTCCGCGAGGATTCGACTTATGGCATCCGCCTCTGTCCACAATCCTTCATTGGCTGCAATCGGCATGATTCCACTATCCCGAACCCGCCGCATCAATTCAGGGGGGCTTTCTTTCACTGGTTGCTCCATGAAATCGATGTCAAACTCTTGGAGTTTTCTGAGGTTTGAAATGGCTTCGGAAGGAGACCAAGCGCCATTTGCGTCCAACCGAAGCAACGGCTTCGTGCCGATGATCTCGCGGACCAGAGCGACTCGCTTCACGTCGGCCTCGATATCTCTACCGACCTTGAGGTAAAACACGCCGTACCCCAAGGAAAGGCCACGCGCGCATTGTTGGCGCATGTCTTCTTCATTATCCCAAGAAAGGTAGTAGAAGTAGTTGACGCTGTCGCGAACTGCCCCTCCAAGTAGCTTGTAGACCGGCACACCAGCGTCCTTACCGCACAAGTCCCATAGGGCCATGTCGATTCCGGCCCAAGCGAAATTGGCTGTCCCCTCGCGAAATTGCCAGAGTCCATGGTGCAATAGATCCTTTCTCATCCGTTCGACATCCCACGGTGATCGGCCGACCACGAACGCCGACATCGCTTCTATTGCCGCGACGATTGAAACCGTGTCGCTGCCGCTGCACGACTCTCCCCATCCGACAGTGCCGTCTTCCGTTTCCACTCGCACGACAACGTCCGACACACCATCGCGTGCCACTTGGAAGCTGACCTCACGATGGTTGTAGGCAATGCTCGCGGGAATAGCCTGAACTGATCTGATCTTCATTTTGACTGCCCTTACTTTTTGTTTAATTGAGATCGCTTACTCGCGCTCCTCAAGCTGAGATGAAGCGGCGATGACTTTACGATGATTTGGCAAAGTTGCTATCTAGATTTTGGTAACGCTGCAACGACGTCTATTTCAACCAAAATCCCTCTAAGCTGCGAGCCAACTGTTGTTCGAACAGGGTAGGGCTCTTTAAAGAACTCAGAATAAGACGAGTTATATTCTTCGAAGTCACGTTCAAGATCCTGGAGGTGCACCGTCGCCTTGACAACATCGTCCGTCGTGAGACCAGCGCTTTGCAGGACGGCCTCAATATTCCTCAATACCTGCCGAGTTTGCTCGCCAACACTGGTAGCGAGGGCGCCGGTAAGGGGATCCTGAGGACCAAAGCCGGCGGTATAGAAGAAACCATTGCCGGCGATCCCCTGGCTATATGCCCCGGTTGGTGGTGGAGCGGCGAGAGTGGTTACAGCTTTTTTGATCATCTCTTCCTCATTTTGATTGGTCTATGGAACTGAGCACAACGTTCTGGACGTTCCCTGGCTCTCCAGCTTTGAGAATCTCGGGAGTCAACCAGAGCCCATGTGGCTGCCCGTTGCGCATATCGGGCAGGACCATTACACGAGGATTGGATGCGTCTATGAAGTCCAAAACCTTTCGGGCACGTTCAGGATTGGAGATACCGAGATGTAGACGGGGAACTGGCTGACCCGCTTCATTCGTCGGTTCGATTGATGCAATTACTCCAGGAGTGTCTTCGAAGGCCGCGTGCCAACTCTGAACTGTCTTCAGCCAGTCTTGATGAACTGCCCTGTGGTCTAAAGAGACGAAACGTGATACGGCGGTGATTAGGCCTGCAATCTCTTCTTTACCGACTTTCAGCGCCCTGGCCCACCGCTGATAGGGCGCACCATTCTGTCGCGCGGCTTCTATCAAATCAGTTCGGCCTACCATCAGGCCAGATGCTTGAGGGCCGCCCAGGGCTTTACCGCCGGAGAAAACAGCGATATCCGCACCCTGGTCCCGCGTAAAGGACCAGAGATTCTCAACCGGAGGAAGTTGTGCTGCGGCGTCGACTACAACAGGAATGCCTCTGGCGTGCGCGATAGCAACGACAACATCAAGCGGCAGTGCAACCTGTGCGAGGTGTGTTCCGGGCACGTATAGGACTGCGGCAGTTTCCTTGGTTATTGCTGCCTCTAACTCCCACTCAAAGGTTTGCTGAGCATTGCCGATTTGGCGGATCGTTGCGCCAGCTAGAGCCAGCGCGGAATCGTATGGGATGCGATGTGCCGTGTGCATGACAACTTCAAAAGGTCGCTCCGCGTGACCGGGAAAAGAAATAATCCCGGATGGGTCGCCATTATTCCGGATGGCTAGAACCGCCAATACCAGGGCGGCAGCACAACCGGATGTGACGTATGCCGCTTCATTCTGAGTGAGTTGCGCCAGCCGTTTGCCTGCAGCAATGTGTAGCTCGTGCATGTCAATGGAACAACGAGCAGCCTCGTTCATTGCGGCGAGAACTTCATCCGACATAAGGGCACCCCCCAATGCCGTGAAAGTTCCTTTCGCGTTGATTACGGTGCTAATCCCGAGGTCCTGATAAAAAGCCAAGAGTCATTCCTTTCTCTGCAATTCCTCTGAGTTGACGTTAAGGGCTTGCCCGGTTTTTTCGTCGAACCAGACCCCAGCGGTGATATTAATATCGAAGTCCTGCACACTTCCCGGTTTGAGTTCAATTCGACCAGGAATTCGCGCATAGTGATTGGAATAAACTGCGGTAGCGGCAAGGAGGTTGCTCTGGCTCGGTTTTTTGAATTGAAATCCAATGACAGTTTCGCCCCCCAAGTGTTCCAAGGAAGTGACATAAGCCTCGGATGCAGTTCCTGCATCTGCCAAAGCTATGACTTCTGGTCGAATGCCCAATAGGTAGTCACCGTCCGGCTGTTCGCATCGGACGCTGATCGCCTGGGAGCCATCCCGAATAACCGTTCGACCAGAAGATACTGTCACTGGAATTAGATTCATTGCAGGTGCTCCGATAAAGCTCGCAACAAAGGTATTGGAAGGGCTGTTATAGATTTCATTGGGGGTGCCGATTTGCTGCACCTCGCCGTGATTCAAAACAATAATGCGGGTAGCCATCGTCATGGCTTCGACTTGGTCATGAGTCACATATACGAAGGACTTAGAGACCCTTCTAAATAGTGCGGAAATCTCCCCACGCATCTGTGTTCGGAGTTTTGCGTCAAGGTTGGAAAGCGGCTCATCGAGCAGGTACAAAGAAGGATCTCTAACTAGTGCACGAGCAACGGCGACACGTTGACGTTGTCCACCAGACAGGGTTTTCGGGCGCCGCTTCATCAACTCCCTCAACTCGAGCATTTCTGCGACTTCGGTCACACGGTCGCGGACATCGGGGCTGTTTGCGAGAACACGTCTCATAATCGAATTGAGTATGGGAATGTGATACCAGCCTTTAAAACGATCCATAATAAGAGGAAAAGCGATGTTTTCTTGGACGGTCATATGTGGGTAAAGGGCATAGGACTGGAAAACAAAGGCGACATTACGAGCGCGCGGTTCAAGCGTGTTTACGAGCTCCCCGTCGAAAAGCAATTCGCCAGAGGTAATATCGGTCAGGCCCGCAATCATGCGGAGCATTGTCGACTTTCCGCAACCAGAAGGCCCGAGCAGTACGAGAAATTCTTTGTCGTCGATGTCCGCAGTGAATTCGCGAATAATTGGGGTGCTGCCGTAAGACTTGCTGAGATTCTTGAATGTGATGCTTGGCATTGACTATCCTTTCACGGCGCCTGCGGTGAGGCCGCTGACGATTTGTCTTTGAACTATCAAGAAAAATATGACGGCAGGAAGCGTGAACAAAAAGGCCGCAGTCATGACGCTTCCGAGTGGAGTCGAATACTGCCCGATGAAAGAAGCAAGCCCAACCGACGCCGGCCATATTTCGGAATCGGATATGAAGGTATTTGCGAAGAGGAATTCATTCCAGCCGTCAAAGAATGAAATGACGGCCGCTGCCGCAACGCTCGGGAGGATTAAAGGAAGCACAATCATTGATAGTTGCCCATAACGAGGACAGCCGTCTATCCGCGCCGACTCTTCGATTTCATAAGGAATCTTGTCGATTGCACTTTTCATAATGAAAAGAGCAACTGGCATTGTGAAAGTCGTATTTGCGATGACGAGACCTAAGAGGCCATTCAGCAAGCCGAGACTTCCAAACAACGCAAAGAGGGGCACTACTAGAAATGCCTCGGGAAGCATTTGCGTCGAGAAGAGCAGGAATCCAGCAAGACCCTTCCCGTGGAATCTAAACCGGCTGAGAGCGTATGCGCCTAACAACGCCAGAAGCAGGCTGAGGAATGTCGAACCGAACGCGATGATTGAAGAGTTCGTGAGCCATTTAAATATTGGCACATCATTTAGAAGAAAAGGAATTGTGCCGAATCTTTCGAGATGAGCCCAGAACGATTGCCCGGATTGGTAAAGCTCTGAATCCGTGGCGAGCATCGTGTTGATCATCCAGTAAACGGGGAAAGCCGCGAACACCAAAGTTATTGAAAGCGAAGTGAAGGTGAGAGCGCGAACGGCTACTCTGCGAGTTTTCATGAGGTTCCTTCTTTCACGTTCTCACGACGTTCTGCCAGGAAGAAGACCACCGTGACGGCAAGGGAGAGGATGAGACCCAAAACAGCAATCGCGGCAGCCGCGCCAAGTTGCTGTTCGCTGAAGGCTCGTTGGTAGATATTGATTACCAGAGTGTTCGTTTTTTCTACTGGACCTCCACCTGTCAGTAGGAAAATGATTTCGAACCTTCTAATTGACCAAATAGTCATCAGGAGGGCGACAACTCTGATTGTCGGCATCAGGTGTGGCAGGACAATAGACCTAAAAGTGCTTAATGAATCCGCGCCATCCACTCGAGCGGCCTCGAAGAGCTCCTCAGGTACAGATTGGAGCGCAGCAAGCATTACCAACATTACAAAAGGAAAGACCTTCCACACCGTTGTCGCAACGACTGAAAACATCCCGAAAGAAGGATCAGTTAGCCAGCCGACCTCTCCCAGGCCAAGAGCCCCGGTCGTTCGATTGAGAATTCCACCGGATTGATTGTAAATCCAGATGAAGACCAGGGTGACGGCGACCGACGGCATGGCGTATGGGAAGGTAAGAATAGCCCTTACAATCGTGCGGCCCCGAAACTTCCGATTGACGAGAATTGCCGTTGTGGTTCCAACAAACATAGAAAAAAATACGGTTGTTGCAGTGTACGTGAGGGTTGCTCCAAGAGAGTTCCAAAATCGAGCGCTGGTGACAAGGTTCGCGTAATTTTCGATCCCGACGAAACTGCCACCGGATGGATTGACTAAGACGGAGTCGGTAAAGCTCAACTGAATCCCTCGCGCAAAAGGGACAAGAAGAAAAATAGCCAGGTATATGATCGCTGGTGCAATAAATAAGTATCCGGCCCATCGGCTAAATCCTCTTGAATGACTTTTAAGTCGGTTTTTTCGTGGGGAAGATTTGGAATTGTGCACAACGTCTTTTTCATCTTCAACTAAAACTGGCATAGAACGCACCTTTCAATAGAAGCCCGAGGGGGAGCTGTTCGGCTTCACCCTCGGGCACCTTTTAGTGTGGATTGCTAGTTTGCCGCCTCGGCTTCTTGCTGAGCTTGACTGAGCGCGGCCTGAGGATCCTGGCCCTCTGCTATGACCCTCTCAACGGCCTGCATGATGATGCGCATGATCGGAACAGTTTCTGTTTCGAATCCAGGGATTAGCACGCTTCGGGACTTGCTGCCATTCTCAAGGTAAGTCGCAGCCCACGGATTAGCAGTTTCAAACTCTTGTTCAAGCGGAATATTGGTCGCCATCGTGCTAGCGCCCATAGATGGTCGAAGTGCCGACTGCCCACTCTCGCTCACAACCCATGACACAAAGTTCTTTGCTAGCTCTTTGTTCTTACTATTAGCGTTCACTGCAAGAATGAGATGTTCATTTTGGCCAGAAAAGGGAAACGGTAGCGGTGCCGAAAGAATATCAGCACCCGTCAATTTACCCCCGGATGCGAAGGAAGCAGCCGCTCCACTGTTGTCAATGGTGAAGCCAAGTTGGTTTTCCTTAAATTTTGTACGGAATGTGGAAGCGTCGTCGCCGATTGGCACTATGCCTGCCTCCATCACTCTCTTGAACTCAGAGACTCCTTTGACATTTGCGGGGGAGTCAATTGTCAGCTTCTCGCCGTCAGACCAAGCGCCACCTTGTCCATAGGGCCAAGCCTGGAAATCGAAATACCAGCCGCCGAAGTCGTTCATCTGGTGGCGCACTGCAAATCCATCTGCGCCGTTTGCTTCAATTGCTTTACTCGCCGCAATAAGCTCATCCACAGTAGTTGGCATTTGGGTCAATCCTGCTTGTTCCATAACTATCTTGTTCCCGAGCAATGCATAACTGACCTGATCCCAGGTAACGCCAAGTTGATCCCCCTCCAACACCATGGAATCGTTGGATGCGTTTAGCTTTACACCACTCACCGAACTGTTCAAAGGCTCCAACAAACCGGCCTCAGCGAGAGTGACGAACTGGCTGTCTCCGATAACAAAGACGTCTGGGCCTGATCCTGCGCCCAACTGGGTGTTGAGCTTGTCTGCGTACTGAGCAAACGCAGTCTCTGATTTGACCAATTCGGCCTTTGGGTTGTCCGTGACATACCCATTCACCGCTTCCCACATGACTTCCCCCCTTCCCGGCTCTAGCCACTGCCAGTTGGAAAATACTAGGGTTCCACCTTCGGTCGCAGATTTAGCATCTGCGTCAGCGCTAGTGCTACATGCACTTAGCCCTGCTGTTGTTATTGCAAATGCTGCGGCGACCGCCATCATGCGACGGGAAGTTGAGCTGATCATCATCGATCTCCTTAGTTGTTATTTGCGGTGTGACGAAAGCCCTAGAGGTGCCATCGGAAATAACCCGTCCCTTTGGAACTAGGGGTAGATGTGGTTTGTCTCGGTGGTAGCATTGCATCCTCTTGCATATTCTGCAACTATATTGCATATGTTGCAATTTATTCGATTTTGTCCGAACGATCTGGAGCTTAGAACGTGAGAACTTTTGAAGTGCTCTGCATCGGGGAAACTATGGTGATGGTGACGCCGATTTCAGGAGGTCACTTGGACGGGGATTCACAGTACATTCTTCGCCCGGGGGGAGCCGAGTCAAATGTGGCATTGATCCTTGCGGCTTTGGGACACGATGTCGCCTGGGCTGGGTATCTAGGGGCGGATCCTTTTGGAGCCATAATCTGTTCGGAATTAAGAGCCGCCTCAGTTGATATTTCAGCTGTGATAAGAACCTCAGATTTTCCGACAGGTGTTTATTTTAAGGATCCTCACCCTGAAGGAACGTCGGTTTACTATTACCGGGCTGGTAGTGCGGCGTCCACTATGGGACCGGGTTCGTTTAGCGAATTGCACGGGACAACGCCACGCGCGATCCATCTCAGCGGCATCACTGCTGCTATCTCCGTGAGCTGCCGCGAACTTCTTAATGAGTTCATTTTCAACAGAGTTCTGGGAGAGGCTCTTGTTAGCTTCGATGTCAATCATCGCCCAGCGTTGTGGGGGGACAGGGACCCTGCCTTCGAACTCTTGGAACTCGCTCAGGCGAGTGATGTTGTTTTTGTAGGTTTGGACGAAGCCTCTGCACTCTGGGGTGTGTCGAGCGCGGAGGAAGTCCGCGAAGTTATCGATAAGCCATCTACGCTCGTCGTTAAAGACGGTGGAATCGAAGCTGTGTCGTTTTCTCCTGACGAGGTGGCCCGCGTGCCGGCAAAAAGAGTCAAGATACTCGATCCCGTTGGAGCGGGTGACGCATTTGCTGCCGGCTGGTTGAGCGGGATGCTAAGAGGGTCAAACGCTGTGGAGCGCTTAAGCCTTGGACATCTTGCGGCGTCTCGAGTCCTTGCGTCGACCACCGATGCACCACAACGGTCGGATAGTGACGTTTTTTCCGCTAATCTCCTAGGCGATAGGTTTCAGCAAGGCCGGGCAATACGTCACACAAGAGATTGGTGAGTCTATGTCGCAAACTGTGGTCCGCGCCCTGGACATTCTCCGCTTTATCTCGACGTCGCCTAGGAGTCTCACGGAAGTTGCCGCACACCTCGATGTGCACAAGTCAACCGCGTTACGTTTGTTGCAGACCCTTAGCTTGCAGGGGTTCGCACGCCAATTATCGAATGGAGCGTATGTCACCGGCTTTGGCATCATCGCGCTTGGACAGCTTGCCATCGATCAGATAGATGCTCGCACAATAGCGCATCCGCACGTTCAGAGGTTATCTGAAGAAAGTGGTCACACAGTTCATTTAGCTCAGCTGACCGGCGACGAAGTCGTTTATGTGGACAAGGTAGATGGCGCCACGATGATGATGGGGTCGCGAATCGGCCTTCGTGCAGAGACCCATTCGGCCAGTGTTGCCAAAGTTGTATTAGCTTTTGCCGATGAGGCAGTTCGCGAGAAAGCTATTACCGCCGCCACATTTCAGCGATACAGCTCGACGACGATAGTGACAGCAGAGGCTTTGAGGCAAGAACTCTCGCAAGTACGCTCGCGTGGCTGGGCCGAGGACAACGGCGAGAAGGAAGACTACATCAATTGTGTTGCACTTCCGATTTATGATGCTCGAGGCAAAGTCTCCATGGGAGTCTCATTGACCGCGCTAAAAGTCGTCGCACCCCTTGAGGTATTGAGAGCAAGAATCCCCGAGTTTCGTCTAAGCGCCTTGACAATCTCGCGAGAATTCGGATGGCGAGGAGATGAGTATGGAAAGCACTGAGTTTTTTTCGAAGCATTTCGAAGAACGTCCAATCATGGCAATCTTCCGCGGGCAGTCCCCCGCTCGTACGGTTGAGTTATGCCGGACCGTATGGGCCCTTGGAATAGATCTGGTTGAAATCCCGGTGCAGTCGGAGGTGGCCATCCCCTCGCTCCGAGCAGCAATCGCGGAAGCAAGAAGCTCTGGACGTATCGTTGGCGCAGGTACGGTGACAACGTTGGAGCAACTGCGCGAAGTTAAGCAGTTGGGGGCTATGTTCACTGTTGCCCCCGGTTTCGCTGACGACGTTGCAAGAGAATCGGCGCGACTTGACATTCCCCATCTTCCTGGTGTGGCCACTGCAACTGAGATTTCTCATGCAGTAAGAGGCGGATTTCGTTGGTTGAAGGCGTTCCCTGCAGCTCAGTTAGGAACGGGGTGGGTTAGAGCACAACATGGTCCATTCCCTTCGGTTAAGTTTGTCGCCACCGGCGGTATCGATGCCGACAATGCAGCCGATTTTTTGGCGTCGGGCTGTGGCGCGGTATCTATAGGCTCTGCGTTCACCTCTGGATCTGACTTGGCATTTCTTGATAATCTGAAATGACTTATTGCCTAAAAGATTCAGTCTTTTCTTGCCATGAACTAGTACCAGTAGTCGTGCTTGAGGCGAGAGTAAGCGCCGAGGTACTTGCCTTCGTACTTTTGCCAGAGCGCGTTGCCACGGCCGATGCCATATTGCAAAGCCGGCATGAACGTCGTGGTCTCATCTGAGAAGCTCGTCTTGAACGTGAACAGCCCCTTCATGGCGCTGTTCTCCGCCTCGGCCGGTGGGGGAATCACGCCGAGGTCGTAGGAGGTGATACCCCGGGACTGCAGATCGCGCATGATGCAGAACTGCAGGTAGCGAGCGCCGCCGAGCTTGTCTTTTTCGCGCGTGGAGCCACCATCTTTGTACCAACCGACAGTGCCAAAGGTCATCACGAAGGCCCCGGCAACGAGGTCGCCCTCGTGTTCGGCGAGGTAGACGAACCCTTGACCTCGCGAAGCAAACTCCCGCCAAGATTTCAGCAGGTACTCGTCATTTCTAAAGAATGCCCCGGTGCGGTCGGCGGTCTCGTGCAGGAGGGTGAGGAGGCGCGCCATGTTGGCCTCGGTGGGTTCGGCAGCCTCCACGGTGACCCCCGAGCGTTCGGCGAGACGCACTTCGTAGCGGGCACGCTTCTTGAAGCCCGCGAGAAGGGTGTCTTCGGTGCCGCTCGTGTCGACCACAACGGCGTGACGATACTGGGATGCTTTGCACGCCACCCACCCGGCATCGGTGAACGAGGTCACGAGATCCGTGTCGACCGGCTGGAAGAACTCGAGCTTCATGGCCAGGGTGCCGGCGGGACTGGCTTCGGCGGCAGCGGTGAGCCCGGCAACGTGGGCGGGAGTTATTCCAGTGACGCGCGGCAGGTGGCGCAGAGTTCCGAGTGGAATTCCGAGCGTGGTGACCTTGCGGGAGAAGGCCTGCACGGGGAACGTTTCGCCGGCCGAAGAAATATCGATCTCCAGACGGCTAGGGGTCCAAGCGCTACCGGCTTTAAGAGCGGCCCAGGCTTCGCTTTGCATGAAGTGTGCCCCGGGCTGGGCGGCAAGAACGCGGGAGTCCCACTCTGAATTAGTCACGTGCTTCATTTTCGCCCATTTTCGAAGGTCCCGTCGCCAGGCGCGGCGGCCGGGGCAGGAGTGGCCGGGCATGCAACGGCCAGGTGGGGAGCTACACGGGGGAAGCTTGGATTACTTGATGTGCGGCAGGAAGCGCGGCACGTACCGCAGCAGAAGGAAGGCGCCGATGAAACCGAGCCCTCCGACGAGTCCGGTGGCCAGCGAGAGCGACGCGTAGGCGGTCACAGCGGCAACGCCGAGCGGGGCAAGGGCGGCACCGGTATCCGTCGTAAACCGGAACGCCCCCAAGAAAGGCGCAGGGTTCGATTCGGGGGCCAGATCCGAGCCCAGGGTGAGCAGGATGCCCGAGCCGACACCGTTGCCAATCGCAAGAGCAAAGGCGACAGCGATAAACCAGGGCACCGCGGAGCCGAAGTCGTGGGTAAACGAGAGAACCACGAGCGCTGTGCCCATGGTGAGCATGGAGGGCACCCCCGACCACAGGCGCCCCCAGCGGTCCATGATCTGACCGCTGGTAAAGAAGAGGGCAAAGTCGAGGGCACTCGCGATGCCGATGATGAGCGCCGTATCCGAGTCGCGGATCCCAATACTCAAAGCCCACAGCGGCAAAATGACGGTGCGACCAGCCCTGAGAGCGCCCACAATGGCGGCCGCGGAGCCCAGCCGCAGCAGAACGTGGCGGCTCTCAAAAATGATGCGCCAGAGCCCCTGCGTCTCCTCGTCGGCTTCGACTTCCCCCGGTGTCTGCGCGTATCCCCTTCGAGTTTCGACCCGGCGTACCGATCCAAAAGTTGCCTCGGGATCGGGAAGGAAGATCAGAGTGGCCGTCGTGGCGAGCGTAAAGATGACGGTGAGCCAAAAGGCTGAGTGAGCGGATCCTGTCCAGGCAATCAAGGCGGCGCTCAGAAGAGGACCAACCACGCTGCCGGCGCGAAACATGCCGCCCAACGTGGAGAGCGCCCGAGCCCGGTATGGCAGGGGCACGTAGCTGGTGAGAAAAGCATGCCGGGCGAGAGCAAAAACTGCCGTGGCTAAACCGATCAGCAGAATGCCAAGCCCCAAGACGGCCGGGTTGGGGGCCGTGAGACACACGAGGACCGCAATCAGGGCCAGCAGAGATGCCCACAGCATGGCGTTGCGCTCACCGATGCGCGACACAATCCAGCCGCTCGGGATATCGCCCATGACGATTCCCACCGTGAGCATGGCAGCCACCAAACCGGCGATGGCCAGAGTGGCTCCAACGCTTCCAGCAATGACCGGAATGACCGGGATGATGGCGGACTCGCCTGCCGCGAAAAGCAGGGTGGGTAAGTAGACCGGAAGAATCGCCGAACGCAACGAGAACGGGCGTGAGGGGTCTGTCATGGCAGTGCCAGCCTACGCCGCCCTCGAACCTGTTCGCTCGATAAGCTGACATCATCATGCTTGAATTAGATCTCACCGAGCAGATTCGGGCACTCCGCTCGACATTTGCTGATATCCGCGCCGTTATTGACGTCACGAAGCTCACCGCCGAAATTTCGCGGTTGAATGAGCTGGCCGAGGCCCAAGATTTGTGGGATGACCCCGACAACGCTCAGAAGGTTACCAGTGCGCTGAGTCACCGTCAGGCGGAACTCAAACAAGTCGTCAGCATCGAAAGTCGCCTCGATGACCTCGAAGTTTTGGTTGAGATGGCCAATGAAGCCGGGGACGAGGCCTCGGGCAAAGAAGCCGAAGCCGAACTGGCGAGCATCACCAAAATTCTGGGCGACCTCGAAATTCAGACCCTGTTGAATGGCGAGTATGACGCTCGCCCGGCTGTGGTGACCATTCGATCCGGTGCCGGCGGTGTCGATGCCGCAGACTTCGCCGAAATGCTTTTGCGCATGTACCTGCGGTGGGCGGAGAAGCACGGTTTCAAGGTGAGCGTTCTGGATACCAGCTACGCCGAAGAGGCCGGCATCAAGTCGGCAACATTCGAGGTGGATGCGCCCTACGCTTTTGGCACCCTCAGCGTCGAGGCGGGAACCCACCGTCTCGTGCGCATGAGCCCCTTCAACTCGGCTGGGAAGCGCCAAACGAGCTTCGCCGCCGTCGAGGTTGTGCCCCTCATGGAGGAAACCGAAGCGATTGAGATTCCCGAGAATGACATTCGCGTGGATGTGTTTCGTTCCAGTGGCCCCGGTGGCCAGTCGGTCAACACCACGGACTCCGCCGTTCGCATCACGCACCTTCCCACAGGAACGGTCGTGAGCTGCCAGAACGAGAAGAGCCAGATTCAAAACCGCGCAGCAGCCATGCGCGTGCTCACATCGCGGCTTCTCCTCTTGCAGCGCGAAGCCGAAAGTGCCAAGAAGAAGGAGCTCGCCGGTGTCATCACGGCCAGCTGGGGGGACCAGATGCGCAGCTACGTCATGGCTCCCTATCAAATGGTGAAAGACCTCAGAACGGACTATGAAGTCAATAATCCTTCGAACGTATTTGACGGAGATTTGGACGGGTTCATCGCCGCCGGCATCAAGTGGCGCAAACAACCCGCTAAATAAAGCGAGTCGCTGCCCATCAACATTGACAGCCCCGCTTAAGCTCGCAGAGTCATGATTCGTTTTACTAACGTCACTAAGAAATACGCGGGCACGTCACGCCCCGCTCTCAACGGGGTCGACTTCGAAATCCTCCGTGGCGAGTTTGTCTTTCTCGTCGGTGCCTCGGGTTCGGGAAAATCCTCGTGCCTGCGCTTGATGATCAAAGAAGACCGCCCCAACATCGGCTCGATCCATGTTCTCGGGCAAGACCTGGGAACGATCTCGAGCCGCAAAGTACCCTTCTTTCGGCGCAACCTCGGAGTCGTGTTTCAGGACTTCCGCCTGCTGCCGAACAAGACGGTCTTCGACAACGTGGCTTTTACGCTGCAGGTTATCGGCAAGTCGCGGGGCTTCATTCAGGAGGCCGTGCCCGATGTCTTGAAAATGGTGGGGTTGGCAGGAAAGGCCGCCCGCTACCCCCACGAACTCTCTGGCGGTGAACAGCAGCGCGTTGCCATTGCTCGCGCCATCGTGAACAAGCCAGCATTGCTCCTCGCCGATGAGCCCACTGGAAACCTTGACCCCGCCACGAGTGCCGGAATCATGGCACTGCTGGAGCGCATCAACGCATCCGGAACCACCATCGTCATGGCCACCCACGCGGCAGACTTTGTGGACCGCATGCAAAAGCGCGTGATCGAACTTGTCGCCGGCCAGATTGTGCGTGACGAACGCGAGGCCGGTTATGGGCAGACAGCCGCTCTTCCCGTCGTCGGTGGGCTTAACCCTGTGACAGGGCAGACCACGCTTTCGGGTCCCACGAGTGCGGCTATTTCTGCGGCTGCTGCCGCCGCTCGAGCGCAAGCCGCAGCGAGTTCGGAGATGCCAGATGGTTTAGTCGGAGCGACCTACTCCGGCGTGGCGAAGCCGCCCGTGCGACAAGGGCCGCCGCGTGTCGTGACGGCCGCCGAACAGCCCAGCATTATCGAGACAACGGATCTCGTCGCACCCAAGCCTGTGTTTGACGAAACCGATGAGATAACGATGGATGCCGTTCCCGAGCTCCCAGACGTCTTCGCCGACGCCGATGATGCCGACGACCTCGGTTCTCTCGATCAACTCTTTGGCATGAATGACTCCAAGCCGATTCAACGCTTACCGGCAGAGCCGAATGCGGACGTCCCCATCACGGAGAGATTGCGCATTCAGGCTCAGACCCGGGCAAAAGAGAATCCTGATACTGATCAGAACGTGGGGCCTGTCTCGTGAGGTTTGCCCTGATCTGGTCGGAGGTTGCCAACGGCCTTCGCCGAAATGCTTCCATGGTTGTTTCCGTAGTTTTGGTGACCTTCATCTCGCTGACGTTCGTCGGTACGGCGATCTTGCTCCAAATGCAGATCGGCCAAATGAAAAACTATTGGTATGACAAGGCTCAGGTCGCTGTCTACCTCTGCACGGATGTGTCATTTGGCGAGAATTGCGCGAATGGCGCGGCAACCCCAGATCAGGTCGCCGCCATAGATGCCGCTTTGGCCTCCCCGATTCTGTCGCCCTTCATTGACAAGTACTTCTTTGAAAACCATGACGAAGCGTTCGCCAACTTTCAGAAGCAATTCGCCAGCAACCCGGTTGCGGAGTATGTCACCCCAGATCAACTGAACGAGACCTATTGGGTCAACCTAAAAGATCCGTCCCAGTCAGACGTGTTGGTGGAGGCTCTCTCGGCCGAAAAGGGGGTGGAATCAGTCACCGATCAGCGCAGCTATCTTGATCAGATTTTCTCCATCTTGAACGCGGCTAGTTACACAGCCATCGGTGTCGCATCCCTCATGCTCATCGCTGCCGTCTTGCTCATTGCGACAACGATTCGCTTATCGGCGTTCTCGAGGCGGCGAGAACTCGGCATCATGAGACTGGTGGGAGCCTCGAACGGCTTCATCCAAACACCTTTCATTTTGGAGGGTGTCTTCGCGGCCTTTGTGGGATCTCTGCTTGCCGGCGGTGCCATGGTGGGGATCGTGCACTTCTTCGTGCAGGGGTACCTGGCCGTAAATATCCCGCTGACGTCATTTGTCGGGGTTGGGGATGCGCTGATCGTGCTGCCGATCCTCGTCGTCGTAGGGTCGATCTTGGCCGCCGTCTCGGCTAACTTCGCCATCACTCGCTACCTCAAGATCTAGGTGGGCTGATACGAGTCTGGAGGCTCGGAGGTTTTGCGGTCAACGTGCTCGCCTAAACTGATAGTTCGCGCCAACGAATTCTGAGGGAGGTGTGCGATGCCAAAAGAGCTTGGTAAGAAGGTTGTTGCCACCAACCGCAAGGCCCGCCACGACTATCTCATCATTGAGACGTTCGAGGCTGGGCTCTCGTTGTGGGGAACTGAAGTCAAGTCCTTGCGCGAAGGCCGCGCTTCGTTGGTTGATGGTTACGCCTTCATCGAGAACGGCGAAGCCTGGCTAGACGCGGTCCACATTCCGGAGTATCACCAGGGCACGTGGAACAACCACGCTCCCCGGCGCAAGCGCAAACTTTTGATGCACAAACAAGAGATCCTTAAGTTACACAGCAAGGTTAAAGAGGGCGGCTTGACGCTTGTCCCTTTGCAGCTCTACTTCTCCGATGGCAAGGCCAAGGTTGAGTTGGCACTGGCGAAGGGCAAGAAAGAGTATGACAAGCGTCAGACTCTGCGAGAGCGTCAAGACAAGCGTGAGTCCGACCGCGCCATCTCCTCCCGCAAGCAACTGGGCGACTAGAGCGGGAATAGTTCTTGTCAGTGGAGCGTTGTACACTTCACTTGCGCTGAAAATTTGCGCGTGCACGGTTCGTTACGAATCGTCTGAGTAACTCAATAGCGTGTGATGTGACGTGCTTGTCACTTTCTTCCGGGGGATGATCGGTTTCGACATTGCCTGCGAGCGAGAGAGAAGCGGGTCGAGGATGCAGGGATATCTCGTTAACGACATCTGCAAACAATAAGTGCAAAAACAAACCGCACTGACTTCGCCCTCGCTGCCTAAGCGAGTCTGAAGTCCGTCAGACCGAGGTAGATCCCGACTCGTGTCCTGACGTCATTTAGGGAACTAGCTACAGTGTTACGCCTGAGGGCACTGTGGGACTCAAACTCTGGCTGGGCCCGTCGACTTAGGTGCTGGTAATAAAGGTCGGGGCCGAGAAAACGATTCAATCAGCTACACCCGTAGAAGACTCACAATTTCAGTAATGGACGGGGGTTCAATTCCCCCCATCTCCACCATTTGTGACGCGGGTCACATCACACGTTATGCGAGTGCACTTTCGATGGCTTCGATGACCTCGGGGGCGTCGGGCTTCGTCGTGGGACGGAAGCGCTTGATTTTGCCACTGGGCAACACCAAGAATTTCTCGAAGTTCCAGATGACGGGTCCGGCCTTGCCGCTCGCATCCTTGGCCTTGACGAGCTCCTTGTACAGGGGGTGGCGCGCGCGGCCGTTTACCTTGGCTTTCTCGAGCATGGGAAAAGTGACCCCCCATGTCGTGGAGCAATACTCGGCGATGTCGTCGCTGGTCTTCAGCTCCTGAAGAAACTGATTGGAGGGCACCCCCAGTACGGTGAAGCCGCGGTCGGCGTACTTCTTTTGCAGGGCTTCTAGGGCCTCGTACTGAGGTGAGAGCCCGCACCGCGAGGCAACGTTCACCACAAGGGTGGCCTTGCCGGAAAATTCTCCGAACGTTGTCGAGCGGCCATCCAGTGTTGTTACAGAAATCTCGTTCACAGTCATGCGCCGATGTTAGCGGAGCTGGCTGGGAGTAGAGCTAGATCGATTTGATTATGCGCTTGATGTGCGAGGCGACGATCGTCTTCTCGAGCACGCCGAGCCCACGAGTGTCTTCGTCCTTGCGTAGGCTTTGCCCGGCGACCCAGATCGCAACCCCCAACGTCGAGAAACCAACGCTGGCGGTCAAGTCAACCAGGTTGTGGTCTTTCAGGAGTTGAGCGCGGGGCAGTTCACCGATCTCATAAACGGTGTCGCTGACCTTCTTCTTCTTGACGTCGCTGATGAGGCTATAAAGTCGCGCCATGTTTATTTCGGTGAGGTCGGTCATGAGAGTGCCGTAGCGGGTCGTGACGAGCTCCGTCACCTCAAGAGATGCCGTGGGGAAGTTGAGGCAGCTACCCCACCCGCCCATAGTCTTGTAGGACTCAATGAATCCCTCCATCCAAGCACGAAGGCGGTCCTCGGGGGTACGCTTTGCGGCCTTGATGGTTTTCCACAGACCGACAATGTGGTGTTGATAGACAATGCCCGCGGCTTCTGCCAAAAGCTCATCGCGGCTACCGAAGTGGAAGTTCACGAGGCTGTACGAAACCTCCAGAACGTCGCAGACGGCAATGGCGTTGAAGCTTGACGTTCCTACTCGGCTGACGTCGTCGATGGTGACGTACACCATTTTCTGCCGATTTGACGGATTGGGATTATCGCTGAACTTCAGCCAAAAATCGGCATCGAGCTTGCGGTCTGCGGGCGCCTGAGCGTCAACGGCGGGCCGAGTTTTTGACAACCGCGATACGTTTTTTTCCCCATTGATATCCATTTAGCCCACCCTATGGCTTATTCCGTCGAACGTCTTGGAGGTTATCGGTGGGGGGCAGATCGTTATCCGTTTTAGTTATTCGGGAACATAAAGTGTTCCAAAATCCACAAAGGGGGAAACGGGAGTGCGCGCTCGAGGCTTAGTCTTCGGTAATGAGCACGTTTGCAAGCAGTATCCGGTCGCACCTTCTCGAGACGTTTTCTGGCGACAGTAAAGGTACGCCGTACTGGGTTGCCAATATTGAAAAAGGAAATGATGAGGGGTTCTTCGGCCCGGGCTCTGCCGCGTGGGCCGTTCATGGCGGAATGCCGACAATGGTCGCTGGAATCCGAGCGCTGCTCATGCAGACGCTTCATCCGGGCGCGATGGCCGGAGTTCACGACTGGTCTCGCTACAAAGAAGACCCCCTCGGGCGCCTGGCCGGCACAATTCAGTGGCTGATCACTGTTACGTTCGGCGACCGTGCGCTAGCCGAGTATGAGTCGGGACGGGTTTCAAAATTCCATGAAAGAGTTCACGGCATTTACACAGATTCATGGGGCAAAGAACGCCCATATTCCGCGGGGGACCCCGAACTGCTCGAATGGGTGCATGTGGTTTTCACGGATGCATTCCTCGGCTGTCACGAAGTGTGGGGTGATCCCATTCCCGGCGGTGCCGATCAATATGTGCGCGAATGGGCCAAGGCTGGGGATCTCGTTGGGGTGGCCAACCCTCCGCGGTCTGAAAACGAGTTGCGCGAAGCCCTGCACCGCTTCAACGCCGCGGGCATTCTGAAACACGACGAACGCGTGGAAGAAACTATTGCTTTCCTGCGCAATCCACCTTTACGCAAAACGATGATGCCGTTCTATCGCATCATGTTTGCCGGCGCCGTGGCGTCGATCCCGAAGGAGTATCGCGACATCCTGGGCCTAAAAAAATCGCGGTGGCCCGCCATCTGGGCCACGGGAGCAATTCTGCGTCTGCTGCGATGGCTACTCGGTCCGTCATCGACTTCGGAAGATGCCGCGCGGGTCCGACTTGCCCGCCTTGCTACGACGTCGGACTTGTAAAGGGGTCGTACGACTGGGCATTAGACGTTGCCCCACCATCGATGGACAGCACCGTTCCCAAAATGAAGGAAGCCTTATCCGAGGCAAGGAACAGGACTGCCTCCGCTACCTCTTCGGGCGTCCCAAAACGGTTCAGGGGCTGCGGGGCGATGAGACTGGCTTGAGCCTCCGGCGGCAGCGTGAGCACCATCGGCGTCGCAATGGCCCCGGGAGCAATGGCATTGATACGGATGCCCATGTTGGCATACTCGCCGGCCGCCGTCTTTGTGAGGCCCACGACGGCGTGCTTGGCAGCAACATAGGGGCCGGCCATCGGCGTTCCAACGAGCCCGGCTTCGGAAGCCGTGTTCACGATTGCGCCGCCCCCGTGCTCCTTCATGTACAAAATCTCGTATTTCATGGCGAGCCAGACGCCCTTGAGGTCAATGGAAATGATGCGATCGAAGGCAGATTCTTCAACGTCGGCTGTGAAGCCGGTGGTAAGGACGCCCGCGTTATTGAAGGCAAAGTCAAGACTGCCAAATGCAGCAACGGTGGCGGCAACGAGGGCTTCGGCATCGGAAGCCTGAGCCACGTCGGTCGGAACAAAGATCGCTGTTCCGCCGGCGGCCTCGATGAGGGCCACCGTTTCCAGCGCTTGCGAACGCATGGCCGCGATGTCGGCCACAACAACCTTGGCGCCTTCGCGCGCGAAGGCAATTGCGGTGGCGCGACCAATGCCGCCGGCTGCGCCTGAAACGAGGCCAGCTTTTCCGTCAAATGAACCCAAGATGAATGTCTTCCTATTTCTTGAGAGCGTCGAGAACGATGTGGTGGAGAATGCCGTTGGTGGCCAGCGCCGAACCATGCCAGCAGTCCGGGTGACCCTCAACGGAGGTGAAGGTGCCGCCCGCTTCGCGCACGATGGGCATCAGCGCCGCCATGTCATAGGGCTTGAGATCAAACTCGCCCGCAACATCCAGAATGCCTTCGGCCACCATCATGTACGACCACATGTCGCCGTAAGCGCGGGTGCGCCACACTCGGCGGGAGAACCCAACCAGTTCATCGAGGTAACCGGCCTGATCCCATTGCTGCAGGCTGTTGTAACTGATGGAGGCGTCGGCCAACTCGTTGACGGCCGAAACGTGTAGGCGGCGTGGTTCGGAATCCGCGGACATGGGTTCTCCTAACAGGCCTGCCAGCGCATCCGGAATCGCAACCTGGGAAAGGGCATCGCGCGACTCATCGACCCACGCACCATTCCCTTTGGTGGCCCACCAGCGCTTACCCAAGGCGGGAGCACTCACGACACCGACAACAGGCTCGCCATCCACTGCCAGGGCGATGAGCGTGGCCCACACGGGGACGCCGCGCAGAAAGTTTGAGGTGCCGTCAATGGGGTCAATGATCCACTGACGATGGGGGTGATCGGATGCTCCCACGGGATGGTCCGCGACGCGGCCTGGTTGCTCCCCGAACTCCTCACCCAACATGAAGTCATCGCCACGCTCGGCGGCCAACATGTCGATAATGACCTGTTCTACAGCGCGATCGGCATCGGTAACAGGGGTCTTGTCGGGCTTGGTCATCACCTCAAGGTCGAGGGAGAGAAAACGGTCACGCGTAATCGCATCGGCCGCATCAGCAAGCCGAAGGGCGAGCTCGAGATCGTCATTTAGAGAGAAGTTTGTTTGAGGCACGGTCTAACGATAGTCAGTTGCCGACCCCGGGGGTGGGGGTCGGCGTCGTTCGAGGAAAGAGGATCAGAACCAAGATCAGGCCCAAGGCCCCGCCCGCAATTTCAGCCGCGATGAAACCGGGAACGGATGCGGGGGAGATGCCGGCAAAAGTGTCGCTGAACATGCGGCCCACTGCAATTGCGGGGTTGGCAAACGCCGTGGAGCTGGTGAACCAGTAGGCGGCACCGATGTAGGAGCCGACGGCGATGGGGGCGATGTGTGAGCGCCCCGTGCGGGCCAACGAAAAGATGAGGAGCACGAGCCCGGCGGTAGCAACGACTTCGCCAATGAGGAAGGCTGGATCCTGGCGATCCTTGGTGCTGAAAATGATGGGATCTAGGCCAAACATGACGTTGGCGAGCATGGCCCCAGAAATGCAGCCCAGAAATTGCGCGGGAATGTACCCGGCGACATCGCGCCAAGATCGGTGCCCGAGAGTGGCATCCGCAATAGAGACGATTGGGTTGAAATGCGAGCCGCTCACGGTGGAAAACATGAGGATGAGAACAGCCAGGCCGAGGGCCGTCGCGATCGAGTTTTCGAGCAGTTGCAGACCCGTGTCGTTGGGCGATAGTTGGCCCGCCATGATACCGGATCCGACAACGACGAGGGTCAATAGCGCACTCCCCAGAAGCTCGGCAAGGAGTCGTCGGGGGTACTCCGGGGAGAGTCGGCTAGCGAGGGGGACCGGGGCAACGGATGTCATATGTATGAGAGTGCCACAACTTGGTTAACGATTCGCGTCGCACAAGGCCCGGATGCTATCGTTTCCTGTTGGTGAAAAAGAAGTTTTTGACCATTCGCACCTCTAGCTCAATCGGCAGAGCAACTGACTCTTAATCAGTGGGTTCCGGGTTCAAGTCCCGGGGGGTGCACACCAAAAAGTCTCGACCATTAGCGGAACTCGCCTTCTTGCAAAGTGGTCGGGGCTTTTTGCTTTTTCTCTTCGTGATGCCATGGTTTTCCCGAGGTTTTCCTTGAGGTTCGCCGGTCAAGCGAATGAATTGCGATAGCCGTAATACTGTAGAGCTACATGGGGGGAGACCGTGTGGCGCAACAGGAAAAATTGCTGACGGTTCAAGCGGCAGCAGGGCAACGCATCGAAGAGGTTTTTCGCGCGCTCGAGACCGAGGCAAAAGGGCTCACGGCCGCAGAAGCCTCGGGTCGACTTGCTCAGTGGGGGCCCAATTCCATTCGTTCCCATCACGCCAATGCGTGGAGTGTTCTTGCTCGGCAGCTCAAGAATCCGATCCTGCTGCTGCTATTTGTAACGGCGGGGGTCTCGCTCTTTTTCGGTGACGTTGGCAATTCCATTGTCATCGGCGTCATTCTGCTTCTCAGTGTGGGACTTGGTTTTTACAACGACTATCGGGCCGAGCGTGCGGCCGAAGACTTGCATTCGCGGGTGAGTCATCGGGCAACAGTTCTGCGCGACGGTGCTGCGTGTGACATCGATGTCGTAAACATCGTCGTGGGTGATGTTGTGCGGGTGGGCCTGGGGGCGGTCGTGCCGGCGGATCTGCGCCTCATCACGGCGACGAACCTACAGTGTGACGAAAGTATTCTGACCGGCGAGTCTCTTCCATCGGAGAAAGACCCCGCCGCGGTGGCGGCAACCGACCTCGCCGAACAAACGTCCTGCCTCTTTATGGGCACCGTCGTGCAAGCCGGCACCGGGGAGGGCGTCGTCATCGCCACGGGCACGCGAACCGTTTTCGGGGACATCGCCGTCGGCCTGGGAACTCGTCAGCCCGAAACGGATTTTCAACGGGGCCTTCGCCGGTTTTCATTTTTTCTCCTCCAGGTTGCTCTCGGGCTCACGACGCTGGTTTTTGTGGCCAATCTGCTCCTCCAACGCCCACTTCTCGATTCGCTATTGTTCTCACTGGCGATTGCCATCGGCATGACCCCGCAACTGTTGCCAGCGGTGGTCAGTACGGGTCTCGCCGCGGGATCCTCCCGACTGGCGCGCAAGCGAGTTCTGGTCAAGAGACTGGCCGCCATCGAAGACCTGGGTGACATGAACGTTTTGGTGACCGATAAGACGGGCACCTTGACCGAGGGACATATTGATTTTGTGCGGGCCGTGAGTTTCTCGGTCGGCACCCCAGGCGGCCTGAGCGAGGCCGAAATTATTCGTCTTGGCATGCTGGCGAGCGAAGCAGATTACGCACACAGTGGGAATCAACAGGCCGGTCTTAGTGTGTTGGATGCCGCCCTCTGGTCTTCGTTGGACGCCCAGAAACTGCTTCCTCTGGCAGCAACACGGCTGGGGCTCATCCCGTTCGATCATGACCGACGCCGAACCACCGTTCTCGTTCGGGATTCCCCCGGCGATGGCGTGATTATTTCCAAGGGCGCCCCCGAAGATGTTTTTACCGTCTGCACAGACCTCACGCCGGGCCAGCGGGCGGCCGTCGATGAACAGTTTTCCTTTGGGGCGAGGGTTATCGCGGTGGCAACGCGGCACGTTTCGCCGCAGACCCAAATGCTGTATCCCGTCGATGAGGCGGGCCTCACACTGCAGGGCATTTTGGTTTTCCACGATCCGCCCAAACTCTCGGCCAAGAAGTCCTTGGCGCGCTTGGCCGCGTTGGGCGTGACCGTCAAGATTGCCACGGGAGACAATCATCTGGTGGCCGAAAAGGTCTTCGCCGATCTAGGGTTGACGGCGACCGGCACCCTCCTGGGCCGGGACATTGATGCCCTGGACGACGACGCTCTTACGGCGGCCGCCGAGGAATCAAATATCTTTGCGCGGGTCTCGCCTGAACAAAAAGCTCGCATCATTCGACTCTTACGAAAAGATGGCCGGGCTGTGGGTTTTCTTGGCGATGGCGTGAACGATGCTCTCGCGCTTCATGCGGCTGACGTGGGAATCTCCGTGCATACCGCGGTGGATGTCGCCAAAGATGCCGCGGATGTCGTGTTGCTTGATAAGGACCTCGATGTCCTGGCCACCGGAGTCAACGAAGGCCGCCGCATCTTTGCCAACACCATGAAGTACGTGCTGATGGGCACTTCCGGGGACTTCGGGAACATGTTTAGCGCTGCCATCGGTTCGGTCGTTCTCAACTTCTTGCCGATGCTGCCGGGACAGATTCTTTTGAACGACCTGTTATATGACTCCAGCCAGCTCGCAATCCCCGGGGACAACGTCGACCCGGAGCAGCTGCATCGGCCCTCGCACTGGAACATTCAGTTCATTAGGCGATTTATGTTTGCCTTTGGCCCGTTGAGCTCCATTTTTGACTTTGCAACGTTTGCTCTCATGCTGTTTGTCTTTCATGCGGGGGAGAGCGAATTTCAGGCGGGTTGGTTTATGGAATCCCTCGCGACCGAGACCCTGATCATCTTTGCCGTTCGCACGCGGCGGGTCCCTTTCTTCAAGAGTCGTCCCTCCGCTGGGCTGACGGCAGCCGTCTTCGGCATCGTCGCCATTGGCTGCTACCTGCCGTATTCCCCGCTCGCGGGCGTCTTGGGTTTCAGCCCTGTGCCGGCGCCGTTCTTTCTCGCCTTGGTCGGCATGACGGTGCTCTATCTGCTCATTGTGGAGACTCTGAAGAAGCGTTTCTTTAGACGGAAGATTCCTGTGGTCCAGCCGCGCCATCGTGGGCGTGCGACGCGGGTGGCGCGCCGGGCATCGCGCTTCAGCGTTGGTGCGCCGGTGAAATGGCTAGAGCCCACCAACGCCCAGAAGTGATCCCACAAGATAGGTCGCGGCGACAGCGATGGCGCCAAAGATTAGCTGACGCAGGGCATTACGCCACCACGATTTGCGGGTAAAACGAGCCGCTAGTGCGCCGGCGACGAGGAGACCTACGCCACCAACGGCAAGGCCAATTGGGAGCGAGTCAAGACCGAGCGCATAGGGAATCAGTGGCACAGCGGCGCCAACGGCAAACATCGCGAAGGAAGACACTGCGGCAATCCATGGAGATGGTTGTGAGTTGGGGTCCAGTCCCAACTCGCGCGTGATGTGAATACGGGCGGCAAGTTCAACGTTTTGGTGCACCTCACGAGCAGCATAGCGGGCGGTAGCCTGCGTCATTCCCATTTCCATGAAGGACATGACGAGTTCGTTTTCTTCACCCTCAGGGTTACGGGCCAACGCAGCTCGCTCGACGGCAAGCTCCGAATCGACCTGCTCATTTTGGGTCTTGACTGACGTGTATTCACCCAGCGCCATCGAGAAGGCACCAGCAACAAGCCCAGCTACTCCGGTTATAACAATGGTCGGGCCCGAGGCTCCCGCAGCACCGATACCGGCAATCAGGGCAATGTTGGAGACGAGCCCATCCATTGCGCCAAAGACGGATGCTCGAAGCCATCCACCGGACACATCAGGGTGGGAATGGTCGTAATCATGGGGATCCGCGCCATTTTGGCTGGATTCAGTATTCTTCTTCGTCACGAGAAGTCGTCGTCGGCATTTTCGAGGCGTGCTTGTTCAGCTTCCTCATTGGCGCGTATGACAGCACCTACGGCCAGTGCTACCGAAATCGCCCAGCCAATCCACATCAAGATCACTCGCCAGTCACGCGGGCCACGAATGGTCTCTCGCAGAGCCGCGACGCCACCAAAAATAGCGCCGAGAACACTCGCGTTGAACAAAAACTTGCGCATGGGGCTCCTTCGGTCGACTCAACGTTACCGGAGGATCGTCACATTTAGGCCTCGGGGGTCAACTCGCCCCAGGGGAGCTCATCCAGCTCGTCGAATTCGCCAAAGTTGTGGGCCGCTGCTATCGGCGGAACGGCCAAGTGAAGGCGGGCAAACTCGAGCGTTTCCACCAGGAGCGCCAAACGTTCGGCCTCCGACTTCGCTTTGCGCGTGTTGACCTCCGCGACAACGTGGCCTTTCCAGCCGATAGCCGCGAGATGTTGCAAGACCTCAGCCACGGGCTGCTTGCCGTAGCCAGGGAGCAGGTGTTCGTCGAAAATGCGGTTGTCGCTGCCGGTAGCTGAGCCATCGCACAGGTGCACGTGGCGCAACCGCGCGCCATAGTCCAGCGCTAAGTCAAGCGCGTCGTGGCCCGAAAGAGCGGCATGCGAGAAGTCGAGTGTGATTGAATCGCAGTCCAACTCACGTGGGTCAGGCCCCGGAGCGTAAGCCTGCATCTGGGAGGAGCGAATCTTCCACGGGAACATGTTCTCCACCGCGATTTCGACGCCGGTAGCCGCCGTTGTTTGGCGCACGATGTCGAGAAAGCGCTCCGCGTAGCCTGACTGCCACCTAAAGGGTGGGTGTACCACAACGGTCGTGGCACCCACGTTGGCGGCGAGCTCGGCGGCACGCTCCAGTTTCACTTGGGGGTCGCGACCCCACACGAAGTGAGTCAGCAGAAGAACGGGGGCGTGAATCGAGAGGATAGGCATGCCATACGCCTCCGAGAGCTGACGCAACCCAGCGGCGCTTTGCGTCACGGACTCACGAGTGACCATGACCTCGACGCCGTCATAACCTGCTTTGGCCGCAAAACGAAACCCATCCTCACAGGAGAGGGGATATACGCATGAGGCGCTCATACCAATTCTTATCATTTGGGATTTATCGTAGTGACGATAACTGAACGTTGGGTGGAAGTGAGATGCACGTTCGGCAACGTCATAGACTTAGGTTTATGCCTGAATTCGACATGAAACCGCGCAGTCGCGACGTAACTGACGGTATTGAGAAGGCCGCCTCGCGCGGCATGTTGCGTGCCGTCGGAATGGGAGATGCCGACTGGGCAAAACCCCAGATTGGTGTCGCTTCCAGCTGGAACGAGATCACCCCCTGCAACTTGAGCCTGGATCGCCTCGCTCAAGCCTGCAAAGAGGGCGTGCACTCCGGTGGCGGATACCCCCTCCAATTCGGCACCGTCTCTGTGTCCGACGGCATCGCCATGGGCCACGAAGGAATGCACTTCTCTCTGGTTTCGCGGGAAGTCATTGCCGACTCCGTTGAGGTTGTCATGCAGGCCGAGCGTCTCGACGGTTCCGTTCTCTTGGCCGGTTGTGACAAGTCACTTCCCGGCATGTTGATGGCCGCGGCCCGTCTCGACCTCGCCTCCGTCTTTCTCTACGCCGGTTCGATTGCACCGGGCTGGGTTCGCCTGAGTGATGGCACCGAGAAGACCGTCACGATCATCGACGCGTTCGAAGCCATTGGTGCCTGCAAGGCCGGCACGATGAGCGAAGCCGATCTCGATCTCATTGAACGCGCTATTTGCCCCGGTGAGGGTGCCTGTGGCGGAATGTACACCGCCAACACCATGGCTTCTGTTGCCGAGGCACTCGGAATGAGCCTGCCCGGCTCGGCCGCTCCCGCTTCTGCTGACCGTCGCCGGGACTACTTCGCTCACCGTTCTGGTGAGGCTGTGGTCAATATGATCCGCCTCGGCATCACCGCGCGGGACATCATGACGAAGAAGGCTTTCGAGAACGCTATTGCGGTTGTTATGGCCTTCGGTGGTTCCACCAATGCCGTTCTTCACCTTCTGGCAATTGCCCGCGAGGCGGAAGTCGATTTAACCCTGGCGGACTTCAACCGCATCGCCGACAAGGTTCCCCACTTGGGTGACCTCAAGCCGTTCGGTCAGTTCGTCATGAGCGACGTTGACCGCGTCGGTGGCGTACCCGTAGTGATGAAGGCTCTGCTGGATGCCGGCCTGATGCACGGTGACGCGCTTACCGTCACCGGAAAGACGCTTGCTGAGAACCTCGCCGACTTAAGCCTTCCGGGGCTCGATGGAACGGTTATCCGCACAATGGATAACCCCATTCACGCCACCGGAGGTATCTCCGTTCTGCACGGATCTCTTGCTCCAGAGGGTGCCGTTGTGAAGACCGCTGGGTTCGATCTTGAGGTGTTTGAAGGCCCCGCGCGGGTCTTCGAACGCGAGCGTGCCGCCATGGACGCCCTCACCGAAGGCACAATTCTGGCCGGCGATGTCATCGTTATTCGCTACGAAGGCCCTAAAGGTGGTCCGGGAATGCGCGAGATGCTCGCCATCACGGCGGCCATCAAGGGCGCGGGACTGGGGAAAGATGTTCTACTATTAACTGATGGCCGTTTCTCAGGCGGCACAACCGGACTGTGTATTGGCCATCTAGCTCCCGAGGCTGTTGACGGTGGACCCGTCGCCCTCGTGCGCGATGGTGATCTCATACGGGTCGATATCGCAGCTCGAACTATTGACTTACTCGTTGATGATGCCGAGCTCGAAGCCCGCCGTGTTGGTTGGGCTCCGCTTCCTCCGCGCTACACCCGTGGCGTTCTAGCGAAGTACGCCAAGTTGGTGCACTCCGCTTCTGAGGGTGCGATTACGGGCTAACGCCCCCGCTCACTTTTCGCCTCCAGCAAGGGAATTCTTGTGGCTTCAGAATCAGTCCCCACGTCCACGTTGGCTTCGGCCACCCATGCCGACTCCGGCGCCCCCGAGGTTATCTCGGGTGCCGCCGCCGTGGTGCGCACGCTCGAACTTCTCGGGGTGACCGACGTGTTCGGCCTGCCCGGCGGCGCCATTTTGCCGGTCTATGACCCCCTGATGGACTCCAAGAAGCTGCGCCACATTTTGGTGCGCCACGAACAAGGCGCCGGTCACGCTGCTGAGGGGTACGCATCGGCCAGTGGTCGCGTTGGTGTCTGTATCGCCACAAGTGGCCCCGGGGCCACCAACTTGGTGACGGCTATTGCCGACGCCTACATGGACTCCGTACCGATCCTGGCCATCACCGGTCAGGTCTTCAGTCACCTGATGGGAACGGATGCTTTTCAGGAGGCGGACATCGTGGGAATCACGATGCCCATCACCAAGCACTCCTTTCTGGTGACAAAAGCCGAAGATATTCCTGCCACCATTGCGGCTGCGTACCACGTGTGCTCCACTGGTCGCCCCGGGCCCGTCCTGGTCGACATCACCAAAGACGCTCAGCAGGCGATGGCCCCGTTCATCTGGCCTCCCGTGATGGATCTGCCCGGCTATCGCCCCGTCACCAAGGCGCACGGCAAGCAGATTCAGGCCGCCGCCGAACTCATTATTGAAGCCAAGCAGCCCGTGTTCTACGTGGGCGGTGGCATCGTTCGGGCCGGAGCCTCGGCCGAGCTGCTCGCATTGGCCGAAGCCATCGGTGCTCCCGTTGTCACGACCTTGATGGCGCGCGGAGCTTTTCCCGACTCCCACATCCAGAATCTTGGTATGCCCGGTATGCACGGCACCGTTCCCGCCGTGTTGGCCCTGCAAGACGCCGACCTGCTCATCACACTCGGCGCGCGCTTCGATGACCGTGTGACCGGCAAGGCTGAACTCTTTGCCCCCAATGCCAAGGTCATTCACGTGGACATCGACCCCGCCGAGATCGGCAAGATTCGTCAGGTCGAAGTTCCCATCGTGGGCGACGCCAAAGATGTTCTGCCCGACCTGCTCGCCGCGTACGCGGAGCTGGCCAACGGTAAGAAGCTTGAGATCAGCGAATGGTGGGCCACGCTCAACGGTCTGCGCGAGGAATACCCTCTGGGTTACACCGAGCCGGCCGACGGATTGCTGTCGCCTCAGTACGTTATCTCGCGCATTGGTGAGATCAGTGGCCCCGAAGCGGTCTACGCCTCGGGCGTTGGTCAACACCAAATGTGGTCTGCTCAGTTCATCAAATACGAGCGCCCCAACGCGTGGCTGAACTCCGGTGGCGCGGGCACCATGGGCTACTCGGTTCCCGCCGCCATGGGTGCCAAGGTGTCGCAGCCAGATCGCACCGTATGGGCCATTGATGGTGACGGATGCTTCCAGATGACCAACCAGGAGTTGGCCACCTGCACGCTGAATAACATCCCCATTAAGGTCGCCATCATCAACAATTCCTCGCTGGGCATGGTTCGCCAGTGGCAGACCCTGTTCTACGACGGCCGCCACTCGAACACCGACCTGAACACCGGTCACGACACCGTTCGCGTGCCCGACTTCGTGAAGTTGGCCGATGCGTATGGTGCCCTAGGCATCCGTGTCACCAAAAAATCTGAAGTCGATGCCGCCATCAAGCTGGCCATTGAGACCAACGATCGTCCCGTCGTTATTGACTTCGTAGTCAGCGCGGATGCGATGGTGTGGCCCATGGTGCCGCAGGGTGTCAGCAACAGTTACGTTCAATATGCCAAGGACCACGCCCCCACGTGGGACACGGACGAGTAGAGGAGTCGCCATCATGAGCACACACGTTCTGAGCCTCCTCGTTGAGGACAAACCAGGCCTTTTGACCCGTGTTGCCGGGCTTTTTGCGCGCCGCGGATTCAACATTGAGTCCCTCGCCGTAGGCCACAGCGAAATTGACGGCCTCTCGCGCATCACCATCGTGGTCGATGTCGACATTCTTCCGCTCGAGCAGATCACCAAGCAGCTCAACAAGCTGATCAACGTGATCAAAATTGTCGAACTCGATCAGACGCAGTCCGTTCAGCGTGAGCACCTTCTGATCAAGGTGCGCGTGGATAACGCCTCGCGCTCGCAGGTACTCGAAGCGGTCACGTTGTTCCGCGCTCGCGTGGTCGATGTGGCCACGGATGCCGTAGTGATCGAGGTCACCGGCGACTCCGGCAAGGTCAACGCGTTGCTGCGCGTGCTCGAGCCCTACGGCATCAAAGAGATTGCCCAGTCGGGCCTTCTGGCCATCGGTCGTGGCAGCAAGTCCATCACCGAACGAGTTTTCAAGAACTAAGACCCTTCCGGCACCACCCATCACAAGGAGAAATACACAGTGACTGAAATTCACTACGACAAAGACGCCGACCTTTCCCTCATCCAGGGCAAGAAAGTTGCCGTTATCGGCTACGGCTCGCAGGGCCACGCCCACGCGCTGAACCTTCGCGACTCGGGTGTCGAGGTCGTTGTCGGCCTGAAGGCTGGCTCCACGTCCATCGCCAAGGCAGAAGAGGCCGGCTTTAAGGTTCTCTCCACCGCGGAGGCCGCAGCCTGGGGTGACGTCATCGTCATCTTGGCTCCCGACCAGTTCCAACGCCACCTATACGCCGACGATGTTGCCCCCAACCTGGCGGCCGGCAAGACGCTTGTCTTCGGACACGGCTTCAACATTCGCTTCGGCTACATCACGGCTCCCTCGGGCGTAGACGTTATTCTCGTTGCGCCCAAGGGCCCGGGTCACACCGTTCGTCGCGAGTTCGAGGCAGGCCGTGGCG
The DNA here is from genome assembly GCF_014137865.1 of Alpinimonas psychrophila. Classification (GTDB taxonomy): domain Bacteria; phylum Actinomycetota; class Actinomycetes; order Actinomycetales; family Microbacteriaceae; genus Alpinimonas; species Alpinimonas psychrophila. The sequence continues at coordinate 156,918 of NZ_JACGWU010000002.1, read as the reverse complement.
TTCCCGTCATCGTTGCTGTCGAGCAGGATGCTTCCGGTCACGCGTGGGATCTCGCGTGGTCGTACTCCAAGGCAATCGGTGGCCTTCGCGCCGGCGGCATCAAGACCACGTTCACCGAGGAGACCGAGACCGACTTGTTCGGCGAGCAGGCCGTTCTTTGTGGTGGCACCTCGCAGCTCGTTCAGTACGGCTTCGAGACCCTTATCGAGGCTGGCTACCAGCCCGAGATCGCCTATTTCGAGGTTCTTCACGAGCTCAAGCTCATCGTTGACCTCATGTGGGAGGGTGGCATCGCCAAGCAGCGTTGGTCCGTCTCTGATACCGCTGAGTACGGAGACTACGTTTCTGGCCCCCGCGTCATCGACCCCAGTGTCAAAGAGAACATGAAGGCTGTTTTGGCTGACATCCAGTCGGGTGCCTTTGCCAAGCGTTTCATTGATGACCAGGATGCTGGTGGCCCCGAGTTCATCGCACTGCGCGAGAAGGGTGCCGCACACCCCATTGAGGAAACCGGCAAGAAGCTTCGCGCTCTCTTCGCTTGGAAGCAGCAGGACGCCGACTACACCGATGGTTCGGCTGCTCGCTAGCACCTCCGCAATTTAGATAACGACGAAGGGGATGCGCCAAGCGCGTTCGAATGATCGATAACGACGAAGAAGCCCTTGCCTGGGCAGGCGATAATGATGAGCGCCTGACCACAGGGTCAACGTCGAAATCTCCCGTTCGAAAGCGCCGCGCATCCCCTTCGGCGTCCCCTGACACCACCCCTACGTCCCCTGCCGCTGCTGAGACGGTAGCTGAGAGGCAAGCCGTCGAGCAATCGTGGTCGCCGAGTGAAAATGTCGCGGCGAAGATTGACGAAGATGGCCCGGGCGGGCTCTCTTCGCGCGAGGGAATCGTGCTGGGAGTGCTGGGCGGCATTTACCTGCTGTTCAGCGCCGCGTGGATCGTGACGGCGTTGCGCAACCCCGTGCAGATTGCCGACCCCCTCGGGTCGATCACGTTCATTGCGGGACTCTGGATGGCGGCCCTTGCCCCGGCAGCCTGGTTCGCGGCCACGCTTGTGTATGGCCGCCGCCGCTCGTTCCTGTGGCGCTTCATATTGCTGACTGTGGGAGCGATTCTCGTTATCCCTTGGCCGTACTTCTCGTGGGCATCGTGAAGCGCTCGGTGGGCGGCTGGGTTATCGTCACCGTCTTTGCCTTGCTCTTTGCCGATGATGTATGGGAAGCCCTCGGCAATTTCATTGGCATCAATTATCAACGCTTGGCCTTAGGGCTAGACCTGACCGGATGGGGGTGGGCGTTCCTTCTCTTCGGCATTTTCGTTCCCGTGATTCTGTTCTTCCTCGTGTTGTTCGTTACGAGAAAGATGCCAGCTTGGCGGTCCCTGCCCGTCTTTATCGTGGCTGTCATGATTTCGGCCGTGATCGCTTTAGACATCACTTTGGCGGTCCCGTACACCCTCATTCTGGGGTAAATGGGCCAAAGCCCTCCGGTAGACTGGGGTCTTCCCCCGTGCGCCAAGTTTGCCTTCGGCGCCTGCCTTTTAGCCCAAGAATGCCCACGAAGGATTCATTTCACGTGACCAAGCCTGTCGTCCTCATAGCTGAAGAGCTTTCACCCGCCACCGTAGATGCCCTGGGCCCTGATTTTGACGTTCGTATCGTCGATGGCACAGACCGGCCCGCACTGCTCGAAGCTCTCCACACCGCTCACGCCATTCTCGTTCGCAGTGCGACGAAGGTAGACGAAGAAGCCATTGCGGCAGCTCCTCACCTGAAGGTCATCGCCCGCGCGGGTGTGGGCCTCGACAACGTAGACATCAAGGCGGCTACGGCTGCCGGTGTCATGGTCGTGAACGCGCCCACCTCCAACATCATTTCGGCGGCGGAGTTGACTATCGGCCATATTTTGAGCTTGTCTCGTTACATTCCTCAGGCACATGCGGCGTTGGCCCAGGGACAATGGAAGCGGTCTTCCTTCACCGGGACCGAGATCTTCGAGAAGACCATCGGCATCATCGGTTTGGGGCGCATTGGCGCGCTCATTGCCGCCCGCATGCAGGCTTTCGACACCAAGATTGTCGCTTTCGATCCCTACGTAACGTCGGCACGCGCACAGCAGCTGGGCGTTCAGCTCTTGAGCCTCGACGAGTTACTCGAGCAAAGCGACTTCATCACCATTCACATGCCCAAGACGCCCGAAACCACGGGCATGATCAGCACCGAGCAACTTGCCAAGATGAAATCCACGGCATACATCGTCAACGTTGCTCGCGGTGGCCTCATTGACGAAGATGCTCTGCACCACGCACTCGTCAACAACGTCATCGCCGGCGCCGGTCTCGACGTGTTCGTCAACGAGCCTCCCACGGGTTCGCCGCTCTTGGGCCTGGCCAACATTGTGGTCACACCGCACCTCGGCGCCTCGACCGATGAGGCGCAGGAGAAGGCGGGGGTCTCGGTTGCCAAGTCGGTTCGCCTGGCTCTGGGGGGTGAGCTCGTTCCCGATGCGGTGAACGTTGCCGGTGGTGTCATTGATCCTTACGTGCGCCCCGCTATTCCCTTGTTCGAGAAGCTCGGTCAGGTGTTCTCCGGGCTTGCCCACGCGAGCCCCCTCACCTCCGTGGACGTTGAAGTTCGCGGCGAGATCACACAGTACGACGTAAAGGTTCTTCGCCTCGCTGCTCTCAAGGGCATCTTCACCAACATCGTGAGCGAGACGGTGTCCTACGTTAATGCGCCCCTGCTCGCCGAACAGCGCGGCATCGAAGTGCGCATGATTTCAGAGGAAGAGTCGCCCGAGTACCGCACGGTTCTCACTCTCCGCGGTGCATTGAGCGACGGCTCGCAGGTTTCGGTTTCGGGCACGCTGGTCGGAACAAAGCAGATCCAAAAGATCGTCGAGATCAACGGCTACGAAGTGGATGTGCCCATCGACGACCACCTCATTGTCATGCAGTACATCGACCGCCCGGGCATTGTCGCCATCTATGGCAAAGAGTTCGGCGACGCGAAGATCAACATTGCGGGAATGCAGATTTCACGCCAGGCAGAGGGCGGAAAGGCGTTGAGTGTCTTAACCGTTGACTCTCCCGTTCCTCCAGCACTGCTGGAGAAGTTGCGTGTGGCCATTGACGCCGACGTGATGCTCGAAGTGGACATTACGGAGCTTTAACGCCGGTTCGGGAGGGAATCGCCGTGAGGGTCTCCAAAAGGGCGATGATCCCCTCAAGGTCCGGTTGGTGCGCGGTGGCGGCGGTGTCAAAGGTGGCAGCCGGATGGGGGTCGTCAGTCGGGAAGAAGGCCGCACCATAGTAGAGGCCGTCGCTGATCAGCATTATCGTGCGTGTCAGCACCGGGTCGCCGACGGTCTCCAGCACCGCTTCATACCACGCCTCGTTCGCGGCGCGCAGTGCCTGTCGTGCCCGGGAGTTCGAGGCCTGCGCCAAGCGGGAGACGGCGACGAGCGCACGGTCCAAGGTGTTGCCGGTAGTGGGTGAAGTGCGAATGAGGTGGGCTACAGGCCCCGCCTCCGACGAGTGGATCTCTGCGACATCCAGTGCCACCATCATCTCGAGGCGGGCCAGGAGGCCGTCGATGAGCACCTCCTTTGAGCCGAAGTGGTAAAGCAAACCGCCCTTGGAGATTCCGGCTGAACCTGCCACAGCCTCGAGCGTCGCCGCACGTTCGCCGCTCTCGCCAAGGAGCGCCTCGAACGCGTCAAGAATGCGTTCACGTGTGCTGGTGGCTGGTGTCTTTTCGTTGTCAGTCATACGTATTAATCCGTCCCTCACGTCTCGTAGTCCGGAAGGCTATAGTATTACTGTACCAGCCGGACGGTATAGTGAGAAATGTGCGGTAGCTTCCGCGCTCCAACGCTGAACAAACATCGATAACAATGGCAATCCGTAAAACCGTGAACAACGACAACCAATCCGCCGGAACATCCCCGACGGTCGACGGGCGCGCCCGTGTCAAGCAGTGGCTTGCGCTCGTTATGCTGATGCTTCCCGTGCTCCTCGTCGCGGTGGACAACACCGTGCTGAGCTTTGCACTGCCCGTCATCTCCGAGTCCCTCACGCCCAACGCCGCCGCCCAGCTGTGGATCGTCGACGCCTACCCGCTCGTACTTGCGGGCCTCCTGGTCGCTATGGGGAGCTTTGGCGACCGCTGGGGGCGCAAACGGATGCTTCTGATCGGCGCGACCGGGTTCGGCCTCGTCTCCATCGGCGCGGCCTTCGTGCCCAATGCCGAGATGTTGATCTTGGCCCGCGTCGGACTCGGCTTCTTCGGTGCCATGTTGATGCCGTCTACCCTGTCGCTGCTGCGCTCAATCTTCCCCAATCGGGAGCAGCGCCGGCTTGCCATCGCGATCTGGGCTTCGGGCTTCTCGGCGGGCGCCGCCCTCGGCCCGATCGTCGGCGGTATTCTGCTCGAGCAATTCGGGTGGGGCTCCGTGTTTCTTATCGCTGTGCCTGTCCTGCTTCCATTGCTCATCTTCGCGCCGTTTCTGATTCCCGAGTCCAAGGACCCGAACCCCGGAAAGGTCGACCCGGTGAGCATCGTGCTCTCGATGGTGACCCTGGTTCCGCTCGTCTTTGCGATAAAGCAGTTCGCTACTGAGGGATTCCAGCCAGTCGAGCTCGTGCTCGTGGCCACCGGAGTTGTTGCTGGTGTGGTCTTCGTGCGCCGTCAGCTGAGTCGGGATAACCCGATGCTCGACATGCGGTTGTTCGAGAACAGCGTCTTTAGTGGTGCGGTCCTGATCAACCTCGTCAGCGTGTTCTCGCTCGTCGGCTTCCTGTTTTTTGCCTCTCAGCACTTGCAACTCGTGCTTGATCTGAGTCCGATTGACGCCGCGTTCGCTCTGGTTCCCGGCCTGATCGTGATGGTCATCTCCGGACTTGGCGTGGTGCGCGTCGTACGTTACATTCGACCCGGCTTTGTCGTCGCCACGGGCTTGGCCTTCGGCGGCACGGGATATTTCATCGTCATGATCACCGGGCAAAATGCTTCTGCTCTCACCCTGGCGATAGCGTTCGCCGTTCTCGGACTTGGCATTGGAGCGGCGGAGACCATCTCGAACGACCTCATCATTGCGGCCGTGCCTCCTGCCAAGGCCGGGGCCGCATCCGGGGTGTCGGAAACCTCGTACGAACTCGGTGCGGTGCTCGGTACCGCGGTGCTGGGCTCGATTCTCACGGCGAGCTACTCGTCGCACATTCGGATCCCGGACGGCATCAGCGCCGAACAGGCGGATGCCGCTTCCCAAACCCTTGGCGGCGCAGTATCCGTCGCACGCAGCCTGGGAGAGCCTCTTGGAACGGAGCTGCTCGAGTCGGCACGTCATGCGTTCGACAGCGGGGTGGTGCTGACCAGTGGCATTGGCTTCATCCTGATGGTGTTGGCTGTGGGCTTGGCTCTGTTCACGCTTCGCCGGGAACGCCCTTAAAATCAACGCGCAAGCGCACTGCTGGTTCGCCGGTAACCTAGAAGCATTGCCATAACCTTCCAACGCAGGAGCGCCATGTCACGCACGATCACACTTGCTGTTATTCCCGGAGACGGGATTGGCCCTGAGGTTGTCACCGAGGCCATAAAGGTTCTTGATGCGGTCGCGGTGGGAGCGAATCTCACCGTCGCGAAGACCACATACCATTTAGGGGCTGCACGCTACCTCGAAACCGGTGATGTTCTGAGTGACGAAGACTTGGCGTCAATCTCCACCAACGACGCCATTCTGTTGGGTGCTGTCGGGGGAGCCCCGGGTGATTCTCGAATCCCTGCCGGCATTATTGAACGTGGGCTTCTGCTGAAACTGCGCTTCAGCCTCGATCAGTTCGTGAACCTGCGCCCGACGAGGGTTTTCCCTGGTGTCGTCAGCCCTCTGGCCCATCCTGGTGATGTCGACTTCATTGTGGTGCGTGAAGGTACTGAGGGTCCTTACGTTGGTAACGGCGGTGTACTTCGTCAGGGAACATCTGCTGAAATTGCCAACGAGCTTTCGATTAACACGGCTTATGGCGTCGAGCGTGTAGTGCGTTATGCCTTCGAGTTGGCAGCCAAGCGCGACCGCAAGCTCCTCACCCTCGTGCACAAGACCAACGTTCTGGTCAACGCGGGATCCCTTTGGAGTCGCATCGTTGACGCCGTGGCTGCTGAGTATCCCCAGGTCACGGTCAATTACTTGCACGTGGATGCCGCGACGATCTTCTTCGTGACGAATCCTTCTCGTTTCGATGTGATCGTGACAGACAACCTCTTTGGTGACATCCTCACCGACCTGGCTGCCGCGATCAGTGGTGGTATTGGCCTCGCTGCCAGCGGCAACATCAACCCGACAAACACGTTTCCTTCAATGTTTGAGCCGGTCCACGGATCGGCGCCTGACATTGCCGGACAACAAAAAGCTGACCCTACGGCGGCCATTTTGTCGGTCGCGCTATTGCTGGAACACTTTGGCTACACGGAGGCAGCAGCGGTTGTCAACGCGGCTGTGACGGAAGACCTCGCCGCGCGGGGGGCTTCGGTTCGTAGCACGAGCCAGATTGGTGATGCGATTGTCGCCCGCCTCTCCTCGTTCGGCCAATAGCCGTGATAGTGCCCGCCAGGGATACTGCGAACCGCCCACTTCGCGACAGAATAGACCTACCGTTTTTCTTTTGTAAGGATTGCTCATGACCGTCACGGAAACCACGTCTTACCCCCTGCGCTTCTCGCTGACCCCGTCGCCTGCGGCGCGGGCCGAAGCCGAGCGCGAGGAGATTCTTGCCGACCCCGGTTTTGGCAAGCATTTCACTGACCACATGGTCTCCATCGACTGGACCACGGCCGCCGGCTGGCACGATGCGCAGGTCATTCCGTATGGTCCGTTGATGCTCGATCCCGCGGCATCCGTGTTGCACTACGCACAAGAAATCTTTGAGGGTCTCAAGGTCTACCGTCACGCCGACGGCTCCCTTCACACCTTTCGTCCCGAAGCTAATGCGCGCCGCTTGCAGCGTTCCGCCCAGCGTTTGGCGTTGCCTGAGCTTTCGGTTGAGGACTTCATCGAGTCGCTTCGTCGCCTCGTCGCTGTGGATGGCCAGTGGGTGCCCTCGGCCCCCGAGACGAGCTTGTATATTCGCCCGTTCATGATCGCCAATGAGAGTTTCTTAGGGGTACGCGCGGCCCACAAGGTGGGGTACTACGTCATCGCGAGCCCCGCCGGAGCGTACTTCGCCGCGGGTGTTGCTCCCGTGAAAATCTGGCTCTCCACGGAGTATTCCCGTGCCGGACGCGGCGGAACAGGTGCCGCCAAATGTGGCGGAAACTATGCTTCCTCGCTCCTTCCCCAGGTTGAAGCATACGAAAACGGCTGCGCCCAGGTGCTCTTTCTTGATGCTGAGACAGGTTCGCACGTTGACGAGCTTGGTGGCATGAATATCTTCTTCGTGCACAAAGACGGACATCTCTCTACGCCTGCACTCACGGGAACAATTCTTGAAGGCATCACGCGTCAATCCATCATTACGTTGGCGAAAGACCGCGGCCTCACGGTTGACGAAACGACCATCACGATGGACGACTGGCGCGACGGTATTGAGTCTGGCGACATCACCGAGGTCTTTGCCTGCGGCACGGCCGCCGTCATCACCCCTATCAGCCAACTGCTCGGTTCTGAGATCAGCATTGGCAACCCCGACGCTCCGGCCGGAGAGCTCACCATGAGCCTGCGTCGCGAGCTCACCGACATTCAGTACGGCCGCACCCCCGACCGTCACGGATGGCTAACGAGACTGGACGCATGACGACGATCTACCCCTATTCCACGGCAACCGGAACCGACGTTCGCGTTCGCTTCTGCCCTTCGCCTACCGGAACCCCCCACGTAGGACTCGTGCGCACCGCCTTGTTCAACTGGGCGTATGCGCGTCACACAGGCGGGAAGTTCATCTTCCGCATCGAAGACACTGATCAGGCGAGGGACTCTGAAGAGAGCTTTTTGCAGCTTGTGGACGCCATGGACTGGCTCGGCCTGGACTGGGACGAGGGCATCAACGTGGGCGGCCCCCACGAGCCCTACCGTCAGTCACAGCGCCTCGACATCTACGCCGGCATTGTTACAAGGTTGAAGGAGAGCGGCCACCTCTACGAGAGCTTCTCGACAGGTGACGAGATCGAAGCCCGCAATGTTGCCGCCGGGCGCGACCCCAAGGTCGGGTACGACAACTTCGATCGTGACTTGAGCGAGGAACAGAAGGTCGCGTACCGCGCCGAGGGCCGCGAGCCTGCCTTGCGCCTGCGCGTGCTCGATGAGGACATCACGTTTGATGACCTCGTTCGGGGCGAAATCACTTTTCCTGCCGGTTCCTTTCCGGACTTCGTGGTTGTGCGCCCCAACGGTCAACCGCTGTACACGCTGGTGAACCCCATCGATGACGCGATCATGCAGGTCACCCACGTCTTGCGTGGCGAAGACCTGTTGTCGTCGACGCCCCGCCAGATTGCGCTCTATCACGCGATGATTGACGTGGGAATTGCCACCCACATCCCGCGCTTCGGGCACCTGCCCTACGTCATGGGGGAGGGAAACAAGAAGCTCTCGAAGCGTGACCCCGAGTCGAACCTGTTCCTGCATCGCGAGCGCGGTTTCATCCCCGAGGGACTCATCAACTACCTCTCGCTGCTCGGCTGGTCGCTCACCCACGACCGGGATATCTTCACGGTGGCCGAGATGATCGAAGCTTTCGACGTGGTCGACGTGAACCCCAACCCCGCGCGCTTTGACCTCAAAAAAGCTGAGGCACTCAACGGTGACCACATTCGCATGCTCACCCCCGAGGATTTGGTCTCGCGCCTCACGCCGCAGCTGGCCACAGCCGGTTTGGTGTCGTCTCCGATAACGGATGCCCAGCTTGCCATTTTGGTGCAGGCCGCCCCCCTCGTGCAGACCCGCATGCAGGTTCTCGGCGAGGCCCCTGCCCTGCTCGAGTTCTTGTTTACGCCTATCGATGCAATTACCTATGCGGATGATGCCCTCAAGACGCTCCCCGAGAACGCGGGCGAGATTGTCGCGGCTGGTGTTGCGGCCCTCGAGCTCGTGCCTGTGGCGGAGTTTACGCACGACGTCATTCAAGAGGCTTTGAACTACGCCCTTGTCGAGGTTCTCGAGCTCAAGCCCCGCATCGCCTTTGGGCCTTTGCGCGTCGCTCTCTCCGGGCGCCGCATCTCCCCACCGCTCTTTGAGTCGATGGAGATTTTGGGCAAGGCCGAGACGATTGCTCGTCTCGTTCGCTTCGCTCAGCGGCCGTAAGCAGTGCATCATTGGCTCGGTTTGTTTAGGCCGTCTCTCGTGCGTTAAGCTTGGGAGTCGGTCAGGGCTGCGTTTTTGACCTGTGGGGTATGGTGTAATTGGCAACACGGATGATTCTGGTTCATTTGTTCTTGGTTCGAGTCCAGGTACCCCAGCAAAATAAAAACCCCCGGTTTACCGGGGGTTTTTGCTGTCTCGGTAGACTGTATCGATGATGTTTAGCAACAGATTTCATTCGAGCACCGCGATTGTCATCGCCGTCGCGGCCTCGCTCGCCCTCACGTCATGCGATTCCTCCCCGAAGACAAAGTATGTTGCCGCCAGTGGCGAGCAGGTCACGGTCGACTGGGTTGACTACCCGGGACAGGCCGGAGTCTCCGCCGCCGAAGTGCTCTTGGCACCCTCCGTGGAGGCAACCCGGACTCAATCTGCGGCCATTCTAGGTGAAATCGAGTCCAGACTGACGGCCGAGTTTGGTCTGGTTTGGGAAAATGGCCCCCGCGGGGACGGCCAGCGCATCGAGGGCGATTTCTATCCCGGTGGCGGCAACGGTTACGGTGGAAAATCCCTTTATGTCACTTTCAACTCGGTGCCCCGGGAGAGTCTCACTATCCCTACGAGCGCGGCAGACTGGCATCGCATCATGGAGGTCATTGGTGATGTCACTCGTGCATATGGAATGGGCGCACTGAAGGTTGATGGCCTCGACACCGAGCTCACCGCGGAGGATATTCAGCTCTACGGTACTGATAACCATGACGAATTCTGGCAATGGTCGGGAACGGCCTACGGGCAATCGCAGTGGGTTTCTGCGGGCCTGATCGATGTGGAGCGCGACGCGTCGAGGAAAGCACTCAGCGACATGGGCGGCAGCGTGGATTACGGGTGGAACACTCGTTCCATCACTATCTCCTATGGTGCGACAGTCCTGCCGGCCGCCGATCGGGCATCCTTCATCGAACGCGTGACGCCCTTTGCCGGGCTCTCGCAGCCCAAACCAACGGACTCCGATTGAGAGTTACCCTTCGGGTGCACCCACAGGGAGAAAATCGACCCTGGACAGATGTCAGCTCCTGATGACGCATCGTAAATCCATTCGCCTCTACTGTGGACACATGAGGATTAACGCATTTTCGGATGTCTGCTTGCGTGTGGTTATGCTGTTGGCGGCATCCCCCACAGGTGCACTGATGACGTCCCGAGCGATATCCGATGCCATCGCGACGCCCTATAACCACGTGAGTAAGGCCATCATTCGACTGCGCGAGCTCGGGCTCATTGAGGTTGCGCGCGGCCGCCTCGGAGGGGTGTGGATCAGTGCCGAGGGGCGCCGGGCCACGGTCGGCTGGCTCCTGCGTCAACTGGACACTCGCCTCGATCTTGCCGCCTGCGAAACTCCTACCGGCCCGTGCCCGCTGCTTGAGGGATGCGGGGTGCGGGGTGCTTTGCGTCGGGCACGAGAAGCGTTTTATACCGAACTTGACAACGTCGTGATTGCTGACCAGCTGCATACCCAGCTAGCGACACGGATCTTTGACTAGGCGCAAAGATTTAACTTGCATATGAAATGCTAGTATAAAGAGATCACACGACACCACTAAGGAGTCAGCATGCTCTCGACCCAATCCCTCCCGCTCATTGAAGCCACACTTCCTCTCATGGTGGAGCGTATGCCCGCGATTGCACGGAACTTCTACCGCCGAATGTTCGCAGCCCACCCCGAACTCTTCGACGGGCTATTCAGCCGCTCAAACCAGAAGAACGGCTCCCAGCAGCAGGCGCTTGCCGGCAGCATCGTCGCCTTCGCGACGCACCTAGCGGCCAACGTGGAGACGATCCCGGAGGCCATGCTCTCCCGCATTGCGCACAAGCACGTCTCCCTCGCCATCCGCCCCGAGCAGTATGACGTCGTTTACAAGTACCTCTTCGAGGCGATCGCGGACGAGCTCAGCGACGTGATTACGACGGAGATTGCCGGGGCCTGGACTGAGGTCTATTGGCTCATGGCACACGCGTTGATTAAGCTTGAGAGTGGACTATATTCTGCCGCGGCAAGCGATCGCCCATTAGCACCTTGGATCGTGGTGGGCAAAGACGCCGCAGGAACAGACGCGGTGACCTTCACTCTAGAGCCGGCAGATGACACCCCCGTTACGCCTTCTCTGCCGGGCCAATATGTGAGCGTCACAGTAGAGATGCCGGACGGTGTTCATCAGGTGCGGCAGTACTCCTTGTCCGCTGGCGCCGGAACTGGCACACGCGTGTTTACGACAAGGCTCGATGTGGACGGCGAGGTTTCTCCTGCCCTGCACCGCGACGTGCAGATCGGCGACCAGCTCATTCTCTCCAACCCGTGTGGGGATGTCATTCTCAGCGCGGGCGACCACCCCCTCGTGCTGGCTTCGGCTGGCATCGGGTGCACACCGAGTGCCTCGATTCTGCGGTCTCTTGTTGACCAGGGTTCCACACGCGAGGTGCTCGTACTGCATGCCGAGAGCACCCTCGAACGTTGGGCGCTGCGGGACCAGATGCGCGAGGATATCGCCCAGCTCGAGGCAGCCGAACTCGAACTGTGGCTCGAAGCGCCAAGCGACGGCGACGAGGCACATGACGGCTTCATGTCGCTTGCCGCCGTGACAATCCCTGACAACGCGTCGGTTTATCTCTGTGGTCCATTGCCGTTCATGCGCAGCCTCAGGTCTCAGGCGCTGGAATCCGGGGTACCTGCCGACCGCATCCACTACGAGGTGTTCGGACCCGACCTCTGGCTTGCCAGCGCTTAAGCATATCGACAGCCCTTCCGGAGGTATACGCAGGATCCACGCCATAATCGACACGTGACCTTATATCGGCGCCACATTGTCGTGGCCATCAACCCCCACGCTGCCTTTGGCAAGAATCAGGCGTTCGGTGACCGTGTTGTAACCGTCCTGCGCGAAGCGGGCTACGACGTGACGGCCCTGCGAGAGAAAGACTATGACGACCTCGTTCACGTGACGAAACGCGCCATCGCGGGGTTGCCAACGGCGGGGGAGCGGGCACCGAATCCCGCCAACGCCCTCGTTGTGGTGGGCGGTGACGGCATGGTGAGCCTCGGGGTGAACCTGATCGCCCAGACGAGCATCCCGTTGGCGATTGTGCCCAGCGGCACGGGTAACGACGTGGCCCGCGGACTGGGGATTCCGGTGGGGGATCTTGAGGCAAGCCTCCGTCATCTACTGGCCTCCTTGATGGCGCCAGCTCGTGCCATCGATCTCGGCCGCATAACGTGCGGGGAGAAGACGACATTCTTTGCGTCGATTCTTTCGGCGGGGTTCGATGCCACCGTGAACGAGCGCGCGAACCAGATGACCTGGCCGCGAGGCAAGAGTCGCTACACGCTGGCCCTCCTGCTGGAGCTTGTCGGTTTGCAACCGGTTAAATATTCTCTCGTCGTGGACGGCGTTGCCTCTACCGTGAGCGCCAATCTCATTTCGGTTGCCAATAACACGTCCATGGGCGGCGGCATGTTGGTAGCTCCGGATGCGAGCCTCACCGATGGTCTGCTCGATGTCTTCGTGCTGCAACCCGTCAGTTGGCTTCGATTTTTGAGGCTGTTCCCTCGTGTCTTCGCGGGAACGCATGTGAGCGAGCCCGAAGTTCGTTTCACGCGTGGAAAACGAATCCGCCTGGAGGCTCTCGGTATTGTGACCTATGCCGACGGGGAGCGCGTAGGCCCTCTGCCGGTCGAAGTTGAGGTTGTTCCTGGGGCTGCCCTTATTTTGTACTGACGCCGAATTTTGCTGCGGCAGAATTTCTTTTTTCACGCATCGAGGCGCGCTCGATTAGGTCACCTATCTGAGCCTGTGGCATAGTAGATAAGTCGCAGACGGCCCCATCGTATAGCGGCCTAGTACCTCGCCCTCTCACGGCGGTAACACGGGTTCGAATCCCGTTGGGGTCACCACAAATATCAAAAACCCTCAGCTTTTGCCGGGGGTTTTTGCTTTAGGCTAAAACGATATGGATAACGCGCTCCCCCTCTGGTTCGAGGTCACCTCCCTCATCGTCCTCACGCTCATTCTGGTGGTGGATATCCTCATCATTTTCAAGCGTCCTCACATTCCTTCAATGCTGGAATCTGGGCTCTGGGTGGGCTTCTACGCGGCCCTCGCGCTCGTCTTCGGTGGGTTGATGTTCGCCATTGGCGACGCCCAACACGCCGCAGAATTCTATGCCGGCTGGCTCACCGAATACAGCCTGAGCATCGACAACCTGTTCGTTTTCGTCATCATCATGGCGCGGTTCTCGGTTCCTCGTAAGTACCAGCAGGAGGTGCTCATGGTGGGCATTATCATGGCACTCATTTTGCGCGGAATCTTCATTTTGCTGGGTGCCGCTCTCATCGAGAACTTCAGCTGGGTCTTCTACATCTTCGGCGCATTCCTTCTCTACACCGCCTGGCATCAGGCCTTCCGGTCGCACGAAGACGAAGAAGAGACCGAAGGCAAACTCATTGCCTGGCTCCGCGGTCGCGTCACCATGTCACCCGAGTTCGATGGGGCAAAGATCCGCACGACGCATAACGGCAAGCGCATGTTCACCCCCATGCTCGTTGTCTTCGTGGCTATCGCGGTCACGGATGTCATCTTTGCCTTCGACTCCATTCCTGCCATCTTTGGCATCACGCAGAGCCCGTTCATAGTGTTCGCGGCCAATATTTTTGCTTTGATGGGCTTGCGACAGCTGTACTTCTTACTCGGCGGCCTTCTGCAACGCCTCGAGTATCTCAAGTATGGAATCGCGTTTATTCTGGCGTTCATCGGCGTGAAGCTTGTGGCTCATGCCATGCATGAAAACGAGCTGCCCTTCATCAACGGCGGTCAGCACATCGAGTGGGCTCCCGACATCAGCACCGTGGCCTCATTGATTGTCATCGTTGCCTCGATGGCGGTGGCGACCATTGCGAGCCTGATCAAGGCAAAGGTCACTCCTGTCGTTGCAACCCCCGCCGAAGATGAGTTCATCTCCGAAACGGACGACACCTCCACGAAGTAGAATGACGGATACGCTTTCGTCGATATTGAGGTTTACGCATGGGATCATCCACGCAACCGGTGCCCGCACCGCGCACGCTGGCCGAGAAAGTTTGGGACGACCATCTGGTCGTCAAAGGTGAAGACGGTTCACCCGATCTGCTCTACATTGACCTGCACCTTGTGCACGAGGTCACCAGTCCACAAGCCTTTGACGGTCTGCGCGTTGCCGGGCGCCCCGTGCGTCGCCTTGACCTGACGATTGCAACAGAAGACCACAACACGCCGACGCAAAACATTGATCGGCCCATTGCTGACCCCACCAGTCGCATTCAGATTGAAACGTTGCGCACCAACGCGGCCGAGTTCGGTATGCGCCTGCACTCCCTCGGTGATCTCGAGCAGGGCATCGTGCACGTCGTGGGCCCGCAGCTGGGACTAACCATGCCGGGGATCACGGTTGTCTGCGGCGACTCGCACACCTCGACGCACGGTGCGTTTGGCGCCATGGCGTTCGGCATTGGCACCAGTGAGGTCGAGCACGTTCTCGCCACGCAGACCTTGCCGCTGAAGGCGTTCAAGACCATGGCTATCACCGTTGACGGAACGCTGCGTTCCGGCGTCACGGCCAAAGACATTATCTTGGCCGTCATCGCCCAGATTGGTGCCAGTGGCGGCCAAGGTTACGTGCTCGAGTTCCGCGGTTCGGCCATTCGCGCTCTTTCCATGGAGGGGCGCATGACGGTCTGCAACATGTCGATCGAGGCTGGTGCGCGTGCGGGCATGATTGCCCCGGATGAGACGACCTACGCGTACCTGAAGGGTCGCGATCACGCGCCCGAAGGTGTCGATTGGGATGACGCTGTTGCCTACTGGAACACGCTGCCCACCGACGAGGGTGCTGTCTTTGACGCCGAGGTATTCCTCGACGCGAATACGCTGGATCCCTTCGTTACCTGGGGTACGAACCCGGGCCAGGGTGTCTCGCTGAGCGATTCTGTTCCCAACCCCGCGGAAATTGCTGATGCGAACGATCGGGCCGCCGCTGAGCGTGCCTTGCAATACATGGACCTCGTTGCCGGAACCCCGATGAAAGAGATTCCCGTGGACGCGGTCTTCATGGGATCGTGCACCAACAGCCGCATCGAAGACTTGCGCGCGTTCGCATCCGTTATCAAGGGACACACAAAAGCCGAGGGCGTTCGCGTCATGGTGGTGCCCGGTTCTGCGCGCGTGCGTATCGAGGCTGAGGCCGAGGGGCTTCACACCATCATCGAGGAGTTCGGTGCCGAATGGCGCTTCGCCGGATGCTCGATGTGCTTAGGAATGAACCCCGACCAGTTGGCCCCGGGCGAGCGTTGTGCCTCCACCAGCAACCGCAATTTCGAAGGGCGCCAAGGCAAAGGTGGTCGCACCCACTTGGTTTCGCCGCTCGTCGCCGCCGCCACCGCCATTCGGGGCACGCTGTCGAGCCCGGCAGATTTGGAAGGCTAGAACCATGGAAAAATTTACGACGGTCACGGGCGTTGGCGTGCCTCTGCGCCGCAGTGCTGTTGATACCGACCAGATCATTCCCGCGGTGTTTTTGAAGCGCGTTACCAAGACCGGTTTCGAGGATGCGTTGTTCGCCAATTGGCGCCAGGATCCCACTTTTGTCTTGAACGATGACGCCTATGCAGGCGCTCGCGTCTTGGTTGCCGGCCCGAACTTTGGTACGGGCTCCTCGCGGGAACACGCCGTGTGGGCGCTGCGGGACTACGGTTTCGACGCTGTATTGTCGCCCAAATTTGGGGACATATTTCGGGGCAACTCGGGAAAACAGGGCCTGGTAACCGGTCAGATCTCTGAGGCCGACTGCGAGTTGTTGTGGAGCGCCATGGAGTCGCAGCCGGGCATCGAACTCACGGTTGATCTGATTGAGCGTCACGCCGTTCTGGGCGACCTCGTCGTGCCTTTTGACATTGATGACTACGTGCGCTGGCGCCTCCTTGAGGGTCTTGATGACATTGCCCTCACCCTGCGCAACGAGCAGGCTATTACCGACTTTGAGGCAAGCCGCGCATCCTGGCTGCCCAAGACATTACCCGTGAGGCACGCATGAACCCGCTCGCCCAGGACGCCCGCGCCGCCGGAGCCCGCGTTGGGCTTACCGGCGACACCATCACGATCAACGGCGGTCAGCCGCTCAAGGGGCGAATCGAGGTTAAAGGGGCCAAGAATTTGGTCACTAAGGCCATGGTTGCCGCACTGCTAGGCGAAACCCCGAGCATTTTGCGGGATGTCCCCGACATCAGCGATGTTCGCGTTGTGCGCGGCCTTCTTGAGGTTCACGGTGTCAAGGTCGCCCTGGGCGCCGAACCCGGTGAACTGATTCTCGACCCGAAAGACGTCGAGTCGGCTCACATGGTCGACATTGATGCGCACGCAGGTTCCAGCCGCATCCCGATTCTGTTTTGTGGCCCTCTGCTGCATCGTCTCGGCGAAGCATTCATCCCTGATTTGGGCGGATGCCGCATCGGCGATCGCCCCATCGATTTTCACCTCGAGGTCTTAGCCAAGTTCGGTGCCGTCATCGAGAAGCTCCCGTCGGGGATTCGCATGACCGCTCCCGAAGGACTGGTTGGCACCAAGATTGAGCTTCCCTATCCCAGCGTCGGCGCCACGGAGCAGGTTCTGCTCACCGCTGTACGCGCGACGGGCAAGACCGAGCTGACCGGCGCCGCCATTGAGCCCGAGATCATGGATCTTATTAACATCCTGCAAAAAATGGGTGCCATCATTTCGGTGGATACCGACCGGGTTATTCGCATTGAGGGTGTGGACAGCCTCACGGGGTACACCCACCGCGCCCTCTTCGACCGCAATGAAGCCGCCAGCTGGGCTGCTGCGGCTTTGGCCACGAACGGCGATATCTTCGTCGGGGGAGCCCGTCAACCTGAAATGTTGACGTTCCTCAACGTTTTCCGCAAGGTGGGGGGCGCCTTTGATATTCATGACGATGGCATTCGGTTCTATCATCCTGGTGGCGAGTTGAGTCCGGTTGTTATCGAGACGGATGTTCACCCCGGCTTCATGACGGACTGGCAACAGCCCCTCGTGGTCGCGCTCACCCAGGCGCACGGTGTTTCGATCGTTCACGAGACGGTGTACGAGCAGCGCTTCGGTTTTGTCGAGGCATTGATCGACATGGGGGCCAACATTCAGTTGCAGAGTGACTGCCTGGGATCGCATCCGTGCCGTTTCGGTCAACGTAACTTTGTTCATTCGGCCATCATCTCGGGGCCAACAACGTTGCATGCCGCCGACATCGTCGTGCCGGATCTGCGCGGGGGCTTCAGCCACCTCATTGCCGCGCTGTCGGCCGAAGGCACGTCTCGCGTAAGCAACGTGGGCATCATCAGCCGTGGCTACGGTGACTTCATCACCAAGTTGCGCCAGTTGGGCGCCAACTTCGTGGTCGAGGGCGAGTAACCCAACGTGACAGAACGGAGTCGGCCCTCCGTCTTTTGGATCCTCGCCGGCATTGCTCTCCCGCTCGTGGCGGTTATCGCGAAGTTTCGTTTCTACGACCCCGAAAAGATGCCACGTACGGGCTCCGTGATTATTGCGCCCAACCACTTTTCCAACATTGACCCTGTGCTGGTCGGCTCGGCCGTCTGGTATCTCGGACGCCTGCCGCGTTTTTTGGCGAAGGCGAGCATTCTGCGTGTGCCGATCCTCGGTTGGCTTTTGCGCAGATCGGGACAGATTCCGGTGGAACGTGGCGGTGTTTCTCGCAGCGTCGAGTCGTTGAAGGCGGCGGCCGAGATGGTTTCTCACGGGCGCGCGCTCATCGTGTATCCGGAGGGGTCCCTTACGCGTGACCCCGACCTGTGGCCCATGCGGGGAAAGACGGGCGCGGTGCGCTTGGCGCTGGAATACGATCTTCCTGTCGTTCCCGTGGCGCACTGGGGGACCCAAGATGTGATGCCCCGGTATTCCAACAAGATCTCATTTTTTCCGCGTCACACCATTCATATCAAGATCGGTGACCCGGTCGACCTTTCGGCTTTTACTGGCAGGCCGTTGACAAATGCAATTTTGGTGGGTGCTACGGCGGTCGTGATGGACGCGATCACGCATTTACTGGAAGACTTACGTGGTGAGAAGGCTCCGGAGATTCGCTGGAATCCTGCCGACCATAATCAAAATGAAACGGGAAAATTTTGAGTAGGAAAGTGGTCGCACCGGCGGCCCGCCGTGTTGCCGTGATCGGCGCGGGTAGCTGGGGCACCACGTTTGCGAAGATTCTGGCCGACGGTGGCAGCAACGTCACCCTGTGGGCCAGACGCGAAGAGCTCACCAACGAGATCAACGCCACGCACCGTAACAGCGATTACTTGCGCGGTATCGCGTTGCCCAAGAATGTAAAAGCGACCTCCAACATGGCGGATGCCATCGTGGGCGCCGAACAGATTTACTTTTGCGTTCCCGCCCAAACCCTTCGCGAGAACCTCGTCACCGCAGCGCCGTTCGTCACCGATGGGCAGATTGTCGTCAGCTTGATGAAGGGTGTCGAGAAACGAACTGGCCAGCGCATGAGCGAGGTCATTGCCGAAGAGCTCCCCATTGACCCCCAGTACATTGCTGTGGTGAGTGGACCCAACTTGGCACTCGAGATTGCGAAGGAGCAACCCACGGCTGCTGTCGTCTCCAGCGAGAGCCTCGAAACGGCGAGCCTCGTGGCCACGGCGGCGACCAACCGGTATTTTCGGTGCTTCGTCAACACCGATGTTCCCGGGACCGAGTTTGGCGGAGTTCTGAAGAACCTCATTGCCGTAGCCGTCGGCATTGTCGATGGTGTGGGCTACGGGCACAACACCAAAGCATCCATCATTACGCGCGGCCTCGCCGAAATGACCGACTTTGCAGTGGCCTACGGTGCGCAGCCCGAAACTCTCGCGGGTCTTGCTGGCCTCGGGGACCTGATTGCGACGTGTGAGTCACCGCTCTCGCGCAACAACACGGCCGGTCGGCTTCTGGGCCAGGGCTACACATTGACCGACGTCATCAAGCAAATGAAACAGACGGCGGAGGGGCTCGCTTCGGTGGCACCCATTTTGTCGCTGGCTCACGCTCGGGGCGTCGACATGCCCATCGTGGAGCAAGTCAGCCAAGTGCTCGCCGGTACGCTCGATCCCAAAGACATTGCTCCGCACCTCACTACTGACTCCGACGAGCCGCAAGGCGAAAGGGCACTCGATGACAGCCAAACTTACGGTCGCGGTGCTTTTTGGGGGTCGTTCAAGCGAGCATTCCATCAGCTGCGCGACGGCTCGGGGAGTCCTTCAGGCAATTGATTCCAACGTCTATCACGTGATTCCCATCGGAATTACGCGCGACGGTGCTTTCACGCTTGCCAGCGCCAACCCCGATGATTACGTGTTGACCGCCGGCCAGCTGCCCGAGGTTGACGATAACGGCACGCGCATTCACTGGCCGGAGTCTGTGTCGTCTCGGGAGTTATGGGTTTCTGGCGATGGTGTCGACCGGTCACTTGGCTCGGTTGACATCGTATTCCCGATTTTGCATGGACCCTTTGGCGAAGATGGCACCATTCAGGGAATGCTTGAATTGTGTGGGTTGCCCTACGTTGGGTCGGGTGTTTTGGCCTCGAGCCTTGGCATGGACAAGCACTTCACAAAGCTCGTTCTGCAAGCCGCCGGTATTGCGGTTGCCCCCTGGCGCACCGTCAACCGGTTTGACTGGGGAAAGCGCCCTCAGGCCATCCGGGCGATGGCCGAGCAGATGACACTGCCGGTCTTCATCAAACCGGCCCGCGCGGGTTCCAGCGTTGGGGTCAGCAAAGTATCGCGCTGGGATAACTTTGCGGCGGCCATGGATGTTGCTTTCGCCGAGGATGACCACGTCCTCATCGAGGGCGGAGTAGTCGGCCGGGAGGTCGAGTGCGCCGTGCTGCAAGGGCGTCCGGGGGAGCCGACCCGCGCATCCGTTGCCGGAGAAATTGTTATTACGGGCCGCGAGTTCTATGACTTCGAGGCGAAGTACCTCGACGCCCCCGGTATCGAACTTGTCTGCCCCGCACCGCTTACTGTGGACGAGCTCGCCGAATTGCAACGCCTCTCGATTCGGGCGTTCGAGGCCATCGACGGGGCTGGCCTAGCCCGCGTCGACTTCTTTCTCACCGAGACCGGTTTTGTGTTGAACGAAATCAACACCATGCCCGGGTTCACCACGATTTCGATGTTCCCGAGGTGCTGGCAGGAATCAGGGCTGAACTACTCAGCGCTGATTGACGAACTCATCCAGGTTGCCCTGGCGCATCGAGGCTCTTAGGCGTCATGTAGGTGTGGGAGATCTTGTCGATCCACGCCAAGGCAACGGCGGAGATGATGAAGACCAGGTGAATCATGACCTGCCAGAACACACCTAAGGCCGTGTAGTTCGCGCCATCTTCCGAGGTTGATCCCTCGGCGGGCAAGTCATTTACCGCGATGAACGTTTTCAGCAAGTGGATCGAAGAGATCCCAATGATGGCCATCGCCAGCTTGACCTTGAGCACGTTGGCGTTCACGTGGGAGAGCCATTCCGGCTGATCCGGGTGTCCCTTGAGGTTGATTCTCGAAACGAAGGTTTCGTATCCGCCAATGATGACCATGATCAGCAAGTTTGAGATCATAACGACATCGATAAGCCCCAAGACCGAGAGCATGATGTCGATTTCGTTGACCTGAAGCCCGTGACCGGAGAAGAGTCCCCCGAGGACACCCTCGCCGAGGTGCCACAGTTCGGTCATAAAGACGACAACGTAGACAACCTGAGCAATGATAAGCCCGAGATAGAGGGGAGCCTGCAGCCAGCGGCTGAAGAAGATCATGAAACCCACGCCCTGAACCCACTTTGATTGTGAGCGGAAAATGCGGGTGGTGGGCTGGACGGGTGGCTCGGAAGTTAGGGTCACCTAACTTACGTTAGTGGCATTACACGCCGCGAAGCTGAGGAAATGCCCGGCTGCATTGCAGAGGGTTTTCCCTAGTCGGGGATATTAGCCGCTGTAGACGTCGATAGGGCTGAGGCACTGGCCAGAGACGGGCACGGTGGAAACCGCACCGCTCAGGTCAACGAGGGCCGTACTGCCGCTCACGGTATTCGAATCGATGGCGATCTGCACGGCGGGGTCGCGCCCAAATGTTGTGTAAGTGTAGAGCGGCTTGAGGGAGTCATCTTCGATCCAGTCAACATTGTTGATGGTGACGCAGGGCATGGTCGTGGGACCAGGTTTTGCGAGCCCGCAGGTGAGGAGAACGGCGGCGGGATCGCCCCACGCTCCGGTGGCTTGAGCATGCGTTTCCCGTTTCGCCTGATCGGCAACCTTATCCGGAAGGCGCACTGTGACGGCCGCGCAGGCGGGGCTATTCGCTTCGGGGGCCGGATCCATGGGAACAGCGGCAACGCAACCGGAGAGAGCGAAAACGGCAACAACGACGGAGGACATCAGGCCGGTTCGAGTGCGAAGTTTCATCGAGTTCAGGATACCGTGAGTGGGTGAGTGAACGAAGCGAGCCCGAGCTAACGCTGGCCGATCTGGGCGAATCGGAGATTCTCGCCCGCATTTTTCCCCGACTGCCGGAATCGTCGGCGACTCTGGTCGGGCCCGGTGACGACTCCGCCGTGATGAAAGCCCCCGATGGTCGGTTCGTCATCACCACCGACATGATGATTCAGGGTCCGGATTTTCGCCTCGAGTGGTCCTCCGGTCACGACCTCGGGGTAAAGGCAGCCGCCACGAACCTTGCGGATGTTGCCGCAATGGGCGCACGTCCCACCGGCATGGTGGTGTCGATTGCGGCGCCGGCCACCACATCCGTGACCTTTATGGAAGATATTGCCGATGGCCTGCGCGACGCGTGTCTCGAGTTAGCTCCAGGATGCGGGGTTGTCGGGGGAGACCTCAGCGTGTCGACCGTTCTCACCTTGAGTGTCACTGCTTTTGGCGATCTTGGCGGCCGTGAGCCCCTGCTGCGCTCCACGGCTCAGGTCGGCGACGTTATCGCCGTGGTGGGGCGCCTAGGGCTCGCCGGCATGGGTCTGGCCGCGCTGTTTGCGGGGGAACGGGCCAAGGCACGCGCCTCGGCACTGCAAGCTCAGCTGGCGCCGCTTCCACCGATTTCCCAGGGGGTCATTGGAGCGCTAGCGGGGGCTCATGCCGCCATGGACATTTCTGACTCTTTGGTCATGGATGCCGGGCGTATCGCGCGCGCGAGCAACGTAGTACTCAACCTCGACGAGCATGTGATTGATGATCTTTCGGGGCAACTCGCCATCGAGTTAGGAATCGACGCTGCGCGGGCGCGCCAAGCAATCCTGTTCGCCGGCGAGGACCACGCGCTGCTCATGACCTTTCCGGCATCCGTCACCCTGCCCGAGGGGTTCTTGGCAATCGGTTTCGTCGATGCGTGCGAGGAGGGTGAGAGCCCGCATGTCGCCCTCGGCGGAACCTCCATTTCAGAGAACGGCTGGAACCCCTACGCCGGGTGGAATGGCGAAACTTCGTAGATCGTCAGATGACGTCGGCAATGACGTTCTCGAGCCACCAGATGGTGGTCTCGCCGTGCTTCTTCTTGCGGTCAAGCTTGAGGCCGGCGGGCAGTGCTGGCGCGGGGGAGCGCGTGCTTCGTTCCAGGATGACGATTGCCTCGTCGTTGAGGGCGGGCACGAGGGCGGTGAGCGCCGTGGCGACTTCTTCCTCAGGCATGTCATAGGGCGGGTCGACGAACACGAGATCAAATCCGGAACTTGAAGAACCGCGGACCGACAGTGACGCGAGGTAGGAGCTCACAGCAATCACAGAGACGCCAATGGCCGCGGGGGTTAGGTTGCCGACCGTGCGCACCATCTCGGCATTGATGCGCAGGAGCTTTCCGGCTTGAATGCCTTTTTCGACCAGCACCACGCTGGAGGCACCGCGACTCAGTGCCTCGAGCCCCAAAGCTCCGGAACCGGCGTACAGGTCAAGAACGCGGGCGCCCTCGCACACGTCGCGGGAATCCAGCCCCGAGAAAATCGCTTCGCGCACCATGTCGCTGGTGGGCCGAGTGCCTTCGCGGGCAACCTTGAGTTCTCTGGAGCCGGCGAAGCCCGAAATGATGCGTGTCACAGTCGACCAGCCTACGCCGTGAGGGCTTAGGTAAACTTGCCTCATGCCTGCGACTGCTTCCGTTGCCTTCTCCGAAAAGCGTCCAGCCATCACTTTGGATTCTCCGCTGGAGGCCGTTCTGGGGTCGCGCTCGGCCGTATCCTTCAAGAAAGCTTTTGGCATGCTCACGGTGGGCGACCTGCTCGCGCATTACCCCCGCCGTTATGCCAGTCGGGGTGAGTTGACCGCCATCACCGACGTTCCCATCGACGAAAATGTCACTATCGTCGCCGAGGTTCTGGATGTGCGCGAACGCCCGATGCGCGCCCGCAAGGGGTCTCTGCTCGAAGTTCGCATTACGGATGGTCGTTCCGGCGGCATCATGACACTCACGTTCTTCAACCAGGCGTGGCGGGCAAAAGACCTCCGGCCCGGCGTGCGTGGAATCTTCGCGGGCAAAGTGGGGGCGTATCGGGGGGCGCTGCAGCTGGCGCATCCCGACTATGAACTGTTTGAAGATAACGGCGAGACCGGCGATCAGGATGCCCGCAAGTGGGCCTTGACCCCGATCGCCATTTACCCGGCCACGAGCACTCTCGCGAGTTGGCAAATAGGCAAGGCGGTGGCATTGGCGCTTGCCGCCCTCGCGGAGTTGCCTGAAGGATTGCCGGACCCCGTTCCCCAATCGGTGCGCACCAAACGCAAACTCCTCGGCTGGCTCGACGCGCTCACCAAGATTCACCAGCCCGAGACCGACGGCGACTGGCAAAAAGCGCAGGACACCCTCCGCTTTCACGAGGCCTTCGTCTTGCAGGTTGCTCTTCTTGACCAACGCGCGAAGTCTCAAATGCGGGACTCCACCCCTCGACCGCCCAAGACCGGCGGATATCTAGATCGTCTCGATGCCTCTCTGCCCTTCACTCTCACCCCCGACCAAGTCACCGTTGGTACCGAGATTGCGACGGATATTGCCCGTTCCGCACCCATGAATCGCCTCGTACAGGGAGAGGTTGGCAGTGGCAAGACGCTCGTTGCCCTGCGCGCGATGCTGCAGGTTGCCGACTCCGGTGGTCAGGCCGTTCTGCTGGCTCCCACCGAGGTGTTGGCCTCCCAGCACCTGCGTTCGATTACCAAGGCCCTCGGCCCCGACCTCGCGGCCACCCTC
Source organism: Alpinimonas psychrophila (assembly GCF_014137865.1). GTDB lineage: Bacteria > Actinomycetota > Actinomycetes > Actinomycetales > Microbacteriaceae > Alpinimonas > Alpinimonas psychrophila. Next base: position 132,303 of record NZ_JACGWU010000002.1, on the reverse strand, counting down.
ATGCCCACGCTCATCACCGGCCAGTTGCCCGTTGCCGCCAAACGTCAGGCCTTGCTGCGCACCGTTTCGGGGCAGTCCCGCATCATCATTGGCACTCATGCCTTGCTGAGCGCCAACGTTGAGTTCTTCGACCTGGGGCTCGTCGTCGTGGACGAGCAACATCGCTTCGGAGTTGAGCAACGTCAGTCGCTGCGCCTGAAGGGGAACAACATCACCCCGCACGTTCTCGTGCTCACCGCTACTCCCATCCCGCGCACGGTAGCCATGACGGTGTTTGGGGACCTCGACATCTCCACGATTGTCGGGCTGCCCGAGGGACGTGCGGGCATCACTTCGCACGCGGTGGCGCTCGCCGCGCATCCGGCCTGGTTATCAAGGGTTTGGGAACGGGTCGGCGAAGAGGTCGCGCTGGGGCGCCAAGTCTTCGTGGTGTGCCCGGCTATCGATTCTGCGGGTGTTCCCGAAGATGATGCTGAAGCGCTTCTCGACGACGCAAAAATGGTTGCCTCGGTGGAGTCGATCACGGTGCTGTTGCGCGAGCATCCGGTACTGGGGTCCAAGCGCATCGAGGCCCTCCACGGTCGCATGTCCAGTGAGGACAAGGAATCCGTGATGCAGGCCTTTGCCGCGGGCACCGTCGACATTGTCGTCGCGACCACGGTCATCGAAGTAGGCGTAGACGTTCCCAATGCTTCCACCATGGTGGTCATGGATGCCGATCGGTTCGGCGTCTCGCAGCTCCACCAGTTGCGCGGGCGGGTCGGTCGCGGATCTGTGCCGGGGCTTGCGCTCTTCGTGACCTACGCCGAAGAAGACACCCTCGCCCGCGAGCGGGTTGAGGCCGTGGCCGCGACCACGGACGGGTTTGAGCTGGCCCGCATCGACCTAGAACTGCGCCACGAGGGGGATGTCCTCGGCGTGAGTCAATCCGGTGCGCGCTCCTCGCTACGACTCCTGCGGGCTGCCCGCGATGGTGACCTGATCGCTGATGCGCGTGAGCTCGCCGCCGAAGTGTTGACGGACGACCCGCAACTTACAACGCACTCCGCGCTCGCCGAGGCTCTTCACCGCCGACTGAGCGAAGCCGAGCGTGACTTTCTCGATAAGAACTAACACGCCCCGCATGGTCGGATGAGAATTAACCTTTTTGGGCATCCGTTCGGCTCGTCATGTCCTGCTGGAAACAAACTTTGCGTAGTCTGGTGCCATGAACAGGATCGCCGTTGTCCCTGGATCGTTTGACCCCATCACGCTGGGCCATATCGATGTAATTGCCCGTGCCGCGCGACTGTTCGATGTGGTTCACGTCGTTGTCGTGCACAACCCCGGTAAGTCGGCGTTGTTGCCGATTGCGCAGCGAGTCACGCTGATTGAGAAAGCCATTGAGGACGCGGGACTCTCCAGCAACATCGTGGTCGCATCCTGGAGTATGGGCCTTCTCGTGGATTACTGCACGGAGGTCGGTTCCCACATTCTGGTTAAAGGGGTGCGCAGCCAGCTGGACCTCACCTATGAGACTCCGATGGCGTTGGTGAACCGCAATCTCACGGGTCTCGAGACACTTTTCATGCTGCCGGACCCCGGTCAGGCCCACGTTTCGAGTTCGCTCGTTCGTCAGGTTGCCGCTTTGGGCGGGGATGTTCGACCCTACGTTCCGCACGTGGTTGCCGAGTATCTGCAAGCCAACCAATAGTTTTTTTCACCAACGCGTGCGGCCCGTACACTTGATAAGTGGTTAAATTTGTCAACACTGTTTATAAGGTCCCCATTTTCGACCTCATGCACCGTCCCGGTGAGCACCGCGAACTGTCGTTAGAAATCGCCGTTCCCGAACGCCTTGGGGAGAGTCTTGTGGCCGTTATGCCCGGTGCCGACATGGACGTTGAGGTGCGTCTTGAAGTTCTTCACGATGGCATCCTGGTCAGTGGATCCGTGGATGTTGTGGCCGAAGGGGAGTGCGGAAGGTGCCTCACCGAGATGACGCTGCCGCTTCAAGTCGAATTTGCCGAGCTTTTCGCGTACTCTGTAGACGAAGCTTTTGATTATGAAGTTCACGATGACCACGTGGATCTTGAACCTCTGATTAGAGATGCGGTTGTGCTTGCACTTCCGTTCCAGCCGGTTTGCCGGCCAGACTGCGCCGGACTTGATCCTGAGAACGGCGAGCGTTTGGCTGAACGGTCGGATTCCGAGCTCGAAGAGCGCCTGGACCCCCGTTGGTCTGCGCTTGGACAGTTCCAAGCTTCCACAGACACCGGTGACGACGTCACCGCCAAGAAGTAGATAAGCACAGAGAAGAGATAGCCATGGCTGTTCCCAAACGCAAAATGTCGCGGGCCTCAACCCGCATGCGCCGCGCCCAGTGGAAGGCCACGCCTCCCACCCTCGTGAAGGCCATTGACTCCAACGGCAAAGTAACCTACAGCCTGCCTCACCGCGCCAAGGTTGTCGAAGATTCCGCTGGCACGCCATTGTTCATGGAATACAAGGGCCGTAAGGTTGCTGACGTTTAGTCCTTTGACTATTCGTTACCCCCTCCCTTTTTTCAGTTACTGACGGTTATTCGTCGTGTCTGGTTCTCCCTCCGCGTCGCCTTCGGCTTCGCAACGCCCATCGGCTTCGCAAACGTCGACGCATTCTTCTTCTGCTGTCGATATCGCCGCAATGCTGGGCGTCACGATTGGTGAAAAGTTGTGTGAGCTCGCGCTCACTCACCGCTCGTTCGCGTACGAAAATGGAGGGATCGCCCACAACGAGCGCCTCGAGTTTCTCGGGGACTCCATCTTGGGGCAGGCCGTCACGGTCATGCTTTTCACCGAGAATCCAACCCTCGAAGAGGGTGAGCTGGCCAAGCGCCGCGCCGCCCTCGTCTCCACGACGGCCCTAGCCGAAATTGCCCGCCGTATTGGATTGGGGCAGTTCATTCGGCTCGGCAACGGTGAAGTACTGACCGGTGGCCGCGACAAAGATTCCATTCTGGCCGACACGATGGAGGCACTGATCGGGGCTACTTACGTCTCCAACGGTGCCGATGCTGCGACCGAGCTCGTCTTAAGGCTCGTTCGCCCGCTGCTCGCCGATGCTCACCGCTTTGGTGCCGCTATGGACCCGAAGACGAGTCTTCAGGAACGTGTCGCAAAACTGGGACCAGATGCTCCTACTTATGCCGTTGTCGCCGATGGTCCCGATCACGCGCGTGTCTTCACCGCCACGGTAACCGTGGGCACCCTTGTTTCGGCCGAAGGTGTCGGCACGAGCAAAAAGCACGCCGAGATGGCCGCGGCACTGACCGCCTGGACCATGCTCGACAATGCCTGAACTCCCCGAAGTCGAAGTCGTTCGCTTAGGGCTAGAGCCGGCCCTGGTGGGGTCGACCATTCAATCGGTCTCTGTTTTTGAGCCACGTTCGTTAAAGCGTCACGATGCACGCCGGGGTGACTTCGTCGCCATGCTGGAGGGTCGAACTGTTCTCTCGGCAGAGCGCCGCGGAAAGTTTTTGTGGTTTCCGCTCGATTCGGCGGGTTCAGCGGGTTCGGCGGGTTCAGCGCTTGGCCAGCACTCAGGTGACGCTCTCGTGGCCCACCTCGGCATGAGCGGCCAGGTGCTGTTGCGCGCTCCGGATGCCGCTCCAGACCGGCATTTGCGCATTCAATATCAGGTGAAGCATCCGGTTCTGGGCGAGCTGGCCATCAACTTTGTGGACCAGCGCATCTTTGGGTCAATGGCGGTCGATGAACTCGTCACCCAAGGCATTGGGATAGGTAACGTGCAGGTTCTCGTTCCGTCGCAGGCCGCTCACATTGCCCTCGATCCGGTCGATCCTACCTTTGACGACGACGCTTTCATCGCGCGCCTGCGCACAAAATCCACAGGAATCAAGCGAGCCCTGCTCGACCAAACTCTGCTCAGCGGAATTGGCAATATTTACGCCGATGAAGCGTTGTGGGCGGCGCGGCTGCACTTTGACCGGGCATCCGACACGCTTTCGGTGAAGCAAGCGCGAACTCTACTGGCTGAGGTTCGCCAGGTGCTGATGAAAGCTCTTGCTGAGGGGGGAACGAGCTTCGATGCCCAATATGTGAATGTCAACGGCGAATCTGGATACTTCTCCCATAGCCTGAACGCCTACGGACAGCAGGGGAAGCCGTGCCCGCGGTGCGGAACGGAAATGCGGCGCGTCAGCTTCATGAACCGCGGATCGCACTTCTGCACCCGCTGCCAAAAGCCCTAGTTTCAGGGTTTGAGAGAGCGGGTACTCCAGCGGCCGTGCGCGTAGTCGACGGCGATGGGGCGCTTGAAGGTGGTGGAAATGTTCTCCGTGGTCAAGACGGTAGCCGCCGGGCCGCTGGCGATGATGCGTCCGTGAAACATGAGAGCGGCATGGGTTGTCGATGTTGGCAGTTCCCCGAGGTGGTGCGTGATCATCACGGTCGCCAGGAGTGGGTTCTCTGCCGTGAGACCGGCGAGGAGGTCGAGCACCTGCTCACGGGCTCCGAGGTCAAGGCCGGCAGCCGGCTCATCCAGAAGCAACAACGCGGGCGGTATCAATAGTGCCCGTGCCAACAGAAGCCGAGCGAGTTCGCCCTGCGAGAGTTTCATCCACTTCGTGTCGGCCATCTCGCGCAGCCCAAACCTCTCCAATTGACTCTTTGCCTGCGCTAACTCGACGGCAGTGGGCACCCAGCGCATAGGCGTCTCGAGGGAATTTGTGAACCCCGTCAACACAATTTCCAGGGCGGTCAGGGGCCACTCAAGCTGGTGATGGTTCGTGACGTACCCGATTTTGCGACGCAGCTCAGCCTTGTCGACCGCGCCGAGGCGTTGACCAAAGACGTAGGCTTCACCGCGGGTGGGCATGGTGACCGTGGCGCAGATGCTGAGCAGTGTGGATTTTCCCGCACCATTTGGGCCGATCACCGCCCACTGCTCGCCCGGTTGAACCGCGAAGTTGACGCCGTCGAGGGTGGGGCGTCCTTGACGAATAATGCTGACATCTTCCAGGGTAATCACGGCGGGGTCCTTGTCTTAGCGTGATGCTTCGGGCGGGATGCTACGAGCGGGACGATTCGGCGCGCAGCTTGCGGGTCACGATGTGGGCTTGTTCGACGAGGAGCTGGCCGAGCTCGGACTGACGCTCGGGCTTGAAACGGGAGTCGATTCCCGTGAGACTCAAGGCCCAGGCGGGGCGGCCAGCGGCATCAAAGATAGCGGCGCCCATTCCCCAACTGCCTTCGACCAAGAGTCCCGGGTTGAGGGCGTAACCATTTTTTCGGGTGTGACGGATGCGTTCCCACACCTTTTCACGGCTGTGCTCTTCACCGAATCGAGGCACCAGTGAGTTCCCGGCCCGGTCTTCGGCGATGCCATTGCGATCACCCATATTGCGCAGGTGCGCCTCGATTTCGTCGTCGGGGAGGAAAGCCAAGATGGCCAGACCTGCCGAGGCCACGCCCAAGGGGAACCGGATGCCCTCGGTGAGCACGTGAGAACGAACGGGAAAACTTCCTTCTTCGCGGAGGAGACAGACCGTCTCATTGCCGCGACGAACGGAAAGAAAGGCGCTTTCTCCGGTGAGCTCGGCGAGCGTGGCGACACTCTGACGGGCGATATCGGTGACGTCGAATCGCTGGGCCGCCAGTGAGCCGAGCAGGTAAATTTCGGGTCCTAAGAACCATCGCGAGGTAACGGTGTCGAAATCCAGCAGGCCCTCCTGGGTGAGAGCGGTCAACAGGCGGTGGGCGGTGGGGCGAGTCAGCCCTGCGGCTCGTGCCACTTCCGTTGCCCCCACGCCGTCACTTTTTTTGCCCACGATACGCAAGAGTTTCGCGACCCGCGAGACGACTTGTGTGCCGGGCACAGTTACGGCGTTCATATTTTGTCCATATGTTGAGCATATGGGGCAGGGGCGTCCACGCTGTGTATTTCTGACGTGAATTTACGAATTTCCTTTGTGGCCAATTATTTACAGCGTTAGATTCAAAGAAATTCTCCGGGGTACCGCGCGAAGGAGGTCATTTCGAATGCTGACAAAGGAATCCGATGTCCAAAATATGGTCAACAGCCGCAGAAGCTCTGCGTGACATTGTTTTTGATGGTGCAACGATTGCCGTGGGCGGTTTTGGCCTGAGTGGTAATCCCAGCGACCTCATCGAGGCATTACGCGATTCGGGCGCGAAAGATTTGACGATTGTCTCGAACAACATGGGCGTTGACGGCAAAGGTCTCGGCATCCTGCTGGAGAATCGTCAGGTCAGCAAGGTTCTGGCGTCCTACGTCGGCGAAAATAAGCTCTTCGCGCGTCAGTATCTTGATAAGGAACTTGAAGTCGAGTTCGTTCCGCAAGGAACCCTCGCTGAGCGGATGCGTGCTGGTGGTTCGGGGATCCCGGGCTTCTACACAAAGACCGGGGTCGGTACGCCCATTGCCGAGGGCAAAGAACACATGGACTTTGACGGCGAAACCTACGTTTTGGAGCGCGGAATTGTGGCCGATATTGCTCTCGTGCATGCCTACCAGGGCGACTCCGCCGGTAACTTGATCTACCGCCACACGGCCCGAAATTTTAATCCGCTGGTCGCTCAGTGTGGCCGCCTGACGATTGCCGAGGCCGAGCACATAGTGGAGAGTGCCTTCATCGACCCCAACATCATCGTCACCCCCGGAATTTTCATCCAGCGCCTCATCCCGGCCAAGGCTCGGGAAAAAGAAATCGAACAGCGCACCGTTCGCTCCCGCACCGTTTTTTCCGACGCATTGACTGACTCTCCGCTCGTAGCGGCAAACTAGGAAGGGACTCATCATGCCTTGGACTCGCGATCAGATGGCCGCCATTGCGGCATCCGAAATCAAAGACGGCGAATACGTCAACCTCGGAATTGGTATTCCCACGCTCGTGGCAAATCACATTCCCGAAGGCGTCAACGTTACGTTGCAGAGTGAAAATGGACTTCTCGGTATGGGCCCATTTCCTTTCGACGGTGACGAAGACGCGGATCTCATCAACGCCGGCAAACAGACCGTCACGTTGATGCCGGGCGGAAGCTTCTTTGACTCCGCAATGTCATTTGGCATGATTCGTGGGGGCCACGTTGCGCTGGCCGTTTTGGGCGCCATGCAGGTCTCCGCCAAGGGGGACCTCGCCAACTGGACGATTCCCGGCAAGCTCGTAAAAGGGATGGGAGGCGCCATGGACTTGGTGGCGGGAACGCCGCGCGTCATCGTTCTCACCGAGCATGTTGCCAAGGACGAGAGCCACAAAATCGTGATGGAGTGCGACCTGCCGTTGACTGGTGCCCGCGTCGTGGACCGCATTATCAGTGACCTGGCCGTCTTCGATGTCAGCGAGAATGGTCTTGTCCTGCGCGCCCTCGCCCCCGGGGTCACCGAGGCCGAAATTGCCGCAAAAACGGGAGCACCCTTTTCCATTGACCTTGATTCAGCCATCGTAGGAGCAAATTCATGAGCGCCGCCGCCACGTCCACTCTGATCGTGGGTTATGCCCGCACGCCGTTCGTGAAGTTCAACGGCTCACTGTCGGGCGTTCCGGCAACGGCACTGGGAGCGCACGCCATCACGGCGGCTCTCGCCCGCGCAGGGGTTGCCCCTGAAGAGGTCGACAACGTCTATGCCGGTCAAGTGCTGCAGGGCGGTGCAGGGCAAAACCCCGCCCGTCAGTCCGCGGTGGGTGCCGGAATTCCACTGAAGGTGCCCGCTCTCACACTGAACGCCGTATGCCTGTCGGGCATTGAAGCTATCGTGGCGGGGGTGCGCCTCATCGAATCCGGTGAGGCCGATATCGTCGTTGTCGTGGGGCAAGAGTCGATGTCGCTTGCACCTCACGTGTGGTCGGGCTCGCGTGTTGGCAAGAAGTATGGCGCCATCGAGTTTCTCGACACGGTCGAACATGACGGCCTGACGGATGCCTTCGAGAAGCGTTCCATGGGTGCCTCCACGGAGGACTACATCGTGCCTCTCGGGATTAGCCGGATCGACCAAGACGAGGTCGCGGCCGCTTCTCACGCTCGTCTTGCAGCTTCGCAAGCTTTTCTCGAAGACGAAATTGAGCCGTACGTCCTGACGACCCGTTCGGGCTCGGTTTCCATCGCGACTGATGACGGTGTACGGCCGGAAACTACCGTGGAATCTCTCGCAAAGTTGCGCCCGGCCTTTAGCCCCGACGGCACCATCACGGCGGGTAATGCGTCGCAAATAACAGATGGCGCTGCTGCCGTCGTGCTCATGAGCGATGCCGCGGCTACCGCCCGCGGCATCAGCGGAATTGCCCGCGTGCTGTCGCACGCTTTCGTGGCTGGCCCCGATTACTCCCTTCACGCGCAGCCGGCCAACGCCATCAACGCGGCTTTGGCGAAGACCACTGTGACCGTTGGCGAGCTTGCCGCCGTCGAAATCAATGAGGCGTTTGCTGCCGTGGCCGTGCAGTCGACTCGGATTTTGGGCGTAGACCCCGCCATCGTCAATGCGCACGGGGGTGCCATTGCCATGGGACATCCCATTGGCGCCTCGGGCGCTCGTATCGTGGGCCACCTTGCGCGGCGACTCGCGGCCGCGGGATCGGGTTCGATCGGTGCTGCCGGAATCTGCGGTGGTGGTGGGCAGGGCTCTGCCGTCGTGCTTCAGGCCCTTTAGCTCTCCCGCATTCACGCTAATAGACGGGGGGCAAAGCCGTTGCATTTTTGTTGATGCTGACGGGGTCGACGTGAGGGGGTATCCTCAAACACACGAAGGAGACCAACAATGTCGTACGTCTGCAACGCAATTTGGATTGCTAAGCCCGGAAGCGAACACATTGTTGCCGAGGCCCTCGCTCACCTTTCTGAACTGTCTCGTGCCGAGGAGGGCAACCTCTACTTTCAGGTCTATCAAGACCCAGCCGAACACGGCACCTTCAGAATCTTCGAAATTTACACGGATCAAGACGCATTTCGTGTTCACGGTGAATCGAAACATTTTGCCACGTGGGGGAAGAACTACGGTATTCCGGCCTTGTTAGATCGCCACCGTGACTTTTACGAGACGCTTGATTTTTAGGCTGCCTGTGCCTTCGTGCCCTTGAAGAATGCATGGGGTCAAGGTCATTGACCGGGTAATCACCGTTGGCGCTGAAGACTTTCAAACAGGTCGGCTCCGCGCACGTCGAGGCGCACGCCCCCTCGACGAACACCGAGTCGCAAAAACACGATACCGAGGGCGATACCCACGAGAAGCGCGAGCCACCCCCAAAACAGTTGGCCGGTAATGAGCTGGGTGACGAGGAGGGCGATTTCGGGCAGTACGAGCAGCGACAAAATGCCCCACGTGGCGAACGTCGAGACCATTGCGGAGAAACCCCCGCCCGGCCGCGAAGCGAATGGGTTCTCTCCCGGCGCAGGCACGGGCATGACGATGGTGGCGGAGGTCACGCTCGAGAGCCCGAAGCCACTCAGTAACAGGCCGATCGAGAGCCCCAGAATGGCCGGCAGGAGAGCCCACGTTCCGGCAAACGCGATGGGCACGATCACGCTGAGGAGTGTGATCGGCACCGCGAACACACTAATGGCGACAATACGGCCTCTGCGATCGTCGATCCCGCGAATGCCTGAGGCGAGGTGAGCGGCGAATGCAGTGCTGTCGTAGGACACGTCGCTGAAGATTGCGAGCGAGAGGGTGAGAGCCAGGAACGGGCCGATCGCGATTAAAAAGTTGGTTGAATCGAAGAGGATGCTGTAGAACACCATGAGTGCCGGCGCGATGAGCAGCGAGGTGAGTTGTCGCCCGTAGCGAGGGTCACGCATCCAATAGGTGAGGCAACGGGCGGCGACAGCGCCTGCCGGAGTGCCAGGCATTCGGGCAAAGAGGCCAAGTTTGCCTGCTCTTGCTCCTGCGCCTGTGTGCCGATTAGTCGAGTGTGGGGGAGTAACCAGCACGGCTGCGAGGTTGTGGCGCCACAGCAAAGTCGCCGCGACGAGGGTCGCGACGGCGATGAGAAATTTCGCTCCGGCTGTAATTCCGTTACCAGCCGCGAGTTCGGCGGGCACTGCCCATACGGCGCCAAGCGGAGTCCACGACAAAACCTCGGCATAGCTTGCGAGCGTTGAAAAAGAGGCGGTGCCGAACCCGGTCGTGAGGGTGCCAATAATCGGGCCAGACAGCAACAACAACACGAGGGCGACGAGGCCGATCACTTCGCGGAACCGGCGGCCAGAGAAGAACACCGTGGCGAGGCTGACAACCATCCGCGATCCTACGACGCAGGTCGCCGCGGCGACAACCGCGCAAGCCATCGCGGCGAGGGCGAGAAGCGGATACTGCCACCAGGTCCCGATCGTGGCGAGCGACAGCAGTAACGTCATGATTCCCGGCACCCCGAGCACGCCGCTGACAAACAGTCCAAGCAAAAGCTGATTCAAAGGAATCGGGAACGTGCGAAGCTTATCCGGAGCGAGGGTCACATCGATGCCTGAGGCGAGCAGCGGTATGAGAATCCAGCCGAGCACGAGGATCGATCCACCAAGGACGGTGACCGTGCGGATGAGGTCGACGGGCGCCCGACTCAAGAAAAAGAGTCCGGCACCCCCGGAGGCAAGTAGGCCAAGGCCATAGACGCCACCAAAGATCACGGCGACGAGCTGCCACGGGCTACGCAACAGGGTGTTCTTGAGAACGAGCAGACGAAGTTTTAGGAGATGCGCAACCATTCCGGGCCCTCCGAATGGTGGCGCCCGCCAACCAGTTCTACGAAACGGTCTTCTAAGGACGCGCCTGCGCGCACTTCGTCGATGGTGCCCGCGGCCAGCACTCGTCCGGCCGCTATCACTGCGACGTGATCACACATCCGTTGCACGAGGTCCATGGCGTGGCTGGAAACGATCACCGTACCGCCGCTCTTCACATAGCCGGCGAGGATATCGCGAATGTTTGCCGCTGACACGGGATCAACGGATTCGAAGGGTTCGTCGAGTACAAGTAGCCGCGGGGCGTGCACGAGCGCACAAGCGAGGGCGATTTTCTTGGTCATGCCAGCCGAATAGTCCACCACAAGGGTTCCTGCAGCTACCTCGAGGTCGAGCAGCCGCAGTAGGTCGGCAACGCGCACTGCCACAGTGGGGCGATCCATGCCAGACAGCAGGCCTGAATAGGTGACAAGCTGTTCCCCGGTGAGGCGATCAAAAAGACGCACACCGTCGGCGAGGACGCCTACGAGGCGTTTAGCCTCGAGCGGGTGCTCCCACACGTCGACGCCCTGAATGCGGATCGTACCGGAGTCGGGGCGCATGAGTCCGGTGGACATCGAAAGCGTCGTCGTTTTGCCCGCACCGTTGGGGCCCACGAGGCCGTAAAACGAGCCAACGGGAACGTCGAGGTCAATGCTGTCGACAGCCACGAGGTCACCGAAACGCTTGCTGAGGCCGCGGATGGACAACGCAGGCTGACGTGGCCAAGCCTCATCCGACTTGAGCCCCGTCCAAGACGATTCCGGCTCGATTCCGGTAAAATCTGGAATCGACATTAGCCTCCGAGGGGTCTGTATTACCGTAGTGTGCCCGCCTACAACTGGACTGCGAGCACCATTTCACCCTACTCCCGGGATGCCGGTTCACTCAACCTCTGGGTGGACAGCTGACCGAAAGGGTTCACACGAGTACTGTGTAAATCATGGGTGAGAGCACCAAGATAACGGGGAGCACGGAGGGCGCGAGCGAAGCCGCAGGCGGGCCCAGCGTCACGTCGCGTGCGCTGTCGGTGTTGGCTGCCTTTGAGGATGCCCCCGGGTCGCTTTCTGTTTCACGCATTGCCCAGAAGTCAGGACTTCCCCTTTCTACCGCCTATCGCCTAGTTGGCGAACTAGAAGAATGGGGTGGCCTGCGCAAGGGGTCCGACGGCAAGTATCAGATCGGGTTTCGCATTTGGGAGCTCGGGCAACTTGCAGGTCGCAGGTTGCGCGATCGCGCGCATCCGTTTTTGCAAGATCTCTTTGACTTGACCCGCGAAAACGTGCACCTTGCCATTCGAGAAGGTACGCAATCCCTCTACGTTGACAAGCTCTATGGCTCACGAAAGTTGCCCGTGGTCTCCCGCGTCGGTGGACGCTTGCCTTTGCACGCCACCGCTGTTGGTCGCGTTATGTTGGCCGCCCAACCTGGGTGGTTCATCGATGCGTATCTCGAGGGCGAGCTGGAGAAGCCGACACCGATGACGGTCACGAACCCCGTCATTTTGCGACAACTCTTCGAAGAAATTGGGCAACAGGGATACGCCGTCACGATTGAACAAATGCGTCCCGGCGCCCTCTCGGTGGCTGTTCCGATTGTGTTTAACGAGACGACGGTCGCCTCTGTTGGTTTGGTCTTCGAATCGAATCGGTACCGAGAGGTCAGCCGTTTCTTGCCGATGCTCACCGGAACAGCGCACCGCATCGAGGGCGCCATGGTAGGGCTCTCGGCACGAATGTTGCTCTAGCTCGCCAGAATTGGACCCGACGTTCCCGGGCGCAAGACGTCATTTCCGCAGGCTAAAAAATCGTGACTAAAGTCGTTCTCATTGAATGAGAAAACTATTTTGGCTTCGAACGTAGCGGGATGAAACTAAGAGAACTCGATCTCGTTCAAGGAGGAACTCGATGAGTTCTACAACGCAACAGGCCCCGGCAACCCCCGACTATCACGGCTTTGAGCCCTTCAAGCTCACTGACCCTTTTGGCGCGTACCAGGAGCTTCGAGAAGAAGCCCCCGTCATGTTCGATGACCGGATTGGCTACTTCGTCGTCTCGCGCTACGCAGACATCAAGGAGACGTTCGACAACTGGGAGGCCTTTTCCTCGGCTAACGCTCAGGCGCCCGTCAAGCCACTGTGTGCAGCAGCCAAGAAGGTCATGGATGACGGTGGTTTCACCACTTACTCCGGTCTGTCGGCTCGCGTTCCACCCGAGCACACTCGCATTCGCGCCGTGGCCACGAAGGCCTTCACGCCCCGTCGATACAAGGTCCTCGAGCCTTTTATCCGTGAAAACACGAACATTCTTTTGGATGCCATGATTGCCAAGGGTTCACCAGCCGACATCTTGAGTGATGTCGCTTATGACCTCCCCACCATCACGATTTTCACCCTCATCGGGGTCCCAACCGACATGATCGGCGAAGTCAAAGAATGGGGCGGAAGCCGCGCCACCCTGACGTGGGGTGACCTCACCGATGACGAGCAGATTCCGCACGCTCACAACATGGTCAACTACTGGAACTACTGCGTGAAGCTCGTCACCGACGCCAAGATCACGCCGGGAGACAATCTCGTTACCGACTTGGTGAACCTGCAAGCGGCCGGCGATGAGATCACGGATCACGAGATTGCCTCGTTCCTCTACAGCCTTCTTTTTGCGGGCCACGAGACCACGACCACGCTGATCTCCAACGCGGTTCGGGTTCTGCTGGAAAACCCTGCCTCCTACGCAGCCATCACCGAAGACCCCACGAAGATCAACGGGGCGATTGACGAGATTCTGCGCGTCAGTGGCAGCATTTTTGCGTGGCGCCGCACCGCCGTCGTCGATGCCGAAATCGCTGGCGTTGCCATTCCTCAAGGGTCAAACGTGCTGCTTCTTATGGGCTCGGCCAACCGCGATGCTTCGATCTTTCCCGATCCTGACACCTTCGACATTGCGCGAGAGAATGCCCGCAACCACCTCTCGTTCGGCTTCGGTATCCACTACTGCATCGGAAACATGCTCGGCAAGCTGCAGACCCGCGTTGCCTTGGAAGAAATCACCAAGCGCCTTCCTCAGTTGCAGCTCGCTCCCGGGGCCCCCATCACCTTTGGTGACAATCTTTCTTTCCGCGTCCCGACCGCTGTGCCGGTCCAGTGGAACAACTAGGAGTAATTGATATGACAACATCTCTCTTCACGTTTGCCTTTGACAGCGCTGAAAAACCGGAGCACGATCGCCTCGGCGGCAAGTGCACTTCTCTGGCCATCATGACCAGCGCGGGCGCTCCTGTCCCTCCCGGTTTTGCCGTGACCACGGATGCCTTTAACGCTGTCATGAACCAGACCACGCTGCGCGAGCACATCATTACGATCCTCGATGGTCTCGACATGGATGACGTGGACGAGGTTGATAAGCGGGCCACCCACATCCGGGAATTGATTCTGACGCAGTCGGTACCCGATGACGTTCGGGAGGCCACGGCCGCCGCGTACCAAGCTTTGATGAGCCTGTGCGGGGGAGAAGTTCCCGTAGCCGTTCGCTCCAGCGCAACAGCTGAGGACCTTCCTGACGCCAGCTTCGCCGGTCAGCAGGACACCTACCTTTGGATCACGGGCGAGCACAACGTTCACGAGAAGATTCGTGAGTGCTGGGCCAGCCTGTACACGGCCCGCGCCATCACTTATCGCATGGCCAACAACATCTCCGACGAAGGCCTCTCCATGGCCGTCGCCGTGCAGAAGATGGTTAACTCCCGCACCTCGGGGGTCGCCATGACAATCGATCCCGGCAACGGCGACCGTTCGAAGATTGTCATTGACTCCAGCTGGGGCTTGGGCGAACTCGTGGTTTCCGGCGAGGTCACCCCCGACAACTTCGTGGTCGACAAGATCATGCTGTCGGTCGTCAACCGCATCATCTCCGACAAGCACGAGGAACTGGTTCCCACCACCCACGGCACGGTCGAACGCCGCGAGATCGAAGCCGAGCGCCGCAACTCCTCGAGCCTGAGTGACGACGAAATCATCGCCGTAGCCAAGCTCGCCAAGAGTGCTGAGAAGCACTACGGCTGCGTTCAGGATGTCGAGTGGGCTATCGACGCCGACTTGCCCGATGGGCACAACGTTCTCCTCCTGCAGAGCCGTCCCGAGACGGTCTGGTCGCAGAAGGCCTCGGCCGTCAGTTTCGTTTCCGCAGGTTCTGGCATTGAGGCCATCACGAAATCTTTGATGACTCAGGTCAACCGCTAAATCTCCCCCGCACAACCCGTTCTACAACCTGCACAACAACTTGCACGACAACCTGCAACATTAATCGCACAACAACTCACATCCAACCAATGAAAGGCTCTGCAATGACGCAAAGCGTTGTAAAGAAAAGTTTCCCTTCGCCCTATGACACGACTGCTCCGAAAGGCGCCGAAGGTTGGCAGGATCTCTACCCTTATAACCTGGTCTTCCAGGACAACCTTCGGGAGAAGGAAGATGAGAAGTTCTGGTTCTGCGACAGCCAGCACTGGCCCAACGTCTTCAAGCCCTTCGAGGTGATTGGTGTCGAGTTCGCGAGCCGTTGCCTCGGCGCGTACAACACGCGTCACTACATCATTCCTCCCGCCAACGGCATCGACTTCCGTATCCACAACGGGTACAACTACTTCAGCCCCGTTGCTGTTTCTCCCGAGCTGATCGGTGACCGCGTTCCTCACTTCATGGAGCGCGCCGGTTATTATTTCCAGAACTGGACCACTCTGCTGGAGAACTGGAAGAAGAAAGTTCTCGCCAACATCGAAGAGATGGATGCCATCAACTTTGAGGTTCTGCCCGACATGGTGTCGATGGATGACATCACCGGCGGTGTCGGCATGGACCCCAGCGTCAAGATGTTCGAAGACTATGACCGCCTCATCCAGCTCGCGTACCGCAACTGGGAGCACCACTTCGAGTTCTTGAACCTCGGCTACGTTGCCTACCTTGACTTCTTTGGTTTCTGCAAGGAGGCCTTCCCCGGCATCCCCGACCTCGCCATCGCCAAGATGGTCACCGGCGTTGACTCGGTCCTCTTCCGTCCCGACGACGAGCTCAAGCACCTCGCCGAGTTAGCTGTCAAGCTCGATCTCACGGCAATCTTTGCCGCTAAGACCAGTGCCGCTGGCGTTCTCGGTTCGCTCGCGGGCACGACGGCCGGAGCCCAGTGGATCGCCGCATGGGAGACCGCTCAGGAGCCGTGGTTCAACTACACCTCCGGCAACGGATTCTACGGAACTGACGTTTACTGGCGTGACAGCCTGGACCTGCCTATGGGCTACATCCAGGACTATGTTGTTCGTGCCGCTCGCGGTGAGCAACTGCACCGCCCCAAGGATGCCCTCATCGTGGAGCGTGACCGGATCGTCGGCGAATATTCCGAGATCCTCGAAGGCGAAGCACTGGAAACCTTCCAGGGCAAGCTCGGCTTGGCTCGTGTGGTCTACCCCTACGTTGAAGACCACAACTTCTACATTGAGCACTGGACCATGGGCGTCTTCTGGCGCAAGATCCGTCAGCTCTCCCACCTCTTGCACAACGAGGGCTTCTGGGAAAACGCCGATGACATCTTGTACCTGTCGCGCGACGAGGTTCGCCCGGTTCTCTTCGACTATGCCAACGCCTGGGGTGTCGGCACCGACCCCATTGGTCCCACGTACTGGCCCAAGGAGATTGCCCGTCGTACGGCAATCGTGACGGCACTCGAGACGGCTCGTCCGGCTCCTGCGTTCAACACACCTCCCGAGGTCATCAGTGAGCCCTTCACCCTCATGCTCTGGGGAATCACCACCGAGCAGGTTCAGCAGTGGTTGGGTGTCGATGGCGGAGATGACACGCTTCTCAAGGGAATGGCTGCGTCGGGCGGTGTGGTCGAGGGTCTGGCCCGCGTCATCACGCATGCCAGTCAGTTGAGCGAGTTGCAGCAGGGTGAAATCTTGGTCGCCACCGTCACGGCTCCCAGCTGGGGTCCCGTCTTTGGCAAGATTGTCGCTACGGTCACCGACATCGGTGGAATGATGAGCCATGCGGCCATCGTCTGCCGTGAGTACGGCCTCCCCGCCGTTACCGGAACCGGTAAAGCATCCACCGTTATCAAGACCGGCATGAAGCTGCGTGTTGACGGCACCCAAGGAACCGTGAAGATCCTCGACTAGAGGATTTCTCACCAGGAGAAACCACAATGAGTAACGCATCCCGCTCCCCGCTGAACTATCTTGGCCGCGACGTCACCGACCGTATTCCGGCCCGTGACAAGGTGCCTGGAATGATCACGATGGGGGAGCGGGATGCGCTCATTTGGCAACTCGCCACACCGTACCTGCAAACCCGCGACAACGATGCGCACACCCTCTACTCCTATGGAATCGCTCGGTCGCTTTTGACCCGTATTCCGGGAGCCGACGAGAACATCGTGTTACCGGCCATTATTTTGCATGACACCGGATGGTCGACCATCGATGAGAACGAGGCCTTCCAGGCCATCGCTCCCGACCGCGATGGAAGCCTGCACCATGTGGTCATCAAGCACGAAAAAGAGGGCGCACGCATCGCTCGCGAGGTGCTGACGGAGGCCGGAATCCCCGAGGAAGACATCGTGGAAATCTGCGCCATCATCGACGGTCACGACACCCGCCTCACCTCCATCAGTCTGAATGATTCGTTGGTGAAAGATTCCGACAAGATTTGGCGTGTCTCGCCCCACGGCGTCGACGTGGCTATGCCGCGCTTTGGTCTGGACCGTGAAGAGTCCGTGCGCATCAATGGCTTTCGCGCCTATGAGGACCTGTTCACCGACGAGGGCAAGGCGATGTCGTTGGCCCTGATGTCGATTGAATGCATGAACATGAGTAGCCAGATGGCTCATTGCTACGTACGAGAGGAGATCTAAATGTCACCCAACACTCTTGATGACAAGGTCGTTATTGTCACCGGCGCGGCGGGTGGCCTTGGTCGCGCGTTCGCCCTCGGCTTTGGCCAAGCTGGCGCCAAGGTGGTCGTTGCCGACATTGACTCGGTGGGGGCCCAAGAAACGGTGGCTATTTTGACCAATCATGACATCCCGGCTATTGCCGTCACGGTCAATGTGACAGATCCCACCTCGACTCAGGCTATGGCAAATGCTGCTCTGGTTGAGTTTGGGCGAATTGACGTACTGGTAAACAATGCGGCTATCTATGCCACTCTCAAGCGCACTGCATTCACGGAGATTGACCCCAACGAGTGGGATAGGGTCATGGCCGTCAACGTGAAGGGGGCGTGGCTCTGCTCCGCTGCCGTCTACCCGAAAATGACCGAGGGTGGGCGCGTCATCAACATCGCCTCCGCCACCGTTTTCAGCGGTTCACCGCTGTGGATGCACTACGTTGCCTCCAAAGGCGCCGTCATCGCGATGACGCGGGTGATGGCCCGCGAAATGGGGGCGAAGAATGTCACTGTCAACGTGATTGCTCCCGGATTCACCCTCACCGAAGCGAGCCTCGCCTTGATGGATGACGCGGCTAGCTACGGCGTTGACCGCGGTGCCCTCAAGCGTGCGAGCCAGCCCGAAGACATCGTCGGAACAGCACTTTTCCTCGCGGGTGATGGCGCCGGCTACATGACCGGCCAGACACTCGTCGTCGACGGCGGCAAACAGTTCATCTAGTTCCTCGATCCGAACCCCCGCACGCTTCACTGAGAACGCATTATTCGCAAGGAGACATCGCATGCCTGAAATCACGTATATCTCACCCGATGGCACGACCACGACCCTGGACGCCCGCGTGGGCGACTCCGTCATGGAAACGGCCGTCAAGAACGGTGTCACCGGCATTGTTGCCGAGTGTGGTGGCGCGTGCGCCTGCGCGACGTGCCATGTCTACGTTGACGGTGCCTTCATGGATGCCGTGGGTGAGGCCGGAGACCTCGAAGACGACATGCTCGATGGAACGGCCTCGGAGCGCACGCCCCACAGCCGACTCTCGTGCCAGATCAAGATGCGCGATGACCTCAATGGTTTGACCGTCCGTATCGCACCCAAGCAGGTCTGATTATGAGTCACGAGAGCATCCTCATCGTTGGTGCCGGCCAAGCCGGTATGCAGATTGCCGTAACGCTTCGGGAAGATGGCTACGAGGGGGAGCTCACCATCGTCGGTGAGGAACCCCACGGTCCTTACCAACGTCCACCCCTGTCCAAGGCCTACCTTGCCGGCGACGCCGACGTGGAGTCTCTGGAACTTCGTTCGCCCTCGTTCTACGTCGAGCGTGGCATTGTTGTCATTACCGACGAAAAAGTCGAAGAGATCTCTTTTGAAGGTCCGTCTGCCGACGACCGCGGAGTAGCGGTCACCTCCACCGGTCGCGAACTGCACTTCACCGGTCTGGCCTTGGCCCCCGGTTCGACTCCCCGACGCTTGCCACTCCCCGGCGCCGACTTCGGTGGCGTGTTGTACCTGCGCGACTTGGCCGATGCCGACGAGCTGAAGAGCCGATGGTCCACTGCCCAGAACGTGGTGGTTGTCGGCGGTGGCTTTATCGGTCTTGAGGTTGCTGCCGGTGCCCGCAAGGCCGGCAAGACGGTTACCGTTCTCGAAGCCGCCGATCGCCTCATTGCCCGCGCGGTCTCCACCGAGACCAGCGAGTTCTTCCGTCAGGCGCATGAACGTCGGGGTACCTCGGTTCGCCTTGCTGCCCAGCTCTCGCAGTTTGTGGGCGATGGGGATCAGGTCACCGGTGTTCAGCTGGCGGATGGCGAGGTGATTCCGGCCGACATCGTTCTCGTGGGAATCGGTGTCATCGCCCGCGGCGAACTGGCCGAAAAATTGGGCCTTGAGGTCATCAACGGCGCCATCGTGGTCGATGAATTCGCTCGCACGAGCGACCACCGCGTCGTCGCCTCCGGCGATGCTGTCCTGTTGCCTCATCCTCTCGGCGGGGGCACTCAGGTTCGCCTCGAATCCGTACAGAACGCGGTTGATCAGTCGCGCATCGCGGCCGCCAGCCTGCTCGGAAAATCCGAGCGGTACCGCGCGGTACCGTGGTTCTGGTCTGACCAAGCTGACCTGAAGCTCCAAATCGCGGGGCTCTCAACGGGCTACGACCAGACCGTTGTGCGTGGTAACCCCGATGACGAGAAGTTCTCCGTTCTGTATTTTCGGGAGGGCCGCTTGATTGCCATTGACACGGTCAATGACGCTCCCGACTATATGGCCGTGCGCCGTGCGCTGGGGGATGGCCAGACCATCGATCCCGCTACCGCTGCCGACACATCCGTGAAGCTCAAATCCCTCGTTATCGACGCCTAGGAGAAATCCATGAAGTACGAATACTCCATCGCCGACGTTCCCACTATCGGTAACGGCCAGCTGGCCAAGGGCACCTGGGAAAACCTCGATGCCCTCTGGCGCGCCGCCGAGCCCTATACGCGCGTGCGGGCCAACGACGTTCACCTGCCCCTGTCACTGCATTACGCGGAGTTGTTGCTCGATCAGCACCCCGAGGCCGACCCCCTCGTGACCCGCATTGCCATCCTGTTGCATGACACCGGATGGGCGCGCGTCGACGAGAAAAAGATCATGACCGAGGGGTTTCAGAGTGTGGATTGGCGCGTGAGTGACATTCGCGTGCAGCACGAGATTGAGGGCTGCAACATTGCCCGCGAGCTGCTGCCGACACTCGGCTACGACGATGCGCTGATCACCAAAGTGACGGACATCATCGACGGACATGACACCGATCCGAACCACAACAGCATCGAGGATGCGCTCGTGCGCGATGCCGACCGTCTGTGGCGGTTTGCGCCCACCGGTCTGGCGTTCTCGGCGCTCTGGTTCAACAAGACACCCAACCAGATTCGCCACCAGCTCGAGGACCAGGTCTACCCCGAGCTCATCACGGAGGCCGCTCAGAAGATGGCTCAGGCCGAGCTCGGCTTCAGCATCAAGCTGCTGCAACTCGACGTTCTCTTAACGCCGCATCTTTTTCGTCAGACATCTTTACTTTAAACACCTCGTTCAACCCGCCCGGAGGCAACGTTATGACCGCACTTGAGGCATATCACGACGACATATTTGTTGGCGGCGAATGGATCCGTTCCACTTCGGGTACGTTCATTGATGTCGTCAATCCAGCTACGGAGGAGATCTGGGGTCGCGTTCCCGAGGCGAACGAACGCGACGTAGATGTTGCCGTCCAGGCCGCCCATCGCGCCTTCCGCGGCAACGGCTGGAGCGATATTGGTGCCGCAGGGCGCGCCGCCATCATGCTGCGCTTTGCCGATGAGCTCACCGCCCGTGGCGAGGAGATGGCCCGCTACATCACGACCGAAAACGGAACCCCGATCACGGAGACGTCCTCGGCTGCCTCTCACTCGGCCGGTATCCTGCGGTATTTCGCCAGCTTGGCCGACTACGTTGACCAAGAAGATCACCGCCCGTTCCCCGGCAACTCAGGCAACTACACGATTGTGCGCCGAGAACCCCGCGGTGTGGCCGCGCTGATTGCGCCGTGGAACTTTCCGCTGACCCTCGTGATGGTCAAGCTCGCGCCCGCGCTTATCGCCGGCTGCACGGTCGTCATCAAGCCGGCCTCGGAGACGCCGCTAGACCTTCGCGTTCTCATGGATGCCGCCAACGCTGCCGGGATTCCGCCGGGGGTCATCAACTTGATCACGGGATCGCGCATCGCTGGAGGGCTACTGGTGACGCATCCGTTGGTCGCCAAGGTAGCTTTCACCGGCTCAACCGAAGCTGGCCAGATCATTGCCGAACAGTGTGGACGCCTCTTGCGTCCGGTCACCCTCGAGCTCGGGGGCAAGTCCGCCAGCATCATCTTGCCCGATGCCAACCTCGCCGACTTTGCTGCCATCCTGAACCGCACGTGCTTGCGTAACACTGGCCAAACCTGTTACAACTCGACCCGCATTCTGGCACCGCACTCGATCTATCAGGATGTTGTGGATGCCGTTGCTGCCACGGTGTCGATGACCAACATTGGTGATCCCTTCGATCCGAGTACCGTCTATGGGCCGTCGGCATCCGCTCGCCAGCGAGACACCGTGGAGCGTTATATTCAGATTGGCAAAGACGAGGGCGCCCTCGTTGCTGCCGGGGGTGGCGGTCGCCCCGCGCACCTCGACCGCGGATTCTTCGTGACGCCAACCGTCTTCGCGAACGTAGACAACACCATGCGGATCGCTCAGGAGGAGATCTTCGGCCCCGTGCTCGTCGTCATTCCCTTCGAGGACGAAGAGGATGCCATCCGCATCGCCAACGAATCACGTTTCGGCTTGGGCGGCTCGATCTTCACCGCCAATCCCGACCACGGGGTGGAGGTTGCCGCGCGCATCGAAACCGGATCGGTCGGAATCAACTTCTACGGCTCCAACCTCACGGCGCCGTTTGGTGGCTGGAAGGACAGTGGCATCGGAATGGAATACGGCCCTGAGGGTGTCGCGGCCTACCTTCGATTGAAGTCCATCCACCGCACGGCTTAGCTCCAGTCGACCTTAATGTCGAGCTCACCCGCGAATTTGCGCAGGTGACGTTCTAGGACATCCTTGATGCGTTCCAGGGAGGCGTCATCGACACCCTCGGCGACGAGGTCAAGGGTTGATGCTTGGGGTGTGATGGAGCCGAGGCCACCCGCAATGTGAGCGATCCATCCGTTATCCACCGTATCAACGGTCACCTTGTGCCCAATGTGTGACGCCAGTTGCTTGCCATAGCGAGCGGGGCGATCGATCGTGACGTTCGCGGTTTGACGAAACGATTGCTGAGTCATGGCCTGAACCTCCGTAGGGGAACCGTTTCGGTTCTGAAGGCTAGCTTGCCGCATGAGGGCCGAGAGAAGGAAATCCCCGCTGCCGGCCCCGTTCGCGAACTAGCTGTTGATGACCTGAGGGATGCCGAGGGCTTTGAGGCCTTCGACGCCGAACTCCAGCCCGTAACCAGACTGCTTGGCACCACCGAAAGGAACCATGGGATTCACGCCACCGTGGGAGTTGATCCACACCGTTCCCGCTTCAATGCGTGCAGCGACTTCGAGCGCCTTCGAGCGGTCCGCCGACCACACTGAGGCACCGAGGCCAACGTCGACACCATTCGCCATGGCGATCGCATCTTCGATGTTGCTGTACCGAATGATGGGCAGAGCGGGGCCAAATTGTTCCTCTTGAACGAGAGGGTTGTCGTTCGGCACATCAGCGACCAACGTGGTGGGGTAGAAGTAGCCGGGCTGGCTGGTGTCGGGGTTTCCGCCGAGAACAACACGGCCGCCCCCCTTGCGAGCCGATTCCACGAGGCGGGCGACGACGTCATACTGCTGCTTGTTCTGCAAGGGGCCGAGAACGTTATCTTCGTTCGTTCCCTCGCCCATCGGCATGGCGCCGGCGATTGCGGTCAGCTCGGCAACGACCTCGTCGAACACGGAATCGTGAACGTAGAGACGCTTGAGGCACGCGCAAGTCTGGCCCGTGTTAATGAAGGCACCCCAGAACAGTCCCTCGGCGATGGCTTTGGGGTCAACATCGGGAAGCACGATGCCGGCATCATTCCCGCCGAGTTCGAGGGTGAGGCGTTTGACGGTATCCGCAGAGTTGCGGATGATTGCCTTGCCCGTGGCGGTCGACCCCGTAAACATAACCTTGCCAATGGACGGATGTGACGACAGCGCAGCCCCGATTTCGCGGTCACCGGAGATAACCGTGACCAGCCCTGCGGGGAGGACGGTGTTCATGACGGCGACCAGCGCGAGAACGCTCAGGGGCGTGTATTCCGAAGGCTTTGCAACAACAGCGTTGCCCATGCGAATCGAGGGAGCAATCTGCCACATGGCAATCATCATGGGCCAGTTCCAGGGACTGATGGCACCAACGACCCCAATCGGGCGGTAGGTCATCTCGGAACGACCGTTCTCATCTTCGACGAGCAGCTCTGTTTCGAGCGGCGTCGAGGCGGCGACCCGAAGCCAGGCGCTGGCACCTCCGACCTCAAAGCGAGCATTGGGACCATTGAGTGGCTTTCCCTGTTCGCGGCTGAGCAGCTGAGCGAGGGCTTCGGCGTTGGCATCGATCGCGTCGGCGACCTTCAGCATGACCTCGCTGCGGGCAACGTGGCCCAGTGCAGCCCAGCCCTGTTGGGCTTCCTGGGCAGCCGAAACGGCCTTCTCCAGATCATCGACGGTGTGCACGGGGGCAAGCCCGACAACGGCGCCGGTTGCGGGGTTGAGAATTTCGCGTGATTTGCCCGTGGGCGCAATCGCGGCAAGCAAGCTCTCTAGGGTGTCCATTGGTTCTCCTCATTGAGTTAACGCGTTGTAAAAAAATATCCCAACACGCCTGCTGCCGTGCCGAACGTGCGCGCACGGGGCTTGCATCGTGGCGCATAGTTTTGGGGACCAGCGACGGGGGTCAAAAGGCTCGTCAGCCCTCGTTGCTGGAGGTGGCTGTGGTCCCGCCGTCCACGGCAATCAGAGCACCGGTGACGAAACTTGACTCGTCTGACAAAAGGAAGCGAACCACTTGCGCCACTTCTTCGGGCGTGCCCAGACGACGCATAGGAGAGGAGCCAGCAGCTGCAATTCGAGCAGCCTCGTGCTTTTCAACGCCGGGCATCAGGGTGGCCGCGATGTCCTGCAACATGCGGGTATTAATCATTCCTGGTGTAACAGCATTCACGCGGATGTTGTTCTTAGCTTCCTCCGCTGCGGCCGTGCGAACCAGACCGGCGACACCGTGCTTGGAGGCGTTATAGGCAATTGTGTTGGCCAGCCCCAGGGAGCTGGCGATAGAGCCGGTGCACACGATCGAACCGCCTGTGGGCTGCGAGCGCATGGCTGTGATGACGTGCCGAAGTCCCAAGAAGACACCGGTGAGGTTCACGGCGATGACGGTGGCCCAGTCCTCGTCGGAAAGATCTGCCGCGGGACCAATTTTGCCCTCGATGCCGGCGTTATTAAAAAAGCCGTCGATGGTGCCGAATTCCGTGATTGCGGCATCCACGTACTTCTGAACATCGGCAGATTTTGTCACATCTGCGAGCACGACGAGACCCTTGCCTCCGGCAGCCTCGACGCGATCCAAGGTGGCGTGAGCGCTGGCTTCATGGAAGTCGACGATCACGACGTTGGCGCCGGCTTCAGCCACCTTCACGGCGGTAGCGCCACCGATGCCGCCTCCGCCACCAGTGATGACGATGTTCTTGCCTGACAGGTCAACAGTCATGAGTCTCTCTTTTCTTGTGTTCGGCGCAGTGTTAGTTGGCGTGCAGGTTCAGCATGCCGGCATCGACAATCGTCGTGCCGCCATCGACGACAAGAGTGGCGCCATTTACGTAAGCGGCCTCTTCGGAGAGCAGCCACGCAATGGGCTTAGCCTGCTCGTCGGGGGTTGAGGCCCGCTGTTGGGGCACGAACTTGAGCAGTTCACTGAAGACACCCTCGACTGTCGTGTTCTTGGCCTTCGCCGCCTCAGCGAATTCTTGCTGGGCCATCTCCGTCAGAATCCATCCAGGACACACGACGTTGGCTCGCACACCATCTGCGGCGTAGTCGAAGGCAATGTTCTGGATGAGGGCGATGAGGGCGGCCTTTGAGGAGCCGTAGGCCGCCAAGCCATGACCGCTCCGCAGGCCGGCGATCGAACTCACGCCAACGATGTTTCCCTTGGTTGTGACAACGTGAGGGAGGGCGAACTTAGCGAGCATAAAGTTGGCCGTGAGGTTAATGTTGACGGTTTGGTTCCAGTCGTCGATGCTCAGATCGGCCACTTTGCCGTTGGTGACAATGCCGGCATTGAGAACCAGGTTGTCAATCTTTCCAAACTTCGCCACCGTGGCATCGATGAGGTTGCGGGCGCCTTCTTCGGTGGCGACATCACCCACGACCACGAGAGCATTCGTGTCGGCGGCCACCTCGGCGAGGGGCGCTTCTCGTCTTCCGGCAATCACAACGTTGTGACCCCGTTCGGCGAGGAGTCGGGCCAGTGCAGCACCGACACCGGTGCCGCCGCCCGTAATGATTGTTACTTTTTTGTCAATGCTTGTCATGGTGAATCCCTTGCTATTTTGTGAGAGTAAAGCCGGGGTAGCCGCGGGTTGCGATGTCCATAAGTTCTTCCTCGTACGGAGCAACGCCGCCCATGTAGACAACATTGCTGCGGGGTTTACCGGCGATATTGGCACCGGAGTACCATGCCGTGGAATACCTCATGAGGGTTGAATCGGAAAGCTCAGCGACGTGGTCGTCCCAACGTTTTTCAGCCTCAGGTGTTGCCTCGAAAACGGTGACACCTTCCTTGTCCAGGAAGGCCAGCATGTTCGTGATCCATTCCACGTGCTGCTCGATCGATAGCACAACGTTGCTCAGAGGACCGGGACTACCGGGGCCCGCGACGACAAAGCTGTTGGGAAAACCAGAAACGGCCAGGCCCAAATAACACGACGGCGCAGCGCCCCACTTGTCGGAGAGTGTGATGCCGTTTCTTCCCGTAATGTCGATTCGACGAAGCGCCCCCGTTACGGCGTCGAAGCCGGTGGCCAGAATCACGGTGTCAACCTCATACGTGCCTGCCGTTGTCTCGAATCCATCGACGGTAAACCGAATAAGGTTCTCTTCCCGCATGTCGATCAGCGTCACGTTCTTACGGTTATAGGCCTCGTAATAGTCGGTATCGATGCACAGGCGCCGTGTCGTGATGTAGTGATCGGGCATGAGCTTTTCGGCCAGTTTTGGGTCGCTGACGCGTTCCCGAATCTTCTCGCGCGCAAAGTCTGCGGCCGCCTTGTTGGCCGACGGGTCGGCAACGATGTCGTTGAACGTCGAAGCGAACCTCATGGGACTGCCGTAGGTGTAGGTTCTTTCCAGCTCGGCCCGCGCTTGTTCCGGCGTCAAATCGGAGAAATTCTTGTTGATGCTCTCGGTGACACAGCCCAGCATGGATGCCCGCGCATCCGCCCGATATTGGGAATAGTTCTGTTTAATCCAGGCCATGCGCGTTGGTTCAAGGGGCTTATTGTGGGCCGGCAGCGAGAAACTTGGAGTGCGCTGGAGCACATACAGCTGCTCTGCCTGCTTTGCCACGACAGAAATTACCTGAATTCCGGAGGAGCCCGTACCAACGACAGCAACCCGCTTCCCGGCGAAATCCACGTCCTCGTGAGGCCACGTCGCAGTATTGAGCACCCGCCCAGTGAAGTCTTCAAGCCCGGGAAAATCGGGAATCTTGGGAGCCGAAAGTATGCCTGTGGCCCACACGATGTATCGGGTTTCGACGACAGTGCCCGACTCTGTCGTGACGATCCACCGTGATGTCTTATCGTTCCACGTGGCCGCAGAAACAGTCGTGTTGAATCGATAAAGCTTCGTCACGTCCAGCTTGTCGGCGGCCCAATCGAGGTATCGCAGAATCTCTGGCTGGGAGGGGAACTTTTCGGTCCACGTCCACTCTTGCTGGAGGGCGGGGGAGAAAGAGTAGGAGTAGTCAACGCTTTCGACATCGCACCGCAGGCCGGGGTAGCGATTCCAGTACCACGTTCCTCCGACGCCGCCACCGCGTTCCATCGCGATGAGAGACAACCCCAGTTCGCGGACTTTGTAAGCCACGTAGAGGCCCGCAAAGCCTGCGCCCACCACGACAACGTCTGTTTGCTCGGTTTGCGTGATGTGCGGAGCCATAGGCCAAAATCCCCTTATCGCATCTAAAAGATGACTACCGCCACGACATTGTGGGGTGAGAAAATCATGACATTTTGTCTTGCGTGTGCCTTGCCGTGCCGTGCACGGTGATAGTGACTTTGTGCAAAGTTTGTGGGCCAGAAGTCCCGCAGCCGCGACAGCCGTTACAGAACGACTCCCGCGCTAGCTGAGCTCAAGCCGAGCAACCGCACGGCGTTGTCCTTCAGAATCTTGGGACGAACCTCATCCTTGATGTCGAGTTCGACGAAGTCCTTGAGCCAACGATCGGGCGTCAGAAGGGGGTAGTCGGAGCCGAACATGACCTTGTCTTGCAAGATGGAGTTGGCCTGACGCACCAGCGCCGGTGCGAAGTACTTGGGGCTCCAGCCGGAGAGGTCCATCCACACGTTTGCCTTGTGGGTGGCGACAGCGAGACCCTCCTCTTGCCAGGGCACGGAGGGGTGCGCGAGCACGATCTGCAGAGCGGGGAAGGCCGCGGCGACGTCATCGAGCAACATGGGGTTGGAGAGGCGCAAGCGCATGCCGTACCCCCCGGGCAGCCCGGAGCCGATGCCAGTTTGACCGGTGTGGAAGATGGCCGGGAAGCTCAGCTCTTCAAGTGCAGCCCACAGTGGCCAGAACTCTTGCGAGCTCGGGTCAAAGTTTTGCACCGTCGGGTGGAACTTGAACCCGCGAACGCCGTGGTCAGCGACGAGCATGCGTGCCCGAGTGACGGCGGCCGCTCCGGTGAGGGGGTCGACCGAGCCAAACGGAATGAGCACATCGTTGTTGCGGGCCGCTCCAGCCGCGATGAACTCGCTCGAGACGCCGACGTGCTTGAGCGCCGTTCCCGCCTCAACGGTGAATACCACCGCGGCCATCTTGTGCTCTCGGTAGAGGTCTGCAATCGCATCGAGGCTGGGGCGCTCGTGCCCGGACTTGAAGTATTTGCTGGCCGCATCCGCGAGCGTCGGCGGCAACGAATGTGTGCCGTCATCATCAATTTCGATATGCACGTGGGTGTCAATGGCCACCAGCGCACCGACGTCAATCGCAAGTTCGTAAACCAAGGTTGGACCCTACTGCTCTCTTGATGACGGCATTCATCCCCTGCTAACGCAGTGCAAAAAAACTACCAGACGATACCGGTGTAGTTCTCCGCCAGGAACGCCATACCGTGCCTGGAGTTGACAACGGTTCGGAGCTGACCCAGCTGCGAGCGGTAGTCGAAGTCATCCTGAGCGGGGTTATCGCTGTAGAAGCGGTGCAACATGTTGGTCATGTACATCGAGAAGTTTTGCGTGCGCCAGATGCGGTCGAGTGAGTCCTTGCTGTACGCGTCGATACCCTTTTCGTTACCGGTCGTGAAGAAGTCGAGTAGCGAAGGCGTCAAAACGGCGATGTCGCCGAAGGCGGAGTTGAGCCCCTTGGCTCCAGTGGGTGGCACAATGTGAGCCGAGTCGCCCACGAGGAAGAGGTTGCCGTAACGCATGGGCGAGGAGACCCAGCTGCGCATGGGGGTGATGCTCTTCTCGGTGATGGGACCTTCCTTGAGCGTGAAACCGGGGTGGCCCAGACGCGTCTGCAACGCTTCCCAAATGCGCTCATCTGACCAGTTCGCGATGTCGTCCTCAGGATCAACCTGCAGGTACAGGCGCGAGACCGTGTTGGAACGCATGGAATGCATGGCGAAGCCATCGTCGTGAATTGCGTATATGAGCTCGTCTGTCGAGGGCTCAACATCGGCCAAGATGCCGAGCCAGCCGAAGGGGTAGACGCGCTCGTGGTGCGTGATTTCAGATTCCGGGATGCTGGGACGGCTGATGCCGTGGAATCCGTCGGCCCCGATGATAAAGCGAGCGGTGATGCGAACATCCTGACCATTTTGCGTGTACGTCACGCTGGGGGCGTCGGTCAGCAGGTTGTGGAGAGCCACGTTGTCACACTCGTAGTGAGCGGAGAAACCTTGCTTGTCGTGAGCGACGAGGAGGTCCTTCATGACCTCTTGCTGGCCATAGACCCAGACGCTGCGGTTGATGAGGTCGGCGAAGGGAACGCGGTGCTTTTCTCCGTCGAACTGCAGATAAATACCATCGTGCTTCTGGCCTTCCGTGTGAAGGCGCTCGCCGAGGCCCGCCTTCGTGAGGAGC
The DNA here is from genome assembly GCF_014137865.1 of Alpinimonas psychrophila. Classification (GTDB taxonomy): domain Bacteria; phylum Actinomycetota; class Actinomycetes; order Actinomycetales; family Microbacteriaceae; genus Alpinimonas; species Alpinimonas psychrophila. The sequence continues at coordinate 102,782 of NZ_JACGWU010000002.1, read as the reverse complement.
TCGACAGCGCTCTGCTCAAGTACCCCGGCACGCACGCGATCAACGGTGTAAGGACGACTGCGGTTCTCCACCACCTCAACATCGATGCCTGCTTGGCGAAGAAGATACGCCATTGTCAGTCCGGAGGGGCCGCCGCCGACGACGGCAACTTGGGTGGTGATTTCAATGGTGGACATGGCGCCTCACATCTTTGTTGGGTGCGTGAAAGTGAACGAGCAGCGTCGTTGCACAAACGAACCGCATTGCATAATTCCATCAATCGTGAGATGCTCTGACAAGGGCCTAGTTCCGCTGAATGGAACGGGGGCTTTTACCCTACTTTTTTGGAAGGTTCTTCTGCCCACATGAGCCCCGCTCGCACCACCTCCGGCGCCCCAATATCCTCTATTGGCCGCGGCATCGCCGTCTTAGCGTGCTTCAGTGCACGCTTTCGCTCTCTCACTCTTTCGGAGCTGTCCGCCAAGTCCAAGCTCCCCATGTCTAGCACCCACCGTGTCGTGGCAGAACTTGTCACTGGTGGGTTTCTCGTGCGTGGCAATGACAAGCGATATCGCATCGGTACGCGCCTCTGGTCGATCGCCCAGTTGGCTCCTGTCAGTGAGCAACTTCGCGAGCGTGCCCTCCCGACTCTTGCACGGCTCTACGAGGAGACAGGCGAAAACATCACCTTGGCTGTTCTTGACCGCGGGCAGGCCCTCTATGTCGACCGTCTTGTGGGTGAGCGCAGCATTCCCAGCGTGGCCCGCGCCGGCGGGCACCTCCCGCTACACACGACGGGCGTGGGCAAAGTGCTTTTGGCATACCAGTCCAAAGAGAACATCGAGAAGTACCTCTCTCGCCCTCTTCAGCGCCCGACGCCGTACTCGATTGCCGACCCTGTTCGTCTCCTCGTCGAGCTCACGGAGGTGCGCGCTCAGGGGTACTCGGTGACGAGGCAGGAAATGACAGCCGGAAGCGGTTCGGTTGCTGTTCCAATTCTGCGCGGCGGTCGTGCCATTGCCGCCGTCGGCGTTGTTGCCCACCTTGCCAAGCTGGATGTCAACAGGCTCGTTGCAACGCTCAATGCGGCGGCAACGACCATCGCTCACGAACTAGAAGACGAGCACTAGGAATAGTTGGTCTTCTCTTGGCGAGAGTGCACCTGAGACTTCCCAACGAAAGGCTCTGACATGACCGTCCCGCTCTTAACAGGAACAACGGAACTGGATGCGGCAGATCTGGCCGGGCGCAGTGACGTAGTGATTTTGGGGCCGTCGTTGGGGGCGGATGTTCATCTCTGGGAGCTTGCGTTGCCCGCGATCTCTGCTCACCACGCGATACTGCGCTGGGACTTGCCGGGGCACGGAGTTTCGGTTCCGGTAACGAAAGGGTTCAGCTTGGCGGAACTTGCTGACAGTGTCATCGCCCTGGCCGATTCCCGTGGCATCGACCGCTTCGACTATGCCGGCGTCTCCGTGGGAGGTGCCGTCGGGCTCGAGCTCGCCCGGTTGTATCCCGATCGAGTAAAGAGCGCCGCTGTCGTCTGTTCGGCGGCCAAGATTGGCGAGACCTCCGCCTGGGCAGAGCGAGCTACGCTCGTTCGCGCGAAGGGAACGTCCGTCCTGCTGGAGGCAACCCCTGCCCGCTGGTTCTCCGAAGCGTTTCGCCTAAACCACCCCGATGTCGTTGATTGCTTGCTGGCAATGATCGCGGCGGCCGACAACGAGTCGTATGCTCGCGTATGTGAGGCACTCGGTGCTTTCGACGCTCGACCGACACTGTCATCCATTCAAGTGCCGATGCTGGTTATTTCGGGGCAACTGGACCCTGGCACTCCGCCCGAGTTGGGGGCCGTGATCGCTGAGACGGTGCCAGGGGCACGCCAGGTCGTGATTACGGGGGTCTCACACCAAGCCGTGGTCGAGAAGCCCGCCCTTGTTGCCCAAATTCTCGTCGACTTTTTTGCCGAGAAACACTGAACGCTCATTACCCCTATCGTTAATAACGATGATGATTACACGACGCGAGGCCGCGATTCGGCTCGATATTCCTCTGGAGATGGCGACGCGAAACGGTATGGGAAAGCGTGTTTCCGAGGAATCCATAGCGGAAATGGATGCTCAGCCCCCAGCGTGGCTGGCCCAATCTCGCGCGAACCGTCGCCCCGGATCAAAACCGGTATGGGTGCAGCTCAAGTGTCATGTCTGCGGCTTTAGCGAGGACGCGCGTCCCAAAAAATGGTGGCCATCCTTCACATACGTGACGTGCGACTACCACGACGTCGATGAACTGCCGTACCCCGCAGAAGGCCTTCGTCGCGTTGAATACGACGGCGTCGGGAGCCGATTCATTGGAATCGTGGACGAAGCGCTCTAAAGAAACTCGAGGGTGGCCCCCGTATTTACACGGGGGTGGACGTGCGTGCTAGTGTCAAAAAATGACTGGTTCTTGGGGGATGTCCAGAGTCTTTAGGCTCACCATTGTTGTTGCGCTCACGGGCGTGTTGACCGCTTGCGGACCGGGAGGTGTTACGGCGCCGACAGCGTCAGTGCCGACCAATCCGATCTGGACGGGGTTGACGAAGCCCGATCCGGTCCCTGAGAAGAACGTCGTCCTGAGCATGCCGAAAGACATGTATCGGCATGACGGCGCTCCAACGGAGTGGTGGTGGCACATCGGCACGCTGCGCGCCGGAGACCGGATGTTCGGATTCGAGTTGAACGCCGCATCGTTCACGGGGCAATCATTTGCGATGACGCAGCTGGCGCTCAGTGACGTGCAAGCGGGTCGTCATTACCAGCGCACGCAAGTGTATGGACCCTCGCCCGTTGGCGTCTTTGACGTTGCAAACTGGGCTGAGGGCGACCCGAGCAAAGACTGGTATGCCCGCCTCGGAGACCCGAGCTGGGCGGTTGGCGGATTCTCTGTGACCGCCGCTGGTTCGGGATACACGAAGGCACCCGACGTCAAGATCGAGGGTGACGGTTCGGGAGCATCCGCCATTGCCGTGCTCGACGACAAGGGTGGCCTCAGCCAAATTGTGCTGTTGAAGCCTGGCAGCGGATACTCCGCCACACCCACGGTCACCCTGAGTGGTGGCGATGGCAGTGGCGCGACGGCGGTTGCTGTGCGCAACTACGTCACCATGGAGGCACCACAGGCTGACCCCACGAAAAACATTCACGTGCAGGCGCTTCTGGTGGATGCCAACACTCTCGACGAGGTCACATTTGATCTGACGTTCTCACAGGAGGGTCGTCCGTTCTACGTGTGGGGAACGGGAATCGAGCCGAGTTCGACAGTAGAAAACTTAGCGAAGGACAACTACTACTACTCCTTCACCCGTCTTGCGGCCACGGGCACGATAACCGTTGAGGGGGTCTCCTACGAGGTTCAAGGCACAACATGGATGGATCACGAGTATGGCTTCTTCGGGGGCAGCTCGGCGGATTCCCGCGTGCGCTGGCTCCTTCAGGACATGCAACTCGATAACGGCTACACCATTTCGAATGCTGGCATCATCGGCGAGGGGTTCAAGCCCGAGATAGGCGTCTCGGTGGATGCCTACGCGACTCTGCAGGATGCCGACGGCAATCTCTATTACGTTGCCAGCAAGATCACCCCCGTGGGGGAACTGTGGACCAGTCCCAGTTCCGGTAATGGTTACGCGCAGCAGTTCCGCGTCGAGATACCCTCCTTCAACGCCGACGTGACGGTCAGCGTTCGGCTCCAGGATCAAGAGTTTGCTGTGAGCGGCGCCCCTGTTTATGAAGGCACCGCGGGTGCTACGGGCACGTTCCTAGGGGAGACCGTGACCGGGGACGCCTGGATTGAGCAGGCGTTCTAAAGACGGGAAAATCTCCGGCGGTTAGGCGGGGCGACTCGCAAGGTCACACGAGATATCGGTCGCGGTTTGCTGGAGCCTGTCTCGAATGAGGGATGTGGTTTCTTCTACTGTTCCGCCGGCAACCGTCGAGACGTTGACGGCGGCGACGACGTTTCCGTGAGAATCGTGCACCGGAACCGCGAGCGAGCGCAGGCCCAACTCCAGTTCTTGATCGAGAAGCGCGTAGCCATTGTGGCGAATGGAAGCGAGCTCGGCCAGGATGTCATCGATGCTCGTTTTTGTGAAGGGAGTGAGAGCTTCACGCGGTGAGGACTCGAGGACGTGACGGGCATCGGATTCCGGTAGTGCGGCGAGCAAGACCCGCCCCATGGAGGTGGCGTAGGCGGGAAAGCGCGTACCCACCGTGATTTGCACCCGCATGATTTTGCGGCCAGCCACGCGGGCAATGTAGACGATGTCGCCACCGTCCAGCACTGCGGCCGACGCGGACTCCTGAATGTCGTGAGCCAGAGTCTCGAGGTGCGGCGCGATGATCTCGGGCAGCCCGAGGCTGGAGAGGTAGCTATAGCCGAGTTCCAGCACGCGCGGTGTGAGCGAGAACAATTTGCCGTCCGTGCGCACGTAGCCGAGCTGCTCGAGCGTGAGGAGAAAGCGGCGGGCCGTTGCCCGGCTGAGCTGTGTCGCATCCGCAACATCGGTCAATGTCAACGCGGGACGGTCCCCAGAAAATGCGCGAATAACCGTGAGTCCCCGGGCAAGGGACTGCACGAATTCCCCGCTGGGTTCCATCTCGTTCTCAGGAGGAGTCACGTAAAAAAGACTAGCGCTCAAGAACGACGGCGAGTCCCTGGCCGACGCCGATGCAGATGGCTGCGACGCCGATCCCGCCGCCGTTGTCTTCGAGCTTGCGTGCGAGTTGACCGATGATGCGGGCCCCGGATGCACCGAGCGGGTGACCCAGCGCAATCGCTCCGCCATCTACGTTGACCTTCGCGGGGTCCAGGCCGTCCCAGAGGCGAACACACGAGATGGCTTGCGAGGCAAACGCCTCGTTGATTTCAACGAAGTCGACGTCGGCCCACGTCTTGCCAGCCCGAGCCAGGGCGATGTTGGCTGCCTCCACGGGCGCGATGCCAAAAATGTTGGGATCGTTAGCGGCGACACCGCGCGAGAGAATTCGGGCGATCGGGTCACCGAGTCCGGCACGCGCGGCGCCGCTTTCGCTGGCAATGAGCAGGGCTGCCGCGCCATCACTGAGGGGGCTCGAGTTGCCGGCGGTGACGCTCCCGTCCTTGCGGAACGCGGGCTTCAGGCCTCCGAGTGAGGTGGCAGTCGTATCGGCCCGGATACTCTCGTCTTGGGTGAGCTCGGCTCCGGGCACCTGAACAATCTGGTTGGCGAAGGTTCCGTTGGCCCAGGCGGCCACGGCACGTTCGTGGCTGGCGGCGGCGAATGCATCCTGTTCATCACGCGTTATGCCATAGCGATCGGCCAAGATCTCGGCCGTTTCGCCGAGGGGAATCGTCCAGGCGGCATCCATGCCGGGGTTCACCATGCGCCAGCCGAGGGTGGTGGAGTGCATGGTTTCGGACGTGGAAGGGTAGCCGGCCTTGGGCTTGAGCATCACCCAGGGGGCGCGACTCATCGATTCGACACCTCCGGAAAGGATGAGGGAAGCGTCGCCGGTTTCAATGGCGCGACTGGCTTGAATGGTGGCTTCCATGCCGGATCCGCAGAGACGGTTCACTGTCACCCCCGGAATGGAGGTGGGGAAACCAGCCAAGATGGCGGCCATACGGGCCACGTTGCGGTTGTCTTCACCGGCGGCGTTGGCATCGCCCAACATGATGTCGTCAATCCTGTTGACGTCCACGCTGGGGTTGCGCCGAGCGATTTCTCCCAGGACGAGGGCGGCTAAGTCGTCGGGACGCGAAGCGGCAAGGGTCTTGCCATAACGGCCAAAGGGAGTGCGAACGTAGTCGTAAATAAAGGCGGACGTCGTCATGAGATTCCTGTCGTGGGGGTCGTCGTTGTGCCATCCACGAGGGGGAGGCCGGTGAGAGTGATGAGCGAGTCAATCGTCGTGTCGCCGAAGATCGCGGTGACGGTGACGCCGGTGGTTTTGCTGATGTCGAAGACGGCAACCTCGGTGTACACGCGGGTCACACACGCGAGCCCCGTGACGGGATAGGTGAGGTGATCGACCAGCTTGGACTCGCCTTTTTTGGTGGTGAGCTCCATCATGACGAACACATTTTTGGCTCCCACGGCCAAGTCCATGGCGCCACCGACGGCGGGAATGGCATCTGCAGCACCGGTATGCCAATTGGCCAGATCGCCTGCGGCCGACACCTGAAATGCCCCGAGCACCGCAATATCGAGGTGACCTCCCCGCATCATGGCAAAGGAGTCGGCGTGGTGAAAGTAGCTGGCGCCGGGCAGCTCTGTGACGGGAATCTTGCCCGCGTTGATGAGGTCGTTGTCGATCTCTTCGCCGTGCGCCTCAGGCCCCATTCCGAGCATGCCATTCTCGGTGTGCAAAATGACATCTTGTTCGGCCGTGAGGTAGTTCGAAACGCTGGTGGGAATGCCGATGCCGAGGTTCACAACCGAACCAGAGGGAATGTCGGCGGCAACGCGCTGTGCCATTTCGGCGCGGGTAAGGGTGTGGTCAATGCGCCGTGGGTTGGTCCTGTCGGCGGCGTCAGTGTGGGCCGTGCTCATGCGCATGCTTCCTGCGAAATCTGAACGATGCGATTGACGTAGATGCCGGGGGTGATGATGTTTTCGGGGTCAAGGGCGCCGAGATCGACGACATCCGTTACTTGAACGATGGTGGTCTTCGCCGCGGTCGCCATGATGGGCCCAAAGTTGCGCGCCGTCTTGCGGTAGACGAGGTTTCCCATCGGATCGGACTGGTGTGCCTTGATGAGGGAGAAGTCGGCGTGGATGGGAGACTCCAGCACGTAATTCTTGCCATCGATAGTGCGGGTCTCCTTGCCTTCGGCCAGCAAGGTGCCAAAGCCTGTGGGGGAGAAGAAACTGCCAATACCGGCACCGGCGGCACGGATGCGCTCCGCCAGGTTTCCTTGAGGCACGACTTCCAGTTCAATGAGGCCAGCACGATAGCGCGCGTCGAAAATCTGCGAGTCAGATTGGCGAGGGAAGGAGCAGATGATCTTGCGCACGAACCCGCTCTTGATCAGCAGTGCGAGACCGACTTCGCCGTTGCCCGCGTTGTTATTAACAATCGTGAGATCGGTTGCTCCATGGCGAATGAGACCGTCAATCAGTTCAACCGGCTGACCAGCCTGACCGAATCCGCCAATCATGACGGTCGCCCCATCGCGGATATCGGCGAGCGCCTCGTCGACGCTGTCGTGAAGTTTGGAGATCATGGCGCCTTACATCTTGTTCGTATCGTGAACACTCGTTCGCATTATCGAATCTACCATCCTGGGCCTTGATATATCTATGATTCATCTCGACTAGGTTCCGCTGGTCGGCGCTCAACATCCGCTACCGTAGTAAAGCGCCGCCGAGCGCTGGGACAGGAGCCTGACGACGTGTATTTGAAGAGCCTTACCCTCAAGGGCTTCAAGTCGTTTGCTCAGCCCACGACGTTTGTCTTCGAACCCGGGGTGACGTGTGTCGTCGGGCCCAACGGTTCGGGTAAATCCAACGTGGTCGATGCGCTCGCCTGGGTGATGGGGGAGCAAGGTGCCAAGACGCTTCGTGGCGGCAAGATGGAAGACGTTATCTTCGCGGGAACCTCGACCCGTGGGCCCCTCGGTCGTGCCGAGGTCATCCTTACCATTGACAACGCTGATGGCGCGCTCCCGATCGACTACAGCGAAGTCACGATCAGCCGGACCCTTTTTCGCAATGGTTCGAGCGACTATGCCATCAACGGGGACAGCTGTCGATTGCTCGATGTTCAGGAGTTGCTGAGCGACTCGGGCCTCGGCCGTGAAATGCACGTCATCGTGGGGCAGGGTCGGCTCGATAACGTGCTACAGGCCAGCCCCGAGGATCGTCGCGGGTTCATCGAGGAGGCCGCGGGAATCCTTAAGCATCGTCGCCGCAAAGAGAAGACACTGCGCAAGCTCGATGCGATGGCCGCCAACCTCACCCGCCTCTCGGACCTGGCAACCGAGGTGCGTCGTCAGCTCAAGCCACTGGGGCACCAGGCTGAGATTGCGCGCGAAGCCCAAAGCATTCAGGCCGAGGTTCGGGATGCCCGAGCACGCCTGCTCGCCGATGATGTCACCACGCTGCGCCTCGCGCTGACGCAACATAACCTCAGCGAAAGCGAACGCCACAGCGAACGCATCGTCGTGCAGGAGCAGTTGGAGCGCACCATGCTGCGCGTGCGCCGGCTCGAAACCGATCAAAGTGCGGATGAAGTGGAGGCCGCCCGCAAGACCGCGTTCGGTCTCGAATCCATTCAGGAGCGCCTGCGCGGGCTGTACAACCTGGCCAACCAGCGGCTCGCTCTCTTGGGCGCTGACACTGACCAGACGGTCATGGGGTCCGGGGTCACGGCCGAGTTGATTGTGTCGGCCGAGGCCGAGATCAAACTTTTGCACGGGCTGGTCTTGGCCGCTGAGCAGGCGTGGAACACTGCGCAGCGTTTGACGCTTGAGGCGCGCGCGCACCTGGATTCCGTCGACGAACAGATCTCAGCCCAGAGCGCCCTCGTCTCGCAACATGACCTTGAGCTGTCCTCTCTTCGTGGTCGCAAAGATGCGGCTGACTCCCGCCTGACTGCCGTGCGCGGGGAGGTGCTGCGTCAGACCAATGCTCTCGAAGCGGCGAATGAGCGCAAGGCAGTGACCGACGCCACTCTGGTAGAGGTCGAAGCTGCCACAGTTGCCACAGACTCGGGGGAGTCTGGGCTGAACGACACGTACGAGTCCACGCAACGACTCGTGCAGGAAGCGGAGGCTCTCATCGAGGGGCTGCGCGATTTCCTGCACACCCTCGAACGTGAGCGCGATGGGCTCGTCGCCCGCACCGGTGCCCTCTCGATGGCCCTCGAGACGAAGGACGGTTCCTCCGCTCTGGTCGCGGCGAAGCTGACCGGCATCCGTGGTCTGGTTGCTGAACACGTTCGCGTTACCCCGGGATACGAGACCGCTATTGCTGCCGCCCTTGGATCGCTGGCCGATGCCGTGCTGGCCGATGACGTGGATGCCGCCGTTGCGGCTCTCGGAACCGTCAACCGCGGTGAGATGGGCCGCGTCGAAATTGTCATGGCGTCGACCCCGGGTACTTCGCCGGTCGCACTTCCCGCGATGGTGGGCATCGTCTCGGCGGCCTCCGTGGTGACCGCCCCCGATGGAATTCTGGCACTGCTGGCGTCGACTGTGATTGCCGATGACCTGGATGCCGCGCGTGCCGCGTGGAAAGCGGGGCTCGGATCAGCCAATGCCGCAAGCGGCGCTGGTTCCGGGGGTGGCGTCTCGATCATCACTCGTGCCGGTGAGGTTCTGACCCGTTTCGTTTTGCGCGGCGGAAGCGGCGCCAAGCAGAGCCGTCTGGAGTTGGTGGCCGACCGCGACCTGGCTGCCGCCCGCCTCGAAGAAGTGCTCGTTGCCATCGACACCGCCCGCGCTGAGCTGTCCGAGCAGCGAGCCGTGGCCGTGGTGGCCAAGGAGCGTGCCACGGCGGCGCTCGCCGCCTTGCGTCAATTCGACTCGCAACTTGCTGCCCGTTCCGAGGCGCTCAACCGTGCGCGTGTGCAAGCCGAGGCTGCCGCCGCCGAGTGCGAGCGTGTCAGTAGCGGTGTGACGTTGGCGAGTGCCTCCGTGGACGAAGCCGAGGCAAATGCCCACCGTGCTGCATCCGAACTTGAATCTGTCCAAACGCGCCCGCGCCCCATCCTCGATGTCTCCGCCCGCGACGAAATGTATGGCGAGCTGGAACGCGTGCGCGAGGCTGAGGTTCAGGCGCGTCTCGAGCTCGAGACCGCTCGTGAGCGCGTTCGCGCCGAAGAACTCCGGGTCGATGGCCTGCGCTCTCAACTCGAGGCCGACCGGGCCGCCGCAGATGCGGCCGCCCGTCGCGCCGTCGCTCGACGCCGCCAAATCGATGCCGCCTCCCACGTTGTTGAAGCCCTGCCCGCGGTGTTGGATTCCGTGGATCGTTCCGTCATCGAGGCTCGCGTGGTGCTAGCCCAGCGCGAAGCCGATCGTGCCACGCAAAACAGCGAACTCATTACTTTGCGCACCGATGAAGCTGCTCTCCGCGAGCGCCTCGCCTCGATCACCGAGAACGTGCACGGCCTCGAACTTCAGATCTACGAGAAGAAACTGCAGCTCTCCAGCTTCCTCGAGCGTGCCGGCAACGAGCTCGGACTCGTCGAAGATGTTCTGGTCGCCGAGTATGGTCCCGACCAGCTGATCCCCGCTACCGACAAGTCTGACGGCATCCCCTATGTGCGTGCCGAGCAACAGCGCCGCCTCGAAGTCGCCGAACGCAAGCTTGGCCAACTGGGCCGCGTGAACCCGCTGGCCCTCGAGGAGTTCGCCGCGCTCGAGCAGCGCCATACCTTCCTCAGCGAGCAGCTCACCGACCTCGCCAACACGCGTAAAGACCTGCTCACCATCATCGATGAGGTCGACCTGACCATGCAGTCGGTGTTCCAAGCGGCCTTCGAAGACACGCAGGCGGCCTTCGCGGCTGTGTTCCCCATCCTGTTCCCTGGCGGCACCGGAAGCATCACCCTCACCAACCCCGACGACCTGCTCAACACCGGCATCGAGGTCATGGTGCGCCCCGCGGGTAAGAAGATTGACCGCCTCAGCCTGCTCTCGGGCGGCGAGCGATCCCTGGCCGCTGTCGCCCTTCTCGTCGCGATCTTCAAGGCTCGCCCCAGCCCTTTTTACATCATGGATGAGGTCGAGGCCGCTCTCGACGATGCCAACCTTGGCCGACTTCTTTCTATTTTCGAAGACCTGCGCCTCAGCAGTCAGCTCATCGTGATCACCCACCAAAAGCGCACCATGGAGATAGCGGATGCCCTCTACGGCGTCTCCATGCGCCAAGATGGAGTCTCCGCGGTCGTCGGTCAGCGCGTCAGCGCTACCCCAGACCCCATAGCCTTGACTCATGGCTGAACGCACTCCGTGGTCCCTCGCTGGCGCCCTTCGCGGCCTCCGCGGGCGCAAGACGATTGACGACTCCACGTGGGAAGACCTCGAGGAGGCCCTCCTCGTCGCGGACTTCGGCCCCGACATCACCGAAGCTCTCATGGCTCAGATGCGCGCCCAGGTTGCCAAGTACTCCACGACCGATCCCGAAGACCTGAACCGCATGCTGCGCGAGGCTCTCGAAGAGCGTCTTGCCAAGCACGACACCACGCTGAAACTCTCCGATCGCCCCGCCGTCGTGCTCGTCGTCGGCGTCAACGGCGTGGGCAAGACCACCACGATTGGCAAGCTCGCCAAGTTCGTTGCCAACTCCGGTCGTTCCGTCGTTGTGGGTGCCGCCGACACCTTCCGTGCCGCCGCCGTCGACCAGCTCGCCACCTGGGCTGAGCGGGCCGGGGTCGATATCGTGCGCCCGCAGATGGAGGGCCAAGACCCCTCCGCCGTGGCCTACCAAACTGTGGAATGGGCCATCGCCCATGGAACCGAAATCGTCATCATCGACACGGCCGGCCGCCTGCAAACCAAGAGTGGTCTGATGGACGAGCTCAGCAAGATCCGTCGTGTGATCGAAAAGCAGGCTCCCATTGCTGAGGTGCTGCTGGTTCTGGATGCCACCACCGGCCAAAACGGTCTCGCTCAGGCCGAAGCATTTCTGGAGCATGCCGGTGTCACCGGGCTTGTGCTCACCAAGCTCGACGGTTCAGCCAAGGGTGGCTTCGTGTTGGCCGTGCAGGAACGCACGGGCATCCCGGTCAAGCTGGTTGGCAACGGAGAGGGCATCGGCGACCTTGCCGGATTCACCCCGCACGCCTTCGCCGCCGCTCTCATTGGCTAGAATTAGCAGGCTATGGCAACCTTTGGAACTCTCTCTTCTCGGCTGACCGAGACCTTCAAAAACCTTCGCACGAAGGGAAAACTGAGCCCCGCCGACATTGACGGCACGGTTCGCGAGATTCGTCGCGCCCTCCTCGAGGCCGACGTGTCGCTGAACGTCGTCAAAGCCTTCACCGGTGCGGTGCGCGAGCGCGCTCTGGGTGACGAGGTCAACCGCGCGTTGAACCCCGCCCAGCAGGTCGTTCAGATCGTGAACGAGGAACTCGTTGCCATCCTCGGTGGCAACCAGCGTCGTCTGCAGTTCGCGAAGAAGCCCCCCACGGTCATCATGCTCGCGGGCCTGCAGGGTGCCGGAAAGACCACCCTGGCCGGCAAGCTCGCCAAATACCTGGCCAAAGACAAGCACACCCCACTTCTCGTGGCGTGTGACCTCCAGCGTCCCAATGCGGTCACTCAGCTCGAGGTTGTCGCAAAGAATGCTGGTGTTGCCGTCTTCTCGCCCGAGCCCGGGAACGGCGTGGGAGATCCTGTCAAGGTCGCCAAGGCATCCATCAAGTACGCCATCGATAAGCAGCATGACATTGTCATCATTGACACCGCCGGTCGCTTGGGTGTCGACGCCGAGCTCATGAAGCAGGCCTCGGATATTCGCAAGGCCACCAACCCCGACGAGGTGCTCTTCGTCATCGATGCCATGACCGGCCAGGATGCGGTGGCCACGGCCCTTGCCTTCCAAGAAGGTGTCGACTTCACCGGTGTCGTGCTCTCGAAGCTCGATGGTGACGCCCGCGGTGGTGCCGCCCTCTCCGTGGTGTCCGAGACGCACCGCCCCATTCTCTTTGCCTCCACCGGTGAGAACCTCGACGATTTCGAGCCCTTCTACCCGGATCGCATGGCGAGCCGCATCCTTGATTTGGGTGACATTCTTACCCTCATTGAGCAGGCTCAAGAGGCGTTTGACGAAGATGAAGCGGCGAAGGTTGCCCAAAAGTTCGCAACCGATACCTTCACCCTCGAAGATTTCTTGTCGCAGATGCAGCAGCTGCGAAATATGGGTTCCATCAAGAAGATGATGAGCATGTTGCCCGGCGCTGGCGCGATGAAGGCGCAGCTGGATAACTTCGACGAGCGCGAGATTGTGCGCACCGAGGCCATCATCCAGTCGATGACCATCGCCGAGCGTCGCACCCCCAAACTGCTGAACGGCTCTCGCCGCCTGCGCATCGCCAAAGGTTCGGGCATGAGCGTCACCGAGGTGAACGCGCTCGTCAACCGCTTCGAGCAGGCGGCCAAGATGATGAAGACGGTCGCCAAGGGTGGCGTTCCGCAAATTCCGGGTATGGGCCCCATTCCCGGTGCCGGATACGGTGGCAAGGGCAAAGTGCCCCTCAAGAAAAAGGGTTCCAAGTCGGGCAACCCCGCTAAGCGTGCGGCCGAAAATGCGGCCCTTGCTTCGGGTGTTCCTCTTGGTGGTGCGGCTGCCGGTGGCTCGGGTTCGGGCTTCGGTCTCGGCTCAGCCGCTGGGGGAGCAACGGTGGCGACCGGCGCGAAAGCACCGCCCACCGCTGAGGAACTCTCGGCCCTGCAAAAGATGCTGGGTCGCGGCTAACATTTCCTCCGCATCGAGCATGCCGAAGGAATCGGACGCCCCCACACGGTGGTTCGATGCGCTGGCCCTGCTCGCGGGTAACCTGCTGGCCTTGATTCCGCTCGTTGCCTGGGCGGCTCTTACGCCGAGTCGCTCTCAACCGGTCCTCGATTTGGTAGCGATGTATCTTGCCCTCGCAACCGTGTTTGTTGTCCCGCTAACGTTGCTTGTTGAGCGACCACTTGTACGGCGAATGAACGCGCGAGTTCAACCTTTTTCACTGCTGGAGGAGCTTGCAATTCTCGGTGGGGTAGGTGCCGCCCTCGCAATTCCCGGAGGAATCGTCTTCGGCTTCATTGGCATGTTCCAGAATTTTGACGGCTACAACTCCACTTTCGGTTCATCCTTTGGCCTGGGTGCCATCGTGTGTGGAATCATCGGCTCGTGGGTCGCCCTGATGGGCCGCTGGGTGTATCAGGCCACCAAGCGGAGCAAAGTCGTCACCCTCGTGATCTTCGCGGTCGTTGCCTCTGCCGTCATCTGGACCCTCCTCCTTCTCGTTGGGCGCTCGTTCTAGCCGCATGTGTGTCAGGAACTGAAACCAATCGGTGTCTGGCGAAGACAAATTTCCGACACGAGTTGCGAGAAAGAAAACCCCAGGAATTCAGGACCTGAATTCGTGAAGCTCAGAGCTGTCCGCAAATGATCGTTTTCTGTACCGCAGAGGACGTTTGCAATTCAGTCATCATGAGGCGAAGCCCGCTTGCCCAAACATGCCCTCGAGTACTGTGACGCCAATTGCATGACAACGGTATCCCGATTTTCGTTTTGCCCAATCACGAACTTCAAATAGTTGAGTCTCAGCCATGAAAACTCAATCTATTTGACCAAAGCTACCCAATGAAAAGTGGGCAAGAAGCCAAAGTTAGCTCCGATCGAAACACTTTTGACCGACAGTATTGCTTGCGGCGACCTGAATCTACTGCTAGCGTCTCACCAGAACTGAACTGCAGTTCATGTATATGAAACAGGAACACATTCACTACACCCCAGGAGGTACCATGAAGTTCCGTTCACCAATCTCGATTGCCGCAGGCGTCGCGTTAGCTGTGAGTCTCGTCGGCTGTTCCACCGCCGGAGGGCCTACCAAGCCTGACGCCAGCGAGGGCCTCTGCACTTCAACTCCGGTAGCAGGTGGGTCGATCACCGTAGCTAAGCAGACCGAGACACTCTCGCTCAGCCCCTACTCAACACCGGGCGGATTCGGCGACACTGAAGCGCTCAACATGATCTTCGAGACCCTCATCCGCATGGATCCAACGGGTAATTCTCAAGACCTCGTAAGCGGCGTCGCGGACACATGGAGCACTTCAGCAGATGGTCTTGCTTATACCTTTCATATCCGCGATGGTGCGACGTTCTCGAACGGGCGCCATGTAATGGCGGATGACGTGAAGTACTCGCTCGACAGCTGGTCAGACCCTGATGTGAGCCAGTGGGCTTCCTTTGCACGCGGCTACGACTCGACAACTGTCGTCGACGACTCCACAGTTAAGATCAACATGACCGAGCCCATCGGTGGTTTTCTTTACTCCCTCGCAATGGTGAGCGCTGGAATTCTTCCTCAAGAGGAAGCTAAAGCAGCAGGTGATTCATTCTTTGACTCTCCCATTGGAAGCGGTCCGTTCGCGGTAGACAAGTGGGTCAAGGGCTCTTCGATCAGCTTCGTCAAAAACGATTGGTATTGGGATACCTCAGGTCCACTGCTCGACAGCGTCGAGTTCCGCTTCGTGTCCGATGACAACAACCGTACCCTTGCCTTGCGTTCTGGCGATGTGCAGATGGTTGACAACGTTCCGTGGTCTCAGGTGAAGACGTTACAGTCCGAGGCGTCTCTGACTATCGAAGAGTTCGCGATTCCATCCTGGATCCTCCTTTCACTCAACAACCAAAAAGGTCCGTTCGCCGATCAGAACGTGCGCCAGGCACTCTCGCTCGCAATCGACCGCGAGGGAGTCAACGAAAAGATCTACTTCGGCATGGGTGAGGCGCCCAACAGCATTCTTCCGCGACTGCGGCTCGATGCGGACGCCTCAACGATTGCCCCGACCGCGTTCGATCTGAATAAGGCGAAAGAGCTCATTGCGGCCTCTAAGTACCCGAATGGCTTCGAAGCTACGCTCGAATACCCGAGTGGCAACGCTGCCTTCGACAGCCTTGCCGTTGTGCTTCAGGCATATTGGGCAGAGCTTGGCGTAACCATCGAGCTTCTCCCCGAGGACCAAGGAACGCTGAGTAAGAACTTTACTGGGGGCACGTATGACATCATGTTGCCTTATTCCTTCGCGGCAAGCGATGTGCCCGTCCCGGACGAGTTCGCTGAGTTCTACGCAGTGCAAGGAGGAACCAACGGTTTCTTCACGTGGTGGAATGACCCCGAGATTGAAGCGTTGGTTCTTGATTTCACGGGAACCGTAGGCGATGAGGAGCGCGCGGCCAAGTGGCCGGCCATCCAGGCAGCAATGCTCGAGGCCCAGCCTGCCATCAACGTGCTCAACCTGCCGCTCGTCAATGGACACCTTAACAACGTTTGCGGATTCAGCACTAACCCGATCGGTCAAAGCACCTTCACGACGACGTGGATCGCCGGTTAGGTTGTCCGAATCGTGAAATTCGATCACACACTTCAGGAGAGGTAGGAAGGCATGCTTACCTACCTCTTCCGGAGGCTTCTTCTTAGTGTCGCCCAGCTTCTTGGCCTAGCTATCGTAGTGTTTCTAATTCTTCAGGCTGTGCCTGGTGACCCGGTGCGGATCATGCTCGGGGAACGAGTACCGGCCGAGCTTGTCGAGACAGTGCGAGAACGTTTGGGCCTCAACGAACCGATGCTAACGCAACTGTGGATGTACCTCACGAGGTTTGCCACGGGTGACCTTGGCGATTCTGTAACCTTCGGTCAGTCGATCCAGACCCTCGTCGCCTCGCGCATCGAGCCCAGCGCTTATCTCATCACCTATGGATTGATTCTCGCGATTATCTTTGGTGGGGTGCTCGGTGTCTTCGCCGCAATCCGCAGCGGAACAGTTGCCGACTTCACCATCCGAATTCTCGCCACTGCGCTTCTCGCGATGCCCGCATTCTGGGTGGGTCTCGTGCTGGCACTCGTGTTCGGCATCGCCTGGGGCCTGTTTCCAGTATCGGGTTACCAGCCCGGTCTTGTGGGAGCTTTTCGGACGCTCACGCTTCCCGCTATCGCCATCGCTCTGTCTCTCGTCGCCGTCGTGCTTCGCACTCTGCGGTCGAGTATGAAGCGCGTGCTCGACAGTGAGTACGTCGAGGCAGCGAGAGCACGCGGGTATTCCGAAGGCCGGGTGCTCGCTCGCCACGCATTGCGAAACGCCGTAACGCCAACAATCTCGATCGTCGCAGTTGTCGTCGGATTTCTCATCGGCGGCACCGCTGTCATCGAGCAGGTCTTCAGTATCCCCGGTCTAGGGTCTCTGCTCGTCCAAGCGGTCGAGCGTCGCGACTACCCTGTCGTTCAGGCGATTGCCCTACTAGCGGGAGCGGTCGTAATTGCCGCCGGTCTCGTCGCCGACCTTCTTCAGGCGGCGCTCGACCCCCGAGTTAGGAACACAATTAGTAATGGTTGACGTCAAGTTCCGCTCCCGCGTTGTTGCCAATTGGTCGACTCAAACTAGAGTCGGTGCATGCATCGTTGGTGCAGTCATCGCCGCCGCACTCATCGGACCGATTCTGTCACCGTGGGATCCCAACGCTCCTGACGTACTCGCGTCACTCGAGCACCCCTCATTCGCGCATTGGATGGGCACGGATTCCGCGGGTCGCGATGTTCTCACGAGGACACTTGTTGGCACCCAGATTTCTCTCCTCGCTGGAGTCCTGATCACAATAGCGACAGTCACAATCGGTACGATCGTCGGATCTCTTGTGGCCTATGCCGGAGGCTGGGTCGACGCCTTCCTTTCGCGAGTTGTCGACACCGCGATAGCCATACCCTTCATTGTCGTGGTTCTAGCGACTGTCGCAATCCTTGGGGTGGGGACGGTCAGTGTTGGCCTTGGCATGGTCCTGGTTGGATGGGCGGTCTATGCGCGACTCGCAAGAGCTGAAGTCCTGTCTCTGAGAGAGCACGAGTTCATCATGGCCACAAAGTCCCTCGGATACTCGCCCGCGCGCATCCTTTTCCGCCACGTCATCCCTAATGTCATCCGTCCTAGCCTGACTTTCGCGACGATGGATGTCGTTGCCGCCATGGTTTTGCTCGCCGCGATGTCATATTTGGGCTTCGGCACACAACCTCCCGTTGCCGACCTCGGCTCAATTATCGCGGGAGGTCAACCCTTCCTGCTCACTGCCTGGTGGATTTCGACCCTGCCAGCTGTGGTGCTAATTGCCCTCGGCGTCGGAGTCGGAATGATCGACGACGGTTTCTCGACCGGAAGAAAGGGCAAGCGGTGAACGAGCATATGAATGAGAATCAGCTGCTACAGATCTACAACCTACGCATCGGCTTCGGGACGAAGTTGAACGATGTTAATCCAATTGTTCATGGTCTCAACCTCAGCATTAGTCGGGGCAGGATACTAGGTCTCGTCGGCGAGTCGGGATCAGGAAAGAGCCTCACCTGTCGATCGGTCATGCGGCTGTTACCGGATGGTGGTCATGTTCTGTCTGGAGATGTAATTTTTGACGGGCACGACGTACTTGGCATGAGCAAGAGTGAGCTACTCGCGTTTCGCTCTACCCAGGTGGGCATGATCTTCCAGGATCCGTTCTCGTCGCTCAATCCCACGCGTCGCATTGGCTCTCAGATGATTGAGGCGCTTCGCACGGCACTCAGCTTGTCGAAAAAGGATGCCCAACTGCGCGCGCTGTCGTTGCTTGAGCAGGTAGACATCTCCAACCCATCCGCGAAACTCAGGATGTATCCAAACGAGCTGAGCGGCGGCATGCGCCAGCGTGTAATGCTCGCGATAGCTTTAGGTGCTCGACCCAGCCTACTCATTGCCGACGAGCCGACGACGGCCCTAGATACGACCACCCAAGCGCAGATCCTCTCTTTGTTGAGACGGGTCAGGGACGACGACGGAACCTCGATTCTGCTCGTGTCTCATGATTTTGGCGTCATTGCCGAAATGTGTGACGACGTGGCGGTCATGTACGGCGGATTTATCGTCGAGTCTGGGCCCATCGAAGAGGTCTACCTGCGGCCGAGGCATCCATACACTCAAGCGCTCATTGCCTCGGTACCGACCCTTGCGATCCCCGAGCGAGGATACCGCAGGCCGACCATTCCTGGCCCACCTCTGGGAACGTTGCCGTACACGAGTGGGTGCCCTTTTGCTTCGCGGTGCACATTTTCCCGAGCGGAATGCGAGGACGTGTCTATGACGCTTTTGCCTGTCGGCCCGAGTCACACCAGCGCGTGCCCTTTCGGAGGTGAGTGACGCTTGAGCGACAGCGGTCCCGTGCTCTCGGTCAGTGGGTTGACGAAAATTTATCGTCGCCGCGGGTTGCGACTTCCAGGCCAACCACGTCCCGCGGATCTGGTCGCCGTCGATAGCGTGTCCTTCGATCTCGCTGCCGGCGAGATTATCGGCATCGCCGGGGAGTCTGGCAGTGGCAAGTCGACGGTAGTCAAATGTGTTGCGCGACTCATCGCGGCGGACGAGGGCGAAGTGGTGCTGGGTGGTGTTAATCTCATGTCGCTCAAGGGATCGGAGCTTCGCGCGGCTCGAAAGAGCCTTCAGGTCGTGTTCCAGGATCCATACTCTTCTCTCAATCCGCGTTTACAAATCGGAGCAGCGATAAGGGAAGCCGGTCTCGCTCACGGGATTGACGGCGCCCGTGAACCGCGATTCGTAAACGATCTTCTAGACAGAGTCCGCCTGCCTTCGTCATATGCGGCCAGGGTGCCGCGTGATTTGAGTGGTGGTCAGCGTCAACGCGTAGCCATCGCCCGAGCCCTGGCGCCGAACCCGCAGATTGTCATTGCAGACGAGGCAGTGAGCGCACTTGATGTGTCAGTGCAGACCGAGATCGTGAACCTGTTTCTTGACCTACGGGATCAGACAGGCGTCTCGATAATCTTTGTCTCCCACCAGTTACCGGTGCTTTCGGCACTCGCCGACCGGCTGATTGTGATGAAAAGCGGTCGGATTGTCGAATCGGGAGAAACGAAAAAGGTGCTAAGGGCCCCCGAAGACGACTACACGCGAGCACTGCTCGCAGCGTATCCCGATCCCCACAAGGCTCTTCGTCGTCGAGGCTTAAGTGCCGAAGGGGCCAACGATGAGTGATGTGCAGCTTGCGGTGTGGGGTGCTGGAGCGATGGGGGGACGAGTTGCCCGGGCAGCCACGAAACTCTCTGGTGTGGCAGTAACGGCGATTATTGATAGCAATTACGAACGCGCCGTCGCCGTCGCTTCGGCCGTTGGTGCCGCACCATTTCGTTCGCTGGCTGAAGCGGAGGAAGTGGAAGCAATTTACATCGGCCTCCCCAACGCCGCACACTACGAGGCGTGTCTCGAGGCGGCGAGCCGAGGGCTCCATGTGCTCATCGACAAACCCTTAACGGTGACCCTCGGGGAAGCCGACCAGGTCGTGACCGCCGCAATTGAGTCCCGGCGGTATTGGATGATGGGCTTCAGCTATCGATTCCGCGGCGAGTGGCGTCGAGCGCGCGACATCGTCAAAACCGGCGGGATTGGTGAGCCGTACTTCGTGTCAGACAACGTGATCGAGGCATATGAAAGCACGCCGGACTGGTACTGGAACGCCGAAGCCGGTGGGGGCATTCTCCGCTTGCAAAGTCATCACGTTTTCGATCGCTGGGAATGGGTGCTCGGGCGGTCTGTAAAAGCTGTCTCTGCTCGTACGTTCGTTCCGGCCGATCGTGACACCGACCTTGCGGCCACGCTTAGCGTTGAGTTCAATTCAGGCATGATTGGCGCTTCCGCACTCTCCTTTGGAGTGGGCTACAACGCTCCTCCGCGCGTGGCTTTCACCATTCAAGGAACACACGGGTCGATCGAGCTCGATGAGTCGAGGCGGCTCCTGGTCTCCACACAGAGCGGCACGACACACGAGTTATTCGACGACGACTGGCTGTTGACCGAGATAGCAGACTTCGTCGCAGGGCTGCGCGGGGAAGACCGAGGTCAGCCGTCGATCGAGGCAGGGAGGCGGTCCGTCCAGCTCGCCGAGGCCGCCGGTCGCTCTGCGAGTGAAAGCCATTGGGTTGAGATTGGAGATTTAGATGAGTGACGAGTACGTGATCAGGGCGGAGCTAGCCGGGGTCTTGCCCACACCCGGCTGGGCCGTGATGTTGGGTGAGGATGACCCCTCTCTTCAGGACTTGTATTTCTATGTTTGGGTGATCAGCAACGGGACGACTACGGGACTCATCGATGCTGGCCTCCCGCTGGATGACACGGAAACAGCTGCCCTCGGGGCGACTAATCAGGCCTTTGGCGATGACGGTGGATTCCGTTCAGTGCGCACACTGCCACAGATCCTGGACGAGGTGGGTGTTCGTGCCGAGGATGTATCGTTCGTGGCGATCACTCAGACTGTCACTTACCACTCTGGAGGCATAGATTCTGCCCTACTGCCCAACGCTCACTTTTATCTTGCCCGCGCGGGGGTTGAAGAATTCCTCTCGGGAGGTTCCGGTCATCCGGCACCCGAGTTCTATTTCACTGCGTCGTCGTGGGCAAGTTTGCGCACGCTCGCGATCGAGGGGCGGCTGCACCTCATTGACTCATCGGCGCCCGTCGCGCCCGGCATCCAGTTCGAAGTGACTGGTGGCCATCACCCCGGATCCGCTGCTCTGATTGTGAATACTCCTGAAGGTCTCGTTGGTGTCCTCGAGACGGCATTCGTCAAGCGAAACCTCGAAACAGGACGACCGATCGGCATCGCCGAGGACATCGCGGCTGCGCGCGCGGCAATGCTTTCATTCCAAGGGCGCTTCGCTAAAGTCGTGGCGATTCACGACCCTGACAACGTTCGAGATTTCGGGGGTAAGCGCAATGACTGAGCCGAACTACGATTCTGTCGTCTTGCGTGGAGGGACGGTCTTCGAGGGCGAGGGCTCCGAAGGCGTCGTGCGTGATGTGCGCATCGAAAACGGAAAAATCTCCGGGCAAGACCATGGGGTGGGAGACGTGGTAATTGACGTAAGCGGTCTCGTGGTTGCGCCGGGACTCGTCGACATGCACACCCATGTTTTCGCTGGACAGGATCTCGGCGTCGCCGCAGACGAGGTGGCGTTCCGATCAGGTACTACGACCGTCTTGGACGCAGGAAGCGTCGGTGCTCACCTCATCGGCGCGTTTCGCGCATCGACCATCGATCGCTCCAGCGTTCGGGTTCGCGCGATGCTCAATATCTCCTCCATCGGTGCGACGAGCATCATGCTCGGGGGGGAGCTTCTCTCCCCGTGGTATGTGTCCGAGGGTGCCGCAATCGACGCCATTGAGGCCAACCGCGACTTCGTCGTCGGAGTTAAGGTGCGCGCATCCGTCGATGTCGGTGGAGAGCACACAAGCGCAGCTCTCGCATCAGCGCGGCGAGTGGCGGACCACGTGGGTCTTCCACTTATGGTGCACTTGGGCCCGTCACCCGCGAGCATTGATGAGATTGCAGAGTCGCTTCGTGCGGGAGACATTATTACTCATGCCTTCACGGGGTGGCCAGGCAACGGGATCCTCAACGAGACCTTTGGGCTGCGCAACACTGTGCGCGCAGCACGAGAGCGGGGTGTACTTCTGGACATTGGGCACGGCATGTCCGGATTCAGTCTCGAAGTTGCCAGACATATGCTCGCCGGCGGTGAACCCCCAGACACCATCAGCACAGATATCCACTCTTACTCTCGGGAGTCCGTGATCGACTTGACTACCGTGCTTTCAAAGTTCCTTGCGCTCGGGATGACTCTCCCCGAGGTGCTACGCTGCGCCTCGTCCGCACCAGCCAAAGCTCTCGGTCTCGTCGTGGGAACTCTCGCAACGGATTCAGTGGCCGATGTCGCGGTGCTAGAACGGGAAATGGGGACCTTTCATTTCCGTGACGGCTTCGGCGGCGCGGTTTCTGGCGGCGAGCGGCTACGGTGTGTCATGACATTCTCGGGCGGGCGGCTCGTGCACGACAGGAGACGGGAATGAACCAACAAGTTTCCCGCATCCATGAAAACCTGAAACATCAATTGAGAGGAACGTTGACATGCGTGCGTTGAGGCTCGTAGAAATAGGAAAACTGAGTCTGGTCGAACTCGCGGATCCATCCGCGGCACCGAACGAGATTATCATCGAGACAATTGCCACAGGAGTCTGTGGCTCAGATGTGCACGGCTATACGGGCGAGAACGGTCGCCGGTTTCCTGGTCAGGTTATGGGACACGAGACTGTCGGGCGTATCTCGTCGCTGGGTTCAGACATCGATAGCAATCTCTACCCCGTCGGAGCGCTCGCGACCGTGAACCCGGTTATCCTCCCCGCCAGTGAGAAGCAAGAGTACGAGGGACGGGAACAGCATGCTCCAAGACGCCGGGTCCTAGGCGTTGACCCGACAATCGTTTCGGCCTTTGCTGAGCGTTTCGCAGTGCCTGCAACCAACGTCGTTTTGCTACCTGAGCTCCTAAATCCTCTGCATGGTGCGCTCATCGAGCCGCTCGCTGTCGCTTTGCAAGCCGTTCGCCGCATCGGAATCGTGCGAGGGCAGGTCGTGCTGGTTGTCGGCGGTGGGCCAATCGGGCAGTCGTGCATTCTCGCGGCGAAACGAGCTGGCGCGGCGCGGCTCATCGTATCTGAGCCTAACGATGCTCGTCGCGGTCTGTGTGCCGCCCTCGGTGCCGAGGTAATCGATCCAGGCCAATCTGTGGTGCCGGATGCGGTCCACGCACTTACAGGCGGTGTGGGCGTCGACGTCGCTATCGATGCGGTTGGGGCAACTTCGACGATTGCGGATGCCTTGCTGTCGACCGTGCTCGGCGGACGTGTGTGCCTAGTGGGAATGGCCCAGCCCAACGTCTCGCTCGCTGCCTATCGCATTAGCACTGACGAAAAATCTCTCGTCGGAAGCTTTACCTACCCAGCGGAGACCTTCAACGAAGCAGCAAAGTGGGTGGCTGAGGGCGACTCGGCATTAGACCTGCTCGTGAGTCAGGTTGTCGAACCGGATGAAGGTGACATGGTGTTTAAACGTTTGGCTAGCAGCTTGGATGTGCCCGCCAAGGTTCTTGTCAGGTTTGCACCTGATCGCCCCATCGACAAAATTGCGCTCACCGTCGATACTTTGAAGGCATCATGACCCAATTAAATCAGTCTCTATTTGAGCGTATAGGTGTTTGTCGAGCCATCAACGGAGTTGGGCCGTCAACCAGACTGGGTGGCTTGCCGCTACATCCCACCGTTCTGGAGGCGATGGCCGAGTCAACAAAGTACTCAGTGCGCATGGATGACCTCGAGGACCGTGCTGGCAGAGAGATTGCTCGGCTGCTTGGGGTGGAAGCCGCATACGTCACTTCGGGAGCGGCGGCGGCTCTCGCTCTCGCAACGGCTGCAATAATCGCAGGCAACGACCCAGCGCTTGTCGACTCGCTCCCGCGAATTGAAACGGCACCGCATCAGGTGATCGTTCTTGCCGCTCATCGTGACCCATACGATAGGGCACTGGAGTCCGCTGGCGCAGAGCTTGTTGTCGTGGGGTACCCCACGACAACGCATCTCGGAGAGATTGAACGAGCTATCGACGCGGGGACCGTGGCAGTGCTGTACCGTCCCGGTCGAGACGGTAATCACCCGAGCCTTGCGGCCATCTGCGAACTAGCATCAAGAAAGGGCGTACCAGTGCTCATTGATGGTGCACTTTTCGCGCCGCCATTAGAGAACCTGCTCCAATGGTTCGACGACGGTGCTGCATTAGTGGCGCTGAGCGGTGGTAAGAATTTTCGGGGTCCGCAAGCGAGCGGTATTCTTTGCGGCCGCACCGATCTCGTCGCGCTCGTTGGTGCGCAGCATCAAGACATGGATGAGCGTGAAGCAACTTGGGTGCGGGGTGGCGACCGCATCACGCCACCCCGTCACGGGATCGGTAGGGCTATGAAAGTTGGGCGTGAGCAAATTTCCGGCCTGCTCGCCGCGGTTGAGAACTACGTCGCGGCACCGGGCGCGGGCGACGCCGAGGGGATCGCCGAGCTTGTGAAGCTCCGCGAACTGCTCTATGGGTGCAGCATCCCCGCTGTTTGGCACGAGACTTCCGCGCTTGGCGTGCCCGTGATCGAGCTGGAATTTGCGATTGCGGGCATCGACGTCGACGACGTTGTGAAGGCACTGGCCGCCAGAGAGGTGCCCGTTTACTTGGAGGAGGCAGAAGCCTGGCGTGGTGCCCTCGTCGTACATCCCATGGCGCTCTTGGCCGGGGACGCCGAGGATTTAGCTACTGCGATTGCTGAGCTGGCTGGTCTGCGCGGATTCGCGAATGAAAGGAACATTCGATGAAACTCACGCGGGTGCGAAAAGCGGGTGAAGCACGCTCTGGCACAGGCGTAACTGTGCTGTGTTTCGATTCGAGCATCGTGAAACTCGAATTCGCCGCAGATTTCGTTCCAATCGTTGACCTAGTGCCGATCGCCATCCACGGACTTGGTGAGTTTGAGCAGTACTTAGACCTATTACCGAATGAGGAGATGGAATGACAATCGACATCGTTGGGCGCACGACCGATGCGCCCAACCCAGCAGGCCCCTATTCCCAGAGCCGTCGTCGCGGAGCGCTTGTCGCGTGCTCCGGCCAAGCCGGTATCTGTATCGACGGATCTGTCGAAGAGGGCTTCGGCCCGCAACTGAGACGCACCTTCGAGAATCTGAAGGCGACTCTGGATGCAACTGGTGTGAGCTTCGCCGATGCAATCCAGGTGCGGATTTTTCTCACAGATCCCAGGCAGTTTTCGGAGATGAATGAAATTTACACTGAGTACTTTGTCGAACCTTACCCTGCAAGAACGACGGTGACTGTCCAGCTTCCGTCTCCACTGCTTGTTGAGGTAGACCTCATTGCCGTCGCATCCGATTCATGACGTCCTCGGTTCGGATGATGGTGCCACAACGTATCAAGCAACCCCAATCGAGCCTAGGAAGTGAGGTGTCATGACCGGTGAATCGCCAAGTGTTAAGTCGGCTAAGCGCACGCTGGAACTACTTGAGATTGTCGCGCAATACCCTCACGGCATTACTTTTGTCGAGCTCGCCGACCATCTGTCCTATCCAAAGAGCAGCCTACACGGGCTGCTGCAGACCGTCGTTGCGATGAAATGGCTCACACTTGACTCCGTGGATAGGCGTTACTCCATCGGCGTGCGGCCTTGGGAAGTTGGACAAGCGTTCCGGCGCAGCCGTGACATCGTCATCAAGGCTCGGCGATATCTCCGGGAGGCAAACGAATCTCTTGATGAGACAGTACAACTTGGCATTCTCGACGATCTCGATGTCGTCTACCTAGACAAGGTGGAAGGAACGCAACCGCTCCGCCTCGTCTCTCGTGAAGGAAGTCGGCTGCCCGCATACGTTACGGGCATCGGGAAGGCACTGCTCAGTGGACTTCCCGCCCACGTGCTTCGCGACCGATTTGCCGGACAGGCTCTCACCGGATACACCTCGCTCACGATCACCTCGGGAGACCATCTCATTGAGGTGCTCGGCGGTGTGCGCACCCGAGGCTACGCGACCGATGATGGCGAGTACTCTCACGGGGTCTTCTGCGTGGCCGTCCCGATCACCAACCGCGGCGGGCAGGTGGTCGCGGCGCTCAGCTTCTCTGTGCCCTCTGCTCGGATCGAAAGCGGGGATGTCACGACTGATCGAATGATTGAGGTCTTGCTTGCTGCCTCTGGAGCGATCTCTGCCGCGATAGATGCTGACCCTCAATCAAGGAGATCTTAATGACACATGGCCATATAGTAACCGTCCTCGGCGAGTTGGCGCCTGAAGAACTTGGATTCACACTGAGTCACGACCACATTTTGGTTGACGGCTGGGGAATCCGACAGCTCTACGAGGCCATTCTCGATGACGAGCAGGTCGCTCTCGCAGAACTTGTTCGCTATCGCGAAGCTGGTGGCCGCACGATTTGTGACCCGACCAACAACGGACTCGCCCGCAATCCGGTGGCGTTGGCTCGGCTAAGTCGTGCCTCCGGGGTCAACATCGTGATGGGAGCTGGCTGGTATCGCGAGATGGTCTATCCCGAGCTCATCACTTCGACCTCCACTGCTGATCTTGCAGCGCTGCTCGTGCGTGAGATCACAGGCGGGGTGGGGGATACCGGCATTCGACCTGGGTTCATCGGAGAGATTGGCACCGAGCGAGGCCACATCCCTCCCGCTGTGGAGAGAGTGTTTCGAGCGGCCGGGCGCGCCCACGTCGAGACCGGTGTGCCAATCCTCACTCATACAACCCACTGGGGCGAGCTCGCCCTCGAGCAGCTTAATCTACTCGCCGAGGAGGGCGTTTCCCCTGAAGTTGTCATCATCTCGCACCTCGGAGACCGCAAGGGGGTCGAGCATATGCTACCTATCGCCGATCGCGGAGCATGGATCAATATCGACAACCTTGCATTCGTCCAAGGATATGCTCCGCTGCAATTTCGCATAGAGAACATAGTGGAGATGTGTCGACGTGGATTTGCGGAGCGGATGATGCTATCCAATGACATCTGCGAGCTCGGACAACTCGCGACTTATGGCGGCGTTGGTTACGATAATGTCATTTCGAACGTGATTCCGCTACTCAAAGAGCAGGGAGTATCAGATGCAGACATCCACCAGATGACCGTCATCAATCCTTCGAAGGCCTTTGCTTTCCGGTAGCAGGTTGGATGATCTTCTCGATTCCGAACTGTCAAGACGGATCGAGCCGACAGAGGGTAGGAACATTTAAATTCTGCACCCATTCGTGGTTGTCCCGTACTTATTCTCTCCCCCAATAAATCTCATTAACTTTAAGGAAAAACATGGAATTTCTTCGTCTTGGAATAGCTGGCAGTGAAATTCCCGTCGTCAGGGAATCAGGGGTTGACTTCGATCTGAGGCCGATTGCGCGCGAGATTGACGGTTTTTTTCTAGCCAACGATGGTATCCAACGAACCCGAGAAGCCCTTGCAGCAGGGACGTTGCCAAAATCGCCCATGTCCTCGGATGCCAGAGTCGGCTCACCGATTGCCAGGCCGGAAGCTATCCTCTGTATCGGACAAAACTACGCCGCGCACGCGGCTGAGACGGGCGATCCCCCACCAGTTCAGCCAATTCTTTTCCACAAGCATCCCAACACGATCGTTGGCGCCTATGACAATATCCATCGTCCCCGAGATTCCCAGGCTTTGGATTGGGAAGTGGAACTGGGCGTTGTCATTGGCAAGAGGGCCCGTTTCCTCGGGACGGTGGAGGACGCTCTTGCGTGTGTGGCGGGATACGTCGTCAGCAACGATGTTAGCGAGCGAGATTTTCAGATATCCCAGTCCGGCGGCCAATGGTCCAAGGGAAAAAACTCTGAAACATTCAATCCCCTCGGACCCGTTCTCGTGCCTGCCGATGAGGTGGATCCACATAACTTGCGAATGTGGTCACGTGTGAATGGCGAAATCAGGCAAGATTCCAACACGGCCGACATGATCTTCAATGTTGCGTTTATCGTTCACCACTTATCGCAATACATGGTGCTGGAACCGGGAGATCTCGTCAATACGGGGACACCCCAGGGCGTCGCGCTTTCTGGAAAATTTCCTTATTTGAAGGATGGGGACGTTGTTGAGGTTGGGATTGATGGACTGGGCACTCAAAGACAGGTCGTTGTCGCGGCGCCCCGCTAAGTTTTTTACGGCGCAATGCTAACGATTTCATACCCCCCCGACCCAAGGAACTGTCATGGTACAACGCCGTTTTCCTAACCCCCGCGATCTTGCTCCCTTAATGCAGTTCAAGAAGCCGACACTGAACGCTAAGAAGCGTCGCCTAAATAAGGCATTCACTATTGAGGACTTGCGCACCATTGCGCAGCATCGCACTCCGAAGGCTGCTTTCGATTACACCGAGGGTGCTGCTGAAGCTGAGATTAGCTTGGCTCGTGCACGCCAAGCCTTTGAAGACATTGAGTTCCACCCGTCTATCTTGCGTGACGTTTCTAAGGTCGACACATCGTCCGTGGTTTTGGGCGCTCCCGTCTCGTTACCGTTCGGTATTGCCCCCACTGGGTTTACGCGCATGATGCAGACCGAGGGGGAGATTGCCGGTGCCGGCGCTGCTGCCGCCGCGGGCATTCCCTTCGCACTGTCGACGATGGGCACCGCGTCTATTGAGGATGTGAAGGCGGCGAACCCGGATGGCCGCAACTGGTTCCAGTTATACATGTGGAAGGACCGCGAGCGGTCCATGGCTTTGGTAGAGCGTGCGGCGAAAGCTGGCTTTGACACCCTGCTGGTGACGGTGGATGTCCCCGTCGCCGGGGCACGTCTGCGCGATAAGCGCAACGGTTTCTCTATTCCCCCGCAGCTTTCCATCGGCACTGTCATCAACGCTTTGCCGCGCCCGGAGTGGTGGATCAACTTCTTGACCACCGAGCCGTTGGCTTTCGCGTCATTGAGTCGTTGGTCAGGCACCGTCGGCGAACTGCTTGACACTATGTTTGACCCCACCGTCACCTATGAAGACTTGGCGTGGATCAAGGCCCAGTGGCCGGGCAAGCTTGTGGTCAAGGGCGTTCAAACCGTTGATGACGCTAAGAAGCTCACAGCGTTGGGCGTTGACGGCATCACACTCTCCAACCACGGTGGTCGCCAGCTAGACCGAGCACCGATCCCGTTTCACTTGCTTCCCGAGGTGGTGCGCGAAGTGGGCAAAGACACCGAAGTTCACGTGGATACAGGCATCATGTCCGGCGCCGACATTGTGGCCTCGATTGCTTTGGGCGCCAAGTTCACCATGATTGGCCGCGCGTACCTTTACGGTCTTATGGCTGGCGGCCGCGAAGGTGTTGACAAGACCATCAGTATTTTGGGTGAGCAAGTCGAACGCACGATGCGCCTTTTGGGTGTCACAGAGCTGGCCGAACTTCAAACCAAACACGTGACTCAACTTGAACGACTTACCCCTCGAAAAAAGTAACTGCATCCTTATTGATACCCCGACGAAGTTCACCGACAGAAGGGTCGGGTAACACCTACACAAGAGGTCTTGACGACACTTTGCTTGCAATTTTTCTGCCCTGGCTCACCGCTTCCTCCGCGTCAGCGATGCTCGGTGGTAAGAGGCCACCGTGGCAGAGAAAACCGCGCTCGGCCGCACAGAATAGTAGCTAGCTGTAGAGTTCCTTATTCGTTGCGGTTACGCCGTGATGGAGCGCAATTGGTGTTGTCGTCTGGGTGAAATTGACATCGTCGCCCGCGATGGCGACACTAACGTTTTCCTGGAAGTAAAGACGAGCTCCGATATTGGCGCCGGTGATCCTTCGCAGTGCTCTTACTTACCAAACTTGACCGATTACGGCGTTTGGCCGGTGCGTGGGGTGAGGCGGATTCAGGGATTCATGGAAACATCCGCATTGATGCCATCGCTGTGCTATCCCTCCGCGTGAAGCGCCGCAAATCGATCAGCCCACGATCTTCATCGAGTACCAGTCGATGACAGTGGTGAGATAGATGAATCCCTGCCAGGTGTGGATGTAACTGATGTCGCCGACGAACTTCACCTCGGGGCGCTCCGCGTTGAAATCACGCCTCACACGATCGGGCATACCCTTTGCGGCATCCACGTCGGCCTCGCGGGCGTGATCCGAAACGAGCGCGGCTGAGACACAATCAAAGACTCGACCCGCATGATCTGCTGGACGAGCTCGGGCGAGAACTCGTTTTTCTCGGCCTGCAGATCGGCATGGATGCGCGGAGAACCTTACGTACCGTGGGACTCAGCGAAGAGGTGCGGGATCTCTGCCGTGCGGGCCTTCCGGCGGTCCATGGTCGCCGATTCCGGCCTCGCGCTCCAGTAGTAGAACCCCGACTTCGATACGTCCAGCCAGTGACACATCCTTGCGACAAAATTCAGGTTCCCGGAGACAAGTTTGTGATAGTCGATTCATTCGTACGTGCTCACTATCGCTGCTCCGGCACGAAACAAGCGGCCGCATTTTTTCAGGAAGATGGCCTCGACTTTCAGGTCCTGGTTCTCGCGCTTGAGTTGCTTCAGGCTGGAACGTTCCTTGACGATGAGCTCGGCCTCGGTGCCGCCGGTGGGCTCGCGGTATTTTTTTTGAGCCGGTTCCGGAGAGTCTCGCCGCCCACGCCGTAGGCGGCAGCGACGTCCTTGATGGGTTTTGACGTGACTATGACCTTGCGGCAAAGCTCGTCTTTGAATTCCTGAGTGAATCATCGACCCGATTGGGGCATGCTGTTCCAACTTTCGAATGAACCCTCATTTTAAGAGGGCCCACTGTCCGAGTTTTTCGTAGCATCTCACTCCTCCTCAGGGCGATGGGGTGCGTTCATTCTCATAAGAGTGGTCGAGACGGGCCGCTGGGCCCGTCCACCGCCCGATGGCACGTCAGGGGTTGGATCGGTTTTATGCAGGGCCGATAGTACCGATCTTGCTGCGATCGGCACGGCCTGGATTGTCCACGGCGCCTCCCGACGCCGCGGATCCCCGAACTCGAGCACATCCCAGTCGACCAGCCCATGAAGAATCACCGCCCCGTCGAGGGCGTCGGGGGGCATCAGATCCGGACCGTTCCGCCAGCCCAGCCCTCTCGATTAGCAGTTACGGAGCGCCTCGGAGATCGAATGGGCCTGACGGCGCAGGACCGAGATTATCTGTTCGGAGGTCAACTCGCCCAACTCGATGTGGGCCTTCGGAACCGAGCAACTCATCGCGGCGACAACGTCGCCCGCGTGGTCCACGATGGGGACTGCTACGCAGAATACTCCGTGAGTGTACTCACCATCATCTATTGCATAACCGACGCTGCGCACACCTTTTAGTACCTCAATAAGCAAGTCGCCTGAGGTGATCGTCGCTCTCGTGTACCTCTTGAGGGTGGTGCCAGCGAAACGACTCACCAGCACATCATCGCCGAGCCCCGCCAGCAACGCCTTGCCGATGCCCGTCACGTATGCCGGCAGTCGGCTGCCGATATTCGAGACGAGTCGCAGGGGCCGAGTGCCTTCAATCTTATCGATGTAGATAATGTCAAGGTCGTCGAGGATTCCCAGCTGGATCGTCTCGCCGAGCTCATCGATAGCCGCGCGCAGGAACCGTCGAGACCGAACTATTAGCTCGCGGCTGCGTAGGAACGACTGCCCAACCTCCCAGGGCTTCACACCGATGGAGTAAAGGCGCCGGTCAGGATCGAAGATTAGCCATCGCATCCCTATGGTGGTCTGGAGCAGCCCGTGAAGACTACTCTTCGGGTACGGTAACTGCGACGACAACTCGACGAAGCTAACCCCCTCTCTGTAGCGGGCGACCACCTCGAGGATCTCGAGGGTACGCTGCGCGGACTTCACGCTCTGCATATCTTTCGTCATGGTGCCTTTGTTCTCCGGTCTCCCACTGAAACACTACAGCGAACTATTGTTTCGTTGGCCCGAGCGATCCAGTCGATGGCGAGGAAAACGGAATCAATATCGGCGGTAATACTCTCAAGCGACTAAGGAAGCCCTTCGCTGGCGAGCGACACGGGTGTCTCCGACCCGCTCTAGCCCACTCGTATTAATCTCATGGTGTCTGCTTTGTGCCAATTGCGGCGATGACCCGTCGCAGAGTGGTGTCGCGGTAGGCGATCAGTTCGGCCGCGCGTTCCGGGTCGTAGCTCGAGATTCCGGCGCCGCTCTTCACACCGTGTCGCCCCTCTTCGACGAGACGCTCGAGCACGTCTGGTATGGAGAAGCGCTCGCCCAGCTGAGATGAGAGGTACTCAAGAATCGACCGGTAGGTATCAAGGCCCCCCAGATCGGCATTCGTGAGCGGCCCGAGAACAGCCAGGCGAGGGCCGAACGACGAGCTCACGATCGCGTCGATGTCGTCTGCACTCGCAAGGCCCTCCTCGTAGCACAGCAGCGCCTCACGCACGAGTGCGAACTGGATACGATTACCTACGAATCCGGGTGAGTTGCGCACGAGGACGGGCAACTTCCCGGCACCTGAGAGCAACTCATGGACCCAGGTGATGGAGTCATCCGACGTGGCGGCACCGCGAACGATCTCAACGCACGGCACGACCTGCGCCGGGTTGAACCAGTGCGTACCAAGTACCCGTTCCGGCCGCGGGACGAGGGCCGCCAACGCATCGATGTCGAGCGCGGAGGTGTTCGAGGCGAGGAACGCGCTGAGTGGCGCGATCTCGCCCATGCGAGTCCACACGGGCAATTTAACGGCCATCTCCTCGGGCACGGCCTCAATAACGAGGTCAGCGTCGACCAAGGCAGAGTCCAAATCTGCGGTTACGACCACCCCGTCAAGAGAAACTTCGACATTCGGCTCGACGACCGTAAGCCGGTGACCGGCTGCAGTGAGCGCGGCGGCGATACCCCGTCCCATGATGCCCCCACCGATGACCGCCACGGTGCTCATCGCGTGGCCTCCATCACCTTCACGATGGCCTCGCCGAGCAGCCCCCCTCACCCGCGGCGGCGAGTGCCATGTTGTCGACGGTGAGCACGTTGCGCCAGGCCTCCGATTCCCCCCGATAAGCGGGTCGATCGAGCGCGAAGATGTCAGCGGTAGAGCCGGTGTTGCTTACGGCGAGTCGCAAGAATTCGACGTGAAGGGCGGGGTCGAGCAGTCGTTCCACGCCGATGGCGCCGTTGTCGCGCACAATCTGCTCCACTAGATCGAGTTCTATCAATCCAGTTTGCTCGTCGACGCAGGGGTGATCGACGTATCGTTCGATAGTGGTTAGGAGACCGACGATCTGTTCTCGCCCCACCTTCATCGGGCGACCGATGCCATGGCATGGCGGTGTGGTCGGGTTCGTCAATCCGTAGTGCCGCGGCCACGTGACTTCGCTCTCGTCCACGTCTTGATGCTGCAGCACGATGACGTCAAGGAACTCAGGGGTGCCGCTCAACAGGCCACTCGCTTGCGGTCTGCGGAACCTCTCGTCGAGCACACACTCCAACTCACCCGCATAGATCGAATCAGGGTAGCCGATGGGCACGAGGGTCGCGTCTGAAGCGACAGCGGTACGATCGTAGGGGTCGCGGTGCGGACTCTGGATGATCACCTTATGTTTCATACCCTTCGTGTTTGGCAACTGTTCCTTGAGGTCTGCGCGCCCGCGCGCCATCGTCGCGGCGGTCGCCAAGAAGAGGGCAGCAAAGGCCCCAGTGGTGAAGTAGATACTCGTCACGCGGAGCAGCTCGGAGAGGCGCTTGCCTGCAGCCCGCTCGAGGACATCCATACTCACCCAGCTTGTGAGCGCCTCCGGCACGGCCGACGACCCGTCCGGGTGCAGTGACATTCCGTCACGTCGTGTGGCTGGCCGCACACCGTTGAGCACCCGGGCCGCTCCAAGGGGTTCGTAGACGTTCATGCCTTGTGCTTCTTTCGTGGTTCCTTCATCGCCCTAGCACCATTCCCCCGTTGACTCCCAGAAGCTGGCCGGTGATGTAGCCCGCATCTGCTGATGCGAGAAAGCCGATGGATGCCGCAATCTCCGCCGATGTTCCGGCGCGGCCGATGAGCGAGCGCTGGACCCGTACCTCGTCGAACTCGGCCGTTACGCGGTCTCCGAAGAATTCAGTGTTCGGTATATAGCCGGGAACGACGAGGTTAGCGGTGATACCGTCGCGTCCAAGATCTTGGGCTAGCCAGTAGATCCAAGCGTGAAGAGCCGCCTTCGCAGCACCATACGATCCACCGTAACCACTCCCGAGCTGCGCACCGATAGACCCGAGGCCGATCACGCGCCCGCCGGGCCTGCGGAGGTAGGGGCGAAGGGACTCTACCAGCATCACAGCGGTCAGTAGATTCTGTTGCAGATCGGCATTCCATTTGCGAGCGATACCGGCGAGATCTTCGGGTAGCGCCGCCGCCGTTCCGCCCGCCGAGGCCACGACGACATCGACATCGATGCCATCCAGCTCCGCACGCACCGTTTCAGCCCCTTCAACCCTTGAAAGGTCGGCGACAACCGGATGCACGCCCGCTCCCAGCTCGCTGGCGACGCGCTCGAGCACTTCCCGTCGTCGCCCCACGATCCACACACTGTCGCCAGCCGCGCTGAACCACTCGGCTGCGGCCCGGCCGATCCCGCTCCCGCCGCCACTGATCACCACAGCGCGGCTCGACAGGTTCGACATGTTTACCTCCTGGGTGGGAAAGTCAGTGATGGGGGTCTGCCGTCAGACTATCGAAATTGTCCTGATATACAAACTTAAGTTCAACTATGTGAACCAATTGGTTTTTGTCCGTCTCGCCGCCAGAAGCCATCTCGGCACAGGAGATGCGCGTGCGGCGACCCCGAAAAATGGCGATCGACTCGTAACGCGGTTGAGAGATATACCCGGGACTGCTCCGTCAAAGCCTTCAATGACCCGGGAAGTTGGTGGCGTGCCAGCCGATGGCTGGCCCCGAGTGCTAAGCCCTGGGAACCGAGGAGCCCTCGCCCAAGCCCGGACAAGCCATCGATGACTTCAAGAGTCGTATGCCAAAACACGGGCCAGCCAGCAGTTGCTGTCCCTTCGAGTAAGTGACTACCGGTAGATCCCTTTTACTCTTTGGCGCCCTGCTGGGCTCTTTTGTCTTCGATGTTGCAGATGGGAAACCAAAGCAATTTCACTGCTGCAACATCGTTGGGGAAGTGTCCAGGTTTTTTTGATGACCTTCCGTAGCTGATAATTTGAGCGACTCGAACGCGACGGGTGTTCATGCTCCCAAGGATCGTGTGACTTACATCCCCACACGCGGTCAAGACGACGAGTTCTATGAGAAGTTAACGCTTGACTTCATCAGAAAATGGGGGGAGTGCAAGCCGCAAAGACAGCGACAACTTGCTCCTGGGGAAGCTAAGTGACAGCTTGGACGAGACCCAGCGAACGAACAAGGTCAGCAACTTGCTTACAGGAATGCGGAGACGCAACCTCATCGTGAACACAAGTGCACGCAAGACGCCCCGAGGGGAATTGCAGGATAAAAAGAATAAAACTAAAGATCAAAGAGCGATTGGTCAGAATGAGCTGCTACGGAGATCTCGGACAGTGGGTCCCCAGGGATTGATGGTGTCAGACGTGTGTAGCTTTATTTATTTATTTATTTATTTTGTTGTGCTTTCATCTTTGTTCTCCGTAAGTTTCTCTCTTACGTTTCCTCTTTTAGATTTCATCACTTCGTCACTCATTCCTTATTGAATCCGGCTGACCAATTTGGTTATGAGCTGCCACCTTCCGGCCCACCTTTCACTTTCATTTCTTTGCCAACACCCAGGATTCTTTCGGAGGTTCTCTCGTTTACGTATAACCATTGTCAGCGGCCACCAATAAGCTGAAGGAATCAAGGCAATGCACTCGGGGGAGCTCATCAACCCTTCGAGCAATCGAGTTCTGGCAGGAGGAGCATCCCCCGTGCTTGCCTGTGAACTGAAGTCATAAATCGACAAAGTCTGGAACGTATTCTGGACGGGCGGCATCGCCAACCCGATCGAAATTGTCGGGCAGATCGCCACCGCGCGGGTTCACATGTCGAACCGCTGCGAGACCGACTGAACTATTCGTGTATGCCGGAATTGTCAGAGCTTTTCAGAAGGATGAACTAATGACAGAACCCATGCTGAACGAGCCTCGAGAGTGGACCGGTAAGTGGTGGCTCCAGGGCGACCCAGACAATAAGGTGCCTGGTGTGCTGGCCTATAGCCCGAACGACGGGCTCAGGCTGCGTCTCGTGGGCGGATGGGAGTACGTCGTCAAGCAGCCTGGAGAGAACGACTCGACCATCATCACGAATGAGCTCCGGCACTGGCCTTCCGTGCTCGGAATCGGCGACGGCAAGTTCGTGACACTACTCGACGTCTGCGTAACGAGCGCGAACACATTCAACATCGCTCGGATGTTTGGCGTTCCTGACAAGCTCGAGCTAAGCGCCACGACGGCGCTTATTGGCTTTCATCTCGCTGATCCTGATGATGCAGTCTTCGTCGCAGGCATCGGCCAGGTTGAGAACCTCACCACTTGGTCGCGCAGATCAGGAATCGAAGAGAAGCACTACTTCGGCGCGAAGGTCGGTGAGCTGAGCGGGCAGATAGACCTGACTCGCCTCGACCCACTCAGCGTGGACATTGGGCCTCTCACCGCTACGCTGCATCATGTTGCTTGGCAGCCCTTCTCAGGAGAGAGTCGAGGAGGCGCGGTCGTTCGCGTTCGAGAGCAGGCATCGATCGAGTTCTCCTCCGAGGAAGCGAAGCCGCTCCAGCACTGGCTCGATCTTCTTGGTGGCATCGCAGACCTCATGTCGCTGTCGACCTTGCGTGCGTGCGGCCTCATAACTATGCGTGTTTACCTCCCGCCTACCCCGGACCGTTTTCCTGAAGACCATCCCTTGCGCAACGAGCGTCACGAGATTGAGGTCTACCAGCAGCTCTTAGTGACGCCAAAGCCCGACGAGAAAGCGCTAAACCAGCGGAACCTTGTGCTCACGCTCGATGATCTGAGCTTCGAGGAGCTTTTGCCGAAATGGCTCGAAGTTCGTGGCACTTTCGCAGCCGCCCGCGGCATGATCCTCGGACTCCAATACGTGACCGGCGGATATATCGAAACGAGGGTAGTGACAGCAGTTGCCGCAGCGGAATCGATGCACCGTGCGCTCGCTCCCGATCCGCCGATCCCTTCCGAGGAGTTTAAGCAGATCCGTGAAACACTGCTAGCCGCAGTGCCCGCCGACAGGAAGTCGTGGCTGGCGGAGCGTCTCACCGAGCAGTCCAACGTGCCGACTCTCAAGCAGCGCCTCTTGAGCTTGGTAGATCGCCTTGGAGCCGCCGGAGAGGCGCTCGTGCTGAACCGCGAGAAGTGGGCCAACGCTGCCAAGAACGCCCGCAACAACCTTGTTCACAAGGGTTCATCGGAGCATGACCTCGAAGTTCTTCACGCTGTCGTCGAGGTCACTGCTGGCATTGTGATCCTGAACTTGCTGAAGGAACTGGGTGTGCCAGAGGAGCGTCTGACTCTGGCGGTTCAGGAGCAGGACGTTCTTTCCCAAGCGGCGAAGCTCGCGCGCACCCTTCTCAACAGAGTGTAGGAGGATGGTCTTTCTTGCCCGATATGAGTGAAGCTGACGGAAGCAGCATGCTTGCCGTCGTCGTCGCAGGGTGTTACGGGGTGCAGTATGCAGGGCAACAAGTTGGCGGCGGGACTTCGCTGAGCGACTCAAGTGTTTTCGCCGCTGGCATCCAACATGTGCTTGATGTCCCGTTTGGGCATGCGCTTGCGGTCAACCGACGCTTTTTCTAATCCGACGTGGTGTTTCGCAACCTAAGTGCTTATTAGCCCATGGGGTGCGAAACGCTGAGTCTGCAACTGAGGCGACATATCGCGACATCAACCCAGGTCGTTGCAGTGGGGGATTTGCCGTCGGCGGCTGCCGAGGAGCAGCATCTTGAAGATTACGAGTATTGCTAACGCTTACCTCTAACGTATTACGCCCCATCAGGGGGCTTTATATCGAAATGGGCAAACGCGTTATTGAGGCCCGCCGGAGAGCGCGAGTGCTGAAGTACCGGGGGGGGGTGTCCGGTTTACGGCCAACAATGCGTCAGGTTTGTGCCGACGGGCGCGCGTGGCTATCACCCCGGGATATCGGCTCAACTCTTCCTTGAGCAGTTCGTACTGCGTGGTGCGCTCATCCGCCAGGAGATTCCCGCATTCCTCAAACTCGTCCGTAGTCATGAAGGAACGTTAGCGTAGGGAATTGGTGCGTCTGCGTTCGCATCAAGTCTGAGCTTGCGTGCCAGCAAGCTGCGTGAGAATATGTTTACACACATCCACTATATGTAAACAATTTGCCACGATGGGGGACAGAGGAGAAATGACCGATCGTAAACTGCCGCCGGAGGCGATCCTTCGCAACGCAGACCTCTCGGCATCAAAACTCTCTTGGCGAGACGTGGATGAGGGGATCAGACGTGGAGATGTTGAGCGCATTGCTCCTGGGACATACGCGCGGACGGGGCTGATCGATGATGACGCTGCCTCGCTCGCGTCAATTGCGCTGCGCAAGCCAAGCGCAACGATTTGCCTCCTGAGTGCTCTGGACCGTCATGACTTAACTGACACGATCCCGTCTCGGATCGATATTGCAGTTCCGCGAGGCTCGCGTCCACTGAAAACGCCGTATTCGAGGATCGCATGGCATCACTTCGACACCAGCACATTCACCGTCGGCAGAAAGCAAGTCGAAATTGTGGATGGCATCTTCATCGGGTTATATGGGGCGGAGCGCACGATCATCGACACATTCCGACTTCGGCATCTGATGGGCTCTGACATAGCCAACGAGGCCTTGAAGCGGTGGTTGCGCATTCCCGGATCCCAGCCATCTGAACTTCTGAAGATGGCGTTGAGCTTTCCGAAGGCGTTGCCCCAACTGCGCAACTCTCTGGAGGTCTTGTTGTGACTAACGGAGCGTCGAGGTTTGCACACATCCAGAACCAGGCGCGAGCCAGCGGACAGAACGTCAGTGAACTGGCCCGGCTCTACACGCTGGAGGGGATGCTCGCACGAATTGCCGCATCTGACTATGCGGATGACTTTGTGCTCAAGGGAGGTGTGCTTCTCGCCGCGTTCGCTCTTCGCAGGCCGACAAAGGACATCGACTTGGAAGCAACGCGGGTCACCAATGATGCTCAGGATGTTGCGACTCGTGTCCGCGAGATCGCCGCAATTGGGCTGGACGACGGCATCAAGTTTGATCTTGACACAATTCGCGCCGAAACGATCCGTGAGGGTGACGACTATCAAGGAATTCGAGTGAAGCTGACCGGCATGATCGGGCGATCCGAGAACGTCATCGGTCTTGACATCAGCTTCGGCGACCCGATCTGGCCAGCTCCCCAACGAATCGATCTGCCGCGTGTCCTCGACAACGACCAGTCCGCACCCATCTCGATCCTCGGCTACCCGCTCGTGATGATTGTGGCTGAGAAAGTGGTTACGATGATCCAACGCGGTGAAGCTAACACGCGATGGCGTGACTTCGCCGATGTCATCGTTATCGCCGACCGTCACTCGGTGAATGAGGGCGAATTGCGGGCTGCTCTGAGCACTGTAGCCACACATCGGCGGGCCATTCTTGAGCCGCTGATTCCTGCGCTAACTCGCATGCCGACGATCGCCCAACCGAAGTGGACCATCTGGCGTAACCATCAAGCCCACAGACACTCGATCCCGGAAGTTTTCTCGGACGCCCTCAATCGAACGGCTGCGTTCATCGATCCTCTAATCGACGCCGTTGCTCTCGATCGGAGTTGGGATACGACGGCAGCACTGTGGAAATGATCTGCTCTTGTTGGTGCCCACATTTTGCCCACAATTGACGCGAATTGATGAGTATCACCGTGATTGATGAGCATCCACTTTTCAATCAAACAAGGGCCATGTGAGT
Source organism: Alpinimonas psychrophila (assembly GCF_014137865.1). Classification (GTDB taxonomy): domain Bacteria; phylum Actinomycetota; class Actinomycetes; order Actinomycetales; family Microbacteriaceae; genus Alpinimonas; species Alpinimonas psychrophila. The sequence continues at coordinate 62,728 of NZ_JACGWU010000002.1, read as the reverse complement.
CACGGGCATTGTACAAAGGGCATTCGGTAACGACTCATAATCATGCGGTCAAGATGCATCTTGGGCGATGACGCTAGTAACTTGTCCGAGATCAGTTCGAGGTGTGAAAAGGATCGACAGCAACTTTCTGGGCTTTACTGCTGAAAATGGACTCACTTAGCGCCCGCAATTCGGCTCCCGCAACGTAGTGCCGCCCCCGGCGCACGCGAATGTGTTCCAGTTCAGCCCAGTGCCCCCACAGACCTCGGCCAGCATTCTGTAGTAATCCTGAGTGTTATTGCCGAGGTATTCCTCCACACTCATGAAGACGGGGGAGAGGACGCCTTCGGCGGCCAAGATCAGGCTTTGGAGGCATCGGGCCATTCGCCCGTTGCCATCCCGAAAAGGATGAATCATAACGAGGTTGAGGTGCGCCATGAGGGCGGGCACTTCCTCAACGTTGGCACCTTCGTGAACCACCTCGCCCGATTCCTCATCACGAACGAAGATGGCTCCTGGTCGCCACTTGCCGGGGGGAGTTCTTGAGGTCATAGTGCGTCATCATGAAATGCAGACTCTTGATGAGGCTCTCGCTCGCCTCAACGCGAGGTTCTTGGGCAAGCTGGAGCACATAGGTCATCGCGTTGCGATAACACTCCAATGCCTGCTGAGTCTCTCGCGGAGCGTCGAGAGGCTCTTCTCCCAGAGCCACGGCGGCGGTGTCATCCAGAGTTGCGTCAAACCCTCGATACTGTTGGAGCCGCGAATGTTGCGGGCGAACGACAGGCGGAGAAGCGAACTCGTCCATCTTGGGGGCTCATCGATGCTCTACTGTCATTCTGGAAAAAGAATGCAAGTTAAATCACATTGAGTGTATCAAATGTCAGTATTATGGATTAAAATTGTATTGTGGACGTCAAAAAGTTTGGGAACAGCCCCATAGGACACCTTGTGCCTATCTCCGGTACCGACGGTCGTTTTGGGACCCCATATCAAGATTCGGCTTACGTTGCGCATCCGCTGGCCGCTGAGCCCCAACTGGAGCCAGCAACATGGCGCATGGTCAATTCGGCAAATCGCGCTCTGGCGCGTCTTGATCAAGCATCGCTCACCATCCTCGTACCGAGCCTGTTTCGGCGGTCAACGCTTCGAAGGGAGGCTCAGAGCACCTCCGCTTTGGAGGGGATATTCGCCCCGTTTGAGCAGGTACTGGCTGCTGAGGTAGCGGATAACCAGCTGAGCAAAGAACTTCTCGAGGTGATGAACTACGTTGAGGCGGCGGATGCGGCGTTCCAATTCGTGGGGGAGCGCGGTGCGATCACCGTCGGCCTTGTGGAATCCGTGCACTCTATTCTCGTTCGGGGCACCGATTCAGAAACGCGAGACGCAGGCCGAATTCGGAGCACCCTCGTTGCCATTGGAAGCCCCACAGGGGCGGTGACAGACGCTCGTTTCGTTCCCATGCCGTCGGGCATAGAGCTGAATATCGCGGTGCAAGATCTAGTTCGATGGATTGGGTCATCATCGACCGATCGAGAGCCACTCGTGGCTGCCGCGATGACTCACTATCAGTTCGAGACTCTTCACCCCTTCAACGATGGCAACGGGAGAATTGGCCGACTCCTGATTGTTTTGCAGTTCATGGTGGACGGGCTTCTTCACGAGCCGTTGTTGAGTGTTTCTCCTTGGTTTGAGGCGCGTCGAACGCAATACCAAGATGAGCTCGCTGCGGTTTCGGCCACAGGCAAATGGGATTCATGGATCCAGTTCTTTGCCGCAGGAATCGAGTCGTCGGCCGACGACATCGCGCGACGCATTGATCGTTTGCTGTCAGTTCAACAGCGTTATGTGCAGATTGTTCAGGATGCTTCAGGGCGAGGTGTCATTCGCGACATTGTTGACGTCTTGATTGGAGACCCTTTCGTTTCTGTTCCCAAGCTTGCGAAGCGATTCGATCGCACGTCATCCGCAGTGACTTCCGTGGTGACGAAGCTTGTTGAGCTCAATATCCTTAGTGGACCCTTTGGTACCTACAATCGTCAATACATGGCACGAGACGTGTGGATAGCACTAACGGCTCCGGTCGGAGCAGTTCCCTCCGCGCAGGCTCGCCTGCACTTCGAGGGTCGGGAGTAGCGGCCTCATCATTTGAGGGACCGTCAAAGTGAGCTCCTGTTCGCCTTGACGCTGATAGTCGATAAATTGTATTCAACCGATTGAAAACGGCAATCAGGGGCGTGCGGCCGTGATTTCCACGCGAACGATGTCCGCACCCGCCGTCAGCGCGCTCAGCTTCTCACGCGCGACGCTTCGGGGCATTGGTGCCATCCCGCAGTTCGTGCTCGGGATGAGCTTGTCGGCATCGACGAACTCTAGTGCGTTTCGGAGGGTGGCCGCGACCTCCTCCGGAGTCTCAATCGTGTCGCTCGCCACGTCAATTGCCCCAAGCATGACCTTCTTGCCACGGATGAGCTCTAAGAGGTCCATGGGGACATGGGAGTGGTGGCATTCCAGCGAGATGATGTCGATGGTGGACCGCTGCAAAAGCGGGAATGAATCCTCGTATTGTCGCCATTCAGACCCGAGGGTCTTCTTCCAGTCGTTGTTCGCCTTGATTCCGTAGCCATAGCAGATGTGCACAGCTGTTTCCGCATGCAGCCCTTCGGCTGCCCTTTCCAGAGTGGCTATTCCCCAGTCCTTCATTTCGTCGTGAAAGACGTTGAATGCGGGCTCGTCGAACTGGATGATGTCGATCCCTGCCGCCTCGAGTTCTCTGGCCTCCTGATTGAGGATCGTCGCGAACTCCCACGCCAATTTCTCTCGGTTTTTGTAGTGGCGGTCGTAGAGAGTGTCAATCATCGTCATTGGCCCCGGAAGCGCCCACTTGATCGGATGATCCGTTTGCTGGCGGAGGAACTTAGCGTCGTCGACGAACACGGGCTTCTCGCGGCTCACGGCACCGACGACAGTCGGCACGCTCGCGTCATATCGATTACGGATTCGAACCGTCTCGCGTTGCTCGAAATCGACGCCGCTGAGGTGCTCAATGAACGTCGTGACGAAGTGCTGGCGGGTTTGTTCCCCGTCGCTGATGATCTCGATGCCACGCTGGAGCTGGTCCTGCACAGCTATGCGCAGCGCATCCTGCTTGCCCTCAACCAACGCATCACTCTGCAATTTCCAAGGAGAAAAGATGGTTTCCGGCTCCGCGAGCCATGACGGCTTCGGCAGGCTGCCGACGATCGTGGTGGGGAGGATAGTGTTCATGATCGTCGATTCTCCGGTGGTCATCGGACGGGAGTGGGGTAGTGAGCTGACCAGCGCTCCAGCAATTCCCGGTGTGGTTTCACGAAGTGCTCCTCGGTGAACGCGCCTTGCTTGAGAGCGAGTTGATTGCGCTCGACGCGATCATAGGCGATCTCCGTCCGCGAGTAGTCCTGCTGCTCCAGAGTCGGTCGGTAGACGCTCGCGGCGGCGGAGTTCGCATTGTAGATCTCCGGTCGATAGATCTTCTGAAACGTCTCCATCGTACTGATGGTGCCAATGAGTTGCAGGTTGGAATAGTCATTGAGCAGGTCGCCGCGGAAGTAGAACGCGAGCGGTGCCACGGCTCCACGCGGCATGAAGTATCGCACCGTCAATCCCATTCGCCCGAAGTAGTCATCGGTCAGCGAGAAATCGCTCTGCCGATACTCGACGCCGAGAATCGGGTGATAATTCTCGGTCCGACGATAGGTCCTGTTCGCTGCGACGCTCAGGCAAATGACGGGCGGCATAGCGAAGCGCTCCTGGTATACGGCGGAGTCAAGAAAGTGCTGGAACAGCTTGCCGTGCAAAGCGCCGAAGTCGGCGGGGACGCTGAATTCTGAGGCACCTTCGTTGAACATCGGCAGACGCACGCTGAAATCGAAATCGCGGACATAGGACGAGAAGTTGTTTCCGACAATCCCCTGGTGACGTTTGCCGGTCTGCAGGTCGACAATCTGGATGTCGAGTATCTCGAGCAGGGGGAATTCCAGATCGTCGCTTCCTGCGGCGAACTGCAGCTGGGCGGTGACAATCTCGAGCTCGACGGTATAGCGGTCACCGGTCGGGTTGTCCCAGTGCACGAGGTCGTTAAATCGACGGTCAATCATTCTCAGGACGTTTCGGAGATTCTGCTGACGGTGCTCCCCCCGGGCAAGGTTGGCGAAGTTCGTGGTGGCCCGCGAGCTGTGGGACGGGGCGTAGTCCTCGTCGAAGCGCGTGGTGGTGATGCTGAACGTGAATTCGTTCGCCATAATCGGCCAATCCGATAGTTTTTCGGCCAGGAACGGCCTCGTTGAAGTTAGTACTCTCATCATGACGCTATTCCGGAGGTATCAGGTAATTCGACTGCCTGATGTTTTGCTATAGCCTTTTCCTATGGCCCGGCGAACGAGCGGCATAACGCTGCAACAGATCCAGTACTTCATCGAGGTTGCCGAGGAAGGGTCGATCACGGCGGCAGCCGATATGCTTTTCGTCGCCCAACCGACCATGTCCGCGGCGATGAAAGACCTTGAGTCCAAGTTGGGCCGCTCGTTACTCCTGCGCTCTGCCCGCGGGGTCACGCTTACGACCGACGGTGCGGAGTTCCTCGGATACGCCAGGCAGGTTATTGAGCAGGTAGCGCTCCTCGAGCAGCGCTACCTCGGTCGGCCGCCATCGCGACGCCTGCTCGGGGTCTCGACGCAGCACTACTCGTTTGCGGTCGACGCGTTCGTCGAGATGGTTAAGGGCACTGAGGCGGCCGAATACGAGTTCTCGCTGCGCGAAACTCGGACGTGGGACATCATCGAGGACGTCCGCACGCTCCGCAGCGAGCTGGGACTGCTCTACCGCAACGACTTCAATCGGAACGTTATCGACAAACTCCTCCGAGACTCCGGGCTCACATTCCACCCCCTCTTCCTCGCCGAGCCGCACATCTTTATCTCCCGCAAGAATCCACTCGCATCTCGAGATCGCGCAACCCTCGCCGATCTCGCCGACCTGCCGCGGCTCACCTTTGATCAGGGAACGAACAACTCCTTCTATTTCGCGGAGGAGATCCTCTCTACGTTGTCGAGCAAGCGGGAGATCCGTGTATCCGACCGGGCGACAATCTTCAACCTCATGATCGGACTCAACGGCTACACAATCTCGACGGGTCTCATCAGCGACGACCTCGACCCTGAAATTGTCGCGGTACCGCTCGACGTGGACGAACACATCGAGATCGGCTGGATTGGCCATTCCACCATTCCCCTCACCGAGCAGGCGCAGCGGTATCTCGCTGAAGTTCGGACTGTCGTCGCCGGCTTCGGCGTGCCACTTCTCGGCTAGAGACACTTTCTGCACGTGATGGGCTTTCCTGCGCCGACCCCGGCGTTCGCCCTGCGTCAAACAGCGCCACGGGCCAGGGGAGTTCTTGAGCTCATCGTGCGTCATCATGAAATGCAGACTCTTGTTGAGGCTCTCGCTCGCCTCAACGCGAGGCTCTTGGGCAAGCGTGTCTGCAACCCCAGGGATGCCAGTCCGTCCTTCAGGAAGGCCCAAACGACATTCCCGTAGCAGCCCAACCCCCGGTATAGGCTACGAAGCGCGTTCAGATCAATAAAGGGGGCCCCTGTGTCCGAAACCACCACCGCCGGCAGCAAGCCGCGACGCAATTTTTTCTTCGGCAACCTTGATCTCGTGATTGCGGTGCTCCTCGGCCTGATCTCTATCGCCACGGCCTATGCATCTTTTCAGGCGGCGCTTTACGACAGCCAGATGGCAGCCAGTTACACAAAGGGGACCAACCTCTCGACCCAGGCGGAATCGCTCTACCTCGAAGGCAACCAGCAGTTCATCCAGGACACGCAGGTTCTGAACCGGCTTAGCGAGCTGGCGATCGAGACTAACAGTGCCGATGCTGTGCTGGCTCAAGATGCTAGCGCCAAGATCGACGAGCTCACGTTCATGTCGGTCTCTGAGGAGTTTGGCGCTGCCATTGCGTGGGGCGAGGCCGAGGACATCCTCGACGCAAAGATTTATCACAACCCTCAGGACAACCCGGATTACCAGGACTTCCTCTTCTCCGGCTGGTCTGATACCAAGGCCGAAGCGGTGGCCATGCTCGCGCAGGGGGACGCCTTCAATAACCTCAGCGACCGCCTCACGCTCAACACGGTGCTCATGGCCATCTCGCTTTTTCTCCTTGGAATTGCGGCCGTGGTGCGTCAAGTTCGAGTGCAGGTCGTGCTAATGGCCACCGGGATCGTCATTTTCCTCGTCGCTGCCGTACTCACCGCCGGCATCCCGCATGTCGGGCTGGGATGACGCCCCAATCGGCTCGACGTAAAGTCGGTGGCGTGCTGACCGTGGGTCTCATCCTTGTGAGTGTCAGCGCATGCAGTCTTGGAGTGAAGACGGACGCCACACCCAAAGGCACGGGCAGCTGGACCGTGCTCACCTACTCCATCGCTGACACCGACCTCGAACCGTCAATGATGGACGACATCGATGAGATGGGCAAGGTTGGTTCCAATGAGAACCTCAGCATCATCGCCCTGGTAGACCGCGCAGCGGACTACAGTTCTGATTCCGTGCTGGGCCTGGATGACTGGACCGGGGGGAAACTCCTCGAGATCAACAAAGGGTCGGCGACCGAATTAGAAGACCTCGGCGACATCAACACCGGCGACCCTGCCGTGCTGGCCGATTTCATCACCCGTGGAATCGCAAAGTACCCTGCCGATAACTATGCCCTGATCATTTCGGACCACGGCTCATCGTGGCCGGGCGTAGGGGGTGACGAGTCCAGCGACTCCGATCTGCTCACCCTCGCCGAAATCGATGCCGCCCTGGCCTCCGGCCTCGCCGCTGCCGGAGTCGACAAACTCGACCTTCTCGGGTTTGATGCGTGTCTCATGGCCACCTATGAGGTTGCAAGCACGCTTGCGCCGCGCGCCGACCTGCTGCTCGCATCGCAGGACCTTGAACCCGGTCATGGCTGGGACTACGCTGCACTTGCCACGGCCAGTGAGCCGGTCGATGGGCCGACCCTCGGCAGGGCGCTGCTGAACGGATTTGCGGCCCAAGCCGCCGCCGAAGGCAATGAAGAGTCGATCACGCTGTCTCTGGTCGACCTGGCCCGGATGCCCGCCGTAGACGAGGCCCTCGCGAAGTTCAGCGCCGCGCTCGTCCAACGCGGCTCGGCGGTGGCCCCGATCGTCGGCGTAAGCCTGGCCAGCACGCTCGGCTTCGGACGGAGTGCGGATCCATCCCAGGACAGTCACATGACTGACCTCGGCATCCTGGCCGGAGAAATCGGTGTAAAAGCGCTCGACGTCTCAGAGGCCGCCGATGCCCTCGTGCGTTCCATCAACGATGCCGTACTCGACAAGGTAGACGGGATTGCCACGCTCGGCGCCACCGGGCTGGCCATCTACTTCCCGCCCCAGCAGGACTACTTCGCCGCGGAATACCTCGACCTCGATCCCACCGGCGGCTGGGGCGCCTTCCTCACCTCTTATTACGGAGCCGGTAAAAGCATCCCGGCAAACAAACGGGCGCAATTCACCACCGCAGCTGGCGAGGTCACCTTCGCCGACGACGGCCTGTATATTTCGGCACCATTCGCGTCCGCCGACAACCTGGCGGCGGCGAGCATTCGATATGGTCTGGTCGAAACGGATGGCTCGATCACGTTCCTAGGGCAGGAGGAGGCCTCCTTTTCGACGGACGGCTCCGGTGTAGCGAAAGGCTACTTCGACCTGACGACCATGACGATCAGCGATGACACCGACACGGTCAACGCCTACCTGAAGCTCTTAACTGACAAGGTGGCGGGAGTCACGACCATCACCGTACCGATGGCCTATTACGCGCCAAATGGTGTCGGCGGCGACATCTACCAGGACGTGCTCTTGTCGATCACGACCGACGCTGAGACGCAGGAGGTTCTCACGGAGACGTACTACGCCTTCAACGCCGATCTCGGCACCTATGGTGAGCTCACCACCGATCCCGACGGCATCATCGTGCCCGAGGTACTTAACATTCTCGAGGACGGAACTGAAGAGTGGTTGGCCACGAGTGATTATGGCCTGTATGCCGACCTACCGTCACTGCGGTACGAATTTGTCCGCCTCGCCCCGGGCACATCGCTCTACATCGAACTTAACGTGACGGACTTCGGCGGAAACACCTCAACTGTGAGCGCGTACGTCATTCTTCCCTAAGGCGCGCGAAAGCTTCGGCGGGGGAGTGGAAGGTCTGTCAAGAGGTAATCCTTCATTGCCGTCGCAAGAGCCTTTCTCGCAATCAGTTCGCGGCCATCCATCCATTCGCGGATGGAAACGGCCGAACCGGTCGAATTACGAATGTGCTTCTGTTGATGGGGGTTGAACTGATCAGTGAGCCAATTGTTTACGTATCGCGCTGCATCATTCAGAAGAACGATGAATATTACCGATGATGCGCTCTAGGGCAAAGGCCCCTGTCGCGCAATGACTCCGGCCAATGTGGCGTGAGCCAGCGGGATGCTCGAGATGATGAAAAGCCAGAGACTCATCACACTGTTGTGCTCCAGCTCGATGATGCCGGCGATGAACAGAACTCCGAAGAACACAGCGGAAATTAATTGCCGCACGGTTCGAGCGAGCGCTGAGGTTCGCCTTTCGAGTTCGGGGTTGCGAATGGAGAGCTGCCCCAATTCAGCGCGCGTAATCACAGAGTCGAGGCGCTTGGGGAGGCGTGCCAGCAGCCCCAGTGAGGACAGCCCGTCCTTGAGGAAGGCCTGCACAACATTGCCGCCCTCAGCCCGAATGAGTTTGCCCGAGTAGGGCTCGATCGCGTTCCAAATGTTGAACTGAGGATTCACCGAACTGCACACCCCCGAGGTGAGGGAGATGGCCCGCACGACGAGCAAAAAGTTCTCGGGGAACTGGAACGGCAGGGCCCGGATGATCTCGGAGAAGTCAGTGGCAAAGGCTCTGAATTCCCGGGGATCAACCGTTTGCAATTCGACGAAACTCACGCCGCCAAAGCGGTCAAAGACTTTGCTGAGTGCCCGCTCGAGTTCAATGGTGTCGACGGAGGGCAGCAGCACGCCAATTTCACGCATGCCTTCGACCATGCCAGCGCCATCGCGCGTTGCCGCTGCAATGACTGTTATTCTCAGTGCCTTACCCAAGCTGGCGGGAACTTCGCCCATCATGCCGAAGTCGATGAAGTTCATGCGCCACGAAACGGCACCCGCGACGGCATCTGAGTCAACGTCTGAGCCAGCGTCTGAGCCGCTGGTTGCAGAGAGGGCTTCAATGAAAACATTGCCGGGATGGGGGTCGGCGTGGAAGAACCCGTGAAGAAACACCTGGTCAAACATGACGGCGGCAAATTCGTTCGCTACGTCGGCTGGGTCGATACCGGCAGCGCGCAGCGCCGCGAGATCAGTGATCTTGATTGCCGTGACATCTTCTTGCGTCAGCACTCGCCTGGTGGAGCGCTCCCAGATCACGTCAGGCACACGAACGCGAGGATTGTCAGCGAAGTTCAGGGAGAAGCGCTCGGCGTTGGCGCCCTCATTGAGGTAGTCGATCTCTTCGCGGCAGGTGGCGGCAAACTCATCCATCAGTGCCGGTACGTCTGCTCGGCGATTAATCAAGCTAATGCGGCTGAGCCAGCCCGCAACGCGACGGAGGGCGGCAAGATCTACGTCGACGATTGCGTCAATTCCCGGCCGCTGGACTTTGATGACCACATTCTGAAAGCCGGCATCTGCCGCTTCCGCAGGGCTGAGCACAGCGCGATGTACCTGCCCTAGCGAGGCGGCGGCGAGCGGAACGGGGTCAATCGAGCTGAAAATCTTGGCCAAGGGCATTCTCAGTTCGCTTTCAATGGCATCCCGAATGATGTCGAATGCAACGGGCGGAACCTCATCCTGAAGTCCCTCAAGCTCGCGCGTTATCTCAACCGGAAGGAGATCCAGGCGCGTGGACATGAATTGACCAAGCTTGATGAGCAGACCGCTGAGGTCGAGAGCAAGGTGCTGAAAACTTCGGGCAATGGTGCGCAGTCGCCGCTGTCGCGTGCGGTTCGCTATGACGCGCAACCCCACCCGTGGCAACACGAGCTCGTACCACCAGATTGAGGCCAAGTGTCGTGACGCAAAGCGCAGGATGCGTTGGTAGCGGGCTCGCGCGAGTCTTGCACTTATCGGTTCGCTTGCCACCGCGTAGTTGGGTTTAGACACCCCTTAATTCTGCGACAAAAGTTTCGATAACGCGGACGACGCGTCATCGAGAATGACAGCAGCGCTGGCCATCTGTTCCGTCGAGCCTGTGCGGGCAACCTCGGCTGCGGCTTTGGCAATTTTTACGCCAGACTTTGCCAGGGTGCCTCGCGGGCCCGTCGGGCGTTCACTTCCGGTGAGCCAGGGGGCCGGTGACTTTGCCTCAGCTTCGGCAACCTCGATCCCGGTTGCAGTGAGGGAGTATGTGCGGCGGCCATCGGATTCGTGGGCTTCAATCAGGCCCTCGTCTGCCAACAGTTGAAGGGTGGGGTAGACCGAGCCGGGACTGGGCTTCCAGACCCCACCACTGCGAGATTCAATCTCGTGGATGATTTGGTAGCCGTGCATGGGGGACTCGTGAAGCAGACGAATAATGGAGGAGCGAACGTCGCCACGTTTCATGCGAATGTCGACATTGCGCTTGAAATGTCCTCCGAGATCTTCGAGGGTTTGCCACGCTGACGCCACGGACCAGTCGGCGGGGGAGGTCTTCTTCCAAGAATCGTTCATGTCGTCCTCAATCCACTTAATCTAGATGTTAACGATATATCGCTATCTCTCATTTGTGAATTCCCCGGGGGGATTCACAGCGATTCTGAAGCTATCTTTTAGCCGCCTACGGCAACCACGATGCGCGTCGCCGCAGCGGTGAGCGCTTCTGCAATCTGTTCCGCATCAACTGCGTGGGGAAGGTAGATGACTGCTAAGGCCGATGGCGGGTTGCCGGCGATCACGAGGGGAACAGCGATGGAGGCAATTCCCGGCAGCACCTCGTCCTGGCTGGATTCGAAGCGCTGGGCGGGGTAGATGGTCGGATCCAGTTGGGAGCGGATCACATGCCCTGGCGCGCCACGGTCAACGGAGTGTCGCGTTCCGGGCTTCTTAGCGACGGTGGTTTGTGCATTCAGGGGTTCGGCGCTGCGAAGCGTTACTGCCGATTCGCCATCGTAGGAGACAAGAAAAGCGGTCATTTCGAGTTCTTCTGCAAGCGCCGCAAGTTCCGGCGCCGCGGCATCCTGCAAACTCTGCAAGACCCCGCGTGCCAGAGAAGAAATGCGCATCCCCAGCACCAGCCCGCCGGTAGGACTTTTCCTGACGAAACCGTGTTGTTCGAGAGTCTTGATGAGTCGGTACACCATGGAACGGTGAATGCTGAGTTCTTCGGCCAGGGCCGCCACGCTCAGCGGTACGTCGGACTTCCCAATGATCTCCAAAACGCGTAATCCGCGTGAGAGCGTCTGTGAGCCACCATCGGGTTCAATTTGTGAAGGATTCATTGTTGTCTCTGAGCTCCGTTTGACGTCTATTTTTATTGCATCTGCAGAAAACTGCCGGTAAAGTTGTATCTATATTCACCATAGTGTCTCATTTATAGAGAATACAAGAGAGTCGACTCAACGAGGAGCCCCCAACATGCAAATTCATGAACGTGGTTATGTCTCTGCAGATCCGCGAATCAAGCCCGCGGCAGGCTACGGCATCAAGCGGTCAGCAGAACTGCCGGACACGATGGATGTCCTCGTCGTGGGCACCGGTCCGGCAGCGGTTGCCGTCATTGCCCAGCTCTCACGCTTCCCGAGCATCAACGTGCGCGCTATCGAACAGCGCGCAGGAAGACTCGAACAAGGGCAGGCGGATGGAATTCAGGCGCGTTCGGTCGAAACTTTTCAGGCATTCGGCTTCGCAAACGAGATTGTCGACGAGGCATACCGCAACGTTGAAATGTGCTTCTGGAAACCCAACCCTGAGAAGCCCGAAGAGATCATCCGCACGGATCGGGTACCCGACGATGACCACGGCTACAGTGAATTTCCGCACATCTATGTCAACCAATCTCGCGTATTGGACTATTTCCTGCGCGACGCCGAGCGAGCACCGGGTCGAGTCACGCCCGACTACGGAATTGAATTTGTCGACATGACAATCGACAACGACAATGAATACCCTGTGGCGGTGCAGGTTCGCTACAGCGCCGGCTCACGAACGGGCGAAGAGCGCACGGTCCGAGCGAAGTACGTTGTCGGCGGCGATGGGGCACGAAGCCGCGTGCGAACCTCGCTCGGCCACAAGCTCCTCGGCGATGCCTCGATGCATGCGTGGGGCGTGTTGGACGTTCTTTGCAACACCGATTTCCCTGACTTTCAAGTCAAGTGCTCCATCCAGTCCCATAGCGCCGGCAACATCATGCTCATCCCTCGCGAGGGTGGCTACCTCTCGCGACTCTATGTCGACCTAGGCGATCTCGACGAAGGCAACCCGGGCGAGATTCGAAACACTAGCCAGGCAGCGATCATTGCTCAAGCCAACAAGATTCTTGCTCCTTATACGTTGGACGTGAAGGGCATCACCTGGTGGTCGGTCTACGAGGTTGCCCACCGTGTCACCGATGGTTTTGATGACGTGCCCGCAGACAAAGTCGGCACCCAGCACCCTCACGCCTTCATCATGGGGGATGCCTGTCACACCCATTCAGCCAAAGCCGGCCAGGGGATGAATGTCTCTATCCAAGACGGCTGGAACCTTTCGTGGAAGCTCGCGGCGGTGCTCGAAGGTCGCGCCCCGGAGTCCTTGCTTGACACGTACTCATCGGAACGCAAAGTTATTGCGCAGAACCTCATTGACTTCGATAAGGAATGGTCGACGTTGATGGCGCGCCCCGTCGACGAGTGGGAGGACCCAAAGGGTCTGGCTCTCTTCTACGAATCAACCATTGAGTTCCCCATGGGATTCATGACGCAGTACCCCGAGAATTTGATCACCACAGGGGTAGAACACCAGGCGCTCGCAACAGGTTTCCCCATCGGCAAGCGTTTCAAGTCGACCGAAGTGATTCGGCGCGCAGATAACCGATGGCGTCAACTGGGTCACCTTCACGAAGCGGATGGTCGCTGGCGCGTGTACGTTTTCGCCGACCCCGCAGCCCCCGCACTGACCGGAACGCCCACCGCTGATTTTGCGGAGTGGTGGAAGACAAATGCCTCTTCTCCGCTCGTGAAGTACACCCCTGTCGGAGGAGATGATGATGCGGTCTTCGACACGAAGGTGATCTATCAACAGGATTACACCGAGGTCGAACCCGGGCCGGTTCCGGATGTGTTCAAGCCCGTCAAAGTTCCCTTAGAGATCATTGATATCAACAACATCTTTGCTTCTGGTCATGGCCGGGATATTTTTGCCGAACGCGGTATTGACCGCCAGGGCGTCATCGTGGTGGTTCGCCCCGATCAATATGTCTCGGGAATCTTCCCGCTCACCGCACGAGCCGAGATTGAGGAATACTTCGCGGCCCACATGGTACCTCTGCGCTAAAGGCAGACGTCCTCACTGGTACTCCAACGGCTGGCCTTCTTGGCCGTCACCAACCGGCGGTGAGTACCTCATCCAGCGCATCGACGAAGAAGTTGGCACTGGCCAAGCTCAAGCACATCGGCGGTTTGATCTTGAGCACGTTTTGGCGCTCGGAGGTTGGTTGCATGATGACGCCGAGTGCCAGAAGTCGCTCGCAGATGGCGGTCGTCTCCTCGATGGCAGGTTCCTGTGTCTCGCGGTTGCGCACGAGCTCAATCCCCATGTACAGCCCCATACCGTGAACGGCCCCGATGATCTCATGCCGACTGGCGAGCTCAGCGAGTCGAGAAGCAAGACGCTCGCCGACAGCCTTGGCGTTGGCCTGCAGACCTTCGTCTCGAATAACGTTCAGCACGGTGAGTCCCGCAACACAGCTGACGGGACTGCCGCCGGCGGAGGAGAAGAAGTTACCCTCGCGCGCCAGAGACTCGGCGATGTCGCGACGCGTGATGACGGCCCCGAGCGGATACCCGTTGCCCATCGCCTTCGCCATCGTCATAATGTCGGGCACGACCCCCTGCTGCTGAACCCCCCAGAAGTGAGCACCCAGACGGCCGTACCCGACCTGAACCTCATCGGCGATACATAACCCGCCACGGGCCCTGACCTGCTCGTAAACGTTCGCAAGGTAGCCCTCGGGCGGCACGACTCCACCTGCATTACCAATAACGGGTTCGCTAATGAAGGCGGCAAGGTTCTCTCCCGGTCCATCCGCAGAATCGAGAAGTGTTGTGACGTCTTCTGCATAACGTTTAGCGGCGTCCGGCCCGGTGTATTTCCCGCGATAGGTATTGGGAATATCGGCGATATGAATTCCGGATGGCCGCGAAGCCACCGCGAACGGATTGTCGAAGGCGGAGGTAGACACCGCATCCGAGGCTTCCGTCCAGCCGTGATAGCCCTCGCGTAGGGCGACGATCCCGGTGCGCCGCGTGTGAAGTTTCGCCAGATGCAGGGCCAAGTCGACAGCCTCGCTTCCGCTATTAACGAGCAGAACCGTGTCGAGCGACGGATCGGGGGAGACCTCCACGATGCGCTCGCTCAGGTCGGCGAGAGCCTTGTAAAGAAAACGGTTGTTCGTGTTGACGAGCTGCAGCTGGTCACTGATGGCCTGCGTGAATCGTGGATGCGCATGGCCAATTGACGTGACGTTGTTGACCATGTCGACGTAGGCGCGACCGGTCGTGTCGATGAGAAGTTCTTGCCATCCACGCTCAATTTGCGGCGGCTGCTCGTAGTACTTCTCTTGTGCGCCCGCCATCACGTCGGCTCGACGTTCCTGTTCTTTCTCGGGTGAGAGGTCGGCCTTAGTTGGCGTCAGACCCAGCAAAACCGCTGGGTCTTTGGTGAGGTGAATCCAGCCTGCTGTTCTGGACTTCCCCACAAATGGAGGGGCGTCCATGTTCTCGAACGTGAGGAGCTGCAGTCTCACGCGAGCATTTTCAGTTGCTCGCGCGCGAGTCGTTCCGAGGACCGTCCCCGCGGTGATCTCTGAACCAACCACGAGACCCGAAGAGATACCGCCGACCCGAATCTCACCGGCAGAAGTATGAAGCACGACGAGGTCATCATCAATGACGGCGACAACCGCATCCAGTGGCGCCACGAGTGCGGTTCCGGGGGCCAAGAAGACCTCGGTGACGAGGGGGAATGACTCGGGTTCGTCACGGGAGAGACGCGCAGTGCGCGTGAGCCGTGATTGACCGTAGGCGGCGACGGCAAACGGTTGCCGGGTGAGGGCATCCGTCGCAAGAAGCTCCTCGATCCCCTCTCCGAGCCAAGCGCCACCGGAGAGAAGCGGGCTCGTCACCGAGAAATCCAGAATCTCGGCTGTCTCGCTGGTCAATCCGGGAATCATCGCAACGATTGACCCCAGAACAGTAGCCGACGAACCGCGGGTGTTTTCCCGGCGGTGTGGGCGACCTAAGGCATGACGGATGGCGGCTTCCGCCTCATCCCAGCCCACCGAGCTGGCCGAAACAAAGAGGTCCCATTCCGCTTGCATGCGGTCGTTGGCGTAATCATTGCCTTCATCCACGCTGAGCTGTTGCGCACCGCTAACGGCCAGGACGGCACCACGCAGGGTAACGAGCGGCCAGAGGGCCGAGATCTCTTCGTCGCTCAAGGGAAGAATGTCGTCGAAAGCGACGATGGCTTCGAGAGCAGCAAAGGGATTCTCGGGCGCGTGGGGAAGGACCGAAGAGACGGTAACGGCCAGCTCGGCCACGAGCCACCCCAGTGCCAGGTCACCAAAATCAATGAGCCCCACCGGGATGCGGTGGCCGCTGGGCGCGACGGCACAAATGACATTGTCGTCTGTGATGTCACCATGGATGACCTGTACACGAAGCGAGGGCATAAGCGGGCTGAGGCGCTGGGAGGCACTCGCAGTGAAGGCGTGAATGGCGTCCCGGCGCTCCTCGTCCACCACCCAATGTTCGAGCTGGGCAATCACTGCCTCGGCCTGACGCATGTCCCATTGCAAGAGTCGATCGAGGCCGTCACCACTGAAATCAGCAAGATTTACTGCAGCCGTTGCGGAGAGGGAGCCAAGCGCGCGGATAACGTCAGGCGCCAGAAAGCCTTGGGACTGCAGCGAGGGGCCATCGAGAAAAGTGAGTAAGCGCACCGGGAGGGAGGTACCCGCAGCATTCCAGGATTGACGGATCTGCCCGTCGATTCCGGGAACGTAGAGGGGCACTGTCATGCCGCGTTTGGCCAAGAAATCGAGCCCTTCCTCCTGAGCGTGGAGCTCGGCGGTGGAAAAAGCGGGATTATGAATCTTGAGCACAAAACGTTGAACCGCGCCATCCGTGTTTGACTCAATCAGAAAGTTCCGGTCCTGTTGGCTCCCCAATTCGGTGGCCGTGCCAGTGATGCCAAAGAGCGAGGAACCGATCGCGACGGCATCATCGACGCTCACGTCGGGGCGCACGAGGTCGTTATCGGCAAAGAAATCGTAGACAGGCACAGCTAACTCCTTGATTAGTGTTGAATAATCACTATTATTCAGCATGTGGTGATTTTACATCACTAAACCTCTCACCCAGTTATAAGAATTACACATTTGCCGAACTTGCACGAAAGAAGGGACCCTCTATGACGCCTCACGACGTAACAAACTCCGGCGATAAGCCGATCGATAAGCCCATCGACAAGTTGGATGACATCGACCGGACTCTTCTTGCCGCATTGCAAAAAGATGGACGGCTCGGCTACGCAGAACTCGGACAACTTGTTGGGCTCACCCCGGGCGGAGCGAGGCGACGGGTTGTCCGGCTGGAAGAACGCAACATTCTGCAGGTCATTGGTGTTACCGACCCCCTCAAGCTGGGCTACAACAACATGGCCATGCTCGGTGTCGTCGTCGAAGGGGATATCGAAACGGCGGCGGATGCCCTCAGTGAGATTCCCGAGGTCATTTACGTGGTGATTGGAGCCGGCACCTACGACCTTATGGTCGAAGTCATCGCCGAAGACAGCGCCCGCATGTTTGATGTCGTCGGCAAGCAAATTCGCGACATCCCCGGAGTCGCCAGAGTCGAGACATTCACCTATTACTCCATCCACACCCACCGCTTTACGTGGGGCGTCAACTCGTAACCCGCACCGCCGGCGTTGCAGAGGTTTGCCACGCTGCCTGGAATCGGTTGTCGCAAATTTTGCTCCCTGACCGACATCGTGGTGGTTGGACGAAGAGGGCGCTGACGCAAGGACGATACCGGTGAGGCATCCGATTAGCGAACTGCCCCGTAATCTGCCAGAATAAGAAGTCGAGTTCGCCTGATATCCGACCCTCTAATCAGATAACTGCGCGAAACCCTAGAGCTTGCTGTCGAGTGTGCCCCCACGCTCACGGCCGTCAGTTCATTTCACCAACTTAGACTCACAGGAGAATTGTGGCTGTCAAAATTCGTTTGAAGCGCATGGGTAAAATCCGTGCACCGTATTACCGCATCGTTGTAGCCGACGCACGCACCAAGCGCGATGGTCGTGTTATCGAAGAAATTGGCAAGTACCACCCCACCGAGAACCCATCGTTCATCGAGGTCAAGTCCGACCGTGCCCAGTACTGGCTCAGCGTTGGTGCCCAGCCAACCGAGCAGGTTGCCGCACTGTTGAAGTTGACCGGTGACTGGGGAATCTTCAAGGGTGACAAGAACGCTGTTAGCACCGTCAAGGTCAAAGAGCCCAAGCCCGTCTTCCAGATCGACGCCAAGAAGAAGCCAGTTTTGGTTCCCAAGGCTGAGAAGGCTCCCGTCAAGGTTGAGGTTGAGACTGAAGAGGCCGTTGCTGAAGCAGTCGCTGTTGACGTTGTTGTCGAGGAACTTGCCGAAGCAATCGTCGAGGAAGCCATCATCGAAGCCACGGAAGAGGCTGTCGTTGAAGAAATTGTTGCCGAAGTTGCTGCTGACGCAGTAGCCGAAGCCGAAGAAATCGTTGCCGCTGCCGAAGAGGCCGCTGGCAAGGAACAGGCCTAATAACAATGTTGGCAGCAGCCGTTTCGCACCTCGTCAAGGGAATCGTTGAGAATCCCGAGGACGTTAAGGTTGCCGCACGTTCTAACGCACGTGGCGAGGTCCTTGAGGTTCATGTGAACCCCGAGGACCTTGGCCGCGTCATCGGCCGTTCGGGTCGCACGGCAAAGGCAATCCGAACCGTCGTCAATGCTCTTGCAGACGGTCGCAACGTTCGCGTTGACGTCGTCGACACAGACTCGTAGTCGTGGTTGCTGACCCCCGGCAGACCCAACTTCGTGTCGGCCGCCTGACGAAAGCCCACGGGCTTAAAGGCGCCATCAAAGTCGAGCTCTACACTGACGAGCCTGAGAAGCGATTCGTTCCCGGAGCGGTCTTTTCCCTCCAGGTTCCCGTGGAATCTCTGTGGCACGGCAAGAGCCTCACGCTCACCGAACTGCGCTGGTATAACGCCAGCCCCGTAGCTTTCTTTGCGGATGTTCCCGACCGTTTCACGGCCGAGACGCTCATCAAGGCCATCCTCTGGGTCGAGCACGACGCCTCCGTTTTGCCCGATGACCCCGAAGCCTGGTACGACCACCAGCTCACCGGCCTGCGTGCCGTGCGTGACGGGGTAGACGTCGGTACCATCGCTCGGGTCGAACACTTCCCGGCCCAAGACTTGCTGGTAATCAAGACGGCTAAGGGCGAAGTCATGGTTCCCTTCGTCAAAGCCATCGTTCCCGAAGTCAACGTGAAAACAGGCATCGTGACCCTCACGCCGCCCATGGGGCTCTTCGAGGAACTCGAAGACGACGATAGTGAGCTGCTGGCGACGACGGCTCCTCCGCGCACCGAACCTGCTGCCGAGGATTCCCCCGAGGCCTAAATGCGCATCGACATCGTCACGATCTTTCCTGAGTTCTTCGACATTCTCGACGTATCACTGCTGGGCAAAGCCCGCATGAGCGGCCTCATCGAAACGCACATTCATGACCTGCGCGATGGCGCGCACGACAAGCATCGCACCGTCGATGACACTCCCTATGGCGGCGGGGCCGGCATGGTCATGAAGCCGGAGCCCTGGGGCTTCGTCCTCGATGGCATCCTTAATGATTCCGGTTCACCAACCCCCGTCTTGCACGACGAGGTTCCTTCCGGTGGCCCCCTCTTGATCGTTCCCTCTCCTGCGGGTGAGCAGTTCACGCAAGGCATGGCCCGCGACCTGGCACACGAAGATCAATTGATCTTTGCCTGCGGCCGCTACGAGGGCATCGACCAACGTGTCGTTGATTACTATTCATCACGGATGCGCGTCCGCCTTGTTTCCCTGGGTGACTACGTTCTCAACGGTGGTGAGGTCGCCTCGCTCGCCATGATCGAAGCCGTCGGTCGCCTCATCCCGGGCATGGTCGGAAATCCTGAATCTCTCGTTGAAGAAAGTCACGAAAACGGCCTTCTCGAATACCCGAGTTACACGAAACCTTCCGTCTGGCGAGAGCTTGAGGTGCCGCCGGTATTGCTTTCGGGAAATCATGGAGCCATTTCGACGTGGCGTCACGAGCAGCAGATAGAGCGCACGAGGCGCGTGCGCCCCGACCTTCTCTTCCCCTAACCGCCCCGACTTTGTGCGCGGAGCATTTCCGTGGCAAGATAAGTGATTGTGCCGCGGCTAAACCCTGCCATAGGGGAGTTTGAGCAATACGCATCAGCACGATCCAATCAACAACCTATTACCCGTGTTCGACCTATGGCGGAGACAGAGAGCGATTAATCATGCACATTCTTGACGCCGTAGACGCACCAACACTGCGTAACGACATTCCCGACTTCCGCGCCGGTGACACTGTCAAAGTTCACGTCAACATCATCGAGGGCACGCGCTCTCGTATCCAGGTCTTTCAGGGCGTCGTTATCGGCCGCTCCGGTGAGAGCGTTCGCGAGACCTTCACCGTTCGTAAGGTTAGCTTCCAGGTTGGGGTGGAGCGTAAGTTCCCCGTGCACTCGCCTGTTATCGATCACATCGAAATCGTTACCCGTGGCGACGTTCGTCGCGCCAAGCTTTACTACTTGCGCGATCTTCGCGGCAAGAAGGCAAAAATCAAGGAAAAGCGCGACCGCTAAGTCACGCATTATCTGAAAAACCCCCGACAGGAAACTGCCGGGGGTTTTTCTGTGGGCTCACGGATTTTTTGCATGGTCTGGCCCTCTAGAATGTCCAAGGAGAAAGTTGAAGAAGAGCCCATGTCACACGTAAACCCGGTTCGTCGCTCCCCTTGGCGTACCTTCGGGCTTTTCGTGCGGGATGTTTTTGTGATCTTTGCGATTGCCATCGTCGTTTCCTTTGTCGTGAAGACATTCTTGGTGCGGTCATTCTTCATCCCGTCTGCCTCCATGGAGCAGACGCTCGTTATTGACGATCGCGTTATTGTGAACGAACTTGTTCCCGCCATGGTGCCGATCGAACGTGGCGATGTCGTCGTCTTTCGCGATCCCGGCGGCTGGCTTCCGGCCAGTGTCGCCGCCCCAGTGAGTCCCCTCGTTGCCGCCACGGAATGGACGCTTTCGCTCTTCGGCCTCGCGTCGCCCGATAGTAATGACCACCTCATCAAACGTGTCATTGGCTTGCCCGGCGACGTCGTTACCTGTTGTGACGCGACCGGCAAGATGAGCGTCAACGGTGTCCCTATTTCCGAGCCGTATATCAAGCTGTCCAGTGGCGAGACAAAGGCATCCGGCATTAATTTCTCGGTGACGGTCCCCGCGAAATCTTTGTGGGTCATGGGCGATAATCGCTACAACTCTAAGGATTCTCGGTACAACACGGATCAACCTGGTGGCGGTTTCGTCCCCGTCAGCGACGTTGTGGGGCGCGCCTTTGTGATCAGCTGGCCGATGAGCCGTTGGTCGTGGTTGAGCAACTATCCCGATACGTTCTCAGGAGTTCCGCCTGCCGGTCAGTGACCCCACCCTCGACGTGGAATCGAGCTTATTTGCTGGCGGAGCAACCCTCATCATCGGCATTGATGAGGTGGGTCGCGGGGCCATGGCGGGACCAGTCATGGTGGGCGTCTGTGCCATAACAGCTTCCCTGACGGATTTTCCCGCCGGCCTCCGAGACTCCAAAATGTTGAGTGCCCCAAAACGAGAAAAACTTGCTCCCATTCTGCTGGTGTGGGCACCGACCGCCGTGGGGGCTGCCAGCGCGGCAGAGATCGACGAGTTCGGAATAACTGCGTGCCTTGGGCTGGCCGCCAAGAGAGCACTGATTGCCCTTCACTCCGCCGGAATCCCTGTGGGGGACAGTACGGTGTTATTGGACGGAGCTCACGACTGGCTCAACCCGGCACTGACGAGCAAATTACGTGTCATCACTCGGGTCAAGGCCGACCAGGATTGCGCCTCCGTGGCAGCGGCCTCCGTGGTGGCCAAGGTTGAACGTGACGCCCTCATGGTGCAATTGGATGCTGCGCATCCGCACTATGGCTGGGCCTCAAACAAAGGTTATGGAGCGGCCATTCACATGGAGGCCATTCGCACCATCGGTGTCACCGACCACCATCGCAAAACTTGGGTGAAGACGCCCACCGGACGCACGGAATAGGATTAGGTCACCATGGATGACGAAGATTTCGACGACTACGACCGCGAAGCCGAGCTGGCTCTCTATCGCGAATACCGCGACGTAGTGGGGCAGTTCTCGTTTGTGATCGAGACGGAACGACGGTTCTACCTCGCCAACGAAGTTGACCTCAAACGCGTTGATACCGAAACGGACTTCTACTTCGAGCTGACGATGAGCGATGTGTGGGTGTGGGATGTTTACCGCGCCGACCGTTTCGTGAAATCAGTTCGCGTTCTGACGTTCAAAGACGTCAACGTTGAAGAGCTATCCTCCAAGGAATTTGAGCTGCCCAAGGAGCTCGCGCTCGACGAGTAGCCGTGTGCGTCATGTCCTCCACAGAGGGTCATGACGGCGTCATTTCCGCAGGGTTCCTGATCCGGCCCATTCCCGAACGCGCATCCATGATGCTCGGTGGTGGGAGGCCACCATGGCAGAGAAAGACGCCCTCGGGCGCACCGGTGAACAATTAGCCGTTGAGTTCCTCATTCGGTGCGGTTACGCCGTCGTGGAGCGAAACTGGCGTTGCCGGCAAGGCGAAATCGATATCGTGGCTCGCGACGGCGCCACGACGGTTTTCGTCGAGGTCAAGACGAGGTCCGGGGTTGGTTTTGGCCACCCGTTCGAGGCGCTGTCGCTCACAAAACTTGCCAGATTGCGAAGACTTGCAGGTGCCTGGTGTGAGGCGCATCCCGAAACGGGCGGCGACATTCGAATTGACGCGATTGCCGTTATCTCCCCACCCCACGAAGCACCCCAGATCGAACACCTCGAAGCAGTGTTCGCATGAGCATTGGGCGAACGTATGCCATCGCATTGTCTGGAATGAGCGGAACGATTGTCGAAATTGAGGCAGATTTAGCGAACGGCTTGCCAGGACTCTCGTTGATTGGATTGCCCGATCGGGCCTTGGGAGAGGCCGCCGAAAGAGTGCGCTCGGCGGTGGTCAACTCCGGGTACAAACTTGCTCCGCGGCGCCTCACGGTCAACCTCTCGCCCGCAGCGCTGCCCAAGCGTGGCTCTGGGTTTGATTTGGGAATTGCGCTCGCCTGTCTCGCGGCAGGAGGCGTTCTCAATTCCGGTTCAATCGAAGACGTCGTGCACATCGGGGAGCTCTCCCTCGATGGCCGCTTGAGGCCCACAGGAGGGGTCCTGCCGGCTGTCATTGCGGCCCGTGCCTCCGGGCGAACACGCATCATGGTTCCCATCGCAAATGCCGCCGAGGCCACCCTTGTGCCGGGCATGACAGTGATTCCGGTGGCTTCCCTTCGGGAGGCGGCAATGGCCCATGGTGCCCGTGCCGCTGCCCCGACCTCATGGGTAGAGCTTCCCGCACTCCTCTCGCAAAATCCCATCGTTGCCGAGGAGGAGGACCCGCTGGATCTCTCAGATGTGGTCGGAAATAATGACGCAATCGAAGCCCTCATCGTGGCAGCCGCAGGCGGGCATCATCTCCTGATGTCAGGTCCGCCGGGAGCGGGAAAGACAATGTTGGCCATGAGGCTGCCGGGAATCTTGCCCAACTTGAGTGAGGCCGCGGCCCTCGATGTTGCCTCGATTCGTTCTCTCGTGGGGCATTCTCTGGGCAATGCCTTGCCGACGAGGCCCCCATGGGAAGCGCCCCATCACACCACGACCACAGCAGCCATGATCGGTGGCGGTTCGGGCATGATTCGTCCCGGGTCTGCGGCCAGGGCCAGTCATGGCGTTCTTTTTCTTGACGAGGCACCTGAATTTCCCGCCTCAGTTTTGGATGCTCTGCGCCAGCCGTTGGAATCAGGGCTTGTGTCCATCCATCGCGCCAACGCTGTAGCCACATTTCCTGCATCTTTCCAGTTGGTGCTGGCGGCCAACCCGTGTCCCTGCGGCAATTACGGATCGAACGAAACGGACTGTGTGTGTCCTCCGTCTGCAAGGCGGCGTTACCTGGCCCGGCTCTCGGGACCGCTCACCGACCGCATTGATATTCAGCTGAGGGTGAGGCGCCTGAGTCTGGTGGCGCTTCGCTTGGATGCGACGCCACGGTATTCAACGGGGGAGGCCCGGCAGCGAGTTTTTGACGCCCGTGCCCGGACGGCCGATCGTTTGCAGGCAACGCCGTGGCGAACGAACGCTCAGGTTTCCGGTCCCTACCTTCGTTCTCCAGAAAATCGCCTCCCGTCGCACGTGACAGCCTCTCTCGATCGCGCTCTCGAACGCGGCGGGCTGACCATGCGCGGCTATGACCGCGTGCTCAAGTTGGCATGGACTATTGCCGACCTTGATGGCACTGATCGGCCGGGTATTGACCAAGTCGGTCGTGCCCTCTACCTTCGCAAAGGAATGACCCCATGAACCTCACAGCCACCACGTTATTTGGCGGACTCAACGAGGCCGATGTTCTCACTCGGCTCCGGGCCGTTTCTGCCGTCACCGGCGATAGCACAGCTGAAGATGCAGCGGAGGTGTTTGCCCGTGTGGCGTTCTCAGGCATCGCCGAGCCCGGTGATCGCATGGCCGGAATGTTGCTAACCGCGCTGGGGGCGAACGGCGCCTTAGATGCCCTTATCCGACGGTGTGATCCCGAGCGCATCATGGGGTTGATGGGGCAGACCGCGGGCGGTGCAGCGCTGGGCATAGCCTTCGACGAAGAACTTGTTCAGCTCATCAGCGCCGGGCTCGAGCGGTGGGCACCGCGGCTGAATGCCCGTGAAGCCGTCGCACACCTCGAACGGGCGGCGCGCTTTGACACCGTGCTATTGACACCCGCACACGCCTTCTGGCCTCAGGGTCTCGACGACCTTGGATTGCATGCCCCCCATGTGTTGTGGGCTCGGGGGACTCCCGAGCTATTGGCCACGTTGCCCCGATCGATTGCTGTGGTGGGGGCAAGGGCGTCAACCGGGTACGGAGAGCACGTCACGATGGAAGCGGCAGCTGGATTAGTGGACAGAGGAGTGACCGTTGTCTCGGGGGCGGCCTACGGCATCGATGGAATGGCGCACCGTTCGGCACTGGCTAGCGGAGGCAACACTGTCGCCTTTCTCGCCGGCGGCGTAGATCGGTTCTATCCTTCCGGTCATGACGCGCTCTTGCACCGGATTGTCGCCAGTGGGGTTGTGCTTTCGGAGCTACCCTGTGGGGCCTCGCCCACAAAATGGCGGTTTTTGCAACGGAATCGTTTAATCGCAGCGGCCAGTGCCGCAACGGTCGTCATCGAGGCAGGCTGGCGGTCCGGATCGCTCAACACCGCGGGCCATGCTTCTGCGCTCGGCCGGCCACTGGGAGTGGTCCCTGGTCCCGTAACGTCTGCGTCTTCGGCCGGGTGTCATCGGCTTCTTCGTGAAACGGATGCCATCCTCGTCACCACCGCTGCGGAAATGTTCGAGCTTCTTTCTCTTGACATTGCGCCTCCGGCGCGCGAACGAGATGAGCAAGAGGACCCCGAGGAACGCCGTGTCATGGATGCCCTCAGTTTGCGAACACCGCGTTCGGCCGAAGATATCGCTCGTCGGGCTGGTCTTTCCGTGATGCAGGTCCAGAGCGTCTTAGGGCTGTGCGAGCTTACGGGGCGGGCTGTCGGCGGTGACAAGGGCTGGCGTCGTCACGGTGGCAGTGATCCTCAAAAGGGTGGGTAAACCCCCTATTGGTGCTAACCTCAGACAGTCCAAAATTGAGCTAAGGAGTCCTTGATGGCGCGCAAGACGTACACAAATGACGAGCAGATTTCTCGCCTCCGGGTCTACAACATTGTGGCCGGTGCGGTTCACCTGTTGCAGGCGCTTGTCTTTGGTTATGTTTTGACGTTGCTGACCAAGCAGGTCGTCTTTGGCGTCACGATCGACTACATGACGGGGCCTCCCGGAGTGGAGCTTCCGACGGAGAAGGTCACGCTCTTCTCGATCAACCTAGGCATTGGCGTCGTAGCGTTCCTGGCACTGTCCGCCTTCTTCCATTTCCTCATTTCCTCGCCCTGGTTCTTCGCGCGATATGGCGCCGGGTTGAAGGCCAACCACAACTATTTCCGTTGGGTTGAGTACGCGCTGAGCTCCTCCATCATGATTTGGTTGATTGCCCAGCTGACAGGCATTAATAACTTCTCCGCCCTCGTGTCAATTTTCGCGGTCAACGCGGCCATGATCATGTTCGGGGCGCTTCAGGAGAAGTACGAAACTCCCGGCAACGGCAAATTCCTCCCCTTCGTATTTGGCTCGATGGTGGGCATCGTTCCCTGGATCTTGGTATTCGTGTACCTTTTCCAGCCCGGGGCTTCGGGGGCGGCGCAAGTGCCTGGTTTCGTCATTGGCATCATCGTGTCGCTCTTTGTTCTCTTCAACACGTTCGCCGTGAATCAAATCCTCCAGTACAAGCAGATCGGCGGCTGGAGCAACTATCTCCGTGGCGAGCGCATGTACATCACGCTGAGTCTCGTGGCGAAGTCTCTCTTGGCCTGGCAAGTTTTCTCCGGCGCCGTAATTCCCGCGCTGACCAACTAAGCAATACCGTGGAGGTATGCAACTTCAGCAGGCGGTAGACGACTTCATTGTCTACCTTGCTGCCGAGCGCGCCTATTCACCCCATACGGTCAAGGCGTATCGAACGGATGCTTCGGCACTGCTGAATTACGCTGAAGACAGAGGACTCGCAAGCGTAGAGAACCTCAACCTCGAGTTTTTACGCGACTGGCTTTGGAAAGGCTCAGGTGAGGGGCTTTCGAAGATGACCTTGGCCAGGCGGTCCGCCACCGCGCGAAGTTTTACGGCGTGGCTGAAGCGCATGGGCTTAGTGTCGACGGATCCTGGTATCCGGCTCAAATCTCCCAAGACCGATTCCACCCTGCCGCGCGTCATTACCGAAGTTCAGATGCGGGATCTATTTGATTCCCTCCAATTGCGCGTAGGGGGCGAGGATTCCCCGCAGGCCGTTCGCGACCTTGCCATTGTCGAAGTGCTCTACGCCACGGGGATCCGCGTTTCTGAGCTTGTGGGACTCAACGTCAGTGATGTCGACCTTGAGCGGCGAACGATGAGAGTACTGGGGAAGGGGGCCAAGGAACGGGTGGTTCCCTTTGGCGCTCCTGCCGCAACGGCACTGTTGTCCATGCTCGAGCACTCAACGGGGGACATGAATGCTGGATCGGACTCAGGCTCCGGAACACCTCGGTCTGGGGCACTATTTTTGGGTGCCCGGGGAGCGCGGCTGACGACACGCGCCGTCTATCGAGTAGTCGCCGATCTTCTCGCCTCGCTGGAGGGGTCGGGGCCGTCAGGCCCCCACGTTCTACGCCACACGGCAGCGACTCACCTGCTCGACGGTGGTGCAGACCTGCGGATCGTTCAAGAACTCCTCGGACACGCCAGCATGGGGACGACCCAGATCTATACCCACGTCTCTGTCGAGCGGCTGCGCTCCAGTTATGCGCAGGCTCACCCTCGTGCGTAGAAGCGAGACAGCGTTTCTACAGCGCTCTTAGTCCCGCCAGGGGAGGAGCACCGCCCGATTAATCGCGGAGAGAAAAGCCAGCGGCGACAGGTATTCCCCGTCGATGCGTGCTCCTAGGTGGAGGCAGGGACAAGCCTCGGATGCTGTTGCGTGAAGCCCGGTGATGTGGCCGATGGTGTCGCCCGCCTGAACGCTTTGCCCTGCGTGAACGACGGCTGTCACCGGCTCATAACTGGATGTCACACCCCCGCCGTGATCAATACTGATGACACCGCGATCCACGACGATGCCCGCAAAGAGGACGGTTCCGGCAGCGGGTGCCAGAACGGGCGTGTCCACTGCCGCGACCAAATCGATACCCCGGTGACCGACACCGTAAGGAGTGGGGGGCGCAACGTAGGGCCTCTGGATTCGCCATGGTGCGGCAATGGGCCACGACCATGTATCCGCAATGGCCCCGCGGGCAGCAGTCACTGGAAAAGCCACAGAGACCGTCAAGGCCAGCAAGGCCGTCGCGAGGACCCGTGTAACGAAGGTTCGACCTGGCGATGAAAACATGACGTCAGCTTGGCGCCTTTGGCCGCGTGAAAGGTGGTGAAATTATGACGTGGGGGATGCGCGGCCTTCGGTACCCGTGGTGGAGGAGAGCAGCTCGGCTTGCGCACTTGCCGCGTAGCGAGCGTAAAGATCCCGTTCTTTTTCTCGACGAGGGAAGAAAAGGAAAACGAGCAAAATTCCGACAAGCATCGTCAGGATCCCGGCCACATAGGCCCAGTCCGCGCCCTCGAGGAAGGAGGTCTTTGCTGCTTCCACGATGGCGTTGGCGTAATCGGGATACTGCTTGGCGAGGTCCTCCGCGCTTCCGAATGACTTCGCAAGACCCGTAGCGACGCCGCTCGTGATACCGGATTTCACAGCCTCCGGAGCGTTGGCAATAGAAGTCGCGATCGCCCCGGCATAGCCGGCCCCCAGGATGGCCCCGAGCATGGACTGCATAATCGAACCGCCGAGATCGCGTTGCAGATCCCCCGTTCCCGATGCCATGCCCACTTTGGTGACCGGTACGGAATCCGTCAGTGCATGAGAGGCCGGAGTGCCCGCAATGCCAACGCCCAACCCAATGAGCGCATAACTCAAAATGACCACGCCGACAGTCGTTGTCGTTGTCCACAGAAAGTACATGCTCATAAAGCCCAGTGTGCAGGCCACAAAACCCATGAGCAGTGTCACGCGTGAGCCATATCGTTCGATGAGACGACTCGAGAAAGGCGCGGCGGCGACCATGAAAACGGCGCAGGGAACGATCGATGATCCAGCCTGAAGCGCGTTGTAGCCCAGAACATTTTGCAGAAACTGCTGCCCGATGTACATTGCCCCCATGAGGGAACCGAAGACAATGATGCCGGCCACCGCTGAGACCCAAAATGTTGGTCGGGCGGCGTAGCGCAGATCGAAAAGGGGCGATCCGGCAAGCCTCTGGCGAATGAAGAAAGCGATGCCAGCTCCAGCGCTCAGCAAGAGCAAAAAAATTGCCCGATCAAGTTGACCGGGAAGGCTGACGTAGTTGATACCCAAAACCAGCCCACCAATGAAGATCGCCGAAAGGACTCCGCCGAGGTGATCGACGCGCTCCTTCGTTTCGTTAACGTGGCTCGGTACATAACGCCACACCAGAACAATGGCAATCACAGCAAAGGGCACCGCGATGAGAAAGGACCAACCCCAAGCAAACTTCAGCAAGATTGCCCCGGCAATGAGGGGTGACATTGAGGACATGGCGGCACCGAGAGCAGACCATAATGCGATAGCACGAGTTCGCGCCGGGCCGGACCAGAGTGCCGTAATCAGCGCCAAGGTCGTGGGATAGGCCATGCCCGCAGCGAGCCCACCGAGCAGGCGCGAAAGTGCCAGAAGCTCGACCGTGGGGGAAAGGGCTGAGAGGAAGGCCGCGGGAATACCCAGAACGAGCCCGAGGATCAACATCATTTTGCGGCCATAACGATCGCCGAGCGCGCCGAGATAGAGAACGGATGCCGCCAGCCCCAAAGAGAACCCGACGGCAACAAGGTTAAGACCAGTCTGCGAGGCATTCAGGTCACGACCGATGTCCGGCAATCCGACATTTGCGACGGCCAAGTTCATGTTGGCCACTCCCGCGCCCATGACAAGCGCAATCAGAATGAGCCCCTGACGGGTCGGTGCCACGGATGCTCTGTTCGCGACGGTGGAAGTTGCCACAGTAATGTCCCCAAATCTTTTCTCTCTCATCATGCCGTACACTGGTCATGCACTCCGATTTATCGGGGTGACTTCGCGTGCCTACTAGCGTGTGAAATCCCATCGGTCGAAGATGCGAAAGCATTTACGCGGGTTTTCCTCCGGGCACTAGGGCAAGAGACCTTCGGTCCTTGCGACATAACCGCAAATGACGTGTGAGTGCTGTGCGCTCGCGTCAAGAACAGGAGATGGCCATGGCCGTCGTCACCATTCGCCAGCTGCTCGACAGCGGCGTTCACTTCGGACACCAGACTCGTCGGTGGAACCCGAAGGTTAAGCGCTTTATTCTTGCCGAGCGCTCCGGCATCCACATCATTGACCTTCAGCAGTCGTTGGTTCACATTGACAACGCCTATGACTTCGTCAAAGAGACCGTTGCCCACGGTGGAACCATCCTCTTTGTCGGTACCAAGAAGCAGGCTCAGGAGTCCATCTCCGAGCAGGCAACGCGCGTAGGCCAGCCCTACGTCAACCAGCGCTGGTTGGGTGGACTTCTCACCAACTTCCAGACGGTTGGCAAGCGCCTCCAGCGCATGAAGGAGCTCGAAGAGCTCGACTTCACGGACACCGCACACAGCGGTTTCACGAAGAAAGAAATGTTGATCAAGAAGCGTGAACTCGTCAAGCTCCACAAGAGCCTTGGTGGTATCCGCAACCTGACCAAGACGCCGAGCGCTCTGTGGATCGTCGACACCAAGAAGGAGCACCTCGCCATTGACGAGGCTCGCAAGCTTGGGATCCCCGTTATCGGCATCCTCGACACCAACTGCGACCCCGACGAAATGACCTACCCCATCCCAGGTAACGATGACGCGATCCGTTCCGTTGCACTGCTCACTCGCATCATTGCGGATGCTGCTGCCGAGGGCCTGATCCAGCGCCACGCAAAGCCTGAGTCGGGCGAGCCTGCTGAGCCTATGGCCGAGTGGGAGCGTGAGCTTCTTGAGGCTTCCGCCACAGAGTCTGCTGCCGAGACCGTTGAGGTCGAAGCCGTTGCCGACGAGGCTGCTGTTGAGGCAATTGTTGCCGAGACCGTTGCGGCTGATGCTGCTGTCGAAACCATCGTTGAGGCGGCAGCGGAAGCTGCCGTTGAGGTTGTTGCTGAAGACGTTGTTGCTGAAGAAGTTGCTGCTGAAGCTGCCCCCAAGGCGGCCCCTAAAGCTGCTGCTCCCAAAGCTGCTGCTCCCAAGCCCGCCAAGTAACTTTTCCCTTTTTTCATCCTGACAAAGGAGCGCTAGACATATGGCTAACTTCAGCCTGGAAGACCTGAAAGCCCTGCGCGAACGCCTTGGCACCGGAATGGTAGATACCAAGAACGCTTTGGTCGAAGCCGAGGGTGACATGGACAAGGCAATCGAGATTCTTCGTCTCAAGGGAGCAAAGGGCAACGCTAAGCGCGCCGACCGCTCCACGAGCGAAGGCCTCGTTGCTGCTGCAGAGAACGGCAACACCGCAACGATTATTGAGCTCGCTTGCGAGACTGACTTCGTCGCTAAGGGTGACAAGTTCGTCGCTCTCGCCGACAAGGTTCTCGCAGCGGTTGTTGCCGCCGGCGCGACTTCCGTCGAAGAGGGCCTTGCGGCTCCCCTCGAGGGCACCACCGTGGAGACCTTCATCAACGATGAGGCCGCCATCTTGGGCGAGAAGATCGAACTGCGTCGCCTGACGTCGATTACGGCAGAACACTTTGCTATCTACCTGCACAAGACCAGCCAGGACCTGCCCCCGCAGGTTGGCGTCTTGGTCGGGTACACCGGCGATGATGGTGAGACGGCTCGCGCAATCGCGCAGCACATCTCGTTTGCTGACCCGCTCTACTTGAGCCGCGAGGATGTCCCCGCTGCTGAGGTGGAGAAGGAACGTCACATCGTCGAGGAGATCAGCCGCAACGAGGGCAAGCCCGAAGCGCAGCTGTCCAAGATCGTCGAGGGTCGCATCAGTGCCTTCATCAAGCAGATTGCTTTGCTGGAACAGGAATACTCGCGTGACAACAAGTTCAAGGTTGCTCAAGTTCTCGACAACGCCGGCATCACCGTAACGGGGTTCACTCGTTTCAAGGTTGGCGCTTAAGTTTTATCCCATGAAGAAGTCCGGATCGCTACACAAGCGCATCCGGACTTCTTTTTGTGTGCCCAGCACCCACTAGTTTTGAAGTACACATAAAGCTGACAAAGGAACTCCACACATGACCGATGGAAATCGCCGCCGCAGGGTTTTGCTTAAGCTGTCGGGTGAGGCGTTTGGCGGGGGATCACTGGGAGTAAACCCCGATGTGGTGAGCGGGATAGCGCGCGAAATTGCTGCGGCCGCTGACCGAGTAGAAATCGCGATTGTTGTCGGAGGCGGCAATTTCTTCCGTGGCGCTGAACTCTCTCAGCGGGGCATGGATCGCTCTCGTGCCGACTACATGGGCATGTTGGGCACCGTTATGAATGCTCTCGCGCTTCAAGACTTCCTTGAGCAGGCCGGTGCGGCTACGCGGGTTCAGTCGGCCATTGCCATGTCTCAAGTGGCCGAACCTTACCTTCCTTTGCGCGCCATTCGCCACCTTGAAAAGGGTCGAATCGTTATTTTTGGTGCCGGCGCGGGCTTGCCTTTCTTTTCCACCGACACAGTCTCGGCTCAACGGGCGTTGGAGATTCACGCCGATGAAGTGCTGGTGGCGAAGAACGGTGTCGATGGCGTCTACACGGATGATCCTCGAACGAACCCCCAGGCCACCAAGCTCGACCACGTGACCTATGGTGAGGCCCTACAGAAGGGACTCAAGGTGGTTGATTCGACCGCCTTTAGCCTCTGCATGGATAACAAAATGCCGATGCGAATTTTTGGCATGGAGCCTGCAGGCAACGTGACACAGGCCATCTTGGGCGCCGAAATTGGCACCCTTGTGACAAACTAGACTTTCTTCACTGCACCAAAAAACCAAGGAGTTACACGTGATTGCGGAAGTTTTGGCCGATACTGCCGAACGCATGAATAAAGCCGTCGATGTTGCGAAGGAAGATTTTTCCAACGTGCGAACGGGACGCGCTAGCCCGAGCTTGTTCCAAAAGGTGATGGTGACCTATTACGGAACGCCGACGCCGCTTCAACAGCTTGCCTCGATGCAGAATCTTGAAGCACGCACTCTCATCTTGACGCCGTTCGATAAGAGCGCGCTTCGGGACATTGAGGCCGCTATTCGCAACATGCCCAACCTTGGTGCGAGCCCCACCAACGACGGAAACATTATTCGCGTCACGCTTCCTGAACTCACGCAAGAGCGCCGCAAAGAATTCGTGAAGATTGTTCGCGGCAAGGCAGAAGACGCAAAAGTTGCCATTCGCAATATCCGTCGCAAGGCGAAAGACGACCTGGATTCGCTTAAGGGCGATATTGGCGAGGACGATTTGGCCCGCGGCGAAAAAGAACTTGAAGCCGTGACGAAGACGCACATCGATGCTGTTGATGATGCTCTGAAGCGCAAAGAAGTTGAACTGCTAGAGATTTAACCCTCATGCGCGAGATCCCCCCGCTTGACGACACCAGCCGGCGCAACCCTGCTGGTGAGCTTCATGCGCAAATGAAGGCGACACGAGCCGATTTTGAGCGTCAGCTGGAGGCCAAGCGCCTCCAGTTTGATCAGGCAAACGAACGTCTGCAGCAGCGCACGGGACGAAATATCATCTGGGCCGTTGTTATCGGTGTCACGCTCGGTGTCCTTCTCGTCTTGAGCCTGGTGCTCATCAAGGAAATGTTCATGCCGTTCGCCGGCGTTCTTTTAGGAATGTCATCCTTCGAGCTATCAACGGCCCTGCGCAAGATGGGGCGACGCGTTCCTCGAACCCCCACGGTGGTCACGACGTTAGCCGCTATTCCTGCCGCTTACTACGGTGGAATTCTTGTTGCTTTAGCTGTTATTCTCGCTGGTCTTGGTGTGACCGCACTGTGGCGACTGATCGAGGCTCGGTTCGGTGGACATCCGGCAACGCGCTATCAATTCGCGCACGACACTGTCGCCGCCTCATTCGTGCAGGGGTATGTCACACTGCTCGGATGCTTTGTGGTCGCCTTGGTGGCCCAACCTGATGGTCAGTGGTGGGCGCTGGCTTTTCTCCTCATCGTAATTTCCGTCGACACCGGCGCCTACGTGAGCGGCCTCAATTTTGGGAAGCATCCCATGGCGCCCAAAATCAGCCCGAAAAAGACGTGGGAGGGATTCGCTGGTGCGGCCGTCTTCGCCATGGTCGTCGGGGTTTTGCTTTCGATCTTCATGCTGGGGGAATCGTGGTGGTTTGGCATCATCTTCGGGCTTGTAATTTTGGCTACGGCGACGCTGGGCGACTTGGGGGAATCGCATCTCAAACGCAAAATTGGGATCAAGGACATGAGCAGTTGGCTGGCCGGGCACGGGGGGTTTCTCGACCGGTTGGATTCGATCCTGCCGTCTTCGCTGGCGGCGTACGTTGTTTTCATGATCGTTACCCAATAGGCAACCCAGCATTGCACCGCAATTTGTTTGCAATAATGTCCCTGTGACTACGACTTTTCCGCGCGCCAGGCGCTCTTCCCTTGGCTATGACGTTTCTCAGGTCGAAGCGTTTCTCGCATTGGCGCGCAACGCATATGACGATGAGGCGACCGCTCACAACAGGCTGTCATCCTCCGACATCCGTCAAGCATCCTTTGCCATGCAAAAGGGCGGCTTCTCCTGTCGTCACGTGGACGCGGCATTGGAACGTCTGGAACTTGCGTTTGCACGCCGGGAACGCAATCGCGCCATCGTGACCTCGGGAACTCAAGCGTGGGTCGAAGCAGGCCAAGCCCGGCTAGAGGTGCTCCTGGCGCGATTTGAGCGCCCTGCCAAACACCGCTTCAACCGCGTGAGCCTGCTGTCACGAGGGTATTCGATGCTGGATGTCGATGCCTTTGCCGACAAGGCAAGCGCGGCGCTCGTTGAGGGTAAACCGTTTGCCGTGGATCAGGTTCGTGCCGCCATCTTTAGGCCCAAGTTCCGGGGCTATAACGAGACGCAGGTCGACCTCGTTCTTGACGGACTCGTTGATGTATTAATTGCGGTCGATACGGATTAGGAACTCCCTGCCGGCAATAATTTCTAGATTCGGGCTAAAATAGTCAAACCGTGGGAAAACATTCTGAATTAATGCGCGCACCGAACGACATGGTTGCGCGTTCAGAGGTGCCCCTAGCGGCGGTTTCTTCCTCCCGGATCCCCAAAGCAAGCTCTAAGAAGTTGGGAAATCGGGGACGACCACTCTTCCTCGGGGCTTTTATCATCACGGTCGGTGTTCTGCTGGTAAACGTTGTCGATCCCTATTCGGGGGCGGTCGCGTCCCCCTATTACCAAGTTGTCCCGCGATTCACTGAGGATTCCCAGAGTGTCGTCATGGTCGGTGGTTATGTCAACAATTCGGCCCGGGATGCGTACTCCGTCACGGGCAAGCCTGCCCCTGCCGTTGCTGCTGCGGCCTCCGCCCCTGTCGCCGGAATCCCGGACCCTGATTCCGCTCAGGCGATTGCCCTCGGAATAATTGCGTCGCACGGTTGGGGCGCCGATCAGTTCAACTGTCTCGTTTCCTTGTGGAACCGAGAGTCCCATTGGAACGTTTACGCCCACAACACCGGCAGCGGTGCTTACGGCATCCCTCAGGCGCTTCCAGGAGAGAAGATGGCGTCCGCTGGCGCCGACTGGCAGACCAATCCGGCAACGCAAATTACCTGGGGTCTGGGCTATATCGAGGGTCGTTACGGTTCGCCGTGTGGGGCCTGGGCCCACTCAGAAGACCGCGGCTGGTATTAGCTGTCGCCTAGGCTTGAGATCATGGCTCGACACAATCGCCCCCGTCGTCGTGATGGCGAGCATGAGCCACTCGATTTTGACCGCTTGAGCTCCGGATTGCGTCGCACGGAAGTTCGTGGGGGCCACGAATGGACCGTACAGAGCATTTCAGCCCTGCAAGCTACGAAGTCTTACCTCTGCCCTGGATGCGGCTTACACGTCTCCTCAGGCGTGGCGCACGTGGTTGCGTGGCGTGCTGATGGAATTCTGGGCGATGAAGCTGATCTCGCCGCACGCCGCCACTGGCACGATCATTGCTGGAAGATTGGAACGTCATGACGACAGAGATTCGTGGCAGCGTCATGCTGCCGGCCCGGAGAGAAGATGTTGAGCTGTACACCAGCGATGGCCTCACTCTGGTGGGCGAACTGGCACTGCCCGTAACGGGAGAGCCGGTGGCGACGCTCGTGACCCTTCACCCCCTCCCCACGGCAGGCGGATTCATGGACTCCCATATCCTGCGGAAAGCGGCCGCGCGTCTTCCCGCGTTGGCTCACGTCGCTGTGCTGCGTTTCAATACTCGTGGCACCAAGAGTGCCCGCGGAACGAGTCACGGAGTATTTGGTCACGGCAACGATGAGCGAGCAGATGTCGCGGCCGCGATGGCGTTCGTCACTGAACGTGGCCTACCAAATCCGTGGCTCCTCGGGTGGTCTTTTGGCACGGAGCTCGCCCTCAAATATGGCCGTGAGCACGACATTCGGGGGGCAATCTTGCTGTCGCCGCCGTTACACCGGGCCACCGCCGACGAGGTTGCCGCGTGGGCAGGAGACTTCCGCTCCCTCGTGGCCGTCATCCCCGAGCTCGATGACTACCTGCAGCCACCGGAAGCACGCGAAAGATTTGCGAGCGTTCCCAGCATCAAAATCGTTGAGGTGACCGGCGGAAAACACTTGTGGGTCGGCGAGAGCCAGACCAAGCGGGTGCTCACAGAGATCGTTGCGGTGGTGAATCCCAGCGCTTTGCCGCTACCCGAGGAATGGGACGGCCCTAGCGCCTAGTGCTCTTCTTGGGCGGGGATGACAATCTCTTTGACAATCAAAATCACTGAGGCTGCAATTGGGATCGCCACGAGGGCCCCAAGGATGCCAAGGAGCGTTCCGCCGGCGAGGGCGGCAATCACCACAATGGAACCCGGCACAGCGACCGCCTTGTTCATAATGCGCGGACTGATGACGTAGGCCTCAATTTGCATGTACACCAAGTAGTAAATCAAGGCCACGAGTGCCGTTTCGGGGGAGGCAAGAATGAGCTGCCCCAGAATGATGATGGTCGACGCAAGCACCGTACCGATGAGGGGGATCAGGGCCAATAAGAATGCGATGAAAGCGAAGACAAGAGCCGCCTTGCCGCCGATAATGGTCAGCAAAATAAAGGTCAGAATACCGTTTAGGAGCGCCAAGGCAATTTGGCCAACGACATATTTGCCCACGCCCGAGGTAATTTCCTCACTCATGCGAATGAAGGTTTCGCGCTTCGACTTGGGAACCAGCGAGTACACAACGCTCTTAATCGAGTCCATTGATGAGGTGAAATATAGCGTCAAGATGACAACGACGATGGTTCCCGTCACACCGTTCGCAATCGAGATTCCGACCGCAAAAGCACCGCCCGCAATCGAGCTGATATTGGAGGGGTTCTTGAAAAAGTCTGCCAGCGAGCCGAGGATCGCGTGGACGTCCACAAAACCACCGAATTGGGTATTGAGGTAGCCGACCCAATCCTGAGTCGTCAGGCTCTGAATAATGGCCGGCAGTGTGGCCACGAATGCTGCCGTCTGATCAATGATGTTTGGGAGGACACTCATAATGAGGCCCGCACACACGGCAAGCACGGCGACGATGACCGTCAGAATGGCCGCCCAATGGGGGAATCTGCGGGCGACGAGCCATTTAACGGCTGGATCTAGGCCCAAGGCCAAGAACAACGCGGCACCAATGTAGGTCAGAATCGTCGCCAGGGAACCGATTGCCGTTATTAAGAGGATGCCGACACCGACACCGAGGGTTCCGATGAGTCCGGCGCGGAAGGCATTCTGGATGCGCACGATGGTGCCCCTTAGGAGTTGAGGTGTGGGTTTTCGCCAGTCTCCGACATGACGTCACTTGCTTGGCCTAAGACCAACCGTAGCCCCTCAAAGTACTGAGCAACGGCTTCGCGCTCGACACGCAGGTCCGCAACGGTGGCTTCCGCTTCCGCGATGGCGGCAGCGGCGCGACTTTCCGAATCCGCGATGAGGTGCGCGGCGCGCGCTTCGGCCTCGGCGGTGAGCTTCGCAACGCGCTCGGCGGCTTCTTCCCTCACGGTGTGGGCAAGGGTAATTGCTTCTTGCTCCAGCTCCAAAGCCGCCCGTTCACGTTCGAGCGCACTCGTGCGGGCGACAGCGGCTTGAACCTGAGCTTCGTCGATGTACTTCTGAGTTTGGGCGACCGCCTCCTGATGGCGGGCCAAGAATTCCGTTTCCGCTTCATCAATGCGGACAGCGCGCTCGGCATCAATTTTGAGGATGGTCATCAATTCTTCGTTCACATCGACGTCTTCGGGACGTTTGGCAACCAAAACAAGGCGTGCTTCCGCCAGCTGGCGCTCATTTTCAGCGAGTTGTTGCTCGAGTTCGCGCTTGGCGGTCGTGCGAGTGTTGGCAATTTCAGTGGCGCTGGCGCCTCGAATCTCGCGGGCGGCGTCCTCGGCGTCACGGCGAAGGGCCTCGGCGTCGTGCTCTGCTTCGTCATGGAGAAGGCGCGCGCGGTTCTGAGCGTCGCTCAGTCGCTCTTCGGCGGCGGTATCGGCGGCTTCGCGAATCAGGCGGGCATCGCGATTGCCTTCACCGCGGACCTGTTCGGCGTCACGATTGGCGGCGAGAAGAATGTTGTGAGCGTCGGCCTCGGCACGCGCCACAAGGCGCGCAGCGTGCTCTTCGGCGATTGACAGCGTGGAAGCCAGGCGAGCCCCGAGACCGCTGAAGGTCGGCCGGCCAAGTTGTTCGGCCGTGCTTTGGACACTCTCCAGTTCGCTGGTCAGAGCGTTGATTGACGTCACTTGCTCGTCATAGTCTGTTTTCATGGCGAGCAGTTCGCGACGCAACTTGTGGATCGTCTTATCAACTTCTGTGACGTCATAGCCTCGAAGTACTCGAGTGAATTCTGAATCGTTCTGTAACACGTCTTTCCTCCGTTAGCACCCCAGCAACCTAGGCAGTCTAACGGCTGAAACGATGCCGGGGGAGTGCCTTTTTGGTTTCTCCATAAGAGAACGCGCAGGTTTCGCCCAGTCGCATCCGGTATCTTGAAGAGTCTTAACGTGTCGCCAAAGCCGCAAACCGGAAATCCCGCGGCTCGGTAAAGGAGTCAACTCGTGCGTTTCATCGCTGCAATAGGTGTGTTTGTGCTGGCCGCCGTTTTTCTTGGCACCGGCCTGACCCAGAAGGTTTTCTTCTCCGGGCCTGAGTACGCTGCGCTCTCGACGACTGTTGAACCCCCCACGCTTTACACGGTCATCAACGGCGATGTGCTCAAGAGCCACCCCGGTCTTCAAACGGTCACGGCGGGAGGGGCCGAAGTCGGATTTATCGGCTACGGTCGCACGGCCGACGTGTTGGCGTGGCTCGAAGGTTCGGACTATGACGCCATCACCTACAACCCAAAAACCCAGGAACTGGGGAGTCAACGGGTTGTGAGCACGGTAAATGTTACTGCTACGGACCAGGCCAGTTCGGGCGTGCCCGCGGAGTCGATTACCACCACGCCTATCGTCAACACCATTGTTAACCCTGCTGGATCTGACCTCTGGCTGGGGGAGCGCGTCGGCAAGATGAATGTCAGTTTGCCGATCAACGCGGACGAAAGTATGTCGGTCATCATCGCTTCGGA
The DNA here is from genome assembly GCF_014137865.1 of Alpinimonas psychrophila. Classification (GTDB taxonomy): domain Bacteria; phylum Actinomycetota; class Actinomycetes; order Actinomycetales; family Microbacteriaceae; genus Alpinimonas; species Alpinimonas psychrophila. The sequence goes on along the minus strand of NZ_JACGWU010000002.1, from coordinate 23,634 downwards.
TGGTGTGGCTGATGCTCCCGCGGAGGTGCGCTTGTCGTGGCCCATTCCAAACCAGACACCCTTTGCTACAGGATTCATCGTGATCGGTGGAATCTTGTTACTCGCCGGCTTATTCTTGCTCATCTGGGCACTTATGCAGATGAAAAACAGGCACGGACCAAAGCGTCGCGGGCGCATCACGAGAATGCCGAAGGCCCCAAAGCCGTCCAACAGGCGCCGGATCGGTCGCACCGCGGCACCGAAAATATTACCCCCAGCCAAGGGGCGACGTGCGTTAGAAAACCGCGCTGTCCGGATCGCTATTCCCGTCGGCCTCACGTTAGCGTTGGGCCTTTCTTCCTGTGCCAGCGGGTTTCAAACGGGGCGCGGCGACGTGACCGCGACTCCCACGGCCTCGGTTGCCCTCGGTCAAGAAGTTCCGCTTCCCGATGTCTCGGAGTCGCAACTGACCCGTATTTTGGCGAGCATTTCCGAGACCATTGCCGCAGCCGACAAGAGTCTCGATACGACCACGGCCGCCACGCGCCTCGTTGGTCCGGCCCTCAACATTCGTTCCGCGAATTACGCAATGCGCAGTGCCGACGGCAACGTTGCTGCCCTCCCCAGCATTCCCGCGTCGCCGGTCACGTTCTTAATGCCGCAAGCCACTAGTACGTGGCCTCGCTACGTCATGACGGTGATTCAGGATCCGGTGGATCCCACGGTGCCCACCACGGGTCTCGTTCTCGTTCAGGAATCGCCGCGCGAGAACTACCGCGTTGAGTACTCCGTGACGTTAGAGCCCAATGCCCAAGTCCCCGAGGTTGCTCCGGCAACGACCGGGAGCGCCATTGTGTCGCCCGACTCCAAGCTGCTTCTTCTTCAGCCAAATCAGGTGGCTTTGGCGTACGGTGACATCCTTTTGAAGGGCGACGCGAGTCCCTATGCGGGGCTTTTCGACGGTGCCACCGACAGTCTTCGAACACAAATTGGTCTTCCATACAAGGACGCCAAGCGTGCCGCGGTAGGAGATAAGGCCAGTCTCGAATTTACGCAGCAGATTGGTTCGGGGGAATCCATTAGTCTCGCCACCAATGATTCCGGCGCCATTGTCTTGGTGAACCTGAACGAGATTGAGACTATTCGTCCGACGGAGACCGGTGCGACTGTCAATGCCGAGGGACAAACGAAGGTTTTGGCAGGAATTGCCTCTTCGACGACGGGCATTGAATCCACGTATGGAATTCAGCTTGCGTTCTATGTGCCCCCGCTGGGAAGTACTGACAAAATTCGCCTCCTCGGCTTTAGCCAAGGACTCATTGCCGCAAAGGGCCTGTAAAACCATGTCGATGACCCCCCCCATTCCCAATCTTCGTGGCGCTCTCGACCTTTCCTCGTTGGTCAATAAGCCGGCCGCCGCTGCTCCACTCGCCCCGGGGGAGCGCCCGAACGATGGGGCAGCGCCCGGTGCTTCTGTTCCCGTACCGGCTTTGATTCTTGACGGCACGGATGCCAACTTCACGGCCATCCTGGACCTTTCAGCTCAAGTACCGGTCATCGTGGAGCTCTCGAGCCCGGGACAACCGGCTCTGGCCGAAGCCACCGCGCTCCTCGAGCGTCTCGTTCTGGAACGTGCCGGTCGCATTGTTTTCGTTCGCGTGGATGCCGAGGCAAACCCGCAACTGGTTCAGGCCTTTACTGCCACCTCAATCCCCACCGTGGCCGCCGTCGTTTCGGGTCGCCCCCTTCAGCTTTTTTCGGGAGCGATCCCAGAAAAGGAACTCCGCGACGTCTTCGACCAAATCTTGACGGTTGCCGAGCAAAACGGGGTAACCGGCATCGCTCTTCCGGCAGACGGCGGGGTCGCTCCGGAACTCGACGCCGACGGGAAGCCCGTTCCGCCGCCCATGCCCCCTTTGCCTCCGTTGCACCAGGAGGCCTATGACGCCGTCGAACGCGGCGACTACACGAGCGCCATCACGGCGTATATCTCGGCGCTGAAACAGAACCCTAATGACGACATGGCGCGCGCGGGACTCGCTCAGGTCAGTTTGCTCGACCGGTTGCAGGGCAAGACAATCGCCACGGTTCGGGGTGCAGCCTCCGCCGATCCCACAAACCTTGACGCCCAACTGGACGTCGTCGACTTAGACATTTCTGGCGGCCATATCGAGGATGCCTTTGATCGTCTCCTCACACTGTTCCCCTCCCTGGACCCCGAAGGCAAGAATGTCGTGCGCGCGCGCATGTTGGAGCTCTTCGACGTCGTGGGTCTTGACGATCCTCGGGTTGGCAAGGCGCGCTCGCGCCTCACGAATCTGCTTTTTTAGCTCACCCCTAGCGAGTTGCACGGGTGAGGAACAGGACCCCGAGCGGTGGGAGAGTCACTCGCGCAGAGGCGGGCAGGTCGTTCCAGGACTCGTCGTACGCCTGAACGCTGCCAAAGTTTCCCACTCCGGAGCCGCCGAATTCGGCCGCGTCGGAGTTGAACGCCTCGACCCATTCGCCGGCGTGGGGCAGGCCCAACACAAAGTCATTGTGGGGCTGGCCAGCGAAGTTTGCGACCACTGCTAGCGCGTTTCCATCGTCGTCGTACCGCACAAACGAGACGACGTTGCGACCGTTGTCGGCCCCATCGATCCATTGAAAACCACCGGCGTCACTGTCGCGTTCCCACAGTGTTGGGTTGGCGCGGTAGAGGCGGTTCAGGTGCGAGACCATGCGCTGCAACCCCTGGTGAGCCGGCTGATCGAGAATCCACCAGTCGAGCCCGCGTTCTTGGCTCCATTCGGAGGGCTGGCCGAACTCCTGGCCCATGAACAAGAGCTTCTTGCCGGGGTGACCCCACATGTACGCGAGATACGCGCGCACGTTAGCGAGTTGTTGCCAGTGGTCGCCGGGCATTTTGGCTAAGAGTGATCCTTTTCCGTGCACGACCTCGTCGTGACTGATGGGCAGGATGAAGTTCTCGCTGAAGGCATACTGCAGCGAGAAGGTAATGTCGTGGTGATGCCAGGATCGATACATTGGATCGACGTGGATGTACTCGAGGCTGTCGTGCATCCAGCCCATGTTCCACTTGAAGCCAAATCCCAAGCCCCCGCTCTCGGTGGAGGCCGTTACGCCACCCCAGCTTGTGGATTCTTCGGCCGCCATGATGACGCCAGGGTGCGTTTTGTAGACCGTGGCGTTCACTTCTTGCAAGAAGCTGATGGCCTCGAGATTTTCGCGCCCGCCATATTGGTTCGGGATCCACTCGCCGACTTCGCGACTGTAGTCCAGGTACAGCATGCTGGCCACGGCGTCTACGCGCAAACCATCGATATGGAACTCTTCGATCCAGTACAGCGCGTTAGCGACCAAAAAGTTGCGCACCTCGTTGCGACCGAAGTCGAAGATGTAGGTTCCCCAGTCGGGGTGCTCGCCGCGGCGAGGGTCCGCGTGCTCGTAGAGGGGTTGGCCATCGAAGCGGGCCAAGGCCCATTCATCCTTGGGGAAGTGGCCGGGAACCCAATCGAGAATGACGCCGATTCCTGCGTTATGCAGGCGGTCGATCAGATACTTGAGGTCGTCGGGGTTGCCAAATCGTGCGGTTGGTGCGTAATAACCGGTGACTTGATAGCCCCAGGATGGTCCGTAGGGATGCTCTGCCAACGGCATGAATTCGACGTGAGTAAACCCCAGCTCGTTCACGTGTCCGATCAGCTGGTCGGCGTGATCGCGGTAGGAAAGCCCTGGGCGCCAGGAGCCGACGTGAAGCTCGTAAATGCTCATGGGCGCGGTGTGTGCTTGGTTTAGCGCGCGAGCCGTCAGCCAGTTCTGATCTGTCCACGCGTAGGTCGAATGCCCCACGATGGACCCCGTTTCGGGGGGACACTGCGTCTGACGTGCCATGGGGTCGGCACGTGTTACCCAGGCGCCGGCGTGGGTCAGGATTTCAAACTTGTAGATCATGCCGGGGTGAACATCCGGTACAAAAATCTCCCAGACTCCACTCGCGCCGAGACTGCGGAGGGCATGAGAGTCACCGTTCCAGCCGTTGAAGTCGCCCACAACGCGGACCGCTGAGGCATTTGGCGCCCACACCGCGAACGCGGTGCCATCAACAGAGCCCGAGACCCCTGCATGAGCGAGGAAGCGCGCTCCGAGAACGTCCCAGAGGCGTTCATGGCGGCCCTCTCGAATGAGGTGCAAATCAAGCTCTCCCACGGTGGGGGCAAAGCGGTAGGGGTCATCGGCCACCCATTTTTGGCCATCCGGATAGGTTGTATCCAGCACGTAGTCGCTGAGGCCCAAGCTATGAGAGCCCTGCCAGATGCCGTGCCCGATGTGGGCGAGCTCGATTCGTTGCCCGCCGGGGAGAACAGCCGTGACAGCAAGGGCCAGGGGGCGACGCGCCCGAATCACGGTGATGCGCGTCTCATCGCTTGGGTGCCCGGGCAGCAGGTGTTGCCCCAGAACAGTGTGCGGGTTGTAATGCGATCCCTGCGCGATCCAGCCAAGAAGACCGTCATCCGGGGTGGGAACCTGTGCGGTCGAGGTTTCTGGGGTGGCGGGAACTTTCTTCTTAACCACGGGTCACTCCTGTGACGTGCAGAATGTGCACGGGTTCGATGAACGGGTCGAGGCGCACATAATTTTGCGCGCCCCACTGCCAGGTAGCACCTGTGATGAGATCGGTGACCTCAAAGTCATCACCGTGCGCCAGCCCGAGCTTGCTCAGATCCAGATGGATTCTCGTCTCGTGTGCCGCGTGGGGGTCGGTATTGACAACCACGATGAGGGTATCGCTTTCACCCGTGGGGGTGAACTCGGCCGCTAGGTGCTTGCTGTACACCAAAATCGCGTCGTTTTCGCTGCGGTGCAGGCACAGATTACGGAGTTGCCCCAAGGCCGGGTGTGCAGCCCGAATTTCGTTGAGCATCTGCAGATAACCCGAGAGTGAGGTGCCGGATTTCTCTGCTGCCGCCCAGTCGCGGGGGCGGAATTCAAACTTTTCGCTGTCGATGTGTTCTTCGGCACCGGCGCGTGCTACGCATTCCCCGAGCTCAAACCCGGAGTAGATTCCCCACGTAGGGCTTACCGTGGCGGCGAGGGCGGCACGAACCTTGGCGGCCGGACGCCCCCCAAATTGCAGGTAGGTGGGCAAAATATCGGGGGTCGTGACGAATAAATTTGGACGCAGGAAGTCGGCAGTCTCGGTCGCTAGCGACGTCAAGAACTCCGCGAGTTCTCCCGCCGTGTTGCGCCACGTGAAGTACGTGTAGGACTGCTGAAAACCGGCTTTGGCGAGGGTCTGCATCATCGCGGGCCGGGTGAAAGCCTCGGCGAGAAAAATGACATCCGGGAATTCCTTGTTAACCGTTGCGATCAGCCATTCCCAAAAATTGACGGGCTTGGTGTGGGGGTTATCCACGCGGAAAATGTTGACACCCGCGGCGATCCAGTGTCGAACAATGCGCAAAACCTCGGCCTGGACGGCCTCCGGGTCATTGTCAAAGTTGACGGGATAAATATCTTGATACTTCTTGGGGGGGTTCTCGGCAAAGGCAATCGTGCCGTCCGGAAGGGTCGTAAAAAATTCAGGATGCTCGGTCACCCACGGGTGATCGGGGGAGGCCTGCAACGCGAGATCGAGCGCCAACTCGATTCCCAGCGCGCGCGCTTTCTTCACAAAATAGGCGAAATCGGCAAGGGTTCCCAGCTCAGGGTGGATGGCGTCGTGACCGCCAGCAGCAGAGCCAATCGCCCAAGGAGAACCAGGATCATGAGGCCCGGGGGTGAGGGTGTTATTGGGGCCCTTGCGTCCGGTAACGCCGATGGGGTGAATCGGGGGCACATACAACACGGTGAAACCCATTTTGGCCACGGCGGGAAGCCGTTTGGCGGAGGTGCGGAAGGTGCCCGAGGTCCACGATCCATCGGCAGCCTGGACGGCACCCTCGGAGCGGGGGAAGAACTCGTACCAGTTCCCGACGGCTGCGAGACGACGTTCAACGCGCAGGGCGAATTTCGGGGTGAAAGTTTCGGCGCTGGAAATGGGAGCAATGACGAACTCGCGCTCAAGCTCGGGGGAACTCGCGTGGGCCAGTCTGACCGGTGTCGCCAGCGTCGCGTCTGCCAGTTTCTTTGCCACCGTGGCTAGTTTCTTGCGGGAGACGGCTGTGCGCGAGGCTTCTTTGGAAGCACGCACAAAAAGCTCGGATCCGATCAAAAACATCAATTCGACGTCGAGCCCTAGGGGAATCTTCACCTCAGCGTCGTGAAGCCACGTGGCGTAATCGTCCGAGTAGGCCTCGATGGTGAACGTATGCAGGCCCGTGACGCTGAGCTGCGACTGGCACCCCCATCGGTCGGTTCCGGGGGCAATTTCGGCCATGGGGTAACGTGTCGAGCTCCCGTCCGGAGCTTTGAGGTGCAGGGCAACCCCGAGGGCATTGTGGCCTTCCAGAAAACTTGTGGCCTCGAAGGGCACAACTTCCCCCACGAATGCTTTGGCGTCCCAGCCGGCCTCGCTGAGGTGAGGCGAAACATCAAGAATCGGGATGCGCCCCAGGCGCGATACTTCCATAACCAAAAAACTACCTCCTCGAACGTGGGTGTGGCGATTCCGTGACGCGTGTTACCGAGCCTTGTGAGTGATCCTTACTCGGCGTTAAAAAGCATGATGGTCATTCCGGGAACCGTGAACTTCTCACCCGGACGCAAAACACCGGGGATGTCCCGTGGGGCGGCGTGCGATGACAGCCAGAGGGGTTCGTAGAATTTCACCTCGGGATGCTCGGGCAAGATGATGTCGGTCGCCTGCTCGGTGCCATGCACGACCATGAGAATGCGGTCGAATGCTTCGCTTTGGGGTGTGCTGGCCACCACGTATTGCAGTGTGCGATTGTGGGGGTCATCCCATTCCTCGGAGGTCATCGTGCGGCCATGGGCGTTGTACCAGTCCACTTGGCTGGCACTGGGGACGCGCTCGCCGAAAATGCCGAATCGTATCGGTCGAAGCGCGGGGTTTTCCCGCCGCATCCTGGTCAAATGTTTGGTCGTGGCGAGCAGATCTTCCTGCCAGGGTTGCAGTTCCCAGTTGACCCAGGTCAATGGAGAATCGTGACAGTAAGCGTTGTTGTTGCCGTGTTGGGTGCGCCCGAACTCATCGCCGGCCGTCATCATGGGAATACCGCCCGACAGCAAGAGTGTTCCCATGAGATTTCGCATGGTGCGCCTTCGGGCAGTGGCGATGCTCACGTCGTCGGTGGGACCTTCGGCGCCATGGTTAAAGGAGCGATTGTCGTTCGCGCCATCCCGGTTATCTTCGCCGTTACCAATGTTGTGCTTGGTGTTATAAGTGGTGAGATCGGCCAGCGTGAATCCGTCGTGCGCCGTGATGAAATTAACGGAGGCGATCGGCCCGCGCTCGCCGCTGAAGGTATTGCTCGAACCAGCTAGGCGCGTGGCGAAACCGCCGACGCCGGTCGGAGCAACACCCTTTTCCCGTGCCTGCGCAATGTCGGGTAACCAGAAGTTGCGCACCCGGTCACGGTACCGGTCATTCCATTCGGCCCAACCGGATTCGAAGTTTCCGGTCTGCCAACCGTCATGACCGAGGTCCCACGGCTCCGCGATCATCTTGACGCCGGCTAGTGCGGGATCCGAACGAATGGCTTCCAATAACGGATGATCCTTGCGGTAGACCCCGTCGGCGTCGCGACCGAGGGTCACCGCCAGGTCAAAGCGAAAACCGTCTACGCGCACCTCATCGGCCCAATAGTGCAGTGAATCTATGATGAGTTGTTGAACGACCGGTTCCGCCGCGTTGAGGGTGTTGCCGCATCCGGTGGTATCAATGTAATTTCCGTCGGCGTCGTGCCGGTAGTACGTGGCGTTATCGAGGCCCCTAAAACTCAATTTTGGCCCCATTTGGCCTTCTTCGGCGGTGTGGTTGAAGACGACATCCAGAATGACTTCGAGGCCGGCTTCATGCAGGTCCCTGACCATTTGTTTAACCTCGCGCAACACGGCACCGGGGCCGTCAACGCGTGCTGCATGAGTGGCGTATTCGGCGTGCGGGGTGAAGAAGTTGAGGGTGTTGTAACCCCAATAGTTGACCGTGCCGTTATTCAGCAGGTGCTGTTCGGAGATGAACGCGTGAATAGGGAGAAGTTCGACGGCGGTGATGCCGAGGTCTTTCAAGTAGCTGGTCATGGCCGGGTGGGCGAGGCCAGCGTAGGTTCCTCGTAGCTCGAGGGGAATGTTGGGGTTTTGCTTGGTGAGGCCGCGAACGTGCGCTTCGTAGATAACGCTTTTATCGAGATCGATCTGAGGTTTCTCGGTGGTGCCCCAGTCGAATGCGGTGTCGATCACAACATTGCGCCACTGAGTGCCGGCAAATCGGGTGAGTCCCCTGGCATAAGGATCAATGAGTAAGGCTTCCGGGCTGAACGAGTCGGCGACGCCCGAGGGCCCCCAGGCCTGCAGGGCATACTCGGCTCCCACGCGCAGGTGTTCCGAGCGAGCCGACCAGATGTTTTTTCGAGATTTCTGGAGCGGCACCCGGTGGGCAACATGATTGGGATCGACGCTGTCATAGAGCAGCATGTCGATTCCCTCGGCATGCGCGGAGAAAACGCGAATCTCGCCACCGGTTTTTGTTTGCCGGACGCCGAGATCACGAAAAGTAGAAGACACACTCACTCGAATTACACTAGTCATGTCCGTTACAGCCATATTTCCATTGCCGAAATTCGGCGTAATCCGCCGTGTGTCGTGAAAAGAGTTTCCGTGTCCGTGTACCTCGATCACGCGGCTTCCACCCCGCTTCGAGCCAGCGCCCGCGCAGCAATGATTGACGCTCTCGATGCCATTGGTAATCCCTCTTCCGTTCATCGGCACGGTCAGGCCGCTCGCCAGATTGTGGAGGATGCGCGGGAGGCGCTCGCCACCAGTCTCGGGTGCGACCCCATAGAAGTTGTGCTGACGTCGGGCGGTACCGAGTCCGTCAACCTCGCGATTACGGGGCTTTTTCGGTCACGCCGGGATGCTAATTCTTCTCGAATTCGTATTGTGTTGCCCGAGGGGGAGCACCACGCCACCCTCGACACCGTGTTGTGGCTGGAGAAACACGAGGGAGCTGTGCTCGACTGGATTCCCCTGGACTCGCTCGGGCGGGTTCGCCTCGATCTGCTGACGGCAGCGCTCGCCGACTCTTCGGACATTGCGTTGGTGACCATGATGTGGGCCAATAACGAAGTGGGAACGATTGCGCCTGTGTTCGAAGTCGCACAGTTGGCGGTAGATGCCGGTGTTCCCCTGCACGTGGACGCGATTGCCGCCTATGGCCATGACGTCATTGACTTTCAGAGGCTGCGGGTGGCGACAGGCTCTGAGGTCGCGGTCAAGAAATCGTTCGATAACGAAGCGGATGCCATTGCAGCGGCCGAGCGGGCAAACTCCGGCCTTGTGGCGCTCAGTGTGTCGGGCCACAAAATTGGTGCCGCCTCGGGTGTCGGCGTCGTCGTCGTCTCCCGCAAGGTTTCGCTCGCGCCGCTGATACACGGCGGGGGGCAGCAGCGCGGGCTCCGCAGTGGAACGCAGGATGCCGCCGCCGCCGCTTCTTTTGCTGCTGCCGCCCAAGAATCCGACCGTGAGCGCGAGAGTGAAGTTGCTCGCCTCACGGTTTTGCGCGATGCGACGATTGCGCGCATCCTGAGCGTTATTCCTGACGCATCTCTGCAGGGCGACCCGGTGAACCGGCTCGACAACAACATCAACATCACGTTTCTCGGCTGCCAGAGCGACTCGCTTTTGTATTTGCTGGATGAGAAGGGTGTCTCAGTCTCGACCGGTTCGGCGTGCCAGGCTGGGGTCACCCAGGCATCCCACGTGCTGTTGGCAATGGGAAACGATATGGCTACCGCCTCCAGCGCCCTGCGCATCACGTTGGGTCACACGACAACGCAGGATGATCTCGACGCACTGCTTACCGCCTTGCCACAGGCGCACGCGCGGGCCCAGGCTGCCGGGCTAACGACATAACCCCTTAGCGCTTCCATGCCGGAGTGTGCTCGGCTTCTTTGCGTCAAAATGACGGTGACTTGACAACTCGTTTGCTTGCTTCATATTATGTACTAACTAGTACGTACGGTTATCAGAGTGGAAGCCAATTGTGAGTGCACGAACCATTTCGAAGACACGTGTGATGGTCGTTAACGGTCCCAATTTGAACCTCTTGGGTTTTAGGGAACCAGCGGCGTACGGAACTCGGAGTATTAAAGACCTCGAGACTTTGGTTCGAGACGCAGCCGATTTGCGTGGTGTTGAGATCGATTTTCGACAGTCCAACCATGAGGGTGTGATTATCGACTGGTTACACGAAGCTAGGACGTCATCGAGTGCCGTCATCCTTAACCCCGCAGCGTTGACCCACACTTCGATTGGCATTCGAGATGCGGTTCTCGCCCTAGACGTTCCCGTTGCAGAGGTGCACATCTCGAACATTCATGCTCGTGAGTCTTTTAGAAACGTTTCATATGTCTCAGAAGTTGCCGACGTCGTTATTATCGGAGCGGGATTTTTTAGCTATGTTCTAGGACTTCACGCCGTTCTAGAAACTCTTGATCGGCGGACGGTTTGAGTTCAGAACGAATCATTGTTGGTTTAGTGGGGGAGGGGATTCTCGAATCTCTGACTCCCGACATGCACATGGCGGAAGCCGTAAAGCTCGGCCTGGACTACGAATACCGAGTAATTGATCTACTCGCGCACGAGTATCGCGGTCTCTCAATCGAGCATGTTCTTGAAGAAGCTCGCATCGAGGGCTTCAGAGCACTGAACGTCACGCATCCATTCAAACAGTCGGTTATGTCCCTGTTGGACAATCTCAGCGAGGATGCCCAACGCATTGGTGCGGTCAACCTCATAATATTCGACGAAGGTTTGACGCGGGGCGAAAACACAGATTGGACTGGTTTCGGTTCGTCATTGTCAGAAGGGCTCATTGATGCTCAATGGGATCATGTCGTGCAATTTGGTGCTGGTGGTGCAGGAGCGGCCACGGCATATGCCCTTCTGAAGCACGGTGTTCAGAACTTAGTCATCGCTGACCTCAACATCGAGAAGGCTGCGGCGGTAGCTAATCACTATCGTGCTCTTTTCCCACGTCAGAATGTCATATCTACTCCGACTACTGAAGCAAACAAGATGATGAACGAAGCCGATGGAATTGTTCAAGCGACGCCTGTTGGAATGAACACTCACCCTGGAGTTCCCTTTGACCTTGATTTGGTAAATGGATCGGCCTGGGTCGCAGACGTCATTTACCGACCCTTTGAAACTCAGCTGCTCTGTGAGGCTCGTGAACGCGGTCACAGAGTGCTTGATGGAAGACGGATGGCCATTGGCCAAGCTGTGGATAGTTTGAAGTTGATCACTGGTTTAGAACCCAACTCTGATCGCATGGGACGAGATTTTTCGGACCTAGTAACCGGGCGACGTCCCCTGAGTAAGCTCCAGGGGTTTAAATGAAAACGTCGATAGCAACTGTTTCCATTGGCGGATCCCTCCGGGAAAAACTCGTCGCGATTTCGCGCGCGGGCTTCGACGGGTACGAGATATTCGAGAACGACTTAATCTCGAGTCCTATGTCTCCGGAGGACATTCGATCACTTTCAGATGATCTTGGGCTCACTATTGATTTGTATCAGCCCTTTCGCGACTTTGAGGGTGTCTCGGAAAGTCAACTGGCTCGTAATCTCAAGCGCGCCGCGGCGAAGTTTGATGTGATGAAGCGGCTTGGCGTTGACACGATTCTCGCGTGCTCAAACGTCGGCACTGCTATTGATCCCAGCGATCAACTTGCTATCGACCAACTGGGCAAGCTGTCGGAAATGGCAGAATTTTTCGACGTCAAGATAGCCTACGAAGCCTTGGCCTGGGGAAAATTTGTTTCTACCTACGATCACTCTTGGAGCATAGTTCAGGCGGTTAATCATGCGTCGCTGGGGTTGTGTCTCGACAGCTTCCACATTCTTTCACGCGGTAGCTCCCTCGATAAAATAGCGGAAATCCCTGGCGACAAAATATTCTTCGTCCAGCTTGCGGATGCACCCCTGATGTCACTTGATGTGCTGACGTGGAGTAGGCACTACCGTCTATTTCCGGGCGAAGGCGCGTGGGACCTACCCGCCTTTGTGCTTGCCGCCATATCCGCTGGATACTCAGGCCCTCTATCGCTAGAGATATTCAACGACACCTATCGGCAAGGGGCGCCAACTCTTACGGCGCGGGACGGACACCGTTCCTTGAAAACTCTTGAAGACGAAACAATTGGAATCTCGAGTTCCCATTCCCAAACAAGTTTCAAAAACCTCGATCCGCTGCCGCTCCTTCAAGTTCCGCGTGGATTCTCTTTTGTTGAGCTTCAGCCGGGCGAGGGCGATCAGTTGGTGAAGGTGTTATCAGCTCTCGGATTTGAGCTTGCGGGGGCACACAGACGAAAAGCAGTGGAACTCTGGACCCAAGGCGACGCGCGAATTGTCATCAATAACGACCTCACCGGGACACAAGCCGAATTGGTAGGTGTCGGTGTTGAAGTTGCCGACATAGATACTCTTACCGAAAGAGCCCGCAGTCTTAAGGCGAGGCTAAAACCCCGAGATATAGAGTCGGGCGAGGAAGAGCTCGTCGCCGTTGAGGCGCCTAATAATATTGATTTTTATTTCGGTGAACTAACAGGAGTTAATCCAAAGTGGTCATCGGAATTCGCTTCGTTGAATTCGAAATCTTCTCAAGAAACGGCGCTGACGCACATCGATCACATTGCACTGCGGCAACCGTGGCAGCGAATCGATGAATCAGTCTTGTTCTTTAGATCGATATTTGGACTTGAGATAGATGATGGCCAGGACATTGCTAGCGAGTTCGGCCTTGTCCGAAGCCGAAGCCTGGTAAACAAAGACCGGACCATTCGCCTTGCTCTGAATGTAACTCCGACTGGCGCCGATGGTCGCCAAACATTTTCAGATCATATTGCTCTTTCAACGGTCGATATTTTGAAGACAGCAAAGTTGCTTCGGTCAAATGGTCTCCATGTTTTGCGAGTTCCTCAAAATTATTATGAGGACCTCACATCAAAATTTGAAATTGACAAAGACCGTTTGAAGGAAATGCAAGACTTCGACGTTCTCTTTGACTCAAACGAAGACGGTAATTTTTTCCATTTTTATACGCAGCCGATTGGCTCGCTGTTCTTCGAAATAATTCAACGCGTTGATGGTTATGACGGTTACGGAGCATCGAATGCGTTCGTACGTCTTTCCTCCCAACGCGCAATAGACGTGAAGGGGCTCGTCAAGTGATTGAGAGCGACTTTCGGGGTTGGATTGGAGCAATTCCGCATCCAACTTGTTCCAAAAAATATGACTCTAACAACCCACACGTAATATCCACAGCAAATGCCAATTGGGGCAAAAAATGAAAGGATCAAAGATGATTCAAACTAAATGGAGTGCAAAAATTGCAATAGTTGCTACTGCAACGATTGCACTCGCAATATCACTGGCAGGTTGCTCCACTGCTGCACCAGCAGAAGAATCCATCAAAGTAGGCTACTCCGGTTATACATTGACGAACCCATACTTCACCGGCTTGGTAAAAGGCCTTGAAGAAGGTGCCAAGACACAAGGCTTCACGCTCGTCCAAACCAATTCAAATGGTGACCCTCAGGTGCAGGCTAGCGATATCGCAAACCTTGTGAGCCAAGGGTGCAAGTACATCATCATCAGCCCTGCACAGTCAGATGCCCTGATTCCGGCTATTACCGCCGCGGTGAAGGCCGGGGCCGTCCCAATCGCAGTATCAGACACGATTCCATCGAGCCTTATCAAGTTCACTGTTGCGATGAACCACGTCACAATTGGCGAACAGAGCGCTCAAGGAATCGTCGACTTCCTGACGAAGAAGAACGGTTCCGCAAAGGGAACCGTTGTAGAAATGCAGGGAATCGCAGGGAGTCCAGCAGGAACTGACCGCACCAAGGGCTTCAACAACATCATCAGTAAATACCCTGACATCAAGGTAGTTGCAACAGCCGATGGTGGTTTTGATACGGATAAGACCTTTACGGCGATGTCCACAATCCTTCAGGCGCATCCCGATGTCGAAGCTGTCATGAACGCCAATGACAGCGAGGCGCTGGGAACGACAAAAGCGTTGCAAGCGTCAAAGCTCTTCTACCCGGTGGGCGACCAAAAGCACATTTTTGTCACAGGTAATGATGCCCCCGCCCCGGCAATTGCATCCATTCGTGCAAACGAGCAAGATATGACCGTGAGTTCAAACCCCATCGGCATTGGAAAGCTCGTTATGGAAAACATTGCAAAGCTCCAGGCAGGCACGGATGTCACCGGGTTTGTCGAGTGGAAGGGCATGGTCATCACTCCGACGAACATCGATTCGGCCGAAGTCAAGAGCTACGGAATCTGGGCGGATCTTGTTGGCTAATACTGCCGCCGTCACTCTCGAGGGCACTTCTAAGTCGTTTGGGCCGATCGAGGTCTTGAGCAACATTAGTTTTGCCCTCGAGAGTGGAACCGTCACGGGACTCGTCGGCGAAAATGGTGCGGGAAAATCAACGCTCATCAAGATTCTCTCAGGAGCCATCGCCCCGACGTCCGGTCACGTGTTACTGGGCAGCGACAAGCTGCCCAGTAACACGGGTGCGGTTATCGCTGCTGGATTGAGCGTGATCTACCAGGAGCTGACGGACATTCCTGACATGTCGTTGCTGGAAAATATTCTCCTTGGCAATTTGACGACACGGGCTGGATTCAAAGCGACAAAGGTCAATATTGCGAGGGCACGGGTAGGCCTAAAAAAGGTTGGCCTGGAACACCTTGATCTCAACGCTCCAATTAGAAACCTGACTATTTCACAGCGTCAACTGGCTGAAATCGCGCGTTGCCTCGTTAGAGACGCAAAAGTCTTGATTCTTGACGAGCCAACATCGTCACTTCCGGAGGCCGATGTAGACAACTTGCTTGACGTTATTCTTGCGCTCAAAGCCGAAGGTCTGACGATTCTCTACGTCACCCATCACCTCGATGAACTCTTTCGCATTGCCGACAGGTTGGTGGTTCTCCGTGATGGATCAGTGGTGGGAGACGGCCCGATAGGTGAATGGGATGAGGGCAAGCTCGTTCGTGCGATGCTCGCCAAAGATTTGGCCCAGGCCTATCCCTGGGTGTCGAGAAAACTCGGTTCTGTAACTCTAGAGGGCGAGAATCTCGTTGCCAGGGGGGTTCGTGGATCATCCGTGCACATCAAGTCAAAGGAAATTGTCGGTTTGGTTGGGCTCGCTGGAGCGGGACGGACTGAACTGATGCGTGTTTTGACAGGAGTGGAACCTTTCCTCAAGGGAAATGTCACGGTAGGAGGGAAGCCCTTGAAGTCGGGCAGGATTTCATCTGCCAGAGCGCTTGGGGTACTTTACGGTCCGGAGGATCGAAAACAAGAGGGGCTTGTTCTGGGGGGCTCTATAGAGTCAAATCTGGCTTACGGCAGTTACCACCTCGTTTCAAGGTTTGGATTTCTCAACCTTGCATCAATGCATTCACGGGCCTTATTTTCGGGACAAAAATTCTCCATAAAATTTCGATCACCAACGCAGGCTGTGGGCGAATTGTCTGGAGGCAACCAACAAAAGGTTGTTTTGGCTCGTATCAGTCAAACGTCACCCGTCGTTGTTTGTTTCGACGATCCAACAAGGGGTGTCGATGTTGGAGCCAAGTCGGGAATTTACGAGCATATTTTTGACCTAGCGTCGAACGGGACGAGCATCTTCATGACGAGTTCCGACACGGACGAAATCTTGGCAGTAGCCGACCGTGTTTATGTCCTCGCCGGAGGGCGCATTGTCGGCGAACTCCTTAGATCCGAATTCGATCGACAGCACATTCTTCACCTGGCCTCTCGGGCAGCTAAGAAAAAGGAAATCTAGCAAATGACATCCACAGCACACAACGTTGCGGTTCCCCCGCAGCATCGCATACGTAATTTCTTGCGCGTGATTTTCAGCAATAACATCGCCCCTATTGCGTTGGCATTGATTATCGTTTCCGCCGTGTTGAGCTTCATGACACCGACATTCTTAACGCCCGGCAATTTGTCGAACATTGTGACGCAGAGCTCGGTTGTCGGCATTGCCGCAGTCGGCGCCACGTTTGTCATCATCACAAGTGGAATTGACCTTTCGGTGGGCGCGAATATTGCGCTTTCCGGGTTGCTCGGCGCAATGGTCTCCCAAGCGACAAACGGATATTTTGGAATTTTGACCGTTCTTGTTGTGGCATCCCTGCTCGGTGCTATCAACGGAGCTTTTGTAGCTTGGTTGCGGTTGGCACCCTTCATCGTCACCCTTGCGGTCTTGGGCATGGCTCGAGGAATGACCCTGCAAATCAGTCAAGGCAACTCCGTCTATGGACTTCCGGAAGCACTTAACTGGTTGGGGAACTCAGACTTCGCAGGGATCAAATCTTCGGCGATCCTGACCATCGTGATGTTTGTTCTGGGTCATATCCTCCTGTCGAGGACGACGTTTGGTCATCGCATCTATGCCGTTGGTGGAAACAGCGAGGCCGCTCGTCTGGCCGGCATCAACGTCAAATCGATCGTGTTCACGGCGTATGTGATTGCGGGTTTCTGTGCCGGATTAGCAGCTATCGTCACTCTCGGTCGTCTGGACTCTGCAACACCAAACGCAGCAATCGGTGCGGAACTAAATGTGATTGCTGCTGTTGTCATCGGCGGAACGAGCCTCTTCGGAGGTAAGGGAAGTATGGTGGGAACTTTTATTGGCGTGTTGCTAATCGGTGTCATCAACAACGGAATGACCCTCCTGAACGTCTCGGCCTTTCTCGTGCAATTCGTTCAAGGCGCCCTCATCCTGCTTGCAGTTCTCCTCGACGCGCTTAACACACGTCGGATTCGCAATCAAAGAACCAGCTAGTGATGCAGGGTTTTCGAGCGTGGTCCCTGCGGGCTTCCAACTGGGGCCGATGGGGGAACGAGGATGAATTGGGGACCATAAATCTCCTTCAACCGGAGCAAATTACCGCGGCTTCACAACTTGTGTCTTCCGGAAAAGTGATACCCCTCGCCATCGAGCTGAACGCGGCTGGTCCTCAACCCGCCGCGGGTTTGCGACAGAACCTTATTCACATCATGAAAAGAACCGGAGCCTCCAAGCCTGAAAAGGGTGGCTTTCATTTCATGGATGACATTGTGATGATCCATACGCATGCCAGCACACAATTGGACGCCTTGGCGCATGTCGCATACGACGGAAAACTGTACAACGGTTATGCCGTCGAAACAGTGACGGACAGCGGCGCGGCCATGTTGGGAATTGAAAATATGGCTAAGGGAATTCGCGGACGCGGTGTCCTCATCGACCTGCCAAGATTCCTCAACAGGAGACGCCTTGATTCAGACCACGTGATTTCGTCGCAAGAGATCATGGAATGCCTTGCGTTTGAAGGAATCGTCCTGCGCTCTGGTGACATCGTCTTGCTTCGAACAGGCTGGTTGCAGGTCTTTACAATCGATGGCGATCGAGAGAAATTTGCTGAAAGCGAGCCCGGAATCGGAATCGAAGCAGCGATTTGGCTGAAGGAGAACGATATTTCCTTCTTGGGTGGCGATAACTGGGCGATAGAAGTTTTTCCGCCAGAAAATCCGAACGAGTCAATGCCAGTTCACTGTCTTCTCATTCGTGACGCGGGGATGCCCTTTGGCGAGATACTAGACCTTGAGGAACTTTCACGAGAATGCGCGCAACACCAGAGATGGGAGTTCTTCTTCTCATGCGACGTTCTTCCCATTACCGGCGGGGTCGGAGCTCCAATTGCCCCAGTTGCAGTTTTCTGAATGAGGGTTCGATGCAAATCCGCCTGATAGCTAAACTTGCCAAAACGCGACCGCGAACCGACCAATATCAGGAATATTCATGAGCCTTCCCGAAGTTGACGCAGTGAAGTCGGAAAGTCGTCGACGAAACCCCAAGGCGACGAAAGCGGACATCCTTAGGGTCGCCACGGCAGAATTCGCAGCAAACGGTTTTGCGGGTGCGCGAGTAGATGAAATTGCGGCCGAGACAGCGACTACGAAGCGGATGATTTACTACTACTTCGGTTCAAAAGAGGGCCTCTATTTAGAAGTGATGGAATCCGCTTATGAGCGCGTACGGGGCCTCGAACGAGAAATGGAGGTTGCTGGGCTTGATCCTGTTCAGGGACTCCGGCACCTCGCACAGTTAACGTACGATCACCACACAAGTCACCGGGACTTTGTTCGTCTCGTACAGATTGAGAATATCCACCGCGCCGAACACATTTCGGAATCAACGCGCATTCAAGAATTGAATTCTCAGGCTATTGAAACACTGGCCGGAATAATCAATCGGGGAGTAAAAGCTGGACTTTTTCGTGACGACATCGATGCCCTTGATGCTCACATGATCATTAGCTCTTATGCTATTTTTCACGTCGCCAACCGCTACACCTTTCGTACGGTTTTTGGTCGCGACTTGTTAGAAGACAAGCGCCACGAACGATACCGAAAGCTCGCTGGGGACATCATTGTTGCTACCCTCAGCATGAAATAAGCCACGCGTCAGTAGATGCATGCCCGGCTCTCGACTTAAACTAGAAGCATGCGTGTTTTAGCGGCAATGAGTGGTGGGGTTGATTCCGCCGTCGCTGCTGCGCGCGCGGTAGATGCGGGGCACGAGGTGGTCGGGGTGCACTTGGCTCTCAGCCGTAATCCGGGCACACTGCGTACGGGAGCCCGTGGTTGTTGCACCATTGAAGACTCGATGGATGCCCAGCGCGCCGCCAATCTGCTGGGAATCCCGTACTACGTGTGGGACTTTTCCGAGCGTTTCAAAGCGGATGTTGTCGATGATTTCATCGCCGAATACCAAGCCGGTCGCACCCCGAATCCCTGCATGCGTTGCAACGAGAAGATTAAGTTCTCGGCCCTCATGGAGAAGGCCATCGCCCTTGGGTTCGACGCCGTCTGCACAGGCCACTACGCCAAAGTCTTGACTGACGAAAATGGCAACCTCGAACTGCACCGTGCCAGTGCCTGGGCCAAAGACCAGTCGTACGTTTTGGGCGTGTTGACTGCCGACCAAATCGCGCACTCGATGTTCCCGCTGGGGGATACCCCGTCTAAGGCCGAGATTCGGTTAGAAGCCGAGGCTCGTGGTCTCACTGTTGCTCAGAAGCCCGATAGCCACGACATTTGTTTTATCCCCGATGGTGACACCAAGGGCTGGCTCGATGAGCGCCTCGGTGTTTCCCCCGGCGACATTGTGGATGTGGACGGCAAACGCCTCGGTGGACATGAAGGTACGCACAGTTTCACCATTGGGCAGCGCAAGGGTGTCGGCATTGGCATCCCCACTCCCGATGGTCGCCCTCGCTTCGTGTTGGAGGTGCGCCCTAAGACGAACACGCTCGTTGTTGGCCCCAAGGAGGCGCTTGACCTGCGCGAGCTGGCCGGCACTTCGTTTACCTGGGCAGGCATTGCCCCCGCCACCCTCACCGAGGCCTTCGCCTGCCACATGCAGGTGCGCGCCCACGCCGATCCTGTGCCCGCGATGGCACAACTCATCGGTGAGGAACTCGTGCTCACCCCGGATTCCCCGCTCAACATGGTCTCGCCTGGCCAGACCGCTGTCATCTACATCGGCACGCGCGTTCTCGGGCAGGTCACCATTGCCCGAACGGTGAGTGCCGTCGAACGAGTAACCGCATGATGATGAGGGTTTCGTCGTGAGCATCCCCTCGTTTGAGGATGCTGCGGCCCAAGCGCAGGAGCTCACCGAAAAGATTCAGAGCGCCCGGGACGCATATTACGAGCGCGACGAGAGCCTCATCTCCGATCTGGAGTACGACGCCCTGATCGCACGACTCGAAGAACTCGAGCGCACCTATCCTGAACTTCAGGGTCAAGACAGCCCGACCCTGTCGGTGGGTGGCGGTGTCTCGTCGGCGTTCAGCCCCGTGACTCATGCCGCGCGCATGATGAGCCTGGACAATGTTTTCTCACTCGAACAGTTCACGGCCTGGGCCGAGAAGGTGGAGCGCGACTGCGGTCGCGCCGTCAATTACCTGTGCGAGATGAAGATCGACGGTCTGGCCATCAACCTGCGCTATGAAAACGGCATCCTCGTGACGGCTGCCACCCGTGGCGACGGTGTTGTGGGAGAAGACGTCACCGATAACGTGCGCACCATCGTCGGCATCCCGCATACGCTGGCCGGCGCCGGGCATCCGCCGTTGGTCGAAGTTCGTGGAGAAATCTTCTTTCCCGTCGAGGCCTTTCGAAAGTTGAATGCCGAACTAGCGCTCGCCGGAGACAAAGTTTTTGCGAACCCCCGGAACGCGGCCAGCGGTTCGCTGCGCCAGAAAGACCCGAGCAAGACAGCGGCTCGGCCCCTGCGCATGCTCGTGCACGGTATTGGTGCGTGGGCGGACGCACGAATCGCCACCCAGTCGGGCACCTACGAACTTTTGGCTTCCTGGGGGCTGCCCACTTCGTCGCACTACCGCGTGGTTTCAACGGCCGCCGAAGCTGCCGACTTCATCGCGCACGCGGGGGATAACCGCGCCAGTGTCGAACACGAGATTGACGGGGCTGTCGTCAAGGTGGACGACCTCGCTCTGCAGCAAGAGCTTGGCGCCACCAGCCGTGCCCCGCGCTGGGCCATCGCCTACAAGTACCCGCCCGAGCAGGTCAATACGAAGCTTCTCGACATCAGAGTCAGTGTGGGGCGCACTGGCCGTGCCACCCCTTATGCCGTCGTTGCCCCCGTTCGCGTCGCCGGGTCGACTGTTGAGTTTGCGACCCTGCATAACCAGGATGTGGTCAAGGCCAAAGGCATTCTCATCGGCGACACCATCGTCATCCGCAAGGCCGGCGATGTCATCCCCGAGGTGCTCGGCCCCGTTCTCGAGCTGCGTGATGGCACCGAGCGCGCCTTCGTGATGCCCGCCAAATGCCCGGAGTGCGGATCGCCTTTGGCTCCCGCCAGCGAGGACGACATTGACCTTCGCTGCCCCAACGCTCGGAGCTGCCCGGCTCAGGTTCGTGGCCGGGTGGAGCACATTGGCTCCCGCGGCGGACTCGATGTCGAGAAGCTCGGCGAGGTTGCTGCGGCGGCCTTGACGCATCCGTTGGAACCCACCATTGCACCTCTCGTTACAGAAGCAAAGTTGTTCGCGCTCACCCTCGAAGACCTCCTCCCCGTGCGCGTCTATGTTCGCGACCGCGATACAGGCGAGCCCCTCCATGATGCCGAGGGCAATCCCAAGATTGTGTCGTTCTTTCAGAACGAAGACGGTCAACCCGGCAAGAATGCCACGGAACTTCTTGCCAACCTCGCCGAGGCCAAGACCAAGCCGCTCTGGCGCATTCTCGTCTCACTTTCAATCCGGCACGTGGGTCCGGTTGCCGCTCGAGCCCTTGCCGATTACTTCGGTTCCGTCGATGCCATTCGAGCTGCGACCAAGGAAGAACTTGCCGTTGTCGACGGGGTAGGACCCGTCATTGCTGATTCGGTGCTGGCTTGGTTCGAGGTCGACTGGCACCTTGACATCATCGAGCAGTGGGCCGCGGCAGGCGTGCAGTTCGCGACGCCGGGTCACGCCGGTTCCCTTTCCAGCGTTGATCGCGGGGGAGTCCTTGCTGGACTGACTGTTGTCGCGACCGGCTCGTTGGAGGGCTACAGCCGCGAAGGTGCGCAGGAGGCCATCATCTCCGCCGGAGGCAAGGCAGCGTCGAGTGTCTCGAAGAGGACCGACTACGTTGCCGCGGGCCCCGGTGCTGGCTCCAAGCTGGCTAAGGCGGAGGAGCTGGGCATTCCCGTGCTGGATGCGGCAGGCTTCCACATCCTCGTCACGCAAGGTCCTTCGGCGCTCTAGGCTCAGCGAATGCGTCGGGCGAGTCGGAGCGACGCCAACAGGGTGAACACGAGGAAGAACAGTGCGAGGGCCCCAACGGCCATCCAGTTCGTCACGCTGAAATCCCCAATCGAAATTGTGATGCCGTAGAAGTCGCTGAGCATCGTTTTCGCTTCGGGTTGACCTTGGGTCAGTGCATCCAGAGATTGCGCCGTAAAGGGTTGGCGTAACAGCATCGCGGACTGGGCGAAGGGCAGTGTGTTCATGACGTTTACGACTCCGCTCGGCAGAACCCCCGCAGGAATGTACGCGCCAGCCAAGAAGCCAATCATGGTGCCGACAATGGTGCTGAATGCCGCAAAAGCGCCGTTCGAGGTGAGGAACGTTACGACGAAACCCGAGATGGCCGAGAACGCGGCGGCTGAGAGAGCCACGTAACCGATGGTGAGAAGCAGTTCGGCCGGCGAAAGCAACGTGCCTCCCCGGACTGCGGTATAGCCCTGGGAGATGGCCACCACCAAAAGAGTCATGAAGAAAGCGACGATGAAGCTCGAGACCATATAACCGACGATGAGACTCGATCTACGAATCGGCGACACGAGGAAGTCTTTGAACCGACCGCTGGCGGAGTCCTCAACGAAGACGCTCAACGCGGCAAGGCCTGTCGTCAACGTCGTGATCATTGTGATTCCCGCGAAGACCCAGCCGTTGATGTAGGCCTCAACGGCGCTGGTGGTGGCGCTGGGGAAGCTCGCCTGCAGGCTTTGGACCTGCTGATTTCCGAGGAAGAGCGCGTAGAGAGCGATCAGGATGAGCGGCGATAGAAACGAGAAGAAAACCCCAGCGCGGTCGCGGAAATAAATGCGCAGGTTGCGGCGGGCGAGGATCCAGATGTTCATGCAACTTCTCCCTTCTCCACAGCGGTGCGATTAGCGGTGCTCGTCCGATTGGCGGTGAGCGAAAGAAAAACGTCATCCATCGTTCCGTGTCTCAATTCGAAGTCATCCACAATCGCGTGGTTTTCTTGAAGGAAAGCAAACGCATCCGTTGAATTCTCGACTGTTATGCGAGCGGTACCGGAGGAGAACGTGACAGCCAGCCCTCGGTGAGCGCATGCGGTGCGCAGCTGCTCAGGGTCGCTGGCGGTTACTGACAAGATGCTGGAACTGTGCGTCTTGCGGAGTTCGGTGGGGGTGCCTTGCACGACCAATTCGCCGTTGTGAATGATCAGCACCTGATCGGCCTCTTCGGTCTCCTCCATGTAGTGCGTGGTGAGGAATACCGTGAGGCCCTGCGTTGACCTCAGCGAATGGATGGTGTCCCAGACCTGTTCGCGACTCTGCGGATCCAGGCCCGCGGTCGGCTCGTCGAGAAAGAGCAGGGCCGGTTGGTGGATGAGAGCACGCGCAATATCAACCCGGCGCATTTGGCCCCCCGAGAGAGAACCGTAGGGCTTGTCGAGAAAATCACCGATATCGATCATGCTGGCCAGTTCGTTGATGCGGCGGGTACGCTCGTCGCCCGTGATGCCATAAAACGCGGCCCGGTCGGCGAGATTCTCTTTGACCTTCAGCGTTGGGTCGAGCAGTGACGTCTGGAAGACAACCCCAATTTCGCGGCGGATGTCATCGTCGTCGCGACCAACCCGGTGGCCGGCAATCTCCATCGTTCCGGAATCTGGGGACAACACTGTGGT
>NZ_JACGWU010000001.1 GCF_014137865.1 Alpinimonas psychrophila | reverse complement strand
CTCTGCGGATCCAGGCCCGCGGTCGGCTCGTCGAGAAAGAGCAGGGCCGGTTGGTGGATGAGAGCACGCGCAATATCAACCCGGCGCATTTGGCCCCCCGAGAGAGAACCGTAGGGCTTGTCGAGAAAATCACCGATATCGATCATGCTGGCCAGTTCGTTGATGCGGCGGGTACGCTCGTCGCCCGTGATGCCATAAAACGCGGCCCGGTCGGCGAGATTCTCTTTGACCTTCAGCGTTGGGTCGAGCAGTGACGTCTGGAAGACAACCCCAATTTCGCGGCGGATGTCATCGTCGTCGCGACCAACCCGGTGGCCGGCAATCTCCATCGTTCCGGAATCTGGGGACAACACTGTGGTCAGGCAGGAGATTGTCGTGCTCTTACCCGCACCGTTGGTGCCGAGGAAAGCGAGGACGCTCCCGGCCTCAACCTCGAATGACAGGTCTTTCACCGCCTTGATGGAGCCATAGCTCTTAGATAAGTGGTCTACCCGAATCATGTTCTGAATTCCCCCTGGAAGCCGACTGTCGCGATGCCGAAGCGGACTTTTCCGTCAGCGGCCGGTTTTTCGACCGGGCTCGGTCAAGCCAATTTTAGCCCGCTGGAAGCTTCGGCACCTTAGGCAAATTGACGAGATTTTCTAGCGAGATTCGTAAATCTCGCGGCGATGACCGAGTCGCAAGACGAGCACAATCAAGTGGTCGTCATGAATCTCATAGATGATGCGGTAGTCGCCCGTCCGAACTCGCCACTCGCCAGAGCCACCGACGAGCTGAATCCCCTTGGGAGGCCGTGGATTCTCTGCCAAAAGGTCGAGTGCTCCCTGAACTCGGCGGCGAACCGGAGCATCGAGTTTGCGAAGTTGGCGTTCGGCGGCAGGTGCGATTTTAACCGAGTAGGTCATGCGAGGCCGAGGTCTGCCTTCACCGTCTCCCAAGGCGTCGGTTCATTTTGTGTGCGCCGCATTTCTTCCCGAGATTCTTCAGCGGCACGTATGTCAGCCATGTCTTCGGCCAATTCGATCAGACGCTCCAAATCGTCGGCATCGATGACGGCGGCAACCCGCTGGCCCCGCCGAGACAGGTATACGGGTTCGTGCTCGGCGCGAACGCGGTCGATGATTGCCGCGAGCTGGTCGCGTGCATCTGAGACGGTGACGGGGGCTGTGATCGACATGTATAAATTGTACGTTTACAGCAAGCTTTGTACAAGAGTGCCTTAGAAGTACAAGTAGTCTAATTGCATGATCTCAAGTCAACCCATGAAGCGGATTGCCGTCATCATCGGGCATCCGATTCCCGGGAGTTTCAGTCACGCAATAACTGACGCCTATGTCGCTTCCGCTCGTGCCCATGGGGCTGAGGTTCGCATCCTTGATCTTGCCGCCATTGCATTTGAATCTGTGACCCACGACCGACGTGACCTCAAAGTCGCCGGGCTGGAGGACACAGTGCGTCTCGGTCCGGAAATTCACGACATGGCCGAAACTATTGATTGGGCCGAACATTTCGTTTTTGCCTACCCCGTCTGGTGGGGAACCTACCCCGCTGTACTCAAGGGCTTTTTTGATCGCGTTTTCTTGGCTGGCTTCGTTTTTGCCAATAAGAAGGGTACGGCCTGGAATAAGTTCCTGACTGGCCGAACAGCGCGGGTATTCATCACGATGGATGCGCCAGCTTTCTTCGACAAAATCTGGTACCGCGGTGCCAGCGCCGCTTCGCTCAAGTTCCCCATCCTTTGGTTTGTAGGAGTCAAGACCAAGGGCATCACTCGGTTTGACCGCGTTCGTTTCAGCACCTTGGAACGTCGCTCCGCCTGGTTGCTCAAGACAGCAGAGCTGGCACGCAAGGACGCATCGGCAAAGTAGAACTCCCTCCCGAGCAGTGCTCGCATCCACTGGTCCTGGATGGCGGCCTCACTGGTTATTCCTTCGTCGACCCGTCACGGATGGTTCGCCCTGCGGCGAGTTGGACAGCCATCCGGGGAAACTCGATGTTGGTTGCGTCGAGTGCGGTCACCATTTACGCCCACTTGGTGACAAACGAGAATGATCGCTACCTCCCATCCGCTGCGTACACCCGGTGAACCCACCAACCCACACCGCGATAAACTTGAGATCATGTCTGACATCACCGCCGAACAGGTTCGCCATCTGGCCGGCCTCGCGCGAATTGACCTTTCCGAAGCCGAAATCGCGAGTCTGACTCTGGAACTCGGGCAGATTGTCGAAGCCGTTGCTTCCGTCTCGTCTGTCGCCACAGCCGATGTGCCGATCACGAGCCACCCCATTCCTTTGGTCAACGTCTACCGCGAAGATGTCGTCGCCGACGTTCTCGACACCGCACAGGTTTTGACGCAGGCCCCCGAACATGACGGCAGCCGTTTCAAGGTCTCCGCAATCCTGGGAGAAGAACAATAATGACGGATCTGATTCGCCACACCGCAGCTGAGCTCGCAACAGCTCTGGCCTCCGGAGCAACCTCGAGCGTTGAAGTAACGCAGGCCCACCTTGACCGCATCGCGGCCGTCGATGGCGCCGTTCATGCCTTCTTGCACGTCAACCCCGAGGTGTCACTGGCTGCCGCCAAGGCGTCGGATGCGCGTCGCAAGGCGGGCGACATCCTGAATGCTCTCGATGGTGTTCCTCTTGCCATCAAAGATGTGCTGGTCACCACCGACATGCCTTCCACGAGCGGCTCGCTCATTCTTCAGGGGTGGATGTCGCCCTACGACGCCACCGTCGTGACCAAGATTCGCGAGGCTGGCCTTGTGCCCCTCGGCAAGACCAATATGGACGAGTTCGCGATGGGGTCCTCCACCGAGCACTCGGCTTATGGCCCCACGCATAACCCGTGGGATCTTGACCGTATCCCTGGTGGTTCCGGTGGTGGTTCGGCTGCAGCTGTTGCTGCCTTCGAGGCCCCCTTTGCGCTGGGCTCCGACACCGGCGGCTCGATTCGTCAGCCCGCTCACGTCACGGGAACCGTCGGTGTGAAGCCCACCTACGGTGGTGTCAGCCGCTATGGCGCGATCGCGCTTGCCTCCAGCCTCGACCAGATAGGACCCGTGTCCCGCACGGTTCTCGACTCGGCGCTGCTGCACGACATCATCGGCGGTCACGACCGCCACGACTCCACTTCGCTGCGCGATGAGTGGCCCTCCATGGCCGAGGCCGTGCGCAACGCCAACGTGAAGGGCCTTCGTATCGGGGTCGTCTCCGAACTCGATGGCGAGGGCTTCCAGCCCGGCGTCCTCGCTCGTTTTCACGAGGCGCTTGCTCTTCTCGAAGCAAACGGTGCCGAGGTTGTCGAAGTCAGCTTGCCCAGCCTGCAGTATGCCGTTGCCGCGTACTATCTGATTTTGCCGGCTGAGGCATCCAGCAACCTGGCCAAGTACGACTCGGTTCGCTTCGGTATGCGCGTCAACCCCGTGGGTGGTGGCACGGTCGAACAGGTCATGGCCGCGACCCGTGAGGCTGGCTTTGGCGCCGAGGTCAAGCGCCGCATCATTTTGGGAACCTACGCACTATCGGCCGGTTACTACGACGCGTACTACGGCAGTGCCCAGAAAGTGCGAACGCTCGTGCAGCGCGACTTTGACGTCGCGTTTGCCAATGTGGATGTGCTTGCCTCACCCACGGCCCCCACCACGGCGTGGAAACTCGGCGAGAAACTGGATGATCCCATGGCCATGTGGCGCGGCGACATCGCGACCATTCCCGCCAACCTTGCCGGCATCCCGGGGATGTCATTGCCCGTTGGTTTGGCCCAAGAGGACGGTCTGCCCGTGGGTATTCAGTTCTTGGCTCCCGCTCGCGCGGATCACCGCCTCTACAACGTGGGTGGCGCCCTCGAGTCTCTCTTGGAAGAAAAGTGGGGCCACACTCTCCTCAGCCAAGCTCCCGTTTTGATGGAAGGTGCCCGCTAATGGCGAAGGCAAAACTCATGGACTTCGATAAGGCTCTCGAGCTGTTCGAACCGGTCCTCGGCTTTGAAGTTCACGTCGAACTCTCCACCAAGACCAAGATGTTCTCGGCCGCCCCCAACAACTTTGGTAGCGAGCCCAACACCAACATCACGCCCACCTGTCTCGGGCTCCCGGGCGCGCTTCCCGTGGTGAACGAGCAAGCCGTGCGCTACTCGATCAGTTTGGGTCTCGCGCTCGGCTGTGACATCGCGCCGTCGTCAACCTTCGCTCGCAAGAACTACTTCTACCCTGACCTCGCCAAGAACTACCAGATCTCGCAATTCGATCAGCCCATTGCTATCAACGGCAACGTCGAGGTGGAACTGGCGGATGGCCGCCTCTTCCAGATTGATATCGAGCGTGCTCACATGGAGGAAGACGCCGGCAAGCTCACCCACGTGGGCGGTTCGGCCGGCCGGATCCAGGGTGCCGAGTATTCGCTCGTCGACTTCAACCGTGCGGGAGTTCCTCTCGTCGAAATTGTCACCAGAATTATTTACGGTGCCGAAGCGGATGCTCCTGAGCTGGCCAAGGCCTACGTCTCCACCATTCGCGACATGGTGGTGGCCCTCGGCATCTCTGACGCGAAGATGGAGCGCGGAAACCTGCGTTGCGACGCCAACGTGTCACTCAGCCCCCGTGGCAGCGGCACGCTCGGCACGCGTACCGAGACCAAGAACGTCAACTCGCTGCGTTCGGTCGAGCGTGCGGTTCGCTACGAGATCCAACGTCAGGCGGCAATTTTGGCCGGCGGCGGCACCATCACGCAGGAGACGCGCCATTGGCATGAAGATACCGGAGCTACCAGTGCCGGTCGCCCCAAGTCTGACGCCGATGACTACCGGTACTTCCCTGAGCCCGACCTTCTCCCTGTTGTTCCTGCCCCCGAGCTCATCGAGGAACTGCGTGCCGCGCTTCCCGAGAAGCCTGCCGAGCGTCGTCGTCGCTTGAAAGCTGACTGGAACTTTAGTGACCTTGAATTCCAGGATGTCGTGAACTCCGGCCTCCTGAATGAAATCACCGAGACGGTCGCTCAAGGCGCCTCGCCGCAGACCGCGCGCAAGTGGTGGACGGGCGAGATTGCTCGTCTGGCCAATATCGCCGATGCCGAGCCCACCTCGCTCGTCACACCGGCACAGGTTGCCGAACTTCAACTGCTGATCGACGATGGCACGCTGACCGACCGTCTGGCTCGCCAGGTACTCGAGGGTGTCATTGCCGGCGAGGGTTCGCCGCGCGAGGTTGTCGATGCCCGTGGTCTTGCTGTTGTCAGCGACGACGGTGCTCTCATCGCCGCAATCGACGAGGCCCTGAAGTCCCAGCCCGACGTTCTCGAGAAGATTCGCGAGGGCAAGCTACAGGCAGCCGGTGCCGTCATTGGTGCAGTTATGAAGGCAATGCAGGGCAAAGCTGATGCGGCTCGTGTGCGTGAACTCGTGTTGGAACGCGCCGCCGCCCTCTAAACTAAAACCAGTGATTCACCGCTTGAGCGGATGGCCACAAAAGAATTCAAGGAGAACATTGTGAGAGTCATTATCTTCCTCATCGCACTGGGACTGCTCGGTGCCAGCCAGGGCCTCTTGGCAGCGGCTTTTGAGTTCCCCGAGTTCGGCGGAGTGATCTTCTTCTCCGGCATCCTGGTGTTCTGCCTGGCGCTCGCCATCCCGTTCCACATGATGCGTCGCCTCTAACAACTACTTTCTAAAAGCAAAGGCACCGTCGTCCCTCTCGGGAAACGATGGTGCCTTTACTGTTTTTGCCGATACACCGCGAAATCTGACCGAGCGTCGGTGGCGTCCCGTCGAGACTCCACCAAATCCGGGATGTCGCGAAAAAAGTCGGACAACATGGGGTCTCGACGCAGGTGGCGTTCGTGAGGTCGGATTTGGTGCGGTCTCGGCGAAAGGGAGGCCTCGGCAAAAGCGGGGCTAGCGAGCGGTGTAACCGCCGTCAATGAGGTAGTACCCCCCGGTGATGAAGGATGCGCGGTCTGAAAGCAAGAAGCACACGAGTGCCGATACTTCCTCTGGTTCGCCGAGGCGCCCCATAGGGTGAGATGCCGCGAGTGCGGGCAGGGCTTCGTCGGGGAGATTGGCCAGCAGGGGCGTCTTGATGAAAGCGGGGCCGACACTGTTGATACGTATGCCCTGATCGGCATATTCGAGAGCGGCATTTTTGGTGAGGCCCACTACGCCGTGTTTGGCGGCGGTGTAGGCGGCGGGAACGCCGACCACGCCGATGGAGCCGAGGACGGAAGACATATTTACGATGGCTCCGCCGCCGGAAGCCAACATGGCGGGGATCTGGTACCGAAGGCCATAGGCAACACCGTTGAGGTTCACATTGATCATGTGGTTCCACGCCTCAAGATCGAGGTCCCCGACGAGAGCACTGGGGGTTCCAATTCCGGCGTTGTTGACCGCCAGCGTCAGCTTGCCGAAGGCCTTGACGGTCGCGGCAACGGCCGCCTCCTGCTCGGCCGGTGACGTCGTGTTGAGGGGCAGAGCAATCGCTTGCCCGCCGGCCGTCGTAATCTGGGTGGCGATTGCGTCGGCATTGGCGAGGTTCACGTCGGTCACAGCGACGGCCGCCCCGAGCGAACCAAGTTCGAGGGCGATAGCCGCACCGAGTCCCTGCCCCGCGCCGGTGATCAGGGCAACGTGTCCATCAAATGCCGTCATGACTATTCCTCCATTGGAATGTTCGGGTGTTCTCAGTGATCGGGATGCTGTTGGCGCGCTGTCGCTAGCGGATTTTCCTAGTGCGACGTGAGAGCGTGCGCTTTGTCGGCCTCGGTAAACATGTCGACGAGTTCGCTCATGCTGTTGATCACGATTTCGGGAGCAACATCGGCGGGGGCTTCGGCCAACCTGGCCAGCGTGCTGGTTCCCGTGAGGACTAACCCAGCGAGGGCACCAGCGCGGCGTGCCATGGCGGACTCCAAGTTGATGTCGTCCCCGATGACAAGGATCTCTTGGGGGCTGGCTCCAAGAACCCGGCTCACGACATCCATTGCCTCAGTCGACGGCTTGCCCAAAATGCTGTAGGGCACGCCCGTGACGTGCGCCAGGCCTGTCACGATGAAGCCAGAAACGCCGACGTTCAGGCGCTCGTGCGAGGCAAACATGGGGGCGTCGGAGGTGCAGAAGAGTTCGGCACCGCCCACAATCGCTTCGGCGGCAATCTGCAGTTTTGCCCGCCCAAAGTCAATATCCCAGCCGATGACAACGGCTGCCGCATTGGTCGGAGTGCCCGCAAAAGCTGATTCCAGATCGACAACGTTGAGCCCACGTTTGTGGAAGTCGTGCAGAACGCCCTCGCCCCCAAAGACGAGGAGGGGCTTGTTGCCGAAGCGTTCCTTCATGACCTCGGCGGCCACAACGGCCGGGGTGAGTACTTCTTCGTCCCGCACGTCAAGACCGAAGTCGCGCAGGAGTTGCGCGATGTCTTCGGGCTTCTGAGCGCTGCCGTTGGTGAAGACACACACCGTGCGACCGGTGGCACGAGCCTGGTCGATGGCTTCTTTGGCGCCGGGGAGAACGGAACCGCCCTGGCCGCTGGGGCCATCCGAGATGACAAGGCATCCGTCAATATCAAACATGATGCCGCGCACGCGAGCGAGGCGGGCAAGGATTTCTGGGTTGGTCATTTTGTTTCTCCGGTGGTCGGGCGCTGAAGGGTAATGCTCTGGCCGGCGAAGTTGACGGCGAGATATTTCCAGTCGGGAAGGGTGTTGGCGGCCGCGATAAAGGTGGCCGCGTTGGTAACAGGGGCGGTGGTTCCAGATGCGTTGGCACGGGATGCACGCGAACCGGCTTTCCACGCGGGCGCGGGCCCGGAGGCGAGCATGCCATCGAGTTGTTCGGCCGGCAGCACGAGGCGAAGCATCAGCTCCTCCTCGGTCAGAGCGCGGCCAAACTTGGTCGCGTATTCGGTGTGCAACTCTTCGAGAGACTTCTCGACCACGGGGACCGACAGCTCCTTGGAGCGAGGCATGTCGGCGACGCGCTGCAGCACCTCAGGCAGAATGGAGCCCTCGGGAGTGCCGAATTGGCCGAGGACGAACTTGAGCACCTCGTCGGGGATGCGGCTATATCGTTCCTGGCCACTGCGCTCCGCGAGCACGTTCATCAGAGCTTGACTGCCGACGAACTGGCTGAACGGGGTGACCATGATGGGGTAGCCGAGTTCGCCACGCACGCGGCCGGCTTCCTCGATGACCTGAGGCAGGGCATCCAGCATGCCAATCTCGCTGAGCTGGCGTTTCATGGTGCCCATCATGCCGCCGGGAACCTGGTGCACGTGAAAGCTGAGGTCGTATTCGCTGGGAGCGCCGGCCTTAAGACCTTGCGCATCCGCGAACGATTGCAACATCTCCGCGGCAGCCGCGGCCGCCTCGCGATCGGCGTCAACGGGAATGCCGAGGGCATCGAGGTTAGCCACGAGGTGTTCGAAGCTGGGCTGGGCAGTGCCGTTGGAGAGGGGGCCGAGGCCGGTGTGCAACACGTCGATACCGAGTTCGGCGCCGACGAGGTACAGGTGCGGTGCAGCGCCCGTGGTGCAGTGACTGTGCAGCTCGAGGGTCTTTTTTCCGGCGGCAACGCGCATGACGGGAACGAGTTGGCTCACGCGTTCGGCGGTCAGCAACCCCCCGGGATCCTTGAGGTAAATGCTGTCGATGAAGGGGGAGTTCGCGTAGGCGAGCGTGTTGCTGCGGTAGCGATCATCGGTGTGCACGGGGCTCTCGGTGAAGACGACGGCCGCGACGACCTGCTCGATGCCCTCTTCCTTGGCCCACTGCGCCACCCGCAACGTGATGTCCACGTCGTTCATGGGTTCCGCAATTTGCAGACGGCTCAGACCGTGCTTGGCCATGAGGCGCAGGGACATGCGAAACACGGTTTCGGAGGCCTTCTCCCACGACATGAAACGCATTCCGGTCGTGATGGCGGCCAGGTGCGTGTTCGGCATGGCGGCACGGGTGCGCGAGATGCGCTCCCACGGGTTCTCGTTGTGAAACTTGACGCCCATCGAGAGGTTCGTCGAGCTGGTGAAGTCGAGGGCTTCGAGGCCAACCTGATCGAGCAAAGGCCCAACTGCTTCGACCATTCCAGTGGTGATTCCGGCGGCAGCCCAGAGGCTCTGGTTGCCATCGCGCACGCTGGTGTCAACAATGCGGATGGGGCGGCGCTTCGAGAAATCGGCTTTGCCGGCGAGGTGGGGTGCGGCGGCCGCTGGCCAAGGTTCGGTGGTCATGAGGTGGCTCCGTTCGAGTGGTTTTCCCAGACGGGAGCGAACCACGAGGTGGGCACTTGGCCGCGGATAAAGTCGGGGTGCGCGAGCACGAAGTGGTGCATCGGTAGCGTGGTTTTGATGCCCTCGATGCGCGTGTTGGCAGCAGCCGAGGCAATGGCGGCGACGGCAGCGTCACGGTTGTGAGCGCGCACGATGAGCTTGGCCATCAGGCTGTCGTAGTAAAGAGGGAACCGGTAGCCGGCCTCAATTTGCGTGTCGACCCGGATGCCGGGACCTCGTGGCCACGAAACGGCTGTGATGTCACCGGAGTTCGGGCGAAAGTCTTCGTTGGGGTCCTCGGCGTTGAGGCGCAACTCGATGACGGTCGCCGGGGGAACGGGCGGTACATCCGGAAGCTCAGGATCAAGCCCCAGTGCCAACCGAAGCTGGGCGGCAACGAGGTCGACGCCAAAGGCCTCTTCGGTAACCGGATGCTCGACCTGAATGCGCGCATTCACCTCGAGAAAGACAACGTCATCGCTGAGGGTATCGACGAGAAACTCGACGGTTCCGGCACCGCGATACTTGAGGGCGATGACGAGCGCACGCGAGGCGTCGTGCAAAATCTTGCGCCGGACATCCGTCAAACCGGGGGCCGGGCACTCTTCGATGAGCTTCTGGTGCCGACGCTGCACGGAGCAGTCGCGGTCACCAAAGATCTGAACGCCGCCCTCGCCATCGCCGAAGACCTGCACCTCAACGTGTCGGGCAGAGCCGTAGTAGCGCTCGAGATAGAGGGCACCGTTTCCGAAGGCGCCGAGGGCCTCGGCGGCAGCCTGAGGAACGAGAACGGCAAGCTGTTCGGAGTTTTCGACGAGACGGATCCCGCGACCGCCGCCACCATGAATAGCTTTGATGAGAAGGGGGTAGCCGATGCCGTTGCCGAGTGCGACGAGGGCTTGCACGTCATCCACGTCATCAATTTCGACGCCGGCAGCGACAGGAACGTTGGCGGCAATCGCAACCTTGCGGGCACTGCCCTTGTCGCCCACGGCGCGCAGGGTTTCGGGGCGAGGGCCGACAAAAGCGATTCCTTCTTCAGCGAGAAGTTCGGCCAAGTGGGGTTGTTCACTCAAGAATCCATACCCCGGATGCACGGCAGCAGCACCGACATTGACGGCGGCCTGGGCCACCTGTTCGGGGCGGAGGTAGGAGGCTCCCGCAGGGGAGGCGCCGATCACGACAACGCGATCGGCCATGCGGGCGGCAGGAGAATCGGCGTCAATGACGCTCGCGGCAAGCACGGGGCTCGCGCCGATGCGCTTGGCGGCAGCGATGATGCGCACG
Source organism: Alpinimonas psychrophila (assembly GCF_014137865.1). Lineage (GTDB taxonomy): Bacteria > Actinomycetota > Actinomycetes > Actinomycetales > Microbacteriaceae > Alpinimonas > Alpinimonas psychrophila. The sequence continues at coordinate 964,188 of NZ_JACGWU010000001.1, read as the reverse complement.
GCGATTTCGCCACGGTTTGCAATGAGAATGACGGGGCGTGTGTCAGCCGCATCTTCCTTTAGTTCGGTGGCAAGCGCGTCAGGAGTTGGGATGGAGCTCATGAAGCATCCACGGTGATCATGGCGAGGCCTTGACCAAACTCAACGGCGGCAGCGTCCTCGGCGAGGAACACGGTGATGACGCCGGCCTTGCCCGCAGTGATGGGGTTCATGAGTTTCATGATCTCGATGATGCCGATGGTGGTGTCGGCCTCGACGTGGTCACCGGGCTCGATGAACGCGGGAGCTCCGGGGGACGGGCGGCGGTAGAAGACACCGATCATGGGGGCATCGATGCGGTCGCCAACGGGGACAACCGCGGCGGGTGCGGCGACGGGGGCTGCAGCCAGAGGGGTGACAGCGATACCAACGGGTGCGGCGGCAACAGGAGCAGCAAGTGCAGCAAGAGCGGCAACCGGCGCCGAAACCGCGGCCCCACCATCCTGAAAGCCAGCAACGTTGGAGAGTCGAACGGAGACGTTACCAAACTGCACGCTGGCCGACTCGTAATTGCTGTCGTTCAGCTGCGTGACGAGGTCGAGTAGGTCTTGCCAGCTGGGGTTCGTGTCGGCGCTCATGAGGTTGCTCCTTTTGTCACGGTGGACATGAAGCCCATCAATCCGCTTGTGCTCGATGTCTTGGCCGCTGCGGCCTTTTCTTCTTTTCGCTTTTTCCAGTTGGTCTCGGGGCGCGACTGCAACAGCATGACGGTGCTACTGCCGTCGGTGTTGTGCTCCAAAGCCCACTCGATGTCTTGCGGGCAGCCGTAGTGCTTCTCGACCCGCAGGGCGATCTCGGCCAGGGCGATGACATCCACTTCAGAGAGGCACGCGATGTCTTGGCGTTCCACGGGAATATCCTGCAGCACAACGCCGACACCACTCGCAGCCGGCACGTATTCGTGCAACTTGTGAGCCACGCGCGTGGTCGTGATTTCGGGCCCGATCTTGTTCAGCCAATACTCGTCGGGCGTCACTTCGCCCGACACAACCGACTGGCCAAGACCCCAGCTCGCGTTGATGGCGATGACCGAGCGGTCACCGGTGCGAGGGCTGACGGTGAAGGTGACCCCGGCAACGTCGGCATCAGCCATGAGCTGAACGGCCACCGAGATCATGGAGGCGTCGTGGGCATCCACATCGTCCATGCCGTGACGGTAGGCAATCGCCTGAGGCGAATACATGCTTGCCCAGCACTCGCGCACTTTGGCAATAACGTCATCCTCGCCCACGACCCAGAGATAAGTCTCCTGCTGACCGGCGAAACTGGCGGCATCGCCATCCTCATCGACCGAGGAGGAACGCACGGCGACGGGAATGTTATCCGTGTCAGCAAGACCTCGACGCTGCGCGGTCTCCCGCGACAGAGCCAGATAGGCCGAGCGGATGTCCTCTTCAATCGTTCCGGGAAGCGGGTGACTCAGCACGAGTTCCACGGCCTTGTCATGAGCTAACTGCAGGGCGGAAGCACTCGTGGCATCGACGGCCTGCACGAGGTTTTTAAGCTCCTCGCGCAGGGTCGAATCGTCACGGTAGTCCTCGAACGCGTCTACGGTGACCGCGAACCCGTCCGGCACAGGAAGCCCGGCCGACACAAGTTCACCCAAACTGGCGCACTTTCCTCCCACGCTGGGGCGGTCAGCGGCAACAAGCTGGCCAAACGGTTTTGTGTAGGGCCCAGCAGTCATATTCATTAGTTGATGACCGGGATTTCGTTCAGGATGGTGACGGTTCCGGCATTCCCATCGACACGGATGAGCTGGCCCGTTTTGATAGTGGTCGTACCGAATCCGGTTCCCACAACGGCGGGAAGGCCGTATTCGCGGGACACGATGGCGGCGTGGCACATGATGCCACCGATGTCAGAAACGGCGGCGCGGATGCGACCGAAGACCGGCGTCCAGCTCGGGCTCGTAACGGGAGCGACGAGAATCTCGCCCTCCTTCACGGTGTCGAGTTCATCGGGGCGCAAGACAACGCGAGCGAGACCCTCGGCGATGCCGGGAGAAGCTGCGAAGCCACCCAGTTCGGTCTTGCTGGCGCCACCTTCTTGAGCGGTGAGCCAACGATCGACTGTCTCCGGGGTGATGCCCCAGAGCATGATGGTGAGGGGTTCGCTGACGTCCTTGGGCACAGGGCCGAGCGCGGGAGGTGGGTTCCACGCGGAAAGTGCGGCGTAGATTTCCTTGCGGCGCTTGATGACGGCGGGCCAGTAGTAACCACCCTGAGGGGTTCCGCCGGAGGCCCAGGCAACCTGCAAGTCGATGACAGCTTCGACGACCTCGGCGCGACGCAGGAAGAAGATGTCGTTCTGATCTTCCCAGAAACCCCACTCCACGAAACGCTGGCCGAACTCGCGAACCTTGTTCCAGAACTCTGTCAGGAACCAGTGCTCGATGTAAAAGTTGTGGTTCTCGACGTAGGGGAACACCGTGCGCGAGAGGCCGAGGGCCTCGTCGAACGACGCGACATCTTCCTCGTCGAGAAGACCGCGGTAGTGAGTAACGAGTTCATCGCGCTCGGTCTGCAGCTTCTCGATGGGGCGCGAGAGGTCGTCGCCCTTGCGCAAGCGGTGGATGTAGTCGCCGATGCCCTGAATTGGCATGGACATGTCATCAATCCAGCTGCGGTGCGAGTGGTACATGCCACTGCCGTTAGAAAAGTAGAACCAGGGGTTCTTGGCTTCATCGAGGGCCGCGAGCCATTCGTCTCCCGCGGCGGACCCGCTGAGACCGGCGATGAGGTCTGCTTCGCTCTTGGCGGTGAAGATGATCTCGCTGACGCCGAGCTTCTCCGAGAGGCGAGCGAGCTTTCGCAGCTCGTCATCGGGACGGAAGAGGAGAACGTCGACGCCGGAGACCATGCGCGAAATTGTCTGGTCCTGGAGCTCGGGGAAGTGCAGCTTGCACAGCAGCAAGAACTGGAGGTAGGCGGCATAGCCGAGGTTCAAGAACTCGGAGTGCAGGGTCCAAATCTGGTCACCGGCAGCAATGAGCTCGAAGTAGTTCTCGAGCAGGCGGTTGGCCTGAGTGGCGCCGCGGGTCTTCGTGACGAACTCGAGAGGCTCGAATTCGGTGAGGAGCGGAACCTCAATGCTCTTAACCGCCGAGATGGCGTTCTTGACGCGGACCTCCCAGTCGGCGTAGAGGTCGTTCCAGTTCTGGAAGTAGTGGCCGGCTCGGGGGCCGAATTCTTCGGCGCGACGCTGCAACTCTTCGCCTTCGGGGCTGGGGAGCGCGCTCATGTAGGTGTAGCCGTTGACCACGCGAACGTCGAGGCCCTTTGCGGGCGGTAATGCGTAGATCCGAGTGTTGGTCACGCCGGTGCCGGCGAACGCGCAGTCAATCGTGATCTGGTCGAAGGGGTAGGACACCTCGGGAAAGTGGAGCGAGTTTCTAAACCACGTCTTGGCACCGTCTTCTTTACGGCGGCCGACGATGAAGAGGTTGTGGTAGGCGTAGAGGTCTTGCCAACCTTCGGCGCCGGCGGGCGTCTCAATCTCGTAAGGGTCGGGAAAGCTTCGCTCTACTGTGGGGTTCGTTGCGTTTTCGTGGCCGGACATGCCTGCTCCTTTTTATCTTCTTTGATGAAGGGCGTCTATGAATAGTGTCGTACGTGTGACAACATAGTACAACGAGATTTTTCATTCAGTGAAAAGAAATATCAACAATTTAGGTGTGGTGAATGAACAACGAAGTTGTTTACCCGAAAAACACGTCAAAGTCCGTGACGGCACGTGCCCTGGCGGTGCTGGGCGCCTTTAACGTTTCTGAGCCGAGCCTGACTCTCAGCCAACTGGCGCGCATCGCTGGACTGCCGATCCCGACTGTTTTTCGCTTTGCGGGTGAGCTCGAAGAGGGTGGGTTTCTCGACCGCGATGATGCGGGGCGTTACAGCTTGGGGGTCAAACTGTGGGAGATGGGGCTGCTCACTCCCGTGCACGGTCACCTTCGCGAAATCGCGATGCCTTTTCTTCTCAACTTGCAGTACGACTGCCGTGAAATCGTGCAGTTAGCAGTGCGCGATGGCGTTGACGCCATCTATGTCGAGAAACTCACGAGTGAGGAATCTGTTCCGGTGCAGAGCCGTATCGGCGCCCGCATTCCCTTGCACGCGACCGGAGTGGGCAAGGTTCTCTTGGCCTACAGCCCAGAGTCCTTCATCGAAGTTGTCATGGCTATGCAACTACCGCGGTACACCCCCGAAACGCAGACAAACAAGCGGGCTCTCGCCAAAGACTTGGCCGTCATCAAGGCACAGGGATACGCGAAAAGCCACCAGGAATACCTGGTGGGTTCAACCTCCGTTGCGGCCCCCGTTCTCGTCAACGGGGTTATTCGGGCCTCCATCGGAATCGTCAATTACGCGGCGCGCGAGGACCTCGATACGTTCGCTCCGTCGGTGCTTCGAGCAGCCAATGCACTGGGGCGTCGACTCGAAGAAATCGAATCCTAAAGCTCATCAGCACAAAAACTTTTCACTCAACGAAAAATACGGAATTCATGCAGAATGTAGAAATGGGCTCACTATTGCGGCCAGCAGTGGCCAAGAGCGAGTGGAATCGGTCGCGGATGGGGCGATTCTTGACCCAGGTTGAGCACGAGACTGGTCAGGTCTTTGACGATTACGAGGATGCCTGGCAGTGGTCAGTGGATAACCTCGAGGATTTTTGGGCCCGCATTTGGCGCGAGTTTGACATCATCGCGCATGAGCCGTATTCCGCCGTCTTGGGGCCTGTTGTCCCCGGCGGACCGGCTATGCCCGGCACCCAGTGGTTCCCCGGGGCGCGGCTGAACTTCGCCGAGCACATCGTTCGGGCGCTTCGCCAGCAGGGCGAGGGCATCGTTCTCACCGTGCGCAGCCAGACGAATGGGAGCGCCGAGTGGAGTGGCACGCGTCTCCTGCACGAAATTTCCGGCATTCAGAGCGGTCTCAAGGCACAGGGCATTGGCGTCAACGACCGCGTCGTCGGCTACCTTCCCAACATTCCCGAGACGGTCGCGGCGTACATTGCCACCGCGTCGCTCGGCGCCATCTGGTGCTCGGTGCCCCCCGAAATGGGCCCGCAGAGTGTGCTCGACCGCATCACCCAGCTTGACCCGTCCATCATCATCGCCATCGATGGCTACACGTGGGGTTCCAAGAAAATCTCACGAGCCGACGAATTGGCACGCATCCGTGCCGCGCTGCCGCAGTTGAAGAGTGTCCTACTTCCGTACGCTGACGCGGCGTGCGAGGTTCCTTTCGGCGTGCTGTCCTACGAAGAATTCACGGCCGCCGGTAAAGGCGAGAGCGGAAAAGACATCAGTGGCGACGACATTACGTTCGAGGCAGTTGCGTTCGAGCATCCTCTCGTTATCTTGTTTTCCTCCGGCACCACGGGCAAGCCCAAGGCCATTGTGCACTGCCACGGTGGCATCCTCATCGAACACTTCAAGGTCATTGGCCTCCAGTTTGACCTCTCCCCGGGGGAGAAAACCTTCTGGTTCACGACCACCGGGTGGATGGTGTGGACGCTCAGTATTTCGACCCTGCTTGTGGGTGGCGGACTCGTTCTCATGGACGGTGACCCCAACTGGCCGGCCCTCGACGGCGAGTGGTCCCAGTGGGCCATCTTGGCAGAGACAAAAGCAACGTACATGGTTACGGGGTCGGCATATCTCGCGGCTTGCGCCCATGCCGGGCTGACTCCCGGAACGACCTGGGATCTGAGTAACGTGCGCGAGATTCAGTGCTCCGGTTCGCCGTTAGCAGCGGATGTCGCGGCCTGGGTCTACGCCGCGGTCAACCCCGATCTCATGCTTGCCCCTACCTCGGGAGGAACGGACATCTGTTCGGGATTCTTGGGTGGTGGCCCGCTCACAGGCGTATACGCGGGGGAAATGTCCTGCCGCCCACTCGGGGTCGCGGTTGATTCCTGGGACGAATCCGGCCACGCGGTCACGGGTGTTGCTGGTGAATTGGTCTGCACGAAGCCCATGCCCTCGATGCCCGTCTTTTTCTGGGGAGACACCAATAACGAGCGCTATCTGGCCAGCTACTTCGACACGTACCCTGGAATCTGGCGTCACGGCGACTGGCTCGTTCGCACGCCGCGCGATACCTGGGTCATCACTGGGCGATCTGATGCCACGCTCAACCGCGGCGGCGTTCGTCTCGGAACGGCCGAGTTCTACGCCATTCTCGACCCGCTTCCGGGCATCACCGACAGCATGGTGTTGCACTTCGAAGACGGTGGTGGAATGGGCAAGCTGGTTCTCCTCGTTGCCGCGTCAGGCGCGCAAGGTGGAGCACCAGTAAGCGCTGAGGACCGTGCCGTGTTGGAGAAGAGCATTCGCACGATCATTCGCACCGAACTATCGCCGCGCCACGTGCCAGATTTTGTTGCCTTCGTGCCGAGTATCCCGCGAACCTCAACTGGTAAACGTCTCGAAATACCCTTGAAGCGCATCATCGCGGGCGCCGTGAGCGGTACCGTCATTGATGTGGGCGCACTCGCTCACCCCGAACACCTTGACACCATCGTCGAACACGTGCGGGCGGTTTTGAAGGGCAGTTAGCACGTCATGTCACAGCAGCCTTCGGGAGCCAACATTTTACATATCGACATGGATGCATTTTTTGCGTCCGTCGAATTGTTGGATCACCCCGAAGCCGTTGGGCTTCCGGCGGTCGTTGCTCACAATTCTTCTCGTAGCGTGGTGACGAGCGCCACCTACGAGGCGCGGGCTCTCGGGATTCGTAGCGCCATGGCGCTGTCAATGGCCAAGCGCATCTGCGCCACCGTCATCGTGCTGGAGCCACACCGGGGGCTGTATACAAAATATTCCGCGATGGTAATGGCGATTTTTCGCGATTTCACGCCGCTCGTCGAACCACTTTCCATTGATGAAGCTTTTCTGGATGTGAGCGGGGCTCGCCGCCTTTTGGGTTCTCCAGTTCAGATTGCCACCGAAATTCGGCGTCGGGTGCTGGCAGAGACGGGACTGACCTGCTCGGTCGGGATCGCCAGCACAAAGTTCATGGCCAAACTCGCGTCGACGAAGTCAAAACCGAACGGCCTGCTCGTCGTAGAACCTGAAAATACGCTGGCGTTTCTGCGTCCGTTGCCCATCAATGCGTTGTGGGGGGTCGGTGCCAAAACTGCTGAGGTCCTAAAGCGCCGCGGCCTGCACACCGTGGGCGAGGTTGCCGATACCCCCGTAACGAGTCTTGTGTCGGCACTAGGGGAATCCGCTGGCCGTCAGCTTCACGAGCTCTCATGGGGGCGAGACCCGCGCCTGGTCAGCACCGAACGCTCCGAGAAAAGCATCGGCCGGGAACATACATTTGAGACGGATGTTCGGGACGACGTCGCCCTCAAAGCCGCTCTCCTCGATCAGTCCGCTCGCGTTGCCGGCCAACTTCGTCACGCCGGTCTCGAGGCCCGCACCGTCGGCCTGAAGGTGACATTCTCCGACTTCACCTCGCTCACTAGAAGCCGCACTCTGAGCGATGCCACGAGCGTCGGTCGGGAGATTCATCGCACGGTTGTCGAGCTCCTCGACGAGCTGAAACGTGGAAGCCGGTCTGTGCGTTTGATTGGCGTGCGTGCCTCGGCGTTGGTCGAAGAAGGTGGCCAAGCCTTCACGCTGTGGGAGGACGAGGATGATGCCTGGCGCGATGCCGAGATTGCTGTCGATCAGGTGGCCGAAAAGTTTGGGCGCAATGCGGTCATGCCGGCGTCGCTGATGCGTACAATGGAGGAAACACGGGAGTCCGGTATACCGGGCTGAGAGGAAAGTTCATAACTTTCGACCGTCGAACCTGATCTGGATCATGCCAGCGCAGGGAGGCATTCTTCTCACGATAATCCCGTGCCCTCTATTCACATCTTGAAAGGGGCACGAAAGTGCACGCAACTATAAGCAATGCAACATCGTCCATAATTTCCACGTCTCCTCACGGCAACGGCGGGCCTTCGCGCTACCGTTGGCGCGTTGTCGACATCGTCGTCGCCAGTGTTATCGGTGTCGCATCCGGTGTCATCTTCTGGGCGTGGGGTCTGGCCTATGGGCCGCTCTCCGCGGTTCTCACCGTCACGCCAGGGCTCAGCGCACTGCTGGGCGGCGGCTGGCTCTTCGCCGCTGTCCTTGGTGGCCTCATTGTGCGCAAGCCCGGTGCGGCTCTGTACACGGAGCTCGTTGCGGCGATCGTCTCGGCACTGATCGGTAGTCAGTGGGGCTTCGGTACTCTGATGTCCGGGCTCATTCAGGGACTCGGCGCCGAGATTATCTTCGCCTTGTTTCTGTACTCCAGCTGGCGTCTCTATGTTGGTGTGCTCGCCGGTGCTGGCGCGGGGCTGGCCATGTCGATCAATGATTTGATTGTTTGGTACGCGGGGATCGACGTCCCGTTCCAGATCACCTATGTCATCTGCGGCATCATTTCGGGCGCGGTCATTGGCGGACTTCTGCCGTGGTTTGCGGTGCGCGGGCTTGCCCGTGCAGGGGCACTCTCCCGTTTCGCTGCCGGACGCCAGAGCGTTCCAGGGCAGAGCTGATTATTTCTTCGAAATAAAAGGCCATGATGCCAACATCTCAATCGACCGCGGGTGCTCACGTGAGTGCCCGCGGTTGGAGTTGGCGCTACGGCAGTCGATCGCGCCCAATGTTTAACCTCCTTGACCTTGATATCGACCCCGGTGAACGGGTTCTGCTCCTCGGAGCATCCGGCTCTGGCAAAAGCACCCTCGTCGCCGGCCTGGCCGGAGTCCTGGGAGAGGACGAGGGCCACGAGAGTGGCCAACTCCTCATCGATGGCCAACCCAGTCGACATTCCCGCGGCCGCGTCGGTCTTGTTCTTCAGGACCCCGAAAATCAAGTTATTCTGCACCGCGTTGGCGACGATGTTGCCTTCGGTTGCGAAAACTTGGGCGTTCCTCAGGCCGAGATTTGGCAGCGCGTGCGTGCCGCCTTGGCCGCCGTCGGACTCAACCAGCCGCTGGATCACTCCACCGCCGAGCTTTCAGGCGGGCAAAAGCAGCGTTTGGCCCTCGCCGGTGTGCTCGCCATGCGCCCGGGGCTGATCATTCTCGACGAACCCACCGCCAATCTGGACCCAGATGGGGTGCGGGAGATTCGGGATGCCGTGGAGGCCGTGGCGCGAGAATCCGGTGCCACTCTCCTCATCGTCGAACACCGTGTCGACATCTGGTGGGATCTGGCGACCCGTGTCATTGTGTTGGATTCTGACGGCAGCATTCTGCGCGATGGCGCTCCTGCCTCCGTTCTGGAAGGAACGCGCGAGCGCCTCACCGAAGCCGGCATTTGGTTGCCCGACCCCATTGCGAGTATTCCCACAAGTCGGCCCCTCGCACCAATTCTTCTTTCAACCCAGGGGGGCTCCTCCTTTCTCACCCTTGGACCCTTGCTGCAGGGGAGCGCCCTGACTGTAGGCCGCAGGATTGGTGGGCCAGCGGCGGCCACAGATCTCTCCATCAACATTGATTCGGCGCAAGTCCATGCCGTTGTCGGGCCGAATGGGTCCGGAAAATCAACGTTGGCCCTCACTCTCGCCGGGCTGATACCGGTAATTTCCGGATCGGTCCAGGCCTCCACTGACCTCGCCGGGAACGCGAGGGGTCGACACCCTATTGACTGGCGGTCGCGCGAGCTCATGACCCGAATCGGCATGGTATTTCAGTCTCCAGAACACCAGTTTTTGACAGGCTCTGTGAGGGAGGAGCTGATGGTGGGACCGCGAGCCCTCGATCGAAGGGGATCGCGATTCGGACGCCCCACAGTCTCCCCCCATGTCGCGGAGGATTTCCGACTCCGCATCGATGAACTTCTGGAGCGACTGCACCTCGCTCATCTCGCCGAGGCCCACCCCTTTACCCTTTCGGGCGGGGAGAAGCGGCGACTCTCGGTGGCTACCGCTCTAGCCACCGCCCCGCGAGTCCTCATTCTCGATGAGCCCACTTTTGGCCAAGATGCCCGCACGTGGGCGGAGTTGGTGACTCTATTTGCTGAGCTCCGGGACGAAGGTCACGCCATCGTGACGATCACGCATGACGAAAAACTGGTCGCTGAGCTGGCGGATATTCGCACGACATTGCCGGACCCTGCCACGAACGACCTCCGCACCGGCGAAACCGAAACTCGGTCGGCCGAGGCCACACGATGAGCGCTGCAACGGCAACAAGCCCGCTCGCGCGCGTCAACCCGTTGGCGAAGTTTCTGGTTGCTGCCGTCATCGGACTGGTGCTTCTGTTTTCCTTGGATTGGGTCTCCGCCGCCATCGCCTTAAGTCTTGAGCTCATTTTGTTGCCATTTGTCGGCCTCGCGCCCCGCGCGTTATGGCGAATGCTGGCCCCCATCGTCATCGCCGCCCCGTTTGCTGGAATTTCGACCGTGCTCTACGGTCGCCCCGGCGGTGACCTCCTCTGGCAAGCGGGGCCGTGGCACATCACGACGGATTCGGTGAACCTTGCCATTGCCATCACCTTGCGCGTGCTCGCCATCGGACTTCCGGGAATCATTCTTTTTGCCACGACGGACCCCACCGATTTAGCGGATGCCCTGGCCCAACTGTGGCGCCTCCCGTCGCGTTTTGTCATCGGTGCCTTGGCAGCCGTTCGCATGGTGAGTCTGATGGCTGATGACTGGCGCATGCTGTCGCTGGCGCGGCGAGCGCGCGGCATCGCCGATGGTCAGGGCCCTCTCGCCGCGATAACGAGATTGTTCTCTCAAGGGTTCGCCTTGCTGGTGCTCTCTGTTCGCCGGGGCAGTGTTTTGGCCACGGCGATGGAGGCACGAGCGTTTGGCGGAGAAACTTCGCGCACGTGGGCGCGAACGTCCGTTTTTGGGCCTCGAGATTTTCTGTTCGTTGTGGCCGGCGTGCTGCTCGCTGCCGTGGCCGTTACGACAGCGGTCGTCACGGGGGAGTGGAACTTCATTGTCTCCTAATCCTCATCCTTCGTGGGGACTGGCCTTCACTCCGAATCTGCACGAACTCGTCGCCTTCGTTGCTGCATCCGGTGCGAATCCGGCAATTGTCATCGACGGCCCCAGCGGTGCGGGTAAATCTACCGTGGCCGACTTCCTCGTCGAGAATATTCCGGGAGTTCAACTCGTTCGTCTCGATGACATCTATCCGGGATGGGATGGGCTCGGTGCGGCCGCCATCGTGGCCGAACGCCTCCTCGTAGCGCGAAGCCGCGGGGAGAGCGCCTCATGGCAACGCTACGACTGGGCGAGTGCGTCTCTGACGACCTGGCATGACGTGGATCCGTCCCTCCCACTCATTATTGAAGGATGCGGCTCGTTGGGCGAGCAGGCCCTCCAACACGCCAGTGTTCGCGTGTGGGTTACGGCGTCAGAGGATGTTCGACGCCAACGCGCGCTGTCCCGTGGTGGGGAAGACTTTGAAGCGCATTGGGAGACGTGGAATGAGCAATTTGCGGTACGTCTGCGACGTGAAAATTCCGAGCGGTTCGCAAACATCATTTTGGTCGCGACCGAGTAACGTAGACCCATGACTACTCCAGATCACGCTGACGTTTACTTCACCGCCGAGTTTATTGACGGCCCCTTAGCAAACACGTCGGAGCGTCGTGTTCTCGTTCGAGGAAACCATGACGAGCGTCTCAGTATGGTTGCTCTGGTCGATGGCATGGAGTCGATTTTTCGCTACGTCGCCTCCGGCACCAAAGAGGTCGCGGGGGGCCTTCACGTACAGTATTCGTTTGATCAGCCCGATAGTGACACCTTCGTTTCTGAGGACGAAAACGATTAATTAGCCTTTCGCTGGGCGCCACATTGTGGTGACTCTTTGCCCAGAGGGCACCGTGACCACGTTCGCCACCTCAAACCCAACGCTCGCGTATCGACGGTCATTGGCGGGATTAGAGGACTCGAGGTAAGCCGGCATCTTGAGGGCATCGATGTGGTCAAGGCTCTCGCGGAGCAGGTTCATTCCCACGCCGCGGCCGCGATGATCACCGTGGGTGGCAAGCAGGCTGAGGTAGAAGCATGGCTCAACAGGATGCGCGTCTTCGAAAGCGGCGTTGATCGCCGTCACTTCGTCGGCTCGGGATTGACCTACGAGATCGACGAGAAAGGATTCGAATCCTGCGGCCTCGGCTTCCGTGAGGTCTTCCGAACCCGGTGGGTACCAGACGGCGGCGGCTTCTGAGTTTGCGGTGATAAACGTCCAGGGGTAGCGAAGGGCGGCGGATGACACGTACAAGCGCCAGAGTCGAGACGACGCAGCAGAGGGGTTTTCTAAACCGGCGAAGACAGGCGCCCAGAGCGGGTCTTCAAGAAATGCCGACGTGACAGTGTCGACAACGGCATCAATATCGTCGGCACCGGCAATACGAATGCCCGAGGCATTGACGGAGTTATTGACATTGGGCGAATCGCGAGAGGTCATGGTGCCCAGACTAACGCTGTTCCCTGCGCTGAGGTCAAGGGCGGATACACGATCGCCGGCCTAGCGACTGGCTAAGAGAAAAAAGTAAGGCCGAAACCAACAGGCTTCGGCCTTACTTTTACTTGGGGTGAGTAACGGGGCTTGAACCCGCGACCTCCGGGACCACAACCAGGCGCTCTACCAGCTGAGCTATACCCACCAAGAGTGTCGAAACGACAACTCCTAATCTTATTACACAGAACGGGAATGCTTTGTCACGACTGTCTTGGAAATTTTTGCCGCAGCGGCACTTGTGGGCCCAGGCTCGGGCACAAACAGAGCCGAGCGGTAGTAATCCAGTTCGCGAATTGACTCAAGAATGTCGGCCAAAGCACGGTGCCCACCATCTTTTACGGGGGAATTGAAGTAGACCCGCGGGAACCACCGGCGCGCCAGCTCTTTCATCGAGGAGACGTCGATGTTTCGATAGTGTAATCGATAGTTCAATGTCGGCATGTACTTGGCGACAAAAGCTCGATCGGTCCCAATTGAGTTGCCCGACATGGGTGGCTTTTGCCCTGAAGGAACGTGCTCATTGATGTATGACAGAACCTGAGCCTCGGCATCCGCTAGAGAATGCCCGTCGGCGAGCTCGGTGATGAGACCGGATGATGTGTGCATCGCGGTCACGAATTCACCCATGTTGGCGAGAGCGGCGTCGCTGGGCTTGACCACAATCGTAAATCCGGGATGAACGGGGTTCAACTCCGAGTCCGTCACGACCACGGCCACCTCAACGAGTTCATCTAACGCGAGGTCTAGTCCGGTCATTTCGCAGTCGATCCACACGAGGCGATCTTCGATATTTGCCATTGTTGAAGTCTACCGAGGTGCACTGACACCGATTTCGGAGGTGCGCTTGAGGTGTGCCCGCAGAAGCTCGATGGGGAGTGGCAAGGAAGATGCCACCACAAAGGAAATGACGCAGAGTTCGATGTGTTCGCGTACGAAGGCGAGCTGTCCGAGGAGGAATCCTGCCACCATGAGTCCGCCGACCCAGGCGAGTGCACCGATGAGGTTGAGAACGACATAGCGGCGCGGCGCAAATCCTGTCATTCCCGCAAACATGGGGATCAGGGCGCGGAGGACGGGAACAAAACGGGCGAGAATCACGGCACGAGCGCCGTAGTTTTCGAAAAAGAGTCTTGCCCGGGCGAGAACGCGCGGGTTAAAGAAGAACGTGGGTCGGCGCTCGAAAATATGAGGCCCCATGCGGCGTCCCAACCAAAATCCCGCTTCGGAGCCAGCAAATGCGGCGGTAAAGACAAGCACGATTGCCAGCCAGAAAGGAAAAGAGCTGAGGGCTGTCGCGAGAGTTAATCCCAAGAGGAAGAGAAGCGAATCGCCCGGCAAGAATGACCCCAGGATGGTGGCGGTTTCGAAGAAAATAATGGCCGCCACTCCCACGACAGCGAACGCCCCCAACCCCGCGATGATCGCGTGAGCGTCAAACCAGTTCATGTGCGCAGACTCGTGAACCGGCAGGCGTGGCTGAGGTGCTCCAGGAGCAGCGCATTATTGGCTTCCCACGACTTATTTAAGACAGACCTCCGCGCAGAGACCCCCATGCGGGAACGCAACGGTGCGTCCTCGGCAAGGCGAGTGACGTAATTCACGAAGCTGGCCGGATCGCCGGGGTCAGCAAGATAGCCGGATGTTCCGTGCTCAATCAAGAACCGCGGGCCGCCGCTCGCAGGAGCCACTACGGGAAGTCCTGTTGCCTGGGCTTCCTGAATCGTTTGGCCGAAGGTCTCTTCTGTGCCAAAGTGGACAAAAACGTCGAGGCTCGCATACGCCTCGGCCAAGTCGTTACCGCGCAAAGCACCCATGAAGGTGACGGGATGACCGGCGAAGTCTGCTTCCAGCCTCCGGCGTTCGGGGCCGTCTCCCACGACAATGAAGCGAGTGTTCGGGATGCCGAAGAGTGTCTTCATCTTGTGAACTTGCTTCTCTGGAGCCAGACGTCCGACGAAGCCAATAGTCAGGGGTTCTGCGGATGTTATAGATCCTGGGGCCCGCTGACCGACAGAAATGCCTATCTTGCTAAGGCGTGCGGCCCGGCGGTGGGGATGAAAGAGATCGAGATCTACACCCCGCCCCCAGATGGCAACGCGGGGAACACCGAGTTTCACGAGGTAGGCGGCACTCTCGGGTGTCGGCGCCAAGTTGAGCGTCGCAGGGGAGTGAATGGCGGCCACCATTTTGTCGACGAGCGGCCGGGCAAACTGCATTCCATAACGCTGAAGGTAACCGGCGATATCCGTCTGGTAGATAGCCACCGTCGGGATCCCCAATCGGTTCGCCGCGGCAATCGCCTGACCGCCGAGGAGAAATGGTGATGCGACATGGATGACGTCTGGCTTGTATTCCGCCAGTGTTGCCTGCAGCGACAGGTTGGGGATGCCGACGGGAAACTGCATAAAGGGAATCGCGGGTGTGCGAATCACTCGAAACCCGTTGTGACGGCCGGACGGAGCGGTGGGGGCAATCACGATTGCGTCGTGACCCTCGGCGGCGAGTGTGTCGAGCACTCGGAGCACAGAATTGGTCACACCATTCAGCGATGGAAGAAAGGACTCGGTCACGATTGCTACGCGCATTCCCATGACTAAAGGCTAAAAAGTTACCCTGCACTAGCGGGAGTCTTTGAGTAAAAGGCGCGTGAACAGAAGGTAAATATCTATTGCACGTGAACGTCACTCGGCGACGCGAAAGCGGCTTCAGCTGACCACAAGGACTTTTTGCAGGGCTTCGAGAAACTCAGCGGGACGTTCGAGATGAGCAGAATGTCCACAATTTTCGAAGACGATTTCCTGGTAGCTACCGCCAGCATCTTGGTATTTTTCGAAGACATCCCGTGTCTGTTGGATCATCGGTTGCGGGGGCGCAACGTCGATCCCCGGCCAGCCGGGAATCATTCCGAGTTGACCGAGATAGTTGAGGTCGAAAAATGACGCGTCAGAAACGATGGCGTCATTCGCGCCACGCACCCATAAAATTGCGGGTTTCACAGTTAGCTCGACGATGCCGGAAACGTCAAAGTACTTGGGTGCCAAAGTGTTCAGCACCCCTCGTGTGCCGGGGGCAAATCCGGGCCAAGAATCGGTCGTTGTTGAGTCCCCGGGGTAATTGTCGATTCCTGTTGCCGTCGAGAGCATCGATTCAACCCAGAGATCTTCATTCTCAGAACCGTGGGCGGCATCCGCGACATACGTCGAACGGTAGACGGAGCGCGGTGACGTAGGGGATTCGTCGCTGGTGTCCTGTGCGAGAAGTCGCGCCACGAAGTCAGGATTGGCACCGCCGCCCCCCGTGCCGGAAGCGTCCGCGTTGATGAGGTGGCCCTCGGCACCCTGCGTGCCCCCGAAACCATAGGGGGAGACCGGGGAAATGAGCGAAACGGAGAGAACTTTCTCCGGATGCTCGAGGAGGAGCTGCAGGACGACACCGCCACCCAAGCTCCAGCCCACGAAATTGGCTCGCTCAATTCCGAGTTCGGCCAAGACAGACGCAACGTCGTCCGAAAAGTCGCGCAAGCCTCTCGTTGCGTTGACGGGCAGGATCTCGCTGTCGCCGAAGCCGCGAAGATCGATGGCGATGGCTCGCACGTCTGGGGAGAGGGCAAGCATGCTCGGTTGCCAAAATGACGAGGATGAAACATTGCCATGGATGAATACCACCGTGCGGTTAGCTACGGTGGCGGGGCGTTCCAGCACGGATGCTGTGAGGCGTGGCGTTCGAATATCGTGCCTGACGATGCCGGGAAGAAGTGTTGTTGTCATGGTGCACGGCTCCTTTATTGCGGTTGAGGCACGGATGGTTGAGGGGTGGACATGACGTCATTGATGACCTCAACAACAGCGTCAGCGCCCCGCTCGCTCATGACGATTGTGTAGTGGTTGACGCCCGAGACGTCATGCACTGTGAGGTTCGGGAGCTTGACCTTCCAGCGCACCATTTGCTCGGGAGAATACAGGCCGGGGAGTTGATTGAGGAGGCCGCGGGGGGCCCGGAGGAAGTGAATGGGGGACGGCATTGACGCGAGCGCTTCGAAATAGTCTGTCCCCCCGTTCAGCTGCTGGGAATCCACCATGACCGCGTCAATGGAACTAGAGGCGTGAAGCTGGGAGTCGTCTCCGACGAGATCGTAGTCGACGTAAGCCTCGACCGTAGAGTTCCATTGGCCTGCGAATGCCGGATGCGCGCGCCAGAATTGGCGATAGGCCTCACGGTCGGGAAACGCCATGGATAACCGAGCGGCGGCAGGTCCGAGGAGTGCCTGCGGCAGACCGTCATCGCTGGTTTTTTCGACAATCGGCAAGGGGAGGCCGCCATCGATGAGAACGAGTCTCTCGACGCGATCCGGATGCGTGTGGGCCAGAGTAACCGCAGCAAAAGCTCCCATCGAGTGGCCGACAATAACGGCGCGATCCACTCCGGCAGCGTCGAGGACGCGGACGAGATCTTCAGCATGCGCGGGCATGCCCCATGGCCCCGGGAGAGATCTGCTCCCGCCCCGACCACGGAGATCGGGTGCAATGAACCGAACATGAGGTAAGGCATTGGCGACGAGCGGCCATGTCATGTGGGATGCGGTAATCCCATGCACGGCGAGAACAGTCCCAGCGGTTATCGTTTCGGGAACCCATTCACCGGTGACAAGATCGCCGCCGGTCACGGGAACACTGATCTTCCGATAGATACTCATCGTGCGCTCCAACCGCCGTCCATTGAGTAAGAAGCGCCCGTGACCATGCCGGCAGTGCTTCCGCAGAGCCAGAGAACGAGGTCAGCAACCTCACTGGGTTCGAGCAAGCGTTTAATGGCGCTCTCCGTCAACATCACTTTTTCCACGACCTCACGCTCGGGAATCCCATGAACGCGGGCCTGATCAGCAATTTGTTTCTCTACGAGCGGGGTGCGCACATAGCCCGGGTTCACACAGTTACTGGTGACGCCGTGTTCGCCGCCCTCGAGAGCGGTGACCTTGGACAAGCCCTCAAGGCCGTGTTTTGCTGTGACATAAGCGGATTTGTAGGGAGATGCCCGGAGCCCGTGCACGGAACTGAGGTTGACGATGCGGCCGAAACCATTGGCGTACATGTGGGGCAAAGATGCCCGGATGAGAAGAAAAGGCGCCACCACCATCAGGTCGATGATGCGCGAGAACGTCTCTGGATCAAACGTCTCGATTGGGCTGACGTGTTGGATGCCAGCATTATTGACGAGGATATCGACGTCCAGTGTGAGCTCGGCAAGCGCCGCCTTATCCGTGAGGTCAATTTGCCAGGGCTCCCCGTTGATTGCCTGGGCAAAATTCTTTGCCTTGTCACCGTCGACATCAGCCACCACGACTCGCGCGCCTGCCGCGGCGAGTACAGTGGCGCAAGCAGCGCCGATGCCGCTGGCTGCTCCCGTGACGAGCGCTTTTTTACCCGTGAGATCGATCATCGTTGACCCTTTTCCTATCGCTCACCGGGTGCACTGAGCGCCCGCTGGATGAATCGCATCATGTCTTCGAAGACGGCCTCCGGAACGCGCGACGTTCCGCTGGCAGTGGGGTCGGCATCATCGCCAGATGGTTCACCGTCGCCCCACAGAACCCAGCGCATGCCAATCATTTCACCGATTCCCATCAGGGCCCAAGCGGCCACCGTGGGATCAATGTCGCCAACTTCGCCGTGGCTTTGTGCCTCCTGCAACCCTTCGATGTAGCCCGAAACGATGCGCGAATAATGAAGGCGAAGGGATTTCGGCGAGACAAATTCGGCTTCGCGCACAACTCTGTACAGGGCCGGATGCTGGGCAGTGAATTCAAAGAAGGCGCGGAATCCGGCACGCTCGGATTCCAGGCGATTTGAGCTGCCAGAAGCGGCTTCGCTCATGGCATGGCGCACTCGGCGGTTGAGGTCTTCGACGAGGACTTCGAAGATTTCAAGTTTGCTCGCGAAATACAAGTAGAACGTTCCCTGGCCAACGCCAGCATGTTCCGTCAGGCGCACGACGGATGCCTCGGAGTAGCCATACTTTGCGAAGACTACTTCTGCGGCCTCGAGGAGTTTTGCGCGCGTGCGGTTGCCGCGCTCTGTCACGGGCAAAGTTGTCATTTGGCATCCTCTCGGTTTTCGGAAGCCGTTTTCCACTCCGCCAGGAGAGCGCGCCGCATGGCTTTGTTGCTAGCGGAGCGAGGAATTTCGGCTACGAAAATGATCTGTTTCGGTACTTTGAATCGCGCTAAGAGTGAACTGCAGAACGTTAAGAGGTCGGTCTCGTCGGTTGCTACCCCCGAACGTAGAACAACCCACGCGACGCCGACCTCACCCCAACGGTCGTCCGGGACACCAACGACGGAAACATCAGCCACTGCGGGGTGTCCAAAAAGGATGCCCTCGATTTCTGCAGGAGCAACGCTTTCACCGCCGGTGATAAAAATGTCCTTGATTCGGTCGATGATTCGATAGTTTCCGTCTTCGTCTCGACTTACAAGGTCACCGGTGGCAAGCCATCCGTTACGCAGCACTGCTTTCGTGGCGTCGGGAGCACGAAAGTATCCGGCAAAAACGCCAGGGCCTCGAACCATAAGCTCGCCGGTGCACACGCCTTGCAAGATTTCACCCGTTATCGGATCCGTCACAGCGACTTCAACATGAGGGTAAGGTTTGCCGGCAGATCCGATGTGTGATCGAGCCTCTTCATCCGGTAGGCACAAGACGTTTGGTGACGCTTCGGTGAGACCGTAGCCCTGCGTGAGCGCAACACCACGTTCGTGCCACACGCGCAGAAGTGGTTCCGGCATTGGTGCACCGCCCACAATGGCGTGACTGAGACTGGAAAGATCGGTTGTCGCGAAGGCTGGGTGCTCAGCCAGGATGAGATAGTTGGCCGGTACGCCCATCATTGTGGTGATTCCCCGGTCGGCAATGAGCTTGAGGACGCGGCCCGGATCAAAGGTCCTCTCCAACACGACGGTTGCGCCCATCCACCAGGCCAGGAGCGGCTGGATGTTCCATCCGCCCACGTGGTATTGCGGCATCACGGCGAGAACGGTATCACCGCGCGTGATCTCGGCCGTGCGGGAGAGGGAAAGATTTGTCCAAAAACAGTTCGCGTGCGTGAGGATGGCCGCTTTTGCCTGCTCTAAAGTGCCCGACGTAAAGATGAGGAGGAGGGCGTCGTCATCGCGCACAGGGCGCCGAATGACCTCCTCTGTTGTCGTGCGGATGGGGGAGACGATTTTGCGCTCAATGCCATGGGCGCCGAGGGATCCGACCGCCATGGGGGAGAGGAGTCGGTTGAGGGCTTCCCCCGCCAAGGAACTGAACTCTTCCTCGATGAGGAGGAGCGCCGGATCTGCCGTTTCGAGTTGCTGGGCGAGTTCCCGTGGGGTGAGTCGCCACGAAAGAGGCACGAGGATAAAACCGGCTTTTGCGCAGGCGAAGAAGAGGACAACGTGGTCCGCACTGTTTCCTGTGACGGTCGCGATCCGATCACCGACTCCATACCCTGCCTGAAGAAGGGACTCCGCAAGATTTGTGGATCTGCAATCGAGGTCAATGTAGGTGAGGACAACACCGCGATCGTCCACTGCGACACGATGGGGGGTCGCAATGGCGCGGTCGCGAGTCCATCGCCCTAAAGTGTGAAGCCCGTCACGTTCAATCACGTTACCTCCTCGATTTTGTCCCGTGCGATCTCCGACGAAGTCTCCTTCGCAGGATTGCGACGCACACCACCTTTATCCATCCGTTGAACCGCTCCCGCAATTCCTCCCGGAAGAAAAAGCACCACGAGAATAAAGAGTGTTCCCAAAATAAAGAGCGGTTCAGACAGGGGAATCCTCAGAATAGCGGGGAGGCCAGCAATTGCATCGGAGGACGCGAGGGCTGTGAGTCGCTGATCGAGCAAAGTGTAAACGATGGCTCCCACGACGGCGCCCCATCGCGAGCCCACTCCGCCCAGAACAACGATCACCAGAATCGTCAGGGTGAAGTCAGCAGAACTTGCTCGTGCCGTGACGCCACTTTGGAGCAGAAGGTGCACCATTCCCACGAGGGCTGCCAGCACAGATGCTATCGAGAACGTGACTAGTTTGACCATGAAAGGTCGGATTCCGATGACCCTGACGCGCAGTTCGTTTTCCCGAGTTGCCGTGACCACATGCCCTGCTCGGGAGTGCTCGAACAGTGCAACCACGATGAAAACAATAATCAGGAGTGCGAGAGCTACCCAGTAGAGGTTGCGGGTGTTGAGGACCCCAAGCAAGAAGTCCGGGACGTTTTGGGTCTCCAGCTGAAGTCCCTCATCACCTCCCGTTATTTGGGGGTTGCGCCGCACCAGCACGTTGCCGGCCTGCGCGAAAGCAAGCGTGACCATCGCGAACGAAATCCCTGTCACCCGCAAGCTGAGAGCGCCCAGGAGGTAAGCAATGCAGATGACCGCAGCGACAGTGAGGCCCATAGCGGGCACCAACGAAAGTTGCGTGGTTTTGAGAACGATTCCTAGCCCATAGGCGCCCAGAGCAAAGTAGAGGGCGTGGCCAAAGGACAGCATTCCTCCGACACCGAAGAGCAAGTGGTAACTCAGCGCAAGCGAGGAGAACAGAAGCGCGAGGGCCAGAAGTTGAAGGGTTCCTGGCGTATACGTGGGCCCCGGCAAAATGCCGGGAATAGACAGGTTGATGAGGGGAAGCAGAGCGGCGAAAACGGCAATTGCGCCGCCGACGGCCCACCACATCCATGGCTTCATGTGCGTCAGAAGTTTCATGCCTTGCTCCCGAGTAGTCCGGTGGGTCGAATCAGCAGAACGGCTGCGAGCAGAAGGACGACCGTCAGGTCACCCGTCCCACCCAGGTAGTAGTTTGCAAACTGTTGCAAAACGGCGACGAGAGCGGATGCTATGGCTGCCCCAGCGAGAGAACCGAGGCCGCCAATGACGGTCACGATGAAGGCAAAGATCAGCAGTGACCCACCCAATTGCGGCGAGACGTAGCCGAAGTAATGCGACGCGAGAACGCCCCCCAGTCCGGCTGCGGCTCCACCAATAGCAAAGACGACCGTGAAGGCTTTACGAACGTCAATGCCCAGGGCCGTAACCATCGAACGGTTCTCCACACCGGCTCTGATAATCAGGCCAAAGCGCGTGAACTTGAGAAAGAGAACGATCCCAAGGAGGACCAGGACGGCAGCAATGATGAGAACAAATCGATCATTCGGGACTTTCGCCCCGAGGATTTCCGTGGTTTCAGAGAACCATGCGGGGCCAGTGACATAGGTTGGGTCCGTTCCCCAGATTCCATCAAAAAGAGCGACAGTTGCCAGTGCAAGCCCAACGGTGACGAGCACCTGCTCAATATGGCGGTTATAGAGCCGCCTAATCAGGAAAAACTCCGTTGCTGCGGCAACTACTGCCCCGACAACGGCGCCGACGACGAGGGAAGCGAAGAGAGTGATCCAGCTCGCCCCATCCATTCGCCGTGCGATTTCTAAGCCCGCGAACGCCCCGAGAGTGAGGAACGATCCGTGGGCAAAGTTAAGGACGCCCATGAGCCCATAAATAAGGGAAAGGCCGGAAGCCACAAGAAAATAGAGCGCACCGAGTCCGAGCCCGGTGATGATGAGGAGCACAATGGTACTCATGCGTTGTCTCCCGTCGCGCCGACATCTGTGAGATGCACGCCGAGTAGTTCCGTTGTCAACTCTTCGTTATCTAAGAACTCGTTCGCGGGGCCAGTGAAGACGACGAGGCCACTTTCTAACACGACCACTGTGTCGGCGAGAGCTCGCACAACCTGCAAGTTTTGTTCGACGAGCAGGATGGGGACCGCCTCGGCGGCACGTCCAAGCGCAGTTGTGACATCAAGAACAATGAGGGGAGCGAGCCCCTTTGTGGGCTCGTCGATGAGCAGCAACGTGTTGTCATTGACCAGAGCGCGAGCGAGGGAGACCATCTGTTGCTGGCCACCCGAGAGTGTTCCCGCGAGTTGCCCGGCCCGAGCGAGAAGTTCAGGGAAGAGCTCATCAACGAGTTCGCGGTTAGGGCCGCCATTGCGCTCAGCGAGTCGCATGTTCTCGGCGACGGACAGGCTTGCGAACACCTCGCGGTCTTCGGGTACGTAGCCAATACCGCTCTGAATGATGCGATGCGTCGCCAGGTTGTCTATGCGCTCGCCGTTGAACTCGACCGCGCCCCACCGCTCGATGAGGCCAAGAATTCCTTTAAGCGTGCTGGTTTTGCCCACACCGTTTCGCCCCAGAAGAGCGGTGACACCGCGCGCTGGGACCTCGAAAGTGACACTTTCCACAACTTGTTGCCCGGCGATTCGTGCGCCAAGACCTTCGACGCGGAGGATGGGAGCGGTCATAGGGGTGCTCCTAGGTAGGCGGCCTGCACGGCCGGGTCCGCCATGACGACGGTGGGGGTGTCGCACGCGAGTAGCTCACCGTGGTGCATCACGGCAACGCGGTCCACGAGGCCAAGGACGACCTCCATGTGGTGCTCAACAAGGAGAACGGTGCGACCGGAGGCGTGAACCTGACGAATCACGTCGGTGAGTCCGTGCACGTCGCCGGACGCCACTCCGGCCATCGGTTCGTCCAGCAAGATGACGCGTGGATCGGTCGCGAGAAGCATCGCAATCTCGAGCTTTCGCTTGTCCCCATGAGACAAGACACCCGCAATAGTTTTTGCATGGTGCGAGAGGCCGACCTCCGCGAGCCTGTCGTTGGCAATAGTGGTAGCAACGTCCGTTCTCCGCGGGAAGCGGATAACGGACGTTGCTGCTCCAAGTTTCGCCTGGGCCGCCAACCGAACATTCTCGGTTGCCGTGAGCCCAGTGAAGAGGCTGGAGGTTTGAAAGGTGCGGCCGAGACCGGCCCGTGCTCGTTTGTGAATCGGTTCGGCCGTGACATCTCTTCCATTCAGAAACACTGTGCCAGTCGATGGCGCCAGTAAACCTGAAATGAGGTTGAAGAGCGTTGTCTTGCCTGCCCCATTGGGGCCGATCACGCCGAGCATCTCTCCAGGTGCCACTGCGAAAGTGACATCATCGATGATGCGTGCGCCACCGATGGAAAGGCAGAGATGCTCAACGGCGAGCATGGGTCGGGCCGACATGGTTCGCCTTACTTCTGCACGATGGGAGGAGTCACGACCTGGGCGTCGACAACGTCGACGAGTTCGGGTTTCCAGTTGGCCCCATCAGCGACAAGCTTGACTTGGAACATCGGCTGAATCATCGCGTGATCTTCTGCGCGAATCGTCATGGATCCCTTTGGTCCGTCGAAAGTCCAGCCTTCCAGGCTTGTGATCATTTTGGCTACGTCGTCACCGCCACCGGCACGAATGGCCTGGACCACCATGACGGCAGCGTTGAAGCCATCAGGAGAGAAGAGATCGGCTACAGCGCCAGACTTGGTGAGCGAGGCGATCATTGCCGTGTTGACCGCGTTGTCCGTAGCCCCGGCGAAGTAGTGATTAAGGAAACTAATCTTGCTACTTGCTGCCCCGTAAGCACCGTAAGTGGCAACGTTTCCCAACCCTGTCACGACAGGAACCTTGTCGAAGACCCCCTGCTGAGACAGTGATTCCCACATTGCTGCCGACGTCGCACCGGCCCAAGCAACGAACACCATATCTGGAGTCGCGTTGATGATTTGCTGAGCGAACGGGGTGAACTCCGTCGCGTCCTCTGGTACGAGGAGGCTGGTGACAGTTGCGCCCTTAGCGCCCAGGACCGCCGTCGCCGCAGCAACGTTACCTTGGCCGAAAGCCGTGTTTTGGGCAAAGACCAAAATGGATTTGCCCTTGGGGTCACCGATGAAAGTTCCGGCGGTTGCGACATCTTGGTAACTCTGACGTCCAGACCGGAATGTGTGCGCGTTGATGCCGGTTACGCCATCCGCTGCAGCGGGCCCGGAGATGTACAGAATCTTGTTTTGCTCAGCCTGTTCGGCTAGGGCAAGGGCGATTCCCGACGACGCTGTTCCGACGATTATCTTCTTGCCCTGACCAATGACGGTCTTGGCTGCCGTCACAGCCTTGTCGACATCGCCGGCGTCGTCGGCAATCGTTACGTTGACGGCGCGACCATCAACTGTGCCCGTGCCCTGCGTTGCGTAATCAAGTCCAGCATCCCAGCCGGCGAGGTACGTTGCGCCATAGGCGGCCAAGGGGCCCGTCTGGGACGTGATGATGGAAACATCAACGGCAGGCAATCCCGCGCCATTCGTCGATGGGCCGGATGCGTCGCTGCTCGTGGGCGCGCATCCTGCCAAGGTGAGGCCGAGAACTGCGATTACCGCTGGTAGAACGAACTTGCTGTGAACGTGCATGATGAAACCTTTCCTGCTGCCGTAGAAGGATAAAGAGGTCAACATGAGAGGTGATTCATGTCTCTTGTACAGTAAAGGCGGGGGAGTCATCTGTCAAGCATCACCCGGACATTGTTGTCATTGCGCAACTAATAGGCACCTGGGGCATCAGCTTTGGTGCTGAGGCCGGCTGGTCGGCGGACGGGAAAGCAGAGCAGGCCCCGAGAAAGGGGTGCTTGATTCTCGAAGAATGATGGTGCCCTCGGCAGGACTCGAACCTGCGACCAAGAGATTAGAAAGCTCCTGCTCTATCCTCTGAGCTACGAGGGCATGACCCCAATCTTACGACAGACGAGGCCTTGCGTTAGGGGACTACAGGCAAACGGGGGACGCTTGCGAGGAGGCGCTTGGTGTACCCGTTTTGGGGGAGTCCCATTACGGAGCGGGTGTCGCCCTGCTCGACGACGCGGCCGTTCTCCAGAATGACGACACGGTCGCAGAGGGCGGCGACTACACCGAGATCGTGTGTAACCAGTACGACCGACATCCCTGTGCGGCCATCGACTCCGCGGCCAAGTTCGGCGAGGAGGTCGATGACTTTGATGCGCGTGGAGACATCGAGGGCGCTCACGGGTTCGTCGGCAAGGAGAACACGAGGGTTGGGAGCGATCGCTCGGGCAATCGCGATTCTTTGTCGTTGACCGCCGGAGAATTCTGCCGGATAGCGCTTCGTGATGTCAGTGGGAAGGCCGACCGCACGCAAAGACTCCGCCATGTGCTGGCGAATTTCTGTCGCGTTGGTCGTGATTCCTAGGGATCGCAGGGGCTCAGCGAGGATTTGACCAATAGTTTGCCGTGGGTCTAAGGAGGAATAGGGATCCTGAAAAACTGTTTGCGTCATCCGTCGATACGCGCGTAGCTGCTTTCGGTCGCGTGCGTCAAAGGGCATGCCATCGGAGAACACCTGGCCAGCGGACGGGATTGCTAACCCGAGTAGGATGCGCAGCAGCGTTGTTTTGCCCGCCCCGGATTCCCCGACTAGGCCGACGTTCGACCCTTCTTCCACCGCAAAAGAGACATCGGTGAGGACCTCCTGGTTGCGTCGATATCCGAAGTGAATATTGCGAGCCTCGAGCACCGGAGTCATGCGTCCCTCCCATTCAGTGCGTCATCAAGCGCATTATCCAGTGAACGAGCACTGTCGACGAGCTCGTGTGTGTAGGCATGGCGAGGATTGGCTAGAACGTCGGCCAGCATCCCCTCTTCGACGACTAAACCTTTTTGGAGAACAACCACGCGTGGTGCGATGCGAGCAACAACGGCCAGGTCGTGGCTGATAAATAGAAGTGACATGCCGCGCTCGTCAACGAGGCGATCGAGTAAGTCGAGGATCTCAGATTGCACCGTCACGTCGAGGGCGGTGGTTGGCTCGTCGGCAATGAGCAGGCTTGGCCTGCCGGAAAGCGCTATGGCGAGCGCCGCCCGCTGTCGCTGGCCGCCGGAAATCTGGTGAGGGAACGCCAGGGCGATAGCGTCTGGATCGGGGAGGCGAACATCGGCGAGACGCTCCCGAACGAGAAGTCTCAACTGCTGACGCGTCAACCGTTCCCCATCGGCCGCAGCGCGCCTCCGCAGAGGCTCAGCTAGTTGCTTACCAATTCTCATCAACGGATCGAGGGCCGTGAGGGGTTCCTGGAATACAACGGCAACATCTGTGCCGCGCACGGTGTTCATAATGCGCTCGGGGGCTCCGACGAGTTGACGGCCACCGAGCTCGATGCTCCCTCGGGAAGAAAGGCCATCGGGTAGCAGCCCAATGATTGCAAGTGCTGCGAGCGATTTTCCGCTTCCAGACTCGCCAATGAGGCCGAGTCGCTGCCCGGGATTGAAGTCAAATGACACCGGGCCCACGAGGGTTTGGCCGTCGGCACTGAAGATCTCAAGGTCACGCACGATCAGACCGGGGTTCTCGCTCATGCCCGTCTCCTCTGGGTTGGGTCCCCGACATCGCGAAGACCGTCAGCGAGCAGGTTCATTCCCACAACCAAGAGCACCAACAGAATGCCGGGCGCGATCGCTCCGAGCGGTGCGGTGTAGACCGTGGCCTGAGCTTGTTGAAGGAGCGACCCCCAGGATGGATTAGGGGGCGGGGCGCCAAGGCCGAGGTACGACAGGCTCGCCTCGGCGAGCACGGCAGCCCCAAATTGGATGGCGAGGCTCACGAGAACCGTCGGCCAAATGTTGGGCAAAATGTGGTGCCCAATAATGCTGGGCCAACTCGATCCCGAGGTACGGGCCGCTGTGATGTAGTCCTGCGCGAGCACACGCTTAGCGAGGATGCGAACGAGGCGTGCAACGATGGCGCTCATTGCCAGCCCGATGGCCAGAACTGCTGAACCGAGCGACGCCCCCTGGGCTGCAATGACGAGCATGGCCAGGAGAAGTGTCGGAAACGCGATCAGGATGTCGAGAACGGCCGACAGGGTGTCATCCAGCCAGCGCGTGGCGAACGCGGCGCCGAGGCCCAATACGATGCCGAGAACCCCACCAATAACGACCGAACCGCCGCCGGCGACAAGGGCAATCTGCGCACCCATCATCAACCGCGTGAGCAGATCACGGCCGAGTTGGTCGGTTCCAGCCCAGTGCGCCAGTGATGGTGCCACGAGGCGACCACCGCTAGTGTCGCTGGGGTCGTAGGGCTGGTAGAGCAGTGACACGAGGGCGATGGCGATGATCAGCCCCACGCAGATCAGGCCCGCGATCAGCGCCGCGGAGCGGTCTCGACGGCGGGTCAACGGACAACCGCCGCGCGCTGGCCAGTCATGTTGCCTCGCAGGCGTGGGTCGATCAGGCGCTGTACAACATCCGCTATGAATCCGACGATGAGAACGAGGAAGGTGCTCACTAAGAGCACCCCTTGAATGACAGGGTAATCGTGCTGGGCGATTCCCGTCAGAAGCATGTTGCCGAGGCCGGGAAGCGCAAAGACGCTCTCTACCACCACTGCTCCAAGAAATGTGGTGGCCAACTCGATACCGAGGATTGCGACGACAGGCACCGAAGCGTTGCGAAGACCATGGTGCCACATGGCCTGTCGAAAACTTGCCCCGAGCGAGCGAGCGGTCCGCAGATAATCGCTTCCGAGAACATCGAGGGTGGCAGATCGCACGTAACGCGTGATGGATGCCGTCATGACGATGGTGATTGTTATAACGGGCAGGGTGAGCGATCGAATGGCGTCCAATGGGTCAGCCCAATCTTGCCGCGGGAATCCGCCGGCTGGCAAGGCCCTCAGGGTGAGCGCAAAAAAGGAGATGAGAAGGATCCCGATCCAGAAGATTGGTACGGCCAGTCCGAACTGGGAGACCCCGGAAAGTGTCATTCCGTACCAGCGATGAGAACGGCGCGCCGCGACATAGCCCACGGGAACGGCAATCAGAACAGCGAGCACGAACGAGATGAGGGTGAGGGGAATCGTGACGACAAGACGAGATGCGATGTCAGGCCCCACCGGGACACCGCTGATGAAAGACGTTCCCAAGTCCAACGTGAAGATGTGACCGAGCCACGCCACAAACTGCTGGCCAAGGGGGAGGTCGGAGCCGATGGACTGGCGGGCCGCCTCAATCTGTTCGGCTGTCGCCCCCACGGAAAGAAGCGCGTTTGCAGGATCGCCCGGGAGCAGTCGCAGAAGGGCAAAAAGCACTGCGCTAGCCAGAAGGAGTGAGACCAGCAGGAAGACCAGTCTGCGGAGGAGGTAAACGGCCATGAGTATCCAAGGCTACCGCCCCGGAACAGGCAGTGATGTGCGGCGTGTTCCGGGGCGGTAACGAGTGAGGAGCTTTAGCTCTTGACGATGTCGTAAACGTAGAACTGCGAGTTCAGGCCGTTGAGCGGGTACCCACTAATCGAGGTGGAGGCCACCACGATCTGCGGGTACAAGTACAGCCAATCGCTCGCGGCATCGGCCACGATGATGTCGTTTGCTGCTGTCAACTTGGCCGTCTGCTGATCGGTTGTGTCCGACTGCTCGGCCTCTTTGATGAGAGCGGAGACCTTTGCGTTGTCGTAACCCCAGTAGAAGTCGGGGTTGCCGTAGAAGACAACATCGCGGTCGTTTACGTGCTCCTGCAGTGTCGCCGCGAAGTCATGGTTCTTGTAAACCTTTGTGTACCACTCGTCGGGAGTAATCACGTTGATGTTGACGGTGATTCCAACCTGCGCGAGTTCACTCTTAATGAACTCGGCCGCAGCAGGGTGAGGATCATAGTTTGGGGTATCGAGCGTGAAAGTGAAGCCGTCTGGGAATCCAGCATCGGCAAGTTTTTGCTTCGCCGTAACCTGGTCGTAGGGGTGCACTGAGGTGAGGTCTTCGTACCATGGGTCCGTCGGCGGGACCATCGACCCGGTGAGCGTGCCGTAGTCGCCCCAGATCGAATTGAGCAGCTTCTTGTTGTCGATAGCCTCGGTGACGGCCTGGCGAACGGCCACGTTGTCGAACGGTGCCTGCTTGTCGTTAAAAGCGAGGAGCAGTTTTGTGGTCGAGTTGCCATCGTTGATGACGAAGTCGGGGTTGTCAGCGAACTGGGCCAGGGCATCCGGGCTCTGCGAGCTCGTGATGACGTCAATGGCATTGGTCAGGAGGGCGTTATTGAGTGCCGTCGCATCCGTGTAGTAGTTGAAGACCACATCCTTGTTCTTTGCGGCGGTGCCCCAATAGGAGTCGAAACGCGTCAAGCTCAAGGAACTGCCACGCTTCCACGTGCCTAGTTCGTAGGGGCCGGTGCCGTCCTCCGTTGTCTTAAGATCCGTTGCGAGAGCGTTCACAATCCAGACGTAGCTGAGGTTGTAAACGAAGGAGATTGACTTCGTCGCGAGAGTGACAACGACCGTGTTCGCATCCGGGGTTTCAATTCCCGCAATCACAGCCAGGCTGCTCTTGCGCGAAGATTGAGAATCCGCAGCGGTGACCCGTTCGATGCTGGACTTCACATCAGCCGAGGTCAGTGTCGCTCCGGAGTGGAACGTCACGTTGTTTTGCAACGTGACGGTGTAGGTGAGTCCATCAGGGGAAACTGAGTATTCACGTGCAAGCAATGGAGTGACGTCACCTGAGTCGGAGAGCCTGAAAAGCCCCTCGTAGACGTTGCCGTTGAGCGCCTCGGTGACGCCTTGGCCGCCGCCGCCTGTGTTGTCGAGGTTCTGGGGCTCGTACACCGAGCCGACATTTATGGTGGCGTCGGCACTGTTGGTCCCGGTGGCAGGGCCGGAGGCGCACGATGACAGTGCAAGGACAGCGACGATGCCAACGGCAAGGGCGGCAAGGGCAGTTCGGGGGGATTTCACGGTTCTCCTTGTGATTGTGCAGTGGTCCGGGGCATGCTGGTGCGGGCGTGGCGAAAGGTACCTTTAGTGCAGTTGGTACCCATCCGAAAATATGACGAGGCGCTCGCCAGCGGTGACATCGATGGGGAAGCGGTTCTGTGGAGGGGGTAGCGGACAGTTGTACTCGCTCGAGAAGCCGCAGGGAGGCACAAATGCGCGGTTGAAGTCCAGAACGACGGGCCCCTCGGCGTCAAAGCGATCGGCAGCCGAAGGGCGGGCCACAAAAAGGAATCGCCCAGAACCATAAGTGCCAGCATCTTCCGCGGGCCGCCCATTGGTGGGATCACCGAACACGAGCAACAGCACACCACCATCGTCGAAGGCGCTCAGACGATACTCGTGTCCATCGCGGGTGAACGTGATGTCACCGGGCACCGCCAACTCACGGGAACCGCCATTGTCGCGGATGTGCTCAAACGGGATGGTTCGGTTTGCTTCTGCCTGCGCGAATGTGGCTTCGATCACCCAGTCTGGGTTGTAGTCAAAAACGGAGACGGAATCGAAGTTCAGAATGGCGGAACTGGCGGCATCCCAGAGACGGTAACCAGATTCGGGTTCGCCGGTATCGAGGTTTGCGCGTTGCAACCGGGTGAGCGTCACGGCGGCCGGCTGATCGGCCAAGGCTTCCTTGTCACTCACCTCAGTGCCGGGCGAAAGCCAGCGGGTTTGGATGAGGGCGAGATTACCCTGGGGAGACACGAGGGTTCGAAGGCGGTCAGAGTGCCAGGCTTCGTGGGTTGTCACAGTCGTGGTTGGAGTGGATGTGGGGGTTTGGTTTGTGAGGGGCATTGTCTCTCCATCATCCAGCGCCCTCTCGGGATGGTCAATTTGCATTTCCGTTTGTTGCAAAACCCCAAAAGGCTATCCCCAGCCGAGCTCATGAAGATGCTCATCATCGATTCCAAAATAGTGCGCTATTTCATGAACCAAGGTGATGTGGACCTGCTGGCGCAATTCCTCCACCGTGTTGCAGGAATCAACATGCTCGGCCCAGTAGAGAACGATTTGGTCGGGTAACTCACCTAGACCGTAGTCAAAGCGGTCTGTTATCGCTGTCCCTTGATAGAGGCCTAATAGAGGGCCAGCTGAGTTGTTCGATCGTTCTTCAACGACGAAAATGACATTGTCGAGCTGATCCATGACATGTGCGGGCAAAGAATCGAGCTCCTCAGAAACGAGGAGCTCGAATTCTTGCAACGACATTGCGAAGCTACCAGCGCTGGCCGCGCTGAGATCATCCACTATTTCAGGATGCGGACGAGCTTACGGTTCACGAATTCTTCGATCCCGAAACGACCCAACTCGCGACCGAAGCCGGAACGCTTGATGCCGCCGAAGGGGAGCTCGGGGCTGTCGAGGCCAACACCGTTGACGAACACCATTCCGGCCTCGATCTGGTCGGCGACACGCAAGACTTGCGCGCGGTCTGTGGAGAAGAGGTAGGAACCGAGCCCGAATGGAGTGTCATTGGCAATCGCAATTGCCTCCGCCTCATCCTTGACGCTGTAGACGATGGCGACGGGGCCAAAGAACTCCTCGGTGTGAGCGTCATTGGCGGGTGTGACGCCGGTGAGCACAGCGGCCGGGAAGTACGTTCCCGTGCGAGTGCCCGAAACGGTGGCGACGGCGCCTTGGGCCACGGCACGATCGAGTTGCTCCTGCAACGTGTTGGAGGCTCCGAGCGAGGACAGCGGGCCGAGAACGGTGTCTGAATCCATGGGATCGCTGGGGGTTAAAGCGGCGACCTTGGCGCTGAACTTCTCCACAAATGAGTCGTAGAGATCGGCAATGACCACAAAACGCTTGGCAGCGTTGCACGCCTGACCGTTGTTGTCGATGCGGCCGGAAACGGCAGCGTCCACGGTTGCATCGAGGTCGTCGGTGCTCAGCAGAATGAAGGGGTCGGAACCGCCGAGCTCCAGAACGACCTTTTTGAGGTTGCGGCCAGCGACCTCGGCCACGGCGGCCCCGGCGCGCTCGGAACCGGTGAGAGAGACGCCCACAACGCGGGGATCGGCAATCATGGTGGCGATCTGGTCGCTGTCAGCGTAGACGTTTTGGTAGGCACCGACCGGGAATCCGGCGTCCAGGAAGATTTGCTCAATCGCGGCGGCAGATTCGGGGCACTGTGAGGCGTGCTTGAGGAGGATGGTGTTGCCGAGAACGAGATTGGGGCCCGCGAAGCGGGCGACTTGGTAGTAAGGGAAGTTCCACGGCATGATGCCAAGGAGGACTCCCAAGGAGGAGCGTCTAACGAAGGCGGTTCCTTCGGCATCCATCAGTTCGAGATTTTCGTCGGCGAGGAACTTCTCGCCATGTGTGGCGTAGAACGAGTAGATGTCGGCACTGAAGTCAACCTCACCGAGGGCCTGCTCCAGTGGTTTTCCCATTTCGCGCACGATAATTTCGGCGAGAACCTCACGACGTTCACGGTGCAACTCTGCGACGCGTTCAATCATGACCGAACGCTCGGCAACCGTGGTCGAACGTGACCATCCCGAGTGCGCCGCATCGGCCGTTTTCATCGCCTCATTGAGTTGGGCGCTCGTTGCAGAGGTGAACTGCGGGCCGGTTTCGCCGGTTGCTGGATTCGTAACGATGTAGGTGCTCATGGGTGCTCCTTTGCGGTAAAAATGGCGTGCTTTGATGATATCGAGAACACTCAACGCGCGGCATCCATGTTCAGGAATCTCACGCCAAAATATTAACGGACCGCGCAATGACGAGAGCCAAGAGCACGAAGCCCGTCATGCTTTGCAACATCATGAAGAGTTTGGCGCGGGAACTGAGCGGCATCACATCGGTTGGGCTAAAAGCCATCATGTTTGTGGATGACATGTAGAGATAATCGACGAAGCCGGGACGCCAATCGCTCCGCGTGGAAGAACGTTTGGTCACTTCTGCGACGGAAGACTCATCTTCATCCTGTGGAAATTTGAAGTCCGCCAATTGAAGTTGCACTCGTGTCAGGGTTCCTCGAGCGACCGGGCCGCCGCGGTCCAGCTCCCAGTAAATGAGAGCAAAGGTCACGACACTGGCGACCCACACTTGGAGGGCGCCCCACAATACGGTGATTCCTCCGGTTCCGCCCGAAATAAGACCGTGGATAATCCACACCACATCCACCTGGTTGGCAATCGCCAGAACCAAGGCAAGGCCGATGGAGAGCCACCGCGACCATCGGGTCTCCCGGGTCAGGCGATGGGGGTTCAAAACGATCAGCGGGATGAGGAGCACGCCAACCGTGACGATCAGGGCAATCTTCGGGATGAACGTTGGCGGTGAGTAAATGTCGAGGAGGAGCATGACAGCGATGGCGGCGAATGCCGGCCAACGATGTTCGGCCTTGCGGGGGCTTGCCTGTGTTCGGGGCACGAGCAAATCCGCTTAGAAGACGCGGGGAAGGTTCTGATCGTCCTCGTCGTTCGCCGGTGGGCGCAAGGCTGAAAGGCCATCCACGTCATCGAGAAGTTGCTCTGTCTCAGACTGTACGACGGGTGCGGAGGCGGTCGAAGCGACGGGAACCGGAGCATTGCCTAAAAGATTCGAGAGCCCGTCTTGCTGGTGCTCCTGCGTATATTGCTCGGCAACCCACGCATCCTGGCTGGCAGCCGCGGCCGCCTCTGGCTGGACGGACTGGTATGCCCACCGCTCAAGGTCGCGGGCAAAAATCTTGTTGGCACGGCCAGGGCTGTTGACCCAGAGAAGAAGGCGGTCGCGAAACTCGGCCACAACAGGATCCAGCTGATACCCAAATGTCGCGGAAGTTCGCTTCATTTCGGAAAGTTGGTGTGCCGCCCAATCGGCAGCAGCTGCAGCGCCCTTGACGGGCATGAGGCGCACGCGAACGTCAATCTGGCCCACAGCACGGTCGCTCATAATCTGCTCTTGAGGGCTGAGACCGTTCCAGACGGATGCCTCGGTGGCCGCATCAATCAAGGCAGCGATGACGGCAGCCTTGGCCAAATCGTCGCTGGAGCGAATGTGACGCTTGCTCACGGAATTACCGATGAGCGCCCCAATTACGAGGGCAAGAATCATCGAGATGAAAAGGATGATTCCCGTGAGGACGGTGTTGCGGTTCTCGCTCGCGAGGAACCAATCTTGGATGTCATTCAACCACTGCATGTGGCGACAATACCCGGTGTTTGATCATGTGACGCGAAGCCACGCCTATTGTTGTCGGGATGCGAGGTCGAGGTCGATGACTTTGCCGGGCCGTGCTGTCTGCGCCAAAATAATGCCAGCCACCACGACGAGGGCCCCGACAATTTGCGTAGACGAGAGGGCCTCGCCCAGCCACAGCCAAGCTACGATGAAGGCGAAGATGACTTCTGACGATGCCACAATTCCCGCGGATGTTGCCTTCAGATGTTTCAGCGCGGAAAAGGAAAGATAAAAGGCGACGAACGAACCGATGGTCACGGCCCACAAGAGCGGCACCCACAGGGGAAGCATGACGGCGGACAGTGAGCCGGTCATCGAGATGTTCTGTGTGAAGAGGGAAAAATCCATCTGCCACCATCCGCTAAAAATTCCCCAGAAGAGTGACGCAAACAGCATCGCCCAAAATGTCATCGACATGACGGACATCCCCGTCAGCGCTCGTTCCCCCATCAAGAAATAGACGGTGTAGGCAGTGGCAGCGCCGAGCGCGAAGACCATCCCGAGGCCTTCGACGTTGCTGGTCCAGATTTGGGCAACCACCGCGAGGCCTACGAGGACCAGTCCAATGGCGATCCAGATGCGGCCACGCACGGCT
The DNA here is from genome assembly GCF_014137865.1 of Alpinimonas psychrophila. Taxonomy (GTDB): domain Bacteria; phylum Actinomycetota; class Actinomycetes; order Actinomycetales; family Microbacteriaceae; genus Alpinimonas; species Alpinimonas psychrophila. Next base: position 929,237 of record NZ_JACGWU010000001.1, on the reverse strand, counting down.
TCCTTGAAAACGAACCGGGCGATGACAGCGACAGCGAGCACAGCGAGGTACTCGAAGAGCAGCGCGATACCAACAGGGATGCGCGCGATGGCCAGGGCATAAAACCACTGCAGCATGGCAACGCCAGCGATTCCAAGGATGGCCATGCCGAGCATCCGTTTGCGACTAATTCGAAAGGCGGTACGTTCGGTGAGCAGCAAAATTACGAATGAGATGAGCAGTGCCACGACAACTCGAAAGAACGTGATTTGGGCCGCAGACACGCCGGAATTCACGACGACCTTAACGACACTTCCGTTGGAGCCGAAAAGGATGGCCGCAAAAAAACCAATGATGTAACCCATGTTGTGTCTAATCTAGGGGCATGCACACTTTCGTATTAGCCGGCGGTTGTTTCTGGTGTCTTGATGCCGTTTATCGCACTTTGAATGGCGTTTCTGCCGTGGTCTCTGGGTACATCGGAGGCGAGGGCGCAAACCCCAGCTATGAAGAGGTGTGCACGGGTTTGACGGGCCACGTAGAGGCGGTTGCTGTGACGTTTGATCCTGCCGTGATCCCGGATCAGGTCATCCTGGACGTGTTCTTCTCCCTGCACGACCCCACCCAGCTGAACCGTCAGGGAAACGACGTGGGAACGCAGTACCGCTCGGCGATGTTCCCCGCTGATGACGCGCAGCGTGAGCTTTTCGAAAAGGCCATCGCGTTGGCGGCTACCTGGTGGGATGCCCCAGTGGTGACGACAATTGAACCGCTCGGGGCATTTTATGAGGCCGAGGAATACCATCAGGATTTCTTTGCCCGCAACCCGGGGCAGGGTTACTGCCTTGCCGTAGCGTTACCCAAGGTGAACAAAATTCGCAAGAGCTTCGCCCCATACATCAAGGATTAGTTCCCCTCCACCCCCGGCGCTCCTGCCAAGAGTTGTCCCCAACAGCTACCAAGGGCGACATTTTTTGGACCCTGGCGCGCCACAGTTCGTAGACGTGTTCTACAACTGAAAGGGGTCATCATGACCGACACGATTTTTCTCACCGGCGTTGTCGCAACGTCTCCGCGTCACGTAACGACCAGCGAGGGCCTCGCCATTACGAGTTTTCGCCTTGCGTCGAGTCAACGTCGCTATGACCGGGCACTCGCCAAATGGGTCGATGGCGACACGAACTGGTTCACTGTTTCTACTTTTCGAGCCCTCGCCACCAATGCGGCTGGCTCGGTTGCCAAAGGTGACAGGGTCGTGGTTAGCGGCCGATTGCGTGTTCGTGATTGGGAGAGCACGGATCGTTCGGGAACCAACGTAGAAATTGAGGCGGATGCCCTCGGTCACGACCTCTCGTGGGGCACGAGTGTTTACACCCGCCATGTTTCTGTCCCGGCCACCAGCAGCTGGGAGGACGTGACCCCTGTTTCCCTCGAGGACACCGATAACGAAATTAGTGCCGATGCTGACAACGATCGAGCAGACACAACTGTCGTGGCGGCTTAGGGACATTAGTTCCGGCTCACGCTAAAACCACGTGGCGGGTATTTACTCCCAGCTTGCAAACTGGAAGTCGATGCCCGCCTACACTTATTTTCACGACCCTCATTCATTTTTGATTCAAGGAAAAAACGTTGCGACTTCTTTCGACCACCGCAGTTTTTTTGGGGCTGACGTTGTTGCTCAGCGGATGCCAGTCCGGCGCTCAGCCGCCCGCTTCGAGTGAGACACCTTCGGCCGGTCACACGGGGGAGCCACGCCCCTTCCCCACGGCAAACACGGCCCCCCCTCCTGTCTTTCTCGCGGGAGGAACAGCAACGCAAAATTTGCCATATTTTGAATCCATCGTCGCGCAGGCTATTGCCGTTGATCCTGCGGTCTCGTCCTATGATGTTGCTGTTCTCGAATTGCAGAACGGCTTCGATCGCGAGGCAATCCAGTTCACATTCTCGCGAACGGCTGTGGGATTGGCCTCGGACAGTTCCACGATTGCCGTACTTTATGCGGGCGAGTGCATCATCGCGCAATATGGTCCCGTCATCACGGGTGTGCACGGCATTGTCCTCCCGGTCTTAGCCCAGGGCGGTTGCCTCATCGGCTCGCAGGTTCAGCGTCTCTAATCCCCGCCGGTAGAATTGCCTCATGGCTGAGTTCATTTATTCCATGGTCCGTGCCCGCAAGGCGGTTGGTGACAAAGTCATTCTTGACGATGTCACCATGTCGTTCTTCCCCGGTGCGAAGATCGGTGTGGTCGGGCCTAACGGTGCCGGTAAGTCCACCATCCTCAAAATTATGGCGGGCATGGATACCCCTAGCAACGGCGAAGCCAAGCTGAGTGCGGGTTATTCCGTTGGCATCCTCATGCAGGAACCGGTTCTCGATGAGACCAAAACGGTTCTCGAGAACGTGCAGGAAGGTGTTGGCCCGATCAAGGCCAAGATTGACCGCTTCAATGAGATTTCTGTCGAGCTCGCAGAGCCCGATGCGGACTATGACACCCTCTTGGGCGAAATGGGTATCCTCCAGGAACAGATTGATGCCGCGGATGCATGGGACCTGGATTCTCAGCTCGAGCAAGCGATGGATGCGCTTCGTTGCCCACCCTCCGACTCCGAAATCTCCGTCCTCTCCGGAGGTGAGAAGCGTCGCGTCGCGCTCTGCAAGCTCCTGCTTCAGAAGCCAGACCTCCTCCTACTCGATGAGCCCACTAACCACCTCGATGCCGAGAGCGTCCTGTGGCTCGAGCAGCACCTGGCCAAGTATCCCGGGGCCGTTCTGGCCGTCACCCACGATCGGTACTTCTTGGATCACGTCGCCGAATGGATCGCTGAAGTCGACCGCGGCAAGCTCTATCCCTACGAGGGCAACTACTCTACCTACCTAGAGAAGAAGGCCGCTCGTCTTGAAGTCCAAGGTAAGAAGGACGCCAAGCTCTCTAAGCGTTTGCAAGAAGAGCTCGAGTGGGTTCGCAGCAACTCCAAGGGCCGTCAGGCTAAGTCCAAGGCGCGCTTGGGCCGCTACGAAGAAATGGCCGCTGAAGCAGACCGCACCAGAAAACTGGACTTCGAAGAGATTCAGATTCCACCAGGACCCCGTCTGGGCTCCACTGTTCTCGAGGTCAAGAACCTCAAGAAAGGCTTCGGCGATCGGGTTCTGATCGACGGCCTCTCCTTCTCGCTGCCTCGCAATGGCATCGTCGGCATCATCGGTCCCAACGGTGTGGGTAAGACCACACTCTTCAAGACCATCGTGGGCCTCGAGCCAGCCGATGGCGGCGAAGTCAAGATCGGTGAAACGGTAAAGGTCTCTTACGTCGACCAGAGCCGTGGCGGTATTGACCCAAACAAGAACCTGTGGGAGGTCGTCTCCGGTGGCTTTGACTTCATCCAGGTCGGCAACGTTGAAGTGCCCAGCCGCGCCTACGTTTCGACCTTTGGATTCAAAGGCCCCGACCAGCAAAAGCGTGCCGGAATTCTCTCCGGTGGTGAGCGCAACCGCCTCAACTTGGCGCTGACCCTCAAGGAAGGTGGAAACCTCCTCCTGCTCGATGAGCCCACCAACGACCTCGACGTTGAAACACTGTCAAGTCTCGAAAACGCGTTGCTCGAGTTCCCCGGCTGCGCTGTGGTCATCACTCACGATAGGTGGTTCCTCGACCGCATCGCCACACACATCTTGTCCTACGAGGGCACCGAAGAAAACCCCGGTAACTGGTACTGGTTCGAAGGCAACTTCGACGCCTACGAAGAGAACAAAGTGGAGCGTCTCGGCGCTGATGCAGCGAACCCCCACCGCAGCACGTACCGCAAGCTCACGCGCGACTAACGAAAAAAAGAATGGACGAAGAGGGCGTCACATGAAGGTGGTGTCTTCTACCGCTAATTACGCGTCTCCGAGCTAGAGTGACCGAAGTACGGCAACAACCTTGCCCAAAATCTGAGCGTAGTCACCGAGAATCGGCTCAAAATTGCTGTTACGCGGCAAAAGCCACGTGTGACCATCGCGCTGGCGGAAGACCTTGACGGTTGCTTCGTCATCGAGCATGGCGGCAACGATCTCACCATTCTCGGCCGTCTTCTGGGTTCGAATGACAACCCAGTCACCGTCGCAGATGGCGGCGTCAATCATGGAATCGCCAACAACCTTGAGCATGAAGAGATCGCCCTGCCCGACCAGCTGTCGGGGGAGGGGAAATACTTCTTCAACCTGTTGATCGGCCGTAATGGGAATACCCGCGGCGATTCGGCCGACAAGTGGCACGAGAGCGGCATCTCCAATGGGGATGACGTTGTCGTAATGAGTCTGTTCAGATTCCGTTGGCTCGACAGACGGATCACCGACGGGAATGTCGATTAGCAATTCAATGGTGCGAGATCGCTTGGGATCGCGACGCATGAAGCCAGCGAGTTCCAGTTGGCCCAACTGGTGCGTCACGCTCGAGAGGGACTTGAGTCCAACGGCATCGCCGATCTCTTGCATGGTCGGGGCATAGCCGTTGACGTCGATGAATCGCGCAATCATTTCAAGGATGGTGCGCTGTTTCGGGCTTAGGTCCTTGCGACGGCGGGTGGCTACCCGATCGGCGGCGATGGAATCCTCAGACATGCTCTCTCTTTTCCTTGAGCCGGTGAGACGGCCACCGTTAGGTTCCGGTGTCAGTGGTCCCTGGTGGGATATCCCCGAATACCGAAACAGTATTCGAATATTTGCGTAAATACAAACATTTATTCGAGTGTTCTTCTAAATAATGCTCGATTCGTTCGAATATATGTCTTGACAGATAGTTTATTCGAATATATATTCGGAACATATCTTCGCACCGGGTGCTCCCGGCCGAGTATCCGGTGCGAGATTTCATCTAAGGAGATTGACATGAGTGCAGCTTTAGCTTTCACGGCAATGACGCACCGACCCTCGGGCTTCGGGTCTGACGGAGATGGGTACATTGACGAGCCGTGCAGCAGTGGCCAGGTGAAGCCCGGTAGCGCTCTCGGTTCCAATGTCAGTGGTGCTGGTCAGAGTGACAACGTGATCTTCGTCAACTTCCTCCCAGCCGCACCGGCGGCACTTGCCGCACCGGTTGCAGGTACCGCGCCGAGAACGAGTCTGCGCCTGACGCGCCGGGGGCGTCGAGTCATGGCCGCCCTCGTTGCGCTACCCATCGTCATTGCAGCTTTTGTTTTCGCCCTCAACGGCGGTGGTGCCATTGCCACCGCAGAGACGGCGCCCAACTCGTTTGCGTACGTGACCGTTGAAGCGGGTCAATCGCTCTGGCAACTGGCATCTGCTCTTGCACCCGCTGCTGATCCTCGTGACGTTATCGCCGAGATTGTCTCGCTCAACCAGATCAACGGCGACATTCAGCCAGGACAACGACTCGCAATTCCTCAGGCCTACAGCAAGTAATGCACTGTCGTCGGTCGTCATAAACTTGAAGGGTGACCAGCCTTAGTGATTTGCCCATTCGTGATGACCTCCGAGGACTAACGCCTTATGGAGCACCCCAAGCCCATGTTCGTGTTGAACTCAACGTCAACGAGAATACGCATCCGGTGCCGCAGCAGGTCATTGCAGAAATTATGTCGCGCATTGCGCAAGCTCTGACGACCATCAACCGTTACCCTGACCGCGAGTTCACAGAACTTCGGGCCAGTCTGGCTCAGTACCTCGGTCACGGGCTCGAGATCGAGAATATTTGGGCCGCCAACGGGTCGAACGAGGTCATCCAGCATGTCCTTCAGGCTTTCGGGGGTCCCGGAAGGTCTGTGTTGGCTTTTCCGCCGACATATTCGATGCATCCGATCATTGCGGCGGCCACCGGCACACAGTGGCTAACGGCCGAACGCGATGAAGGCTTCTACATTTCACCCGAAACCGCGGTGGCAGCAATTCGCGCCCACACGCCAGACGTCACATTTTTCTGCGCCCCGAATAACCCCACCGGCACACCGGTTTCCCTCGAGACAATCACAGCGGCCTATGACGCAACGAAGGGCATCGTCTTCGTGGATGAGGCATACGTTGAATTCGCGCCGACGTCCCACGGAACGGCCCTGAGCCTTCTGCAGGGGCGACCGCGCCTCATTGTCTCGCGCACGATGAGCAAGGCCTTCGCTTTCGCTGGCGCGCGCGTCGGTTATCTCGCGGCCGATCCTGCTGTTGTTGATGCGCTTCGTCTCGTTCGGTTGCCCTATCACCTCTCCGCATTGACCCAGGCTGCGGCGATCGGTGCCTTGGCACACACGCCCGCAATGCTGGCCATGGTCGATGACATCAAGACGCAACGTGACCGCCTCGTTCACGAGTTGGCCGTATTGGGGTTCACGCCGTACGAGAGTTCTGCCAACTTCGTCTTGTTCGGAAACGTGGCTGATCCACATGCAGTGTTCGAGAAGCTCCTGTCGCAAGGCATCATCATTCGCGATATTTGGATGCCCCACCACTTGCGGGTTACGGCCGGTACCCAGGCAGAGACGACCGAGTTTCTCACTGCCATCGCTGCTCTCGATGCTGCGCAGCGCTAGTACCGACTCGGTGGGCGCGTTACCCCACGGAGCGCGAGGCGTTGCATTTGCGGCCGTCGCGCTAAAGTTGTCCTCATGAGTACACGTCAGCGCACCGCCACAATTCGACGGGCCACGAGTGAATCGAGCATCGAATTGACGCTCAACCTCGATGGCACGGGCGTTTCCGATATTTCGACGTCGGTTCCCTTCTTCGACCACATGTTGACGGCGTTTGCCAAGCACTCCCTCACCGATCTGTCGGTCAAGGCCACGGGGGACACGCACATTGATGTGCATCACACTGTGGAGGACATCGGAATCTCCTTGGGGCTCGCGATTCGGGAAGCTCTCGGCGATAAAGCCGGTATCTCTCGGTTCGGTGACGCGCTCGTGCCCCTAGACGAGGCGCTCGTCCAGGCGGTAGTAGATATTTCAGGGCGTCCATTTCTCGTTCACACCGGTGAGCCTGCAGGTTTTGAATTCCACCTCATCGGTGGCCACTTCACGGGATCGATGGTTCGCCACGTCTTCGAAGCCATCACCTTCAACGCAGGACTGACGACGCACATCCGGGTTCTCGCTGGTCGCGACCCTCACCACATCGCCGAAGCCGAGTTCAAGGCGTTCGCACGCGCTTTCCGCCAGGCCAAGGCCCTGGATCCTCTCGTGAGCGGAATTCCCAGTACCAAGGGTGCTTTGTGAGTCGAAAGACCGTCGTCGTTTTTGATTATGGCACTGGCAATATTCATTCGGCCATCAAAGCCGTTGAACTTGCCGGGGCAACTGTCGAGCTGACGCGCGATAAGCAAAAGTGTGCGCAAGCCGATGGGCTTCTTGTGCCCGGTGTTGGTGCTTTTGCTGCCGTTATGGAGGCGCTCAACGCCGTGGACGGCGGTGAAATCATTGACCGTCGCCTGGCAGGTTCGCGGCCGGTTCTCGGTATTTGCGTGGGCATGCAGGTCATGTTTGAGAACGGTGTCGAAGGGGGAGTGGATACCCAGGGGCTCGGGGAGTGGCCGGGAACCGTGCGCAAACTAAACGCGCCCATTCTGCCGCACATGGGATGGAACAATATTGATGCCCCCAAAGACTCGGTGCTCTTTGACGGCCTCCACGACGAGCGGTTCTACTTCGTTCACTCCTTCGCGGCCACCGACTGGACCCTTGACGTAATGCCACCATTCCCGGCGCCGAAAGTGACGTGGGCCGAACACGGCGAACGTTTCGTTGCCGCGGTGGAGAATGGTCCACTCTGTGCCACACAGTTTCACCCCGAAAAGTCAGGGGAGGCGGGCATCCGCTTCTTGAAAAACTGGCTCGCAACTCTTTAGACCACTTTGCGTACCCCCGCAGTTACCTCAATTCAAGGATTTCTATCATGACGACCTCCGTTTCGAAGCAGTTTCCCGCCCTCGAACTTCTGCCCGCCGTTGATGTGGCCGAAGGCAAGGCCGTCCGGCTCACCCAGGGCGAGCTCGGCACGGAGACGAACTACGGGGACCCCGTGGATGCGGCCGCGGATTGGGCACGTCAAGGGGCGGAGTGGATTCACCTCGTTGACCTCGATGCTGCTTTTGGGCGCGGAGAAAACCGCAGCCTCCTGCGCCGAGTGATCACCGAGGTTCCGGGGGTCAAAATTGAGCTATCGGGTGGCATTCGTGATGATGAGAGCCTTATCAATGCCCTCGAAAGTGGAGCGACGCGCGTCAACCTCGGAACCGCCGCGTTGGAAGATCCTGAATGGGCGGCCACCGCAATCGCTCGATTTGGTGATCAAATTGCCGTGGGCCTTGACGTGCGTGGCGAGACTCTGGCGGCTCGCGGCTGGACGAAAGAGGGTGGCAACATCTGGGATGTCTTGGCTCGCCTGGAAGATGCCGGCTGTGCACGTTACGTGGTCACCGACGTCACGCGCGACGGTATGTTGAACGGGCCCAACCTCGACCTTCTGGCCGCCATCACAAAGCGCACGGGAAAGCCCGTCGTGGCATCCGGTGGTATCTCCAATCTCGACGACCTCATCGCTTTGCGCGCTCTGGTGCCCGTGGGAGTTGAAGGCGCGATTGTGGGCAAGGCCCTCTACGCGGGTAAGTTCACGCTCGAGCAGGCGCTGGCCGTCGCCTCGAAGTAGAAGATTCTTCCATTGAGCAACCACTCCGATTCTGCCGGTCAGTCATGGGCGGGGCGCTCGTTCGAACCGAATCCCAGTGCTGGTGATGACGGCTCCGCACCGCCCGCGCTGATGGCTGCCCTCGCAAGCTTTCGAGCCAGTGATCCACAGTCGCCGGAGCGCACAGCAACCCATATCGCCGTTGTCGACGCTATTCGCACGGCTCGCTTTCTGATCCCGTTGGTGGCCGAGGCCGGCGACGTGGGAGTCAATGCCGAGGGTCTCATGGTCGATAAAACGCAGGAGCTCGGCATCGTCACGGTGGCAGGCCCGGGGGAGCGCACCGTTCTTCCCGTCTTTACCAGTGTGAGTGCGATGACCGCATGGCGCACGGATGCCCGTCCCGTGCCCGCCGACGGAACACGCGTCGCCCTTGCCGCGGCTGGTGACGGTGCCCAATGGGTTGTTCTGGATCCCGGAAGTGCGTCCGAATTCGTCATCCGGCGACCAACCGTCGATGCCATCGCGCAGTCTCTCTCGTGGGTTCCCAGCCACGTTGATCCGCTCGTGATCGAAGCCTTTACACGGTCCATCGCAGCCCAGCAAGCTATCCGTGGCCTGACGTTGCATTCTGGTGATCCGGATGCCCGCGGTAACAACGACGAGCTTACGGTCGAGCTTGTGCTCGCCCCTCATCTCGAGCAGGATGACCTGCTCCTCATCGTCAATTCACTAGCAGACGTGTGGGCGGCGGAGCCAGTCATTTCCGAACGCGTCGACTCGTTGCGTGTGCACCTCATTCCCGACGCTGATGTCAACGCCCACCCGGACCCTCGCCTTTAGTCTTTAATCCCTAGTTCTGCGTCCTGAGACCTGGGCTCTGAGACTTGAGCCCTAGGCGGGTTTTGCCGCCTTGAGGAGTTGGCGAATGCTGACGCGGCGCTTTCGGGCCACGACCAAGGTGGTTGCGGCCAAGGCTGCCAATGCCCAGATGATGAGAGCCGTGATGGCGCCGCCGAGTCCCATGAACGGACTCCCGTTGAGCACCGCTTGCAAACTGGTGACAGCGGAGGTTGCCGGCGTAAAGCCGAGCGCGGTCACGAGAGCTGGCGGCACGGTGGCGATGACGCCGGTGACCAGAACGAGCAGGGCGATGCTCAGGGAAATGAGGCGCCCGGTACCCCCGAGCACGGCGATCAAGGCCTGGTTCGTCGCAGCGAACGCCACGCCAATCAAGGCGGAAATTCCGGCAATGGCGAGCCACTCACCGAATCCGTAGCCTTGAGCTAGGGCGATGATCGCCGCCACCAAAATGCCCTGAGTAGCACCAATTCCGGCCGGCACGAGAAACATTCGCAACGTCAAGAATGATGACGGACGCGTGGATTCCAGCAGTCTCTTGGGAAGAGCACCGAGGGCGACGAACGTGGCCAAAGCACCAATCCACAAGGCCAAGACAACGTATAACGGCGTGCTGGATTGACCAAAAGTGAGGGCGGTTCCGCCAGCAACGCCGACCGGGTTAGCGACGACATCGGCCAGCTGAGTCCGTTGAGCCTCGGTGTACGTCGGGAGCTGGGAAACTGCCGTCTGGAGACCGGCAGCAAGGTTCTGGGTGCCTGTCCCGAGCTCGGTGGCACCGCCGGCAATCCCTAGGATTCCCAAATGTAGTTGGGAACCCGCAGAGGCGAGGTTAGAAATTCCACCGGTCAGGGCAGGAATGCCGGCGGCCAAGCTCGCGGTGCCAGAGGCGAGTCCCGACGTTCCGGAGGCGACGCCGGCCGCGCCGGTCGCGACTCCCGATGCGGCGCCGGTCAGGGTGGCCAGCGATTCGCAGAATGCGGTGGATGCACCAGAATGGGCGCACGAGGCATTAAGTCCCGTCAGGCCGCCACTGACCTGAGCGGCAGCGCCCGATACTTGTTGCGCTCCCGCGTTCGTTTGGGCGGCTCCGTCCGAAAGTTGAGATGTTTGCGTCGGAAGGTCGGCGGTCTTTTGGGACAGCGCCGTGAGGCCCGAGGCCAGCTGGCTGGCACCGTTCGCCACCTGATTAGCGCCGTCGGCCAGAGCGAATGTCCCCGCGGCAAGATCCTTGGCCCCACTGGCGGCGGTGGCCAATTGACTTGAGAGTGTATTGAAGCCCAAATACACGTTTTCTAGGTAGTTCGTGGTCAGCTGTCGACCTAAGAGGGTCGCGGCCGTAGACGTAATGGCCGAGCTGATGGCGTTGTCGACGAGCAGACTCTTGTCGCTGGTGGCGACGTCGATCGTGGCTTGTTCCGCCTGGGAGGCATTACCTCCGGGCGACGTTGCTGCCGCGGAAAAGTTCTTGGGAATGGTGACGACGGCAACGTAGGCACCGCTCGTGAGTCCCTTGGCGGCTCCTGCGGCATCGGTGAGGACCCAGGTGAAGTTCGTGGATCCTTCCCCACCGCCGCTGACGAGTCCCGCTGAAAGTTGACGCCCGAGGGGAACGTATTGACCGTCAATGGTCACAGGCACATCGTTGTTGACGATCGCGGCTGTCACGGTGTGAAGGCGATCTCCCGGACTCCACAGACCCCAAATCAGCAAGCCGGCAACGATGAGCGGCACCATCACGAGGCCAACAATGGTCAGTGGTGAAACCCTGCCGTCGGGACGACGGGTCATGCGATTAAGGAGATTCGTCATGATGAGACCTTGGCTTTCGTTGAGACCGATTTCTTGGGAGTCGTGAATCTCAGAACCGTCGAAGTTTCTCCCTCGGGAAGGACGTCATGGAGCGCGTCGATCGGCGATTTTGTCGTCGTTCCCACCACAACAGTCAGGGGGCGGTTTCGCCGCCGTTTGTCACGCGTGGCGGCGAGCAGGGCGTCCCGAACCGCGGAACGAGCCTCAGGCGCGGCTACAGTATCGATTCCATCGATGACAAAAATATCAGGATGCTCGCGCAAAGCACGACGAATGACTCGGCTGAGATCACCGCTAGCAACAGCTCCGGCATCTAGGAGGCCAACCCGCTTGCGGACGGCGCTCGAACGAACGGGGAGGACCAATCCCATGACTTTAAGTTTGCCCTCCGTGGGCGTCAGGCGCCCGCTCAGGGTGAGGAGCAGTGCTGTGACGTTGAGAGCATGGTCCCCACGAACGATGAGGGTTTCGCCGGCCGGCAGAATCACGGCCACGTCTCGAAAGAGGTCGGCGGTCGGGGCGGATCCGCTGTCTCGTGTCAGGGTAAGACCCTCCGCGGCAATAGCGGCGGTTGAGTTCGGGCTGGGCCAATCTGCTAGGTCAAGCACACGTTGAACACCCTCGCCCTCCACGTCAAAGGAAGGAAGAGCGCGATCAAGCCACTGCGGCATCCACCAGGCGTGCTTGCCCAACAGTTGAAGAACGGCGGGAACGAAGGTCATTCGCACGATAAAGGCATCCACAAAAATGCCGACGGCCAGGCCGAGAGCGATGGGCTTGATGTTCGAGTCACCTTCGGGAACGAACGCAGCAAAAACGGCAAACATAATGATCGCGGCCGCGGTGACGACTTTGGCGGACCCTATGAATCCGGTGACGATACTTCGTCGAGCATTGCCGGAGTGAACATAGTCTTCGCGCATGCGCGCCACGAGGAAGACCTCATAGTCCATGGCCAAGCCAAACAAAACACCCATCAAGATAATCGGCATGAAGCTAAGAACGGGGCCCGCCTTGTCGACATGAAGAAGGTCCGCGAAAACGCCGTCGTTGAAGACGAGGGCGACGACACCAAACGATGCTCCGACGCTGAGAAGGTATCCCACCGCAGCCTTAACGGGCACCCAAATGGAACGAAAGACCATGGTCAACAGGATGAGCGAGAGCCCGACGACGATGAGCCCAAAGGGTAGCAGGGCGTTGCCCAGGCGATCCGAGACGTCAATTCCGACGGCAGTGAATCCGGTGACCGCGAGGTCAATCTTGTAGGTCTGCAAGAAATAGTCGTGCATGGAACGAATCTCCTGCACGAGGGCCTTCGTTTCGACGGAGTCGGGGGAACCGGTCGGGACCACTTGCACGATTCCAGTGTCGGCTTTTTCATTCGGCGTTGAAAGGGGAACGGCAGCGACCCCGGGGAGCTTCTCGAATTCAGTTTTCAGATCAGCCATCAGGCCGAGTGGATCTGTGCTGGTGACGATCGAGCCGGTGATGATGAGGGGTCCGTTGTAGCCGGCTCCGAAGTTCTTGGCGATCAAGTCGTAGGTAACTCGGGCTTGGCTGGTCGTGGGTAACGCGCCGGCATCCGGAAGCGCCAAGCGCAGGCCCAGGGCGGGGGCTGAGAGCAAGCCAATAGCGGCGATGACCGCAATGATCGTGACGATGGGAAAGCGGGTCACGGCCTTTACCCAGCCAGTGAAGAACCGACTCGGCTTCGGGCTATCAGGGGTCGTCGTTGGAAACTGCGTTGCCTCAGCAGAATTTTTACTCATCCGCCCGCCCACGGAGTCCTTCGGACGAAGGCGTTCGCCCGCAAATCCGAGCAGGGCGGGAATAAGGGTGATCGAGATGAGCACGGCAACGCCCACTCCCGCAGCGGCGGCAAGACCCATCGTGGTGAGGAACGGAATGCCGGCTACGCCCAGCCCAAGAAGGGCGATCATGACGGTGAGACCGGCAAAAATAACGGCGGATCCCGCGGTGGCGGTGGCCCGAGCAGCGGACTCCTCGGGAGATTGACCGTGCCGTAATTGATCCTGATGTCGAGAAATGATGAAGAGCGCGTAGTCAATTCCCACGGCAAGGCCGAGCATGAGGGCGAGCATTGGCGTGGTGGAGGTTACGGGGCCAAAGAGGGTTGCCACGAAGATTAGAGCAATCGAGATGCCAACCCCGAGGATTGCCGTGAAAAGGGGCATGCCAGCGGCAACGAACGATCCGAAGGTGATGATGAGAACGATTAGTGCAACCGCGACGCCAATGAGCTCGACGAGGCTCAGGGTTGGAAGACTTTGACTGAAAATTTCGCCGCCGAGGGAGACGGTCGACCCGGCGGGGAGCGTTTTTGCAAGGGCGTCCGAGGCGCCTTGAAGGGCATCCACCGAAGCGGCATCGATTGTCGCAGCGGAACCCGTGAACTGAATGCTCACCAGGCCAGCTTGGCCATTGTCGCTGAGAGAGCCGGTGACGGTGGAGCTATACGGGGATACTGCTCCCGCGATTTGGGGGAGCTTCGTGATGTCTGCCACGGCGCTATTTACAGCGCTGATGATGGCGGGATCATTGACGGTATCCCCGGGAGGTGCCTCAAAAACCAGTTGAGCGGAGGTGCCGCTGACCTGGGGAAAGTTTGCGGCGAGGGTTTGAAGCGCTACCTGTGATTCCGTTCCCGGGATGGAGATGGCGTTGTCGAGTCCCTTATTGAAGATTCCGGCGAACCCACCGATGACGACCAACGCCAGGATCCAGCCCACGAGAACCAGGCGTCGGGAACGGTACGCCCAACGGCCAAGCGAATAGAGAAGTGTTGACATGGTTGCCTTTAGTGAAGTGACGCCCGGGCGGTAGGGAGGCCCAAAAGCGCTCCGAATCGGTTAATACACGAATTCGATACACCAGTGTATCCAGAGGTAAATGTATTCGATACAGTGACGTATCGTTGCATTTTTCAGGTAACTGACAGGATGGAATCATGACCGACGAATCTGCAGTGACGGCACCCAGTGAGTCTGCTCGTCGCCAGAAAACGCGCGAACGTCTGATTGATGCCGCGTACGAAGTATTTTCCGAGCACGGTTTGCACGCAGCATCCATCGAAATGGTGGCCGAGGCGGCCGGTTTCTCCCGAGGCGCTTTCTACTCGAATTTCGAGTCAAAGGAAGAGTTATTTTTCGCGCTGGCCGAGAGAGAGAACGGCCTGCGCCTGGCGCGACTGAAACTGGCCGTGGAGGCGCAACATCACGTCGCTCGGCCCGATGTCGTCCCTCTCAATCAAGCCACGGTCGAAACCCTCGTCGGGGCGATGCTGGCACTGCAGGCAGATGACACCCGCTGGTTTCTGGTGTTGGGGGAGTTTCGACTCTTCGCGATGCGTGATCAAGCTGTTGCCCGCCGATTTACTGCCCGCCAACATGAAATTTCAGTGGAACTGGCCGAGCTCATAACACTCGCAATTGCCTCTGTCGGGGCAAGATTCTCCCTGGATCCATACATTGTGGCCGGAATCGTTTCGACGACCTACGAGACCGCCATGCAGCAGGCGATTCTTTCCGGTGTCGATGACGCGGATTCGGCGGCTCACGTCATCGCAATGCGCACGTTACCGGCGCTCATCTTTCGGCTGATCGAACCCGCTTGATGTCGGGACGCCGGCTCCCTAGTTGACGGGCCCGGTGTACTTTTCGCCGGGGCCTTTGCCGATGGGGTCGGGGTGGGTCGACGCCTCGCGGAAGGCGAGTTGTACTGAGCGCAAGCCATCGCGGAGGGGGCGGGCGTGGGAGTCGCTGATATCGGGCGCGGCGGCGGTGACGAGACCAGCCAGAGCGTTGATAAGTTTGCGGGCCTCATCGAGGTCCATTTGAGAAGGTTCTCCGGGTTCATCTGCCAAGCCGCACTTGATGGCGGCGGCACTCATGAGATTGACGGCAACCTCAACAATGACCTCGACGGCAGGAACCTCAGCGATGTCTAAAGTGGCTTTCTTGAGGGCCTCGGTCTCGGTCCGGTCGCTCACGTGTTCATCCTCTGCTAGGCTTATGTGGGTTTCAAGGCTTCTGTCTTGGAACGAAAGTGGAGTTTTTATAATCCCACCCGCGTTTGCCGCTACATAAAGGCTACCGGGTTCTTGCACTCCGCCAACTGGCTTGCCAGGGGGTAGGAAGGGTGCCGCGTTTAGGTTTGACCTTTATGCGTCGTGTACGACATAAGGCTTTGGCTTTGTAGCGTGCGCTTAAGACTTCTCTTTCGCCCAGTTTTCGGGCCACAAGGTTTACAAGAGGAGCAGCGCATTAGCGATCCACGTACAAACGAACGTATCCGCGTCCCTGAAGTTCGTCTCGTCGGCCCAGCCGGTGAGCAAGTAGGGGTCGTGTCCATCGACATCGCCATCCGGCTCGCTCAGGAGGCTGATCTCGATCTCGTCGAGGTTGCCCCCAACTCGAAGCCGCCCGTGGCAAAGATCATGGACTACGGCAAGTTCAAGTACGAGGCTGCCCAAAAGGCCAAAGAAGCGCGACGCAACCAGGCAAACACGATCCTCAAAGAGGTTCGTTTCCGTCTGAAGATTGACGTTCACGACTATGAGACCAAGCGCAAACGCGCTGAAAGCTTTTTGAAAGACGGCGACAAGGTCAAGGCCATGATCCTCTTCCGCGGCCGCGAGCAGTCGCGCCCCGAACAGGGTGTTCGTTTGCTTCAGCGTTTCGCCGAAGACGTCTCCGAGTTGGGCTCTGTCGAGTCCTCGCCCATGATTGATGGTCGCAACATGGTCATGATTATCGGTCCGTTGAAGACGAAGACCGAAGCCAAGGCAGAGCAGAACGCTAAGCGCGATGCGCAGAAGTCTGCATCGAAGAGCGCTTCGGTTGCCGCGAAGTCGGAAGGCTCCGCAACGGAAAAAGCAGCACCGGTGATCACCGCTGTTGAGGCTGCGCTCATTGAGGCAACTTTTGCGAAGAAGGTTTACGACGCGAACAGCGCTCCTGCCACCAAGGCTCCCGCGACACGAACACCTGCTTCTACTAAGGCACCTGTTTCTATGAAGGCATCAGAGTCGAAGGCGCCCGCCACAAAGGCTCCGGCTAGCGCGGCTCCGTCCACAGGGGTATCGTCGGCCGAAACCTCTTCCCCCAAAACCTCTTCCGCCGAGCCATCTTCTGCTCCAGCAACGGTCAAGGCTGCAATTGCCAAGACGCCGGCTGCCACGCCGAAGCGAGTTTCTCCGGTGACCGTTCCGCCCAAGGTTGCTGCCGTCGCGAAAGCACTTGCGGCACCCAAGCTTGCGGCAACGCCAGCAGGCATCAAGCCTTCTGGCCCGCCGAAGCCCCAGGCCTCAGCAACGCCTGCCGCCGCACCGAAAGCTCCCGCACCGAAAGCTGCAGCCGCAAAACCCGCTGTTGCTGAGCCTGCGGTTGCCAAGACAGCAGCTGCTCCCAAAACCCCGAAGGCCGAGCCCGTCAAGGGCGACGCCTAAACACATCCCGCGGCTGTCGTTATGGCAGTCGAAGAAAGAACTAAGGAGAAACAATGCCCAAGATGAAGACGCACTCCGGGTCTAAGAAGCGTTTCAGGCTCACTGGTACCGGCAAGCTCATGAAGCAGCGCGCCGGCATGCGACACAACCTCGAGGTTAAGTCCAGCAAGCGCAAGCGTGCCTTGAACGCCGACCAGGTCTTGTCACCGGCCGATTCCAAGGTCATCAAGAAACTTCTCGGCAAGTAGTCAAACCCTTCGTCGGCTGACTACGCCGACTTTGAACCCTTTAAGGAAATAGTGAAATGGCAAGAGTAAAACGGGCGGTAAACGCTCACAAGAAGCGTCGCGTCATCCTCGAGCGTGCAGCCGGTTACCGCGGACAGCGGTCACGTCTGTACCGCAAGGCAAAAGAGCAAGTTACGCACTCGCTGGTCTACAGCTTCCGTGACCGCCGCAAGCGCAAGGGCGACTTCCGTCGTCTGTGGATCCAGCGCATTAACGCTGCTGCACGCCTCAACGGCCTGACATACAACCGCTTGATCCAGGGTCTTGACCTTGCTGGTATCGAGGTTGACCGTCGCATGCTGGCGGAACTCGCTGTCAACGAGCCCGCCACGTTTGCGGCCATCGTTCAGAGTGCCAAGAAGGCACTTCCTGCTGACACGTCAGCACCCAAGGTCCTTCAGGCCTAGGGAAGAAAATTATGCTCGACAACCCCCGCGCTGCACGCGTGAAGGCGGTTGCGAAGCTAGCCACGAGGGGAGCGCGGTCCGAGACCGGGCTCTTCCTTTTGGAAGGGCCGCAAGCCGTTGCTGAGGCCTTGGCCTACCGACCACAACTCATCGTCGAGCTCTACGCGACCCCTACCGCTCTCGAGCGTTACACGGATATCGCACAGACTGCTGTCGATGCAGGTGTCGATGTCGAGTTCGTCACCGAGTCCGTTCTTGAGGCCATGGCGGACACTGTTACCCCTCAGGGTTTCATTGCCGTCTGCCACCAATTCCCCACCGCGCTCAAAGAGATCTTCCAGGATGGCCCCAAACTGGTTGTCATCCTCGAAGAAGTTCGTGACCCCGGCAATCTCGGTACGATCATTCGTGTCGCCGATGCCGCTGGTGCCGACGCCATCATTTTGACCGGGCGCAGTGTTGACCTCTACAACCCCAAGGTTGTTCGTTCAACCACAGGTTCGCTTTTTCACCTGCCTATCACTATCGACGTTGAGCTGGCGGATGTCTTGCCTCGCGTTCGTGAAGCAGGCCTTCAGCTGATTGCTGCCGATATTAAGGGAACTGACTTGCCGAGGGCTCGCGCGGAGGGCATTCTCGATGCCCCTACGGCGTGGCTTTTTGGTAACGAAGCACGTGGCTTGACCGACGAGCATCTCAAACTGGCAGAACGCACCATTCGCGTTCCCATTTACGGTGACGCCGAGTCGATGAACCTGGCTACGGCGGCGGCGGTATGTCTTTATGAAAGCGCCTTCGCTCACAACAAGGCGTAATCCCGCCTCAGACTCGAATTATTTGGTAGCAGTTGTCCCCACAAGGATGGCTGCTACCGTTTTTTCGTTGTTTGACTAACGGTCGATAATGACCTGTTTGATTCGGGAGGTATGACCGCGCGTAATCGTGATGTGAGATTTAGCGACGCCAAAATGATCGGCTAACGCCAAAATAACACCCTCGTTGGCTTTGCCATCGATTGCCTTGCCTTGCACGAAGATGGTGAGCTGCCCCTGCTCGTCGGTCTCGACCAAAGGCCCTTTTCGACTGCCGGGCTTCACATGCACAACGATCTTCAGATTATCGGCCACTAGTAACGTTCGGGCTCGGGGCCCATTTTGAAGCTACGACCACGTAGCTCATTGGGGGTGATCTCCACCCAGACAAACTTGAGTGTCGGAGCGAAGGGGTGCAGGGGGAGTGTGTTGAGCATGTCGATCATCCCCTGGGATTCGATCGCCCGGGCCGTTCCGATGACCACCACGCTCCAGGCGCTGGTGTCGTCATACCCATCGGCTTCAAATGCAACATTGGCGTTCACGGTGAGTTCGAGAAGCTTGGTGCCTTCCGCCGTCCGAAAGTAGACCTTGCCCTCATATCCCACGTAGTTGAGGGGAAAAATATCGGGCTGCTTACCGACACTGACCGCCAACCGCCCCACCGTCTCGCTGCTGAGAAATGCCCATGCGGCTTCGTGGCTCAAGTGCTCAATGGGATTAACGTCGTCAAAGATCATGTTCCATCGTGGCACGATTCTCTCTGACCGGTACAGTCGCAGGCATGAAGAATATTCGTCGCTTCGCTTTCGTGCCCTACATCGTGCTGTGCGTGGTTCATTTTGTGGCCATTGCCGCCCACCAGGATGACGTCGTGGCCGCCACCAAGCCACTTCTCATGGCGCTTCTTTTGGTCACGTTCCTGGTCGCAGCACCGCGATTGACGATGCCGACGCTGGTCCTCACGTCGTTGGCCCTTGCCTTTTCTATGGCGGGGGACGTCTCGTTACAGTCACCCGCGAGTATTGGCTTCCTCATTGGGCTGGCTTTCTTCTTTCTTGCACAAATTTCGTACATCACGCTCTTCGTGAAGGTCGGCAGTGGGAAACTATCGTGGTTCACCTCACTGTACGCCGCGTGGTTCGTGGCACTCATCGTCATCCTGTTGCCTGGGCTTGGGAGTCTGACCATTCCCGTCATGGTCTACGGTTTGGTTCTCGGGTCCATGGCCACTTTGGCCACCCGGGTCAACAGTGTGACGGCTACCGGAGGGGCACTGTTCTTGGCCTCAGATACGCTGTTGGCGCTCGATCGGTTCGCACCCAACATCACGATGATTTTTTCGGATGAACTCATCATGGGAACCTACATGGTGGGGGAGGGCCTGCTCGTTTTCGGCATCGTTCGTTACCTCAACCGAGCAACGCCGGAGATCTAAGAACGAGCGAGGACGGCTGGCGCAGTGCCGAAGGCATTATCGGTGGGGTCGCCAGCGCGCGCCCACCAGACGATCAAGATGATGATGCCAACCAGTGGGATGAAGGCGAAGAGGAGATACCAGCCCGAGCGGCCGATGTCCTGCAGGCGACGAGCGCCCACGGCGAGAGATGGAACTAAAAGGGCAAGGTTCACAACCGTGCCGAGAATCCCGAAGAAGCTCGACGAATTGCCGCCGGCGAGGGTGCTGAAGATGGCGCTCACGATGACGGTAAAGAGAAAGAACCACCAAAACTCGGAGCGGCTAGCCCGGCCCGTGAAACCGGCGTAGTTGGTGAGAACAGCTTTGATGGACTCGAAGAAGGTCATGGGGGTTCTCAATCTGTGTGATTACCGAAAGTGATGATGGATCAGACTCTATCGGCTCCTCTGGTAGTCTTGGGTAGTTGCCGTCTAACGGCCGCGGATAAAGAGAGTCACAACATCAGGTTGGTGGCACCGCGCAACGAGAAATAAGAGAGGGGATCCTAAATATGGCACTTGAACAAGACGTCAAAAAGGTGATCATCGAAGAATACGCAACGCACCCCGGTGACACTGGGTCCCCCGAGGTTCAGGTAGCACTTCTCACGAGGCGTATCCTTGATCTGACGGAGCACCTCAAAGAGCACAAGCACGACCACCACTCGCGTCGTGGACTGCTTCTGCTTGTTGGTCAGCGTCGTCGTCTGCTCGGATACCTTTCCGACGTAGACATCACGCGTTACCGTACGCTCATCGAGCGTCTCGGGCTACGCCGTTAAGTATCGGTCGCTAACTGTTTTCGACAGTTCATCTCGAACTTTTGATTCTTGTCAATTGGGTCGGTCTCCTCGAAAGAGATCGGCTCAATTTTCGTTTAACATCAAGAATTAACCGACGACGGATGGCCTTAGGGGGCTTTTTCAGAGTGTTCTGCTACCCTTGGGGTTGGAGTAGGCAGTTTAGTTAGCTGGTCTTCGGTGGTGGTTTCCCGACTCGGTCGGTGAATTTCTACTGGTGGCCAGCACAGAGCCTCATCAAAGTCCCGCCATTGTGGCGCGTTTGCATGTCTTTGTTCTGCCCTGCATTGCTCCGTTGTATGAGTCGTTGTCCACACGGGACGACGACGATAAACAAAGGAGAAGACCTTAATGGAAGGTCCAGAAATTAAGTTCGCCGAGGCAGTCCTCGACAACGGTAAGTACGGAAAGCGCGTTATCCGATTCGAAACCGGTCGCCTCGCTCAGCAGGCTCAGGGCGCAGTAGCGGCCTACCTCGACGAAGAGACCATGTTGCTCTCTGCCACTTCGGCAAGCAAGCAGCCCAAAGACAACTTTGACTTCTTCCCCCTCACGGTGGATGTAGAAGAGCGTAGCTACGCTGCCGGCAAGATCCCCGGTTCATTCTTCCGTCGCGAGGGTCGCCCCTCGACCGAGGCCATCTTGGTATGTCGCCTCATCGACCGCCCATTGCGTCCCTCGTTCGTTGAGGGCCTCCGCAACGAGGTTCAGATTGTTATCACGGTTCTGTCGATTGCTCCCGGTGAGTTCTACGACGCACTGGCCATCAACGCTGCCAGCGCTTCCACTCAGATCTCGGGACTGCCCTTCAGTGGCCCTATTGCCGGTGTGCGCCTCGCGCTCATCGACGACCAGTGGGTTGCATTCCCCACCATCGACCAGCTCAAGCTGGCCGTGTTTGACTTGATCGTTGCTGGTCGCGTCGTCACCGATGCCCAGGGCAACGAAGACGTCGCAATCATGATGGTGGAAGCAGAAGCTACCGAAGGTAGCTGGGACCTCATCAAGGCCGGTGCCAAGAAGCCCAACGAGGCTGTTGTCTCCGAAGGCCTCGAGGCATCCAAGCCTTTCATCACCGCGTTGGTCAAGGCTCAGGTTGAGCTTGCTGCTCAGTCGGCCAAGGAAATCGCCAACTATCCCGTCTTCCTTCCCTACACCGACGAGGTTCTCGCCGCTGTGGACGCCATCGCGCACGAGGAACTCAAGACCGTGTACGTTATCGCTGACAAGGTGACTCGTCAGAACGCTGACGACGAACTGAAGGCCCGCGTCAAGGCAGCAATTTCTGCCAAGGTCGAGGCTGGCGAGCTCCCCGAGAGTGCCAACGCTCAGGTCGGTGCTGCGTACAAGTCGGCAACGAAGAAGGTCGTTCGCGGCCGTATCCTCTCCGAGGGCATCCGTATGGATGGTCGTGGCTTGGCTGACATTCGTGCGCTCGACGCCGAAGTTCAGGTCATCCCTCGCGTTCACGGAAGCGCAATCTTCCAGCGCGGCGAGACTCAGATCTTGGGTGTCACCACACTGAACATGTTGAAGATGGAACAGCAGATCGACTCGCTTTCCCCAATCACGTCCAAGCGCTACATGCACCACTACAACTTCCCGCCTTACTCGACGGGTGAAACCGGTCGCGTGGGAACGCCGAAGCGTCGCGAGATCGGGCACGGCTTCTTGGCCGAGCGCGCCCTCGTGCCCGTGTTGCCTGCTCGTGACGAGTTCCCCTACGCCATCCGTCAGGTATCTGAGGCTCTCAGCTCCAACGGTTCGACGTCGATGGGTTCTGTCTGCGCCTCGACCCTGTCGCTGCTCAACGCTGGTGTGCCTCTGCGCGCCGCTGTTGCCGGTATCGCCATGGGTCTGGTCTCTGACACCGTCAATGGTGAGACGCGCTACGCAGCGCTGACCGACATCCTGGGTGCCGAAGATGCTTTGGGTGACATGGACTTCAAGGTTGCCGGTACATCTGAGTTCATCACGGCCATTCAGCTGGACACCAAGCTCGATGGCATTCCTGCCTCGGTCTTGGCCAGTGCGCTGAACCAGGCCAAGGATGCTCGCACTGCGATTCTTGCAGTGCTCAACGCTGCTATCGAAGGTCCCGACGAGATGGCCCCCACGGCGCCTCGCGTGATCAGCGTGCAGATCCCCGTTGACAAGATCGGTGAGCTCATCGGGCCCAAGGGCAAGACGATCAACTCGATCCAAGACGAGACCGGAGCCACGATTTCGATCGAGGAAGACGGAACCGTTTACATCGGCGCTGTCGATGGTGCGTCGGCTGAGGCAGCACGTGCCCAGGTCAATGCCATTGCGAACCCCACCAACCCTGAGGTTGGCGAGCAGTTCCTCGGTACTGTCGTCAAGATTGCTACCTTCGGTGCGTTCGTCTCCCTGCTTCCGGGCAAGGACGGCCTGTTGCACATCTCTGAGGTGCGCAAACTCGCTGATGGTAAGCGTGTGGAGAATGTCGAAGACGTGCTTTCCGTTGGCCAGAAGGTTCTCGTTGAAATCACCAAGATCGATGACCGCGGAAAGCTTTCGCTCGCTCCCGTCCTCGAGGGCGACGCAGCAGTAGCTGCTGGCGATGCTGAAGGCGAAGACGCGTAACAGAACACACGAATATGGGCCTAACCGCTTAGATTTAATTAACGGATGTCCGTTCCACACTTGTGGGGCGGGCATCCGTTTTCGTATACGTGCTACTTTTCGACAGTGACCAATATCATTGCAGTCGCCCCGGTGCTTGCCGACAATGTTTACGAACAGTCGGTTATCACCGATGAACTTGCGCCGCTTGTGACTAGTGATCGAAGCAAACAGGCAGTCATGCGACGCCTTCACTCCTCGAGCAAAATCGCCACGCGTCACACAATTTTGCCACTCGAGTCGTATCGTGATCTGAATTCATTTACGCAGGCCAATGATTTATTCATCACGGCCGGAACGGATCTTGCTGAACGTGCTATTCGATTAGCACTACAGAAGAGCAAGCTCGTAGCGAGCGATATTGATTTCTTTTTCTTCACGTCGGTCACGGGGATTGCGGCACCCTCTCTTGACGCCATTTTGGCGTCACGCCTCGGTATGAGATCGGATGTTAAAAGAGTTCCATCATTTGGACTGGGGTGCGTGGCGGGTGCCTCCGCTTTGGCCCGAGTTCATGACTATCTCACGGGACACCCCACTGAGATAGCGCTCATTGTGTCGCTGGAACTATGTTCGCTGACGATTCAACGCGACGATTCTTCCATGGCCAACCTGGTTGCCAGCGGACTTTTCGGTGATGGTGCGACGGCAGTTATTTTGGCCGGTGACGCGCGTGACCTCGAATTAGACGGAGCTTGTCCTCAAATTATTGCCACGGGCAGCAGGCTGTACTCCGAGACATCCGATGTCATCGGATGGAATGTCGGCTCGAGCGGATTTCGCATTGTTTTGTCTGCCGGAGTTCCCGGCGTTATTGAACGATATTTCGCGGACGACGTTGAGAATTTTCTCATCCCACTCGGGCTCTCTGTGCACGATGTTTCCATCTGGATGGCTCATGCCGGCGGTCCAAAGATCCTTGAAGCGTTCGAGACCAGCCTGGATCTCAACTCGGGTGAATTGCATCGAAGTTGGTCCTCCCTCAGTCGCGTGGGAAATCTGTCTTCGTCCTCTGTCCTGCACGTGTTGGGTGACACCCTCGAAGCTCAGGATGCGTCTCCTGGTGCATACGGACTCCTTTTCGCGCTCGGTCCAGGAGTGTGTTCGGAGATTGTTTTGATGAAATGGCCGGATGCCCCATCATGAGTGAAATCCTTTATTTCGTCTTGGTTCTCGCTACCGGGGGCGAGAGAATTGCCGAGCTTATTGTCTCGAAACGAAACGCTTCGTGGTCCTTTGCACGTGGCGGAATCGAGTACGGACGCAGACACTTTCCCCCCATGGTGGCGTTACACACGGGCCTGTTACTGGCCTGCATCGGGGAGGTCTATCTGTTCAATAGCCCCTTCATTCCGTTACTTGGTTGGCCCATGCTCGCCCTTGTTGTTGCCAGCCAAGGGCTGAGATGGTGGTGCATTGCCTCGTTGGGTCCTCGATGGAACACACGGGTTATTGTCGTGAATGATTTGCCCTTGGTCACGAAAGGTCCCTATCGGTGGCGGTGGCTGCGGCACCCCAACTATGTTGCCGTCGTCGTTGAAGGTTTTGCGTTACCTCTTGTTCACTCTGCTTGGGTTACGGCCATTGTGTTTACCGTACTGAATGCCATTCTCTTGATGGCTGTTCGCATCCCTTGTGAAAATCGCGCCTTATCCTCAGCAGACTCATGACGGTCGACGTAGATGTACTTGTTGTGGGAGGCGGTCCCGTGGGTCTTGCCGCAGCGATTGAGGCGCGCCTGGAGGGAATGTCTGTCGTCATCGTTGAGCCCCGCAACGGTCCGCTCGATAAGGCCTGCGGTGAAGCTCTCATGCCAGGGGCGATAGACGCACTCTTAAGGATTGGCGTCGCACCAGTAGGCCATACCATTGCAGGTTTTGCTTACCTCAATGCAACACGGAGCGTGGAACATCGGTTTACCGGCGGCCAGGGGGTGGGGGTCCGACGAACTGCTCTCAGCGATGCGCTGATGGCGAGGGCGCACGAGGTGGGTGTTCAATTTCGGGGTGGCATGGTTGAGTCTGTACAACAATCATCGAATTTTGTGACAGTGGGGATTCGCACCCCGTTATCTCTCATGGCAACCATTTTTTTGAAAGCAACATGGGTGCTGGCTTGCGATGGGTTGCATTCACATGTTCGTCACCTTATTGGCCTCGAGAGACCATCACATCAGGTGCGCTCTGGGCGACGTTTTGGCTTGCGTCGTCACTATCGACTTGCGCCGTGGACCGATCTTGTCGAGGTACATTGGGCCCGGTCTGTCGAGGTATATGTCACTCCCGTTGCCTCGGATCTCGTGGGAGTCGCCACGCTCGGCGCACCGGGCATTAACTTTGATCGTGAAATTGGTGCAATATCTTCTTTGCAAAAACATCTACGGGGTGCCGAGCCTGTCAGTGCATTGCGAGGCGCCGGACCTCTTTTGCAGAGAACGCGGAGACGTGTCGAAGGGCGCGTGCTCTTGGTGGGTGATTCCTCCGGGTATGTTGATGCGCTCACCGGAGAAGGATTGCGGGTTGGATTTGCGCAGGCACGGGAAGCAGTTGCGGCCCTGGTGAGGGAAGATCCTCAATCATATGAAAGCGCTTGGGCAAGTCACACACGGGACTACCGAATGCTGACGTCGGCGCTCGTGGGATTGGCGGCGTCACCGTTTCGTTCAACGATTGTGCCATTGGCCTCGGCAATGCCGTGGGCGTTTGGCGCCATTATTCAACGCCTCGCCCGTTAGTGTCCTGCGCCTGTAGTTCGTTATAGAAGTCGTTTGAGGGATTCGAGGATATGTTCGGCGGCGCACTGCCGATGGTGGAAACCCGCAGCAAATTTGCTCAGCTGATGAGGCAAGGAATCAGCAACGCCGTGCGCTCCACCATCGCGCGGGTCGTCTACGCGCTCGGCTTGAACCTCGTCGTCATCACCATTCGGATCCAACCATCTTTGCCCCATATTTATCCCTCTAACCTGTTAGCCTGCTTTGAAGTATCTACGAATTTATGGGGGATTTCATTGACGAATGTTGTGTGCGTATTCCTCGGGGTATCGGCATCGAGCGCAGCAAAGCAGCGACCGGAAGTTAGCAATCTGCCGAGTTTATGCAGGCCGTTCACTGAAGTTAATTCGTGATGACACTTCCGGCATCCCTTGTTCTGTCCATGCGGTCTTGGATTCTTGGCGCGACGTCTTTAGGCCTTATAGCAGTAGGCATTCTCCGCCTCGCCTCGATCTCCCACGCTGGAATCGGCGAGTCGTGCTACCAGAACCCAGGGCTAACTGCCCAATCTTTGCCATCAGGTGGTTGGACTGCTGACGGGGTTTTGACACTATTCCCCGTCGGAGTCCGATGCTCCTATTACACAACCGAGCACTCGCTTTATCTCGTGACTACGGCTGTGAGCGTCTGGGACTGGGGACTTACATTCGCCGCAATCGCAGGCCTTCTCGGCTTCGTAATTTTCCTGACCGCACGATTTACCACGCGACGAATATAACGCACTCCCACCGCTCAAGACCGATTAGAAATGGATCAAGAATGAAGCTGCGCAATTTGCTAATCACGAGTTTCTCTGTGCTGGCAATACTGCGGAGTATGGTGCACACCCCTCCGACTGCATCGGCGGCCCCGGGGCCCGTAGTGGAAAGGCCGGCCTCCACGGCAAGTGAGTATGAGGCTGCCAAGGTGACTCGTGTTACTTTGCCTTTCGACCATGCCGTGTCATATTCTGACGCTTCGCGGATCGCAGAATCCCTTTCGGAACCAGTGCTGGCGTACCGCTTCGAGAATCCTCAAATTGTTGGCGAATTCACCCTCAGGTCGACTGGACGGCCGATCAATTCCTTGCCCAATTCAAACTTGATTGGGGCACTGAACCAGAGATTTCCGGCTTGATTGTCGAGCGCCCGGTCGCTCAACAGCAAGAGTCAAGAATCATGCCCATCCCGACTATTGTTACGGACCGCCCGGAATTAGTCGCACCGTTTGCCGCGGGACCAAAGGTTGACGCGTTCAAGGCGAGCAGAACGTCGTCCTCTGCTGAAATGTCTGCTGCCAGCGTTAACACGCTGGCCAACGAATGGAGACCAAGCAGCGTCTCCGTAAGCATTCAGGAATACCCCGGTCAGCCCGGTGTGTTCCTGAACCAATTTGCCAACTGGCAATCGGGCACATCGCCGACCAATCTTGATTCTCGTTTTGGATGGGAGATGGAAGTGAACATCACAAACCCCAACATGTCCGCAGGGTATCGACCTGCCTGCCAAAATGACTACAAGGATCAATTTTTCGCAAAAAACTACAGCTGGTATTCTTGGAGCGTTTTCAATTCGGACTATGGCTCTGTCGCGGCAACGGCTCCCTATGCCGACTACAACGACCTTGGCGACTCATGTAGCAAGCAGTCAATCGCTGTCGGAATGAAGAATCCGCAGTCCATGCCTACTTCACCGAACAACCCGCCTTATGCCTTGGTAATGGATATACACGCGCCGTCGGGAACGGTGGCCACGAACACTATCGGTGCACTATGGCAAACAGTGACCAAGACCTACTGCAGTCGATGGCCAGGTAATGGCATGTCTTCAACCGACTGCATGGGTGTTGAACAAACGGAGTACCCGGATCGAGCAACCTACGTTCGCCCGGTGCTCGCTGAGTGGCGCAACTACGTAGCGCCGGACAAATGCTTTTACTCAGACGATTATGGAACCAGTGATCCATATTCACCATTTCCAGGCTCAGGATGCTAGCCCCCTGACCAGCCCCAAGTGCGATTAGTTCTCGGCCGAGCGACGTGCAGTTGGATGCAGCCTCCTCAGGGACTTTCTCTTAGCTGCTGGTTCTGCCGAGAGCCTCAACTTTAAGGCGCTTACCTAGAAGTCCTCGGCGTCATTATCGTAGCTATCATTTTGTTCACGACAGGCTGGTCCTATGCTGATCCGATCATCGGTCTGGGAATCTGTTGTGACATTGCTACGAGAGCGCTATCACGTCTCCCACTCGACAATCCAATGTGAGCCCGCCGATTTCGAAGAAACAACTAACTCCGTCTGACGCGTCGTCGGTTGTCAGCATCGTGATTGGAATAGATGATTCTTCTAGTCGAGAATGCCCGAGTCAGTGAGACGCGGGCCTGAGTTTCTCAAGTGCAGCCAAGTAGGCCTCGTTATAGCTGGGATATTGGGCGACTTGATCAAGAAGAGTATCGATGGGGATGTGCGCACGAATCGCCAGGGAGGCTTGATGAATCCATTCTCCAGCTAGGGGCGCGATGGCCCAGGCGCCAACGAGGACGTTGCGCTCGGTATCCATCAGCAGCCCAAGATGTCCTCGAGGGTTCTCCTCGTAGGTCCATGGTCGTGAAATAGATTTGGCTAAATCAATTTCTATTACTTTTGTCTTTATCCCTTGCTGGTCGGCTTGGGCTTGAGTGAGACCGGCAGCCGCAATTTCAGGGTCGGTAAAGACAACTCGAGGGATGCCTTGATAGAAGGCCTTGCGATCCCCCCCAAGAATCGCGTCGGCTACTATCCGCCCCTGATATTTAGCAACGTGGGTGAAAGGCATTATTCCGGTGACATCCCCGACCGCCCACACGTTTTCGGCGGCCCGACAGTGCTCGTCTACCTGCACCTGTCCGTGCTCGCCCAGAATGACGCCGGCCAGCTCGAAGCCGAGATTTTGAGTGCGGGGCGTGCGTCCGGTAGCAAAGATGATGACGTCAGCAGATACCTGTGTACCGTCATCGAGTTCAATCACACTCTGGTCACCGCTGCGATGTGCCTTTGTGGCGCTGACACCGAGACGGATATTGATTCCAGTTTCACTCAAATATGTGAATGCCAGCTCCCCGACTCTGGGCTCCTCGCGCTCTAGAAGACGGTCGCCACGGTGAATGAGGATGACCTTCACTCCGAAACTAGCCAGGAACGTGCTGGTCTCTGTACCCACGGCACTGCCACCAATAATTACCGCACTCTTCGGCAGGGTTGTGGCGGTGTAGGTCTCCCGATTTGTCCAAGCCGTTATTTGATCAATGCCCTCCAAATCTGGAATGATCGGTTCAGAGCCGGTTGCGATAATGATCTTTTCTGCCGTCAATTCGCGATCCCCAACCCGGATGTGACCTGGGGCTGTAACGCTGGCTTCACCTTTTATTACTGTGGCGCCATCTCTGCTGTACCCGGCAATTTGGGTCTTGTCATCAAGATGACGAATCATATAGTCACGGTATTTGCTGGCTTCAAACCAGCTCAGTTCAGCTCCAGATACCCCCGCGGCGCGCTCCACAGCTGTGCGGGCTTCACCCGGCCGGAGAAGTGTTTTTGAGGGGACACAAGCCCAATAAGCGCATTCACCGCCGATGAGTTCACGCTCAATGACGGCCACTTTTTTACCCGCTTTGAGTAAACGCCCCGCCGCCACCTCGCCGCCCGGCCCCATGCCCAAAACCGCAACATCAAAATGTTCCATGATGAAAATCCCTTCGTTGTCGTAACTTCAGTCTTCATCGTCTTCCGCCGAAGCGCAAAGGGTAAAGTTCACTTCGCTCCGGTGACTCACGCCCGGCGGAATATTGATGGGTGCTGATGAGTTGTAACAAGAGATGAATTCTTCAACGCTTGCTCTTTCGGTTCTTGACCTCATTCCTGTTCGCACGGGGCAAAGTTCTGCGAACGCTTTTGCCGCGTCGATTGCGCTGGCTCAGCGCGCCGACGAGTTGGGCTACGAGCGGTACTGGGTCGCGGAGCATCACAACATGCCGTCTGTGGCCTCCACAAACCCGCCGGTCTTGGTGGGGATTCTTGCTGCCAAGACAAAGCGCATTCGAGTGGGAAGCGGAGGCGTCATGCTTCCCAATCACTCACCGTTGGTCATCGCCGAACAGTTCGGGATTCTCGAGGCCGCTTTCCCCGGGCGCATCGATGTTGGCTTGGGGCGTGCGCCGGGAAGCGACCCCGTCATTACGGCGTTATTGCGCTCCAGCGGCGCCGTGAGCGACGTGGATGCCTTCCCTCGCAACATTGCCGATATTGAGGCCCTTCTGCATCCTGAAGGCGCTTCGTTCACGCTGAGCTCAGGAAAAAACTACGACGTGCGCGCCACACCGGCGGCAGCCTCTGCACCGACGGTCTGGTTACTGGGGTCCAGTGAGTATTCGGCCAACCTCGCAGCTCAGCGGGGCATGCCCTATGTTTTTGCCAATCATTTTTCTCAGGGCAACACCAGCAATGCACTCGATCTTTATCGCCGCACCTTCGTGCCCTCCGAGAACCTCACCGAGCCGCGAACGCTCCTGACGATCAATGTTTCCGTGGCCGACTCTCGCGAGGAGGCTCATGCCCTCGCCCTGCCTCAACTGCAGCAGATGGCACGAATGCTGACGGGACAAAAGCTCACGGCGTTGAGCACGGTCGAGGAAGCGGCGGATGCCGTGATGACGCCAGCGCAGCTTGACCTCATGGCGGGGATGGCCGGAAAGTGGATTATTGACGAGCCTGTGGCGGCGGCCGATCGCGTGCGGGAGATGGCATCTCGGTACAACGTGACAGAAGTCATGGTGAGTCCCGTCGCCGCGGGACGTGTTGGCGATGACCTTTCATCTACTCCGGATCGCCTGCGCGCGCTTGAACTCCTTGCAGCCGTCGTTCATCGGGAAGCATTGGTCCCGCAGCTCTAGGGCATGAACCCCAACACGGTTTCATCACAATGCATTTTGCTCGGCGTGTTCACGGATCAGGGAAACAATTCTGTGACATTTCTCGCCTAGTCTCTCAATAACTATGAGTGATATCACTAATTTTGTTGCCGACGGTGGGAGCAGTCCCACCCTTGAACCCACTCACCGTCGAGTGGGAAATTCTGCGCTCGCCGGATTCCCATTGGCATTGGGTGCAGCCGTTTTTGGCTGGACACTCCCGAGCGGGCGTTCGACAGACCTCCTCGACCGTTTTGTTGAACTCGGGGGATCGTTCGTCGACACTGCGGACTTGTATTCCTCGGGAATGAGTGAGCAGATTATCGGTACTTGGATGCGTGAGCGCTCCCTCCGCGACCGTATCGTGGTCTCCACGAAAGTTGGCCGTCATCCTGATCACCTAGGTCTTGCCCCGCGCACCATTCGTGAGGGTGTTGACGCGTCCTTGGTGCGTCTCCAGACCGACCACATCGACCTTCTTTACTTCCACGCCGATGATGAGTCGGTTCCGATCGAAGAGAGCCTTTCTGCCGCCGGCGACCTCATTCGCGAGGGCAAAGTCCGCTATCTCGGTGCGTCCACCTATTCGGCCCCGCGTCTGCTCGAAGCACGGATTGCGTCGGCAGGCGGGTTGCCTCGCTTTGAAGCGGTAGCCGAGGAGTATTCGCTCATGCGCCGGGACATTGTGGAGGGAACCTTTGCCATGATTGCTCAAGCTCAGACGGTGTCAATCATGCCCTATTTCACGTTGGCCAATGGATTTTTGGGTCGCCACCGCAATATCCGTTCGTTCAACCCTGAGGACATTCGGGCACGACGGGCATCGTTGCACGCTGGGCGTCATGGAACTCATGTGCTGCGTGTTTTGGACAATATTGCGATGGCGCACGGCGTCGACATATCGGCAATCGCGCTCGCCTGGATTTTGGCTCAGCCGGGCATTGGAATCCCCACCATTGGCCCCGAATCGATGAGAGAGCTCGAAGCGCTCATGCACGCACCCATGGTGTCGCTAACTCGAGCGCAGCATCTGGAGCTAAACAAGGCTTCGGAAGAGACTCAGCGGACGCGGACGAGCTCGCGTAAGAAGTAACTGACCCCCATTTGTCACTCACGTGGCCTAGGCTTGGCAACCGTATGAATTCAGCAATTGCATTTCCTTTAGATCAACCCGAACTCAGCTTCGTTGCCACGGGTGATTCCCTCGTTCGTCGCACCGTTTTGCCGTGCGGGGTTCGTATTCTCAGCGAACGCGTACCGGGAGCCAGAAGCGTGACTCTCGGCTACTGGGTGGCCGTCGGTTCCCGAGATGAAGTGGGGGCCGAAGAATCTCCCGGTGCATCGGGCACGCATCCGGCGAGCTTGGGCTCCACGCATTTCCTGGAACACTTGCTCTTCAAAGGCACGCCGACGCGCTCCGCTTTTGACATCGCGACGGCCTTTGACTCGGTGGGCGGCGAACACAACGCCGTTACGGCGAAGGAATACACCTGCTACTACGCAAAAATTCGCGACAATGATCTCAGCATGGCGATCGACGTCATGGGTGACATGTTGACCTCCAGTCTCATCGACCCGGACGAATTTGAGACAGAACGTGATGTCATTCTCGAAGAGATTGCGATGGCCGAAGACGATCCTGCCGACGTAGCGCAGGAAAGATTCTTCGAGGCAGTTTTGGGAGAACATCCGTTGGGCCGACCCATCGGAGGGAGCCCCGAAACAATTCGCGGCGCCACGCGCGAGGCCGTTGTGGCGCATTACCGGGCGAATTACCGCCCAAATGACCTTGTCGTTACGGCTGCTGGCTCCGTAGATCATGAGGACTTCGTACTTCGCGTTGTGAAGGGGCTCACAGCCGCAGGCTGGGACCTCGACGTCGTGGCGGCACCCGTTCCACGCCGGCTGACGGCGTTAGCTAAAATTACGCAGGCTCAGGCGCTCACGGTTGTCGAGCGGCCCATCGAACAGGCGAACATCATGATGGGCGTGCCGGGCATTGTTTCTAGCGACGACCGAAAAGTTGTCCAGTCCGTTCTAAACTCCATCCTTGGCGGTGGAATGTCTTCTCGCCTCTTTCAAGAGATTCGTGAGAAGCGCGGCCTCGCTTATTCAGTTTTTTCCTTCGGGGCATCGTTCTCCGATGCGGGTGTTTTTGGCCTCTATGCGGGGGCTTCCCCAGCAAAAGCCGTGGATGTCGCTGATCTGATGTTGGCAGAGTTTTACAAGCTTGCCGACGGCGGGGTCACCGCGGTTGAGCTCACGCGCGCCCAGGGCCAGCTGGCAGGCTCCTCGGCCCTGGCATTGGAAGACACCGATACACGCATGTCGCGTCTCGGGCGGAGCGAGATTTCGTCGGGAGAGTTTTACGACTATGACGCAACGTTGCAACTTCTCGAAAAAGTAACAGCGGAAGATGTTCAGGCTCTCGCGCTTGAACTTGCGTGCGGACAACTTTCTGTCGTTTCTGTAGGACAAGCTGACGCGACGAAATTGTCCCGCATCGTTGGCCGGGGGTAGGGCACATGGCGCACAACATAATTCTGGTTCGTCACGGTGAGCAGCTTGATGCTGAGCACGGCGTGATAGATGGCCCGCTGTCGCCGCGCGGAGTCCGCCAAGCGATTGCCTTGGGTGATCGTCTCGGGGGATTGCAAATTTCTCATGCGTGGCACTCTCCCCTAGAGCGTGCCTGGGAGACCGTCCGGGTCTTGGGAGAACGGCTTCCTTCGCTCTCAGCGGAACCTTCCGCACTGTTGATGGATTGCGTTCCCTCGGGAAAGACCGATGAAGTACCTTCCGCTTTTGACCCCTTCTTTGGATCGGTGACGGAAGCAGAGGTTGAGGCGGGTTCAGCGCAGCTTTCCGACGCTATCGCGGAATTCTTGGCCCCCGGCCGCCAAGGACACACGGATCTTCTCGTGACGCATAACAACGTGATCGCCTGGTTTGTTCGTGAAGTTCTGGGCGCCCCCGAATGGAAGTGGGTCACCCTGAACCAAGCGAATTGCGGAATCACCGTCATTCAGCAGCGCCCAGGGCGACCCTGGGCCCTCGTGGCGCACAACGATTTGGGGCACCTCCCGGTGGAGCTTCGCACGGGTGTTCCCGAGGGCTACGGAATCTAAAGGAACCCGCGACCGCGCAGCTAGAATTCTGTTGTGAGTATTTCTGTGGCCGTAGTCGGCGCCTCCGGCAAACTGGGCAGTCTGGTCTGTCGATTGATTTCGGCGTCCGAAGACTTCCATGTCGCGGCGGAGCTAGGGTCCAGTAGTGATCTCACGGAGGCGTTGGTCGCCGATGTCATTGTGGATGTCTCGCTTCCCTCCATCAGCCGCAAGGTTCTAGAGTTGGCCCTCGCGCACGAGAAGAGCATCCTGATTGGCACCTCGGGTTGGTCTGCTGAACGAATCGCCTCGGTGGAACCTCTTATCGCCGAGCATCCTGAAGTGGGCGTTATTTTTATCTCCAACTTCTCCATAGGGTCCGCTGTGGCCAGTCACTTGGCCGCGTTAGCCGCGCGACACTTTGACTCGATCGAAATCGTCGAAACGCATGGCGTGCACAAGGTTGACTCGCCCTCAGGAACCGCCGTCAGCACAGCCGAACGCATCGCAAAGGCACGAGACTCTGATGTTTCAGCTCCGCACGCCGACCAACGCGCGAGGGGCCAACTGGTGGCTGGTGTGCCGGTGCACAGTCTGCGCATGCAGGGGGTCATCGCACAACAAGAGGTCATCTTTGGCGGCGTGGGGGAAACCGTCAGGATTACCCACACCACGCTCTCGGACCGGTCGTATGAAGCGGGCATCATGGCAGCGTTACGGGCGCTTCCTGGCCTGAAGGGCAAACTTGTCGGCCTCGATCGTGTCCTCAAGATCAGCGAGCGCATCGCATGACCCGTGCCGTTATTGGTTCGGTCTTTATGGCGATCCTCCTCGTGTTGTACATGTGGGTTGCCGGTTATCAGGCGTTCATCATGATGTCCTCCGGCAACGGTGTTGTTATCGCCATGGGGATCGCTCTCCTGGTGCTTCCTCTGATCGGAGTCTGGGCATTGATCCGGGAACTTTCCTTCGGTATTCGCAGCGGGCGCCTTATCAAACGACTGCAGGCCGAAAATGGTCTGCCAGAAGATACGTTGGCGCATCGACCGAGCGGTCGCACCATCCGCGAATCGGCCGATGAAGAGTTTCCGCTGTACGCCGCCGAAGTGGAGGCAACACCAGAAAGTTGGCGCGCCTGGATGCGCCTAGGACTGGCCTACGACGCCAGCGGTGACCGCCGGCGAGCGCGATCGGCTGTACGCACGGCCATAGCATTCAGCAAGATGCATCCCGCCTAACCACGTAATATTGGGGGATGTCGAAGACTTTCGAGCTCATTATTAGCCGGAGTTTTCTCGCCCTACCCGTGGTTGCGCTCATTGCATTGGCTCTGTCCTGGGGGCGCAGTCTGCCGGATGCCATCTTGGCCGTTTTGGGTCTCGTTTTGGCGGCATCCATTATTGCGGCCGTTCATCACGCCGAGGTGGTAGCCCATCGGGTCGGGGAGCCATTCGGTTCTCTTATTCTCGCGCTCGCGGTCACCATCATCGAAGTGGGCATGATTGTGACGCTCATGCTGTCCTCGCCCGATAGCTCCAGTGAATTGGCCCGAGACACTGTTTTTGCGGCCGTCATGATTACCTGCAACGGGATCGTGGGAATCGCGATCGTCATCAAGGCTCTTCGCAAACGTGTGGCCACGTTCAAGAGCGAAGGGGTCGGCGGCGCGCTTGCCACGATTGCCGTGATTGCCACGCTCAGCTTGGTGTTGCCGACGTTCACCACCAGTACGGCAGGTCCGACATTCTCGGCCACGCAGCTCACCTATGCT
Organism: Alpinimonas psychrophila; assembly: GCF_014137865.1. Taxonomy (GTDB): domain Bacteria; phylum Actinomycetota; class Actinomycetes; order Actinomycetales; family Microbacteriaceae; genus Alpinimonas; species Alpinimonas psychrophila. The sequence continues at coordinate 893,519 of NZ_JACGWU010000001.1, read as the reverse complement.
GCCGCAGCCTCGCTCGGCCTCTACCTGCTGTTCGTCTTCGTACAGACCTACCGCCATCGTGATTTCTTCTTGCCGCCGATGCTCCCCAAGTCAGAGTCCACAAAAGCAGAGTCCTCAAACGGGGAGTCGGTAAAGAAAGCCCATGCCGCGTCCCCCTCTCGGCGCACGGCCATCATCAGCCTCGCCCTGCTGACCATTTCGCTTGTGGGGGTTGTTGGGCTGGCCAAGGTGACGAGCCCGTTGATCGAATCTGCAGTGAGCGACCTTGGACTGCCACAGGTCGTCGTTGCCGTGAGCATTGCCTTGCTGGTGTTGGCGCCGGAGGCTGTTTCGGCAATTCGGGCTGCCTACTTGGGCCGAACCCAGAAGAGTCTGAACTTGGCCTATGGGTCTGCGATGGCGAGCATTGGCCTCACGATCCCCGTGATTGCCGTGCTCTCGCTTGTCTTTGGTTTCAACGTGGCGCTAGGTCTGGGGGGCAAAGAAATTGTTCTCTTGGCCGTGACTCTTATCGTCAGCACGCTCACGGTGGTTCCGGGCCGCGCGACCGTCCTTCAGGGCGGCGTTCATTTGGCGCTCTTTGGTGCTTTCCTCGTGCTCGCGGTCAGCCCGTAGCCATCTCTCAGCCGATACCGTGGCGCCGCCTGTTCTGGCCGGGCGCGCTCACTGGGAATTTTGTGAACGTCTGGGGTCAACGCTGGTATTTCCTACGGTCTAGGTGTTGACTAGCGTCTGAAATTGAGATTGCGTGAGCATCAGCAGTTGCTCGCGAGGCTTCAGATCGAACCGAGGAATGTCATGGCCGAAATGATGAAAGCTCTGCAATACGTCACCGTGGGCGATGCCCCCAAGATCATGACGATACCCAAGCCGCACGCGGGCCCGGGGCAGATTGTTCTGAAAGTCACCGCCGCCGGAGTATGTCACTCCGACGAGTTCGTCATGAGCCTTCCCGCGGAAGCCTTTGGAGTGATGGGCTGGAGCACTCCGCTCACACTGGGGCACGAAGGTGCGGGAATCGTCCACGAGCTGGGCGATGGCGTCACAGAATTTGCGATCGGTGATTCCGTCGCCGTTTACGGGCCCTGGGGTTGCGGAACCTGCTCGTACTGCGTTCAAGGAAAAGAAATGTTGTGCCCCTTTGCCGCAGGAATGGGGATTCAACCTCCCGGACTCGGTTCGCCCGGAGCCATGGCGGAGTACCTCCTCATCGACTCTCCGCGCCACCTCGTCGCGCTGGGCACCCTTGATCCAGTGCAGAACGTGTCGCTCACGGATGCGGCCCTCACCCCGTATCACGCGATCAAGAATTCTCTTTCGAAGCTTGGAGCGGGTTCCACCGCGGTCACGATTGGCGCGGGTGGTCTGGGCCACATGGCGATCCAGCTATTGCGCGCGCTGACAGGCGCTACCGTCATTACTCTCGACATCAGCGATGCCAAGCTGGCGTTGGCAAAAGAGGTTGGTGCGCATCACACTTTCCAGAGCAATGACGACGCGATTGCCCGGGTGCACGAGCTCACCGGCGGAATTGGTGCGAACGCGGTATTTGACTTTGTCGGAGCTCAGCCCACGGTCGAGTTGGCCTCCAAGCTCGTACGTCCGGAGGGTGACCTCCACATCGTGGGAATTGGCGGGGGAATGTTGCCTGTCGGTTTTGGCGCCACCGCGTATGACGTCAACATTCGCACGCCCTATTGGGGGTCACGCCTCGAGCTCATGGAGGTCATCGAACTTGCTCAGCAGGGCAAAATTAAGGTCGAGTTTGAACAGTTCAGCCTTGACGATGGCCCCACGGCCTACGAGCGCCTTCACCACGGAGATCTGCGCGGTCGCGCTGTCCTCGTGCCTTAGGCAGGCTCACGCCAGCCAGCCACCCAGACCCCTAGGCAACCTGCGTGCTGTTGGAATCCGTGTGAGGATCCAGCATCACGTTTGTTGTGGTGTCCACGCTCTCATGGGCCAGGCGCATACGGTCCTTGAACCACGCCGTGTCAGTCACACGGGCGAGGAGCGGCCCCACGATGACGGTCACGAGCATGTACGTGGCGGCGAGAGGCGCAATCATAGGCTCGACGCCCGCCGTCACGGCGAGAGCCGCAATGATGATCGAGAATTCGCCTCGAGGAGTGAGCGCCAGTCCGGTACGCCAGCGACCGGGGCGACCGATGCCCGCGCGTTTGGCGGCAAAGTATCCGGTGAGAACTTTCGTCGACATTGTTACGATGGCCAAAAAAACAGCAGGCAGGATGACCGTGGGAATATCGGCAGGGTTTGTCATGAAGCCAAAAAAGACGAAGAAAATCGCGGCGAAAAGGTCACGAAGCGGCCGCAGTAGTTTTTCGGCGTTCTGGGCAACTTGGCCCGAGAGTGCGATCCCCACGAGGAACGCGCCGACGGCACTGGATACCTGAACCTGCGCGGCTAGGCCGGCCACCAGCATAGCCAGCCCGAGAACGCCCAACAGCAGCGATTCGGGGTGATCAGGAGTAAAGATGCGGGAGAGGCGCTTTCCGTGGCGCACAGCGAGGTACAGCACTAACATCACCGAACCCACGGCGATGGCCACGGTGATGGACCCCTGGAGCAAGCTGGCGCCAATGACGACGGCGGAGAGAACGGGAAGATAAAAGGCCATCGCGAGGTCTTCGATTACCAGTACCGACAAAATAGTCGGAGTCTCGCGGTTACCTAGGCGCCCCAAGTCCCGCAGTACCTTGGCGATGACGCCAGACGACGAGATCCACGTCACTCCCGCCATCGCCAGGGCGGCCACCGGACCCCACCCCATCAACAGGGCAAAGGCAGCTCCGGGCAGAGCATTGAGAATGGCATCCCAGATTCCTGCCCGAGCGGAAGATTTGAGGTTCCCCATTAATTCTTGGGGAGAGTACTCCAGACCCAGCAGAAGAAGCAGCAGCACGACGCCGAGTTCTGAGCCGGCGGAGAGGAACTCGGTGCTGGCCGAGAGCGGAAAGAGTCCGCCTGCACCGAATGCCAGACCGGCGGTCATATACAAGGGGATAGGCGACTGCCCATAGTGAGATGCCACGCGACCCAGCAAACTGAGGCCCAGGAGCAATGCCCCAACCTCAATCAGCATGAGTACCTCGTGGTCCATCAGCTAGACCTGACTGTGAACCAGAAGTTTGTCGAGCGCATCAAGGCCCTGGCGGGTGCCCACGGCAACGATCAAGTCATCCTCGTGCAAGATTTCTAGGGGGGTTGGCGACGCGATGACATGGTCGCCGCGCAAGATCGCTACAATCGAGACGCCGGTCTTTGTGCGGGCTTTTGTGTCGCCTAAGGGTCGATCAAGATACCGCGAGTCCGACGGCAATTGAATGTGCTCCGTAAACAAGCCCACCGCCCCGCCGAGGCCGGAAAGCTGGCTGAGCAACGCAGCATGACCCAGGAGGTCCGAAAGCGCGGCGGCCTCGTCCCCGTTGAGGGGAACAGACGCGACAATCGCATCCGGATCGGCTTTGTCATAAACGGCGAGCTCGCGCTCACCGCTGCGATAGCTCAAGACGCCGATGTGCCGGCCACTGGAGGTCACGACATCGTGACGCACTCCAATTCCGGGTAGGTCAATTTTTTCGATGCGAACTCCCATGACTCCACGCTAGCGGGAGCATGTGCCTCACAAGAAACTGAGAAGGTTACGCGTGCGTTACTTTTTGGAAGCGGCCTCGGTTTGGGCAATCGCGCTTCCCACCGTGAGGTCGAGAAAAGTGAAACCGTCGGCGAGCAAAACAGTGGGTTGAAGACGCTGGCTGGCCAGGAGGAGCTCCCGCCCGGCTTGACCGAGCAGTGCCGTGATGGCGAACCCGGGAGCGGGAAGCCAGAAGGGGCGTTTGAGGCGCTGGGCGAGCACGTGCATAACGGTTCCGGATGTCTCCGGCTGCGGCCCCACAAGGTTCACGGGCCCCCACACGTCCGACGTGAGGAGGTGAATGATCGCTCGCACTTCATCACGCAGGCTAATCCATGGCCACCAGGCGTTCCCGCCGGCGAGCGGGCCGGCCATGCCAATCTTCGTCAGAAGTCTCAAGGGTCCAAGAGCGCCACCGGTGGAAGAGAGCACGAGTCCGGTGCGCAGGAGTACCACGCGGACACCTGCGGGGGCAGCTTTCGCGGCGGCTTCCCACGCAACCACGACGTCGGGTAAGAATCCTGCACCGCGAGGCGAGACCTCTGTGAGTGTTTCGGCACCACGGTCGCCGTAGAAACCCACCGCGGAACCGTTGAGCAGAATCGCTGGTGGCCGGGTCGAAGTTGCGATCGCTTCGGTAACCGCGTTGGTCGCGGCCAACCGTGAGTGCAGGATGGCGGCGCGGCGCTTGGCAGTCCAGGGCATCTGGCTGATGGAGGAGCCCGCAAGGTTGATGATGGCGTCGAAGGTGCCGAGAGCATCCAGATTCAAGGATGTTACGCCCGGGTTCCAGACGTACGTGCGAGATTCTGTGGCGGCGAGTTCGGCCGAGCGTGTCAGCGTGTGCACCACGTGACCCGCGGCTTCGAGTTCGGCCGTGAGCTCACGGCCGATGAGGCCGGTGCCGCCCGCGATTAGGACGGAAAGGGATGCTGCCACGATTACCTCCAAGAGTGAGGGAGGCAACCGCGACTCGGTAATGCCGAGTCGAGCGCAAGGTGCGGTTTAGGCGGTGGCGCTTCCACGTCCGACAATACCCGCGCGAACGAACAAAACGTAGATTTGGCACCCCAAGCAATAACCAAAGACGGAATTCAAGAAGGCAGCGACGAAAGCAAAGGCCACGGCAATAAGAGCACCAGTCGTGAGGCCGAACAGAGCCAGAATAAGTCCGACCAGCGTGATGATGAAGCCAATGAGCTGCGCGAACGTCGGGGGTTTGGGGTTCTCAAGTTCGGTGGGTGCCGCCAGGTTGGGGCGAATGAACTTTTTGAAAATAGCGCCATAGGGGTGCTTGGTGATACCGGCAAAAGCGCCGATGGCGAACACAATAACGATGAGCAACAACAAAATGGTGGACGGCGTCGCAAGGTTGACCAGAACGGAATTGGCGGTGGACAGCTGTGGTCCGACGAGCAACAAGATGATCTCGGCCGTCAACGTGATGAGTGTCAACGTGGCGCCGAAGCGGGGACCGCGGGGGTCGATGCCCTTCGTTCCAGGAGCTGCTTCCAGCGGGTTGGGCTTGTTAGATGACTGCGCGTTAGATGATGTAGTGGCCATGATCTCTCCTGAGGGCGATGCCGAGGGCGGTCTTGACCGCTTCGGGTTTGGGTGCTCCGCCGATGCGAGCGGCAATGGCGCCGCTGTCATCCAGCACGAGCGTGGTGGGGGTTTGCATGATGTTGAAGCGGTGAGTGAGATCCTGGCGGTGCGTCACATCGACATCGACGTGCACGACGCCGGTCGTCTCACCCGCAATTCGGGAGAGGAGAACGCGCGTGGCCGGGCATTTCGTACAAAACTCGGTGGAAAACTGAACGAGCGTTGCGAATTCACCGTAGACAACGTCGGCACCAAGATCGATTGCCGCAAGGCGCGTGAGCCCATCGGCAGTGACGACCCGACCCTCGCGAGCGCGCGCGATGAGGCCGATTGCGGTGGAGATCGCCACGAGGGCGGCCAGCACAATGACGACAGTCAGAACATCCATGATTAAACAAGGCTATGGCCGCCGGGCCCGAGTGTGTTTAGTGTGACGATGCGTTACGGTTTTGCGTTACGGTTATGGGCGTGACTGAGATTGAATTTCGTTCCGATGTAACGGTCGAACTGGTGCGCGCGAGTGCCCACGATTCGGACGTGCTGTTCGCTGCCCGGGTGTCGACTCAGGGGGAGCAAACTCTCGAGGAGAGCATGCACAGCCCCGAGTCCGTTGAAGCGGACGCCAAGCGTGATCGCGGTCTCATTAACTACCTCATGCGTGATCGTCACGGCTCACCCTTTGAGCACAACTCGATGACGTTTTACGTGCAAGCCCCCATTTTTGTGTTTCGCGAGTTTATGCGTCACCGCATTGCCAGCTATAACGAGGAATCGGCGCGTTATCGCGAGCTGAACCCTGTCTTTTACGTTCCCGGCCCCGAACGCAACCTCGTGCAGATCGGTAAGCCCGGTGCTTACGACTTCGTTCCCGGAACCCCGGAGCAGACGGCGCTCGCCGTGGAGGCCACCCAACGTGCCGTCACCGTGGCGTACGAAGAATACGAACGGATGCTGGCCGCCGGGATCGCCCGCGAGGTCGCCCGCGGCGTTCTGCCCGTTGCCACCTACTCGTCCATGTACGTCACGATGAATGCGCGCTCGCTCATGAACTTCCTGTCGCTGCGCACCAAGCGCGAAGGCACGCACTTCCCCTCGTTCCCGCAGCGCGAGATCGAGATGGTGGCCGAGAAGATGGAAGAGAAGTGGGCCTCTCTCATGCCCATGACCTACGCCTCTTTCAACGCCGCTGGTCGCGTAGCGCCTTAACTCTCCTGAGGCGTGTGGTCGCGACCAATGCGCGCTGATACGTCGGTTGTGAGTCCCGCAGTGTTTGCGAACTCTGACCATGAGTCAATGGCAGCGGTGACGTCATTGATGATGGTACGAGCTCCCGGCACCCCGTGACGCTCGGCAAACCTCATGAACTCGGCTTTCGTTACATCCTGAAATTTGCCCTCGACGCCCATCAGATGCTGAAAGGTCCAGGGTCCTGCGGGATTAAAAGCGTGCGTGATGTCATAGGCGGGGGCCAACGACCACTGGCCGGCCTCATCCATGAGAAACGAAAAGTTCTTGGTGTGATCGTCACAGTTGGCCGCCGCGTAGTTGAAGACCATTCGCCGAAAAGCTTCGGCGGCGGCCTCTTCGCCCAGGGCGAGCTGAGCGATTGCCTGTTGGTACTGGGCATAGTCGTGCACGCCGACAAGGTTGTAATCAAGAACGCTTAAAGCACAGAGGGTCTGCATGTGTAGCTTTTGGGTACCGCCGGGGCGATCGAATCGACGCGTCATGAAGTGTGCCCGGCCGTTTTCTTCGAGGAGCCGAGTTTGTGACATGTGGATTCCCGCCGCTCGCGCCATCGCTGCATAAGCGTATTCAACTCGGCCGTACACTTCGGTCTCCCCTAGTTGCGCATCCTTGCCGACGCCGTCGAATTTGAGAAGCCATGACTCTTGCCCGTCTTGGGGGAATTGCCCCGGGCGCAACTCGCCGGATTGCGGATCGACATTGACGACAGCCTTTGCGCGGGCACCGCCGGCACTGGTACCAATCGCGAGGATCTGCTGCAGTGCGAGCTCCGCTTCGTGGTCGCTGCCGAGCGTACCGGCGATGACATCACGGGCCGTGCGAACGAGCTCTCCAATATCGAGCATGGTGGATGGGCGCGCGCCGGGACCGCGTTCCGGAGTGAATTCGAGGGCGCCCATGCTGCGTTGACCGGTGTAGGCGAGACGGTCCAAAGCGGTGACCTGGCGGGGAGAAGCACCCCGTCTTGCCAGTTCAGCGTCGATAATGGCGTTTCCGAAACGATCGGGGAGGGCATCGGCAATGGCCGGAGGGAGACCAAAGAACGTGGTTTCCGAGAGTCCAGGAAAGACATAGGGCGCGCGTCGACTGGGCATTGACGTGGGGGAGAGTTCGATGGCTTTCTGGATCCATTCAGGGGTGTATTCGAAGACGAAGGCGCCCCGGGTTCGGCCGGGAGCCAGAGCCCCGACATAATTTCCCCAGAGATGGACGCGAATGACGTTCACGGCTTCGAAGGTCATGAGGCCTGTACCTTCCGCGAAACGCGTTGACGTTTTTTCGGTTCTCGGCTCTCCTGGCGAGCGAGGGCCAATGGGCTAAGGCCGCCTCCCGTCTCGTCGAGGGAATCGAACCAATCTTCACGACCGAGGGCCCGGATTACCTTGATCAACGTGGCCACTGTCGTCGTGTCACCATTTTCAAGACGACTCAGCGTCACGCGATTAACAGACGCACGGTCGGCCAGAGTCTGCTGGTCCATCTCGCGTGCAATGCGGGCATCACGAATGTTTTCGCCGATGGCTGACTGCCACTCAACCGTGCTTCGATTAACGTAACTCATAAGTGAAATTATAGTTGTTATCTTATTCAATGCAACACATCTTTTACTTTATGCCCCGACGGGCTTCTCTGCGAGTGCTTTCCGGTAACCTTGAAACGTGGCTACGCGAGAAAATCCCTTTGGACAAGTCCTTGTTGCACTAGTGACCCCCTTCACCGCCGATGGTGAGGTTGCGTGGGACGACGTTGAGAAGCTCATTGATGACCTCGTCAGTAACGGCGCGGATGGCATCGTGGTGACCGGCACCACGGGCGAGACCAGCACTCTGACTGATGACGAGAAAGTCAAGCTTGTCACCGTGGGCAAGCGCGTTGCCGGCGACCGCGCCAAGATCATCATGGGTGGTCCTTCCAACGAGACGGCTCACGCCATTGTGCTCGCCAAGAAGAGTGAAGCCGCGGGTGCCGACGGTCTCATGATTGTCACGCCTTATTACAACAAGCCCACCCAAGCTGGTGTGCTCACCCACTTTCGCATGATCGCGGATGCGACCGACATGCCCGTCATCCTGTATGACATCCCCGGCCGTTCGGGCATCCCCATCCAGTACGACACCATTCTTCGCGCCGCCAAGCATCCCAACATTTTGGCCATCAAAGATGCCAAGGGCGATTTCAGTGAGGTCAGCCGCGTGCTGAACCAAACCGACCTCATGTACTTCTCGGGCGACGACTCCAATATCCTTCCCCATCTGGCCATTGGCGCCACGGGCCTTATCGGCGTCACGGCGAACATCGCCCCCGCTCCGTACCGGGCCATGGTCGATGCCGTCAACCGCGGTGACCTTGCCACGGCAACGGCGGAGCACAAGGCCCTCGAGCCGCTCGTGCGCGCGGTCATGTCCCACGTTCCCGGTACCGTTGCCGCCAAATACATCTTGCACGGCCTCGGTCGCATCGGCAGCCCGCGTGTTCGTCTTCCACTAGTGGGCCCCGAAGAGTGGGAAGCCGCCAAAATTGAAGATGAGATCTCGGTTGTGGGCGAGATTGCCGGACTCGACTTCTCGAACTTCCGTCCCGACCGCAATGCCGCCGCCGGCGGCGCTTTGCCCAAAATCGCTGGTACTGCTCGGTAGTGCCGCCCCGTCGAGGTAATGACCCCGACGGACAAAGAGCGCTTTGCTCAAAACACATGCTTGAAGAGGAATATGCCCAACGAACTTTTTGACCCACCCGTTCTCGAAAAGGGAACTCTCCGCGTCGTCCCATTGGGAGGCGTGGGCGAAATCGGTCGCAACATGACCGTTTATGAGCTGAACGGCAAGCTCCTCGTCGTCGACTGCGGTGTACTTTTTCCTGAAGAGACCCAGCCCGGTGTCGACCTGATCTTGCCGGACTTCTCCTACATTCGTGATCGTCTCGATGACGTTCTGGCCATCGTGCTGACGCACGGCCACGAAGACCACATTGGTGCGGTGCCGTACCTGCTGCGTCTGCGCAAGGACATCCCGCTGGTCGGATCCGGACTCACCCTTGCCTTCATCGAAGCCAAACTCAAAGAGCACCGCATTTCGCCCTACTCGCTCACGGTCAAAGAGGGCCAGCGGGAGCAATTCGGCCCCTTCAACCTCGAGTTCATCGCCGTCAACCACTCCATTCCCGACGCCCTCGCCGTTGCTATTCGGAGCGAGGCGGGTCTCGTGCTGCACACGGGTGACTTCAAGATGGACCAGCTTCCCCTCGATGGTCGCCTGACCGACCTTCGGGCGTTTGCGCGCATCGGCGAGGAGGGCATTGATCTCTTTCTCCCCGACTCCACCAACGCCGACGTTCCCGGGTTCACCCCCATGGAACGTGACATCGGGCCGGTTCTGGAGAACGTCATCCATCGCTCGCCACGCCGCGTTATTGTGGCCAGCTTCTCCAGTCACGTTCACCGCGTTCAGCAGGTTCTCGACGCCGCCGCCGCCAACGGGCGCTTCGTGGTGTTGCTCGGTCGCTCGATGGTGCGCAACATGGGCATCGCAGCCGACCTTGGCTACCTCACGGTTCCCGACGGCATTCTGATCGACGCCAAGAAGGCAGCGAATCTTCCCGACGAGAAGCTTGTCTACATGTCGACCGGTTCGCAAGGGGAGCCCATGGCTGTTCTGGCGCGCATGGCCAACCTCGAGCACCAGATTGAGGTAGGCAAGGGCGACACCGTCATTCTGGCCTCGAGTCTGATTCCTGGCAACGAGAACGCCGTATACCGCGTTATCGATGGCCTCACCAAGCTCGGTGCCCACGTCGTGCACAAGGGCAACGCCAAGGTGCACGTTTCCGGTCACGCTGCCGCGGGGGAGTTGCTGTATTGCTACAACATCCTGCAGCCAAAGAACGTCGTTCCCGTGCACGGCGAGTACCGCCACCTGGTGGCGAACGCGAACCTCGCCATCGAAGCCGGTATTCCTGAAAAGAACGTTTTACTGGCCGACGACGGATCCGTCATTGATCTGCGTGATGGCGTTGCGCGCATCGTGGGGCAAATTGACGTGGGTTACGTCTATGTCGATGGTTCCAGTGTCGGTGAAATTACGGATGCCGACCTCAAAGACCGTCGGATCCTTGCTGAAGAGGGTTTCATTTCGATCATCGTGGTCGTCGATGCTGCCACCGGCAAGATCATCGTGGGCCCCGAGATTCATGCCAAGGGCTTTGCCGAGGATGACACCGTCTTTGACACGGTCAAGCCGGCCATTGCCAAGGCGCTTGCCGCTGCCGCGCACAATGGAACGCGTGATTCGCACGCCCTTCAGCAGATCATCCGTCGCACGGTCGGTCAATGGGTAAGCAAGGGTTACCGTCGCCGCCCCATGATCGTGCCGTTGGTCATCGAGGCGTAAGTATGGGGACCGCAGTCACGATTGATTTCGCAACTGCCGCCGAGTTGGCGCGGTGGGATGAGCTCATCCTCGCCAACCCCGATGGGGGAGACGTCTGGCGTTCCCGTGACTACGCCGAGCAGAAACGCCTCGGGCACTACACGCCGCGGTACATCGTGGTGCGCGGAAACGAGCTCGATAACGACAGGGTCGGTTCCGGCGCCAACGCCGCCTGGCTCCCGGGAGCCAACCCGTGGGCGATGGCATTCACGGTGCACGAGAAGAGCGTTCCCTTGGTGGGCAAGCTCTGGTACCTGCCCAAGGGACCGGGATTCGAAACGCTGTCCGAGGTTGTCTGGGCCACGCGCATTCTCGTGGACTTCGCCAAGGACCACGGTGCCTTCATGATGAAAATCGAACCGCGACTGACCTTTCAACACGCCGCGCTGAGCGCTGATCTTGTGGCAGCACGTGCTTTGGTTCGAGCTGATCTCACGGGAGAAGGCTTTGTTGAGGCACTTCCGATTATCCCCAATGCGTCCACCGTGTTCGTTGATCTCACGAGTGAGCCGGGGGATGTCACCGACGGCACGGTCAATGATGTCTTGCTCAAAAACATCGGCCAAAAGGCACGTTATGCCATCAATCGCGCGCGGCGCGACGGGGTCACGGTGGCGCAGGTTGCTGCCACCGATGAAAATTGCGCTCTCATGTTCGGCCTCCTCGCCGCAACGGCCGACGGCTCCTTTGGAATTCGTTCCCAGCAGTATTACACGACCTTTTGGAAACGATTCGAGGTGTCTGGACACGGACAATTGTTCTTCGCGTATTTTGAAGGACAACTCGTGGCGGGTGCCTTCGCCATGATTTTTGGCAACCGCAGCACATACAAAGACGGTGCATCCCTTCGAAAGAAGACTGGGTATGGCGCGAGTCACCTCATGCAATTTGAGGTCATGATCTGGGCTCGAGCCCAGGGCAGTGTGTTGCACGATTTGTGTGGATCACCGGCGGCAGATGAGCTGGCCGACACCGAGCATCCGTTCTACGGAATCGGTCTTTTTAAGACCAGTTTTTCGAACCGAGTCACTGACTACATTGGCGTCTGGGACTATCCCCTGAACGCCACCAAATATCGTTTTTGGGTCAGTTTTGCCGAGCGGGCTGCGCGCCGCCTTTCCCTTATCGTGCGAAAAGATCCGTATTACTAGACCAAAGGTCGAATAGTCTTCTGTGCACTGCCAGAAACCCCCCGGAAACCTGAATCTTGGAGCATTGACACCATGGCTGAAAATACGTTTCTCGCAGGCGATGCAAACTGGTGGCGTCAAGCTGTGGTTTACCAGATCTATCCTCGATCCTTCAAGGATTCAAATGCGGATGGGTTGGGAGATATCCCTGGCATCACCAGCAAAATGGCGTACCTTTCCCACCTCGGCATTGATGCCGTTTGGTTAAGCCCGTTCTACCCGTCTGCGCTGGCAGATGGAGGGTATGACGTGGACGACTACCGCAACATCGATCCGCGTTTGGGTACGTTGGCCGATTTTGATGACATGGTCGATGCTGCGCACTCCGCAGACATTCGGGTCTTCGTCGATATCGTCCCGAACCACTCCTCCAATCGCCACGCGTGGTTTAAAGATGCGTTGGCGGCTGCCCCAGGATCACCGGAGCGCGCTCGCTATATTTTCCGCGATGGAAAAGGCGTTATGGGCGAAATACCGCCCAGCGACTGGCCTTCGCATTTTGGTCCCACGGCGTGGACGCGCATCACCGAAGCCGATGGAGAACTCGGTCAGTGGTACCTTCACCTGTTCGCCCCCGAGCAGCCGGATTTCAATTGGGATAACCCCGAGATCATCGAAGATTTTAAGACCACTCTTCGTTTCTGGGCAGACCGTGGCGTCGACGGATTCCGGGTCGACGTCGCTCACGCGCTCAAGAAAGACATGAGCGAGCCGTTGCCGAGTGTCACCTCGTTTGCCATGGAGAACATCCCCTTAGATGGATCGAACCCCCTCTTTGACCGTGACGATGTTCACGAGATTTACCGCGGCTGGAGAAAAGTTTTCAACGAATACGACCCCCCTCGCGTAGCCGTGGCGGAGGCGTGGGTTCCAGCGGAACGACGACCTCAGTATGCGCGTGCGGACGAGTTGGGCCAAGCGTTCAACTTCGATCTCCTCGGTGCCCCGTGGTCGGCCAAGAAATTTCATCACACCATCGAGTTCAATATCCATCTCGCGTCGAAGTCAAAGTCTTCGTCGACCTGGGTTCTTTCCAACCATGATGTCGTTCGCCACGCCACCCGCTACGGCCTTCCGAAAAAAGTCGATTTCGATAAGTGGCTGATGTCCGATGGCAAAGTTCCCGAGCTAGACCTGCAGCAGGGCTTGTCGCGGGCGCGAGCGGCGACGATGCTCATCATGGCGCTCCCCGGTTCGACCTATATCTATCAGGGTGAAGAATTGGGACTCTTCGAGGTCGCTAACATTCACGATGCTGATCTCCAAGATCCGATGTGGTTGCGTGGCGGCAAGACGCGCAAGGGGCGTGACGGATGCAGAGTCCCCCTCCCGTGGACAAAGGCCGGCTCGTCGTTTGGTTTCGGTGAGGGCCCCTCGCACCTTCCGCAACCCGCTTGGTTCCCCGCGTATGCGGTTGAGTTTGAGGAAAGCCAGTCGGGTTCGACCCTGAAGATGTATCGGGAGATGATTCATCTTCGCACGCAGCTTCAAGGGGCGGAAACGCTTGAATGGGTTCACAGCCGCAGCAAGGTCGTGCACTTCATGCGTCCCGGCGGTTGGCACTCCATCACGAACTTTGGCAAGAAGGCCGTGAAGCTTCCCGCCGGAAACGTGATGATCTCGAGCGGCCCTCTGCTGGACGGAAAATTGCCGGCGAATACGACGGCGTGGGTGACCGAGCACGGCGTGGAGTAAACGTCAACACTCGCCCGTAATCCCGGGCAAAGTCAGTGACACCGCGTACCGTAAGGGCATGGCTACTGGCTCCAGGACAGGCGGCCGCCCACCCGGCGGTTCGCGATCCCGTTCAACCGCGTCGAAGGCGCCCGCACGCTCTTCCGCGACGGCGAAAGCTAGGGCCACCTCGCGCGGTTCGGCTAAGGCTTTGCCGCAGCGCCGCTACACGGGGCTGGCATGGGTGTGGATGGCGTTGGCGCACGTCACAGGGGGCGCTGCTCGCATGTTAGGACCCGAAAAATTCTCGAAAGACGAGCGCCGGGATGGCATCCCGTTCACTCTTGTCGTTTTGGCCATCGCGGGTTCCATCGTGCAGTGGTTCTTCGTGGCAAACTCCGTGGCTCAAACCATTAACGATTACTCGTTTGGTGGCCTGTTCGGACGTGTCTCCTATGCTCTTCCGGTCGTCATGGTGCTCATGGCGATCTGGTTGTTTCGGCACCCTTCCTCCATCAACGACAACAACCGCATTGGAATTGGTCTGACGCTATTGCTTTTGGGGGCTTCTGGCCTAGCGCAGCTCTTTGGCGGCCAACCGGCTCCGGCGGATGGCATCTCCCTTCTGGCGACGGCGGGAGGTGTGCTCGGTTGGCTCATTGCCACGCCGTTAGCCACCGTGATTTCCCCGATCGGAACCACCGTCGTCATCGTGGTGGTCATGGCCCTGTCGCTCCTCATCATCACTAAGACGCCTCCCAATCGAATAGGGTCGCGGCTGCGCGAGTTATCTGACTATCTTTTTGGCTCGCCAGCGACCAATGGTGTCGCCGATTCCAACGCCGAAACGGTGCGCTTTGACACCGGTCAACTCGACCTTTCCGACCCATCGGCTCTTCCGTGGTGGCGTCGTAACGCGGCTCGCCGCGAGGCAGAACCCGCCTTTGATAGCCCGGTCATAACCGATAATTCAACGGATGCCCTCGACCTGAATGCCGCAAACCGCACGAGCGAGCTCTCCGTTTTGGAACAGCTCGAACGAGAGTTGGCCGATGCTGAATCGGCCGTCGGACGTTTTGCCACGGGCGAGGTGCTGACCGATGCCCAGGCGATTCATGCCCATAATGATCTCGAGACGAACCCCATCGCCATCATTAATCCTGCCGCTAGCGCTAGCGCTGCCGCGGCGGCGGCAGTGGCGCGCCAGGACGACGTAATTGACGAGGCAGCTCACGATGTTGATCTTGCCCGGGATAATGTCGGCGAAGTGTATGTCCCGCCGTACCGTCTTCCGGACCCAGGACTTCTTGTGGCAGGGGCTCCTGCAAAGACGCGCTCTGTGGCCAATGATGAGGCCGTGCGTTCCATTACCGAGGTGCTCACGCAATTTGGTGTCGATGCCAAGGTCACGGGCTTCAGCCGGGGTCCGACGGTAACGCGCTACGAGATCGAGCTCGGCCCTGGTGTTAAAGTCGAGCGCGTCACGGCGTTGTCGAAGAACTTGTCCTATGCGGTGGCCTCGAACGAGGTCCGCATCCTGTCACCGATTCCCGGTAAGAGTGCCATCGGTATTGAGATTCCGAACACCGACCGCGAAATTGTCACCCTGGGTGATGTCATGCGTTCCAACGCTGCCGCAAAGAGTGTGCACCCCATGACGATCGGGCTCGGTAAAGATGTCGAGGGTGGCTATGTGGTCGCAAACCTCGCAAAAATGCCCCATTTATTGGTCGCGGGTTCAACGGGATCAGGAAAATCAAGTTTCATCAACTCGATGATCACGAGCTTGCTCATGAAGTCCACACCGGCCGAAGTACGCATGGTTCTGATTGACCCTAAGCGTGTTGAACTTGCTCCTTACGCCGGGGTTCCGCACCTCATTACGCCCATTATTACCAACGCCAAGAAGGCCGCCGAAGCCCTGCAGTGGGTCGTCAAAGAAATGGATATGCGGTACGACGACCTTGCCAGCTTTGGCTTTCGTCACATTGACGACTTCAACGCAGCTGTCGTGGGGGACGAGATCAAGCTTCCCGGGGGGAGCGAACGCAAACTTCACCCCTACCCCTATCTCCTCGTGGTCGTGGACGAGCTTGCCGACCTCATGATGGTCGCCCCGCGCGACGTCGAAGACTCGGTGGTGCGCATCACGCAGCTTGCTCGAGCCGCTGGAATCCACCTGGTGTTGGCAACGCAGCGTCCAAGTGTTGACGTCGTAACCGGGCTCATCAAGGCAAACGTACCCAGCCGTCTGGCTTTTGCCGTTGCCAGCGTGACCGACTCCCGCGTCATTCTCGATCAGCCGGGCGCCGACAAACTCATTGGTCAGGGCGATGCGCTCTTTCTTCCGATGGGGGCGAATAAGCCAACGCGCGTGCAGGGAGCCTGGGTTTCCGAAGCCGAAATTGCCAAGGTTGTGGGGCACGTCACTCGGCAGGCTCACCCCGAATACCGCAAGGATGTCGCCGTTTCGGTGGTGCGCAAGGATATTGACGCCGACATCGGCGACGACCTAGATGTCCTCTTGCAGGCCACCGAACTTGTCGTCTCGACCCAGTTTGGTTCCACCTCAATGTTGCAGCGCAAATTGCGGGTCGGGTTCGCCAAGGCGGGCCGCCTCATGGATCTCCTAGAATCCCGAGACATTGTGGGCCCATCCGAGGGATCCAAGGCGCGCGATGTTCTGGTGAGCCAAGAACAACTTGCGGGTATTTTGGCCCGCCTGCGCGGTGAAGAAGCCGGTCCACCAGCTTCTGTGGCACAGGCTCCCGCCACCGGCGATCAGTATTCGAATGACCCCGTGGCGGCCATGTCCGCCGACCTGCGCGTTGCACATGACAACGAGGTTGAGGGCGACGAAGATGCATGGCAACTGACAGGACGCGAATAATGGCCGACATGAACCGCCCGAGTGATCCCATCGAACCGGGCAATGCTGCCGTGTGCGTGCCACCGACGAAGGTCAGTAACTGGAGCGCGCCCAACATCATTACCATCGTGCGAATCTTTTTCGCCCCCGTTTTCATTTGGATGTTGTTGAGCGGTAGCGGCGACATGAATGAGCCGCTGCGATGGTGGGCCACCGTGCTCTTCGTGGTGGGAATGGGCACCGACGGTCTCGACGGCTGGATTGCGCGCCGCTACAACCTCATCACGGACCTCGGCAAGATCCTGGATCCCATTGCCGACAAGATTCTCATTGGGGGAGCGCTCATCGCGCTGTCCATTTTGGGAGAGCTTCCGTGGTGGGTGACGGGCCTGATTCTGCTCCGTGAGGTCGGTATCACCGTCTACCGCTTCGTTGTCATCAATGACCGTGTTATCCCCGCTTCCCGCGGTGGTAAAATCAAGACGATCACTCAATTCTTGGCCATCACGTTGGCCCTTATGCCGCTGGCCGCACTGTGGGGCGATTGGGTGAACGTTGCCAACGTCATCTTCATGGCTGCGGCCACAGTGATAACGGTGCTGACCGGTATTGATTACCTGGTTGACGGATGGCGCCAGAGGCGCGCCCTGCGCACGGATTCCACAAAATAGTCATGCTCGCCCCGAAGAATGCTCATGAACCAGCCGTGGAGCACATTGCTCAGCTCGTTCGGCTCATGGCAGCGAGAGGCGTCACCGTTGCGGCAGCGGAGTCCCTGACCGGTGGCCTCGTGGTTGCTGAACTAACAAAAGTTGCGGGGGCATCGGCGGTTGTTCGCGGGGGAGTCGTTGCCTACGCCACGGACCTGAAACACGAGCTCCTGGGCGTGGAGGCATCCTTGTTGGCTGCCGTCGGCCCCGTGGATGCCGAGGTCGCCGGCCAAATGGCCGCGGGGGTTGCCGCAAAACTGGGAGCCACAATTGGTCTCTCTACGACCGGCGTAGCCGGGCCTGACTCCCAGGGCGGGCAGACCGTCGGCACCGTGTACGTGGGGCTTGCCGTTGCCGGACACATCACGACGCACCGTCTTGCACTCACGGGTTCCCGCGAGCAGATTCGCCGGGCCACCGTCGATGCGTGTCTCGAACTTCTCGGCGAAGCGGTAGAAACCCTCACGCAGCCGTAGAGTTTTCACTATGTTCCCTCGTAGCCTTCCGAAGCCCATTGTCCTCGATTCGACCACGGCTCCCGTTTTGCGGTGGGGCATCATCGGGCCCGGGGGAATTGCCCATACCTTCGCGCAGGGACTCCTGGGCAACACGAACCAGCGACTTGTGGCGGTAGCATCGCGTGATCTTGCTCGGGGGCAGGCATTCGCATCCGCTTATGACATTGGCGAAGTGTTCACGGACATGAGGGCCATGGTCGCGTCTGCCACCGTCGACGCGGTCTATGTCTCGACACCTCACAAGTATCACTTCGCGCATGCCATGGTGGCGATCGAGGCCGGCAAGCACGTTCTGGTGGAAAAGCCCTTCACGACAACCGCTGCAGACGCGCGGGCGCTCCTTGAAGCCGCCGCCGCCGCTGGTGTCTTCATAATGGAAGCAATGTGGTCCAAGTACTTGCCGCAATACGACATTGTTCGCCAATTGGTGACCGACGGCGTCTTCGGTGACATCATCCAGATCCATGCGGATCATGGTCAAGACATTGACCACATTGAGCGGGTGAGGGACCTCGAGGGTGGGGGCGGGCTCTTTGATCTCGGGATCTACCCCATTGCGTTTGCCTCGACTGTATTCTCCGAGACACCGAGGGTCACCGCGTCTGGATCTCTGACGGCATCCGGAGTGGATGCTCAGGCCAGCGTTATTCTCGATTACCCCGGGGGAGCGCAGGCGGTTTTGAGTTCGACGATCTTGGCCTGGACGCCCACGCGGGCCAGTATCGGTGGCACTGAGGCAATGCTCGAGCTCAACCCGGGGTTTTATCAGCCCACCGGGCTCACGCTATTTCCGCAAGGCGGTTCGGGAGAGCCATTAATATGGCGGGATGATTCTGGAATCGGGATAGATCTGGGACTTTCCTATGAAACAACGGCATTTGCGCATTATGTAGGAGAAAAACAGGGGGAATCCCCTCTACACTCACATAACGAGGTTGTGCAGAATATGGACATCATCGACCAGGCTCGACACGACATTGGAGCTTTCTTACCCCATGAAAGACCGCGGGAATAAAAGAGCCCTAACCTAAGTTGATACAAGCAGACTCACATCTGACATTCAGCATTTCGTCAGTAGAGTTAATCCAGAAACAATATTTGTACATCGATTGATGTGCTGCGTAGGAGAGGTCCACATGATTCTTGTCAGACAAGAAATAGGCGACGTTCTGCGCGACTACCGTTTGCAGAAAGGTCGCACGTTGCGACAGGTTGCAAGCAAGGCCAGTGTGGCATTGGGCTACCTGAGCGAGGTTGAGCGGGGCCAAAAAGAGGCATCTTCAGAGATTCTTGCTGCGGTCGCTGATGCCCTTGATACCCCCATCTCGACCATCATGCGCGAAGTTGGCGATCGACTCGCTATCGTTGAAGGTCTCGAGCCCATGACCGGGTTTCCCGATACCATTCCCGACGAGTTCGTCAACGACCTCGTTGGTGCAACCAAATAACTAAATAACTAGATTTTCGCAACTGACGCTTTGGCAACAGAGCTAGTTAGGCGTGCAGGGTTGTCGCTTAAGTGCGGTGGCTCTGCACTTTTTCTTTTGATAACCGGATGCCCGCCGCGGCTTCCCCGCAGACATTGGAGTTGCCGTGCGCCTGAGTGAGTTCTGGCAGGCCGTCACCGATGAGTTTGGTGGCCCCTACGGCCGTGTTCTCGTGAGCGACCTCGTGCTGGCCGAGCTTGGCGATCGCACGGCGGCGGATGCCATCGCCACTGGACTCGACACTCGGGACGTCTGGCTGGCGCTGTGTCGCGCCTCGGATGTTCCCCGTCATCGTTGGTATGGCGTGGGCCTCCCGGAGCCCAAGAAGTAAATTTTCGCTCGGGCAACACGCCGCCGTGCTATCGAATATATATTCGAAAAGTACTAGTCTCCTACACATGCCTTGTTGTGTACGCCTTACCCACACGACCGCTCCTGACGACATGAATGTCAGTGGCGAAACGTATGGTCAATCACGTACCCACCACAGCATCCGCCTTGCCGTAAGCACTGCGCAGCGCCCGCCCCGCCATCCTGGCCGATCGGTAGCGAAGCAGCAGCACGACAGCCTTTAGGCGAATCAACCTCGATGAGAAAAGGAGACGGCCATGGCATCTGCCGCTGACCGCGAAAAATCACTAGAAACTGCACTTGCTCAGATCGACCGCCAGTTCGGCAAGGGTTCTGTCATGCGTCTTGGTAGCGACGAACGCGCTCCCGTCGAGGTCATCCCTACCGGCTCGATTGCCTTGGATGTCGCGCTCGGCATAGGCGGATTGCCCCGCGGCCGGATCGTCGAGATTTACGGTCCAGAGTCCTCGGGGAAGACGACCCTCACCCTTCACGCAATCGCCAACGCCCAGCGCAACGGTGGAATCGCGGCGTTCATTGACGCCGAGCACGCGCTCGACCCCGAGTACGCTCGCAAACTGGGTGTCGACATCGATGCTCTCCTTGTCTCTCAGCCAGATACTGGTGAGCAGGCACTGGAGATTGCCGACATGCTCGTGCGTTCGGGCTCCATCGACCTGATTGTCATTGACTCGGTGGCTGCACTCGTGCCACGCGCCGAGATCGAAGGCGAAATGGGAGACACCCACGTGGGGCTTCAAGCGCGCCTCATGTCGCAGGCACTACGAAAGCTCACCGGTGGTCTCAGCACCACCAACACCACCATGATCTTCATCAACCAGCTTCGCGAGAAGATTGGTGTCTTCTTCGGAAGCCCCGAGACGACCTCTGGCGGTAAGGCGCTCAAGTTCTACGCCTCCGTTCGCCTTGACATTCGTCGAATTGAAACGTTGAAGGACGGCACAGAGGCGGTGGGTAACCGCACGCGCGTGAAGGTCGTCAAGAACAAGATGGCACCGCCCTTCAAGCAGGCCGAATTCGACATTCTCTACGGCATTGGTATTTCCCGTGAGGGAAGCCTCATTGACTTCGGTGTTGACCAAGGCATCGTCAAAAAGTCTGGCGCGTGGTACACGTACGGCAGCGATCAGCTGGGGCAGGGTAAAGAGAACTCGCGTAACTTCTTGCTCGACAACCCTGATATTGCTCTCGAAATTGAGAACAAGATTCTCGGCAAGCTCGGAGTCGGCCCTGCCGGCATCGCTGCCAAAGCATTGGCCGACGCCGAAGCAGCAAAGGCTGCCGCGTTGCTCGAGAAGGGTCTGAAAACAGACTCGGCCAGCATGGATGCCTTTGCCGAAAAGCTTGAGGCCCGCAAGGGAGCCTAAGCATGTCAAACGTTACGTTTCTTCCCTGGGTTACCCCCGAAGAAAACTCGACGACCGCGTCTCAAACGAAAGGTCCGTCCGATCCTCCGGGCGGACTTT
Organism: Alpinimonas psychrophila; assembly: GCF_014137865.1. Taxonomy (GTDB): domain Bacteria; phylum Actinomycetota; class Actinomycetes; order Actinomycetales; family Microbacteriaceae; genus Alpinimonas; species Alpinimonas psychrophila. The sequence goes on along the minus strand of NZ_JACGWU010000001.1, from coordinate 872,301 downwards.
TCGGCGGTACGACGGCGCATGTCACATTTGTTGAGGCCGTCGAGACGGTCGAAGCCCTCGGGACTGCTCCTGTCGGGACTGGCGATGTTGCCGATGATGCAAGCGATGAGCCCGGGAATGCATTCAACGCGGACAAAGTCGAGGCCACCCTTCTGCGCAAGCTGCATGCTCACGACATGACGGTTCGCGAAGCCGAGATCTGGCTGAACGAACAATTCGCCAGCCGTGAAGAAATTACCGACTGGGTCGAGAAGTTCACTCGTTTGGGCTATCTCAACGATGAACGTCTTGCTGTTGAACTGGCGACCAGATTGAGCGAGCGCAAGGGACAAAGCCGCAGCATCATCTCCCGCGAACTTCGCCGCCGCGGTGTCGATTCTTCCGCGGCTGAAGCCGCGCTCGATGGACTCGACTCCGGTGCCGAAGAAAGTCAGGCGGCGGAGCTAGCGCTTACCCGCGTGCGACAGTTCTCCCGCCTTGACGATGCCACGGCTGAACGTCGCCTCGTAGGCTTCTTGAGCCGTCGTGGTTACACGGGGCAGGTCGTGCGAGAAGCAACCAAAGCGGCAATGGCAACGCGTTCGCCGACTGGCGGCGGCAAAGGCCGCGGAGGCGTCTCCTTCCGCTAGAGATTCCAGTTATTGGTTTCAAAGAGCTATTCCAACGAGTTGTCCTCGCTAGCTGTTCCCGCTCGCCGCGGCTTGGGTGAGGCGTTGAAGCAGGTCTGCCAAGAGTGTTTGCTCCTCGGGGCTGAGAGTTGCCGTCATGGAATGCTCGGTTTCGAGGTGGGCGGGCAAGACCCTTTCGACGAGCTCCTTACCGGCATCGGTGAGGGCCACGACCGTACCGCGGCCATCCGCTGGGTTTTGCTCGCGAGAGACAAGCTCGCGCGTCTCCAGTTTGTTGAGTCTTTGGGCGACCGCGCTCGTCGTAATCATGGCGTCGCGCGATAGTTGAGCCGGAGAAATCACGTACGGTGTTCCGCTGCGCAGGAGCGTGGCCAGCACATCAAACGAGGAGGCGTCGAGGCCATACTGGGCAAACGTATTGTCGAGGCGAGACTGAACGGCGGCGGCGGCACGCGTGAGGCGACCGATAACAGCCATGGGGCTGACATCGAGCTCGGGCCTCTCGACCTTCCATTGCGCGAGAATCTCATTGACGTGGTCTGACATAAGGCCATCCTAGCAAATGCCTTAGCGCTTAGGTATACTAGGTAAGTGCTTAGCAAAAGAATTCTTCTCATCGTGACGACGGCCGTTGCTCCTGCCTTATGGGGAACGACTTATCTGACCACAACAACTTTTTTGCCGGAGGATCGACCGCTCCTCTCGGCCACGTTGCGTGCGCTGCCAGCCGGCATTCTGCTTCTCCTCCTGTCGCGTCGCTTGCCACGCGGTGAATGGTGGTGGAAATCATGGATTCTTGGGGTTCTCAACATCGGAGGCTTCTTTCTTCTCCTCTTCGTCGCGGCCTACAGACTTCCGGGAGGGGTTGCTGCCATCATTGGTGGCGTTCAGCCTCTCCTTGTTGCACTGCTCGCGAGTCAGGTTCTGCGGGAAAGATTGACCTGGCGCGTCATTATTGCTGGTGCTGCTGGCCTGTTCGGGGTATCTCTCATTGTCCTTCATGCACGGGCAAGCCTCGATGTGGTCGGAATTCTCGCGGCCCTCGGCGCGACTCTTTTTATGGCCAGCGGCATCGTGTTCGCCAAGAAGTGGGGGCAGCCCGCGCCTCCCTTGACGACGACAGCCTGGCAACTGATGACCGGCGGAATCACGCTACTCGTCGTCATGCTGCTCGTTGAGGGTATTCCCGTTTCGGTTCTGACCCCCAAAAATCTGCTCGGTTACGCTTACCTTTCCATCGTCGGCACGGCGTTTGCGTATGTCCTTTGGTTTCGGGGACTCGCGGGTCTTCCAGCGAGCACCACGGCATTCCTTGGTCTCTTGAGTCCGGTCGTGGCGATCATTCTCGGCTGGCTCCTAGCGGGAGAAGTTCTATCACCCTTGCAGGTTGCGGGGATCGCCATTGTCCTGGGCGCTATAACCGTTGGAGGTGTCGTTCAGCGGCAGGTGTTGCCGACACGCTCATTGTGAGGAAAATAGATCCTGAACGTGCATCCCCTCACATTCTGGAAGGGTCAAAATCATGTCATTCATTCAATTATGGGATCAACCGCCGGCCGCTGGGTTCGCGCCATCGTCGTTGCGGCGGCCGGAATCTTTGACTTTTGCCTCTTTGCGCCGTTTGCAAAGCGGCCAATGAATGGCAAGAAACTCCGTGCTTCCTATCAGGGAGAAACCAGCAGCGCGCATAGCTAGGTTCGTGCGCGTTCGTTAGGGGCGCGGGGCGGCTTTTGGCGCGCGTAAACTTGTCAAGATATGAGTAACGTCACCGAAGCGCCCACCATCATCCCCGTGTCGGATGCGGCGCTTGACGACTCCGGTCGCCAGCGCACCTTTGAGGTGCGCACTTTCGGTTGCCAGATGAACATTCACGACAGTGAACGTTTGGGTGGGGCCATGGAGGCCGCCGGTTACGTCAAGTTTGAGGTGAGTCCTGAGGCCTTAGCCGACCCAGACTTTAAGCGAAGTGCCAGCTCCGAACAGCCCGACGTGGTCGTCATCAATACCTGTGCGGTGCGCGAGAACGCCGACAACAAGCTGTACGGCAACCTCGGCCACTTGGCTCGCGTGAAAGAGAAACATATCGGCATGCAGATCGCCGTCGGCGGATGCCTGGCGCAAAAAGATCAGAACATCGTGTTAGAAAAGGCTCCCTGGGTTGACGTGGTCTTCGGCACCCACAACATGGGGTCCTTGCCCGGTTTGCTCGAGCGCGCTCGGCACAACGAAGAAGCCCAGATCGAGATTCTTGAGTCCCTCGAGACATTCCCTTCCACCCTTCCCACCAAGCGTGACTCCACCTACTCGGGGTGGGTGTCGATCTCTGTTGGCTGTAACAACACGTGCACGTTCTGTATTGTTCCGAGCCTTCGCGGCAAAGAGATGGACCGTCGCCCCGGCGATATTTTGGCCGAGATAGAAGCCCTCGTTGCCGACGGCGTCATCGAGGTCACGTTGCTGGGCCAAAACGTGAACAGCTACGGCGTTGAGTTCGGTGACCGCGAGGCCTTTGGCAAGCTACTGAGAGCCGCGGGAAAGATTGAAGGGTTGGAGCGCATCCGATTCACCAGCCCGCACCCTGCGGCCTTCACCGACGACGTTATCTTGGCCATGGCTGAGACTCCCGCCGTTATGCCGCAACTTCACATGCCCCTGCAGTCCGGCAGCGATCGCATCTTGAAGTCGATGCGTCGCTCCTACCGCAGCGAGAAGTTCCTCGGAATTCTCGATCGTGTGCGTGCGGCAATTCCCAACGCCGCGATTAGTACCGACATCATCGTGGGATTCCCGGGGGAGACCGAGGAGGACTTTGCCGAGACGCTGCGCGTTGTTGCCGCCTCACGCTTTGCCACGGCCTTTACCTTTCAGTACTCCAAGCGCCCCGGCACGCCGGCCGCCGACATGCCCGATCAGGTGCCCAAGGACGTCGTTCAGGAGCGGTTCCTGCGACTCGTTGCTTTGCAGGATTCGATTGCATTTGAAGAAAACCAACTCCAAGTCGGTCGCACTCTTGACCTGTTAGTGGCCAACAACGAGGGTCGCAAAGATGCCGCCACGCATCGCCTGAGCGGCCGCGCACCGGACTCCCGCCTCGTGCACTTCGAGGTTCCTCACGCTAGCGATATTCCCCGCCCCGGTGACGTTGTGACTGTCACCGTGACCGACGCGAAACCCTTCTTCTTGATTGCCGACGACCCAACCGGAGCACCATTGGTGATCCGCCGAACGCGCGCCGGCGACGCCTGGGACCGCGCGCAAGCCGCCAGCTGCGGTGTTCCCGCATCTGGCGGTGCCAAAAACTTGGGGTCGACGAGCATTGGGTCGACACGCTTGACAACGGCGAGCCTAGGAGCATCAGGCAAACCCGTCATCGGTCTCGGCCTGCCGACAGTGCGTGTTTCGACGACGCCGATCTACGACACGTCTGACGGTCAGCGCTGATGGCTAGCCCTCATGGTGAGCACTCATGATGAGTGCCTTGCCGTGACGATTATCGCGATTGTCGGGGCGACCGGCACGGGAAAGTCGGAGTTGTCGCTGGCGGTGGCGCGGAGCATCCGTGAATCTGGGGGTGCAGCCGAGATTGTTAATGCCGATGCCATGCAGCTCTATCGGGGAATGAATATTGGCACGGCCAAGTTAACTTTGGCCGAGCGCGAGGGAGTGCCGCACCACCTGCTCGATGTGTTGGAGGTTCGGGAAGAAGCCGCCGTCGCCCAGTATCAGAGGCTGGCCCGGGACACCATTGACGCCATCATTGGCCGTGGGGCCGTGCCCATTCTGGTTGGCGGATCGGGCCTCTATGTCTCGAGTGTGCTGTTTGATTTTGATTTTCCGGGACATGACGATGCGGTTCGCGCCCGGCTTGAGGCCGAGCTCGCAGAGCTGGGACCTGGCATTCTTTACCGCCGTCTCAAGGAATTAGCCCCAGCGGCCGCCGAGCGCATCGATGAGAAGAACCCGCGGCGAATCGTGCGTGCGCTTGAAGTGCTCGAGGTGACCGGAGACACCGCCGCTCTCGGTACGTTGCCCGCTAAGCCCGTGTACTGGCGGCCGGCGGTCATCTTTGGGTTGGCCGCCGAACGTGCCGCGTTGGTCGAACGTCTCGATTCTCGGGTGAAGAAAATGTGGGCGGCCGGCCTCGTTGCCGAAGCCGATGCCTTGCGTGAGCACGGTCTCGAGGACGGCGTCACGGCTCGCCGTGCCATTGGCTATGCTCAGGCCCTCGTTCAACTGCAGGGCACGAAGACTCAGGCCCAAGCAATTGAGGAAACCCAGGCCCTCACGCGGCGCTATGCCCGTCGCCAAGTCGGCTGGTTTAAGCGCTACGCCGATCTCGTTTGGCTCACGGCCGGAGATGCGGCAAACGCGGCCATAATCGTTCAGGCCTACGCAGCAGCGAAGGCGCAAGAAACGAACGGGTCGGCGACAATGGAGCTCGCATCGGGCGCTCATGCTTGAGCTGATCTGGCGCATTGCGCCGCTGGGCATCGGGGCCGCGCTTACCCCCTCGCTGCTGTGTCTTCAGATTCTGATGGCGTCGAACACTCCGTGGAAGGCTCGGTCCCTCGCCGTCTTCGCAGGTGCGGCTTCCGCGTTTGCGATCGCCTGCACGGCCCTGCTCTTGGGGGCGGCGTCACTCCCCAAACCCCACACCGGCAGCGATCCGCTCGGCGGCGCCGTCTGGTTGGCCGTGGGGATAATTTTGGCGACAGTATCGGTCTACTTATTCATGCCGCACCCCGAACTTCGCGCCAAAGTCGAGACGTCACTGACGAACCGCATGGGAAAGGCCAAGACGATCACGTTCTTTGCTCTCGCCTTTGCCCTCAGCATCAAAGATGTTTCGAGTTTCGCTTTACTCCTGCCGGCCATCCATGACATTTCTTCCTCGGGTATCGAGTTATTTTGGCAAATCATTGCGGTGGGAGTGCTGTACTTCTTGGCACTGTCACCGGTCATCGTGCCGCCGCTCTGGCGCCTGATTCGGGGTGCCAAAGCCACGGTGTCGCTGGGACACCTCTATCGATTCACGATGGATCACCAATTCGAGATATTGGCGATCGTCTTCGCGATCTTCGCCGTGTATTGCGCTGTCATCGGCGTTGGCACCAGCAAGCTCGGTTGGGCACCCTGGTAGGGCAGGGCACAATAACTTCGATAATCGTGCACAGCATGGATGTTTGCTGGTAGAAACACGAAGACGGTGTGAGAATGGAATAGGTTCCGCGTTCGCAGGGTTGCCTTAAGTGCCGGTCAATGTTTCGGCGTTAGATTTCATGGCACTACCAAGCACAAAGGAGTTCACAATGAGTACTCAATTTGCAGGCAAAACCGCACTGGTCACCGGCGGAGGTTCTGGCATCGGTAAGGCCGTTGCCCTCGCGCTGGCGGCAGATGGCGCCAATGTTGTAGTTAACGATCTGATGCTTGATGTTGCCCAGGCCATTGTCGACACGATTGTTTCCGCGGGCGGAAAGGCAACAGCCGTTGCGGGAAACGTTGGCAAGCCCGAGGACGTGAAAGCGGCTGTGGACAAGGCTGTCCAGACGTATGGCGGGCTCAACCTTGCCGTGAACAACGCAGGCATCGGTGGCCCACTTGGCCCAATTACAGATATTGACATTGATGCTTACAAGCAACTCATCGATATCAATCTTCATTCGGTCTTCTACGGCCTGAAGTACCAGATTCCCGAAATTATCAAGGCCGGTGGCGGCGCCATCGTCAACACGTCTTCAATTCTGGGGCTCGTGGGAGATGCCGGAGCTGCTCCGTACGTCGCGGCTAAGCATGCTGTTTCTGGCTTGACTAAAGCAACAGCACTCACCTATGCCGGCCAAGGTGTTCGCATCAACTCCGTTCACCCTGGTTACATTGACACGCCACTGCTGAGTGGACTTCCCGAGGAGGCCTATAACGGTCTCGTTGGGCTTCACCCCATCGGGCGCCTCGGAACGGCAGAAGAAGTTGCCGACTTGGTCGTCTTCCTCCTTTCGGAGAAGGCAAGCTTCATTACCGGATCTCAGCATGTCGTCGATGGCGGTTACACCGCACGGTAGATATTTACGCGCGGCTCGGGTCGACTGACCCAGAGCGAAGCCCCGTGTTACTTCTTGCCAAGCAAGCGAGTGACGCGGGGCTTTACCTCTGTCGCCAGCAGAGTGAGGTGCTCCAGAAAATGGTCCTGGGGGAGTCCGCCAAAATCGCCCTGTAAGAAATGGCGCATGTGCCCCATGTGGTGGTGGAGGTCTACCATGCGTTCAGCCACCGAATCGGGATCGCCCACGTAATAGGGTCCAGGGAACGTTGCTTGAGATTCGAAGTCGCCGCGACTCGGCGCAGGCCACCCCCGCAACCGTCCCATTTCTTCTTGCAGGTTGTGCCAGCCGGGATAGAAACGGTCCTGAGCCTCGGCGGTAGTGGACGCGACCAATCCCAGGGTGGCGACTGATACCCGGATGTTTTCCCCCGCGTGCCCTGCGGCCGCCGCGGTGCGCCGGTACAGATCCGAGAGGGCAGAGAAGCGTGAGGGGATTCCGCCAATAATGCCGTAGGCGATGGAGAGCCCGAGTTCACCGGCACGTACCGAAGAAGGCGCAGATCCGCCCGTGGCCAACCAGAGGGGGAGTGAACCATGGGTGGGGCGCGGCACCACTACGGCATTTTCGAGCGCGGGGCGCACGGTGCCAGACCAGGTGGTGGAGGCATCCGTGTCGTTATTGAGAGTCATCAAAAGGTCAAGTTTTTCGGCGTAGAGCCGGTCGTAATCGTTCAGGCTGTAACCGAACAACGGGAAGGATTCGACCGAGGACCCGCGGCCGGCCGTAATTTCGACGCGACCACCGGAGATCGCATCGGCTGTGGCGAACTGCTGAAAGATGCGCACGGGGTCATCGGTAGAGATGACGCTCACGCCACTTCCCAGAATGATGTTGGTGGTCGCACCCGCGGCGGCGGCCAAGACCGTGCCGGGGGAGGAGGCCGGCATTGAGAGGGTGTGGTGCTCGCCGACCGCAAAGTAGTCCAGACCAGCTTTGTCGGCGTGAACTATCGCCTCGAACAGGTTGCGAATGGCCTCGGCCGTGCTGCGCAGAGTGCCGTTGTTGTTTCTTTGGGTATCCCCAAAGCTGTAGGCGCCAATTTGCACGGTGTCTCCTTCATTTCTCGAGCCGATTCGGGCCCAAGACACGACCGTCATGAAAGGCAACGCTGGTAAGACCAAAGATATTTCTTCCCAGCCAATGGATACGGTCAGGAATGCCAGCTCGCTCACGCGAGTTACCTCTTTCATGACTGTCACCACATCGGGAATGCACCACGTCACGGCGATTGCTGGCGACCCCCAGAAAAACATTGATTTCTATATTCAGGGCTTGGGCCTTCGGTTGGTGAAGAAGACAGTGAACTTTGACGACCCGGGTACGTATCATCTTTATTACGGTGACACTGCGGGCAACCCCGGCTCGCTCATGACGTTCTTCCCGTGGAAGGGCATTCGCCCCGGAACAGTCGGTGCCGGTCAATCCACCTCCACCGCCTTCTCGGTGCCCGCCGGATCGTTGGGCTTCTGGACCAAGCACTTTGCCGACTTAGGAATACAGGGCACCATCACGAGCACATCCTCATCGGAGGAGCGCCTGCTGGTCAAGGACCCTGATGGCCTCCACATTGAGCTGGTGGCCACTCACGCCGAGGATCCCCGTGATCCTTGGGATTCGGCATCCGTTCCCGCAGAATTCGCGATTCGCGGCCAGCACTCCTCCGTTTTGACGGTGCGAAACCCGCAGACGACCGTGGCCATGATGGTCAACGACCTCGGCATGCACGTGGTGGAAGAAGTCGGCAATCGCACCCGCGTGGGCATGGGGGATGGTGCTCCCGGTGCTCTCGTCGATGTCTTTGGCTCGACGCTGACCCCCGAGGGTTTGCAGGCAGGTGGCACCGTGCACCACATCGCCTTTCGGGTGCCCGACCGGGCAACGCAGGAACTCTGGCGCCAAGACCTTGCCTCGCGCGGACACCAAGTCACGCAGATTCTGGATCGCAGCTACTTCACGTCGATCTACTTTCGGGAACCCGGCGGCGTGCTCTTTGAGATCGCCACGGACACCCCCGGCTTTGACATCGACGAGCCGCTGCTGGAACTTGGCCGCTCGCTGAAACTGCCACCATGGCTCGAGCCCAACCGCGAGCAGATCGAAAATGCCGTCATTCCCATTCACGTTCCCGAAGAGAACAACCCCGAGATCGCGGACGCCGCATGAGCGACAGCGTGGCCACCGACGGCGACATGACGATGACGGATGCTGCAACCCTCGTCAATCAATGGCCCCACGAATTTCATCGCGGCGCTGAGGGCGCCCCCGTGCTCCTGCTGATGCACGGCACGGGTGGCAACGAGGTTGAGATTTCGAAACTCGTCGCTCACCTCGACCCAGAGGCCACGATTCTCGCCCCGCGCGGGCGCGTGACCGAACAGGGCATGAACCGCTGGTTCCGGCGCCTCGGCGAAGGCAACTTCGACGTGGATGACGTCATTGTGCGCGCGGGCGAACTCGCTGGGTTCGTTGAGGCAGCACGGGAGCATTACGGCCTCATCGGTCAGCCGCTCGTTGCCGTCGGATTCTCGAACGGCGCCAACATTGCCCTGGCGACGGCGCTGTTGCATCCCGATGCCGTCTCTAGGGTCGTCGCACTTTCGGGCATGTATCCCTTCGGTGACCGTGATCCCATCACTTTCGACCCTGCCCCGGCCTCTCCGATTGCGCTCCTGTTGCTGAACGGTGCCACCGACCCGATGGCTCCCGCCGCGAGCGTTCGTCATCTCGAGGCTGTGGCCACGGCGCACGGCGTGAGCGTGGAGCGCCACGAGCGCGCCGGTGGCCATGGCATTGATGCGAGCGAGCTGGAGCTCGCCCGGGTTTGGATTCAGAAGAACCAAGAAGTTGCAGGCCAATAAGGTCGCTTAAACCACGTCTGTTTGCGACACTATTGGTATGCCAATGCATGGAGGGCCGCCACGAACCAGTTACATTGCTCCGGTACGTGCTCTCGAGCATGAGGCGAAGGCGCTTCTAGCCGCGGCAATCTTCCTCGGTGTGGGCCTGCTTGTCGGCGGCTTGACAATGTGGGGTGGTGTCTGGCCCCTTTTCGGGGCCAACTCCGTGGGCCAAGTTGCGGCCGCCGTTGGTGCGATAAGTGCCATCCTGAGCTTTCCCGCCGCCTATGTGCCGTCCATCTCGGGTGAAGATGGTTGGCACCGCCGTCACACTCCTCACCTATCGCGCACGAAGCGAGCCTTTGACACGTTTGGCCTCGCTGTGTGTCACGGCGCCATTATTTTGCTCGCCATCTTGACGATCTTCACACTCATGCAAAGCGTCTTCGGGGACGTAAAATTTGATGTTCTTGCGGGTTCCATCTGCGTGGGGGTTGCCAGCTCGATTTCGGCCTATTTCTCGTATCTGTCGGGGGCAAACGTGTCCTCGACCTCCTTGGCTAACGTGTTTGTCGTCTTCCTCGTCAGTGGCGGGGTGGCCAGCATGTTGGCGGCGACCGATAGCCGCTGGTTTGACATGAATCTGAGCGCCCTGGGCATCACAGATGGGTTCGCCGGCTTCACGTTCAACGTCACCGTGGCTTTATCTGGCGTGATTATCATCGTTTTGGCCGACTACCTCGTCAATGATGTGGATACCGTTTTCAAGCGCCGGCCACATTATCGACCGTGGCGCACGCGCGTCATCCGCTGGTCATTTCTCGGCTTGGGCGTCTCCCTCGTGATCGTCGGGCTGATTCCAGTCAACCAATCCCTCATTGTGCATAACATTGCCGCAAACGCTCTGACTATTATTTTCCTATTTCTCCTCGTCTTTAACCGCTTAATCGTTCCCGGGTTTCCCGCCATGTTTTACATTGCTGACTGGATTCTGGTGGCCTCGTTGGCGGTTGCGGCGGTGCTGTATTACCCGGTGCAGTACTTCAACTTGACCTCCTATGAGATGCTCACGGGCTCCCTGATTTTCTGTTGGATTGTCATCTTTGTGCGCAACTCTTCGGCGGCTCTCGCCGACGGCGACGACGTCGCGCGCGTGCCTGTCGCGCCTCCTAAGAGATCCATCCCTCTCACGCCGTAGGCTTGAGCCATGGCAACGGCACTGCACTTCACCAAGGGACACGGCACCGGCAACGACTTCGTGTTGTACAGCGACCCCGAGGGCGAGCGGCCGCTGAGCCCCGGCCAAATTGCGAGTCTGTGCGATCGTCACTTCGGCATCGGGGCTGACGGCGTGATCCGTGCGGTGAAAAGCAAGAACCTCAATACCTTGCGCAGCGATGGTGCTTTAATACCGGATCCCGCGGGAGCCTCAGCCCTCACCGAAGATTCCGCCGCCGAATGGTTCATGGATTATTACAACGCCGACGGCAGCCTGAGCGAGATGTGTGGCAACGGAATCCGCGTGTATGCCAAGTATTTACTCGAGTCAGGTCTGGCCGTTATCAACCCTGGCGACACGATGGCTATTGGCACGCGCGGAGGAGTGCGGGATCTCACCAACAGTGGCAATAATTTTCAGGTCGACATGGGGCGCTGGCGCTTCGATGGCGGCGAACCGCTCGTGCGCGTCAAGGGTGTGGCCGTTCAGCGCCCGGGTATCGGCATCAACGTGGGGAACCCGCATGTGGTCGTCGCGCTCTCGCACGATGCCGAGCTAGACGGTGCGGATTTGACGTTCGTTCCTCAGCTCGACCCGGCGACGCCCGAAGGTGCCAACGTGGAACTCGTGGTCATGCGCGACCCTATGGTCAAAGATGGCGTGGGCCAGATTCGTATGCGCGTGCACGAGCGCGGGAGCGGCGAAACGCTCAGCTGTGGCACCGGAGTTGTGGCAGCAGCGTTGGCAACCCGGCACTGGGCTGGCGCCGGCGCCCCCAATAGTTGGCGCGTCGAGGTGCCCGGTGGATCGTTGGCCGTGCGCATGTTTCCCACCGAGGAGGGCGAGCATGTATCACTTTCCGGCCCGGCTGAGCTGGTATTTACTGGGATCGTCGAACTCGCGTAGTTCGCTCGCGATCGATAGACCTAGCGGGCCTTTTGGTGACCGACGTTCGGTCATCCATAATCAAACGGTCACCAGTGGTGACCTCCCGAGAGATTCCTTCACCGGGAGGTCGCAAATGGTCGATTTGCGGTGAAAAATGCAGCCATTTGGGGCGACTCGATACGCCATAGGGTCTTCATTGCGACCACTAGTGACCAGTCGATTCTTCAGACGGAAATCTCGAGTGGACGGCTCTACGATTGCCGCGTTGGCGAGTGAATCGTGAGCGGGAATGTCTCGATTACGAGGTGGTTGCCTTGGTATCTTGGGCAACGGGTGTTGTCGGTGCGAGCTCAAGGAGCACGCGATAGCCGACCGCGCGCGCGTAGCGCTGGATTATTTGAATTTTTGGGCTTCCTCCCATGAGCTCGAAGTCTGAGATGACGGACTGATGAGTCTCCATGAGTTTGGCAACGTCTGTCTGGGTCATCCCGGCAGCCTTCCGATGTGAGAAATATCATTTCTAAACGATAAAAGTTTAATCCGATATTTGTCGTTGTCGCCATAACTTTCTCCGTTTGATCGAAAGGTTCATCCAGGAGGGTGGTGTTTTCTTTGTCTTTGTTGATCCCGGCAAAAAGCACCACGTTGCAACCTTTCTCAAGCTCAGGTGAGAAAAGCACGCGTCCGATTCGATGGTCCAATGTAATTCGGACTTCCCAGAGTCCTCGACTGAGAGAGGCGACATCGACTGAATAAAAGTCAAATGCCAATCGCAGAGGGGCCTATGGAGGAGGCGAACCGGCGGAAAGCCGCTGAAGACCCGCGCCTAGCGCCCGAGCGCCGTCAACCGCGCCTCACCGATGGGCTCCTCGGCCAGCAACGGAATGACCGCCACCCGCGGCGCCAATTCCTCGACCCGCGCAATCTGCGGCAATTCGTTGGCCGCCCGCTGACGCAGAAACGGGCTCGACGGCCCCGCAGCTGCGAGCGAGTTGTTGACCACCCATGCGTAAGGAGCAATGCCAGCCCGCTTCAGATCATCCTGCAATTCGGCCGCCTCCATCACCGGGGTGGGCTCGGCCAGGGTCACAATAACGACCTTGGTAGCAACCGGATCCTGCAACCGCATCAAGGGCGTGATGTACGCAATCGAGTCACCCATTTGCCGGGCGACCTCGCGGTGGTAGGAGCCCGCGGCATCCAGAAGCAAGAGGGTATGCCCGGTGGGAGCAGTATCAACGATCACGAACTTATTTTGCGACTCGTGTACGGCCCGCGAGAACTGCTGAAAGACCGCAACTTCTTCGGTGCAGGGGGACTGCAGGTCTTCCCACAGCGCCGCCTTGCCAATGTCATCGAGCTTGGAACCCTTGCTCTTCATCACACGATCACGATAAATCTGCGTCGCCGACTCGGGGTCAATGCGCGTCACCGTGAGGCTCGGCACCTCACCCTGCAGGGTCTCCGAGAGGTGCGCCGCCGGGTCGGTCGTGGTGAGGGTAACGTCGTGTCCGCGATGGGCGAGCGCCACCGCAATGGCCGCCGCAACCGTGGTCTTGCCCACACCACCCTTGCCCATGCACAGCACCAAGCCGTGCTCGTCGGCCTCCAGCTGGTCGATGATGGCACGCAGGGGTGCATGAGGAGCCTCCATAACGCCCAATACCCAGGGTGCTCCGCCAACACCCTCTTCGTGCTCAACCGCTTGTTCATCTGCGAGCAGCCCCACGAGGGCCTCAACGCCCATCATGTTGGCAATCTTCAGATCGATGATGTCGGTGGTGATCGCCGCCAGGGCGGCAGGCATCTGGGCAATAGCAGCGGATTCGCGGGTACGGATGGCGGTGGTCAGCTCGTCCTCACTGGCACCAGGTTTGGCGCCAACACTGGCCGGCAGTACCCCGTTGATTACAAGGTTGGTGCACGCAATGTCGATGGTGGCCAACTCGCTGAGGGTGCGGGCAGCCTCGGCCAGCGATGACTTTTGCGCACGAGAGACGAGTACCAGACGCGTTATGGCGGGATCCTTCAAGGCATCCACCGCGCGCGCGTAGGTCGCACGCTGTTTCTCCAGACCGGACAGAGGTCCCAGGCACGAGGCATCGCCTTTGCCTTCGTTCAAGAAGTCAGTCCACGATCCGGGCAGTTGCAGCAACCGAATGGTGTGCCCCGTGGGAGCGGTATCAAAGATGACGTGGTCATAGGCCGCGGTCAGTTCGGGGGTGGCTAACAAGTCGGTGAACTCGTTGAACGACGCAATCTCCGTGGTGCACGAGCCCGAAAGCTGCTCGGTCATGAGGGTGATCTCCACCGCCGGCAACAAGTCGCGCACAGGCGCAATGATGCGTTCGCGGTAGGCGGCAGCTGCCTGCTCGGGGTCAATCTCTAGCGCCGAGAGCCCCACAACGTGGGGGATTGGCGTAATGGTGTTCCCAATGTGGATGCCCAACACCTGCCCCACATTCGACGCCGGATCAGTGCTCACCAGCAGAACGCGTTGACCGGCGTGGGCTAGACGAATAGCGGTCGCACAGGCAACGGAGGTCTTGCCGACCCCACCCTTGCCGGTGAAAAAGAGAAAGCGGGGAGGGGTATCGAGAAACGCGAGCGTCGTCATGGGATTGTCCGTTACTAACTAGCAGCAACCGGAGGGGCCACACACGTTGCCTGGAGCCGAATCGGCGTTGGCATCAGTGCTCACGTCGATCATGGTCAGCAGCGGCCGAGCTGCGGGTGCGCTCGCCGGGGCGACAGCACCCAATCCGGCAAACTTCAGCAACTGCTCGCGCGTGGGGTACTGACCTGTCATGACGGTCACGCCATCCACGGTGGTCAGTGGCAAACCTTCGCTACCAGCGACTTCGAGAAAAGACTTGGCGGTCTCGCTGCTGACAAAGGCCATCGGGTCATTGGCCATGTTGTGACGCTCAATGTCACCGTTCTGCGACTTGATGAAGGCCATGTCGGCTGTAAACACGACGAGGCTGTCGTCACTGTCTGCAGCCATGTCTGGGCCACACACTCCGGTGTTGCAACACAGTGCTGGTTCAAAAACGCGGACTTGCATGGCATTTCTCCTAACAAAATAAATACATTATTCGCATCGATTGTTTTCGATATGTTCACTCTACGCCTGTTCATATCGTAATTTATCGATATATGCTGAACGTATGTCCACCACCGCGATTCTTTTCCCCGAGGCCGCTACAACAGCCTCGCCCCTCACCAAGCGCGCCCAGCAGCTCAAAGCTCTCGGCGACGAAACGCGCCTCACCCTGCTGCTCAACGTTGCGGCCAGCACCGGCGATAACGGCGCCTGCATCTGCGATCTCACGCCCGAGACGCAGCTCGCCCAAAGCACACTCAGCCACCACATGAAGGTGCTCGTCGACGCCGACCTCGTCACCCGTACTCAGCGTGGAAAGTGGGCCTACTTCGAGCCCACCACCGAAGGCCGCTCGGTCATCACGGCTCTGGGCCTCGACGAACTGGTCGACCCTCGCCTCATCTCCTCCTGCAGCTAGCCCCTTCACGACCCTTAACCTCCCGTCCACCAACAGAAGGCATCCTGAATCTCATGACCCCCACGAACGCCGCCACACAGCCCAAGCCCACCGTTCTTTTCGTCTGCGTTCACAACGCCGGCCGCTCGCAGATGGCCGCCGGTTACCTGCAGGCTCTCGCGGGGGACCGCATCCAGGTTCTCTCCGCCGGCTCCGCCCCCAAAGACACGATCAACACGGTTGCCGTTGCCGCCATGCTCGAAGAGGGCATCGATATCGCCACCAACACCCCCAAGATTCTCACCGATGAGGCCGTGCAAGATAGCGATGTCGTCATCACCATGGGATGCGGTGACGCCTGCAAGTTCTACCCCGGTAAGCGCTACGAAGACTGGCAGCTGGATGACCCCGCAGGCCAGGGTATCGAGGCCGTTCGCCCCATTCGTGACGACATTCGCGCGCGCGTCGAAGCCCTCATCGCCGACATCGCCCCCGCTGCCTAAACCCCCTCTCAACCTGACGCCAAGGAGACCCCATGTCCACGATTGAAGAGCAGCGGGGTCTGCCCGGCTTGGCATTCCCCGAGGAATCCCTCAAGCGTCTAGCGACCGAATTGGCCACCGAGTACGAGGGCATTTTCTCGGCCCAGACCGTGGGCCGCTACGTGCTGGAATCCTACGCGGCACGCCTGCGCACCAGCACCATCAAGGCGCACCTCATCACCACGACGGCACGTTTCGTGCGCGAGCGTCTCACCGCCCTGGCCCAGACGCTGGATGCTGCCCCCAAGGATGTTCCCGAAGTTCTCTTCGTGTGCGTGCAGAACGCGGGCCGCTCGCAAATGGCCATGGGGCTCATGAACGAGCTGGCTGGTGGGCGCGTGCACGTGAGGTCGGCGGGGTCGATGCCGGCATCCGACATTTCAGCCACCGTTATTACCGCCATGGATAACATCGGTATCGATATCACCAGTGAGTTTCCGAAGCCGCTCACCGACGATGTCGTTCAAGCCGCGGATGTTGTGATCACCATGGGCTGTGGCGACGCCTGCCCCGTGTACCCAGGCAAGCGCTACATCGACTGGAACCTGCCCGACCCCGACGGCATGTCGGCCGAAGGCGTGGCCGAGGTGCGGGAGCAGATTCGCGTGCTTGTTCAGCAGTTGCTCGCCGAGCTTTCTCCCAGCTAGCGCCCATCCTCCCCGATAACCTAAAGTCATGCGCTCTCACACATTGATCAAGCCCCTGTTCGCAACGCTGGCCGTGGCAACCCTTGCGTTAGGGCTGACCGCGTGCAATCAAATCCCCAGCTTGAACGCTGCGGACAACGCGGCTAACAAGACAGCTTGTGGGGCGATAACGGGGCCCATCGGCGAGGTCACATCGAAGTTGACCTCGGGCGATCTTGTGGCGCTCGCAACGGTGGCATCGGCCATTCCGGCCCAGGTCGACACTGCGCTCTCGCACGTCACTGACGGCCCTCTCACAGAAGCTTTAACGGATCTCAAAACCCAGGTCACCACCCTCACCGTTGGCGACAATTCGGGCCTTGCCCAGTTCTTAGCTACTGGCACCATGCCTGACCTGGGCGGCGTCACCGGTGCTGTTGCCGGCATCACGGCTCGTTGCGCCATCCTGAGCGCGACCCCAAGCCTCTAACGCAGGGCGCCCTTCAGCCGAACTGGCGCATGCAGGTTAAATATCAGCCGCCCCGGGGCGTCCTGAGAATTCTGGGGCGTGACGCCTGACTTTTTGACTAGAAACTAGTCGACCAGGCTACTCGCGCTGCCTTTGTGTGAACCCGAGCAGGGCGACCCGAGAATCGGGAGCCTGAATTTCAACGAGAAAATCGGCAACGGCAACGGCAACGGCCCTAGGTACTCACCCATCCGCGGCGACGTTCGGCCGGAGTTGGGATCGTGATCGGTTCCGGCGTGTTCAGCGTCCGCGCAGCAAGAAGCGAGGGACGGTTAGTGATCAAAATATCCGCGTGGATCTCGCTAGCTGCCGCCACCAGGAGGGAATCCCTTTCGAAGGTGTCCGACGGCGGTGATCCGTACCCTCAAGCAACGAGTCGGGCTAAGTGTCCCATGAGGCCGCCGACGACGGCGCTGGATGTCAAATGCTTTCCATCTGAGTACCAGAGTCTGGGGGGATGTAATGCCGCCCGGCTCACTCACCTCCGCGACGAGCCATCCAATCGCGGCACCGAGCCAGAAATCTGATTCGGTTACCGGGGTGCCCTTCGGCCCACCGTCGTAGCTTGACAAATGGATGTGTACGTGATCCTGAGTGGCGAGACCGAAAACGAGGTCATGCAATTCAACAGCGTCGGGGTGGCCACTAACAGTGTCCGCGTCGATAACTTCGAGCAGGTCTCGTTCAACCCGGTCACCCTTTTAGAGCGGTTTCTTCATGCCGGATGACGACGACGCCACTCTCATGAGGATCACTCGCTCCTCTTCCCACTGGCACTCGGCATCGGTGATGCGAACCGCAAGGGTGCGCATCTGACAGGTGGATCCCGCGCGCTGTGGGTTTCCGGATGTCTCACTCATTTGAGCCACCTCCTCATCCTTGATGCGGCCGATGAACCGGAATGGTTCCTCTTGAAATCTCAGGGGAGTGAGGGGTGGATGACGAATTATGCGCTCATCTCGGAATTGTTCAGTATCCGGACCGAAGTAGCTCGTTGTGGAATCGTGATTGTTTGGCCATTGAAGAGATTGGTCGCGGTCCTCATAATCGGGCGCAGAATGATGAGGGAATGTTCGCGAGGAAATAAATTAACGAGAAAAGGACGCATCGATACTTCTCCAACACGACACGACACGACTTGACAGTGACCCGGCCGGGTCTGCGATGTCAGTAGCGCTGGCTACGCTGGAGAGACGATGACGATTTTCCTGACTTCAGCTTCCACGACTGCCCTGATTTCTGCTGAGCAAAGCTACGGGAATGAAGAGAAGAAGCGCGGCGCCATTTTCACGAAGCACTCTGTCGTGGATTTCATGTTGGATTTGATCGGATACGTCCCAAGCGCAAATCTGCACGAGAAACGGCTTCTCGAACCGTCATTTGGGGGCGGTCGATTTGTGCTCTCTGCAGTCGATCGACTTATCAGTAGTTGGAAGCTAAGTGACAAGCATGATTCATACGAAGCGCTTCTTGATTCAATACGCGCGGTCGAGCTCGACACACAGACTTTCCTTGGATTTAAGGCAGAGCTGAAGAGTCATCTGATGGGCCACGGCATTGCCAAGGCCGCGTCGATACACCTCGTCAACACATGGCTCATTCACGACGATTTCTTGTGGACTGAGTTTCTGGAAGGGTTCGATTTCATCATCGGGAACCCACCATATGTTCGTCAGGAACTGATCGTCCCAGATTTGCTAGCTGCCTACCGGAGGTCATTTCAAACGATGGTCGGTCGGGCCGATCTATATGTTCCGTTCATTGAGCGATCGCTTGATCTCTTGAAGCCCAATGGGCAATTCAGTTTCATCTGTGCCGACGCCTGGGTGAAAAACGAGTATGGACGTTTACTGCGGCAAAAGGTCGCGGATGATTTCCACCTGCGCTTCTATGTGGACATGTACGGAGTCTCCGCCTTTGAAGTTAGCGTCGGAGCATACCCGTCAATCACTGTCATCGAGCGGGCCAAGCCGGGCGTTAGCCGTGTTGCAAAGTCCGAATCCGCGGACCGAAATTATCTCTCCGGTCTTCGCGACGCACTCTTAGAACCCGATGGACCAGGTAAGAGAGTAGCGGTTAGCGAGATTGATCGCGTCGCCAATGGGGCCAACCCGTGGCTCCTGAGCGTAAATCACTCGTTGTCCATCATCCGCGACATGGAATCGCGATTTCCGACGTTGCAAGATGCCGGCTGCCGGATAGGCATTGGTGTCGCTACCGGCGCAGATAAAGTCTTCATCGCACCATTCGATGAGCTCGACGTCGAGGATGACCGAAAGCTACCTCTTGCCACGAACAAGGATGTAGAGGGAGGGCGGCTAAAATGGACCGGAAAGGGTGTTGTTAACCCTTACACAGACGCAGGCCGGCTGGTCGATCTCGCGGAGTATCCGCGTCTCGCCGCACATCTTGAACAGCACCGTGGGGTTCTTGAGAAGCGTCACACCGCGAAGGCAGACATTGTTCGCCGCTGGTACAAGACGATTGACCGCGTCACACCCAGTCTGATGCTGGAGCCAAAGCTTCTTATTCCAGATATCAAGGGGAATGGCGACGCAATCGCATACGACCCGGGGACTCTCTATCCGCACCACAACCTTTACTTCATTACTTCGAGCGCCTGGAACTTACGCGCACTGCAGGCGCTCTTGCGCTCGGGCATTGCCCACATGTTTGTTGAGGCCTATTCGGTGAAGATCGGCGGCGGGTATCTGCGGTTCCAAGCGCAGAACCTGCGGCGGATTCGGATTCCGCGTTGGGATGAGGTGGCGCTCGTCGATCAGCAGGAAATGACCAGCGCTGGCGAGGCAGGGGAAAAGCTCTCGGCAGAGCTACTGGAGCGTATTTACCAACTTGAAACCGGGGACCTTGCGTTCCTCGAAGGAGAAAACTAAACATGGGGATCGACCTCGCAAACTACGAGAAAAAAACCGCAGATGCTGTCAGCATGTTTTGGCTGACTCGGACAGTGGCGGCAGAGAAACAGCTGAGGAAAGGCCGGGCCGATCAGGGCGAGCGCGCCGGAGTTACGTCTGGCAAGAACATGGACGGATTTGTGAAGCTCATTGCTGATCTGGTCAAGGTTAACGGCCTGCATGATGCGCAGGTCTGCACCTCTAAGGGGCTCGTCACCCTTCCCGGCTACTTCCGACCGACCAAAGACTGGGATGTACTGGTGATCCGCCAGGGAAGGCTCATCGCGGCAATTGAGTTAAAGAGTCAGGTCGGACCTTCGTTTGGCAATAACTTTAACAACCGGACTGAAGAAGCTATCGGCACGGCGCACGACCTGTGGACTGCCTTCCGCGAAGGTGCGCTCGGGGAGCAATCACGTCCGTTCGTGGGATGGATCGTGCTCGTCGAGGACGCCATCAAGTCGCGAAAGCCGGGTCAGCGCGACGCCTCGAAGCACTTCCCGACCTTCCCTGAATTCAAGAACGCTTCGTATTTGCAGAGGTACGAGATCTTCTGTCGCCGCTTGGTGCAGGAGAACCTCTACACCGAGGCAACCCTAATCACCTCGACACGCGAAGGTGGTATTGATGGTGAGCATGGCGTCATGAGCGACATCACTAGTTTCAAGCGATTCGTTGCTTCATTCTCAGGGCACATCGCGGCGGAGGCTGCCCTCTAAGCGCGGAATCGTTCCTAATGATGCTTGTGATGGCAGAAACCAGAGGATTTGGTCTGCTCAAAGCTGCACGATCAATCTGGACAATGGGGTCCTTTCAATCGTCGGACTCAAAGAGACAGGCAAGCCTGCAAAATCTTAATACACACCTAAATTGCAGAGCCATCAGGCCCTCGGGACAACTCGCAAATACCACCCTCTCAGAATGGGCCGATCGGAACCAACACTGGCATATACCATTTCGATATGTCACTTGAAGAAGAAGAACCGAGCGTTGCATCCGTTCCCTTGGCAACTTGGACTTTGCCTAGCATCGTTTCCGGCTGTGTGCAGTCCATAACTGCTCGATCGGGAGAAGCGACAGTGATAGTAGGGGCCAATGGCGCGGGCAAATCGGCATTGGGATTGTGGATGCTCCTGAACGCTGGCGGCGCACCTGTAAAGCGTCTTATCGCTCATCGGCGATTGTGGTTTGCCTCGGCGGGACCAGATATCAGTCCTGCCCAGCGCGAGGACACTAGACGAAACATGGAGCAGTGGAGCCGTATGGATGAGTCGCGTTATCTGGACCACGCTGATGGACAGCGCGCAGGAATCGTGCTCTTCGACTTCCTCGCCCTCATGAATGGGCAGAATCGGCGGATTGCCGATCTCGCACTAGCCGGATCAGATCTGGCACAGATTCAGAGCGCAGAGGGCGCGCCGGTGATAGACCGCCTGAACACGATCTTGAGAGACTCCGGGTTGCCTGTCCATCTTAAGCTCACCGATCGTCAAACATTTAGTGCTGTCAATGCGCTGCGTGGTGCGGAGTACCCAATTTTTCAGATGTCAGATGGCGAGAAGAGCGCTATCCTACTTGCTTCTGAGGTGTTGAGTGCAGCCACCGGATCGATCTTGATCATCGATGAACCCGAACGCCATTTGCATCGCTCAATCTCGTCGGGGATGGTCGAGGCCGTCATCGCGAGTCGACCCGATTGCCATTTTGTTGTCCTGACTCACGATCTCGAACTGGCGTCAGCGTTGAGTATGGGAAACGGTCAGGCATTGGTTCTCACCGGTTGCCTTTGGGTCGACAATACGGTCACGGGCTGGGCGCTCTACGCAATCGAGCCGTCCGCAGGGACTCCTGACAGTGTTCGTGCCGCGATACTCGGCGGTCGGCAAAACCTATTGTTTGTCGAAGGTGACCCCGAAAGTTTGGACAACAAGCTGTACGGGATTCTTTTTCCGCTTTGGACTGTGACGCCGTCGGGTGGCGCAGACCAAGTAATTCGAGCGGTTGCCGGCCTCCAAGCCAGTCAGCAGCATCATTGGGTAAAGGCGCGAGGAATTATCGATGGTGATGGTCGCACTGAGCAAGAACGCCAAACCTACATCACTAAAGGCGTGTTGCCGCTGCCAGTTAGCGAGATTGAAAGTCTCTACTACCTGTCTGAGGTAAGGAGCTCTATTGCCGAATCCCAGGCGCTCACCATCGGCGGCGATGCCGATGCGATGAAGGCCGGTGCGAGGGATGCCGCCCTTGAGTCTCTTCGGTCCAATGGAACGTTCGAGCGATTGGCTAGCAAATTGGCCTTAGCTGAAGTGCGGCGGAAACTGGGCGAAGAGTTGCCGACAACAATAGGGCCCTACGATGAAACAATCGAGTTGTCGATCTCATCACCCTTCGGCCGAATCTTGGGCGAGATACAGGCCCTCTCGGATGCTGACGATCTCGATGGTTTAGTCCGATTGCTTCCCATTCGTGAGACCCCTCTGCGGACTAGTGTCGCCGCAGAGCTCGGTTTCCGGACCTACAGGGACTATGAATCTGCCGTCCGAGTGCGGGTCAAGTCAGATCGGACTCTTGCTTCCGTATTACAGACCATCGTGGGCCCAATACCTTTAGGGTGCATAAAGGGCGCGGCGTAGCCGCGCGCTTTACTTGAATAAGTAACGTAACTCGGTAGTACATCTGGTCAGGTGGTTCCCTTTGCCGTGGTCATGTTGATGGGATGGGGTAGAAAAGCGGAACGGTGCTGAGCGAGCTTTTTGTGGTGCGTTAGTGGCGCGTGCGGCCACGTTACCCGGTGCGACGTGCGTTTGCACGCGATGGCACCCCACAAATGCCCGGTCGCGGCAGGCCATACGTCGCGAAGATCAACAGCTTGGTGAATCCGCAGGTCAATCCAGCACGAATGGCACAGATCCTGATAGCTGTTGTCCGTGAGAACCACGATTGAGCCGCTAAGCCGCGAGCTACTTGCGGCCGCATCATCACGCTTGCTCGATTGAGTGCCTTCAGGACGGTGCTCGAGGTGGAGCTAACCTCCAGGGAGGTCCGCTCCGTGGTCGGCCGCTCATATATATATATATATATATATATATATATATAGGCGAGTCGCCAGGGCAAGTGCTTCGTCGCGCATCTGCCGAGGCTGCTCAATTTAGACTCCACGGTCAACGAGGTTCTTGCGAACCGTGAGGTGGTGGAACCCGAAGTTCCGAGCCAGACCCTAGACTGATTTCATCGCGCGGGACAGCTGAACTATCTGATCAACCTGTTCGGGCTCTAGCTGTGCAGCCGACGCTAAGACTCGCCGTCTCGTCGTCTCGCCTACTGGGTGACGTCAGCTAGAAGATGCGCACTCCGACGCTGTGCTCCTTGAAGCATTACGGTCTCATCACCCGCACCACGACGCCGACCGTGTCCGTCACCGTCGCCTGCGAGCTAACAGACCTCCGTCTCTCACTGACCCAAATGATGTGCGGCCTCAAGTCCTGGGCCGCCATTGACCGCCTCTGTGGCGTGCAATTCCGACGTCAGGATACGATTCGGACATGCCAAATGAAAACATAGAGATCACGGAGATTACGGAAGTCACTCGGCGCAAGCTGTTCGACTCGATCGCGTTGTCCAAAATTTGGTGGGCAGGCAGGCTAGAAGAGCCCGATTTTCTTGCGCGAATCTACGACCTTGAGAGCTTGGCGAGCACTGACACACGATTTGGGAATGCTGCTGCAGACATCTGGCAGCACCGAGTTAACAATCCCGCGGATTGGGAAAACGACTGGGTTTTTACCGACGCCAGGTTTGGGCTGCAGCGCGGCGACGATCAAATCATCCTGCGTTTTCTCGCTGAGATGCTCCACCCTCTCGTTCGTGCAGATGAGAGTGAAGTCGCTGCCCTCCTCACGTCTTTCAACGACGCGCTCACACGGGACGGGTACGAGTTATTTCCGGCCGACTGGATCAGCGGACATGCGGTCTACGGATGGCGTCGACGCGATACCTTCCACGGAGTCACCCCCGAGCTCAAGCTGCAGGAACGCACGCTTCTGACCGAGCCTGCTGTTCTGGAGGAACATCTCACGAGGATCCGTCGTGGACTCGCTTCCGATCCGCCCGCCGCGATCTCCTCGAGCAAGAACCTACTCGAGAGCCTCTTTAGGATCATCCTCGACCGCAGCCAGGTCGAATATGGTGCAAGGGACGACATTCCGCAGCTCTACCGCAAAGTAGCCACGCTGCTCGAACTGAGCGCTGAGTCGGTACCCGAGAACGCCCGAGCAAGCCAGACCTCGCAACAGATTCTGCGAACCCTTGTGACGACCGTCAGCTCGCTCGCCGAATTGCGAAACGAACTCGGAATTGACCACGGCAAGTTGACCCGCAGCGCAGCCCTTGCCCGTCACGCGAGGCTGGCGCTCAACAGCACTGTTTCAGTCGCGGAGTTCGTCCTCGACACATGGCAGTCGCGGGTTGACTCAGGTCGCTTGACTACAATGAAGTAACTTGTTCGCTATACGAATCAGGGCTCAAATGGTGCCGATTGACCCAGCGGGGTGATTTGCATGAGGTATTCGAACAGAGCGCCGGAGCCGCTCCATATGTTCTCCCGCTCGACAGTGAAGCTCTCCACCGCCAAGACGTCGCGGGTCTCCGCCCAATCCTCCAGCGGATAACTGAGGCGCGCAAAGTGTGCCCACCAGAAGCTCTTGTCGTCCCGGCGGTGAATGTCAATGGCTGCGGCGGCCAGCGCAATGGCAGTGTCGTGGGGTGTGCGGTTCTCCAGGGTCACATCCGCGAGCAAGGCCTGCAGCTTGCCGTGCACGGGATCGAAGTCGATGATGTGCACATCCAGTTCAAGATCACAAGCCGACGCCAAGGTAATGTTATTCTCGCCCGCCCGGGTGATCAGCCAGTTGCGCAGCTCGAGAGTGGAGCGGCAGTCGTGGGTGTTGTACTGCTCGATGTCGGCCAGCGTCTTGGTGGCGCCTTCGGTGACCCCGGTGTCGCGTTCGTCACAGAACTGCGCGTACAGGGCCACGGAATCCGCATCATCGGCGACCCCCTCACGTTCAGCCTCGCCCATGTATAGGGGCTCGAGCTCCTTGAGGGAATAGCTGGGGCTGCCGATCCCCAGGGTCTGACGCACGATGGGATACAGGTCCACCAGCACGTTCTCGCGCTGCAGTTCCATGGGTTCAGAGTGCCTTCCCTGAAACGCCGGGCGCCTCGAGATTTGATACGCGTTCGAGGTAATCGATGTTGGCAGTGTTCGGTATCCGGAATATTTGAATCTGCGCGGTGAGGCGAACGATGAACGCGTGCGGGAGGCTCTTGCTCGTGCCGGCATTGAAGCGTGGGAGATTCCACGTAACCGTTACAGCGTTTTCACAACTGGGAGTTCGCGGAGGACGTGCTGGCGTAGTAGTTCATATTCGGGGAAGGGTAAGGCGTAGAAAATGCAACCAGTGTTAACGAGACTGCGCCAGACTGGCCCTAATTGAAAAATTCGTTCTACGGACTCAAGGACTGGAACCTACGTTGCTCACTCAAGTAAAGACACCTCAAGAAATCTTCTTCAACCCGCAGCGCCTTTTGGTTCCTTTGTTTCAACGGCCCTACGTCTGGTCGCAAGAAGGACAATGGGCTCCTTTGTGGGATGACATACGTCGAGTGGCTGGGCGGGTCGAGCGGCACGAGCAAGCAACTCCTCATTTCCTCGGGGCGGTCGTTCTTCAGCAGCAGCAGACAGAGATTGGCACGCTTGGCGTTCGCACCATTATTGACGGTCAGCAGCGCTTGACCACCCTTCAACTATTTCTCGACGCGGTACACGATCGTGTTCAGACTGCCGGCTTCGAGAACCTCGCAAAACAGGTGTTGGGTCTTGTGCAGAATCCCGTCTACTTCACTAATACCAAAGAGGATGAGTTCAAGGTCTGGCCAACGAACAGAGATCGTGCAGCGTTCAACGAAGTCATGTCTGCTCCCACCCCTGTTGACTACACGGCCTTGAAAGCAGCTTCAAGCCGAATGGCGCTTGCGCACAAGTTCTTCTCTGGCGAGATCGGCGCTTGGCTCGAAGAGGGTGACTCCGAAACGCGCGCAACAGCTCTCGTGCAGACCATCAGTAACTATTTGCAGATTGTCGTCATTGATCTCCAGGTCGACGAGGACGCTCAAGAAATCTTTGAGACCCTCAATGCCCGGGGAACTCCACTCACTGCTGCGGATCTCATCAAGAATTTCGTATTCCAAAGGCTTGAAGCATCACCAGCGGAGTCCGAGAAGGCGTATCGCAAGTATTGGGAGGAATTCGAGACCCCATTTTGGGAGAAGGAAGTGTCGGCCGGCCGCATCCTCTACAGCCGCAGTTCACTCTTTCTGACGCAGTGGCTCGTCTCAAAGACGCTCAAGGACGTGCCGGCGCGAGAAGTGTTCTCACAATTTAAACATCACGTGACGGATGCGAGCACACCGGTGGATGCACTTTTACCGAAGGTGCGTGAGTCAGCCGGTATTTACCGGGATTTCACTGAGGGCGCAGCTGTTGCCGATGGCCCCCTTAACCGAGTCAACATGTTCGTTTATCGCACTGCCACGCTTGATTCGGAAGTCGTTAAGCCCTTGTTGCTGTGGTTGCTCGACCCTGAGTTGGCGAAAATACCTGGACCCCAACTTAACCTTGCACTCGTTAGTCTGGAGAGCTGGCTTGTGCGGCGTGCTTTTGTGCGCGGATCGACGAAGGCATACAACAGATTCATTGTTGACATGATGAAAATTGCAAGTGCTGCTCCTCGAGAAACAGCAGGAACGACGATTCGTGACACGCTAGCTCGGCAAGATAGCCCCAATACTTACTGGCCGGGCGACGCTGAGATTCGACGAGAACTCAAGACACTGCCAATTTATCGTCGCTTCGCTCGGGGAAGACTGCGGATGGTCCTTGAGGCCATCGAAGATCATCGTCGAGGGTTCGATCAAAGGTCTCCTTTGGATGTGCAGCGTGTGGTGCGGGGAGCCTGCACAATCGAACACGTCATGCCCCAAGAGTGGCGAGCCTTCTGGCCCGGTGCTGAAATCGACGAACAAGGAGTCTTGCGAGACGACACGATTCAGACATTGGGAAACCTCACTCTCATCACACAGGCTCTCAATAGCAAGGTGTCGAATGGTGCCTGGGAGGGCGAGAAGGGAAAAAAGAAGTCGTTTTCTAAATTCACGACTTTGCTCCTCACCCGGCAAGTCTGCGAAGAGGGAGAAAAGGACTGGGATGACGAGAGAATCCATGCGCGAACGGTCAGCATGATTGACGACATCCTCCAGATTTGGCCCGTTCCGGTTGGCCACTTCGGTGTCATCGCGGGCACAAGTGAACTTGCAACGTACCGAGTGACAGTCTCTGAGTTAGTCCGGGCCGGGCTCTTGTCGCCGGGGCAAGATCTCTTCGCTCGAGTCGTTGCTAAGCGCGGAGAAAGATGCCAGATCAGCGAAGACGGTGGAATCTTCCTTGGGGAGGAACGATTCGAGACATTGAGCGCTGCGGCAAGAGCCGTTACCGGTAATCAGTCCGAGGGCGGGTGGTGGTTTTGGCTTGTCGACATGGAAAGTGATCGCTGTTTGTCTGACGTGCGGCAGGACTATCTCGAGTCGCTCAACGCTGACGCGGCTGTGCAGGAGGAATTGCAGGAGTCCTAGGGTCCGCGTGGCGGAATCGAGCATCCGCGTTAAATAAAAGCAGCCCCGGGGCGTCCTTAGACTTTCCGGGGCATAACGCCTCGCTGTGAGGACTAGAAACTAGCCGACCGAGCTACACGCGTTGCTTTGAAATCACTGTAACAGACGTTGCCGGGAACCTGGCAGCGATGTCACCCGAGGGGAGTACGGTGGCCCCAAGAGGAAGGTCACATTATGAAGCTGTTTAGGTACCGCAAGCCATCCATGCGCCGGATGCTGGGGGTCACCAAGATCAAGCGCCAGGTGAAGCGCGAGTTGGGGATCTCGCAAGTGCAGGGGTGGACGCAACCGTCGCGGCTGAAGCAAAGGGCCAAGCAAAGTGTCGGGTTGTACTCACCTGAGGTGCGGGCAGTGCGGCAGACGTCGAAGGGGCGGTTTCCGACGCTCTTTGGTTTGTTTGGAAAGAAGTAAGGCCTAGCTAAAAGCCTGAGCCGCACCGGTTTGGTCAGCCTGGATGCCCCAGTATTCGACGAGCTTTCCGTCGCGCATGTCCCAGATGTCGACGTGCTTACTTTCATGCACTTGTGGCTTTTCTTGACGCGTCGACATGACGGTCACAATGCGGTTGCCGTCCTCTAAGAAAGACTCCACCTCGGTCTCAGCAGAACCCTCCGTCAGCATGGAGAACTTCTGAAGCAATCCCCTGACCTCGTCCTTGCCTTGGTAGTCACCCGTCAACGGCCCCCAACCGCGGGTATGCCAGACAACGTTGTCAGAAAGTATGTCCATGACAGCCTCAACGTCGTTAGCAAAGATTGATTTGTAGGTGTTTCGGACGATCGTCGCGTTGGAGGTCATAATTTCAGCCTACCGGCACCGTGTAGAAAAATAACTGAAGGTCCAGCGGGAGGGTGCAAAAAGGCCCGCCCCGAGCATCCGTTAAAGAAATGTTCGAGACGGGCGTTTCGTGAACGTTCTGGCTCACACCTTAGTGAGCGAGGGGCTGTCCAGCGTTGTCGGTCATCTTGTCGGTCACGATCAGGATGATGTCGATGATCCACCAGATGCCGAAACCACCAGCCGTGAGGAGCTTGAGGACGCCGGTACCGATCTTGCCGAGGTAGAAACGGTCGATGCCGAGCGTACCGAGCAGGATCGACAGCAGCAGGGCAACAACGAAGCTTTTCTCAGTGGTGATAGCGGTGTTTGTCATAGGAGGTTTCCTTAAATTGAGGGGTGGATTCGCGGTAGCACTATCGGCTTCAGTGTTCGCCAATTCTCGATTGCGCGCGAAGGATTGCTTTTGTTGCAGAAAGTGCAGTTAACGCCAATCTTGCGCGGAGAAACGGGCCGCGTCAAAGGCGAGCACGGGCTCGACCCAGCGCTCGAGACTGATGACTCCGTAACGACCCATCATGGAGTCGAGCATGCGGTTCGTCATGGGGGTTTCACGGTCGGGGCGAAAATCGACGAGGCACTGCGACCATTGGCGCCTTTCGCCCGGGGAGAGCGGCGCCCACAGGGCTTCTTCGCGGGCGTGCTGAACGCGGTCATAGTTGCCAAGACCGTCGGTGTAGGGCATGGTGTTTTCCGACATGGGAGTCTCCTCTGGAGTGTGAGGAGGGCGGGGCCCTCCATCGACTTGCCCGACAGCTGGTGCCGACGGGCCGGTTCTTCCCCTAGGGCACCCCACTCGATGGAAGGGGGTTGCCGCACAGCAAGCTAGGTACTTGGCACTGTGACTCTGGAACCTATGTGCACTCTACAAGAGGGCACTGACATTGGGCGCGGAGCCCGTTGTGATGGGTTGGTGAAACTTACGAAAGGCGCGTGACCTTCACGACCCGGAAGCCCTTGTAGTGGTCCTCGCGGAAAACATCGTAGGCACCTGCGAACTCGGCGCGCAGCCACTTCTCGAAGGAATCGGCACCGAGGTGCTTGGCCACCACGAAGTATGCGATGCCCCCCACGACGAGGCGAGGGATCCACTGCTCCATGATCGCGTGCAACTCGGCCTTGCCCACGCGAATAGGCGGGTTGGACCAGATGATGTCGAACGTGACGTTGGCCGCAACATCCTGAGGCGTTGACACGTGGATGTTGGCCAGCTTCAGGCGCTTAGCGTTACGGCGCGTCAGTTCGAGCGCTCGTTCGTTGACATCAATAGCGTAAATGGCGGCGTCGGGAGCCTCAAGGGCCATGGTGATGGCGAGGGGTCCCCAGCCGCATCCGAGGTCAAGAAAGTTACCCGTTTCGGGAGTTTGGGGCACGATTCGCATGAGTGCGTCGGTCCCCATGTCGAGGCGCTCGGGGCTAAAGATGCTGCCCGCGGTCTCGATCGTGAGCTCGCGCCCGGCGAGGCTGACCTCGATCTCGGCGGTTTTGAAGTCGCCGACAGGCTGAGGCGAGAAGTAGTGCTCCGTCGCAGGGGCTAGCGATTCGGGTGCTGCGGCCTCGGAGCCGGTTTCGGATTCAAAAACGGCGTCTTCGGGCACGGGGGCGTTTGTTTCGGGCATGCTGTCTAGATTACCGTCAGGCACTCACCGCGCCGGGCCTGTTACGCGTGATGCAACAGACCGAAGTGCCCCGGAGGGTTTGTTGCGTAAAAACACAGAATATGTTGCGCTAAAGCAACTTATTGGCCGGTATTTCAAGAGCGTCGGCGATGGCAAAAACATTCGTCAGAGTGGGAGAGTAGCGTGTGTTTTCAATGCGGTTGATGGTTTTGCGATCAATCCCGGCGGTCTCGGCAAGCTGGTGCTGGGTGAGACCGCGTGCCTTGCGGAACTCTCTCACCCTGGCGCCAAACTGGGAAAGCCCGTCAACTCCTGTTTCTTCGGGGGAGAGTGCTGGAGAAGGGGCGTCTGCCATGGTGGTGTGCCTTTCCTGGCGTGGTTTGTGTTTCTTGGGGGTCGTCATTCGCGTGCCAAAAAAGACAAGAATTTCCCATCTACTTTCGCACAGAACACATTCATGGCGGTAGTGGGGGAAACCGGAGTGGTCTAGGGGCAAGGCCGGTGTGTTTAAATGTATACCAAAAATGTTACTAGACGCTAAAGACAGTTCTGGTTCCGCTTTCTCTGTTCGCGGGCAGAGAATCCTTCAGCGCTTGTGCAGGCCACCGCGGTATTCTGAGGGAAATGACTGAAGATGACAGCACCTCCGCGGTAGACCGCGTTCTTGCCCGGGCGGCAACCGATGATGCGGCAAAGGCCCGCGTCAATCTCTTTTCTTCGGGGCGGGCCCTTGCCCTCAGCGAAAGCGTCAACACCGGCGAAAACTTTGATGGTGCCCAGCAAGATCTGGCGGATCGCATCTCGCTTCGGCGCGTGCCGGGGCTCTCCACCGAACTGCAAGACGTCACCGAGGTTGAGTACCGTCAGTTGCGCATCGAAAACGTGGTGCTCATCGGCGTGTATGCGGGCCACTCGCAAGAGGACGCCGAAAACTCTCTGCGGGAGCTTGCGGCTTTAGCAGAAACGGCCGGGGCAACCGTGCTGGACGGGCTCTTGCAGCGCCGCCCCACCCCCGATAACGCCACGTACCTCGGTCGTGGAAAGGTGCAAGAGCTGCACGACATCGTTCAGGCACTGGGGGCCGATACGGTCATTGCCGACACCGAGCTTGCCCCCAGCCAGCGACGCGCCCTCGAGGACGCCGTCAAGGTCAAAGTCATCGACCGCACAGCGGTTATTCTCGATATTTTCAGCCAGCATGCCAAGAGCCGTGAGGGTAAGGCTCAAGTCGAACTTGCCCAATTGCAGTACCTGCTCCCGCGTCTTCGCGGCTGGGGCGAGTCAATGTCCCGCCAGGCCGGTGGCCAAGTTGGTG
The DNA here is from genome assembly GCF_014137865.1 of Alpinimonas psychrophila. Classification (GTDB taxonomy): domain Bacteria; phylum Actinomycetota; class Actinomycetes; order Actinomycetales; family Microbacteriaceae; genus Alpinimonas; species Alpinimonas psychrophila. Next base: position 841,010 of record NZ_JACGWU010000001.1, on the reverse strand, counting down.
GCAGCGGTTCGGGAATGGGATCGCGTGGCCCCGGTGAGACCAAGATTGAGCTGGATCGCCGCCGCATCCACACCCGCATGTCACGCCTGCGCAAACAGATCAAAGAGATGAAGCCCGCGCGGGATGCCAAGCGTGCGAACCGCAAGCGCAACGATATTCCGGCGGTGGCCATCACTGGTTACACAAACGCCGGTAAGTCCTCACTGCTGAATCGCATGACCGGTGCCGGCGTGCTGGTCGAGAACGCCCTCTTTGCAACCCTGGACGCCACCGTGCGCAAGTCCACGACGGCCGATGGTCGCGTGTTCACGTTTGTTGACACCGTCGGGTTTGTGCGGAACCTTCCCCACCAACTGGTCGAAGCCTTTCGCTCGACCATCGAAGAAGTGGCCGATGCCGACCTGATTCTTCATATCGTGGATGCCTCACATGCCGACCCGGCATCACAGCTGAAGACCGTGCGCGATGTTATCGGCGAAGCGGGTGCCTCGGAGGTGCCCGAACAGGTCATCTTCAACAAGGCCGATCTCGCCGATGCAGATGCCCGATTATTACTGCGCGGCCTTGCCCCCAACGCCATTTTTGCCTCCGCCCGAACAGGGGAGGGAGTCGAGGAGATTCTGGCGGTTATCGCCGAGAGGATTCCGAGTCCCAACGTTGAGCTCGACCTCTTGGTACCCTACGAGCGTGGTGACATCGTGTCGACGTTGCACGAGCGCGGGGCCATTTCGACAACGGACTACGAAGAGGGCGGAACCCGGCTCCACGTGCGTGTGAAACCGACGGATGTGGCCAGCTTCGACGAATTCCTCGTGGCTCAACCTGCCCAAAAGACCAACCCACCACAGCAAGAAAAGGACTTATCGTGAGATTGCATATCCCTACCTCGCTTCGCTGGTCCGATCTGGATGCCTACGGGCACGTCAATAACGCTCAAATGTTTGGCCTGTTTGAGGAGGCCCGCATTCACGCGTTCTGGGCGGGTGGTGATGGCGTTGCCGACGATCACTTCCCGACGCGCATTCTGGAAGGCGGCCCGGATGCCACCACGTTCTCGCTGATTGCCCATCAGGAAATTGAGTACCTCGCGCCCATTCCCTACCTTCGGGATCCCTTGGATATCCAGTTATGGATTGGCCACCTTGGCGGGGCCAGCCTCGACGTGTGCTACGAAGTGTTCACGCCGCTGGTGAACGAGGGTAAAGTTCAGCCTGAACAGACGCTGTTTTGCCGAGCGTCGACGACCATCGTGTTGGTCGACTCGAAGACAATGGCCCCGCGCCGGCTGACGGAGGCTGAACGCCTCGCGGTCGCTTCCTTCGTTGAAGCCCCCGTTGTGTTCAAGAAGAAGAGTAGCTAGAGAACCACGACATTGTCGCCGTCAATCGCGACTTTGACCTCGGTGAGGGCAGTCGTTGCGGGCCCCGTCGTGGGACTCCCCGTTGAGATACTGAACTCTGAACCGTGACACGGGCAGTGTAGAACGCCGTCGCGGCCGCCAACTTTGCAACCCTGATGCGTGCATACTGAGCTAAACGCCGTCACCACGCCGGCGGTGGGCTGGGAGACCACTAGGCCGTTTCCATCGAGGTCAACGTTGAAGCTCCCGCCCACGGGAACATTGCTGAGCTTGGTGACCACAGTGCCGGACTTCGCCTTCGCGGTGGGCGTGGCCGCGCATCCACTCAGAAGGGCAACCCCGGCGACCAAGCCGACGCCGCCGGCCGAAAGGACGGTTCGACGTGTCAAGTTTTTGGCAGGCATTATTTTCCCTTTCCAGGAACGCGAATCATGCCCTCTTGAGCAACTGTAGCCAGAAGTAGACCGGATTGCGAATAGATGCGCCCGAGGGAAAGACCCCGACCGCCTTGAGCGCTGGGGGATTCCTCAACGTACAACATCCACTCATCAACGCGTGCAAAACGGTGGAACCACATGGCGTGATCCAGGCTCGCCGATTTGAGCCCCGGTGTTGACCACGGGATGCCGTGCCGGCGAAAAATAGGCTCCAAAAGGGTGTAATCACTGGCGTAGGCAAGGGCCGCGCGGTGCAGGGTGGGGTCATCGGGGAGGGTGTCTACGCAGCGCATCCACACGGCCTGGTGGGCAACACGGGGGCCGGAGGCCGTCATAAAAATTGGGGATTCAACGTAGCGAATGTCGAAGGGCCGCCCGGTGGCCCAGTACTGGGCGACGGGGTGGTCGATGGTGCCGAGAACATCCGACATGCTGGGAAGCGACTCCGGATCGGGGAGATCCGTGGGCATATCAACCTGGTGATCTAACCCCTCATCTTCGACCTGAAATGACGCAATCATCGAGAGAATGGGCTGCCCGTTTTGGTACGCCTGGGCGCGACGGGTGGCAAACGAACGGCCATCATGGATGCGGTCCACCGAAAAGGTAATCGGCAGATTCGGGTCGCCGGGACGCAGAAAATAACCGTGCAATGAGTGGATAGTGCGCTCATCATCCACGGTTCGCGTTGCCGCCACAACAGACTGCGCGAGTACTTGGCCGCCAAAGACTCTGCCGTGTGGCATGGGCTGGCTGGGGCCGGTGAAGATGTCCTCTTCGGTGCGGGCGCCGACGTCGGTGAGGTTGAGGGTGTCAAGGAGAGCCTGAACATTGTTGTGCATGAAGTCTCCCGAAGTTGCTCGCGCTCGTTGTGGCATCGTGCTGGTGCGTGGTTGTTTCCGTGCTGGTGTTCCGTGCTGAAGTCTTTGTTCGATAGTTTAGAACTGCAATGAGTATGAACCTGACCCTTCCCAGTGAACACGATGCTTCCGACCTGAGTGTCTTTCTGGAACGTGCCGCCAAGCTGGGCTGCGAACACGTGCGTCTGATCGGGGCGGGGTCTGTTATGGCCGCGTATGTGGGGGTGCTTGTTCCCAGTGGGTTGCTCGACACGGCCCCGACAGTCTTAGGGCTACGGGTTTTTGAGCGTGACGATTCCGCGGCGCTGGATATCGTGGTGACGATTCGCGGAATGCTGGATCGTTTGGCACGCATCACCGGATCCGAGCTGACGTTTGCCCTGCCCGTCGCCGAAGCCGGTATTGCGTGGGCAGGTGTCTCGGCCCCGCGTTCCGATTGGAAGCTACTCGGTACTTTTTCGGCAGCCGACCTCGAAGCCATTGCGCGCGCCGGCATCGAAGAAATCGCCGGGTCGAATGGTTTGGGCACAATCATTGTGACCAGAGCTCGGCGTGAGGTGTGGGGGAGGCCGATCAGCTCTGACCCTGCCATGACGCAGTTTGTCTCAGGAGCGGCTTTCGCGGCGTTTGGGCTTGGATTCCTCGGCGAAGATGAACCACAACTCTCCCGCAGTGCGAACTGGATGCGGCTGACCACCGCACGCGGTCATATCCTCGTTCGCTAGAAAACTTCTCGTGCATTTGGCGGCAGATGCCTAAGCGTCGAAGGTGTTGACCATGGCGTGCGCGGCACGGTCGAGGTAATCCATCAGGGTTTCGCGGTGCAGCGGCGCGAGGTTCAGAGTGTCCACCGCTGCGGTCATGTGCAGGAGCCAGCGGTCGCGGGCATCCGGGTTGATCGCAAAGGGCATGTGACGCATGCGCAGGCGGGGGTGACCGCGCCTATCGCTGTAGGTCGTGGGACCGCCCCAGTACTGCTCGAGAAACATTCGCATGCGTTCTTCGGCCGGGCTGAGGTCTTCCTCGGGGTACATCGGGCGCAGCACGGGGTCCGTGGCGACACCCTTGTAGAACTCGTGGGCCAGCTTGATGAACGTCGGCTGGCCGCCGATGTCATCGTAGAACGTGCGAAGTTCGGCCTCTCCGGATTCGCTGGAGCGCAATGTCACTGGAGTGATGATGGGTTCTTTATCGGTCACGGCTTCGCCTTCGGCGCGCGCGGTGCGCGAGGAGCGCGGGGCGTCTTGGGGACCGCTTTGGTAGGGCGGGCAGCGGCAGCCAGGGCCGCAGCCTCGGCAACGGTGGGGAGGGTGGCTGTTTTGGGCGGACGTGCCCCCCGAACACTGGCGGCCCCGTCAAACCCAGCGAGCACGACGGTATTGAGGGCCGGCAGGTGCACGCCCATCTCATCGAGGGCTTTCTTCAAACGGTTGCGGAGTTCGCGCGCCACATCATCCTTTGAATTCGCGCGGGTTTTCATGACCAGACGAATCACGAGGGCTTCGGCGGAAATCGTCTCCAGCCCCCAGACTTCCGGCTTTTCGAGAATGTAGGAACGCCACTTGGCGCTCTCTGCCATGGAGGTCATGGTCTCGAGCATTGTTTGTTGGGCGGCGTCGACATCCGTGTCATAAGGCACAGCAAGGTCGATGATGACCCGCGCCCAGCCCTGCGACATGTTGCCCACACGCTCAATTTCACCGTTACGCACAAACCAGAGGGTGCCATTCACGTCCCGCAAGGTGGTGATGCGCACGCCCACGGACTCCACGATGCCGGTGGCAACACCGAGGTCAACGACATCGCCAACACCCAACTGATCTTCGAAAACCATGAACAGGCCGCTCAGGAGGTCCTTTACGGTGGACTGGGCCCCAATTCCGAGGGCAACCCCGATGAAACCAACAGATGCCACCACCGCCGTAATGGAGGCCCCCAACACCTGCAGGATGATGATGATGGCAACCGCGATGATCATCCAGGTGACGACGTTATCGAGCACACTTCCCATGGTGCGGGTGCGCTGAACGATGCGGTTGGCCACCAGCGGAGATGACATGATGGCCTGCGTGTCATCGGTGCGTTCGCGTCGCTTCACTCCCGTGACAATCTGGCGAACCACGCGGCGGTTGATAAGCAGCAAAATCCACCGCAGGAGGACCGCGCCAATAACGGTGAAGAGAATTATCAGCGGGATTTCAAACGTCGTAAAGGTGCCGGAAAGCCAGGCCCAGAATCCATCCATGGTGCTTCGTTAGTCCTTCGTCATCGTGTCGACGGCACTAGCATCCAGCGCCTGCGCGATGAGAGCACGCTCAATGCCGGCGAGGTTCTCCACGACCAGACGGCGCAGGGCGGGCTCCTCGGGGTTCGCCGCAAGCCACGTGTTCGTGGCATCAACCAGGCTTTGAGAGAACAAGGGGCTCGGGTAGTAACCGGTGATGAGCGCCGAGGCGATCGAGAAGCTGCGAGCCTTCCAGACGCGGGTAATGTTCTCGAAGTACCGAGCCACAAACGGTTCCAACAGAGCGGTGTCATTGACCTTCAAAAAGCCCATTCCGGTGGCGCGCACGATCGTGTTCGGCGCGGTGTCCGCATCGAAAGCTGATGCCCAGGCAGCATTCTTCGCCTCAGGGGTTGGAAGGGCAGCATGAGCATGCGCGGCCGACTGTTGACCGGTGGACGTGTTGTCGCTGGCAAGGTAGGCATCAATTTCGGCGGCGGTGGCTTTGCCGCCGCCGGCGAGCGCAATCAGCAAGTCCCAGCCGAGGTCGGTATCGATGTCGAGGCCGTCCAGAGCGATTTCCCCGCTGCGAACCTGGGCAACAATTGCCAAGTCAACATCGGTGGAGGCCACCTGGGCGAAGGAGCGCAGGAACTGGAACTGGTTGTCGCTGCCGGCTGAAGCTTCCTTGGCGAGGTTCCACATTGCCGCTGCAATGCGGTCGAGTTGCCTCTGGCGGTGTGCCGGTGCGGTGTACGCGGCGGCGGCCAGTTGAAGTTGCCCGAGCACGGTGCGCGTGGTGGTGGATTCGGTCTCGGTGGCAATGTTTCCCAGTACCAAGTCGATGAAGTCGCTGGCCGTGGTCTCGGCGTCGCGCGTGGAATCCCACACCGATGCCCACACGAGGGACCGTGCCAGCGGGTTGGTGATGGACTTGAGGTGCGCAATGGCAACCCGCATCGAGTCCTCATCGAGGCGAATCTTGGCGTAGGCCAGGTCGTCATCGTTGATGAGAATCAAGTCGGGGCGGGGGCGACCCACAAGCTCAGGCACCTCGGTGCGCGTGCCATCGACGTCAAGCTCCAGGCGGTGTACGCGCTCGAGCGCTCCGCCGACCAAATTGTAGAACCCAATGGCCAGGCGGTGCGGGCGGATGGTGGGCCAGTCAACGGGGGCCGTTTGGGCAACCGCAAACTCGGTGATGGTGCCGTCTGCGTCGGTCCCCAAAACGGGGCGCAGCGTGTTGACCCCGGCCGTCTGCAACCACAACTTGGTCCAGGACGAGAGGTCGCGGCCGCTGGTGGCTTCCAACTCCACCATGAGGTCACTGACCTCGGTGTTTCCGAAGGCGTGCTTCTTGAAGTATTGCGAAACTCCGGCCAGGAACTGCTCCTGCCCCACCCAGGCTCCGAGCTGCTTGAGAACCGAGCCGCCCTTGGCATAGGTGATTCCATCGAAGTTGACCTGCACGTCATCGAGATCACGAATCTCTGCAACGATCGGGTGCGTAGACGGAAGCTGATCCTGACGGTACGCCCAGCTCTTTTCGGTCGCGGCGAACGTGGTCCAGGCTTCGGTCCACTCGGTGGCCTCCGCGGTCGCCAATGTGGAGGCGTATTCTGCGAAACTCTCGTTGAGCCACAGGTCGTTCCACCAGCGCATGGTAACTAGGTCGCCAAACCACATGTGAGCCAGCTCGTGCAAGATCGTGACAACACGGCGCTCGCGAATGGCATCCGTCACCTTGGACCTAAAGATATACGTCTCGGTAAACGTGATAGCGCCCGCGTTTTCCATGGCCCCGGCATTGAACTCGGGAACGAAGAGCTGGTCGTACTTCTCAAACGGGTACGCGTAATCGAACTTCTCTTCGTAGTACGCGAAGCCCTGGCGGGTCTTCTCGAAGATGTAGTCGGCATCTAAGTATTCGGCCAAGGATGCTCGGCAGAACACGCCGAGGGGGATCACGCGGCCATCGCTGGAGGTGAGCTCGCTGCGCACAACGTCATAGGGGCCGGCAACGATCGCCGTGATGTAGGAGGAGATACGGGGGGTGGGCGCGAAGACCCAGGTGGCGCTGCCATCGGCGTGAGGGGTCGGCGCGGGGGTGGTCTGGTTGCTGACGACCTGCCAGCGCGCGGGTGCTTTCACCGTGAACTGGAACGTGGCCTTGAGGTCGGGCTGTTCGAAGACGGAGAACATGCGACGCGCATCCGGAACCTCGAATTGGGTATAGAGGTACACCTCACCATCCACGGGGTCAACGAAGCGGTGCAAGCCTTCACCCGTGTTTGTGTAGGCGCCATCGGCGACAACGGTGAGCACGTTGGCTTCCAGCAAATTGTCGAGGGCAATGCGGATGCCGTCGCTGACCGTAGTGGGGTCAAGCTCAGCGCCGTTGAGCGTGATGCTGTGAACCTTGGCCGTTATGGCGTCAATGAACGTGGAAGAACCATGGGTGGCGGCGAACGCAACCGTGGTCGTGGTACCGAAGACGGTGTCTCCGCGCATGAGGTCAAGCTCGACGGTGTAGCTGTCTACGGCAATGATGTCTGCGCGTTCGCGGGCTTCGACGCGAGTGAGGTTTTCTCCGGGCAACGTTATTCCTTCCAACAGGTGTGTCGGGCAAAACAGTCGAGGGGTGTAAACGGCTGTGCCCCACGGACCAGCCTATCCGCCCCTAAAATTGGGAAATGCGCATTCACCTCGCCACCGACCATGCCGGACTCGAATTCAGCCAGTTTCTGCAGACGCACCTGAGTGCTGCCGGGCATGAGGTCATTGACCATGGACCGGTTGACTATGACGCTTTGGATGATTACCCCGCCTTCTGCATCAACGCCGCGATCGGTGTTGTTCGGGACCAGAGCGCTGGCGTGTCGGCGCTCGGAATTGTGTTCGGCGGCTCGGGTAACGGCGAGCAAATGGCGGCCAACAAGGTTGCCGGTGCTCGAGCGGCGCTCGTGTGGAGTATTTCGACCGCGGAGCTGGCCCGCCAGCACAACGATGCCAACGTGATTTCGATTGGTGCCCGTCAACACACCTTGGAAGAGGCCGTGAGTTTCATAGACGCCTTCATTGCGGAGCCATTCTCCGGGGATGAGCGTCACGTGCGCCGCATCGCCCAGCTGGCCGAGTTCGAGACCACCGGTGACATCGCTGGCAAGGGCGTTGATCACTAACCCGTGCCCGAAGGTCACAGTGTTCACCGGGTAGCCCTTCAGTTTCAGCGCGATTTCGTGGGGCACGCCATTGCTGCATCGTCCCCTCAGGGGCGGTTTGCCGAGGGTGCAGCGGTTCTCGACGGAATGACGCTGCACGAGGCGAAGGCCGTGGGCAAGCAGATGTTTCTCGGGTTCGATTCTGGCGTTGATGCGCCCGGTTCTAATGCAAGCCTGGACTCTGGTGTGTGGCTGCGCGTGCACCTCGGCATCTATGGTGCCTGGGATTTCGCGGGAATCGTGAGTCCCCTGTTCTCGGCCGCCGAGGGTGGTGCCGACGAGGGTGGATCCCACAGTGTCGGAGCGCCGCGGGGGGCTGGCGCTCGCAGTGGCGTGCAGTACGCCAGCGAGGGGCAACGTCGTAACGTGCGGGTCTCCGAGGATGAACGTGATCTGGGCGTGCCGCTCGATGAAACTTTTCCACACGAGCCCGTGGGCGCAGTGCGCGTGCGCCTCTTGACCCCGAACACCGTGGCGGACCTGCGTGGCCCGACCGCGTGCGAGGTACTGGACGCGTCGGGAGTGCAGCTAGTGCTGAATCGCTTGGGGCCCGACCCGGTAACGGATCTTGGCCCGGAAGCCGAACAGCGCTTCGTGGACGCTGTAACGCGACGCAAAGTGCCCATCGGCCAGTTGCTGATGGACCAATCCATCGTCGCCGGAATCGGCAACGTGTACCGGGCCGAGATGCTCTTTCGTGCCCACCTCAGTCCCTACACTCCCGCAAACTTGGTGCCGATCGACACGGTGCGCGCCCTCTGGCGTGACTGGTGTGAACTGTTGCCCATCGGAATCCGGGAAGGCAGAATGCTCACCCGACTGGGTGCAGATGCCCCTCTTCAAGACACGAGAGCCGAACGTTATTGGGTCTACAAACGTGAGGGGCTGCCGTGTCGGCGGTGCGGCACCAACATTCGTTTGGATGTCATGGGCGCGCGCAAGCTGTATTGGTGCCCGGGCTGTCAGAATTAGAAAATCATGACCCTCACCCTCTTGAATGCCCGGATTCCTGGTGAACGCAGCCTGATTGGCGCGCTTATCAACGTTGTGATCGACGACGGCGTCATTCGCGGCATCGACTTTGTGGGGGCCACTGGAGTGATCTCGCTCACCGAAGTCGAGGGGGACACGATCGACTTAGGCGGGCGCTACATTGTTCCCGGGCTGTGGGATAACCACGTGCACTTCTCCAACTGGGCGCAAGCGCGAAGGCGCTATGACGTCTCAGCCTCCAATTCGCTAGAGCAAATTGTGGGCATTGTTCGGCAGTGGGTTGACGCAGGGAAGGGCCCCTTCTTGGGCGCAAAATTCCTCGCGAACCGGTGGCCTGTTCAGCCGCATTTTTCTGCTCTTGATGACGTCTCTGGCGACACCCCGGTCTATGTTCTGAGCGCCGACCTCCATAGTGTCTGGCTCAACTCGGCGGCCCTTGCCGAACAGGGCAAGGCAGGCCACGCCACGGGGTATCTCGTGGAACAAGACGCGTTCGACGTGATGATGGTGCTCGGCAACGTTAGCGCCGCCGAAGGGGACGCCTTCGCGGCCGATGCGGCAAGGGCGGCGGCGGCTCGGGGAATCGTTGGCATCGTCGATTTCGAGATGGACTGGAACGTTGCCACATGGCGTCGGCGCATCGCAAACGGCATCAACCAGCTTCGCGTGGAGTTCGGCATTTACACCTCCGATATCGACCGGGCGATCGAAATGGGCCTCCGCACCGGCGATACGATTGCATCCACCGACGGCCTCCTGCGCGTCGGGTCGCACAAGATCATTAGTGACGGATCTTTGGGCTCGCGCACCGCTTTTTGCTACGCCGAGTATCCCGGAATGGCGGGTCAACCTCACGCTCACGGCGTTCTCAACGTTGCCTATAGCGACTTGGTGAGCATCATGGCGAAGTCGTGGGCCGCCGGACTGTCCCTTGCCGTTCACGCCATTGGCGACCGCGCCAACACCCTGGCGCTCGACGCCTTCGAGGCCGTGCACTGTGAAGGGTCAATTGAACACGCGCAACTGCTGACCTACGCCGACATTGCTCGTTTTGCCGAGCTCGGAGTCAGAGCCAGTGTTCAACCGGAACATGCCATGGATGACCGCGAATCTGCCGATTCCTTGTGGGCTGGTAGCGCATCCGAGGCCTATCCATTTCGAGACTTGTTGACCGCTGGAGTTACCCTTTCTTTCGGTTCGGACGCGCCTGTGGCGCCGCTGGATCCATGGTTCGCCATTGCTTCGGCCGTGGAGCGCACTCGTGGCGGGTTGCCGCCCTGGCATCCTGAGCAGCGCATTGCACCGGAGGCCGCTCTCGCTGCCTCCGCTCGCTCGCGTATCGCCGTGGGGGAGCCGGCCGACATCGTCATCATTGACTACGACCCGCTGCTGTCCTCCGTGGATGAGCTGCGCAACATGCCCGTCATGCTCACGATGGTTGCCGGTCGCGTCACGCACTCCGTACTTTAGAGTGTCTTGAACTGGACGCCGCTACTCGTACCTCGTCGCACTGATGCCCGTGTGCTTCTCGGCACTTCTCAACGTTGCTGCTATTGAAAGCGCGGCCAGAGCAAGACTGAGCGCAATGACGACGTGGAACGACGGGTCGGGCCAATCGATAGTGCGGTTCGGCGAGAGACCCGTGACGATCGCCCACGCAACGGTAACGCCCAGAGCAATACAGACGCCGAAAACCGTCACGAACGGAAGCGCCGTCTCGCTCGCAATAATGCGGCGCAACGTTCGCACGGGCATGCCCATGAGGCGCAGCAAACCGAAGATTCGTCGCCGATCGAGTACTCCACCAATCGTGGCGACCGCGAGCGAAACCACGGAGATGAGCGCGGTAATCAAGATGCCGATGTTGGCGAGGGTGGCGAAGCTACTGGCGAGGGTGTCCATGTCGTTGGCTTGCAGCTCTGACCTCGTGCTGGGGCTGGTGTACATTTCGATGTCGCTGAGAATGACGGATGTTCGGGCTTTCTCGACATTCGCCGGCGTGCCGTCAGTGGCGACGAACAGAATGGAATTCTCCAGTTCTGTTGCAAGAACACCAGGAGCCTCACGCACGGCGACCGGTTCGTTGTTCTCGATCCCAGAATTAACTTCGACATAGTCCGTCGTGATGGTCGCGCCCTGTGTCGCCGTCATCAGTCCGAGGCGCTGAGCATCGGTTCGCGTGAAATAGAGACCGGCGCTTGTCTCGAGGCTGAAAAGCCCGAGGCCCGCATGGGTCACGCCAGGCGCGTCATTCAGAACCCGCATCTGCTCAGGTGTCGGGTCTGCCAGGGGGCGTGAGATCAAGGTGGACATCGACAAGTGCTCGGCATCGTCGGCCAATGCCGTGGCTCGGTAAACGGTGGTGACAGCGGTGGCAAAGACTGTCACGAGAAAAAGCGCAGCTACCAGACCGCTCACCGAGCGAAACATAGCGCGTGGCAAGCGGCGGATGCGGTTGAAAGCGACGACTCCGGCCGCACTGCGGGCCTGGTGCGCGGCCAAACGGCTGGTCAGGAAGGTCAGATAAGGCCCGGCAACCAACAATCCGATCGTCGTGAGCACAAAGCCCCCAAGGATGTAGAACTCGGGGCGTGAGAATCCCGTAAAAATAGCGAGGTCATCTCGATGAAGAAAACCCTGGACCTTGCTGGTCGCTGCAGGGGTGAGCACAGCCACAATGCCGAGGATTAGCGGAATGAGCGCGAAGGCTCTTGGAGGTTTTTCGTGTTGCTGTTGAGTGGTGCCCAGAGAGCCGAAGCCAACGCGGCGGGCCCGCATCCAGGCCACCAGGGTGGTGACGACGATTGTGACAACCGCGACGAGGCCCACGCTGAGAGGATCCAACACAATATCGGAGACGAAGAATGTCATCCCGTCGATGGGAATCTTGGCCGCCAGAGGAGCCAAGAGAAGGGCAAAAATGACCCCAGCCACCGCACCAAGGGTGCTCGTCAGTGCGGTCTCGGAAGCGGCGATCCGCGAAACCACGCCAGGAGGTGCGCCGATGAGACGCAGCGTGGCGAATCTTTCTCGGCGCTGGGCAACGCCAAGCCCGGTCACGATACCGACCAAAAGCAGGACGGGGATCAGAGTGGCGATGGCGCCAATGATCGCAAGGGTCAGATAGTTGACGTTGCCCCCATAGATAGCACCCGTGAACTCGGTGACAATCTTGGCGTTTGACGTCTGGCTAACGGATGCTGGCGACTGACCAATGAGGACGACAAGCGAATCGGGGCTGGCAAGGGCGGCATCCGATATCACTCCTCTGAGAGTGCCAAACCTGCTCGCCAGCTGGTCGGCCGGCACCGAATTGATGAGGGCCGCGAGGGCGGGCGACGCCAGATAGGTCCCCGGCTCCGGGATACGGGCGATGCCCGGAATGCTGCCGGTGTAGCCAGGGGGAACTGCAATCATGATGCGCTCGATGGACCGGCCCTGATAGTAATCGCTGGAAACCGATGCGAGCGCTTGGGAATCCGTCAGCTCGGCCTGCGCCGCCCCTTGGTTCGGGAGGTGATTCGAGAAGACGTAGAAAGGCAAGGCGGACTGTGGCCCCAGCTGCGTCCAGGCCGAGCGCAGCTCGCGGTTCAGAAGCCCGTTGTACGTGCCCCAAATGAGCAGAATCAGTGAGACGCCGACGGCAACGCCGGCAGAAATCCCTAGGAGGCGCTTCTTTGAGTCTCGGTCGTGGGCAATGAGCAGTCTGGTGACGTCGAAGCTCATTGGGGCACATCCGAAGCCTGTGAAAATGCGACGGATCCGGATGTCACGAGCCCGTCTCGCACGATGATCTCGCGGTCGGCATGGGCGGCGGTTCTAGGGTCGTGAGTGATGATGACCACTGTTGTTCCCGTAGCTCGCGCCAAGTCCGTGAGAGTCAGCATCACATTCTCGGCAGCCAGCGAATCCAGTGATCCCGTAGGTTCGTCGGCAAACAGAATTTTGGGCGCGTTGACTAGCGCCCGCGCAATCGCAACCCTCTGGGCCTGGCCTCCCGACATTTCGCCCGGGAGTTTGTCGCCGAATCCCGCCAGTCCTAACCGATCCAGCCAGGATTTTGCCTGTTGCAGTGCCCGACGCCTGGGGATTCCCGCGAGTAAGAGGGGCAGTGAAACGTTGTCGACGGCACTGAGATCAGGCAGGAGCTGACCGAATTGAAAGACGAACCCAAACGCGCTCAGCCGGAGTGCCGAACGCTCGGCCTCGCTCAATGCCGTGACGTCACTGCCGTTGTAGGTGACGGTGCCGGTATCGAGTTTCACAACGCCCGCGAGGGCATGAAGCAGGGTCGACTTGCCCGAACCGGATGGTCCCATCACCGCCAGAACTTCGCCAGGATATATATCCACGTCTACACCGCGAAGGGCCTCGGTCACTCCGAAGGAAACGCGGAGATTACGGCACGAGAGAAGGGGAACTCCCGAGGAATTACAGCCAAGACTCATGTCCATTTCCATGCTCATGCTCCTGTCACCTGTGCGCGCAACTCCGTCAGTCGCGCCGCCGTGAGGTCAATCCACCGCAGATCGGCTTCAATGTGGAACATCGCATGGTCGCACATCAGAACCTCCATGACGTTGGCTCCACGTTTCGCGGACGTCAGCTCGCGAAGACGCGCCATGTGTTCGCCACGTTGGATATCGAGAAGCCCTTCGGCATCATCTTCCAACAGGAGAGCAATGACCGTTTTAGCAAAAAGGTTGCTTTGTAGCTGGGCCTCAGGAACGTCGGGGGTGAACATCCATTCAGATACGCGCTTACGCCCAACCTCGGTTATTTCGTATCTTTTGCGATCGGGTCCGCTGCCCGTTTCCTCACCCAGCATCGCGATGAGGCCGTCGCGCAATAGCCTTGCCAGTGTCGCGTAGACCTGCCCAAAGGCCATCGGTTTTTTGGAACCGAAGTAGCGGTCATAGCTTCGCTTTACGTCGTAGCCATAACTGGGACCCGTGCCGAGGATGCCCAAAAGGGTCTGCGTGTTATCCATAAATGCAACTATACACAATGCGTATACGCGCAATGTATACATGATAGATTGTAGGCTGTTGGGCCTCCGCGACCTTGGCCCTGCAGGGTAGATTCATCAGATGCACATCGAGCCTGATCAGGTCTCGCGCCTCCCCGCCCATCTTGGAGTTTCTCCCATGTCTTCGCTCACGAGCGCACGCTATGTCGACGTTCTGACACTGCCGAATGTTCCCCGCACGTTCCTCAGCGCTCTTGTCGCACGATCCGCCTACGCACTGGTGATTCTGCCCCTGTTCTTCGCCGTTCAGGAAACCTCGGGTTCGGTCGCCTCTGCCGGAATTGCTGTCGCAGCATTCGGGGCCACGGCGTCGTTTTTGGCACCCGTTCGTGCTGCGCTCATCGATCGTCACGGTCGATATGTAGTTCTTCTTGTGCTGGCGCTTGCCTTTGGCGGGTTCATCATCGCTCTGGCAGCGGGAGCGCTTATGTCGTGGCCGGGCGCCTTCATGGTTGTCCTCGCCTCGCTAGCGGGCAGTGTCGCGCCGCCGGTGGGACCATCGATGCGTGTGGCGTGGGCCGAATTGACACCCCAACCAGCGCTCCTGCGCAAAGCGCTGAGCTTCGACTCCGTCGTGGAGGAGTTGCTCTGGCTCGTTGGCCCGGCCGCTGCGGGTTTCGCCCTAGCTGTGTTTGCCCCAGGATTCGTCCTCTTGGTTCCCGCCGTGCTTGTGATCTCCGGCACGGTGATGTTCGTCTCCTCACCCGCCATTCGACGCGAGCCCCCCGTATCAACGGTTTTTCCGGTGAATGCTGAATCGAACCCCCATTCAAGCTCCGAGTCGAGCCCTAAAGCTCGAACGAAAAAGCGCCCCACGTTGCTTCGAAACCCTCATTTCCTCGGCCTTCTGTTGCCCGCCATCGTTGCTGGTCTCATCTCCGGCAACCTCACAATTGCCGTTCCCGCAGCCTTTCCTGGAACATCCGGTGCCGCAGCCGCGGGCATTGTTCTCGGACTTTTCGCAGGCGGCAGCGCCGTCGGTGGTCTGATCTTTGGTGCTATGCCGATTGCGGGACGACCGCGATTCCAGGTCATCCTGATTGCTCTTATCCTTTCGGGACTGTCGACACTCGTCGGCGTGATTTCGGGACTCACCGGCAATGGGTTTTGGGTGGCAACGGCAATCGTGGTCACCGGTCTCTTCTTCTCACCGGTGATGATCGTGGCTTATTTTGGGGCAAATGATTTCGGGGGAGACACCCGCAAAACAGAATCGACGACCTGGGTCAACACCGGCCATAACATTGGTGCCGCTATAGGCAGTGCAATAGCCGGGATTGTCATTCAAACGTCAGGAGTCCCGCAGTCATTCTTTGTGGCAGGCGCCATCGCCGTTTTCCTGCTCGTCGCGGCATACGTGCTGGCTTCTCGACCAGAAACGAAAAAGCCCTAGACTCCTACCACGCTAAAATGTACAATTTAGCTATGACCATTATTCCTGCTACCGAAGCCCGTCAAAAGTGGGCCCAGACTCTCGAGCTTGCTCACCGCGAACCAGTCACAATCACTCAGCATGGGCGTGCCAGCGTGGTGTTGCTCGATGCGGCGGTGGCAAAATGCGCGTTGGAGGCGCTCGAGGATGCCCAAGATATTGCAGATGCGAAGGCGGCTGACGCCGAGATGGCGTCCGGGGGTATCCCGATTTCTTTAGACGACATCGCCAAGGAGCTCGGCATCACCCTTGGCTAACGGGTACTACGTTGAGCTTTCTGCCCAGGCTGGTCGCCAGCTTCGAAAACTTGATCGACAGGTACAGCGACGAATCCTTGGCGCGCTCACGCTTCTGAAGGACACGCCGAGGCCTCCCGCGTCAAAGGCTCTTGTCGGTTATACCGGATATTTGCGCGTGCGGGTGGGCGATTGTCGAATCGTGTACATGGTTGAAGACGAACGTCTCATTGTTCTCGTGCTGACTATGGGGCACCGTCGAGAGGTTTATCGAGATCTTTAGTCGATTTATTTGAAGGATAGCTGGATGACGGGAGCGCCGAGTTTGAGTAGAGGTCTCAAACTCTCCTTCGATTCACAGGCACTAGAGAAACGAGAATGGCCCGCCACGAGGGCGGACCATTTCTGCGTTACGAGGGGATGACGGGAATCGAACCCGCGTCATTAGTTTGGAAGACTAAGGCTCTACCATTAAGCTACATCCCCGAAGGGCTGGCAACGATAACGTCGCTCGGCACTGGTACTCATTCTATACGTTAGAGTTGCTCTTGGTCTTCTCGCTTCGGCGGGAATGACACGCAGCCCATGTTTGCTTCTGGCAAATAAGGATCCGGGGCGTAGCTCAGCTTGGCTAGAGCGCCCGCTTTGGGAGCGGGAGGTCGCAGGTTCGAATCCTGTCGCCCCGACACGAAAGAAAAGAAACACCAGCACGGCCAGATCCACAACCACCCAACACCACATCACAGGAGTACCCCTACGTGAAGACCACGGTCGAAACCCTGAGCCCCACTCGCGCAAAGATCACGGTCACCGTGACGCCGGAGGAGCTCAAGCCCGCTCTGACACATGCCTACGAGCACATTGCCGAGACAATCACGATTCCCGGATTCCGCAAGGGCAAGATTCCTGCGCGCATTCTGGAACAGCGTGTGGGCAAGGCTGCCATCATGGAGCACGCCGTCAACGAAGGACTCGAAGGCTTTTACCGTCAGGCTGTTGTCGAGAACAAGATTCGTCCCCTTGGCAAGCCTGAAGCTGACATTACGACGTGGCCGAGCTTCGAAGACTTCACTGGTGACCTCGTTGTCACCATCGAGGTGGATGTTCGCCCCGTCATTACGCTTCCCGACTTCGACGGTCTCAAGGTTGAAGTTGAGCCCCTGTCGGTATCCGCTGATGAAATTTTGGAAGAACTTGACAACTTGCGCAGCCGTTTCGGCACCCTGATTTCGGTTGACCGCCCCGCCAAGAAGGGCGACTTCGCTCAGCTTGACCTGGTTGCAACTATCGGAGGCAAAGAGGTCGACACCGCTTCGAGCATCTCCTACGAGCTCGGCAGTGGCGAACTGATCGAGGGCATCGATGAGGCACTTGACTCGCTGACCGCAGGGGAAACCACGACGTTTGAGTCCAAGTTGCTTGGTGGCGACAACGAAGGCGAAATCGCCGAGATCACCGTCACAGTGACCGCTGTCAAGGAGCGCGAACTTCCCAAGGCGGATGACGACTTCGCTCAGATTGCCAGCGAATTCGACACCATCGTTGAGCTCAAGGCCAACTTGAAGTTAGAGGTTGAGCGTCGCAAGACAGGCGACCTCGCTCGTGTTGCCCGCGAGAAGCTCATTGAGCAACTGCTGACGTCGATTGACATCCCTGTTCCTGCCGGCCTCATCGAGACCGAGGTCCACAACCACCTTGAGGGCGAAAGTCGCCTCGAAGATGATGTGCACCGCGCCGAGGTCACCGAAGAAAGCACCAAGACCTTCAAGACCCAGATTCTGCTCGACACCATCGCTGAAGCTGAGAGTGTTGAAGTCAGCCAGGACGAGCTGACCCAGTACATCATTCAGGGATCGCAGCAATACGGAATGGAGCCCAGCGAATTCGCTGAGATCCTGACCAAGAACAACCAAATCCCGTCGATTGTTGCCGAGGTTGCTCGGAACAAGGCTGTTGCCATTGTTTTGGGCAAGTCCAAGGTTGTTGACACCAAGGGCAAGACTGTCGACATGAGCGCTTTCGCGGTCGTTTCGACCGCCGATGCGGGGGCTACTGAAGGCGATGCTGAGAAGCCCGCCAAGAAGGTTGCAGCCAAGAAGGCACCCGCCAAGGCAAAGGCTGACGCTGCTGTAGACGCGGCTGACGAAGCTGCTGCTGAGAAGCCCGCAAAGAAGGCCGCGGCTAAGAAGCCTGCAGTCAAAAAGGACTAATACTTTTTGCCTGATTGGGACCCCCTAGAAAACTAGGGGGTTTCTTTTTGCCTTAGTGGGTGTCGCCAGCGGCGTCCTGCGGACCACAATCACCATTCTCGTCGAGATGCCTCGTTTGGTGACCCGAACCGTCGACACCTTCATCGAGTCGGCGTATTTGGTGACCGCCATCGGCGTGTCGGTCACCAATTGCGCCTTCTCGACGAGTTAATCCGCTGGAAGGCCACCAATTGCGCCGACTCGCTTGTGCAGCTGGCTAGGACATTAGGCGCTGCGCGAAGCTGACGAGCAAGCTCGTTCCAAGGGTGAACATGACGACGGCAATAATGGCATCCAGCACCCGCCATGCCGCAGGTTTTGTGAAGACCGGCGCTAGAAGGCGCGCGCCGAAGCCGAGCACGCTGAACCATAGGAGCGAGCCGAACATTGCTCCGACGCCGAACCACCAGCGCTGGGACTCGTAGGTGCCGGCCACCGAACCGAGGAGCAGAACGGTATCGAGGTAGACATGAGGGTTTAGGTACGTGAGAGCCAATATCGTTCCGACGGCAACCTTGAGTGTCAGCGGCGCACCCCCGGTGTCGGCCGTGAGCACTTCAGGCTTCCAGGCGCGCTTGGCCGCCATCACACCATAGGTGCAGAGAAAGATGCCACCAATTACTTCAATGACGAGAAGGAGCCACTCCAGTTGGTTGATGATGGCACCAAGCCCGGCAACGCCGATGCCAATGAGTAGTGCGTCTGAGATGGCGCAAATAGCGACGATGACAAGCACATGTTCGCGGCGCAAACCCTGGCGCAGAACGAAGGCGTTCTGGGCTCCAATGGCCACGATGAGAGCGAGGCCAAAACCCAAGCCGGCCAAGAGCGCGGTGAGGGGGAGGACCATTTCTTCAGCTTACTGGCCAGTGTTCTCTGCGCCTGAGGCGAACATCCGGTACAAATTCTTTGCCAAGGGCGAACACTGCCGTGTCATGTCGGTGCGCTCCGATAGATTCGACATATCGCGTCAAGTACCGGCGTGTGTAGGTGAAATGGAGCGTGACATGGCCGAAATGCCAATGCCCAACAGCGTGTTTGAGCGACTTCTCAAAGATCGCATTATCTGGCTCGGGTCAGAGGTGCGCGATGACAACGCCAACGAGATTTGCGCCAAGATTCTGCTGCTTGCGGCCGAAGATGCCGAGAAAGATATCTTTCTCTACATCAACTCACCGGGTGGTTCGATTACGGCTGGCATGGCCATCTACGACACCATGCAGTTCGTTCCCAATGACATTGTGACCGTTGGTATCGGCATGGCCGCCTCCATGGGCCAGCTCTTGCTGACCAGCGGCACCAAGGGCAAGCGCTACATCACGCCCAACGCGCGCGTGCTGTTGCACCAGCCCCACGGTGGATTCGGTGGCACTGCCAGCGACATTCAGACGCAGGCCCAACTCATCAACTCGATGAAGCAGCGTCTCGCAGAGATCACCGCTTCGCAGACCGGCAAGACGGTCGAACAAATCAACATTGATGGTGACCGCGACCGCTGGTTCACTGCCCAGGAAGCCCTCGAGTATGGCTTTGTTGACTATGTTCGCGAAACCCTCAACGACGTTGCCGGTGGCGGCGGCACGGCAACCAAGTAGCCCACCAGAATTGTGACGAACAGGACTGACATGAACATCCCTAATTTCGGTGGCACGGCATTCGGCGCTTCGAGCGCTCCCGAGAGCCGCTACATCCTCCCCACGTTTGAAGAGCGCACGGCTTATGGCTACAAGCGCCAAGACCCCTACGCCAAGTTGTTTGAAGACCGCATCGTTTTCCTCGGTGTTCAGGTTGACGACGCTTCGGCTGATGACGTCATGGCTCAGTTACTTGTGCTCGAGAGCCAAGACCCCGATCGCGACATCGTGATGTACATCAACTCACCCGGTGGTTCCTTCACTGCGATGACGGCGATTTACGACACGATGCAGTACATCCGCCCGCAGATTCAGACCGTCTGCCTCGGTCAGGCAGCGTCGGCAGCAGCCGTTCTCTTGGCTGCGGGTACGCCCGGAAAGCGTTTGGCGTTGCCCAACGCTCGTGTTCTCATTCACCAACCTTCCGCTGGTGAAGGTGGACGCGGCCAGGCCAGCGACATCGAGATTCAGGCTAAAGAGATCATGCGCATGCGTGAATGGCTCGAAGAGACCTTGTCGAAGCACTCGAACCGCAGTGTTCCGCAGGTCAACAAGGACATTGATCGCGACAAGATTCTTTCTGCCGCTGAGGCTCTGGAATACGGTCTCATCGACCAGGTTCTGACCTCGCGCAAGAATGTGGTTGTTCCGGTCTAGCGAGCGTTTATCACTGTTGACGATTCCCTGACTTCGGTTGGGGATTCGTTGTATCTGCGTGTCTAGAGCGGCACGCTGTTGAACGGAGCCGGCAGGTTGCATGGCGATGTCACCGGTTCGGGTTAGGCTAAATTTGCACACCGAAGAAGTTTTGTAGATGGAGACACACAATGGCACGCATTGGCGAAAGCGCTGACCTGCTTAAGTGTTCCTTCTGCGGCAAAAGCCAGAAGCAGGTTCAGCAGCTCATTGCGGGCCCCGGCGTCTACATTTGCGACGAATGCGTTGAGCTGTGCAATGAAATTATCGAGGAGCGTCAGGCTGAGGCCGGCGAAGCAGTTCTTGAAGATTTCGACCTTCCTAAGCCCAAAGAAATCTTTGCATTTCTGGGGGAGTACGTCATTGGTCAAGAGCAAGCTAAGCGCGCTCTCGCGGTTGCTGTGTACAACCACTACAAGCGTGTGCGCGCGAGTGACGAGATCACCTCCGCCGAGGCCAAAGCCGACGAGGTTGAGATTGCTAAGAGCAATATCCTTCTGATTGGTCCTACCGGTTGTGGCAAGACCTATCTCGCTCAAACATTGGCGCGTCGCCTCAATGTTCCCTTTGCTGTTGCCGATGCCACAGCGCTGACAGAAGCCGGCTACGTCGGTGAAGATGTCGAGAATATTTTGCTCAAACTTTTGCAAGCAGCAGACTTCGATGTTGCTCGCGCCGAGCGCGGCATCATCTACATCGATGAAATCGACAAGGTCGCTCGCAAGGCCGAGAACCCCTCCATCACGCGTGATGTCTCGGGTGAGGGTGTTCAGCAGGCGTTACTCAAGATTCTTGAAGGCACGATTGCCTCCGTACCACCTCAGGGCGGCCGCAAGCATCCCCAGCAGGAGTTCATTCAAATCGACACCACGAATGTGTTGTTCATCGTTGCCGGCGCATTTGCGGGTCTCGAAGACATCATTTCGGCTCGTGCCGGCAAAAAAGGTATCGGTTTCGGTGCCCCCCTACACAGCAAAGATGACAACCGTGATTTTTTCAGTGAGGTCATGCCCGAAGACCTCCACAAGTTCGGTCTCATCCCCGAGTTCATCGGCCGCCTTCCTGTGATTGCCACGGTCACACCCCTCGATGCCGAAGCTCTGATCGATATCTTGATTCAGCCCAAGAATGCGCTGATTAAGCAGTATCAGCGCATGTTTGCCATCGATGGTGTTGAGCTTGAATTCGAAACCGATGCTCTGTCGGCCATCGCCGACCTCGCAGTACTGCGCCAGACCGGGGCACGGGGTCTTCGTTCCATCATGGAAGACGTGCTCGGCCCTATCATGTTTGAGGTTCCCTCGACAGATCAGGTTGCCAAAGTCATCGTCACGCGCGAATCCGTGGTCGATGGGGCTGCTCCCACAATCATCGCCCGCGAACCTGTGCGCGCAGAGAAGTCAGCCTAGGCTCTTAATCGTGCCTAGGCGTCGTCGGAGTCGTCGGTGACCGTTACGAGGCCGTGAGTATCAACGCGAATTGTCGTGCCGTCATCCAACTCCACCACAGGGCGGCCTTCGAGCCACGTGAGTGTCCAGCGCCAGGAGTCGATCCCCACGTCGGGATTTATTGCTGCCACAGCCGTGAGATCAGCCTCCGTGCTGTGAATCGCTGCTAGCACCAATTCGGGAAGTCCCGCCGGCGCCGGCTTCCAAAGGTTCCAACGTGTTCCGAGCTGCATCCCTAGTTTCCCAATTTTGTGGCAGATTCGATTGTTGCGGCCACGACCGGTGCGAGCTCGAAGTCCGTGACCGAAAGTTCGTCGGCGACCGCCAGGGTGAGAACCTCGATGCGACCGACCGCACGGAGGTCATCAAGGGCGTGGGTCAGGAGAGCAACCATTGCCGCGGGAGCATTGACCGTTGCCGAGAGAACCACGGTCTTCTGTGATGCCTTGGCGTCAGTCTTGCCGCGGCGAATACCAATGAGGGCAGCGGAAGCTGCGACCAAAATGGCAGGGTCGCTTTCGCCCACCATGACCGTGTCGAACTCGCCGACGACGGGCCACGCACTGCGGTGAATGGAATCCTCGTGGTACCACGACCAAACCTCAGCGGTGGCGAAGGGGAGAACTGGAGCGAAGAGGCGCAGCATGACGTTGAGGGCGAGGCGAAGCGCCGCCACAGCCGAAGCCTGCTCGGGATGCTCAAGGTTGTAGGCGCGTTCCTTGACCAACTCGAGGTAGTCATCACAGAATGTCCAGAAGAAGCTCTCGGTCACTTCGAGTGCCTTGGCGTGGTCGTAGTTGGTGAGCGCCGCGGTGGCATCTGCGACAACCGTGCGCAGCGACGCGAGCATGCTGAGATCCAGCGCGTTCGTTACCTGAACATTGTCAGAAGACTCGAAGCTCAGGATGAACTTTGACGCATTCAAGACCTTGATGGCCAAACGGCGACCAATCTTGATCTGTGTAGGGTTCTGGGGGTCAAATGCAGCATCCGTTCCAAGGCGACTGGAAGCGGCCCAGTAGCGAACGGCATCCGAACCGTGTTGTTCCAACATGTCAGCCGGGGTCACAACGTTGCCTTTGGACTTTGACATCTTCTTGCGGTCGGGGTCCACGATAAAGCCCGAGAGCGCGGCGTGCTTCCAGGGCTTCTCGCCAAGCTCAAGCGTGGCGCGCAGCATGGTCGAGAAGAGCCACGTGCGGATGATGTCCTGTCCCTGGGGGCGCAAGTCGAACGGCCATACGAGCGAGAAAAGCTCTTCATCTCGTTCCCAACCGCCGGCCAGTTGAGGTGTTAGCGAACTGGTGGCCCAGGTGTCCATCACATCAACCTCACCGACGAAGCCGTTAGCGACGCCGCGTTGGGCCTCGGTGAAGCCGGAAGGAACATCCGTGGAGGGATCTACGGGAAGTTGTTCGCGCGTGGCGATCATGGGCTTCTCAAATACGGGGTTGCCATCGGCGTCCAAGGGGTACCAGACAGGGATCGGCACGCCGAAGAAGCGTTGACGGGAAATAAGCCAGTCGCCCGAGAGGCCACCCACCCAGTTCTCGTAGCGAACGCGCATGAACTCGGGGTGCCACTCGAGGTCGCGACCAAAGCCGAGGAGTTTCTCGCGCAGAACCTCGTCGCGGGCACCGTTCTTGATGTACCACTGTCGCGTGGAGACGATCTCGAGAGGCTTGTCGCCCTTTTCGAAGAATTTGACGGGGTGAACGATCGGCTTGGGTTCACCGATCATTTCGCCGGATGCGGTCAACATTTCGACCACGGTCTGCTTGGCCGAGAACACCGTCTTGCCGGCGAGCTCTGCGTAGGCGGCGAGGCCTGCATCGGAGACAATTCCTTCGGGAGCCTCGGGGAGTAGGCGACCATCGAATCCGATCACAGCGCGGATGGGCAGGTCAAGCTCACGCCACCAGATCACGTCGGTGAGGTCACCAAACGTACAGACCATGGCAATGCCCGAACCCTTGTCGGGCTGAGCGAGGTGGTGAGCAAGGACAGGAACCTCGACGCCAAAGATCGGTGTCGTGACCATCGTGTTGAAGAGCGGTTTGAAGCGGTCATCATCGGGATGAGCCACGAGCGCGACACAAGCGGCGAGAAGTTCAGGACGCGTTGTTTCGATGTGGATGTCGGTACCGTCGGGCTTGTGAAAGGCGAGGCGGTGATACGCCCCGGGCATTTCTTTGTCTTCGAGCTCGGCCTGGGCGACGGCAGTTCTAAAAGTGACGTCCCAGAGGGTGGGGGCCTGCGCTTGATAGGCCTCGCCGCGTTCAACGTTGCGGGTAAATGCAAGCTGGCTCACAAAGAGCGACTCGTCGCCGATGGTGCGGTATGTCTGCTTCCAGTCGACGGAGAGACCCAGAATGCGCCAGACGTCTTCGAACTGCTTCTCGTCTTCAACCGTGAGGCGCTCACACAACTCGATGAAGTTCTTGCGGCTGATGGGCTTCTGATCGGCGGCCTTGGAACTCTTATTGTCGCCGCCTTCAAAGGGAGGAGCGAATCCGGTTTCATACGGAAGCGACGGGTCGCACCGAACGCCGTAATAGTTCTGCACGCGACGCTCGGTCGGCAGGCCGTTATCGTCCCAGCCCATCGGGTAAAAGACCTCTTTGCCGAGCATGCGCTGAAAGCGGGCAATAACGTCGGTGTGCGTGTAGCTGAAGACGTGACCGATGTGCAGTGATCCGGATGCCGTTGGCGGGGGAGTGTCGATCGAGAAGATGCTGGCACGGGTCTGGCCCTCGCGCTTAAAGTGATGGGTCCCAGCGGTCTCCCACAGGCCATTCCATTTGGATTCGAGACCTTCGAGAGCCGGCTTTTCTGGAACGTTAGCGGGCGTGTTTGTCACGATAATCTCTCGATCTCTCTATGGGCGGCACCGTGTCTGTTGCCAGCGATTGAGCTGACGAAGATGCCTCAAATGTGAATGACTCAAGCTTACCGAACGCGTAGAATGGTGGATAACGACGCTAATCCGGCCATCACCGGGGAGTCTTCGGAAGAACGAGGCCATTGGCCTTCAGTAGAGCCGAGCGGGTCTGGCCCGTCACAGCCAAAGAACAAGGGGCTCGAAAGGTAACTTTCGGGCAAGCTCAGGTGGTACCGCGGAGGGGCAATTCTCCGTCCTGGCACAGTGATTATCGATAACTGGAGCCCACCGTGACGTATCCCCGCCGCACCGCATTTGGAATCCCCGCCGACATTGTGCCTTCGCCGTCTTTTCCTGAGCTTGAAAAGGAGATTTTGGCTTTTTGGAAGGCAGACGATACCTTCCAAGCGTCCATCGATCAGCGGGCCGAAGCGGACGCTGACGAGTGGGTCTTTTATGACGGCCCACCCTTTGCTAATGGCCTTCCTCACTACGGGCACCTCCTTACGGGGTATGCCAAAGACCTCTTCCCCCGTTATCAAACGATGCAGGGTAAGCGCGTCGAGCGACGGTTCGGGTGGGACACTCACGGACTACCCGCCGAGCTGGAAGCCATGCGTCAGTTGGGCATCACCAAGAAAGAAGAGATCGAAGAAATGGGCATCGCGACCTTTAACGAGGCAGCCCGGGAATCGGTTCTCAAATACACCGGAGAGTGGCAGGAATATGTCACCCGCCAGGCCCGCTGGGTGGATTTTGAGAACGACTATAAGACGCTCGACATCACCTTCATGGAGAGTGTGATCTGGGCCTTCAAGCGTCTACACGACAAAGGCTTGGCCTACGAAGGCTTCCGAGTTTTGCCCTATTGCTGGAACGACGAGACGCCGCTCTCGAACCACGAGCTACGCATGGACGATGACGTCTACAAGATGCGTCAAGACCAGTCCGTGACGGTTACCTTTCCTCTTGAGGGAGAAAAGGCCGAGGCCTTGGGAATCGCCGGCGTTCGGGCTCTGGCCTGGACGACCACCCCCTGGACATTGCCCACTAACGCGGCCCTGGCCGTTGGTCCCGAGATTGACTATGCCGTTGTTCTCGCGGGTCCCGCGGGCGCTACTGACGGTGGCGAAGCGGGTATCGCAGAGTACCTTCTCTCCAATGACCTTCTCGGCAATTACGCCAAGGAGTTGGGCTACGAGAGTCCTGAGGATGCCCGTGCCGGTGTTTCGCGCACCTTCGAAGGACGTGATCTGGCCGACGTTCGGTACGAGCGCCTGTGGGATCACTACGCCGACGTGCCTGAGTATGAAAACAACGCATGGCGCATCTTGGTCGCCGACTATGTGACCACGGCCGATGGAACGGGAATCGTTCACCAAGCCCCCGCCTACGGTGAAGAAGACCAAAAAATCTGTGAGGCTGCCGGAATCCCCGTGCAGATTTCCATCGACGCCGGGGGCAAGTTCCTCTCCGTCATCGGCGAGGTCGCGGGGCTTCAGGTGTTTGACGCCAACAAGCCCCTCACGCAACTGTTGCGCGATGGCAACCGCCTCATCCGTCAGGCAAGTTATGACCACTCCTACCCGCACTGCTGGCGCTGCCGCAACCCGCTGATTTACCGCGCTGTCTCCAGCTGGTTCGTGCGCGTGACCGATTTTCGTGACCGCATGGAAGACCTCAACCAGGGAATCAACTGGGTTCCTGAGAACGTAAAAGAAGGCCAATTCGGCAAGTGGATTGGTAACGCTCGTGACTGGTCGATCAGCCGAAACCGCTATTGGGGCTCCCCAATTCCCGTGTGGAAGAGCGACAACCCAGAATTTCCCCGCATGGATGTTTATGGTTCCCTCGACGAAATTGAGGCCGACTTCGGCGTCCGCCCGACCGACTTGCACCGCCCCTACATCGATGAGCTGACGCGCCCGAACCCGGATGACCCGTCGGGACTCTCGACCATGCGTCGCATCGAAGATGTGCTCGATGTCTGGTTTGATTCCGGATCGATGCCGTTTGCTCAGGTGCACTATCCGTTTGAGAACCAGGAATGGTTTGACGAGCACAGCCCCGCCGACTTTATCGTCGAATACATTGGGCAGACGCGTGGATGGTTTTACACGCTGCACGTTCTCTCCACGGCGCTCTTCGATCGTCCTGCTTTCAAGAACGTGGTCAGCCACGGAATTGTGCTCGGTAATGACGGCCAGAAGATGTCGAAGTCGTTGCGCAATTATCCGGATGTCTCCGAAGTTTTCGACCGTGATGGCTCAGATGCCATGCGTTGGTTCCTGATGAGCTCCTCGGTTCTGCGCGGCGGCAACTTGGTTGTGAGTGAAGACGGTATCCGTGACGGCGTGCGCCAGATGCTGCTGCCGCTCTGGAACACGTATTATTTCTTCACCTTGTATGCCAACGCCGACGGGTACCAGGCAACCTGGCGTACCGACTCGACGAACGTGCTCGACCGCTATCTTTTGGCCAAGACGCGTGATCTCATCGTCGATGTTCAGGGGCATTTCGACGCACTGGATGCCACTCTGGCCGCGGCTTCGCTGCGGGACTTCGCTGACGTTCTGACCAACTGGTACGTGCGCCGCTCGCGCGACCGCTTCTGGGCGGGTGCATCTGCTGAATCCGGCGAAGGTGCCGGTCGCGAGGCATTCGACACGTTGTTCACTGTGCTCGAAACGCTGACCCGCGTGGCGGCGCCCCTGTTGCCGTTAGTAACCGAAAACATTTGGCAGGGACTCACCGGGGGCCGCAGTGTGCACTTGACGGACTGGCCCGACTCCGAGCAGTTCCCGGCCGACGCGAGCTTGGTGGCGTCCATGGATGCGATCCGCGAGATCACGTCATCAACGTTGGCTCTACGCAAAAAGACAGGTCTACGCGTTCGCTTGCCTCTCGCGGAGCTCACCATCGTGACGGAGCACGCCATTGCGCTGGCGCCCTTCAGTGACATCTTGCGGGACGAACTCAACGTCAAGAAGGTCACTCTGGTTCTGTTGGCAGCCTCGAGCGCCGCCGAATATGGCATCACGTCCAAACTGGCGGTCAATGCTCGCGCCGCCGGGCCCCGGCTGGGAAAGGATGTTCAGCGCATCATTCAGGCAGCCAAGGCGGGGGACTGGTCGGAGGCCGCCGGGGTCGTGACGGCCGGTGGCATCGAACTCGTTGAAGGCGAATATGACCTCACTCTCGAAACGGCCGAGACGGAAGGCGGCCCCCAGCGGGCGCTCGCACTCTTGCCGGGGGAGGGCTTCGTGTTGCTCGACACTGTCACCACCGATGAGCTTGAAGCTGAAGGGCTCGCGCGCGACCTTATTCGGGCCACTCAGGACACTCGCAAGTCAGCCGGTTTCGACGTAAGTGACCGCATTCGCCTTGATGTCGTGTGCTTCGCGGACCAAGATGCCACCGCATTATTGTCCGTCATTGCGGTTGATATCGCGGGCGACACGTTGGCCACAGAGTTCACCATCCATTCACCAACCTCAAGCCCCCAACTCACTGGCTTCACTCATGACCTCGCGTCGGAGTGGTTGGCCAATGTGACAGGGGTGCAACCGGAACATTTCGTGACGTTTACCGCCGGCCAGTACGCTAACGCCGACACCTTTATCGTTGCCGTCTCGCGTCAGGAGCGAATCCACAATGTCTGAAGCTGAAGAATTCGCGCGCGCCGCCGATCTCGTCTATCAGGAGCTCCTCACGCGCCTCGGCGAAGGCAACCCGCAGCCACGCCTGGAACCTACACGCCGCGTTGTCGAGCTACTGGGTGACGTTCACCGCGCGTATCCGGTTATTCACATTGCCGGAACCAACGGTAAAACGAGCACAGCGCGCATGATCGAGGCGATTCTTCGCGCCTACGGACTGCGGACGGGGCTCTTCACGAGTCCGCACCTCGTTTCCTTTGCCGAG
This sequence comes from Alpinimonas psychrophila, assembly GCF_014137865.1. Taxonomy (GTDB): domain Bacteria; phylum Actinomycetota; class Actinomycetes; order Actinomycetales; family Microbacteriaceae; genus Alpinimonas; species Alpinimonas psychrophila. The sequence continues at coordinate 812,386 of NZ_JACGWU010000001.1, read as the reverse complement.
CGCATTCTCATTGATGGCGAGCTCATCGACAATGATGCATTGCTGACGAATTGGCTCGATGTGAAGCCCTACGTGGAGATGGTGGACCGCGAACTCGAGGCGAAGAATGAACTGCGCCTAACCTATTTCGAAGTGCTCACGATTCTGGCGTACGGCACTTTTGCCGATACTCCTGTCGACGTTGCCATAGTCGAGGCCGGTCTTGGCGGCGAGTGGGATTCCACGAACGTAGCGGACGGCGTCGTCGCCGTTTTCACGCCCATTGCGATGGACCACATGGATCGTCTTGGTTCCACTTTGGATGCGATAGCGCGCACCAAGTCCGGCATCATCAAGCCATCAGCCCTAGTCGTTTCCGCAACTCAAGAGCCAGACGTATTGGCTGTTCTCGAGGAGGCCACGACGCTCACGGAGTCGCCCTTCGCTTATGTTGGGCGCGAAGTCACGGTGATCTCTAACACCATGGCCGTGGGTGGTCAGCTTTTCAGCATCCAAGGCATCGCCGGCACCTACAACGACCTTTTCCTTGATCTCTTCGGCGATCATCAGGCACAGAATGCGGCCTTGGCCATCGCTGCGGTGGAGTCATTCTTAGGGGGTGCCAGTGTCGAATTGGATCCCAATATTCTCGCCGAAGCGTTCGCCACCGTCACGTCACCCGGTCGCCTGCAACTCATTGCGACGGAGCCCACCGTTCTCGTAGATGCAGCACATAATCCTCACGGCGCGGCTTCTCTAGCTACCGCGCTGGAGTCGTATTTCACGTTTGACGACGTCACGGCCGTTGTCGCCATTCTCGAAGACAAAGATGCCGAGGGAATCCTTGCGGCTTTGCAACCCCAGGTCGCCCGCGTCATCATTACGACGGCACCCTCCGAACGGACTCGCACGGCGGCTAATCTTGGGGCAATCGCCACGAAGATTTTTGGCGCCGAGAATGTCATTATTGAACCGGATGCCGACGTCGCCATCGAGATGGCTCGCGGGTATGCCGCCCACTCACCCAAGGGCGCGGTGCTGATCACCGGCTCCATCACGCTCGTCGGCCAAGCCGTTGGCCGTTCGAATGACACCAACGGATGGACGAAGTGACGACCGGGCCGCGCCGGCAGCGTTCGGTCCAGGAACTCCTGGGTTCCATCGTGCTGGTCTTTGAGGCCGTGGTTGTTGGCCTCGCGGCTTTGGTCGTCAATGGTTTGGGCGGAGTTTCGCCGGTGGTCGCCCTGGGTGGAGGCGCTGCCCTCTGCCTTGCTCTCTTCGCCACGGCGGGCCTGTTGCGCTACCCGTGGGCACCCGCCGTTGGATGGGTTCTGCAGGGCCTCATGATTTTGTGTGGCGTTTTCGTGACGATGATGTTTGTCATCGGCGCGCTTTTTGCCGCAATTTGGACCTATGCCATGTTTAGTGGCGTACGAATCGACCGAGAAAAAAGGAGGGCCTCATGATGGCTCACATTGAAGAAACACTCGTCCTTGTCAAGCCCGATGGAGTTGCCCGTGGATTGACGGGCGAGATTCTGTCTCGCATCGAAGCCAAGGGCTATGCCCTTGTTGATATCCGCCTCGTGCAGGCCGATCGTGAACTCCTCGGCAAGCATTACGAGGAACACGCAGGAAAGCCTTTTTACGAGCCTCTCGTCGAGTTCATGGAGAGTGGTCCTGTTGTGGCCATTCGTCTCGCGGGCAACCGCGTCATCGAAGGTTTTCGCTCCCTCGCGGGCACGACAGATCCCACTCTCGCTGCCCCGGGCACTATCCGTGGTGACCTTGGGCGCGACTGGGGCCTCAAAGTCCAGCAGAACCTCGTTCACGGCAGCGACTCCGTGGAGTCTGCCACCCGTGAACTGGCCCTCTGGTTTAGCTAGGGGAGAAGCTCGCGAGCCAATTCCTCTGGGCTCGCGGGCTTCTTTATGGCGATCGCGAGGCCGATAGCCACAACGGACAAGATGGCTCCGCTGAGGAACGCGAACTGCATTCCCCCGGCAGTCGCGGCGACGACGCTCGAACCTTGATTGCCGAGATTTACGGAAACGGTGGTCAAGACCGTGACGAACAATGCTGTTCCCGCGGCTCCGCCAATCTGTTGAATCGTGCCCAGTGTGGCGCTGGCGTGGGAGTACAGCTGCGGGGGAACGGAGCTGAGTCCGAGAGTAAAGAGCGGTGTGAAAATGAACGCCAGACCGATGCTGAGCGTCACGTGGGCCACAATAACCATCGGCGGTGCCGTGAATTGGTTGAATGTGGCGAGAAGCCATAACGCCGCACTGACGACTATGGCGCCGGGGATCAGTAGCTTTCGGGCACCAACGCCGTCATACAGACGGCCAACAATGGGGCCAAGGATTCCCATGACGAGCCCGCCGGGCAACAAGAATAGGCCGGCCTGCAGGGGCTCGAGCATGAGAACATTCTGCATATAGATCGGCAGCAAAATTATGGTTCCCAGAAGGCTCATCATGGCAATGCCCATCAAGATCATGGCGGAACTGAACGCCGAGGAGCGGAACGTGCGCAGGTCGAGTAACGCTCGGTTGGTGTGTTGGAGCCTCACCTGACGCAGGATAAATATGACCAGCGCCGCTGCGCCGATGCCCAGGGGAATCCACGGCGAAATGAGAGCCTCGCCCCGCGCGGCGTCGCCGAAAGAACTTAGCCCGAAGATGAGGCCGCTGAAGGCAAAAGCGGAGATTACAACAGACAGGATATCGATGCGCAGTTTTCGCGTCTCTCCTGCATTCGTGATGCGAAGGGCCCCGATCAGCAGCGTTGTCAAGGCAATAGGGAGGACGAGCCAGAAGAGCCACCGCCAGTCCAAGAAACTGAGGACAAGGCCGGAGAGGGAGGGGCCAATCGCCGGAGCAACCGCCATGACGATTGAAATCATGCCCATGATGCGGCCACGGATACTGGAAGGAACGAGGACCATGACGGTCGTCATGAGGAGCGGCATCATGATGGCTGTTCCGACCGCTTGAACGATCCGACCGAGGATGAGCGTTGTGAAGTCGGGCGCCATGGCCGCAACGAAGGTGCCGATGCTAAAGAGGGACATGGCGGTGATGTACATCGATCGCGTGGTGAAGCGTTGCAAAAGAAACCCGGTGACGGGAATCACAATCGCCATTGTCAAGAGGTAAGCGGTAGTTAGCCATTGACCGGTATTGGCACTGATGCCAAGGTGCTCCATGATTTGGGGAATTGCTACGTTCAAAATTGTTTCGTTCAAGAAGACCACAAACGCGGAAATTAAGAGGACCGTCAAGATTAACCGGCTACGCGGTTCAAGGATCACGGCTCTGCCATCGGAGCCAGCGTGCTCTTGTGAATCCAGAATGAGCGCATCTGAGGTGTTATTGACGTTGTTATTCATTTAGCGCGGTGACTCTTTCTGTTGGCCCTACTGACGGAGTCAACGCGCTTGGCCCTAGTTCATTCCCACAACGGTATATATCTTTCTTAGAGGTAGGAAAGAACATCCAATTGAATCTGGGCTATCACGGCAACAACGAGATAGCTTGCAAACGTCAGAGTGGGTGACCAACCCAACAGGCGTGCCCCAAATTCACGGGCGCGTTCGTTGGCGGTCCAGATTCCATGTTTCAGATTCCACAACGTCGATACCCAAAACAGCGGTATAACAACCGACCACGTAACCATGCACCAAGGACAAAGGGTTCCGAGAAAGAAAATGCTCTGCCAGATCAGCCAGATCACAAAACCGAGGGCAGCAAGGGCAACAATATTGAAGCTGCGCCAGTACCACTTAGCAAAGCGCGCTCCCGCGAGGATCGCAACACCAGTGGCCATTACGACGGGCCAAGCGATGAGGCCAAGAGTCGGGTTGGGAAAACCGAGGAGGGAACCTTGCCACGACGCAAGATTTTTACCGCACTGCACCACGAGCCCAAAGTCGCAAGAAACCTTTGAATCAGGGAACTGCAGAATCTGGAGCTTCTCCACCAGCAAAACAAAAGCGGCGAGCAGGCCAACGGCGCTGGCAATGATGAAGAAAGTGGCAATGCCGATCGAGCGGCGTCTCTGCGAGGTATCCATATGACGTCCACTATGCCATGCGCGGACCAACAATCGCATGAGTGTTGACGAGGGAGGCCCCCGCGCTTGACGGGAGAGCGTGTTCTTGTGACTGGACGTGCGATACTAAAGGTGTTGTCTTTTATATTGGGCAGAGTGACAAATATTGACTTTGCAAGGCAAACATGTCTTGCGCACGGGGAATCACCGCGATTTGCCGCTGAGATGCCAGAGCTTTAGAGCCGGTAAATCAGGAAGATTAACAAAAGATTTAGGTGAGAGACTTCGGTTTCTTGCCATACGAGTATTAGCCAAATTCAGTAGGCGCGGTGGCACGGATTTGGCGGAGAGTGCACCGTCATGGTGAGAAGAAAGAAATCTGAAGACGTACCCGTCGAGGTTGTCGAGGAGAGTGTTCCAGTCCTTATCGAGGACGTCATTGCTGAGGTCTCTGCGGAGGTTGCGTCGGAGGTTGATTTGGAAGTTGCCGAAGTCGCTCATGTGAACGTGATTCTCGATGAGGCGACGATCGCTGCCATGCCGGTGGATGATCTGGTCGCCGCCGAAGCTTCTGTGAAGGAAACTGCCGCAGAAGCTTCTGTGGAAGAATCCGTCGAGGAATCTGCCGAGAAATCGGTCGAAGTTCTTCCTGTAGTGCCTGAGATTCCCGCCAATCCGAAGTACCCGACTCTGGTGGCAACCTCGGTAACTGACCTTGTGTTTTATGCCCCAGACCTACCTCCCATCGTCGAGCGTTCGGCTCCCCGCGATCGTTTCAACGAACGTTTCCCCGAGCGTTTTGACAATGAATCGCCTCGGGGTAACCCTCGTTACGATCGGAATGTCGATCGCAACCTGGATCGAAACGGTGACCGCAATCTCGACCGCAATCTCGATCGCGGCATCGATCGCGGTAACGATCCTGATGATGACTTTGGCAATGACAGCGGTTCAACGGTTCGCCGCCGCGCGCGCCGCCGCCCGGGAGAGGAGCACGTTGGGAACAACGATCCGGCCAACACTGTTGTCCGTATTCGCACTCCTCGCGAACCGGAACTCATTACCGAGCCCCAACGGATTAAGGGCTCCACGCGTCTGGAAGCTAAGAAGCAGCGTCGTCGTGATGGCCGCGATGCAGGTCGCCGTCGTACTGTCGTAACCGAGAGCGAATTCCTCGCCCGCCGTGAGGCAGTTGACCGCACCATGATTGTGCGTGACAAGGACGAACGCATCCAGATTGGCGTTCTCGAAGACGGCGTGCTTGTTGAGCACTACGTGGCCCGGTCTTCCGAGGCGAGCCTGATTGGAAATGTCTACCTCGGTAAAGTCCAGAATGTTCTCCCCAGCATGGAAGCAGCCTTCGTCGATATCGGGCGTGGCCGTAATGCTGTCTTGTACTCCGGTGAAGTCGACTGGGATGCCGCCGAAACGGGTAACCAGCCTCGTCGCATCGAGTTGGCGCTGAAACCCGGCGACAAAGTCCTCGTGCAGGTGACAAAAGATCCAGTGGGCCACAAGGGGGCACGCTTGACAAGCCAAGTTTCCCTTCCTGGCCGTTACCTCGTGTACGTCCCGAACGGATCGATGAACGGTATTAGCCGCAAACTTCCTGACACGGAGCGCGCGCGGTTGAAGCGCATCCTGAAAGAGGTCTTGCCAGAAAACGTTGGTGTCATTGTGCGCACTGCAGCTGAGGGTGCCACGGAGGAACAACTCACGATCGACGTTCAACGTTTGACAACGCAGTGGGCCGAAATTAGCCGTAAAGCCGAGATTGAGCCCTGCCCGTCATTGCTGCACAGTGAATCCGACTTGCTCATTAAAATTGTTCGTGATGTCTTCAACGAAGACTTCCACCGCATGGTCATCTCCGGATCTGAGGCCAAAGCCACGATTGAGAACTATCTCAACCAGGTCGCTCCAGAGCTTCTGGATCGCGTTGAGGCGCACACTGGTAACCGCGATGCTTTCGAGCAGTACCGCATTACCGAGCAGATTGAAAAGGCGCTTGACCGCAAGGTTTACCTGCCCTCTGGCGGTTCACTCGTCATCGACCGTACCGAGGCGATGACCGTTGTCGATGTCAACACGGGAAAGTTTGTCGGATCTGGCGGAAACTTGGAAGAGACCGTCACTAAGAACAACATCGAATCTGCTGAAGAGATTGTTCGTCAACTTCGTCTTCGTGACATCGGTGGCATCATCGTTATCGACTTCATCGATATGGTGCTGGAATCCAACCGTGATCTCGTGCACCGCCGCCTCATTGAGTGCCTGAGTCGTGACCGCACGAAGCACCAAGTTGCTGAGGTTACATCGTTGGGTCTCGTTCAGATGACTCGAAAGAAGCTTGGCCTCGGACTACTCGAGACGTTCAGCGAGCCCTGTGAGGTCTGTGCAGGCCGTGGCGTCATCGTGCACCATGAACCTGTTACGCGACACCGTGGTAATGATGGCAGTGCCCCTGAGCCGCGCCGTCGGAGCGGCAAGAGTCGCGGCAACACTGTTACGAGCAACGGGAATAGTGCGAGTGCATCCACTGCCTCCACTATGGCCCACGCTATTCCTCAAGGCGCCAATTCTGCCTTAGCGCAAATTGCCGCCAGCACCATTGGCAACGGCCATCACAATGGTGACACGGCACACACGGCTGCGAGTGACATCGTTGCGGTGCCATCCGGGGAAGTGTCCTCAATGGAAGATCGTCACAGTACTGCGCGTTCTACTGGCGCACGTACCACGAGCCGGCGATCCTCGAGCAGCGCGCAATCGACAACGGCCACCGCTGATGCCTTCGCGACACCGCACAACGATGTTGACCTCGAGGTGATTGAGATTCTTGACATCCCCGTCAAGGCTTCGCGTCAGCGCAAGGCGCGAGTTTCACCCCAGAGTGCCGAAATACTTCTTGACAACGTGCTGGGTGCTCTTCCCGAGCCCAAGCAACCGGGTCAAGGGCGTGGCCGTAGTAGGCGCGTCTCAACCTCGCAGATCACCGCGGGGGAGCTTGCGTCGCCGACGCTGAGCTCGAACGAAGGTGCTCAAGAATAATCCGCCACGCGACTGTGGTGGTTTGACCGCGGTCGCCAAGACGGCTATTCTTGACTCTTGGTGTGCATCTGATTTTTAGATGCGAATCCCCATGTTTTCTGCCCGGCTACGGTCATCTGACTGTTACGCCCGGACAGTGACGTTTTTTGTGAGATGGAAACCGAATCGCTAACTGCGATTCGCTTGAGAAATTAGGTACCAGAAGTGGTTTACGCAGTAGTGCGCTCCGGCGGACGCCAGGAAAAGGTAGAGGTCGGTACCATCGTGACGATGGACCGCATCAAGGCTGACAAGGCTGGCGCGATTCAACTCGTTGCCGTCCTGCACGTTGATGGTGAGAAGATCACATCTGATGCGGCTTCGCTGGCAAAGATCAAGGTCACAGCTGAGGTCCTCGAGGACCTCCGTGGCCCCAAAATCATCATCCAGAAGTTCAAGAACAAGACCGGGTACAAGAAGCGCCAAGGCCACCGCCAGGAGCTCACTCGCGTCAAGATCACCGAGATCAAGTAAGGCCGAGGAGAAACTCAAATGGCACATAAAAAAGGCGCGAGTTCTTCTCGCAACGGTCGTGACTCCAACGCTCAGCGCCTCGGCGTGAAGCGCTTCGGTGGACAGAAGGTCCTTGCCGGTGAAATCATCGTTCGCCAGCGTGGCACCCACTTCCACCCCGGTGTGAACGTTGGCCGCGGCGGTGACGACACTCTCTTCGCTCTCTCTGCTGGTTCGGTCGAATTTGGCAACAAGGGCGGCCGCAAGGTCGTCAACATCGTGATGGCCTAACACCAGCACACTCAAGATCTTTGGAAGGGGCGAGCTTTTAGCTCGCCTTTTTCCTTTTTCACCGTATTACTTTCGCTTCCCCTTAAGCGAAAATGGTCACGAATCGTGATCTCAGAAAGGAGGGGACATGGCTACCTTCGTTGATAACGTCACACTTCATCTTCGCGCCGGTCACGGTGGTAACGGCTGTGTCTCCGTCAAACGCGAGAAGTTTAAACCTCTTGCCGGCCCCGATGGCGGAAACGGTGGCAATGGGGGCGACATCATCCTGGTGGCTGACCCTCAGGTCACGACCCTTCTTGGATTCCATCGTCACCCCCACATCACGTCGCGCAACGGCGGGCCCGGAATGGGTGATCACCGTGCGGGCGCAAACGGCGAAACGTTGGAGCTAGCAGTTCCTCTGGGCACGGTTATCAAGGAACCCGACGGCACCGAAATTGCCGATATGAATGTTGCCGGCATGCGAATCGTTATCGCCCCTGGTGGGCAGGGCGGCCTTGGCAACTCTGCGCTGTCCTCGACGAAGCGCAAGGCTCCGGGATTCGCTCTCCTCGGTGTCGACGGTTTCGAGGGCGATATCGTCCTTGAGCTAAAAACGCTCGCGGATGTGGCTCTTGTAGGGTATCCCTCGGCAGGCAAGTCAAGCCTCGTGGCAGCGCTTTCTGCGGCACGTCCCAAAATTGCGGACTACCCCTTCACTACTTTGCATCCCAACTTGGGTGTTGTTCAGGCCGGCGAGATCCGCTACACAATCGCCGATGTTCCCGGCCTCATCGAGGGTGCCAGCGAGGGTAAAGGGCTCGGACTCGAGTTCCTGCGCCACGTGGAGCGGTGTACGGCCTTGCTCCACGTGCTGGACTGCGCCACGCTTGATCCCGGCCGCGACCCAATCAGCGACTTGGACATCATCCTGGTTGAGCTGGCGGCCTACCCCGTTCCCAGCGACCAGATTCCCCTGATTGAGCGCCCGCAGTTCATCGCGCTTAACAAGATTGACGTTCCTGAGGGACGTGAACTGGCAGATTTCGTTAAGCCCGAGCTTGAGGCTCGCGGTTACCGCGTTTTTGAGATCTCAACGGTCTCTCATGAGGGGCTTCAGCAGCTTTCGTACGCCCTGGGTGATCTTGTCGACGAGCACCGGAAGGCCATAGAAGCGAGCCCCCTCGTGGAAGTCATCACGTTGCGTCCCAAGGCGGTTGATGAGACGGGCTTCACCATTCGCGTGGAGGGTGGAACCGATGGCAACCTCTACCGCATCATCGGTGCAAAGCCCGAACGTTGGATTGCGCAGACAGACTTCAACAACGACGAAGCCGTCGGCTATCTGGCCGACCGCCTTGCCAAATTGGGCATCGAGAACCAGCTCTTCAAGGCGGGAGCGATTTCCGGCTCAACAGTGATCATCGGTGAGGGGAACGGTGTTGTCTTCGACTGGGAGCCCACGCTTACCTCGACCGCTGAACTCACCACGGGTCCCCGCGGAAGCGATGACCGAATCGATCCGCGCAACCGTCGCACGAACCAAAAACGCCGCGAAGATTACTACGACCTCATGGACGGCAAGGAAGAAGCTCGTCAAGAGCTCGTTCGTGAAAAGGACGCAGGCTTGTGGAGAGATGATCTGGAGGTAAGTGATGCTGAGCATTAAAGTGTCGCCGATCGTTGATCGTTCCATGATTCCGGCCGCGAAGCGCGTCGTTGTCAAGGTTGGTTCTTCCTCAATTAGCGGCAAAAATGCTCACCAAATCGAGTCTCTCGTCGATGCCCTGGCAGAGGCTCATGGTCGCGGAACCGAGGTTGTTCTCGTCTCCTCGGGCGCCATTGCCACGGGCCTTCCGTATCTGAAGTTAGATGATCGTCCCACCGATCTCGCGACACAGCAGGCTGCTGCTGCGGTAGGTCAAAACGTTCTCATTTACCGTTACCAAGACAGTTTGGATCGCTACAAGATTGTGGCCGGTCAAGTGCTTCTGACGGCCGGTGATCTAGAGAACCCCACGCACCGTGCAAACGCGCAACGCGCCATGGATAGGTTGCTGGGCCTGAGAATTTTGCCGATCGTCAACGAGAATGACACCGTCGCGACCCACGAGATTCGCTTTGGGGATAACGACCGACTGGCCGCTCTCGTCGCGCGCCTGATTGGTGCAGATCTGCTGGTTCTATTGTCCGATGTGGATGCCATCTACACGCGGCCCCCTCAGGAGCCTGGCGCTCTGCCAATCCATCACATCGCCTTCGGAGATCCCCTCGATAGCGTCGTTTTGGGTGAGATTGGCTCCGCAGGGATTGGAACGGGCGGCGCCGGAACGAAAGTTGCCGCGGCGCAACTGGCAGCCGAGGCCGGAACGCCTGTTCTGATGACGAGTGCGGCCCTCGTCGGTGAAGCACTGCGCGGTGCTGACATCGGAACGTGGTTCGCACCGGCTACCCTCGTCGACTAAGTTTTCTGCGGTCTTGCTTCGCGAGATAACATCGATGTATGGCTGTCGCATCAGAACTTTCCCCCGCGCTCATTAGCAAACTGACCGCATCTAAGGCCGCTTCTATTTCGTTGGCGACGTTGACGACATCCCAGAAAAATGGGGCACTGCTGGCAATAGCCGATGCCATTGACGCGAGTGTTCCCGAAATTCTCGTAGCAAATGCGCATGACCTCGAGGCGGGCACTGCGAATGGGCTGACGGTCGGCCTTCTGGACCGCCTCACCTTCGACGCCACGCGATTGGCGAACCTCTCAGAAGCTGTTCGTGATCTCGTCAAGCTCACAGACCCCGTGGGACAGGTCGTTCACGGCATGGACATGCCAAACGGCGTTCACCTGGCGCAGGTTCGCGTTCCTTTTGGTGTCATTGGCGCAATTTACGAGGCCCGTCCCAACGTAACCGTCGATATTGCCGCCCTTGCGCTAAAAAGCGGCAATGCTGTCGTTTTGCGGGGCGGTTCCGCAGCGGAGAATTCCAATCGAATTCTCGTTGACATCATCCAGGGTGCCCTGGTCGCGACCGGTCTTCCCGCGGAGGCCGTTCAGACGATTGACGAGCTTGGCCGCGAGGGAGCACGTCAACTCATGGCGGCACGCGGATATGTCGACGTCTTGATTCCGCGCGGAAGCGCGAGCCTGATTAACACGGTGGTGCTGGAGTCCAAGGTTCCCGTCATTGAGACAGGCGCGGGTGTAGTACATATCGTTCTCGATGAGAGCGCAAACCTCGAGTGGGCCATTGACATCGTTCACAACTCGAAGGTGCAACGCCCCAGTGTCTGTAACGCCTTGGAGACAATTTTGGTGTTGGAATCAGCCGCCCAGCGCCTCTTGCCTTTTGTATTAGAGAAATTGGTGACTTCGGGCGTCACAATTCACGGGGATGAGCGCACCCGGGAGATCTTTTCTCGAGCCGTGGCCGTCACTGAGGAAGATTGGGGGACCGAACACATGTCCCTTGACGTATCGGTACGAGTTGTCGCGTCCTTGGAGGAGGCGATAGAGCATATCCGCACCTATTCGACTCATCACACAGAGTCGATCATCACGAATGATGTCGGCAATGCCGAAATGTTTCTGGCGCAGGTCGATTCGGCCGTGGTGATGGTGAACGCATCAACACGTTTCACCGACGGGGGCGAATTTGGGTTTGGCGCGGAGGTCGGCATCTCTACGCAGAAGCTCCATGCCCGCGGACCGATGGGGCTCGCTGAATTGACGAGCACGAAGTGGTTGGTACGCGGTTCAGGCCAGATCCGAGGGTAGACTGTGGAAGAGAAAATTACTCGTCCTGTGGAGTTGACATGAACGCGCTTACGATATTTGCGGCCACCGAATCCGGTGCTCACGCTGTATTGCTTTTTCCTCCGATTATCTTTGGCCTGATTGCCGCGGTCGTTTTCTTGGCTCTGGGAATTGTTACGTGGAGCTATCGGGATGTCTCGTCACGCCACAGCCAGAAGTGGTCTGACGGCGAAAGCGCCAACGGGCATCACTAGTCGAGGTTCTCGATGATTGATTCCACGCGGCGTCGACGCGTCGGTGTCATGGGGGGAACCTTTGACCCCATCCATAACGGGCATTTGGTCGCTGCCAATGAGGTGGCTCACCAATTCGACCTTGATGAAGTCGTGTTCGTTCCCACGGGGAAGCCGTGGCAAAAAGAGGCTGTCGCTTCCGCCGAGCACCGGTATTTGATGACCGTCATCGCAACCGCGTCTAACCCGAGGTTTACCGTTAGCCGAATTGACATAGACCGTGAGGGAACCACTTTCACCGTCGATACGCTTCGCCAGCTTCACGAGGAACGTCCCGAGGCAGATCTCTTCTTCATTACGGGGGCGGATGCCGTGGCGCAGATTCTAAGCTGGAAAGACGTGAAGGATGTATTCACGTTGGCGCACTTCATTGCCGTCTCCAGGCCAGGCCATTCCCTGTCTATTTCAGGTTTGCCTCAGCACGACGTAAGCTTGCTTGAGGTTCCAGCACTGGCAATTTCGTCGACGGACGTCAGGAATCGGCTACGTGGTGAATCACCTGTGTGGTATTTAGTCCCTGAGGGTGTTGTCCAATACACCTCAAAGCATCAGCTATATCGGAGTCAGTCGTGAGCGAAGGCAATCAGCCTGAGATAGTACTCAACGAGTTTGGCGAACTTTCACGACGGGCGCGTCGAGAGCTCGCGGCTCAAGGGATTGATCCGGATACAGCCGTCATGGAGCACATTCGCACCCAATCGATTCCCATCATTGTAGACGCGGACGCACTGGTACCCAGGGCTCCCATCAACGAGGCCCCAGTTTTTACCCCGTCACTCTCGCGGCGCGATATGCGTAATCTTCGTGACCGGTCTGACATCACATCCGACATGACGCCGGAGGTCGCATCGGAAGTCACCGCCGATAATGGCGTCCTGAATGCGAGCGATGTGGTTGAAGATGTTGTTTTCGAGGTAGCGCCCTACGTCATCGACCATCGTGAAGATGCTTCCGAGATCACAGAAGATTACGAGCCATTTTCTTTCCGCACGACGAGCACTCAGTCCACGGGAGTCATCCCGACCACAGGATCTGCATTGATTCTTCCCACGCTCCCCGAGCACGCTCCGGGGACATTGTCCTCGTTTAGCCACACGGGGGAGATTCCATTGACGGGCTCCTTCTCGCTGGCGGGCAGTATCGGCCAGTATGGAGCTGACATGTTGAGTCTTGATACTTCGGAGATCGACATCATCGCTGAGGACGAGGACTTTTCCTCGAGTCAAGATTTGGCGCCTGTTCGAGCCAGTACCGCCGTCAGCGCTTACAGCACCAGCAACACCGTGGTTACAGTTCCTAGCAAATTTAAAGACCGTCTCCCACTCGTTTTGGCAATAACGGCCGCCGGATTGGCCGTAGGAGTCGTTGCACTTTTCATTACCGGTTACGTCACAGGAGTCTTTTAACCATGCCCGCAACTGATCATTCAAAATCTCTTCTCGCCATTGCTGCTCAAGCTGCGGACGATAAGGGCGGAATCGACCAAATCGCTCTCGACGTCTCGGGCCCACTGCCCCTGACCGATATTTTTCTCATCATCACCGGGCGCAATGAGCGCAACGTCGTCGCTATCGCTGGTGAAATTGAAGATCGTCTCATCGCATCCGGTACCAAACCCCTTCGCCGTGAAGGTCGTGCCGAAGGGCGTTGGGTTCTTCTGGACTTTGGTGACTTGATCGTGCACGTTTTCCACGAGGAAGAGCGCATGTATTACGACCTTGAGCGCCTCTGGAAGGATTGTCCCGTCGTTCCTATCGAATTGAAAGAAATTCCCGGAGCGAATGCGTAGTCTGTCAGTCGATAACGGCGCCGACTGGTTCATGTGTCCCCGTCAGGTGTAGTAATCTGAACAGGTTGGCATCGCTCAGGCGAGAGATACGGGTCTGTGGCGCAGCTGGTAGCGCACCTGCATGGCATGCAGGGGGTCAGGGGTTCGAGTCCCCTCAGATCCACCAAATTAATCCTCGCGGTGCGGGGATTTTTTTGTATTCACGCACCGTATCTTTTAGGCTCTCTCGGTCCTCACTGCGCGGGGCGACTCTTATATTCCGTGGGCGTGGTTTCCACGGGCGTGGATTCCACTGGCTGGTAGCATGAACCTGTGAATGAGACATTGCCTCCGTGCCCGGTTTGTGCCAGTGAATACGCGTATGAGGTGGGCGCGTTACTGGTGTGCCCGGAGTGCGCGTATGAATGGACAGCCGCGGAGGCCGCCGAGGAGGCAGAACTTAACTCAGGGGTCATCAAGGACTCGGTCGGCAACATCTTGAGCGATGGCGACACAGTCACCGTTACGAAGGACCTCAAAGTAAAGGGCTTCCCGCAGTCCATCAAGGTCGGCACGAAGGTACGTAACATTCGATTGGTCGAGGCTACCGATGGTCACGACATTGACTGCAAAGTTGATGGATTCGGCCAAATGCAGCTCAAATCAAGTGTTGTCAAAAAAGTCCTTTAACACCCCAACCTCGTGCGTCTCTCTCCTGTTTACCTACTCTTAAGCGACACGTAATATTTTCACGACAGTCTGAACCAAGAAAGTGTTTGTAAGGAGACCTTTTTGACACAGTTCAGGCCTCAGTCATCGCTTCGAAGGCGTGAGCATGCGGCATCCTCTCGTACTCTGTTCGATATTTTTCGCGAATCGGCCATTGGTCATCCCATGGCTTCAGCTCTCGACGATGGCGCGGGGGCACTGAGTTATCAAGAGTTGTGGGTGGCTGTTGCCGCCGCCGCGAGAGAGCTTGCGGACAATGGTGTGCGGCGCGGGGACCGCGTGGGCATCCGCATTGCGTCGGGAACGCGGTCGCTCTACGTCGCAATTCTTTCCGTACTATCTGTCGGGGCCTGCTACGTGCCGGTGGATCTCGATGATCCAGACGAACGAGCAGATCTTGTCTTTCACGAAGCTAATGTTGTCGGGGTGATTGGTGCGAGCGGTCGCCTTCAGCGAAGAGATGTCCTTGGCCGACGGAACATCGTTCTGCCGGCGAAGGTCTTGGCGCCGCGGCTCGACGATGATGCGTGGATAATTTTTACCTCTGGTTCCACGGGTACCCCTAAGGGCGTAGCGGTGACGCATCGCTCCGCGGCGGCGTTCGTTGACGCTGAATCGCGCCTCTTTCTGCAGACGGAGCCGATTGGCCCGGGCGATCGTGTCCTTGCGGGGCTCTCCGTAGCATTTGACGCATCCTGCGAAGAAATGTGGCTGGCATGGCGTTATGGCGCGTGTCTGGTACCCGCGCCACGATCTCTCGTTCGTTCGGGCGCGGATCTTGGTCCGTGGCTTATCGCTCACGACATCACCATTGTCTCCACGGTTCCTACCCTTGCCGGCATGTGGCCCCTCGAGTCGCTCGAGGCCGTTCGTCTCCTCATCTTCGGCGGCGAAGCGTGCCCGCAAGATCTTGTCCTGCGGCTCAACGTCGCGGGACGCGAGGTCTGGAACACTTACGGACCCACGGAGGCAACGGTGGTGTCCTGTGCAACGCTGGTCGATGGGCGCAGCAGCATTCGCATTGGGCTGCCCCTGGACGGTTGGGACCTCGCCGTTGTAGACGCGGATGGTCGTGAAGTTGCCGAGGGGGAGGTGGGGGAACTCATCATCGCTGGAGTCGGCCTGGCCCGCTATATCGATGCCGCGAAAGACGCGGAGAAGTACGCCCCGATGCCGTCGCTTGGCTGGGATCGCGCCTATCGTTCGGGTGACCTCGTGCGTTATGAAGCCCAGGGTCTTATTTTTCAGGGACGAGCAGATGACCAGGTGAAAATCGGCGGTCGCAGAATTGAACTGGGGGAGATCGAAGCTGCTCTCGTAGGGCTCGCTGGAGTAACCGCGGCTGCGGCTGTGGTGCAAACCTCACCGGCTGGTAACCACGTTTTGGTGGGCTACATGGCGGTTGCGGATGCCGTGGCGGAGTTTGATCTTGCCGCGGCAACGACAGAGCTTCGCGGGAGCCTGCCCGCAGCAATCGTGCCGGTGTTGTGTGTCGTGGAGTCGATTCCGGCGACGACGTCGGGCAAAGTGGACCGATCGGCCCTGCCGTGGCCCCTTCCCACCGCTTCGGGTACGAGCGAGCTTTTGGACATGTCTGTGACGGAACTCTGGTTAGCCGAGAGCTTTACCTCCATTCTGGGGAGGGCTGTCACCAGCCCCCAAGACGATTTCTTTGACCTCGGTGGCGGGTCACTTTCCGCCGCTCAACTGGTCACCCTTATTCGCAAGAGATTCATTGAGACGCGGGTTGCCGATGTCTACGATCACCCACGAATTGGCGCTCTGGCCGCGGAACTTGAATCACGGACTCCCCTCGCTGGTGTTCGCCGAGAGCCCGTTCCACCTTTGTCGCGACGTTCGCAGTTGATTCAGACCCTTCTGGGGTTCCCTATCTACGCGGTGGTCGGTGCGCGGTGGTTCGTCTATGTGCTCCTAGCTAATAACGTCATGGGTCTGCTGGTGCCCCCCGGAGTTCTCATTGCGTGGGCGCCGACACACTCATGGTGGTGGATCGTCGCGGGCGTCATTGTTTTTGTTTCTCCGCTTGGGAGAATGTCGCTGGCGGTCTGTGTCGCCCGTGTCGTTCTTTACCGTTTGACCCCGGGGGAGTATCCCCGTGGAGGCTCCGTTCATTTGCGGGTGTGGTTTGTTGAACGTTTCATGGAGGCGTCCGGTGCTGCCAATCTCGCGGGAGCCCCGTGGATAAAAGTGTATGCCCGAGCCTTGGGGGCGTCGATCTCGCCGGGGGTCGATCTTCATTCTCTGCCCCCCATAACAGGGATGCTGGCGATTGGTACGGGGTCTTCCATCGAACCGGAAGTGGATCTTTCTGGCTACTGGATTGACGGAACTACCTTCATCGTAGGTTCCGTGCTCATCGGAGCCGAGGTCACCGTTGGCTCGCGAAGTACATTGCTACCGGGAACCAGAATCGGCAAGGGTGCAGAAATTGAGCCGGGCTCCTCTGTTCTCGGCAAAATTCCAGCGGGCCAACAATGGGCCGGTTCCCCCGCGAGAAGAATAGGAAAGTCGCGCGGTGATTGGCCAGCAAACAGGCCTCCCCGCGGTGCAGCATGGCTCTACGTCTACGGCATATTGGCACTTTTGCTCGCGGCGATTCCCCTTATTTCTGTCGCCCCGGCACTTGTGATGGCACTCACCGCGGCTTCCCAGGCTGAATCGCTGGGAGTTGCGAGTATCAATACTGTGGTTGGGCTGCCGTTCTATGTGGCTCTCTCGGGAGTCCTCTTTGTGGCCCTGACAATCGCCACGGTGCGGCTCTTAGGCGTTGGAATCAAACCAGGCGTCTTTCCCGTCCGGAGTTCCAGCGGAGTGCGGGTCTGGGCGACGGAAAGAATTCTTGATTCCGCCCGGACCCTCCTTTTCCCCATATACGCCAGCTTGTTGACACCACTGTGGTTGAGACTTCTGGGCGCGCGCGTGGGACGAAATGTTGAGGCGTCTACCGTTTTGTTGTTACCCAAAATGACCACCATTGGCCACGACGCATTCTTGGCCGATGACACCATGATCGCGTCCTATGAGTTGGGACATGGATGGATGCGAATCGCTCGGGCAAAAATCGGACGCAAGGGCTTTTTGGGCAATTCAGCGATGACGGCTCCAGGTCGAACGGTTCCCAAGAACGGACTCGTGGCTGTTCTCTCCTCGACGCCCAAGAAAGCAAAAGTTGGGACGTCTTGGTTGGGGAACCCTCCCGTGAGATTGCGCCGGGCACTGGCCGAGTTCGATGAGGCACGCACCTTTGAACCATCAATGTGGTTGAAAGTAGCCCGCTTTCTCTGGGAACTGGGACGTTTCATTCCCGTCCTCGTTTACGCTCTCATTGGCCTCCTGACGTTTGCTCTGTTCGAAACGATTCTCCTCACTATGAACCCCATAGGGGCTCTTATCCTGGCGCCCTTGATTCTTCTGGTCGCAGCCAGCATTGCCGCTGGTATCACAACCGTGGCGAAGTGGCTCCTGGTCGGTCGGATCAAAGTTTCCGAGCATCCGCTGTGGTCATCTTTCGTCTGGCGAAACGAGGTGGCCGATACTTTCGTGGAGATGGTCGCGGCACCGTGGTTTGCCAGCATGGCAATTGGAACGCCGGTTTTGGCGGCGTGGCTCCGATCGTTGGGGGCGAAAATTGGACGCGGCGTGTGGTGTGAAACGTACTGGCTTCCGGAAGCGGACTTGGTCACGATTGGCGCTGGTGCCGTTGTCAACCGTGGGTGCGTTGTTCAGACCCACCTCTTTCATGATCGGGTAATGCAACTGGATACGGTTGTCATCGCCGCCGGAGGAACTCTTGGCCCCCACAGTGTGATCTTGCCGGCGGCATCCATTGAGACCGACGCTTCTGTGGGCCCAGCTTCGCTGATTCTCCGGGGCGAAAGCGTGCCGGCGGCAAGCCAATGGACGGGAAACCCGATTGCCGCTTGGACCAATCGTCGCCCGTAACAAGAGAAATGACCTACAGTTACGACGTGGACTTGTATACGCCCGACAGCGGTAATTTTGTCGTCGCGGTGACGCACTACGACCTTGACCTCGACTATCGCCTGTCCAGTAACCGATTGCAAGCGATCGCAACGTTGAGTGTCATTGCCCACGAATCGCTCAGTAAGTTCTCCCTCGACATTTTTGGGCTTGTCGTCACAAAGGTGTCCATTGACGGCGTTCGGGTCGCGCGGTTTACGCAGACTAAGTCAAAACTCAAGGTCGATGTTCCGCAAGGAATTTCGGCGGGACAACAATTCACTGTTGTGGTGAAATATGGCGGCAACCCCGTGCCAATGCCGACACCGTGGGGCGAAGTTGGCTGGGAAGAATTGACGGAAGGGGTTCTCGTTGCCGGACAACCATGCGGCGCTTCTACTTGGTTCCCGTGTAGCGATCATCCGCGTAATAAGGCCACCTATCGGTTCAGCGTCACGGCGGATTCCCCGTTCTACGTCGTTGCCAATGGGCGACTTGTCTCCCGAACGGCGAAAGCCAGCCGAACTCGGTGGGTTTACGCCCAGACGCAACCAATGCCCGCCTACCTTGCGACGGTTCAAATCGGAAAGTATCGCCCGCAGGGCCTTCCCGCAGGCCGGATTCCCTTCAATTCCTACATTCCGAGCGACTTGGCCGAACAATTCTTGGCCGATTTTTCGTGTCAAAAAGACATGATGGAACTCTTCGAGCGACTCTTTGGCGAGTATCCCTTTGGGGAATACACCGTCGTGGTCACAGACGATGATCTAGAAATTCCCTTGGAGTCCTTGGGTATTTCTGTCTTTGGGCGAAACCATGTGGATGGCAGCAAAGGGTCAAACCGACTGGTCGCCCACGAAATGGCCCATTCGTGGTTTGGTAATAGCGTCACGGTTTCCACGTGGAAGGATATTTGGCTTCAGGAGGGTTTTGCCTGCTATGCAGAATGGTTGTGGTCCGAGGAATCGGGCGGCAAATCGACAACAGACTGGGCTCAACACTTTTGGCTAGGTTTAAGGGCCCTGCCGCAGGACATTATGGTTGGTGATCCCGGGCCAGCACTGATGTTTGATGATCGAGTTTACAAGCGGGGCGCCATAACTTTGCACGCCTTGAGACTGCATTTGGGCGATGACAAATTCTTTGACATGCTTCGCCAGTGGACGACGATTCACGAGTTTGGATCGGTAACAACAGAGGATTTTCAGAACCATGTGATGACGTTCGCGGGGCCTTCGAGCGCATCCGTTTCTGCGGTCAAGACAATCTTTATGGCCTGGCTCTTCAGCGTTGCTCTTCCAGATTTTCCGGTGACGAGCCGGTGGGCAACCAAGAAAAAGTAGTCACCGCATCCATATTGTGAGCCACAGCGCACACGTGGTGCTCGCCGATACGTCTGACGGTAACGCGCGGGGGCCGGAGAAGCCCCAAATCGGGCGCCGCTACGAGCGTGACGCTCGCACCGGAAATCTCACACCACAATAGTTCAGGGGAAATGTTGAGCCCGGTGCCGGCAGCCTTGAGAATTGATTCCTTTGCCGTCCATAGAAGAGAGCTGTGCAGGATTCGCTCGTGAGTGCTGAGCCGGGCAAGAACAGCCCGCTCGGCTGGATGAAAGGCCACGTCTTCGATGTCAGCTCTCGCCATATGATCAAGGCTCTCGACATCGATCCCGATGATCCCACAATCGACAAGGGCTACGGCGACCAGGCCCTCTGTTCGGCTCAGGCTGACAACCGGCACGCGAACCTGGGGGAGAAATTCGCCGTAATAGTAAACGGACGGCCTTCCGTGGTCGGTTGCGCCGCACCGAGGGCATGCTGAAGCCGTGTTGAGTTCCACGGCTGGATAACTTGTAGCGTGCGAGACGGCATCAATCAGCAACGAACGGTCGCGAGGATCCGCTCTAAGCCCGCTGCGAAGGAATATCGACACTGGTGGCGATGGCCCAGGTGCTGACTCGCTCGTCATGGTCTAGAGCCAATTTCGCTTCTTAAAGATGGCATAGAGCGTGCCGGCAAAGCCAAGCATCAACGCAATGGCGAACGGGTAGCCGAAGGACCACTGTAATTCGGGCATCACCTCAAAGTTCATTCCATAGATACCCGCCACGAGCGTTGGAGCAAAGATGATGGCAGCCCACGATGAGATCTTTTTAACTTCCTCGCCCTGTTGGTAGCTCACTTCGGAGAGGCGCCGCATTTCTTCGTTCTGTCGCTGGCCAACCTGAGTGAGGTGCACCGTTAAAGCGTTCTGCAAGATCTGCCGAAATGAATCAGCGTGCTGCACGATGGACTCGACATGATCGCTCACGTCGCGGAGGTTGCGCTGGAGTTCAATGTTGACGAGGTACTTCTCAGCACCCCGCTCAAGGGAGTCCAGCATGGCACCCAACGGCTTTGTCGCACGTTGGAACTCCAGGACTTCCCGGGAGAGGGCGTAGATGCGACGTGAGACGTCAGCATTATTTCCAAAGAGATCATCTTCGATTTCATCGATATCGTTCTCCAGCCCCAAAACAACGGGAAGGTATTCATCGACGACTTGATCAAGAAGGGCATAAAGGACTGCCTCCGGCCCGAGCGCTAGCAGAGCGGGGTTTCCTTCAAGTCGCCGCCGCACCGTTCCGACGTCGGGGGACTCAGCGTGGCGTACGGTGATGACGTAATCCGGGCCAATAAAAATGTGCAACTCACCGAATTCAACGACTTCGGTCGTGTCGATATAGCGGGCGGGCCTCAAGACAACGAAAAGACAATCGCCGTAACGTTCGATTTTTGCCCGTTGGTGGCCAACGAGTGCATCTTCAATGGCGAGGTGATGGAGGTCAAATTCTTCGGCTACCGATGCCAATTCTTCAGGAGATGGGCGGTAGAGCCCCATCCAGCCCATGCCACCGTGTTCCTTCATGGCCTCAAACGTGAGCTCCAGGCTTGCGGGGGTCGCAACGCGAACGCCATCACGGTAAACGGCATTATCGATCAGGGGCATGGGTCCGCCTTGAGGTGTTAGAGGCCGAGGAAAAGGGCAGTGAGAAGGGCACCAAAGACCAGAATGAAGACCGTCGGTGTCACGTACTTGACAACTTTCAGGAACGGTGCCGACTGCATAATGCGACTGGCGAGCAATGATGTGGCTTGGCAAGCCGTGAGGTCTTCAATGATGGTCAGGCCTTCATTTGCGGCGGAAACTTGGACCACGGCCCCCAAAATTCCGGAAGCCAACAGAATTCCTGCAGCGGCAAGACGCGTGGCGAAGCTCGCATCGGCCAAGCCATTGATCAAAAACCCGACCGTGACGGCGAGGAGGAACGTTGGCGCCAGTTGCGAGACAATGATGTGCCATCGTGTCTTGGTCCAGAGCGAAATCAGGTCAAGTTCGTTCATGGCAACTCCTTTGGACGACGGGGACAATCTGTACACCTGTCGCCCTTCATTGTGGCCCATTTTGGGAATACTGAGCCCCAGACACGGGTTCCTTTGGTTGAGTAGTCGAAAGACATGTTAGTGCCGTTGGCGAATTATTGAGAATGGGCAAGAAAAGCACACATGTTGCACACGATTGAATTTGGTCTCGATACTTTTGGTGATGTCACTGTTGACACCGACGGGGTGCTTCTTTCTCATGCGCAGGTTCTTCGAAATGTCGTCGAAGAGGGTGTCTTGGCCGATCAGGTTGGCCTGTCATTTTTCGGGATCGGCGAGCACCATCGGGCCGACTTTGCGGTGTCTGCACCCGAAGTCTTACTGAGCGCAATCGCCTCGCGAACAAAGGGTATTCATCTCGGTTCAGCCGTAACAGTATTGTCCTCCGACGATCCCATCAGAGTTTTTCAACGATTTTCAACGCTTGATGCCGTATCGCGGGGACGAGCCGAGATCATCGTGGGACGCGGTTCCTTCACAGAATCATTTCCACTCTTTGGCTTTGCCCTGAATGACTATGAGCAACTCTTCGAAGAAAAACTCGATCTTTTGAGTGAGGTTTTGACCGGGGAGCCGGTCACGTGGGAGGGAAATATACGCACGCCATTGTCAGCGCAACAGATATTTCCGCCGACGGAATCTGGCACGATCAAGACGTGGATCGGAGTCGGGGGTAGCCCGCAATCGGTCGTGCGGGCCGCGCACTATGGGCTCCCGCTCATGTTGGCCATCATCGGGGGCGACCCGTTGCGTTTTCAGCCCTATGTTGACTTGTACAACAACTCCCTCGAAAAAATGGGCAAGGTGGCGCTACCAGTGGGGCAGCATTCTCCTGGATTCATTGCCGCGACAGATGAAGCCGCCCGTGACCTCGCGTGGCCGCACTACCGTGAAATGCATGCGCGGATTGGTGCATCTAGAGGTTGGCCGCCGCTCACGCGCGGGCAGTTTGACCTGGAGGCAGCGCCAGCCGGTGCGTTATTTGTGGGGTCCGTTGAGACGGTCGCGCAGAAGATCGCGCGCACAGTGAATGGTCTGGGGATTCAACGATTCGATCTGAAGTACAGCATGGGGACGCTTGGCCACGAGCATCTAATGGAGTGCATTCGTTTGTACGGCATGCAGGTCGTTCCGCGTGTGCGTGAGCTTCTCGACAAAATACCCCAGGGGGTATAAGGTGGGAACGTGGGGCGAACGTATTCGCTCTCAGAGAGTATGGCATGACTAAATCCTTAAAGACCGTCATTATCGGGGGCGTTGCCGGAGGCATGTCTGCGGCAACGAGGCTTCGACGCTTGGACGAGACTGCCGAAATTGTCGTGTTGGAACGAAGCGGTTACGTCTCGTTTGCTAATTGTGGGTTGCCGTATCACTTGGGCGGCATAATTGACAAGCGATCTGCATTGCTTCTGCAAACGCCTCAGTCTTTGGCGTCTCGTTTCGGCCTTGATGTGCGCGTCAACAACGAGGTCATTGGAATCGACCCCGTGGCCAAGACTGTCACTGTTGTCGATGTTCAAGCCGGTACGGAATACGTCGAGTCCTACGACTTTCTCGTACTTTCTCCCGGGGCGAGCCCTACTCTGCCGGGTGTCGAAGGCTCAGACCGCGCCCTTGTGTTAAGAGATATTGAAGACGTTGATCGGGCGATGGCCGCGTTGACGGGTGAGCTCACAACGGCCGTCGTCATGGGCGCTGGCTACATTGGAATTGAAGTGGCGGAAAATCTTCGCCTCCGAGGTCTTTCGGTCACGATTGTGCAGCGCGGTTCGCAGGTGCTGTCGTCATTTGACGCCGAAATGGCCTCATACATGCAAGCCAAACTCGTTGCCGAAGGAGTCACGGTTCTTCTCGGCACGGAGGTGAGCAAGATTCATGATTCCAGTGTTCTTTTGTCCACGGGCGACGAGATTCCCGCCGATGTTGTCTTTGCGTCTATTGGCGTCATGCCAGAGACATCCTTGGCGCAAAATGCCGGGTTGACGATTGGCACGCGTGGGGGAATTCTGGTGGATGAGTTCCAACGCACCAGCAATGCTAGTATTTTTGCCGTAGGTGACGCCGTAGAGAAGATTGATGCCGTGACTGGAGAATCGCGCTTGGCCACGCTGGCCGGTCTCGCCAATCGTCATGGTCATGCGGTCGCTAATGTCATTGCGGGCACGCAAACCGTTGCCGCTTCGCCCGCGCTGGGAACCGCCATCGTGTCTTTTGGCTCGGTAACGGCTGCCAGCACGGGCTGGACGGAGAAAGCCCTCCGAGCCCGCGGGCGCGACATCAGAGTTCTGCACACGCATCCGGCCAACCATGCGGGGTACTACCCCGGCGCGGAAACCATGCATCTGAAACTTATTGTCGACCCGTCCACGGACCTCATTCTCGGGGCGCAAGCCGCGGGTGGTGCTGGTGTTGACAAGCGTATGGATGTCATTGCAACGGCCATGTTTGCCTCTCTGACCGCTAGCAGCCTGGCTCAGTTAGAGCTGTCCTATTCACCTCAGCACGGTTCGGCAAAAGATCCCATCAACATGTTGGGTTACGTCAACCGCAATACTGCTGAAGGACTGACGAGGACGGTGCAGTGGCACGAAGTTGAAGCCCTTCTTGAAAGCGGTAGCGTCCTGGTCGATGTCCGCACGGAAACCGAGCACGATGCCGGGCATATTCCCGGTGGAGTGTGCATTCCGGTCGACGAATTGCGCCAGCACGTTTCGTCACTGGTAGGCAAACATGTCATTGTCTCGTGCCAGGTTGGCCAACGCGGGCACACGGCAGCGCGGCTCCTTGCCCAGCATGGGATCGATGTCGTCAACCTAGATGGTGGTTATCTCACCTGGCAAGCTGGCGCTCACGCCACACTCTCACCCTCACGCTCACTTAAAAAATAGTCGAAGGAAAATCATGAAATCCATCACCACCACCGAGCTTGCGGATCTCAATGGCGTCACCATCATAGATGTTCGGGAAGACGATGAGTTTGCGACTGGACACGCTGCGGGCGCAAAAAATCTTCCGTTGAGTACCTTTGCGGAACACTTTGAAGAAATCTCCAGGGACGAGCCAGTTTATGTGATCTGCCAGTCCGGGGGCCGTAGTGCTCGTGCATGCGACTACCTCGAGGGTCAAGGCTTTGATGCCATCAACGTTGAGGGTGGCACCAGCGTTTGGATTGCGAACAACCTTCCTGTGGAGCGATGACGATGAGCGAGATAAGTAAAGCCGAACAAGAGAAGAAGATTCTCAACCGTCTCAAGAGAGCTCAAGGGCAGCTAACGGCGGTGATTTCGGCCGTAGAAAAAAGAAATGACTGCCGCAGTGTGGTGACCCAACTCTCCGCGGTGACGAGTGCACTCGACAAGGCCGGATTTGCCATCATTGCGCATGCAATGCAGGAATGTCTTGCGGATACGTCAGATGATGTCGACGGATCTAAGCCGACGGTTTCCGAATTGGAGAAGCTCTTTATGTCTTTGGCGTAGCCCATCTGACAGACTCAGTGGATGAGTCCTTGGAGAGTCGGCGGTTCCCGCCCTCGCGGCAGGCGGAGACTCGTCCTCGGCATCAGCCTTGCCACCGTTTTGGCGCTAGCGGCGTGGTTTCTCATTCCTACATTCTTCGAAGCGAAACCTCAGGCCGCTCCGGCTACTTTTGTCAACACCGGTTTTTCGTTGGTGATCGTGCAAGATCATCGTGGTGATGCCTTTGATCCGATTAGCTACTATGCCGCGAGCGTTCTCGCGGAGATGACGCTCGAAGAGAAGATCCGCAGCCTCCTCATGCTGCATTATCCCGGCACCGATACGGCATCCCTGCATGCCTTTATCGCGAGTCACAACGTCGGGGGATTCATCTTGATGGGCAACAATATCCCCGAAAGTCTGGCTGACCTTTCCACACTGACAGCCGCCCTCAGCGTTGATCCTCAACTTCCTGCACTCGTCGCGATCGATGAGGAAGGGGGGTACGTAACGCGTTTGCCGTATGACGGTTTTGCGGGCGCCAACACACTGCGCAATGAAAATCCTCCAGCATCACTCGCAGCTTTTAGCGGTCGTGCCGAGCTTTTGAAATCTGTGGGCATAAACGTTAACTTCGGGGTTGACGCTGATGTAACCGGTGATCCACAATCCTTCATTTTCGACCGCACTTTTGGCAACACCCCAGATCAGGCGGCTCTTCGTGTTGCGGCAGCGGTCGAGGGTGAGAAGTCACTGGTCGCCAGTACCCTCAAGCATTTTCCGGGTCATGGGAGCACGACAGGGGATTCGCACGTCAGCATTCCGGCCACGGCAATGTCTTTCGATCAGTGGCAGTCAACGGATGCGGTTCCATTCGCGGCCGGGATTGCAGCGGGCGCAGCGATGGTGATGTTCGGTCACTTGGCATTCACCGCGGTGGACGCGGCGCCGGCCTCACTGTCATTGGCCTGGCACACAATCTTGCGGGAGCAACTGGGGTTTGAGGGAATCGCCATCACAGACGACATGACGATGTTGCAGGGATCGGGCCTACCGGAATACGGTGACCCCGTTGAGAACGCTGTTTCTGCTCTCGCGGCCGGAAATGACATGTTACTTTACGTCTTGGCCGCGGATCCAAGCATCGACGGAATTGATCCTGAGGCCATTGTTACGGGTCTCGTTGGAGCCGTGAAATCGGGGCGCATAGCGGAAGGCCAGGTGGAAGCGTCAGCTCTTCGTGTGCTGACTCTGCGGCGGTCTTTTGCGCCAGAGGCACTCATGTGGACCGTCCCTTGCCCGGCACCCTGCCGAGGCCTTGTTGAGGCACTGCCCGCAAAATAGCGGCACATATCGCAATTCTTTATTTTTGGGAATGAATTTCGCGTTTGGCTGTTTTCAGTTGAGGAGCGCCGCGCTCCACGCATGTGAAACTACTCTCAAAGGAAAAAAGTCATGACGATTACTGCAGAAAGCATCCCCGGATACAAAGCTGGAACGTGGACCATCGACCCCACACACTCCACCGTCGGTTTTAGTGTTCGCCACCTCGTGATTAGCAAAGTCAAAGGAACTTTCGAGAAGTTCGATGCGACCTTCGTCACAGGCGAGAGCCCCCTTGACACCAAGGTGACTGCCACCGCCCAGGTAACCAGCATCAACACCAACGAAGAGAACCGCGATGGCCACCTTCGTACCAACGACTTCTTTGACGCTGAGACCTACCCAACGATTTCCTTCGTCTCCACGGGCGTCAAAGCCAAGGATGCTGACGCCGGCGAGTTTGTTGTCACCGGTGACCTCACCATCAAGGGTGTGACCAAGGCGGTCGACTTCGACCTTGAGTTCGGTGGATTCGCCACTGACCCTTACGGCAACTACAAGCTTGCTGCGTCCGTTGTGGGCACGATTAATCGTGAAGACTTCGGCCTCACGTGGAACGCTGCTCTCGAGTCTGGCGGAGTCCTCGTCGGCGAAAAGGTCACCATCACGATTGACCTTCAGGCTGCACTTCAGGCCTAGTTTCGGTCGCCGGCTTATCGCTGGCGTGTGAGTCTTTGAGATTCACTCAAGACGGGGCTCTACTCTCACGAGTAGGGTCCCGTTAGTCGTCGAGAGGGCCTGTGATTTCATTGCGCACGAGGCGCAGGGTCTCCATCAAGAATCCAATCAACACCCAGTTGTGCAGAGATGGTTTGACCACCGTGATGGGGGCCGTGAGGGCCGGGATCTCTGACGTTGCGGGATGCGGGGTCGTGATGGCAGGAAGACCAGCATTTCGCACGAGGAGTCGTAGGTCGTGGCCGGCACGATTGAACTCTTCGGCGATAGCGCGAATACTTTTCTCGGCGAGAACAGAGTCGTCGTAATGGTCTCTCACCGCTCGGGAAAGCCCCATGGTACGCGTGACCAACACGGCCAGAATATCCATCAGCATGATGTCATTTTCGATGGTGAGCGTGTGCTTGGTGCGACGAGCATTGAAGCGCAGGCTCTCTTGAGCTCTCACGACGGTGGCGCGGGCCCCGTTGTACTCGGCGCGGAGTGCCCGGGAACGAAGGTAAATCTCATTGAGCACCGTGTAGCTTGTGGGGCGCGTCAGTACTGCCGAGATATCTTCGAGAATCTCAGCGACATGAGCACCGAGTTCGGAGACGGCACGGTTGGCTGGTTCTAGGGCGACGGGTGGGGCAATCAATGCATTAATGATGATGCCGACTACGGCCCCGAGGACGGTCTCCATGATGCGGTCAAGGGCGTAGACCGGGGTGACCACCCCTAACGCCAAGACGAGCATGGCGCTGAGGGCAATCTGACTGGCGGTGGCCGGGGTGAGTCGCAGAGACCACGCGATGATGATGGCGGCTATGACGGCCACCAGCACAATCCATCCACTCGTTCCAAAGGCCAGTGTTGCTCCGAAGGCTATGGCTACACCCAACACTGTTCCAACGCTACGTTCGAGGGCTTTTCCGAGGGACTGGTTGATGCTGGGCTGAACGACGATGAGAGCGGCGATGGCGGCAAAAATTGGTTTTTGATCACTAAAAACCATGCTGGCGATGAACCACGCGGCGAGGGCCGCTGCCGCCGTCTTGGCAACTTGGAGAAAGGGGGTGCGTTTCTTCACTTGCAGGTTCGATACGAGGCTCACGCTCTAACCGTAGCGACGCCGTTATTGCCTGTGTGTGTCATTTTCGTCGTGGCGAGCCAAACTGTGTCCAGAGTTCCCGTAAATCCCACGCATTCGAAGCCTCGATGGAGATTCCGCGTTCCCCCGTGCGTCGCGTACGCCCGCGAATCACCATGAGGCGAGTTCCAAACAAGACGGGACCGGTGGCCTCTTGGGCTTCTTCGAAGAACGTGGAGTCGGAGCACCCCGTGCCATCGTCGAGACTAATGAAGACCACGCGTTTACCGCTCTTCATCGGAGGTGTTTGGGTGGCTACGCGAATTCCGGCAACGAGGACCTCAGTTTTATTCCAGAGACCTAGGAGCTCATTGGCGGGAGTGACGCCGAGCTCATCCAGAAGTGGGCGGTAGCTTTCAAGAACGTGCGCCGTGGCATCCATGTTGAGGATGCTCAATTCGGCATGCACGCGTTCTTCGGAGGTGAACTCGGCGTTACCCCGAGGAATGAGGTGGCGGTCATCAACAGTGAAATCGAGTTGGTTCTCAGGGAAGTGCACTCGACGGTTGGCGGCTGTGAGTTGACGAACGCGGGCAATAACGTCACCTCGGGTGGGGGGTGGTTCTCCCGCAGCGGTTCCGTCGCCAAAAATACTCGTTGCCGCGATGTCGTCCAGAGCTCCCACGAGGGCGAGGCGTTGGAGTAATGATCGGCTGGGTTTTGCCCGCTCAAAAAAATCGGTGAGCGAATCAAAAGGCTGACCCAACAGAATGCGCTGTAATTCTTTTTCGTTGATTCCTTGAACGTCGCGCAAAGAAAGTCGGATGCCGAGCGTGCCGTCCACGGCTTGGTTGGGTGCTTGCGGGGCTTGTCGCTCCACGCGGTAGCACCCGTCACTTTTATTGACGTCGAGCGCCAAAATGGGAATTCCCATGCGCCGCACCTCCGCGAGCAACAATCTTCGCGGATACATTCCGGGGTCGTGGGTGAGGATTCCGGCAAGGAACTCTGCGGGGTAGTGCGCCTTCAGCCACGCGCTCTGATAGGTCGGCAAAGCGAACGCCGCCCCGTGGGCTTTACAGAACCCAAAGGATCCGAACCCCTTGAGCACGAGCCAAATGCGCTCGATGTCGGCATCGGTGAAGAGACGTTTGCCGGTGACGGAATCTTTGTTCGCCGCCGTGCGAGTACGAAAGTTCGTCTCAATCGAGTCGGTGTTTTTTTCCATGCTGCGCCGCAACTCATCCGCCTCGGCCAGGCTGACGCCCATGCACTCGTGCAGCATTCGCAAGATGTGCTCGTGGTAAATGACGACGCCGTAGCTGTCCCCGAGAAAGTAGCGAAAACGCGAATGCAGATAGTTGGGCATGGTGAAACCGTGCTTGGCGTCGAGGAAGGGAGCCACCATGTTGCCCTTCATGGGGCCGGGACGGAAGAGCGAAATATCGGCGATGAGGTCGTTATATTCCGTTGGCTGCATCTTTCCGATGAGCTCACGTTGCCCGGGGCTCTCGATTTGGAACATGCCGAGCGTGTGGGCGGTGCGAATTGATTCATAAGTGGCCTCGTCATCGTGGGGGATGGAGTCCACATCGAGATGGCCGTCGGGGTTGATATAGGGCGCATCTAATGGCAGGTTGCCGGCTAGGGCAACCCGAGAGCCATGCAGGCGTCTGATTTCGCTCACGGTGTAGGCGATGGAAGATTGCATGCGCACGCCAAGAACATCGAGTTTGAGAAGCCCGACATCATCGATGTCATCTTTGTCGAATTGGCTCATCGGCAGGCCCATGCCGCTGGGTTGCACCGGCGTGAGGTTATAGAGATCGTTGTTACCGAGAATTACCCCGCACGGATGCATGGAGACATGCCGAGGAAGCCGGTCGAGGCGTTCCGTGAGATCAACGAGCATGTCGAGCTTGTCATCGGTGTGCAGGAGTTCGGCAAATTCACGAAGCTCGGGTTTGCGCCCCAGTGCATCGCGAAAGTCGCGAGCGTTAAAACGCCAAATATTCTTGGCAACGAAGGTAATTTGATCCTCGGTCAGCCCGAGGGCGGCTCCGGCATCGCGTGCGGCTCCCCGCGCTCGATAGGTGTTTTGCATGGCCATCAAGCTGACGCGGGTACTGCCGTAACGTTCGAAGATAGCGCGGTAAATCTCGTGACGACGGGCCGACTCTACGTCGATGTCGATGTCGGGCAAGGTCTCACGTTTGTTGCCCAGGAATCGCTCGAAGAGGAGATCGTGCTCGAGAGGATCAACGTTGCTGATGTGCAGCAAATAGTTAACGAGGCTGCCAGCACCCGAGCCACGAGCCTGATTGCGAATGCCCATGCCTCGCATCATGGAGGTGACATCGGCCACGGTCAGAAAATAGGAGGCAAAGCCAAACTCGTTGATGGTGACAAGTTCGTCGCGCATGCGCGTTCGCACCCGAGTGAGTTCGGCCGTATCGGCGTAGGGGAATCTTTCGCTGATGCCCGCTTCAGCGGTACTCCACAGAACGGCATTGGGGTCGCCGGTGAGTCCAATGACCTCGTTTTCGGGAATCTTGGCGCGCCGCCAGCCGAGGTCCTCGTCGGGGTCGAGGGTACAGCGCTCGCCTACGTGTTCCGTTGAGGCAATGAGCCGCGGTGCGGTGCTGGCAGGAAGGGTGGAAAATTGCACGATGCGTCTTGCCAGCGCGTGCATGTCATCGGGGGTCTTCAGCCACGCTTGCCCGTTGGGCTGAGGTGTAAAAGCGCCGAGAGCGCTCAGGTGGCTCGCGGCATCTAGGACATCGCCAGTGAGGGCATCATCGGGCTCGAGATAGCGAACAGCGTTGCCGAGCACTGCCGTAACGTCTTGGGCCTCCGCGAGTTCAAGCATCTGTGCGGCATGCCGAAGACTAGCCGGTTCCCCGGGCTCGGTGTAGTGACAGACGACTTCAACGGCGAGGCTGTCCGGCAAAATACCCTTCCACCATGACAGGCACACGCGAGCGCGGGGCAGATCTCCGGTGGCCACCGCCTGCCCGACATCTGAATCATGACCCAGCAGCACGGTGACGGTCGCCCCATCGGCCCCCCGTAGTAAATGCCCAATGCGATCGCGCAATAGACCCACCGCGCGTTTCCCCCGGGGAGCATGTGCCGCAGAAATGGAGCGCGCGAGTGTTGCCCAGCCGGAGCCGTCTGTGTGCCCGTGGGCGAGCACGGTGATCCGTCCAGCAGCGCGCCCGTCTTTCTCCAGAACGGCGAGACTCACTCCCACAATGGGAGCAATTCCCTGGGCCAAACACGCCCGGATATGCCGCACAGCACCGTAGAGACCGTCTCGGTCCGCAATACCGGCCGCACGTGCACCAAACGCCGCCTGGGCCGCGACAAGGGCTTCTGGGCGCGCAGTGCCGTGATGCGCCGAGAAGGCGGAGGCGACGTTGAGGTGAGTGAAAGTGGTCATGGTCTTTTAGATGAGGATTCTTTTAGGCAAATAGCCGCTCATCTAGCTCCTCACTCACTGCGGTCACCAGTACCCAGTCCCCACCGGTCGCGGCTGGCGGCTGTGCCAAATCAAAGGTTCCGTCCATGCGCTGCGCGCCGTCGGTGAGGGGAAGCGCGTCTACTCGCCACATGGGGACTTCGAGCAGGCCGGCGGCAGAGCCTCGGGCTACCCGCACACCACCCTCACTCCACCAACTCCGCCGGCTGATCCAGGGCTCGGGGGAGCTGACGACGCCGTAGGTAACGCCGCGCCACACAAAGCGAATGGGCGCGCCGGAGGGAAGTGTTTCGACCGAAACAGTCTCATTGATGTGCATGATGTTCTTCTCCTTATTCGAATATATCTTCGAATCAGAAGCTTAGAAACCCCCACTGACAATTCTGGGACTTTTCCGTGGCGACAGGGGTGACGGTGGAAGGTCGCGCCTTCTGTTAGACATGGCACATGAGTATTCCGAAAGAGCCGTCAGTTTCGCGCGTAGATGTTGTGCGTCATCGCGAAGCTCTCCTGGCTGCTGCTGCCGATGAACTCGCGCGCAATCCGGAAGCGTCCATGGCCGATGTTGCGCAGGCAGCAGAACTCACGAGGGCCACTCTGTATCGGCATTTCAGCAGCAGGCAAAGCTTGCTCAAAGCAATCCAGGGAGAGGCTCTATCCCGGGCTTCTGCGATTTTGTTGGAGTGTCGTCTCGATGAGGGAAGCGCCCTTGAAGTGTTGCGCCGTGTCATTGATTCCTTGAGCAAGTATGGAATGCGATTTCGCATTATTTTGATGCGTGGGCCCGAGACGAACGCGCATTTCTCGACCCAGAGAGATCTGGTTTTTGCACCTCTCCTTGATGTTGTGAGGCGCGGTCAGCGCGAGGGTGATATCCAGCAAGATTTATCGCCTGAGTGGGTCGTATCCGCCATGTCGTCATTGTTGATGACAGCCGTCCGGTCCCTGCCCGTGATTGAGAAATCTGAAATAGCAATGGCTGAGCTTGTGTATAAGACACTCGTGGGCGGTATCGCGAGCCGCGACGCTCGATAACAACAGAAAATTAGACAGTACTGTCTCATTTCATCTAGACTGACCCCGGGGCTGCTCTTCGGGAGCCAGAAATCAATGATGTGTGATGGGAATGACCGTGCTTGGTGTACTTGCTCGAATATCCACTAGATACCGCTGGGTCGTCGTTATCGCCTGGGCTCTCCTTGTTTTGGGGGCCCTCTTTGGAAGCAAAGCGTATGGTGGAACCTTCAGCAATGATTTGACTCTGGCAGGCACTGATTCACAAGCTGCCTATGACCAGTTGCGCTCCGAGTTCCCGGAACTTGCCGGTGACGGCATGCAGGTTCTCGTGCACAGCAATGACGCCAATACGCCGGTCACCTCCGTTGCAATTCAGAGCGAGGTAGAGGTAGCGGTTTCTACAATTTCTGATATAGCGGGGGTGGCCGCGATTCGCTCGCCCTACAATCCCCAGATGCCGATGGTTTCGGAAGATGGTCTGACAGCCCTGGTCACGATTCAATTTACAGAGCGGGCAAAAGATATTCCGGCCGCCACTATTGCGGCGACAAGGAATGCTTTCAATACCCTTCAGGATGCAGGCGTTGAAGTCGAATTCGGCGGTCCTGCCACGCAAACCGAAAGCGGTCCTTCGGGCAGTGAGATGTTCGGGCTCCTCGCAGCGGCAGTGGTCCTTCTGCTCGTGTTCGGGTCACTTTTTGCCATGCTGGTGACGCTTATCACAGCTCTCACGGCACTTGGTATAGGGATTGCGTCAATTTCGATCCTTGCGAGCAGCGTCACCATCGGAACATCCGGCCCCATTGTCGCGGCGATGATTGGTCTGGGTGTCGGAATCGACTATGCCCTGCTGATTGTGACAAGACACCGCGACGGAATGAGCCGCGGTCTCGCTCCGAAGGACTCTATAGAAATTGCGATGAAGACCGCTGGAAGATCAGTTCTTGTTGCAGGGCTGACGGTGATTATCGCTATCCTCAGCCTCTATGTCATCGGGATTCCTTTTGTTTCATCGCTGGGACTCGCGAGCGCAATCGTCGTCGGAGCCATAATGCTCGCTGCGGTTACCTTGTTGCCCGCACTTCTCGCAATATTTGGCACCAAACTGGACAGCGTCCGTGTTCGAAAAATTGGGAATAGAGCCTCTGCGGTTCCGAAGGGTCGTGGCGATATTTCGAGCGGTATGGACGTTCGTTCGGGTTGGCGCGCTTGGGTTTCCGGGGTTCAAAAATACCGTTGGATTGCACTGTTCTCGGGTGTCATGGTCCTCATGATTCTCGCTGTTCCACTTCTTTCTTTGCGCCTCGGAACTGCCGATGGCGGTTCTCAGTCGGCGGAGACAACTCAGCGAAAGGCCTATGACCTGATCGTTGATGGGTTTGGCGCAGGATGGGCTGGCCCCCTGCTCGTGACGGCCGACTTTGGCAGCAATCTCACACCTGAGCAACTTACTGCCGCCAGTATGGTGTTGCGAACCGATCTCGTTGATACTGCCGGTGTCGCGTCGGTAACACCACCACGATTAGGAACCAACGGGACGACGGTTTTGTATACCGTCATCCCGACAACATCGCCTGACGCAGCGGAGACGGAAACCCTTGTTCACGATCTTCGAGAATCTGTCCTTCCGATGTCGGCGCCGAATGTTGTCGCCCATGTAGGAGGTGCAACGGCCACGAGTATTGACCTAGCGGATACGCTTCTCGCCCAGCTCGGCTGGTTCGTGCTACTGGTCGTCGGATTGGCGTTCATCGTGCTGCTTATCGAATTCAAAGCACCGTTTATTGCTGCCATGGCCGTCATTATGAATCTCTTTGCTGTCGGCGCTGCATATGGGCCTGTCGTGGCCGTGTTCCAGTGGGGGTGGTGGCCTGCAGACCTGTTGGGGGTCATTGCCGGGCCTGTGGAATCTTTTGTACCTGTCATGCTTTTTGCCGTGCTGTTTGGCTTGTCTACTGATTACACAGTCTTTTTGCTGAGTCGTGTGAAAGAAGAATTGAGCCGTGATGGCAACACACAAGCTGCTGTGCGGAATGGATTAGCGGCGACTGCCAAAGTGATCTTGGCTGCAGCTTCTGTCATGGTCGTCGTATTTGGAAGCTTCATGCTCAATGATCAACGGACGGTAACGATGTTTGGGTTCGGGTTGGCGATTTCTATCGCTGTCTACACGCTTGTGGTTATGTTACTGGTGATTCCAGCAGTTCTCGCGATCGCAGGTCGAGCTGCCTGGTGGAAAATGCGCTAAAGAACGCCGCGCGCCGTCAGTTGCTCGACAAGCCCAGCACCGTCGGGGGAGTACACCCAGGGGACGCCACCGTCTTGGTCGTGCGCCTCCGTCTTCTTGGTGGCTCCCGCTAAAACGGCCTCGCCATGGGAAAGCTGGCGAATAGCGACCGCTTTCACATTTTCGGGATGCTCGTGCTCAAACTGGGCATAAATGGCTTCGTCATGCTGCCCGTCATCGCCCACAAGCATCCACTGAATATTGGGAAATTCGGAGGCCAAACGTGAGAGTTGCGTCTGTTTGTGCTCTCGCCCGCTACGAAAGAGGCGATCGTGGGTGGGCCCCCAGTCGGTGAGCAGGAGTGCGCCTTTGGGATACAGATTGCGGGTGAGAAAACGGGTGAGGGTGGGCGCAACATTCCACGCGCCAGTAGAGAGGTAGATGATCGGCATTCCCGGGGTCATAAAAGCAATTTTGCTTAAGAAAACGGCCATCCCCGGCGTCGGAACACGCGCATGCTCGTTGAGAACAAACGAGTTCCAGGCTGCGAGAAAAGGGCGCGGAAGCGCGGTCACCATGACGGTGTCGTCTACGTCAGAGACGAGGCCGAGTCTTACTTGCGGAGAGACCACGTAGATGGTTGCCTCCGCAATTTCGGAGTCTTCCGCTTGAAAGCGCACGATGTGCAAGCCAGGGGAGAGGGTCATCGGAATACGAGCATCGACAACACCACCGCGGTCAGCTTTGACCTCAATAACATTTCCGTCAACTGTTATTTTGACCGTGACATCGTTGATCGGAACGCTCGTAAAGCTGCGCCAACCGCGAACGCTCTCCGAACGCTTCCGCATCTTTTTCGCGGCGCGAGAACCAACCCGAGGGCGTTTTGTGAGCAGAACGCGGCACAATACGCGAACCCACTCGGTTGAGCCGTAGCCGGGGTAGGGCACGACCGTGACGGCGAGACCACGCTTGCGGGCACGTTTCTCCCGAAACTGGTGAAAACGGTCTTCAATGCGAGCGGCACGATGCATGACATCCGTTGCCGCCTGGCTTGCCGCGCTTGGGGGGGAAGACGATTTCACTGCTCAAGTTTGACACGTTAACAGCAAGTCCCCACCGCAACCGTGAGAATAGATACCTACTATGCACTTATACGTTGTGTACAGAAATGAAAAAAAAGGCAGTAATGATTGAGTTTCGTTCCGTCTCAAAGCGCTACGAAGAGGGCGCCCTAGCAGTGGCTGAGGTGAATCTTGCGATTGCACCGCGGGCCGTTACCGTGCTGGTTGGCCCCTCAGGCTGCGGCAAAACTACGTTGCTACGCATGATTAATCGCATGGTTGACCCCACATCCGGCCAGGTATTAATTGATGACGTGGATGTTGCCACCCGCAACCCCGTGCAGTTGCGACGCTCAATCGGCTACGTGATGCAGAATTCGGGGCTCATGCCTCACCGCACAGTCCTCGATAACGTCACGACTGTTCCGATCTTGCAGGGGGTTTCTCGCACGCAAGCGCGAGCGCGGGGCATGGAGTTGCTGGCAACCGTAGGATTGGACGCGAGCCTGGCGAAACGGTACCCCGGGCAGCTTTCCGGTGGGCAGCAGCAAAGGGTCGGTGTTGCCCGAGGGCTCGCCGCTGATCCCAATATTTTGTTGATGGATGAACCCTTTGGCGCCGTTGACCCCATTGTCCGCCGCGAGCTACAAACCGAGCTCGCGCGTATTCAGTCCGAGCTGGCCAAGACCATTGTGTTCGTTACCCACGACATCGATGAAGCTTTTCTGCTCGGTGATCAGGTCGTTATTTTGCGCGAGGGTGGACACGTTGCGCAGATGGGAACCCCCACCGAGTTGCTGGCAAACCCAGTGGATGATTTTGTCGCGGATTTCATTGGCCGCGGTGATGAGAGCAAGCACTTGCGTATCACGGAACGCAATGGAACTCGCCTTGTCGTGGACCAACGCGGCCGCGTAGCCGGAGTTCTCGCTGCCCCTGAGCAAGCAGCCGAACCTCACCCGAGTAAGCGCGAAGGCGGCGCATGGACTGGCTAGCAAAAAACTGGGAACTCGTTATCAACCTCAGCTGGGTACACATTGGGCTCAGTATTCTCCCCGTTGTTGTGGGACTAGCCGTCGCGCTTCCCCTCGGGTGGGTGGCCTTTCGGTACAAGCGCGTCGGACGATTTCTCGTTCCGGCCAGCGGTCTGCTCTACACAATCCCGTCGCTTCCCCTCTTTATCGCCCTCCCGGTGGTTCTGGGGACCTCCATTCTTGATCCTGCCAACCTCGTTGTGGGCCTCACTATTTACGCGGTTGCCCTTCTCGTGCGCCAAATAGTGGATGCCCTTGCCTCCGTCAGTCAGGATGTGCGTCAGGCATCCGTCGCTATGGGATATTCGTCGTGGCAGCGTTTCTGGCGGGTAGACCTGCCGCTGGCTGGCCCCGTTTTGCTATCGGGGTTGCGTGTGGTGGCGGTGAGTACCGTCAGTTTGGTAAGCATCGGCTCGGTTATTGGTGTCACCAGCCTGGGATACCTGTTTCTCAATGGTTTCAAGCGGGGTATTCCCGCCGAAGTATTCACGGGTGTCGTCGCGACGGTCATCATCGCCTTTCTCTTTGACGGTGCGCTCGTGCTCATCGGTCGTTTCGCCATGCCCTGGAAGCGAAAGGTGACATCATGAATTTTTTAACGGATGCCATTGCCTGGATCTCCAACCCGGCCTTGCATGAGGGGGCAAACTCCTTGACGGCGCGCATTGGTGAGCACCTTGGGTACACCTTCGGGGCGGTTCTCATCGGCGCTCTGATTGCGATTCCGCTGGGCATTCTGGTCGGGCACACTCGTCGGGGAGCAGGAATTGCCGTTACCTTCACCGGGGGTCTACGTGCGTTACCCAGCCTGGGAGTTTTGATTCTGATTGCCCTCAGTGTGGGGATTGGATTTCAGGCCCCGTTGGCCACTTTCGTGATTATGGCCATCCCGCCTCTGCTTTCGGGAACCTATGCTGGAATTCATGCCGTGAATCCGGCCACGGTTGATGCCGCCCGGGCGATGGGGATGACCCCCCTCCAAGTGATTTTTCAGGTCGAATTTCCCCTCGCCTTGCCTCTTGTCATGGCCGGGGTTCGCTCGGCAATTTTGCAAGTCGTGGCCACGGCAACCCTTGCAGCTTATGTTTCGGGTGGGGCCTTGGGCGTCTATATTTTCTCTGCCCTTGCTCGTCGTGACTACACACAGATGCTCGCCGCGTCACTGATTGTGATTGCACTCGCCTTCGCCCTCGAAGGTCTCTTCGCTTTGTTGCAGCGTCTCGCAAGACCACACGGCACAGTCGTCCTTCCGGTAAAGTGAATAACAGGGGGAAAGCCTTGGTTTTCCTTTCATAGCTACGGCCCCTGTTTCTCTTTATTTCACATTAGGAGCTATTTCACATGAGCATCAAGCGCATCTTGACTATCACTGCGGCGGCTGCCGCGGTTGGCGTGGCCCTTGCCGGTTGCACCGCCGCCGACCCCACAGCGGCACCCTCTTCCTCTGCCTCAATGGAAAAAATCGTGATTGGATCGCAGGCCTTCTCCGAAAACGAAATCGTTGCGGAAATCTATGCTCAGGCGCTCGAGACTGCCGGCTATTCCGTTGAACGAAAGTTCAACATTGGATCACGTGAGGTTTACATTCCAGCTATCGAAAGCGGGGAAGTTTCCTTGCTTCCGGAGTACACCGGGGGCCTTCTGCAGTACTTCGACACGAAAACGACGCTCAAGACAGCTGCCGACATCTACGGCGCCTTGCCCGCACTTCTGGAGCCCTCGGGCCTCGCCGTCCTCGACCAGTCGACGGCTTCTGACGAAGACTCCTATAACGTCACCAAGGCGTTTAGCGAGGCGAACAATGTCACCAGCCTTTCCGACCTGTCGGCACTGAAGATTCCGCTGACCGTTGGAGGTAACTCCGAATTGGAAACGCGGCCCTATGGCCCGGCCGGTCTGCTGAGCATCTACGGCGTGACCGTCTCCTTTACTTCCATTGAGGACTACGGAGGCCCCCTGACCGTCAAGGCTCTCAACGACGGTGCTGTGCAAATTGCTGACCTCTACACGAGCGACCCTGCTATTTCGAAGAACGGTTTCGTTACGTTGTCCGATCCCGAGAGTCTGATGGTGGCTAACAACGTTGTCGCCCTGATCAACAAGGCGTCGTTCCCCAAGGATGCGAAAGGTGTTATCAACTCCGTTAACGCCAAGCTGACCACGGCAGGCTTGGTTCAAATCAACACGGAGAGTGCCGCTGGAGATTCTCCCGCGACAATCGCGGCCAAATGGCTCAAGGCCAACCAAGTCGGCTAGCTCTTCGCTGACAATGAAGGCCCTCGACGCGCGTGCTGAATTCCAGCGCTGCGCTGGCGGGGGCCTTCTCCATATCCTCCCCGGGGGAACTGCCGTCTCCTTGCCCAGGGAGGGCCGAGGTACCTATTGCTTTGGGTCGATCGGGTCGTCGATGGTGTTGGCGTCGCCGTCACCGGGGGCATCCATGAATTTCGCCTGCGAGTAAGCGATGCGCTTTTTGATGGCCCACATCACGAAGACAAAGGCGATAACGAGACCAATGAAAGCCCAGCCCGCCCAGGTGAACCGCTCAGAAAACTCGACATAGCGCTCACGGAGAACCGCCGCCAATGTCACGTACGCCACGGTCCAGATGACACAGGCCGCTGATGTCCAGGCAATGAACTGGCGGTATCTCATCTTCGACATTCCGACCGTCAACGGGATGATCGAATGGAGAACGGGCAGGAACCTACTCAGAAAAACGGCGATACCGCCACGGCGATCTACGTAGTTATCGGCAGCTTTCCAGCGTTCGACCCCCAGTTTGCGACCCAACCAACTGGTGCGAATCTGCGGCCCAAAACGTCGGCCGATGAAGAAACCAATCGACTCGCCAATAAGGGAACCGAAAATCACCATGCCCACCATGGCGTAATACTGTCCTGTGGTAGTGATGGCGCTGCTGGCGATGAGCACAATCGTGTCTCCAGGCACGACAAGCCCCACGAGAAAAGACGTCTCGAGCATGATTCCGAGGGAAGCAACTAGGGTGCGGGTGATCGGGTCAACACTGCTGACGGCGGCAAGGAACCAGTTGATGAACTCGTTCATTTACAGTGCCGGGAGAGGGACGTTGAGGGCCGTGTAGGAAGCTCTCCACGATTGAAGCAGCGGTAGGTCGGAGACAAGCTCTGGACCGTTGATCCACGATGTTACTTGGCGAATACCGTGCAGAGAATTCAACGCCCACACGGTTGATCCGGTGAGCTGCGCCGGTGTCGCCCAGGCTTCCTTAACGGCAATGCTCCGGGCCTCGGCAATCTCACGAATAACTTTTACAGTGATGGAGTCGAGGCGGCGAGCCTCCTTGGGGGGCACAAAGATCTCGCCATCTCGCCACCACAAAATGCAGGTTGTGGCGCCATCAACGATGCGACCAGAGGTGTCGAGAATGACGGCGTCTTCGGCACCTTGAGTACGGGCGGTTTCGCGAAGGACCGCTAGGGCAGGAATGTCAGGCCCTTTGATATCGGGTTCTGTGCGAACATCGGATTCTGACGTAGCCAAAATAATTGTCGTGAACAATTCTGGAACGGCGCGAATCCAGAATTCAAGTTCCCCACGTTCCGTTAAGTCGATCCGTGGAGTGAAGGAACCCTTGCGGGGGAGCGCTCCCGTCGCAACCGCGGTAAAAGCATCCATTGGGCGAACGAGCCCCTGACGGGCTGCCGATGAAGCAAAGCGCTCGAAATGCTGCTGTAGTGCAACAACATTGCCATTCGTGACAAGCCAGGAGTCAGCGACATAGAGGGGGAGGATGGGCGCACCATCAACAGGAATCAGTTCGCTACCGTTCCAGCGAAAACGTTTGTCAGCCACACGCCTAGGCTAGTACGGTGAACCTTCACGTGAGCCGTACTTGCATTTCTGGCTGGGTTGACCCCGCTCGTGCTTTCGAGATTCTTGCGGATGATGAGCCGTGGTCGGTGTGGCTTGATGCCGGGCCGGATGCCGCGGCAGGACGCTCCTATATTGGCATTCCCCGCTCTCACGTCCTGAGCGAGAACGTGGAACGCGGAGTCGTTACAAGAGCTCTGTTGATGGACGGATTCACGGTGAATTCCCATGAGCAGGAAGCCACCATTTTTGAAGCTTTGCGCGACGATCTCGCGATAAACCAGCTCGAAGATATCGATTCTCCAGGATTCCATCTGGGCTGGGTGGGCTGGTTCGGCTACGAGCTCGCAGCGCAGACCACAGGGGTGCGAACGGTACCATCACGAACGCCGGATGCACGGCTCGTCTTCCTCGATCGGGCGCTCGAATTCGATCACAAAGCTCGAACCGTCACTTTGCTGGAGCTCGACTCTGGGTCACGTTCTTGGCATGCTGAGCTCGAAGCCCGGCTTGCTCCTGTTCTCGCCGGTGACGACGACAACGAGGGCGTTGCTGTGCTGCCCGCGCCGAGTATCCCCAACGACCGAGTCATCTGGCGCCATGGCCCCGAGCGCTATCAGCACATGGTCCAAGAGTGTCTTGAGTCGATTACACGCGGTGATGCCTATCAAATGTGCCTCACGAACGAGGTTCGGATCGCTGCCGCCCCGGGGGAGCCTGCCGTCAATCCTGTGCAGACGTACCTCCGGCTTCGTGCCGAAAACCCGACCCATCATGGCGGGCTGCTTCGCTTTGGCGAGGTGTCACTCTTGAGCTCGAGCCCCGAGGTGTTCCTCAGCGTTAACGCCTCGGGTCACGTGTTGACGAAGCCAATTAAGGGAACGCGTCGGCGCGGTGACTCACCGGCTGAAGATGAAGCCCTCGCGTTCGAGCTCGTGCAGAGCGAGAAGGAGCGCGCCGAGAACCTCATGATCGTGGACCTTATGCGTAACGACCTAGGGCGCGTCGCGCAACTGGGAACAGTGAATGTCGATGCGCTGCTGGAGGTTGAGTCCTATGAGAACGTGCATCAGCTGGTCAGCACGATATCGGCGGAGCTTCTTCGCGGCATGACCGCGACGGATGCCCTGGAAGCATGTTTTCCTGCCGGCTCCATGACGGGGGCTCCCAAGATCAGTGCCATGAAGATTCTGACGGAGCTGGAGGAGGGACCTCGGGGCATCTATTCCGGTGTCTTTGGCTACCTCAGCCTCGACGGTTCGGCCGAACTTGCCATGGTTATTCGCAGTATCGTGCTCGACGAAACTGGCGTCTCCATCGGCACGGGTGGTGGCATTACCAGCGGGTCGATTCCCCGCGAGGAACTCGAAGAAACCTGGGTCAAGGTCACCCCGCTCCTGCGGGCACTGGGAGTCAGTACGCTCGACTATTCTTGAGAGGATGACTGAACACGAGGGCGCGACCTACGATTTCGCTGAAATTCAAGACAAATGGCTTCCCGTCTGGGACAAGATTGAGCCGTTCCGCTCCGATGATCCCAGCGATGAGCGCCCGCGCAAGTATGTGCTCGACATGTTCCCCTACCCCTCCGGCGACCTGCACATGGGGCACGCCGAGGCGTATGCTCTCGGAGATGTCATCGCCCGCTACTGGCGCCACCGCGACTACAACGTGTTGCACCCCATCGGTTGGGATTCCTTTGGGCTGCCCGCCGAAAACGCTGCTATCAAGCGCAACCTGAACCCCGTTACGTGGACGTACGACAACATTGATCAGCAGAAGCGGTCCATGCGCCGCTATGCCGCATCGTTTGACTGGACTCGGGTCATCCACACCTCCGACCCCGAGTATTACAAGTGGAACCAATGGCTCTTCTTGCAGATGTACAACAAGGGTCTGGCGTATCGCAAAGACAGCTGGGTCAACTGGGACCCCGTAGACCAGACCGTTTTGGCCAACGAGCAGGTCTTGGCTGACGGTACCTCCGAGCGCTCCGGCGCTATTGTTGTGAAGAAGAAGCTCACCCAGTGGTACTTCCGCATCACCGACTACGCCGATCGTCTGCTCGATGACCTCGACACCCTCGAGGGTGCCTGGCCCGCCAAGGTGCTGTCGATGCAGCGCAACTGGATCGGTCGTTCCATCGGAGCCGATGTTGACTTCGTGGTGGAGGGTCGCGATACCCCTGTGACGGTCTTCACCACGCGCCCCGATACCCTTTATGGCGCAACCTTCATGGTGGTGGCACCAGATGCCGACCTCGCCACCGAGCTTGCGGCCAAAGCCGACGACGCCACTCGTGTGGCCTTCGACGATTACCTCACGGAGGTACAAAAGACCACCGAGATCGAGCGTCAGGCCACCGATCGCCCCAAGACGGGCGTGTTCCTTGGTGCCTACGCCATCAACCCCGTGAACGGCGAGCGTC
This sequence comes from Alpinimonas psychrophila, assembly GCF_014137865.1. GTDB lineage: Bacteria > Actinomycetota > Actinomycetes > Actinomycetales > Microbacteriaceae > Alpinimonas > Alpinimonas psychrophila. The sequence continues at coordinate 768,898 of NZ_JACGWU010000001.1, read as the reverse complement.
TGCCCGTGTGGGCTGCCGACTACGTGCTGAGCGATTACGGAACGGGCGCCATCATGGCCGTTCCTGCCCACGATCAGCGTGACCTCGACTTCGCACTGCGCTTTGATCTCCCCATTCGGGTTGTTGTCGAACCCACTGTTGTTGCCTTAGGGGCAACGGATGCCGTCGACGCTCTGACCGACAACAATCCCGCAATAACGGGCAAGGCGCTGGCGGGCGACGGAAAACTCGTCAACTCCGGGCCGCTCGATGGCCTGGCCAAGAAGGAAGCCGTCGCACGCGCGATCGAAATTCTGGCTGAACGGGGTACCGGTCGCTCGGCCAAGAACTATCGCCTGCGCGACTGGCTCATCTCGCGCCAGCGGTATTGGGGAACCCCCATCCCGATCATTCACGGCGCCGATGGCACCGAGTATCCCGTAGCCGAAGATCAGCTTCCCGTCCTGTTGCCCTCAACCGAGGGTCTGAATCTTCAGCCCAAGGGCTCCTCGCCGCTGGGCGCCGCGGAGGACTGGGTCAACGTGCCCAACCCGGTTGACGGAACGCCGGCCCGCCGCGATCCCGACACCATGGACACTTTCGTCGACAGCTCGTGGTATTTCCTGCGCTTCCTGTCACCGAACGACTCCACGCAGGCTTTCGATCCCGCAGAAGCCAAGCGGTGGGCACCAGTCGACCAATATGTCGGTGGTGTGACTCACGCTATCCTGCATCTTCTATACGCCCGTTTCATCACGAAAGTACTGTTCGATCTCGGCCACATCGAGTTTGAAGAGCCCTTCACCGCTTTGTTAAACCAAGGCATGGTCTTGATGGATGGCTCGGCCATGAGCAAGTCCAAGGGCAATATCGTCAAGCTTTCCGAACAGCTCGAAGAACACGGCGTAGATGCCGTTCGCATCACAATGGCCTTTGCCGGCCCTCCAGAAGAAGACATTGATTGGCAGTCGGTTTCTCCTGCCGCGAGCAATAAGTTCCTCGCTCGTGCGTGGCGTATCGCACACGATGTCACCTCGGACGTGAGCACCCCTGCTATCGGCGGGGATGTCGCCCTCCGTCGAGTGACCCACCACCTCCTCGCGGACGCTCCGGCCCTCATCGAGAGCTTCAAGTTCAATGTGGTTGTCGCGCGTCTGATGGAGCTCGTCAACGCGACGCGCAAAGCGATCGACAGCGGAGTGGGCCCAGCCGATCCCGCCGTTCGTGAGGCCGCCGAGGTAATTGCCGTCATGCTCGATCTCTACGCTCCGTATACCGCCGAAGACATGTGGCAACTGCTGGGCTATGAGCCCACCGTGTCTCTCGTGGTGTGGCCCGCGGCCGACCCCGCACTTCTCGTGCAGGAATCGATTACCGCTGTGGTTCAGGTCGATGGCAAGGTGCGTGATCGCCTCGAGGTCAGCCCCAATATCTCGGCTGATGATCTCGAAGTGGCCGCCCACGGACTGCCGGGTGTTCTGCGTGCCCTCGAAGGCCGCGAGATCGTGAACGTCATTGTTCGTGCACCCAAGATCGTGAATATCGCGACCAAACCCGCAAGCTAAGTCCTCTCCACCACAGGCGCGTTCCTTCTCGCCTTCGATAGCTGAGGGGCTTTTCTTTTCCACCGGTATCACCACTTTTCTAACGTGGGTACATGCGCCGTGTCACAGAGCTCCTTCGCAACCTCCTAGGACTCGATGACGGCGTAACAACGTCCCTTGCGCAGCTAGAAAATTCTGCTCAGCGCGTGCGGTGGCGCATTGCTGTGGGGGCGAGTTTGGTCCTAGGGGCGGTGGCCATCGTCATTACCATCGTGGTGTCCTCCATCGCCACCCTCGGGGCAGAGTCGGGGGTTCCCGGAGACCTCCTCATGTCCGCGTCGACACCGATGCCGGGAACGACGGAAGCCACCGCTTCATCTGGAGAGTCGGGAACATCCGGCGGTGAGATCTTTGTGCACGTCGTGGGCGCCGTGCAGGTGCCGGGGCTATACGCAGTGAGGGTCGATGCTCGCGTCGTTGATGCGGTCATGGCAGCGGGCGGACTCGCGACCACGGCGGACCCCTGCGCCATTAACCTTGCGCACTCCATCGAAGACGGTCAGCAAATTGTTGTTCCGGCAACGGCGGATGGCGCTGCCGGAAACGAGGCGCTCTGCTCCGCAGCGGGTGGAGGTCGCGCGGATTCGACGAACCCCAATTCGGCTTCCAACACGCAGGCGGGTGCATCCGGGGCTGGTGGCGCACAGGTCAGCTTGGGAACAGCTGGTGTCGCCGAACTCGACACTCTTCCAGGAATTGGGCCAGCCCTTGCCCAACGTATCATCGACTGGCGCGACGCCACCGGCGGTTTCACGAGCATCGAGCAGCTGAGCGAGGTGTCTGGCATAGGCGACAAGGTGATGGCGAACATCCGTGATTTGGTGACACTGTGAAGGCGGATGCCCGGCTCGCCCTCCCCGTCCTCGGAGCTTGGGCGGCGGTGGTTGCACTCTTGGCGCCGAACGAGGGAGCCTCCCCGGCAACTCTCTCTGGGCTGACATGGTTGGTGGCCGTCATCGCGGCACTTCTCGCTGTCGTCACGACTTTTACCGCCAGCCGCCTCAAGGCACCACATTTCTCTAGCGGCACAGGCGCTGCACGCGATGACAACTGGGTTCGTGGCCTCCTGCCCGCGGTTGCATTGGCATCCTTTTTGACGCTGGCGTTGTGTCTCTCGATCCTGGTGCACGCGCCTAGCCATGTGGACATCAAACCGTGGGACAAAGATCCTACAGGTGACTACCCGTGGTTTTTGCTGTGGGCGCAGGCCCTTCGGGAGGGCCTCTCGGGGGCCGCATCATCACTCCCGGGTGTTGGCGGACAGCTGATTCCAGGGCTAGCTATTGGTGACACCTCAGCGGTGAGTGAGAGCCTCGAAACGGCCATGAAAGTCGTCTCGCTCACGCACATCACCGCCGTTTCAGGAGCTAATTGCGTCATCGTGACAGCATCCATCATGATTCTGGGAGCAAAGTTGGGCCTGTCGAGAACATGGCGAGTGACGGGGGCCGTTCTCGCGCTGACGCTCTTCGTCGTGCTCATCACGCCCGAGGCGTCGGTCGTACGGGCTGCCGTGATGTCCACCGTGGTTCTCATTACGTTGGCAGTCGGACGACCCGGCACGGGACTGCCGTTACTGTCGTTTGCCGCGGTCGTCATGCTGATTATTAATCCGTGGTGGGCAATCGACTTCGGATTCATTCTCTCGGTCAGCGCCACGGCGGGACTTCTCGTGCTGGCACGCCCCCTTGCCCAGTCGTTGTCGCGCTTCATGCCGCAGTTGCCGGCGATGCTCATCTCCATACCGTTGGCGGCGCAATTGGCCTGCCAACCCGTCATCATCCTTCTCCAGCCACAGATCCCCACTTATGGCGTGCTGGCCAATGTCATCGCCGGTCCGGCCGCACCCTTGGCAACGGTGACCGGTCTCGTCGCCTGCCTTGTGTTGCCATTCTTTGCACCGTTGGGGCACCTTCTGCTGTGGATTTCTTGGCTCCCCGCACAGTGGATTGGGCAGACAGCAATGGTATTTTCGACGTTACCGAGCCCCTCCGTCGCGTGGTTGGCGGGAGGTCCCGGCGTGATTTTGGCGTCATTGACTTCGGTGGACATCGTCGTCATGCTCCTACACCCACGCACACCGGTGCGCCGCCTCCTAGGATTCAGCGTGATTCTCGGCACCGGAATCTACGTCCTCAGTGCTTTTGTTGGTGGCCTTCTCTTTGCTGCGCGCATTCCGGACGACTGGATCATCGCTGCGTGTGATGTCGGGCAGGGTGATGCTGTTCTTTTTCGTGATGGCGATTCGATTGCCCTCATCGACACGGGACGCAAACCGGAACCGCTCGCGACCTGTCTGAATCAACTGGGCATCACCAGAATCGACCTCCTCATTCTGACCCACTACGACCTGGACCACGTCGGGGGAGTGGCCGCAGTGAACGGCAAGGTCGACAGTGCTCTGGTCGGAACACCTCAGAATGCGCAGGAGAACGGCATCGTCGAAGACCTCGTGGTGGGCGGTGCGAGCGTGGAGCGCGGCAATAAGGGCGACCGCGGCGAATTGGGAAACTCGACCTGGCAAGTGTTGTGGCCTGCACCTGACTACCCGTCGATGCAAGATGGCAACCCGGGCAGCATTACCGTGCGCGTGGAGACGCCCCGTCTTACGGTCATCTTTTTGGGAGACTTGGGGGAGGACGCTCAAAACGCACTCATGCGCGATGCTCCCATTGCCGCCGTTGACGTTGTGAAAGTGGCGCACCATGGCTCCGGTGATCAGAGTTATGCCCTGTACAGAAGACTCGAGGCTACGCTTGGCATCGTTTCGGTTGGAAAAGAGAACGGTTACGGGCATCCCACTGCGAAGGCATTGGACATGCTCCGAGAGGTGGGAACGAGTGTGACGCGCACCGATGAACACGGGCTCATCGTCGTGAGCGCCCATGAGGGACGCCTCTCCGTGTGGAGTGAACGGTAGGCTGTTTTCTACAAGGAGAACCCGTGGCAGTCGCAGCATCACCTCGAGCCAACAAGGCGAAAGTTGCCATTGCTCAACTTTCGTGGAGCGCCGCAAAACCTGCTCCTCTCGTACTCGTCTCTGGTGGGGAAGGCTTTCTCGCTGACCGAGCGATTTCCATGATTAGAGAGCAGCTTCGCGCTGCGGATCCCAGCCTCGAAGTCAGTGACGTTGATGCCAGTAGCTATTCGCCGGGTCAACTTCTTACTCTCGCCAGCCCGTCGCTTTTTGGGGAGCCGCGCCTCATTCGTGTGAGCAACGTGGAGAAATGTAACGACGATTTCCTCGTCGATGCACTCGACTACGTTGCGAGCCCCGATTCCGAGACCACGGTCATCCTTCGTCACGATGGGGGAGTGCGCGGCAAAAAACTTTTGGATTCCCTTCGTGCTGGTAACGGCGGCGGAATTGAAATCATCTGTGCAGAGCTGAAGAGCGACAGCGACAAGTTCGACTTCGCCACGGGAGAGTTCCGTCAGGCCGGACGAAAAATTTCCGCCGGTGCGTTGCGATCCCTCGTTTCGGCCTTCGCGGGTTCCGGCGCCGAACTCGCCTCCGCCTGCCAACAACTGATCTCTGATGCCGTGGGAGAAATTTCTGATCGCACAGTGGATGACTACTACGGTGGACGGATCGAGGCAACGGCATTCAAAGTTGTCGACTCCGCGGTCGCGGGTCGTCTTGGTGATGCACTCCTCACGTTGCGCCACGCCCTCAGCTCGGGAGCCGATCCGGTACCCGTGGTCGCGGCCTTTGCGGCAAAGCTACGACTGATGGCAAAGATCTCCGGAGATCGACGGAGCGCGGGGGAGCTCGCGGGGGCCGTTGGTGCCGCGCCGTGGCAGATCGATCGAGCCCGAAAAGACCTTCAGGGCTGGAACGAACCCGGGCTAGCCCGTGCCATTGAAGCGATTGCGGATGCTGACGCAAACGTTAAGGGCGGGGGCCGCGACCCGGTATATGCCGTGGAACGAATGGTCATGATTGTGGCATCGTACGGTCGCGATTAGCCACCGAAGGTCACCTTAAGACCCCACCCGGCCGCACGTGGCACGCAAAAGGCCCCCACCGAAGTGAGGGCCGAAAGCGTAATCTTGTGGTTTAGAGAGCAGCAACCGACTTAGCGATAGCCGACTTGCGGTTCGCAGCGTTGTTCTTGTGCAGAACACCCTTGCTGACAGCCTTGTCGAGTTTCGTCGATGCCAGAACCAGAGCCGCAGTGGCCTTGTCCTTGTCGCCAGCCGTGACGGCAGTACGCGCAGCGCGGACAGCAGTCCGGACTTCGCTCTTCACTGCCTTGTTGCGCTCGTTAGCTTTGTTGTTGGTACCAATGCGCTTGATTTGCGACTTAATGTTTGCCACGTGAACCGTGTCTTTCACTCGTTGTTATGTACGTTTCGGATGTGTCGATGGGCGGTAGAGGGCACTCACCGACGTCTCGTGCAGCGGGACCACACATAAGCCAAGGGCTAACACTACCAGCAACGGCGCCCGATGAGAAAACTTGAGTGCTCCGGCGTGGGAGACTTAGAGCAGTATGTCACCTCGAGCCCGTAACCCACTCCAGCCATCGTCTACCGATCCCGCGAAGATTCGTAACTTCAGCATCATTGCGCACATCGACCATGGCAAGTCGACCCTTGCCGACCGCATGCTCCAAATCACGGGAATTGTCGACGACCGCTCGATGCGTGCTCAATATCTTGATCGCATGGATATCGAGCGCGAGCGTGGAATCACGATCAAGTCTCAGGCAGTGCGCATGCCCTGGGAAGTTGACGGCGAAACGTACGCCCTCAACATGATTGACACTCCTGGTCACGTTGACTTCACGTATGAGGTGAGTCGCTCGTTGGCAGCGTGTGAGGGCGCGGTTCTTCTCGTTGACGCGGCTCAGGGCATTGAAGCCCAAACGCTCGCAAACCTTTACTTAGCGCTTGAAAATGACCTCACCGTCATCCCTGTCCTCAACAAAATTGACTTGCCGGCCGCGGACCCTGAGAAGTACGCCAAGGAATTGGCCAGTCTCATCGGCGGCAAGCCTGAAGACGTCCTGCGGGTTTCTGGTAAGACCGGCCTGGGGGTGTCCGAACTACTTGACCTTGTGGTTGCTCAGATTCCCGCTCCCAAGGGTGACCCGAAGGCACCGACACGGGCCATGATTTTCGACTCGGTTTACGATGCGTATCGCGGTGTGGTGACGTATGTTCGTGTGATTGACGGCCACCTCAGTGCTCGTCAGCGCATCCAAATGATGTCAACCAAGGCGTCCCACGAACTCCTCGAAATTGGGGTTTCGGCACCCGAACCCACCGCGACAAAGGGCCTCGGAGTCGGCGAGGTTGGTTATCTGATCACCGGTGTGAAAGATGTACGTCAGTCCAAGGTTGGCGACACCATAACCGATCAGCTCAAACCGGCGACGGTGGCCCTCCCCGGATACACCGAGCCGAAGCCCATGGTTTTCTCTGGCCTGTATCCCATTGATGGCAGTGACTATCCAATCTTGCGCGAGGCCCTGGACAAGCTCAAGCTTTCTGACGCCTCGTTGAACTATGAGCCGGAGACATCTGTGGCTCTTGGTTTCGGATTCCGTTGCGGATTCCTCGGGTTGCTTCACCTCGAGATCATCACCGAACGTCTCGAGCGCGAATTTAACCTAGATCTCATTGCAACGGCTCCGAGCGTTCCCTACGAGGTGACCACGGAAGATAAAAATACCGTCACCGTCACGAACCCCAGCGAGTATCCCGATGGCAAGATTAAGTCGGTTCGGGAGCCGGTTGTGAAAACAGCCATCTTGGCTCCTAAGGATTATGTTGGCGTGATCATGGAACTGTGCCAAAGCCGTCGCGGAACCCTGCTGGGCATGGAATTCTTGGGCGAAGACCGGGTTGAACTGCGCTACAACATGCCCCTCGGTGAGATCGTGTTTGACTTCTTTGACCACCTCAAGAGTCGCACTCAGGGCTACGCCTCACTCGACTACGAACCAGCCGGCGACCAGGAAGCTGATCTTGTCAAAGTGGATATCCTCCTTCAAGGAGAACAGGTCGATGCCTTCAGCGCCATTGTTCACCGTGACAAGGCCTACGCGTACGGACTGTTGATGACGGAGCGCCTGAAGAAGCTCATCCCACGTCAACAGTTTGAGGTTCCGATCCAGGCGGCTATCGGCGCTCGCATGATTGCTCGTGAGACCATCAGCGCGATTCGCAAGGATGTTTTGGCCAAATGCTACGGCGGTGACATCACCCGAAAGCGCAAGCTCCTCGAGAAGCAAAAAGAGGGCAAGAAGCGCATGAAGATGGTCGGACGCGTTGAAGTACCTCAGGAGGCGTTCATCGCCGCGCTTTCGGGCGATACCGAGACCAAAAAGAAGTAACGGGCGTGCGCCGCAAAACTTTCAGTGATTCCCCGGTGACGTATGCCGCGGTGGGCTGCACCCAGGCGGGTGATGTCATGACCTATCCGCCGACGGGCTTTCGGTCCACTTTTGACGAGTGTCGTTTGGGTAGTGGTGCAGCGCGGTTTGAGGCTGCCGCAGCGTCACTCGTGACCTGGGGCATGCCGTTGGGTGCCCAAGTTCGCATTTTGCAAATTACCGAAGCCGATGCAACCGGTTATCAAGGCCTCCTGTTCACCGAATTTGGAACGCCGCAACGTCCAGAATTGACTCCGGTTGAGGCTGTGTACTCCGCCGAAGGGACCCAGGCCGTGAGCGCTGGCCAAAGCGTGGAGGTCAACGGTGTCTTCCGACCGTTCTCGTCGACGTCCGCTTTTCGAGTGATCTACGTTATCCAAGAGGCTCGTCGAGCCGGTTATGGCTGGGGAACTCTGGATGAAACACCGGCGGTTGGTGAGGAATACTTTGGTGTTGAGTGGCGCGAGGATGACTCGGTTTTCGCCGTCGTTCGCACCGTCACGATGATTGGAAAACGGCGCTGGTGCCGGATCCTTTCCCCCCTCATTCGTTTGCGTCAGAGAATCGTGCGGCGTCGCTATGTTCGCGCACTCCTGCCCGCGAGATCGGTCTAGGGATGGCCGGCCCTCTTCCTATCGGAGACGTTGCCCCCTCCGACGGCAAGCTCCCTGTCGGGTCTGCAGCGCTGGCGGTGGGGCGAGAGTTTGGCGCGTATGTTCACGTTCCTTTTTGTCGTGTTCGCTGCGGATACTGTGATTTCAACACCTACACGTCAACCGAGTTACAGGGGGCGCCACAAACTGATTACCTCGATGAGGTGGAACGGGAGATTGCGCTAGCCGCTTCCGTCCTTGGTATTGCCGGAATGCCCGCACGACAACTTTCAACGGTGTTCTTTGGCGGTGGCACGCCTACGCTTCTTCCAGCGGATGATCTTGTGCGGGCATTGAGTTCCTTGCGCAAAACGTGGGGGTTGTCACCCAATGCTGAGATCACGACCGAGGCAAACCCAGACTCCGTCGACGCTCAATACCTTGAGTCTTTGGCTGCCGGCGGTTTCACTCGAGTCAGCTTCGGCGTGCAGTCGGCGATGCCTCACGTTCTGGCCACGCTCGATCGCACGCACGATCCGAAAAGAGTTCCTGACGTCGTTCAGGCGGCGAAAGACGTGGGCCTCGAGGTCAGCGTCGACTTAATCTATGGAACCCCTGGAGAGTCATTGAACGACTGGCGTGCGTCATTGGACCAGGCAATATCACTCGACACGGGTCATATTTCGGCCTATGCGCTCATCGTAGAAAAGGGAACAGCCCTCGAGCGGCGCATCCGTCGCGGTGAACTAGCCACTCCCGATGATGACGTCCAGGCAGACATGTACGAGTTAGCTGAAGAGATGCTCAGCGACGTCGGCTTTCATTGGTACGAGGTGAGTAACTGGGCAAAATCTGAGACCCAACGTTCTCGCCATAACCTTTCGTACTGGACAAACCAGGATTGGTGGGGTTTTGGTCCAGGGGCACACTCGCATATCGGTGGCACGCGTTTTTGGAACGTCAAGCATCCCGCTGCCTATGCCCAGAAATTGAGTTTAGGACTTTCACCTGCCGCCGGCCGAGAGGAACCTGATGAGACAGCCAGCGATATCGAGCGCGTATTGCTGGAGATTCGCCTTCGGGAGGGAACCTCGGGGGCAAATTTCCCTGCCACGGTGATTGCGGGTCTCATTTCAGATGGGCTGATCACGTACGAAGCCGCCCGTTCCGGCCAGCTGGTGCTGACGCTTTCGGGGCGGCTTCGAGCCGACGAAGTCGTCCGTCGGTTGGTCTAACGCGTTTGTCTTTCGGGAACTAAACCGAAACAAACTTAATGGCGAGGGGATACGAGTAGAGCTGGCCACGGTGGGCGTGTTGCGTTGCGATGATGCCAAACACGATGGACAGCACGAAAGCGGCCAAGAACACCAGGTACCCAATGACAACAATCATCAAGATGGTCGAGACGAAGTAGATCAAAACGAGCGTCAATTGCCAGTTCAAAGCAGAGACGGCGTGTTCACGAACGAACGGCCCTCGCCTGCCAAGAAGAAGGTAGCCCAGCAGCGGAACGATGAAACCCGAACCAATGCCGCCGAACTGGATCAGCGCTGCCCAGAGTTTTTCATCGGAGGGTGCAAGCTGTGTAAAGCCCGCGTAGGGGCTTACGGGCTCAACTAATGGTGCATTTTCTGCCATGGATTCCTCCTGTTTAAATAAGGTCTTGACAGAAAAATACCCTACTTAATCATTCGAATGATAATGGGATAGCGGTAGGCGACACCCTCTTTGGCTTTGGTGAAGGCAATGATGGAGAAAATGAGGCTTACCGCCCATGCCGCCATTGTGATGAAGGCACCGACGAAAATCACCGTCAAGACGGTGCCAACAATGTAGGCGATCACGATTGTGAGCTGGAAGTTCAAGGCTTCCTTGGCCTGCTGATTAGTGAATTCGCCGCGGTCCTTGAAGACGAGCCAAATAATGAGGGCAGGCAGGAAGCCAAGGATTCCGCCGAGGTGGGCAAAAGAAGCCCACTGTCGATCCTGCTCTTGCGTGAGAGGGGGAACCGAACCACTCGGTACAGCTGAACTTTCTTGTGGACTGGACATGATTCGTACCTCTCCTAAAAGTTTTTATGTTTGGATTTTCACCAAAGAGTACTCTCCACAGGTTCATCCAACAAGACATCGTGTTGACTCCAAGAAAACATCAGCTAAACGGTCTGGTTTAGGCTGACCACTGCCAGTTTCTAATTTCCGGCATGTCTTCGCCATGAGTTTCGATGTAGAGGCGATGTTCTATCAGTTTATTCTTCAGTTCTTCTCGAACGTGGGCGGAGATGTCTCGAAGGCGCGGAACCCGATCGATGACGTCAATGGAGAGGTTGAACCGGTCGATCTGATTGAGAACGCACATATCGAAAGGCGTGGTTGTTGTGCCCTCTTCTTTGTAGCCGCGGACATGGAAATTTGCGTGGTTCGTTCGATGATAGGTGAGGCGATGAATGAGCCAAGGGTAGCCATGGTAGGTAAAAATTACGGGTTTGTTTGTCGTAAACAGAGCATCGAAATCGGACCCAGATAGGCCGTGGGAATGTTCTCTGTCGTCTTGGAGACGCATAAGATCCACGACGTTAATAAACCGAATTCGGAGGTCTGGAAAATGGAAACGGAGAATTTCCACGGCGGCGAGAGTTTCCATTGTCGGAACATCGCCCGCGCAGCCCATCACAACGTCTGGTTCGCTGTCAGCATCGGAACTGGCCCAATCCCAGATACCAATGCCTTTGGTGCAGTGCTCGATGGCTTGAGGCATGTCCAGATACTGCACTTGTGGCTGTTTACCCGCCACAATGACATTGACATATTGGCGGCTGCGCAGGCAGTGGTCGGCCACAGATAACAGTGTGTTGGCATCTGGTGGAAGGTACACCCGAATCACGTCGGCTTTCTTGTTCATGACGTGGTCAATAAATCCTGGATCTTGGTGGGAGAAACCGTTATGGTCCTGCCGCCATACGTGCGATGTCAAAAGATAGTTCAAGGAAGCCACCGGTCTGCGCCACGGAATGTGGTTGGTCGTAGTCAGCCATTTTGCGTGTTGGTTGAACATCGAGTCGATGACGTGGATGAAGGCCTCATAGCATGAGAAAAAACCGTGCCGACCAGTGAGCAGGTATCCTTCCAGCCAGCCCTGACACGTGTGTTCTGACAGGATTTCCATAACACGTCCGTCTGGAGCAAGATGGTCATCTCCGGGAATCATTCTGGCATTCCATGCCCGATCAGTGACTTCAAGCACGGCGTCTAACCTGTTTGAGTTGTTTTCGTCGGGAGCAAAGACGCGAAAATTATCCATGTTCCCTGCCATCACATCCCGTAAAAATGTGCCAAGAACTCGGGTGGATTCGACGGAGCCGGTGCCCGGGTTTTCCACCTGGACGGCGTAGTCGGCGAAAGCTGGCATGCGGAGGTCTCGCAGCAGTATGCCACCATTCGAGTGAGGTGTGGCGCTCATGCGACGTTGTCTGGTGGGATGTAGCTCGCGGATTGTCGCTACTGGAACACCTAATTCGTCGAAGAGTTCCTCGGGTCGGTAGCTACGGAGCCAAGTTTCGAGCACCGCGCGGTGACTATCATTTTCGCGGGCTGCCGCAAACGGTACTTGGTGTGAACGCCACGTACCCTCCACTTTCTGGCCATCAACCTCTGCCGGTCCGGTCCATCCCTTCGGAGATCGAAGAACGATCATGGGCCAGCGCGGCCGTTCTAGATTGCCATCTTCGCGCGCCTGCCGCCAGATTTCATGAATCTTGTCGAGACAGACATCGAGGGTTCGTGCAAAGTCTTGATGCATCTGGTCGGGGTCGTTGCCCTCTACGAAGTAAGGTGTGTGGCCATATCCGCGTAGCAGATCGTTGAGTTCCTCACGGCTGATCCGATCAAGAATTGTTGGGTTGGCGATTTTGTAACCGTTCAGATGCAGGATGGGCAGTACTGCCCCGTCACGGGCAGGGTTAATGAACTTGTTCGAGTGCCAACTCGCTGCCAGCGGACCGGTTTCGGCTTCTCCGTCTCCGATAACGGTAGCAACGATGAGTTCGGGGTTATCGAAGGCAGCACCGTAGGCGTGGGAAAGGGCGTATCCGAGCTCCCCGCCTTCGTGGATAGAGCCGGGGGTCTCCGGCGCTACGTGGCTGGGAATTCCACCAGGGAAGGAGAACTGTCTGAACAACCGTTTCATGCCGGCAAGGTCCTGAGAAATGTCCGGGTAGGTTTCGCTGTAGGTGCCTTCAAGCCATCCAGCTGCCACCGGCCCTGGGCCGCCATGCCCGGGTCCCATGATGTACATCATGTCCAGATCACGAGCCATGATGCTGCGATTTAGGTGGGCATAGATGAAATTCAGGCCCGGTGTTGTTCCCCAGTGACCTAACAATCGCGGCTTGATGTGTTCAGGTAATAGAGGTTCTCGGAGGAGCGGGTTGTCCATGAGGTAAATCTGACCGACGGAGAGATAGTTCGCTGCGCGCCACCACGCATGGATGTTCTTCAGTTGATCGGGGGTGAGGACGGGATCGTGTGGCATTTGGTCATCATTCATGAGTTATTACAACCTTCCTGTGATTCTGCCGCGGCAGGCCGGCGAAGTCGCTTCAGCAGCAATCGGCCACGCACCCACCTTGGTCGCTCGAACCCGGAGTGTCCCGGTGGTGTTCACGGTGGCGCCAATGACTGTGGAACCTGCCGACTTCGCCACAGGGAGGCTTTCCCCGATGACCATTGACTCGTCAATGTCAGAGTCGCCTTCTTCGACGACACCATCCGTGGGAATTTTGGCACCCGGCCGCACCAGCATCAGGTCTCCTGCGACCACCTCTGACGTGCTCACTTCAACCGGTTCACCATCACGAATGACAAACGCTTTTGAGGGAGCCAGCTCCAATAACGTTCGAACAGCATCGTTGGCACCACCCTGAGCGCGCATCTCAAACCAATGTCCTAACAGAACAAAACTGGCAAGGACAGTAGAGGCCTCATAGAAGACGTCGCCACCTCCCGTGAGGGTCACCACCAAACTGTAAATCCAGCCTGCACCCACACCGACGGCCACGAGGACCATCATGTCCAGGGTTCGCGCCCGCAAAGCCCGGAATGTACCGTCGAAGAATATCCAAGACGAATAGAAAATTACGGGAAGAGACAGACTGAGTAAAAAGAAGTCGTCTCGTAGGCCAAACGGAGCGGGTGCACTGTATCCGATAACCTCACGCCCGATCGGAGACCACAGGATGATCGGTATCGACAGTATGGCCGCGACAAGGAATCTGTTGCGCATGTCGCGGATCATTGAATCCATTGACATGTTTGCGTGCCCGCTAAGTACCCCTAGCCGACGGGAGAGCACGAACTCCGCGACAGCTTTGGACGACGCCCAATAGAAGCCCTTTACTTCCATCACGGCGGTTTCGGTCGTAGTACCCATGTCACTTGTTCCTCACGAAAGTCGAAATCCGTACCGAATGCCATCGTTCGTGACACCCCAAAAGTGTGGAGGTCATCGAAATTGCGGCGACATCCACGGGGTGCGTTTTAAGCGGGGGCTTATGTGCGTCGAAGTGCAACCCTGCGAGCGTTATATTCTTCTGTATCAATCTCGCCGCGCGCAAAGCGTTCGTTGAGTATCAGCTCAGCGTCGTGGTGTGAAGGTTTCGGCAAATGTGTAACTGACCCACCGGGTGGGCGTCGCACGAGGAACACCACAAACGTGACGACTCCTCCCCAAAAAAGGACCATTACCAACACCATTACTATCCAGGCGCCAATTCCCCAATCGCCGCCGTACCATCCATACATCATGGTCGTACCTCCTTTGGGAGACACTCTAGTTGACCTATTGTGGTTTCGGCAGGGGGCGACGTGCCTCAGCTTCTTTGAGCGCGTAGCCCCCCATCCAGGGGCAAGCTTGCCTGATGATGGAAGGCAAATTTCCGATGGTCGCAAGACGACACGTCACGAACAAACTCAGAAACGTTTACGCGGGAGCGTCAAAGTCAGACAAAGCCAAAATCCTCGATGAGGTGATGTCAACGAAGGGGATGGGACGCTCCACTGCCCGGCGCATGCTTTCGGGGCATCAGTACGACCAAACCTCACCGTTGCTGCGCAACTCTATCGGGTTGAGCAAAGTCGGTGATGAACGGACAGCAGTCCCAGGTGACCAACACCAAGCAACTGTTGTGAACATACTTTCCGAAACAACCACCGTTCATTGGCCCGGGATCTCTTGGGCACCGAAATACACGGTGTTCCGAACCTCACTCAAAACGCCATCGCAGCTATACCTTTGTTCAAAGTACAGTTCACCGCTCCTTTGCCGGTGCTTACTGGTTGCACCCGCATGCGGGCACTCGGCTGGACCTGTTGTTGTCCTCGACGACTGGCTTGACGTCGTGACTTTGACACCATCCGGTTCCCGGTCCTACTCTCCCCGTCAATTTGGACCTGGACAACCCTGGCCGGTGGTTTGCATACTGCCAAACCTCGTCCACGGAAAGGGTGGAATGTGGAATGTCGTTCCTGACGCTGAATAACCGCGGTTCGGATGTGATTTTGGTATCCGAGCAAGCGCAACTTCACGATATTAGATGATGAGATTCGATAGAATTGGCACTCAGAATGCGCGAGTGCCAAATTGACGCTACGTGACGAGATCGAGGGAGCGTGAATATGGTTTCTCAGCGAGGCCTTGAAGTCCTTCGAGCGATCGTCACGGACTATGTCTCCTCGAGAGAACCAGTGGGGTCAAAGTCCATTGTTGATCGCCACTCTTTCGGCGTATCGGCGGCCACAATCCGCAATGACATGGCTCTTCTCGAAGAGGAGGAGCTCATTGCCGCACCCCATACATCAAGTGGACGCATTCCCACAGACAAGGGATATCGGCTCTTTGTCGATCACTTGGCCGAGGTGAAACAGATCAGTTCCACCCAACGCGTTGCCATTGAGCGGTTCCTCGACGAGTCTGGTGATTTTGATGAACTCCTCGGCCGGACAGTTCGTCTCCTGTCCCAGCTCACCAATCAGGTCGCCATCGTTCAGTACCCTTCTTTGGGGACAGCAAAGGTTCGGCATGTGGAGCTCGTCAAGGTGGGTCCTCGCCGCGTACTAAGCGTGCTGATAACCGATAACGGTCGCGTGGATCAACGCCTGGTCGAGTTAGATCGCGAGCTCAGTGACGGTGAATTGGCCCAGCTGGGCGGAAACATTAATTCTCACGTTGCCGGCGAAGGTCTGGGCGGCGTGGCCGCTGCCCTAGGCAAGCTTTCCCAAAATATTGCTCTCGATCTTTTTTCGGCGGCGACGGTCTTGGAAGCGACCCTGGTGGAGCAGGCCCAAGTCAATCGCCAGCAGCGGCTCGTCATGGCTGGAACGGCCAATCTTGTTCGCACGGGAGAAGACTTCGTGGGCAGCATCTATCCCATGCTCGACGCGATAGAGGAGCAAGTGATCCTGCTGAAGCTCTTTACCGAGATGGCGGGAGACGGTGCCGAAGTGGCCGTAAGTATTGGCCACGAAATAGGGGCTTCAGCGCTGGATCAAACGAGCCTGATGACAACCGGCTATGCGTCAGCCGGCCAACGTTCCACGCTCGGCCTTCTCGGGCCAACGCGAATGGATTACTCCAACAACATGGCCGCCGTGCGTGCTGTTGCCCGGTATCTGACGCGGGCCCTCGACGCGGGGTAGCGCACGCGCCCTAAGTTTTTTCACTTCACCAACATATCTACAAGGAGTTTGCCTTTCGTGGCTGATCATTACGACGTACTCGGTGTCAAACGCGATGCAAGCGTGGAAGAAATAAAGAAGGCCTATCGCAAGCTCGCGCGTGAACTTCACCCCGATGTCAACCCGAGCCCAGATGCTCAGGAGCGTTTTAAGCTCGTGACGCATGCCTATGACGTGCTGAGCGACCCCTCTCAGCGCCAGCAATACGATCGTGGTCCTCAGCAGGGCTTTGGCGGCGAGGGTTTCTCAGATTTTGGGGACATCTTCTCGACCTTCTTTGGTGGCGGGAGTTCCCAGAGGGGGCCTCGTTCTCGGCGTGAGCGCGGACAGGATGCCCTCCTGCGGGTGGACTTGGACCTAGCGGAAGTTGTCTTTGGCATTCACAAAGACATCGAAGTTGACACCGCCATTGTCTGTGAAACGTGCTCGGGAACGTGTTGTCAACCCGGCACGGCTCCGGTCCCGTGTGATATCTGTCACGGAACAGGATCAATCTCTCGAGCCGTCCGGTCCCTGCTGGGGAACGTCATGACGTCCAGCCCCTGTGGCAGTTGCCGAGGCTTTGGCACCGTCATTGCGACCCCGTGCACCACGTGCCAAGGCCAAGGCCGAGTTCGTGCTCGGCGATCGATTCCGCTTGACGTTCCCGCCGGCGTTGACACAGGCGTTCGACTGCAAATGGCGGGAAGCGGAGAAGCTGGTCCAGCTGGTGGCCCCAACAGCGACCTGTACTTTGAAGTGAAGGTTCGTCACGACGAGGTCTTTAGTCGCGATAACGATGACCTTCTCTGCACGCTCGAGATTCAGATGACGGATGCCATTCTCGGCACCACCACCACGTTCGCTGGCTTAGACGGTGACGTGACTCTGGAACTCAAACCCGGCACGCAAGGCGCCGATATTGTCACTGTCAAGGACCGTGGAATTACGCACCTTCGCGGGAGTGGCCGCGGTGACCTGAGAGTTGGTATTCACGTCATTACGCCCATGAAGCTTTCCGGTAAGGAACGCGATCTGGTGGAATCCTTCGCCAAGGGGCGCAAGGCTACGGCACCCAAGCTGTCAGAATTTCAGCAAGGGATGTTCTCGAAACTTCGCGACCGGTTTTTTAACGTCTAAAGATGGCTCACTTCTATCTCATTGATGAGCTCGTCAGCACCGTTGTGGGCGAGCTGCTCTCCTTGCGGGGGAGCGAGGGGCGACATGCGGCGACGGTCAGCCGGGTTCGAGTCGGTGAGAGCCTTCTGGTGGGTAACGGTCGCGGTCTCATTGTTTCGACCACTGCCCTCACTGTTGAAAAAGACGTTGTCACCCTCGAAGTAACTAACGTCGATGGCATTGCATTGCCAACGACACAAATCACTCTGGTTCAGGCCTTGGCTAAGAATGATCGCGACGAGCGCGCCGTCGAGGCGTGCACCGAACTCGGTATAGACGCAATCCTTCCCTGGGCCGCGGAACGGTCAATTTCAAAATGGGAGGGTCCGAAGGTGGCCAAAGGGCGCTCTCGCTGGGGGGCGATCGTGCGAGAAGCCACCAAGCAATCTATCCGGGCCTACATTCCCGAGGTACTGGCATACGAAAAGGCGTCGGTGTTCGTCAAAACGTTGGCAGGGACCCAACTTATTGTCCTCGACCCCACGGGAGATGTTTCCCTGGGCGAAATGTCGTTGCCCGTTAGTGCCCGGCACGACGAGTCGACGAGCGGCGTAGCCCTCTCGGACGGTGCTCCTTTCGCCTCCTTTGCGCTGATTGTTGGTCCTGAAGGGGGTATCACTCCTTCCGAACTTGCTCTGTTGAGAGCGAACGGAGCGACGATTGCGACTTTGGGGAAAAACATTCTCCGCACGTCTACGGCGGGACCGGCGGCGCTGGCGATTTTGAGTTCACGACTCAGGCGCCTCTAAGGCCGCTATCGCTTAAGATGAAGTTATGAACACGACCGGACCTTCCATCTTCACGAAGATTATCGACCGTGAAATTCCCGCGGATATTGTCTTCGAAAATGAGCGGCTCATTGCCATTCGTGACATAAATCCTCAGGCTCCCTTGCACCTCCTGGTGGTGCCCAAAACACCGGCGTTCGCTAACGTGACCGAACTTGCCATTGGTGATCCAGGCTTGCTCGCGGAGGTCGTTGCGACGGCGCACAACTTGGCGACCCTTCACGCATCGGGGGAGTATCGACTCGTCTTCAATTCAGGTGAGTCCGCCGGCCAGACGGTCTTCCACGTGCATGCCCATGTTCTAGCCGGCAACCTCCAGGACCATACCCTTGCCTAGTGCCGGCAGCGAAATAACAGAGATCATAACAATCGAGGGCGTCGATATGGTCAGTATCCTCGGCCCGGGGGATCGACTATTGGCGTCCCTTCAACAGGAATACCCCGATGTCGACATGCACGTTCGCGGCAACACCATTACTCTCAGCGCGGTGTCCGCAGATACTTCGATTACCCACTTAAGAGAGGCCCGAGCACTCCTCGTCGAACTCCTGACCATGGTCGAAAACGGTCAGGCGCTCACTCCGGCCGACGTTGTGGCGTCACGGCTCATCTTGGACATGCATCCGCACACCTCGCCCTCCGCAGTTCTTGGTGAAGCTATCCTCACGTCACGGGGCAAAACTGTTCGGCCAAAAACGGTTGGCCAACAGCAATATGTGCAGTCCATTGACGAAAACACCATTGTGTTTGGTATCGGCCCGGCCGGAACGGGGAAAACCTATCTGGCGATGGCGAAGGCCGTTCAAGCGCTTCAACGCAAGGAGGTCGAACGCATCATCTTGACGCGTCCCGCCGTTGAAGCAGGCGAGCGCCTCGGGTTCCTGCCGGGATCCCTCACCGACAAAATCGACCCCTACTTACGTCCTCTTTTCGATGCTCTTGGTGAAATGCTCGATCCCGAATTGGTGCCCAAATTGTTGGCAACGGGAACGATTGAGGTTGCCCCCTTGGCCTACATGCGTGGGCGCACGCTGAACAACGCCTTCATCGTCCTCGATGAGGCCCAAAACACAACCCCTGAGCAAATGAAAATGTTTTTGACGCGCCTTGGATTCGGGTCGAAAATGGTCATTACCGGCGACGTTACGCAGATTGACCTTCCGAGTGCGTCCAGCGGACTGCGCTTGGTTACCCAGGTCCTGGCCGAGATCGATGATATTCATTTCGCACGTCTGGGATCGCAGGATGTTGTGCGTCACAGTCTCGTTGGCCAGATTGTGGATGCCTATACGGCATTCGACGAACTGGCTTCGGCCAGACGCGCAGAACGCGACGAAGCCAGAGAATTTACCCAGCGAATTCAACGCCGTACTCCTGGCGCCCCCCGCACCCCGACAGACCGATTCCCCCCTCGAGGACGCTAAGTGAGTATTGAAGTTAATAACGAGTCAACCTACGAGATTGACGAGGCAGCACTGCAGCGTTTGTCGACCTATGCCCTCGACGCTATGCGTATTCACGCCGATGCAGACCTTGCCATCGTCTTGGTAGACGAAGCAGCGATGGAAGCCCTCCATGTCCAATGGATGGGGGAGCCCGGCCCAACTGATGTGTTGAGTTTTCCGATGGACGAGCTGCGGCCAGGTAATGACGATCAGCTCACCCCGGCTGGTTTGCTGGGGGACGTTGTTCTCTGTCCGCAGGTTGCGGAGAGTCAGGCTGAGGCAGCCGGCCACACGACAATGGATGAACTTCTCCTTTTGACGACGCACGGCATTCTTCACTTACTGGGATTCGACCACGCCGAACCTGATGAAGAGAAAGAAATGTTTTCTCTCCAGCGCGACATCTTGATTGGGTATGCGCTGAGCGAGCGGTCTCGCAAGGCCTAACGTGAATATTCTTCTCACCGTTCTCTTGAGTTTGGTCCTTATCGGCTTTGCCGGTTTCATGGCGGCCAGTGAGGCCGCCCTGGGGGTCCTCTCCAGCAATGATCTTCGTGATCAGTCTCGCGAAAACCGTTCACGACGCTCGCTATTGGCAATTGCCAACGACCCCCATCCCCATCGCAATGTCACGACGTTCGTGCGGATCGTTGCCGAAACGGCCGCGGCGGTGCTTGTTACTGTGCAACTCGTTGCCAGCAACTTGCCGCTCTGGGCTGCCCTCCTGCTGGCCATTCTGATTATGGCGGCTGCATCATTTGTCCTGGCCGGTTCGAGCCCGCGAAGTGTTGGTCGCGCCCATTCCCTCGGCGTCCTTTCTATTGCAGCACCCGTAATTCATTTTTTTCGGGTCATTCTGGGTCCGCTGGCGGACGCCCTCGTGAGCATCGGTGACCGGGTGACCCCCGGCAGGCCGGGCACGACGGCATTTGCCTCTGAAGAACAGCTTCTCAGCATGGTTGATGAAGCGGTAAAAAATGCCGTACTAGAAAAGGACGAGCGTGAACTCATCCACTCGATCTTCGAGTTTGGCGACACCATCGTGCGCGAAGTTATGGTTCCACGCATAGACATGGTCACGCTCGAGGGTGACAGTACGTTAGCTGTCGCTTCCGCACTTTTTCACTCGTCGGGTTATTCCCGTATCCCCATCGTTGGCGAGTCCACCGATGATGTCTTGGGAATTCTTTATCTGCGGGATGTTTCTCGACGCGTTTTCGAGAAACCGAAAGACCTCGCTCGACTCACCGTACGAGACCTCGCACGTACCGCCATCTTCATCCCCGATTCGAAGAAGGCCGATGAGACGCTCCGCCAGATGCAGGCGGAACACAATCATTTGGCCATGGTCGTTGATGAGCATGGCGGGATCGCTGGTCTCGTGACGCTGGAAGATCTTATCGAGGAACTCGTCGGGGATATCGCTGATGAGTACGATCGGGATGTGCCGGAGGTCGAAGACCTAGGCCACAGGACGTTTGTGGTGAGTGCTCGTCTGCGGGTTGAAGAACTTGGTGACCTGTTCGGCCTTGAGCTCGATGACGACGATGTCGATACTGTGGGGGGATTACTGGAGAAGTATCTCGAACGAATGGCAGTCGTGGGCGACGCCGTGGCCGTCAGCGGCCTCGTCTTGGAAGCTTATAGAAGTCAGGGCCGCCGCAAATCTATTTCTCGCGTTCGGGTGTTCCGTGACGAGGCCCTTATTCAGGCGCAAGATGCCTTTGGTTCTGAGGAGAACACATGAGTCGACCACCGAAATCCCGCAAAGCGCACGAGTGGGCTAAGAATCCCGTTGATGATTCGGGAGTTCCCATCGAAGACGCCGGAACTCGGGCTGCCGCTCGGAATCGTGCCAAGGGTGATGTTTTTCGCTCCGGTTTTGTCTCCTTGGTTGGCCGCCCCAACGTTGGCAAGTCGACGCTGACAAATGCGCTTGTGGGGCAGAAAGTCGCGATCACGAGTTCGAAGCCCCAAACGACTCGCCACACGATTCGCGGTATTTCAAATCGTCCCGCCGGGCAATTGATATTGGTGGATACTCCCGGAATTCATCGTCCCCGCACACTCCTCGGCGAGCGGCTCAACGCACTCGTGCAAGCGACTCTTGGCGACGTTGACATTATTGGCATGTGTTTTCCTGCCGATGAGCCGGTGGGCCCGGGCGATCGCTTTATCAACGAACAGCTCGATCGTTTTCCGCGTGCCATTAAGGTCGCGATTGTGACAAAAACGGACGCCGCAAACAAGAAGCATGTCGAGGAGCGCCTTCTCGAAGTTCAAGACCTCCGCAACTGGGCGTCCATCATTCCTGTCTCTGCTGCCGGCGACGACCAATTGGACCTTCTCGCTGACCAACTCATCAAACTTCTCCCGACTGGTCCTGCTCTCTACCCCGAAGAGACCACGTCGGATGAAGCCCTTGATAAACACATTTCTGAGTTGATTCGCGAGACGATTCTCGAGGGGGTCCATGAGGAATTACCTCATTCCCTCGCCGTGACACTGGATGACATGATTCAGCGTGAGGACAAAGACATCCTCGAGATCTATGCCAATGTTTTTGTGGAGCGCGATAGCCAGAAAGCGATCATTATCGGCAAAGGGGGCGAACGCCTGAGGGACATTGGTCAGCGATCCCGGGCCGCCATTGAACCCATTGTGGGCCAAAAAGTCTTTCTTTCGATTCGGGTTAAAGTTGCCAAGGACTGGCAGCGGGATCCCAAGCTTTTGCAACGGCTGGGTTTCTAGGCGCGTGCTCCTTTAGGGCAGGCTGGTTGCTGGTGCTAAACTTGGGCTATGTCTTTCGGTCTGCTCCTTCTTAGCTGCCGCGACGAGCTTATTTCTTAGCCCTCTCGTCGCGGAGATTCCTGTTGGCTGACCCCCACACGCGAGGAGATAGAGCAATGAAAAATAATCAGACCCCCAGTTCCATGCCGGTCCACAAGTACCGTCCGTATCACGAGACTCTGGGCATTGATTTGCCCGACCGTACCTGGCCCGCGAAGCGCATCGAGAAGGCACCGAGGTGGTGTGCCGTTGATCTTCGTGACGGTAACCAGGCCCTCATCGATCCGATGAGCCCCGAGCGCAAGCGGATCATGTTCGACATGCTCGTGCGAATGGGCTACAAAGAAATTGAAGTTGGCTTCCCTTCGGCCAGCCAGACGGATTTTGACTTTGTTCGCAGCTTGATCGAAGACAACGCGATTCCTGACGACGTCACCATTCAGGTTTTGACCCAAGCGCGGGACTCTCTCATTGAGCGAACCTATGAGTCAATTTCCGGTGCCAAACAGGCCATCGTTCATCTCTACAACTCCACGAGCATCCTGCAACGTGACGTTGTCTTCAAGCAAGACAAGCAAGGCATCATCGATATCGCATTGCACGGTGCTCGTTTCTGCCGTGAGATGGAAAAAACGATCCCCGGCACGGAGGTCTATTACGAGTACTCGCCCGAGAGTTTTACCGGAACAGAACTCGAGTATGCCGTAGACGTGTGCAACCAGGTGATCGAGATTTTTGAACCGACTGCCGAGCGCAAGGTCATTATTAACCTTCCGGCTACGGTTGAAATGGCGACTCCCAATGCCTACGCGGACTCGATTGAATGGATGGGGCGCCATCTGGCCCATCGTGAAAATATCATCATTTCTCTTCATCCCCATAACGACCGCGGAACGGCTGTGGCGGCCGCCGAGTTGGGTTACCTGGCCGGAGCCGATCGCATCGAAGGATGCCTGTTCGGCAACGGTGAGCGCACGGGCAATGTTGACCTCATTGCCCTGGGGATCAACCTCTTTACGCAAGGCATTGACCCAGAGATTGATTTCTCGAACCTTGATGAAGTAAAGCGCACCGCCGAATATGTCAATCAGCTTAAAGTGCACGAGCGCAGTCCGTGGGCTGGGGACTTGGTCTACACCGCTTTCAGCGGCTCGCATCAGGACGCCATCAAAAAGGGTTTTGAGTCGATGGAAGCCGATGCTCGCGCGCAAGGTGTGCCGGTCGACAGCTTGGTGTGGGCTGTTCCTTACTTGCCCATCGACCCCAAGGATCTCGGCCGCAGCTATGAGGCTGTCATCCGAGTGAACTCTCAGTCAGGCAAGGGCGGTGTTGCCTACCTACTGAAGCAGGATCACAATCTTGAACTGCCCCGTCGTCTTCAGATTGAGTTCTCCGGGGTTGTTCAGGCCAAGACGGATGCCGAGGGTGGCGAAGTTACCAGTGATCAGCTCTGGACTATTTTCCAGGATGAGTACCTGCCAGCGGCGAACGAAAACGACAAATGGGGCCGTTTTGAGCTGACCGGCAGTCGTACGGAAAGCGACTTCGCGGGCACCCTGAAACTGAGTGTCGACCTTCGTGACGGAGATGAGATTGCGCCTCAGAACGCTGTTGGCAACGGTCCGATCGATGCCTTCCTCAAGTTGATGGCGGCGCACAACATCCATGTTGAACTTTTTGATTACGTGGAGCACACTCTGTCCGCCGGCGGAGATGCCTTTGCCGCGGCCTACGTTGAACTGAACGTTAACGGCAATCGGCTCTGGGGAGTGGGGATTGATTCGGACATCTCGACGGCTTCGTTGAAAGCTGTTGTGTCTGCAGTAAACCGTGCGGTTCGTCAGGAGCAAGCCCAACTCGTCACTGCCTAGCTGTCTTTAATAACCTTGGGGCCAAAACAATCGTTTAGAGGTCTCTTTGCGTCTGAATGGGGCCGGTGAGGTCCGTTGGCCTCATCAGTCGCGGGTTCCGCAGACCCTTGAGCACGCGCTGCTCGGGAAGTGACCAACCAAAGCGAACGGCAAGAAGGCGGATAGCTGTCGTGACGGCGACGCACGTGATTGAGGCCGCAACGAGACCGCTTCCGAGGGCGTTCATCGTAATCAAGACGAGTGTTCCGGCGCCCGCCGCTACCGCGTAGAGGGATCCCACGTGCATGACGGAAATGGGCATATTGAGAAGCAGGTCTCTCAAGACGCCACCGCCGACGGCAGAGATGACTCCCACAAAGATTGCCGGAATATCGGGTAGTCCCAGATTGAGGGCGGTCGTGACACCAATGGCCCCAAAGAGGCCAAGTGTTAGGGCATCCAATGAGGTGATGACCCAGTCAATCCGTATCATGATGCGGCCGAAGAGCATGCCCATGAGTGCGGCAAGAACGGCGACGCCGATATACCAATTCTCGGCTAACGCGAGGGGCTGCCGGGCCAGGAGAATGTCACGCAGAAAACCGCCACCCAGTCCCGTTGAGACACCAATGATGGATATGCCCAGCAGATCGAGTTTTCTGTCGCGAAAACCCGAGGCGTACATGGCGCCCTGCAGGCTACCGACACCAATCGCCAGAGCATTAGTCCAGAGGGGGACCTCAATTATTCCTGCGTCCATGTGACTGGTTTACCACGTCGCGCCCTGCCTCAAGGAATGACGAGGCGAGGGATAATGAATTGTGCCGGTTTATCGTGATGAAGGGGTCGTGCTTCGTACCCAAAAATTGGGGGAGGCCGACCGGATTGTCACGCTCCTCACCCGGAGCCATGGAAAAATTCGTGCGGTGGCAAAAGGGGTGCGTCGAACGGCATCCAAATTTGGTGCTCGGCTCGAGCCCTTCATGGTTGCCGACGTTCAGATTTATGAGGGCCGAAGCCTCGATATTATTTCGCAGGCAGAATCATTGGGTTCCTACGGTGCAAACATCGTTGACGACTACCCTCGGTATACGGCCGCCAGCGTCATGGTGGAGACCGCCGACAAAGTTACCGAGTCCGAGGGGTCGCCCCAGCAATACCTGCTCTTGGTCGGAGCCCTTCGTTCGTTATCGCGCAACGAGCACGCCCCTTCTCTCACCTTGGACTCGTATCTCCTGCGGGCTCTCTCGATGGCGGGATGGGCACCGAGCATAGATTTTTGCGCGAAATGTGGCACGGAGGGAATCCACGGTTCGTTCGTCGTTCAACTCGGTGGCATGCTGTGTGAGAAATGCGCGCCTGTGGGGGCCGCCCGAATCGATGCCGCCACGGTGGACCTTCTTGACGCCCTCCTGAGGGGTGATTGGGACCGTGCCGAAGCTCACACTGCCGTCACTTTGTCTCGGGGTAGTGGAATCATTTCTGCCTATGCTCAGTATCACCTGGAGCGAGGACTTCGATCAATGGAGCATGTAGCGAGATGAGCAAGCCAAAAACTCACAAAGATGCCGTTGATTTCCGGCCCGTTGACTGGACGGGGGAGTACCCGCCCGTGTTCCCCGTTGGGAGTGTGCCGAAGCACGTGGCCATCGTCATGGACGGGAACGGTCGTTGGGCCAATCAGCGCGGCCTCACACGTGTCGAGGGCCACAAAGCCGGCGAAGCGGCGTTGCTGGATGTCGTTGCCGGGGCCATCCAAACCGGTGTCACCCATTTGTCGGTCTACGCTTTCTCGACCGAAAATTGGAAGCGGTCCCCGGACGAGGTGCGTTTTCTGATGGGCTTCAATCGCGATGTCCTGCATCGTCGCCGTGACCAATTGAACGAGTGGGATGTCCGAGTGCGCTGGGCAGGCCGGCGCCCGAAACTATGGCCCTCCGTGGTCGACGAACTTCTGTTTGCGGAACAACTCACCCGTGCAAACAAAACCCTGACCCTCACCATGTGCGTCAACTATGGTGGTCGCACCGAAATTGCGGATGCCGTCCGGTCCATCGCCGCCGAAGTTGCCCAAGGCACTCTCAAGCCTGCTCGGATCAGTGAGAAAACCATTGCCCAGCATCTCTATGTCGCCGATATGCCGGACGTTGATCTATTCGTGCGCTCCAGCGGAGAACAGCGCACGAGTAATTTCTTGCTCTGGCAGTCGGCCTATGCGGAAATGGTATTTCTCGATACGTTGTGGCCGTCATTTGGTCGGTCGCAATTGTGGGAGGCAATTTCGCAGTATGTGTCTCGTGATCGGCGTTTCGGTGGTGCGATTGACACACCGACCCCCTAGCGGATCCTCAAACCCTCGCTAAAACGTTGTCAAAGGGAATACGGCGTCGCAACGGAGTGTTTCAACCAGCATGACCGATGTAAAAGCTCCCGTTCCTCTTCCCACCCTTAGTGAATCTGCTCCTATCAAAGTAGATATTTGGTCGGATGTGCAGTGCCCGTGGTGCTACATCGGCAAACGCAAATTTGAAAAGGGCGTGGAGCTCTTTGGGGAGGACGTTGAGGTCGAGTATCACTCCTTTGAGTTGGCTCCCGATACTCCTGTTGACTTTGACGGCAGCCCCGTCGATTACTTGAGCCAACGCAAGGGACTGCCGGTGGACCAAGTTCACGAGATGCTGGCGCGCGTCACCGAAGTTGCCCGAAGCGTCGGTTTGGAATACAACTATGACGCCGTTCACCAAACCAACACGATCAAGGCCCATGAACTGATGCATTTTGCCAAGAAACACGGCATGCAAGCGGAGATGAAGGAACGCCTCCTCAGTGCCTATTTCGTGGAAGGCAAGCATGTGGGGCGCATTGACGATCTGGCAGATCTGGCGCAAGAGATTGGGCTCGACCGTGCCGCCGCCCACGCCGCTCTCACGGATGCTCGTTACCTCAGTGCTGTGAAGGACGATGTTGCCCAGGCCGAGGCCTATGGCATTAGCGGAGTTCCGTTTTACGTTATCGATGGCAAATACGGTGTGTCAGGCGCTCAGAATCCTGAGACTTTTCAAAACGTGTTGGAACAAGCTCGAGAAGAACGCCAAACACCCTAGGGACTTCAGGCGAAAAGAGTAAGCGCACCTGATCGCGCGGGCTCCCGTGGGATACTGGGTGTTCAGGAGAAATGAAACGATGACGACGGTAGAAAGCCCTGCCCGCGCAGGAAATTTGACGATTGGGCCGATTGAGGTCGATGTTCCCGTCGTGCTCGCTCCCATGGCGGGCATCACCAACACGGCCTATCGTCGTCTTTGTCGCGAAAACGGTACCGGCCTCTTCGTGAGCGAGATGATTACGTCCCGCGCGTTGGTGGAAAGAACGCCCGGGTCAATGCAGCTCATCCAGCACCACGAGAGCGAGAGCATCCGCTCCATACAGCTCTACGGTGTTGATCCCAAAACCGTCAGCGAAGCTGTAACGATGCTGGTGGCTGAGAATCGCGCGGATCACATTGACTTGAACTTCGGTTGCCCGGTGCCCAAGGTGACGCGAAAGGGCGGCGGTGCGGCCCTTCCCTGGAAGCGCACTCTCTTTCGCAACATTGTGGAAGAGGCCGTTAAAGCTGCGGGTGATGTCCCCCTCACAATCAAAATGCGTAAGGGCATCGACTCTGATCACTTGACGTATATTGAGGCCGGTAAGGCCGCCGAAGGCGCCGGTGTAGCTTCCATTGCACTTCATGGTCGCACGGCCAGCGAGTTCTACTCGGGGCAAGCTGACTGGAACGCTATCGCTGAGCTCAAGAATGCGATCACTTCAACGCCGGTACTCGGTAATGGTGATATTTGGTCGGCCGAAGATGCCTTACGCATGATGGATGAGACAGGATGCGACGGCGTCGTCGTCGGCCGTGGCTGCTTGGGGCGTCCGTGGCTCTTCGCGGACCTGACGGCCGCCTTCCGGGAACGCGCTGGACTCATCCCCGCGGGAACCCGGGCTGCCCCTGACTTGGGCCATGTTGCTGCGACTCTTCGCCGTCATGCCGAACTTCTGGTGGAGTTCTTTCCGTCGGAAGAGCACGCGTGTCGCGACATCCGCAAGCACATCGCATGGTATTTCAAGGGATACCCCGTAGGTGGCGAGCTTCGCTCCCAGATGGCCCAGGTGACGAGCCTGCAACATCTCGACGACCTATTGGGCCAACTCGACTGGAGCATGCCCTATCCCGGTGAAGGAGCAGAGGGTCCACGAGGGCGTGCGGGAACACCTAAACGCACGGCGCTGCCCGACAAGTGGCTCGAATCGCGTGAACTGAGCGAGAATGACCAGTGTGCCGTTGCAGGGGCCGAAATTGAGGCCAGCGGTGGGTGAGCCCTCCTCCGATCGGACTGCAACATACGCCGACCGTGATGCCGAACGGATGTTTCCCGAAAAGCATTCTTCACGGCGCAGTGATTTTGCCCGTGATCGTGCCCGGCTGCTTCACTCCAGCGCGTTGCGTCGACTTTCGGCAAAAACGCAGGTTCTCAGTCCCACGGCGGGTGTTGATTTTGCTCGTAATAGGCTGACGCATTCTTTGGAGGTGGCCCAGGTTGGCCGCGAACTTGCCGGCCGTCTGGAGCTCGACCCCGATGTTGTTGACACGGCCTGTCTCGCTCACGACATCGGGCATCCGCCATTTGGCCACAATGGTGAGCGTGCCCTTTCTGATTGGGCTTCCGATATTGGAGGCTTCGAGGGTAACGCGCAAACGTTGCGCCTCCTGACACGGCTTGAGCCGAAAGTTTTTGGCCCCGACGGACACAGTTACGGCCTTAACTTGACCCGCGCCAGCCTGGATGCCAGCACGAAGTATCCGTGGCCCGCTCAACAGTCGATCCCAGACCCGTCGGGCCGTGAGAAGTTTGGTTTCTACGCCGATGACGTGGATGTCTTCGAGTGGATGCGCGAGGGTGCGCCCCGCCGTCAACGGTGCATCGAAGCTCAAGTCATGGACCTTTCGGATGACATTGCGTACTCGGTTCACGACTTTGAAGATGCTGTGGTCAATGGCTACGTTGACGTCCGATCCCTGGGAGCCAGAGTCAACCACGACGAACTCGTCGATTCGATGTTCGAATGGATTGGTGGTGAACACTCTCATGATGAGCTCATTGCGGCCTTTGACCGTCTCGACACGATTGATGTGTGGCTTGATACGTGGGACGGCTCTCGTGTGGCGCAGGCTCGCCTCAAGAACCTCACCAGTCAATTAATCGGTCGTTTTGCGCACGCTGCTGTGCATGCCACGCGTGACGCTTACGTTCAAACGAGCCTGATCCGTTTCGGTGGCAACATCGTCATTCCCCGACACATTGAAGCCGAGATTAGCGTGCTCAAGGGCATCGTGGCGGCATTTGTGATGTCCACAAATTCGCGTCAACCGCTGTACATGCATCAGCGTGAGATTCTCACGGAACTCGCAGACGTCTTGGACAGCCAAGGGACCAATGCGCTTGATCATGCCTTCGCCGACGATTATCGTCAGGCTTCGGACGAGGTCGCACGCCGGCGCGTCATCGTCGATCAGGTCGCGAGCCTAACTGATCAGTCGGCCATGGCCTGGCATCAAAGATTGGTCGTGACCTAGTGGCGGGGCGTATTCGACAAGCAGACGTTGAAGAGGTCAAGGCTCGCCTCAATATTGCCGATGTCGTGGGGGATTACGTTTCGCTCAAGAGTGCTGGCGTTGGTTCCCTCAAGGGTCTCTGTCCTTTTCATGACGAGCGCAGTCCAAGTTTCCATGTGCGGCCGCAGGTCGGCTATTTTCATTGCTTCGGATGCGGTGAGAGTGGTGACGTCTACACGTTCGTTCAGAAGATGGATCATCTGAGCTTCACAGAATCCATCGAGCGGCTTGCGGCACGAATTGGGTTTGAGCTGCACTACGAGGAGGGCAGCGGCAAGCCAAACGAGTCCGGTAACCGCTCTCGTATTCTGGCCGCTAATGCCGCCGCGTCGGAATTCTTTTGTGCCCAATTGGGAACTCCGGGGGCAAAAATCGGCCGGGATTTTTTGGGAGAGCGTGGTTTTGACCGCGACGCCGCGGCGCGGTTTGGAATTGGCTATGCCCCGAAGAGTTGGAACGAGCTTCGTGATCACCTCGTGGCAAAGGGATTTTCTCGCGAGGAACAGATTCTCGCAGGACTTCTGTCGGAGGGGGAGAAGGGAGCCTACGACCGTTTCCGTGGCAGACTCATGTGGCCGATCCGTGATGTCACAGGGCAAACAATTGGCTTCGGGGCACGCAAACTTTTTGAGGATGACAAGGGTCCGAAATACCTCAATACCCCGGAGACCCTGGTTTATCATAAGGCTCAGGTCCTGTACGGTCTCGATCTCGCCAAGCGGGACATTGCTAAAGAACGTCGTGTCGTTGTCGTTGAGGGATACACCGACGTCATGGCCTCACACCTTTCGGGGATAACCACGGCTGTTGCCACGTGTGGCACGTCCTTTGGAGTGGAGCACATTAAGCTCCTCCGTCGGGTCATGGGTGATGATTCTGGGCTCGGTGAAGTGATCTTCACTTTCGACCCGGACCCGGCCGGCCAAAAAGCAGCAATGCGCGCCTTCACAGAAGAACAACGTTTCTCGGCGCAGACCTTTGTTGCCGTTCCTCCGGAGGGTCTCGACCCCTGTGACTTGCGCTTGACCCACGGAGAACAGGCCGTTCGCGACCTCATCGCCAGTAAGCAACCAATGTTCGAATTCGTGGTTCGTCAAATTCTCAAAAACTACAATCTGGACACCGTTGAAGGCCGAATTGCGGCACTGCGTGAGGCAGCCCCCGTCGTTGTCGATATTCGGGATGTCGCGTTGAAACCTGGATACACACGTGAACTAGCGCGTCTCATCGGGGTGGATGTTGGCGAGGTGCACAGTGCCGTAGCCGCTGCCGTGAAGAATACGAAGGCTGCTGCTATCGCGGCAAAGGCGAAGGCAGACCGTTCTGCGCATACCGCGCCTCTGGCGGCATCAGGCGGAGCCTCTCGAGCAAACCCGGAACGTCCCGCGATGAACGACTCGCAAGATTCGCCGATTGATGACGGTACGCCTTATGACAATGGCGTCCGTTCCGAGAGCATCGGGCCGCGTGTCTTTGACCTGAACGCTGATCCCTCGACGCGCCTGGAACGCGATGCTCTCATGGCGCTCCTTCAGTACCCCGAAGAAGTCGGCCCCACCCTCGCGGCCGATGTCGCTCAAGCTTTGGTTGCTAACTCAAACCTTGCCACCGTCCGTGACGCGATAGGGGCGAATCTTGAGGAGCTCGGTGGGAGCACGTGGATTCAACGGATTCAAAATGATGTCCCCAGCGAATGGCGCCCTCTTGTTACTCAACTGGCCGTTTCCCCATTACCTCAGCGTGACAATCGTGAAATTGGGGCTTATTGCCGGGGTGTTGTGTCTTCCCTCGTCGACCGTGATTTGGTTCGGCGAAAGTCCGAACTTGTGGGGCGACTCCAACGCACTCCGATCGATCAAGGGGAGACTTCTCGCGCCATTCAACAGGAGTTGATGGCGTTGGAGTTCAAGAGACGGGCACTCAATGAAGATCAGGCTTAAAGATTGCGCGTGTGCCCCTGCGCAGCACGTGGCGGTTCTCTCAGAGGAACCTTCCACCCCGTTGTCCTTCGGTAACGCTCCCACGTCAGGCCCCATTTCCGTGGCGCCGACGTCATCGAAGGTATTCGAAGATGCTGTGCGCGGGGCTGGCGGTTCCGTTGTTCCCCTCAGCGACGCCACGCGTGGTCTCATCTGGCTTTCCTACCGGGAACCACACGAACTGGGGGCAGTCTTGGCT
Source organism: Alpinimonas psychrophila (assembly GCF_014137865.1). Lineage (GTDB taxonomy): Bacteria > Actinomycetota > Actinomycetes > Actinomycetales > Microbacteriaceae > Alpinimonas > Alpinimonas psychrophila. Next base: position 736,741 of record NZ_JACGWU010000001.1, on the reverse strand, counting down.
TCGCATCCTGGGATCTCCTGGGTTCAACTCCCCTTTGCGGGAGTCGATGCCTTCGTCGACGTCATCGCGAACGATGCAGGACGTTCCACTGTCTTCACAAGTGCCAAAGGATGTTACGCGCAGCCCGTTGCAGAACACGCGCTCGGTCTGACACTGGCCGTTCTGAGATATCTTCCGCGCCGCGCTCGCGCAATTTCGTGGGATTCTGAGCCTTTAGGAATCTCCCTCTACGGCAAGAACGTCACGATCATCGGTGCGGGAGGAATTGCGCGGGAGTTGATCCGATTATTGGCTCCATTTGGGGTGAACATTTTTGTTGTCCGCAGAACGGCTAGTCCGGTTCCCGGAGCGGCCCGCACCGTGTCCGTCGAACACCTCGATGATGTATTGCCCCAGACCGACGTCCTCATCCTCGCTGCAGCCCTCACATCGTCTACCCACACCCTCATCGGCGCACGCGAACTGGGCCTGATGAAAGCAACGGCGGGACTGGTCAACATCTCCAGGGGAGCTCTGGTGGACTCGGAAGCGTTGGCCGAGGCTGTGGTGGCAGGTAGATTGACCGGGGCTGCCGTTGACGTCACCGACCCGGAGCCCTTGCCCGACGGCCACGTGTTCTGGACAACACCCAACATGCTCGTTACCCCTCACATGGCCGACACTCCCGAGATGATTGCTCCACTGTTGGCCGTTCGAATCGGCGAGAACGTCAAGGCCTTCCTTGCCGGCACCGCATTCGTGGGTTTTGTTGATAAAAATGTCGGTTACTGACCCGGTCGGGTTTTTGGCAGTCCCGCCTGCAGTGCTAAAGTAATAACGCCCAAAGTGCGATCCCCGATAGCTCAATTGGCAGAGCAACGCACTGTTAATGCGTAGGTTCATGGTTCGAGTCCATGTCGGGGAGCGAACCCCCTAGCCCTCCACGGTTAGGGGGTTTTTACTTCCGCCAAAAGTGGATGAGGAGTTCTCGATGGCACTATCCCTCGAGACCAAGAACGCCCTCCGCGCAGGCATTGCGGTGGGCACAGCCACTGCCGCCTATGGTTTTTCTTTTGGCGCCTTGAGCGTTGCCGCTGGACTTTCCGTGTGGCAAACTTGCGTGCTCTCACTCTTCATGTTTTCTGGTGGTTCCCAGTTCGCTGTTGTCGGAATCCTCGCCTCCGGTGGCGTCTCGGCAGGACCGGCAGCGATCGCTACCAGCACTTTCTTGGGCTTACGTAACGGTATTTATTCGCTGCGGATGGCTCCTCTCCTCCGTGGAGGGTGGCTCACGCGCATTGCCGCAGCCCAACTCACCATCGACGAATCGACAGCCGTTGCCTTGAATCAGAAGGCGCTCCATGCACAAAGAGTCGGCTTCTGGGCAACGGGTATTGCCGTCTATGTCGGATGGAACCTGACAACGCTTCTCGGGGCTTTGGTCGGTAATTTACTGGGCGATGTGAGCAAGCTCGGGCTCGACGCCGTAGCAGCCGCTGCGTTTGTTGGGCTCCTTTGGCCGCGTTTGCGCCAGCTTCAGGCCAGTGTGGTGGCGGGGGTGGCGGCCGTGATCGCCACGATCCTGATTCCTTTGTCACCGCCCGGAATTCCCGTACTAGCCGCCGCCGTTGTTGCTGTTATCGTCGGCCTCACAAATTGGTTTCATCGCCCCGATGCAATAAATCAACCGGATGATTCCACTGATCCAGGAGATGTCATGGGAATGCATTTGTCGGAGGGGAAACAGTGAACCTCTGGACCATAGTTCTCGTTGCGTCTCTGGGAGTATTTGCCGTCAAACTTGTGGGGTATCTTGTGCCCGCTTCCATTTTGGCCACGCCGCGGCCCACCCGAATTGCGAATCTCTTGACGGTCGCCATGCTCGCAGCCTTAGTGGCCGTGCAGACCCTCGGAGCGGGGGAGTCTATTGTTCTCGACGCCCGGATACCAGCCGTTGTCCTCGCGGCGGGGCTTTTCGCCTTGCGTGTTCCGTACATCCTTGTCGTGCTCGTCGCCGGCGTGGTGGCGGCACTCCTTCGCAACTTTGGCCTGATGGCCTAGCGCGCCTCATCCTCTAAGTTGTCAACGCCGGGCATCCACGACAAGCCCGGTTTGCCCCAGCCGCGCTTACGTTCAGTTTTTGCAGCAAGCTTGGCTTCGCTTGCGTCGAGGCGGTCGATGTAGAGGTACCCCAAGAGGTGATCAAACTCATGTTGCATGATGCGTGCGAACCAACCATCGCACTCGATTTCAAAAGACTTACCGTGCACGTCCTGAGCCCGAAGAATGGCCCGTGAAGCCCGCAAGAGAGCAAACCGCTCGCCGGGAAATGAGAGGCACCCTTCCTCATCTTCCTCGGTGACGTCACGTATCTCGAGGGGAGTCATAAAGAGCTCGGGGTTCACCGCAGCGCCACGGCGTGGGTTTCCATCATCGTCGGGATAGTCATATACAAACACTTGTGCCGAGACGCCAATTTGCGGGGCTGCGAGGCCCACCCCGGGAGCAGCATCCATCGTGTCGAGCATGTCCTCAATGAGGTGTGCAAGCTCAGTATCAAATTTGTCGACACGGCCCGCGGGCGTATGCAGAACGAGAGAACCAGAAATTACGATAGGACGAACGGCCATGCCTCCAGCTTATTGCTCCATTGTCACGGTAGCCTCTCAACTATGCCCATGGATGATTTGTCGCAGCTCACGGCGGCGATTGCTTTCGATCCGAAGCAATTAATCGGTATTCCCTTTGCTCTGGTGGGGGCTGTGTTTATGTCCATCGGCGCTCAAATGCAGCACCGCGGAGTGGGCAAAGTCGGTGAAAACAATGCCAAGAATGCCGAGAACGCCAGTCTCAATCTCCGCCAGCTTCTTCTGCTTTTTAGGCGTCCTTCCTGGGTCTTCGGCTCGGTACTTTTAGGTTTTGCCATCGTCTTCCAACTTGTGAGTCTCGGATTTTCACCCCTCATCGTGGTGCAGCCGATCGGGGCGGTGGCGCTCGTGTTGACCTCGGTCATCAATTCCCGCGTGAGCAAAACGCACTTGAATGCAATGTCAAAGTTGGCTGTCACCTTGTGCGTGGGGGGAATCGGCATTTTCGTTGCAATCGCTGCGTTCACAGCCGTTAACACCCCGATCAGTGCGGCTGATTTGCTGGAAATTCTGACAATTCTTGCCGTGGTTCTGGTTGTTTTTGCTGTCGTCTTTTGGATTTTCCGAAAGCGGGCCTCGGCGCTTTTTTATATCGTTGGCGCCGGGGTCCTCTACGGTTTCGTCGCGACACTGGCGAAAGTCGTGATCACCCGTGTGTTTAGTGGGGCAACAGACTGGCTGACGTGGGCCTGTGTCCTGGCTTTGCTTTTGGCGGCCGTTCTGGGGGCCCTTTTCGTTCAGAACGCCTACTCCTCAGGTCCGCCCGATCTCGTAATCGCCGGGCTAACGGTCATTGATCCGATCGTTGCCGTCACGATCGGTATCGTGATCTTGGATGAGGCTTCCCAAGCTCCGGGCTGGGCGATTCTTTCGTTCATTGGAGCGGGGGCTATCGCTGTTGTGGGAGTTTTCATGCTCGCAAAGTATCATCCCCATACGGCCCACGAAATTGCCGAAGTGACTCAGGATCTCAAATCCTCGGTCAAGGCACGCACTCGTCGTGGTTCTTCCGTAAAATAGAATTATCTCAGCCGAAGCTGGTTGTGACCGGGGCGATAACGTCCTTTCCAAACAAAGGATTTGCGTGTCCAAGGCTTCTGTCACTCCCACGGGAGGGCGAGACAAGACCCCCGCACCACGACGACCCCTCACCGTCCTGATCGGCTGTGACACTTTTGGTCCCGACGTCAACGGGGCCGCGAAATTTGCGGAACGCCTTGCGGCGGGTTTGGTGGAGCGCGGCCACAACGTTCATGTTGTCGCCCCCGCCGCGGGACGAAAATTCGGCACGTGGACAGAGGTTCACGAATCGCAACCCATGACCGTGCACCGGCTCAAGAGTTGGCGTTGGTACCCGCACGACTGGTTGCGCTTTGCTCTCCCGTGGCAAGTTCGCGCCAATGCCAGGCGCATTCTGGACGAGGTCAAGCCTGACGTGGTCCATTTTCAGTCCCACATTATCGTCGGTGGCGCACTTTCTTCAGAGGCTCAGAAGCGCGGGATCCGCATCATCGGGACGAATCATTTCATGCCCGAGAACCTGCTGGAGTTCACGTTGCTCCCCGAGGCATTTCAAACTGCTGCCATTCGAACGGCATGGAAGGCTGCGAGTCGCACGTTTGGCCGCGCCGAGGCAGTGACCACCCCGACACGTCGTGCGGCTGATTTCCTTGAGGAATACACGGACCTCTCGGACGTGCATGCAATTTCTTGCGGTATCGACGCCCACCGGTATAAGCCAAATTTCTCCGCCGATGTGCCTAACAAGATTCTTTTCGTTGGGAGAATAACGGGGGAAAAGAAGATTGATGTGCTCCTGAAGGCATTCGCTAAACTTCCTGCTGAGCTTCAGGCAACCCTAGAAATTGTGGGCGGTGGTGACCAGCTGAACAATCTTAAGAACTTGGCAGGCGTGCTGGGAATCAAAGATCGCGTCAAATTCGCGGGATACGTCACTGACGAGCAGTTGAAAGTCACGTTGTCGGGTTCAAAGGTTTTTGCCATGCCGTCCATTGCGGAGCTTCAGTCGATTGCGACGATGGAAGCGATGGCGTCAGGGTTGCCCATCGTGGGCGCCAACGCTATGGCGTTACCCCATCTCATTCACGATGGCGAGAATGGGTTCCTTTTTGCCCCCGGTGATGTTGACGGAATGGCCGAGAAGCTGGAGCGGGTTCTCACCATGAATAAAGATGAACGGGACCGACTAAAAAACAACTCCCTTCGATATATTCGTGGACACGACATCACTCGGACCCTTGATACATTTGAGGCGCTTTACCGAGGGGAAACTGTCGTTGACCCCGATCCTGAGAGCACAGAGGGTTGACCCGCACCAATAGACTCTCTTTGTAAGGGGCGGTAGCTCAGCTGGTTAGAGCACACGACTCATAATCGTCCGGTCACGGGTTCAAGTCCCGTCCGCCCTACAATTAAGTTGTGACCGATGAAACCTTAAACACGCCTCCTGCTTTACCCAGCCCTGAAGAAACATACGCGATTTTTCGGGCTCGCCGCCACGAAATGTCCTTGCTACCGCAAGGAAGCCTTGCACTGATCAACACGCAATGGTTCTATGGCGTCCCTGGAGAAAAAGAGAGTGTTTGGGGCGTTCCGGGGCTCTGGGCAGCGCGAGGCGCTAGCGAGCTCGGAATTGAGCTAACGGCGACCTTGGAGGATTGCATTGCTGTTGACGGAGAGACTGTCGACGGGATCGTCAATGTTTTTGGACGTGACTCCCAGACGCCGTCTTCGATACTGTTTGCCGATGGCAAAACGGGCACCGTTATTCGCGGGGAGGACGGCAAGTATGCCTTGCGAATTTGGGATGCCAACAGCGAAGATCTTCAAAACTTTGGCGGGATTGATTCTTTTGCCTACAACCCCGACTGGGTGATCACGGGGTCATTTACGCCTGTTGAAGGCGGTCGATCCCTCGGCGTCAGTCATCTGAAAGATGATGGCGTTGCCCGGGACAAGGTCATTCCTGGTGACATCCGGTTTACCTTTGATGGAGTTGAATACAATCCCGCGGGGTTCAAAGAGGGGCGTGCTCTGATGATCGTCTTCTCCGATGCCACGAGCGGCGAGACTTCTTATAGTGTGGGTCGTTTCTTGATGGTTGCCCCAAACGTTGACGGCACAATCACGTTGGATTTCAACCGCGCCTATCTTCCGCCCTGCGCCTTCAGCTATAACTTCAACTGCCCCATGCCTCCCGCTCAGAATCGTTTCCCTTTTGCCGTGATGGCCGGTGAAAAAAACGTTCTCAATAAGTCCGGAGAACTACTCCACTAAAGCCCTCCCGCAATAAGCCCTGCAGGCGCTCGTGCCTCTGGTCGCTATTTGTTGAGCGGAACGCTTGGCCGGCCACGTTTGGGGCGTGCTGCGCTATAACCATGAGCCGCTAGAGAAGGACCAGCGGAATTCCCGTCGTAGAGTCCGTAACGGCTACTCATGTCCCTTCGGACGTCTCCGAGCCACGCGAGAGCGGCATCCTGGAATCTTGCGTTCGCGGCCGCCAAGAGGGTTGAATGTCCAGTACCAGTGGGAGCCGGTTCGCCGGTGTCGCAGGTGAGGAGCACTTCATAGGCACCGACGAGAGATTCCATGAAGCTGTCGTCGAGCGAGCGCGCAATCAGAATCCGGTCAAGCAGCTCGGACCAGTCGGTTGCGCTGACGAGGGTGGCGCCTGATAACCAGTCCACAGCGGTCTGATTGCCCGAAGGGGTCAGTGCATAAAGGGGTAAACCGTCAGCCGTTTCTCCTTCACGTTGCACGAGTCCGGCCACGACCAGCCTGTCGAGGGTTCCATAGATCTGACCGACGTTTGTGCGTAACCGATGGGGCGCGCGTTCGCACAGCTCAGAATGGAGCTGGAGGCCGTAAGCCGGCCCCAGCGTCAGGATGCCCAGGAGGGCTTCTCTCACCGCCATAGAAACACTCTACTCAGTAGTGTGCGTGCTGAGAGTTTGCTGGACTCACTTGGGTGACATTGTGCCATTTTGCATGCGTATGGCACACTGTTGTGATAATCGAATAGTCGATCATTGCACTGCACATCCATTTGAGGTCGTTGGGGAAGACGCACCTAAAGAGAAATGGATGATGAGATGACGGCAGTGTCGACGGGTGTAATTTTTGTACACTCTGCTCCACGAGCGTTAAGCCCACACGTTGAGTGGGCTGTTAGTCGTGTCTTGGGCAGGGGGGTAACGTTCACTTGGCGACCACAGGCCATCCTTACGGGCACACAGCGCGCCGAATATTACTGGCAGGGCCCTGCGGGCTCTGGAGCGGCTATCGCGTCAGCATTGCGGGGTTGGACCCATCTTCGCTACGAAGTCACCGAAGACGTTTCCCACGGTGGCGACGGAGGGCGCTGGTGCCATACGCCGGCCCTCGGCATTTTCCATTCTCAAACCGACGCCGTTGGCAACATGGTAATCAGTGAGAACCGACTGCGCGTGGCGATGGAAAGCGCAGGGCCAAATGCCAGCGCCCTCCTTGCGGAAATATCCCAGATTCTAGGGGAACCTTGGGATGCCGAGCTCGACGCCTTTCGACAAGCAAGTGATGATGCAACCGTGACATGGTTGCATCACGTGGGCTAGTTGTAGCTACGAAAGGCTACGACGGCGTTGTGGCCACCGAAGCCGAAGGAGTTGCTGATGGCAAGCAAATCGCCTGCTGGCAACGCACGAGGGCTCGTGACAACGTCAAGAGGTATCTCGGGGTCTTGACTCGTGAGGTTGATCGTGGGGGGTGCCAGACGGTTGTGCAGGGCCAATACTGTGAACATTGCTTCGATTGCCCCTGCACCACCAAGAAGGTGGCCGGTGGAGGCCTTTGTCGCCGAGACGGCAATGTTATCCAGGTGGTCGCCAAATACACGGCGAAGAGCGTTGTACTCAGCAATGTCACCAACGGGAGTCGACGTTGCATGGGCATTGATGTGAATGACGTCGCTTATCGAGGCATCGGCCTGGTCAAGTGCTGACAGCATGGCTCGAGCAGCGGCTGACCCTGAGGGGTCAGGGGCAGTGATGTGGTACGCATCGGACGTCACAGAACCACCGACGACCTCCGCGTAAATTTTGGCACCACGTGCCAGCGCGTGCTCCTCAGTTTCTAGCACAAGGGCGGCGGCACCTTCGCCCAGAACAAAACCATCACGCGTGACGTCATAGGGACGTGAAGCGGTCGCTGGGTCATCGTTTCGCTTGGAGAGAGCCTGCATTGCGGCAAACGATGCAATGGGCATGGGGTGGATTGCGGCCTCGGAACCACCGGTGACGATGACGTCGGCGTAACCAGCCATCAGGTGATCGTACGCATTCGCGATCGCCTCGGTGCTGGAAGCGCAGGCAGAGACAACAGTGCGAACACCAGCTCGCGCATGAAGGTCCATGCCAATGGCAGCGGCCGGGCCGTTGGGCATGAGCATTGGAACAGTCATTGGCAGGACGCGTCGCGGCCCCTTTTCGCGCAAGGTGTCCCATGCGTCGAGAAGAGTCCATACGCCACCGATCCCGGTGGCCCAGTCAACGGCTAAACGGCCGGGGTCGACTTCGGGGCTACCAGCGTCAGCCCAGGCCTCTCGCCCTGCAATTAGGGCGAACTGACTCGACGGGTCGAGGCGCTTTGTTTCGATGCGCTGAAGAATCTCGACGGCCGGTACGGCAGCCTGGGCTGCAAACTTAACGGGAAGCTCAAGACGCTCAACCCATTCCTGCTCCAGAGTGGATGTACCTGACTTACCGGCAAGGAGCGCGGCCCACGTTTCGGGGGCGGTTCCTGCGAGAGGGGAGGTGGCACCGATGCCGGTGACGACAATTCTCTTGGAGCTCATGGGGAGGTCTTTCTGTAGAGGTGACGAATGGAATGTGATCGGGGGTGATGAGTGAAGGCGCGACACATCGGCCCCCGGTCAGGAGTCCTTAGGCTGACGCAGCCGTGATGAAAGCAACAGCATCGCCGACAGTCTTGAGGTTCTTTACCTCTTCGTCGGGGATCTTTACGTCGAACTTCTCTTCAGCGTTCACGACGATTGTCATCATCGAGATCGAGTCGATGTCGAGGTCGTCTGTGAACGACTTGTCCAGCTCAACTGTGTCGGTCGCAATTCCGGTTTCGTCATTGACGAGCTCGGCAAGACCTGCAAGTACCTCTTCTGTGGACAGTGCCATTTTTAATCTCCTTGTTGATGGGTGTTTATGTGACCGAGGCCTAGTTTACTCAGCCTCGGAAAGGTATTTGATGAGGCCCTAAGGTAGTACGACTACTTGGGCACCAAAGACGAGACCTGCACCAAAACCAATTTGTAGAGCAAGCCCACCGCTCAGTTCAGGATGCTCGGTGAGGAGCTTGTGCGTGGCCAAGGGGATCGAGGCTGCCGAGGTGTTCCCTGTGGTGGCAATGTCGCGGGCGATAACGACGGATTCGGGAAGTTTGAGTTGCTTAGCAAACTCATCGATAATTCGCATGTTTGCCTGGTGGGGGATAAAGGCGGCGAGTTGATCGCTGGTGATGCCTGCCTTCTCCAGAGCGAGTTGTGCCACTTTTGCCATGTCCCAGACAGCCCAACGAAAGACGGTTTGCCCCTCCTGGCGCAACATTGGCCAGTCGACCTCGCCCTTACCATCACGGTATTCGGCCAGCGTGTGGTCCATGCCGACGGCGTCCCACTTGCTGCCATCCGACCCCCACACAGTGGGGGAGATCCCCGGAAATTCGCTCGGACCGACGACGGCAGCGCCGGCACCATCACCGAGCAGGAACGAAATGGAGCGGTCGGTGGGCTTGGCGTAGTCGCTGAGCTTTTCTGCACCAATGACGAGAACATAGTGGGCCAGGCCGGAACGGATGAAAGAGTCCGCTTGAGCGATACCGTATGTGTAGCCTGCGCAAGCAGCAGAAATATCGTAAGCGGCAGCGGGGTTGGCCCCAACACGGTCGGCCACGAGTGCCGCCATCGAGGGGGTTTGAACAGTGTTACTGATGGTCGAAATGAGGACAGCGTCTATTTGATTGGGATCGATTCCGGCCTTGGCAATCGCTTCCTTGGCGGCGGCCGTGGCAAGATCGGCAGCTGTAACGTCTTTGGAAGCGCGCATTCGGGTAATAATTCCGGTGCGCTGGCGGATCCATTCATCCGTGGAGTCAATTGGTCCGGCAATGTCATCGTTGGTCACGGTGATGTCGCCCCGGGCAGCGCCGAGAGCATAAATCCGCGAAAATGAAGCTCCGACGGACTGGTTCAATTCAATGTGTGCCATGGGTAGTTTTCCTTTGTTCGACGTTCTTAGCGAAGATTATCGATGAGTTCACGGGCGGCGACGAGATCGCCGGGAGTTTTGATGGCAACGGTTGGGACGCCTTTAAGGGCACGCTTGGCGAGTCCCACAAGGGCGCCACCGGGGGCAACCTCGATGATTCCCGTCACGCCCGCTTCGTGGAAGCTCTCCATACAGAGGTCCCAACGCACCGGAGACGCGACTTGCCCGACCAGGAGATCACGGAACGTTGCACCATCGGAAACGACGGAGCCGTCATAGTTCGTCCACAGCGTCAGAATGGGGTCCTTGATAATGAGAGGTGCCGCTGCGATTCGAAGGGCTTCTACAGCCGAAGCCATGTACTGCGTGTGGAATGCCCCGGCCACCGGCAGAGAAATAACGCGAGCACCCGTTGGCGGTGTAGCCGAGAGGGCGGCGAGAGCGGCTACTTCGCCGGCAACCACGAGTTGCCCACCGCCATTGTAATTAGCGGCCGAAAGTGAAAGATCGGCTAACCGGGCAAGAATGTCCGGGAGGTCGCCACCGATGATTGCGCTCATCCCCGTGGGTACAAGAGATGCAGCCTCGGCCATCGCACGTCCCCGAAGGCCCACAAGTGTGACGGCATCTGTGGCGTCGAGGATTCCTGCACCGGCAGCGGCCGTGAACTCACCAACAGAGTGCCCAGCGATTCCCCCAACCTGCGCAAGGTGACCGGATTCCCGAAGGGCATTAAGCGACAGGATTCCCGCGGCAACGATGAGGGGTTGTGCAATGGCGGTATCGCGAATCGTGTCGGCATCGCTCGTGGTGCCGTGGGCAATAAGATCCGTTCCGGCAGCCTCGGAGAGATTTTCAAGGAGTTCCAGAGAAGCTGAATCTTCGATCCAGGGATTAAGGAATCCTGGAGTTTGAGATCCTTGGCCGGGGCATACAACGATAATCACAGTTCTAGTCTCCCAATTTGGTGGGTCACATGTTGTGGATACTCCAACACACTATCCGGTCAAGTGTTGTGGGAATACCCAAGAGCCAAACGGGTATACGGTTATGGCATTGTGCCGGCAGGAGAGCGAAGAGCGCGTGTCGGCCGCTTCAAAGGCTCCTTTATCGCCCCTAATATGAGCGCGGCTTGCAAGATCAGGGCCTCCCGGGGTCCCGTTGCATCCCAGCCAATAACTTCGCTCACACGCTTCAGCCGATAACGCACCGTGTTGGGATGAACGAAAAGTTCGCGGGCCGTGGCCTCGAGGGAGCGTCCGTTGTCGAGATAGGAGGAGAGGGTTATCAAGAGGTCGGGGGAGAAATCGTTCAGCGGGGCGTAGATTTTCTCGACAAGGGTTGCGCGCGCCAACGGATCACCAGCGAGGGCACGCTCGGGTAGCAGGTCATCCGCGGCCACAGGCCGGGGCGCTGCTCGCCATGCTCCAGCAACCGAGAATCCTGCCAACGCAGCCCGTGCGCTGGTGACGGCATCGACGAGGCTGGGTACTTCGGGACCCAGCACGAGGAATCCCTCCCCAAAATCGGGTTCCATCTGTTTGGCCATTTCCATGAAGCTCAACGCCGTTGACTGCGTCTCATCATCAAGGGGTTCTGCGCGCCCGATGACCAACACGAGTCGACGACCCTGCACGCCAATCAGGATGTCGGCCTCGAGGTGGCGGGCGGTACGGCGGAGGCGATCCACCTCAAGTTGGCGCGGTGCTCGTCCGACGAGAACACAGACTTCACCGCGGCCCTGCCATCCTAAAGCGGCAATTCGGCTCGGAAGATCATCGTCATACTCACCGCTCAAGATTGAGTCGACAACGAGGGCCTCAAGTCGGGCGTCCCACAGGCCGCGAGCTTCAGCAGCCCGGGCGTAGACATCAGCGGCCGCGAACGCAATTTCCCGCGAGTAGAGCAGGATGCCCTCGCGGAGGTGATCGCCGTCATTCTTTACCCGATCTTCAACAACTTCAACCGTGACGCGAATGAGTTGGAGGGTCTGCTGGAGGCTCACCGAGCGAAGCAGTTCTCGGGGTGCCGCACCGAAAACATCCGATGCGACCCACGGCGTTGTCTTCGAGTCTTCATACCAAGAAATAAAGGACGTAATGCCAGCCTGAGCGACCAGGCCGACGGCGGAACGTCGCCCCGGGGGCATATCGCGATACCACGACAGGGTGTCTTCCAGTCGCTTGACGGTCAGCGTTGAGAGCTCGCCTGAAATGGTCCGAAGCCACGCCAGCGTATCTGCCTTGGTTTGATGAGTAGCCATAGCGGCTTTCTAGCTTTCGCCGCCGGCAGACCCTGTCGTACCCGCCTTCACATCATGGAGGCGATAGCGCTCAATGGCCTCACGAACCACGGAACGGTCAATCTTGCCCTGTTTTGCGAGCTGCTCCAAGGTCTTGACAACCAAGGAAGGTCCGTCAATTTTAAAATAGCGTCGAGCAGCAGCGCGCGTGTCGGAAAAGCCGAAACCGTCGGCACCAAGCGTTGCGTATTCCCGGGGCATGAACGGGCGAATGAGGTCGGGAACCATGTGGTCGAAGTCGGTTACGGCAACGATAGGGCCGTCGGTCTCGCCGAGGGCTTGCGTGACATGGGAGACACGAAGAGGGGCTTCCGGGTTCAAGAAGTTGAACTCATCTGCGGCGAGGCCATCACGTCGCAATTCACCCCAGGACGTGACAGACCAGACGTCTGCAGCGATTCCCCAGTCATCGGCGAGGAGCTGCTGCGCCTCGAGCGCCCAGGGCACAGCAACGCCGGAGGCAAGAAGCTGTGCCTTATGGCCGCTCACTGTTGACTCCCTCAAACGATAGATACCACGAAGCAAACCTTCAACATCCAAGTTCTCCGGCTCTGCAGGGTGAACGAGGGGCTCGTTGTAGACCGTGATGTAGTACATGACGTTCGGATCAACATGGGGGCCACCGTACATGCGCTCGAGACCGGCCCGAACAATGTGGCCAATTTCGTAGCCATAGGCAGGGTCGTAGGAGATGACAGCTGCATTCGTTGCCGCCAAAACGGGGGAGTGTCCGTCGGCGTGTTGCAGTCCTTCTCCCGTCAACGTGGTGCGACCAGCCGTTGCGCCGATAACAAATCCGCGAGCCATCTGGTCTCCGGCAGCCCACAGTGCGTCTCCGGTGCGCTGGAATCCAAACATCGAGTAGAACACGTAGACCGGTATCAGGACTTCGCCCTGAGTCGAGTATGAAGTGCCTACAGCGGTAAACGCGGCGAGAGCACCAGCTTCGTTGATCCCTACGTGCAAGATTGTTCCGGTGGAGTCTTCCTTATAAGCCAGAAGGAGGTCGCGGTCTACGGAGATGTAATGCTGACCGTTGGGGTTGTAAATCTTGGCGTTCGGGAAAAACGCGTCCATACCGAACGTTCGAGCTTCATCAGGAATGATGGGCACGATACGGTGGCCAAATTCCTTGTCACGAATGAGGTCCTTGAGAACGCGCACAAACGCCATGGTGGTGGCAATTTCTTGCGTGCCCGAACCCTTCTTGGCAACCTTGTATGCGTCATCGCCGGGAAGAGTGACCTGCGTATACTTCGAGCGTCGCTCGGGAAGATAACCGCCGAGTTCGCGACGACGTTCGTGCATGTACTGGATGCCCTCGTCGTCGGCTCCCGGGTTGAAATACGGCGGCTGGTAGGGGTTCTCTTCTAAGGTCGTATCCGTAATCGGAATCTTGAGAAAGTCGCGCATCGTCTTTAAATCGGGAAGGCTGACCTTCTTCATCTGGTGTGTGGCGTTACGTCCTTCGAAGGTGCGACCGAGGCCGTAACCCTTGATGGTGTGCGCCAAGATGACGGTGGGCTGGCCCTTGTGTTCGCTTGCGGCCTTGAACGCCGCAAAGACCTTGTTGTAGTCGTGACCGCCACGCTTGAGGCCCCAGATTTCATCGTCTGTGTAGCCTTCTACGAGCTTGAGGGCACGCGGATCGCGAGCAAAGAAGTTTTCGCGAACGAAGGCTCCATCTTCCGTCTTGTAGGTCTGGAAGTCGCCGTCCGGGGTGTCGTTCATGAGGGTGCGCAGGGCGCCCTCGTTGTCATTCTCAAGAAGGCTGTCCCACTCGCGACCCCAGATGACCTTGATGACGTTCCAGCCGGCACCTCTAAAGAAACTCTCGAGCTCCTGAATAATCTTGCCGTTACCGCGAACAGGGCCATCGAGGCGCTGAAGGTTGCAGTTGATGACGAAGTTGAGGTTATCGAGTCCTTCATTGGCGGCAACTTGAAGTTGACCGCGGCTCTCGACCTCATCCATCTCACCATCACCCAAGAATGCCCAGACCTGCTGGTCGGACGCATCCTTGATGCCACGGTTGGTTACGTAGCGGTTGAGCTGCGCCTGGTAGATCGCGTTGATGGGTCCCAGGCCCATCGACACAGTGGGGAACTGCCAAAACTCTGGCATGAGGCGAGGGTGAGGATACGAGGAAAGACCGCCGCCGAGGTGTGACTTTTCCTGACGGAAACCATCCAGTTGATTCTCGGTGAGTCGCCCTTCAAGATAAGCGCGGGCATACGTACCGGGGGAGGCGTGACCCTGAACAAAGATTTGGTCGCCGCCACCGGGGTGGTTTTGCCCGCGGAAGAAGTGGTTAAAGCCAACCTCGTAGAGGGAAGCTGAGGAGGCATACGTGGAGATGTGGCCGCCGACGGCGATTCCAGGGCGCTGAGCTCGGTGCACAAGAATGGCTGCGTTCCAGCGAATCCAGGCACGATAACGACGTTCGATTTCCTCGTCGCCGGGAAAGGCGGGTTCGTTCTCGGGAGCGATGGTGTTGATGTAGTCCGTCGTCGGCACCATGGGGACACCGAGATGGAGCTCTTTGGAGCGACGAAGCAAGCTCAGCATTATGTCGCGTCCGCGGCCGTGGCCACGCTCATCGACTACCGAATCGAGGGACTCAGTCCACTCCGACGTCTCACTAGGATCGACATCGTAATTTGAAACCGAATATGGATCTTGGTCATTGACGCTCACGACAACCTCTTTCTCGGCGGGCAGATCATGCCTGACATACGGGATTGGAGAGGGCTTCCGGGTTGCGGTTGCGTTTCTCTCGGCACAACTCTACCGAGCGATGAGCGTGCAGAGAGAATTAGCACCCTATGTTCAGTTTCGACAACGCCTCTAGAATTGTGCTGTAGCCCATCAACAACGTCTAGGAGTTATCCCCCATGAGTTATGCCATTGGTACCCCCGCCCCCAGTTTCTCCTTGAAAAATCAGTTCGGTGAGACAGTTTCCCTCGGGGACTTCGTCGGCAAAAAGGCCGTCGTCCTCGTTTTCTTCCCGTTAGCTTTTAGCGGAATTTGCACGGGTGAATTGTGTGAATTAAGAGACAACTTTTCACTCTTCAAGGATTCCGGAGTTGAACTACTCGGAATCTCCGTCGATTCTCACTTCTCCTTGCGCGCGTTTGCCGAGCAGGAAAAGTATGACTTTTCGCTTCTTTCTGATTTCTGGCCCCATGGTGGCATCGCTCGGGAATTCGGAGTATTCGTGGAAGAAGCTGGCATCGCCAACCGTGCCACGTTTGTCATCGACAAAGCTGGAAACATCGCCGGCAGCTTCGTGACAGCGCCTGGTGAGGCACGGTCACTGTCTGCTTACACCGATATTCTCGCGACGCTCTAGTCCATATTTGAACTCCGGCGCTCAGGACGAGCGCTGGAGTTCGTTCTTTGTCTGCGCAACCTGTAAGATTTTCCAACGAGGGCCTTTAGCTCAGTTGGTAGAGCGCCACGTTTACACCGTGGATGTCATCGGTTCGAGCCCGGTAGGGCCCACTCTCGAAGTCGGATGTCACTTTTGTGGCATCCGACTTCTTTGTATAATCGCTACTTACCTTGAGGGAGTCGGCCGTGACCGGATCAGAAGAAACCGAGAATTCATTTCAACCACATTCTGACGCTGACCTCGCGGCGATATTGGAGTCACAGTTGGCTCAAATGCGAGCGGGTTTGCCAGCCGTGCGGGCACTGCCTGATGAAGTAACGGCTCCCGTTTGGCGGGACGAACCATACGATATCCCCACCGAGGAGATGTCCGCAGCAGAGATTGTCGACGTCCGCAGCGACAGACGGAACGTCGCAGGAACCCCCATGGTGTTCAGTGCCTCCGAGATGGCGAGCCTGATGAGAACCCGAACGCCGGAGGTTGAGGCCCCGCTGGGTACTGAGCAACAGCTCATCAACGTTATGGCAGAGATTGAAGCCAGAGGATTGGCGATGTCCTTGTGTGATTCTTTAAAGGAAACAAGTGACCACCCTGGGCGCTTGAGCTTTGACGACCTTCTTCTCGGTCCAACGAGCGACGAGTAGGCTCTTTCACGTGCCCCTCCTCCTTGATGTCGTCGCTGCAGCTCACTCGTTGTGGCCGCTTTCTGGCGCCGAGGAGTGGGATTCACCAGGATTGACGGTTGGTGATAACGCTTGCCCCGTATCCAGAATCTTGCTCGCCGTTGATGTGGTGGATGCGACCGTCACCGAAGCAATTGCCGTAGAGGCGGATCTCCTCCTCACGCACCACCCCCTTCTCTTTCGAGGTATTACCACTATTGCTGAGGAGACGTATAAAGGGAGATTGTTGTCGCGGCTCATCCGGGGCAAGGTGGCGCTGCTGGCATGTCATACCAACGCCGACGTCGTCGAGAATGGTGTGTCCGACGTTATTGCGCAGGCGCTTGGTTTGACGGGAATTTCTCCGATAGCGATAGGCGCCACTCCCGCCATTGGGATTGGCCGCGTTGGCAACCTGTCGGCGCCGGAAACGCTCGGCGCGCTGGCCCGACGTTTGGGCAAGATTCTGCCGGCAACGGCATCGGGAATTCGTGTCTCCGGGGAGTATGACCAGGTTATTTCACGGGTTGCGCTGTGTGGTGGTGCTGGCGACTCCTTGCTGGCAGAGCGTGCCGTGACGGACGCGGATGTCTACATCACATCGGACTTACGCCATCACCCTGCTCAAGAGTTCCGGGAGCGTTCGTTGGTGACATCGGGACCAGCCTTGATTGACGTTTCGCATTGGGCGAGCGAGTGGTTGTGGCTAGAGACTGCCGCCCAGCAACTTCGATTGTTGTTTCCCGAAGTCGAGGTGCTGGTGAGTGACGCACGAACGGATCCCTGGGACTTCGTGGTCGTACAGTAGAACCAATCGCTTTTAAATCCACCCAACGACGAGAGTTTCTTACGTGAAAGCCCTTCCTGAGCACCAAAAAGCATTGCTCGTTCTTCAGTTGAAGGACAACCACATCGCTCAGTTGGCGCACCGCCACGAGGGTATCCCCGAGCGGGCTTCCCTGAGCGCCATTCTCAACAAGCTTCGTGAATTCTCGCAAGTTCTTGTGACTCGAAATGGTGTTCTCGAGGACGCCAAACTCGAACTTTCCCGCATCGAGGACGATGTCAAGGTCGTGGATGAAAGAATTGCCCGCGACACGGAGCGAATTTCGAATTCCTCGTCGATGAAAGATGTCCAGGCCCTCGAATCGGAGCTGTCTTCGTTGGCGACGCGTAAGAACAACCTCGAAGAATCGGAGTTGGTCGTGATGCAAACGGTCGAGGATGCCGAGGCCCTCGTCGCGGAAACCGTAACGCAACGCGACATCGTCAATTCGGAGCGCGAGGCGCTGTCACAAATGATTGCTGAAAAGGAATCTGAGATTGGCGCCGAGAGTGCCTCGGAGGTCGCTGAACGGGAGCGAATTGCTGCGGCGTTGCCAGCCGACCTTCTGGCGCTTTATGAAAAGCAGCGGGCCCGCTACGGCATTGGCGCCGCGCTCCTCACTCGCGGAGTATCCGGCGGAAGCGGAATGAAGCTCAATGAAACTGACCTCAATGCGATTCGGAATGCCGCCCTCGACGACGTGATTCTGTGTCCGGACAGCAGTTGCATTTTGGTCCGCACCAACGAGTCCGGTCTCTAATGGTACGGCAACTTATCGTGGAAGCTGACGGTGGATCCAGAGGTAATCCTGGAATCGCCGCCGGGGGAGCCGTTGTCATTGATGGAGAAACCGGTGAGTTGCTCGCTGAAGTCGGCGTCTATGTCGGCATCGCCACGAACAACGTCGCGGAGTACCGCGGCATGCTCGCCGGTCTTCAGCGCGCTTATGAGTTTGACCCCGAGGCATCCGTTCATTTCAGGCTTGACTCCAAGCTTATTGTGGAGCAAATGTCAGGCCGTTGGAAGATCAAGCATCCTGATATGCAGGTACTGGCACAAGAGGCTCGTACCCTCATTGGCAATAAGAATGCAACGTTTGAGTGGATACCCCGTCTTCAGAATGCTCGTGCCGATGCTGCCGCTAACAAATGCATGGACCGCAAAGAATCGTTCCAGTCGTAGACTGGTCAGTGCGAATGGGTCGGCAAGACGGTCGCGTCACGGCCTAATTCATTGGGCGGTGCCGAGGAACGTCCGGGCTCCACAGAGCAGGATGGTGGGTAACTCCCACCCGGGGTAACCCGCGAGACAGTGCAACAGAGAGTAAACCGCCTCCGGTTCGCCGGCGGTAAGGCTGAAACGGTGGTGTAAGAGACCACCAGCAGTCTGGGTGACCAGATTGGCTAGGTAAACCTCGTCCGGAGCAAGGTCAGACAGATAACGTTATGGTTGCTCGCCTAGTTATCGGGTAGACCGCTAGAAAGGTGCGGCAACGTACCTTCGAGATAGATGGCCGTCCACGCAGCGCAAGCTGTGAGACAGAACCCGGCGTATCAGCTGGCCCATTCGCACTCAACACAATGTTGAGAGGGCAACCTTCGGACTAACTGTGCTCCGTTAACGCCGCAGCGCCCAGAATTCCTGCTTGGTTGAAAAGTTCCGCTGGAACGATCGGTGTTCTCAATTTGAGGAGGGGGAGGAACTTCTCGTGGCTTTTCGAGACGCCACCACCCACGATAAAGAGCTCCGGAGTGAACAACATTTCTACGTGCTCGTAGTACCGCTGAAGTCGTTTGGCCCAGTTTTCATAGGACAGACCCTCCTTCTCGCGCACGACTGCCGATGCCCGTTTCTCGGCGTCGTGCCCATCGATCTCGAGGTGGCCCAACTCTGCATTTGGAATCAACACGCCGTTATAGATGAGGGCACTGCCGATACCGGTGCCGAGGGTTGTCATAATGACGAGTCCGCGTTGGTCTTTGGCCGCTCCGTAGCGAGCCTCAGCGAAACCGGCGGCGTCGGCGTCGTTCACGAAAGTAATGTCTCGTTTGAGCTTCGCTTCAAAGTACTTCTCCGCCTCGAAACCGATCCATTTCTCCGAAACGTTGGCGGCTAACAGCGTGATTCCGTGCTGAATAGCGGAAGGGAAGGCCACGCCGACGGCCGTATCCTTCCCAGCACCCAGTTTCTCTATGAGATCGCTTGTCACCCGGACAATATCTTTCGGGTGGCCTCCTTGAGGCGTCTCAACGCGCACGCGATCGCCGAGCAACTCACCCGTCACAATGTCGACCAATCCAGCCTTGATACCGGTGCCTCCGATATCGATACCAATGGCGATCTTGTTCATGAAAGTGTCAAAATTTCTGCTCCGGTTTCGGTAACGACGATCGTGTGTTCGAATTGGGCTGTCCAAGATGAATCTTTGGTCACGACGGTCCAGTCGTCTGCCCACATGTTCCACTCGTGGGTACCGAGGGTGAGCATGGGCTCAATCGTGAAGACCATGCCAACCTCCATGACGTCATCGTACTGAGGCGCGGAGTCGTAGTGCGGGATGATGAGCCCCGAGTGAAAGTTCGTGCCCACGCCGTGGCCGGTGAAGTCCCGAACGACGCCGTATCCAAAACGCCTCGCGTAACTCTCGATGGCACGTCCGATGATGTTGACGTGGCGGCCGGGCGCTACGGCCTTGATCCCACGTCGCAGAGCTTCTTCGGTTCGTTCGACTAGATCGGTGACCTCGGTTGTGGCCCCCGGAAGGACAAACATCCGGTTGGTATCACCGTGAACGCCGTCGAGGAAAGCCGTGATGTCGACGTTCAAAATGTCACCTTTTTCAATCACGGTGTCGTCGGGGATTCCATGGCAAATAATCTCGTTAAGTGACGTGCAGGAAGATTTAGGGTATCCGCGATAGCCCAACGTTGATGGATAGGCGCCGTGCGAAACGACATATTCGTGAGCGATGACGTCGATCTCGTTTGTCGTCATGCCGGGGCGCAGGGCGTCGCCAATGGCGTCCAGGGCACCCGAGGCAATCTTCCCTGCAGCGCGGATGCGTTCAATCTCGTGCGAGTCATAGACGTTGTCGCCGGCATAGGCCTTTGGAGCGGGTTTACCGACGTACTCGGGACGTCGTATCGCTGCCGGTACCTTCATTTCGGGGGACAGTGTTCCGGCAATGAGGTGACCGTTCGAATCCTTAGGCATAGGGTTAAGTTTATGGTGAGCCCGGGAGAGTCAAAGTACTGGTACAACATTCGCACAGGGGATGTTGAACTTGGTCGCGAGTCCCCGTCCGTCGATCGCGTGGGCCCGTTCGATTCGAAAGAGCAAGCTGAACATGCTCTCGAAACGCTTCGCGCCAACAGCGACCGCTGGGCCGCGGAGGATGCCGCCGAAAACGGTTAGTCCTTTAAAGGGCAGAGGTGTCGTCGTAACTGTGGTCGGGACCAGGATAGTTCCCTGAGTCGACGTCGGTTTTGAAAGCTTGAGCCGCTTCGAGAAGCGTTGCTGCGAGGTTGGCATACTGTTTTACGAACTTGGGAACTCTGCCCGTGCTCAGGCCGGCGAAGTCGGTCCAGACGAGGAGCTGGCCATCAGCGTGGGGACCAGCCCCGACACTGATGGTGGGGATTGTCAGAGCTGCCGTTATGCGAGCGGCAACCTCGGCAGGGATCATCTCCAAGACGACGGCAAAGGCACCGGCGGCCTCCACGGCTTGCGCATCAGCGAGGACTGCGTCGGCTTCGGTGCCGCGCCCTTGGATGATGTGACCGCCGAGTCCGTGTTCACTTTGGGGGGTGAAACCGACATGGCCCATGACCGGAATCCCAGCTTCAACAATTCGCCGAATCTGGGTAGCACTCCGAATTCCGCCTTCGAGTTTCACGGCGTGCGCGTGCGTCTCCTTCATGAAGCGCATTGCTGTTCGCAGAGCGAGTTCAGGGCCCTCTTCGTAAGAGCCAAAAGGCATGTCCGCGACGACAAGGGCTCGTTTGACTGAGAGGGCCACGGCACGCGTGAGCGGAATGAGCTCGTCTACGGTGACGGGAAGGGTGGAGTCATAACCCAAAACGGTATTTCCGGCTGAGTCGCCGACGAGGAGGAAATCTATCCCGGCGTCGTCAAAGATACGTGCTGTCAGGGTGTCGTAGCTGGTGAGGCCCGTGATTTTGATTCCCTCCGCCTTGGCTCTGGCAAAATGTCGGGTTCTCACACGCTTCACGACGGGGTCGGACAAAGCTTCAGCGTTGATACTCATGCGTGTCAGTCTACGAGCGAACGAACGTGACGGGCAGTCTGCGGTCCCGACCGAAAGCCATCTCACTAATCTTCGGCCCGATGGCACCTTGACGGCGTTTCCATTCGGCGCGATCCACGAGAGCGATGACGCGATCGACCGTAAATGCGTCGAAACCTAAAGCGACAACTTCGTCACGACCCATTCGCTTCGTAATGTAAGCGTCGAGCAGCGCATCCAGAACGTCATATTCGGGAAGAGTGTCTTGATCAAGCTGACCGGGGCGAAGTTCCGCCGAGGGAGGTTTCGTTATGGAGGCTTCGGGGATGGGCTCCCTGAGGTTTGCCCTGCGTGCGGCTTCATTGCGCCACCTAGCCAACTCCCAGACGAGGGTCTTCGGGACATCACGGATGGGCGCAAAACCGCCCACGGAGTCTCCGTAAATGGTGGAGTAGCCGACGGCGATCTCGGTTTTATTGCCTGTCGTGAGGACAAGGTGCCCCTCGGCATTGGAAAGACTCATCAAGATAACGCCCCGAATACGGGCCTGGAGGTTTTCTGCGGCAATCTCGGAGAGCGCCAGCTGAGCTTCGATAGGAGCCACGAGGTCAGAAATTACTTCGCTGCGGAGATCGATTCCCAATCGTTCAGCAAGGTCTTCGGCATCACTTCGGGAATGATCCGAAGAGTAGTCACTGGGCATGGACACACCAAAGACCCTCTCGGCTCCGACGGCATCCACCGCCAGTGCCGCGCAAACAGCGGAGTCAATGCCCCCTGAAAGGCCCAAGATGAGAGACGGAAAGCCGTTCTTCTCAACGTAATCACGGAGTCCCAACACCAGGGCATTCCAGATTTGTTCTCTATTGTCGTCATTACGTTCAACAGGAGATGGCGTCCTCAGCGCCACGTGAAAAGGCGACGGTCTGCCCGCTTGAACGACCGTGAACCCTGCCCCAATCGGAGCTCCGTTCGTGCGCGATGCGGGAAGCTCTAAGTCGACGACGAGCAAGTCCTCCACAAACTGTGGGCTTCTGGCGAGGAGTTTCCCTGAGGCATTGACGACGAAGGAATCGCCATCAAAAACGAGATCGTCTTGGCCGCCGACGAGGTTCAAATACGCAACGTGAGCCCCCGTTTGCTGCGCACGCCTGCGCACAAGGGGAAGGCGGACTTCGTCTTTCTCCCTTTCAAAGGGAGAACCGTTGATGACGAGGAGAAGTCCAGGGTGAACATCCGCAATAGAGGTCATGAGATCGCCATCACGCCAGATGTCTTCGCAGATTGTAATGGCGACATCGCAGTCGGCAACGTGCACGATCATGACGGAATCCCCGGGTCGGAAATTTCGGTGCTCGTCAAAAACCGAGTAGTTGGGCAGGTGATGCTTGTTATAGATTCCGAGAACGCGGCCATCCTGAATCACGGCGGCAGCGTTATGGGCGATGGCTGTAGGGGAGTGCGCGGCATTCGTGGCTGGGAGCGAAATTGGCCCGTTGGGAAAACCAATAACGACAGTTGTTGATCCCAATCCGGCGCTGAGCAACCGCAGGGCAAGACCTTCAAGCTCCGTGCGAGCGAGATGCAGAAATTCTGGACGTGTTGCCAGGTCCTCAATGGGATAGCCGGTCAGGGCCATCTCACCAAAAGCAACGAGATCCGCGCCCTTCGCAGCGGCCCGTTGGACATAGCCTACGATCGTCGAAATATTTCCAGAAAAATCTCCCAATCTGGGATTTGTCTGGGCAAGCGCCAAGCGAAGAATCGGCATAACAAGTAGCCTAGTAGCGGATGAAAGGGTTCGGATGGACAAGCAACAAGACTTCGTTCTTCGCACGATCGAGGAGCGAGGCGTCAAGTTCGTTCGACTGTGGTTTACAGACGTTGTCGGCACTCTCAAGTCTGTGGCCGTGGCGCCTGCCGAGATTGAGGGAGCCTTTGCCGAAGGTGTCGGTTTCGACGGCTCGGCCATCGAAGGCATGACGCGTTCTTATGAGGCCGATGTGTTGGCTCAACCCGATCCGTCCACCTTCCAGATTTTGCCGTGGCGCGGTGAAGTGGACCCCACAGCACGAATGTTCTGTGACATCACTACGCCCGATGGTGAGCCCGCCATTGCTGACCCGCGCAACGTTCTCAAGCGCACTCTCGCGAAGGCTGCTGAACGCGGATTCACGTTCTACACGCATCCCGAAATTGAGTTCTATCTCCTCAAGAGTTCTGAATACAAAGACGGTGGTCCTCAGCCGATTGACAATGCCGGGTACTTTGATAACGTTTCCGGTGGCTTCGGGCAAGATTTCCGTCGCCGATCCGTTCGCATGCTGGAAGACATTGGAATTTCGGTGGAGTTCAGCCACCATGAAGCCGGACCCGGTCAGAACGAAATCGACTTGCGCTACGCCGATGCGTTGACAACTGCCGACAACGTCATGACGTTTAGAACCGTCATTAAAGAGGTCGCGAGTGAGCAGGGTGTCTACGCCACGTTCATGCCAAAGCCATTTGCCGAACATCCCGGCTCAGGAATGCACACACACATGTCGCTTTTTGAGGGTGATGTCAACGCCTTCTATGAGGCCGGTGCCAAGTACGAGCTTTCCAAACTGGGTCGTCAGTTCATTGCGGGACTTCTTCACTATGCTCCCGAAATAACCGCAATTACGAACCAGTATGTGAACTCGTACAAGCGCTTGTGGGGTGGCGATGAAGCGCCAAGCTTCGTTACCTGGGGGCATAATAACCGTTCTGCCCTCGTGAGAGTTCCGGTCTACAAGCCCAACAAGGGTCAGAGTTCTCGCATCGAATACCGCGCCATTGACTCAGCAGCCAATCCGTATCTGGCCTACGCGCTTCTCCTGGCCGCTGGACTAAAGGGCATTGAAGATGGCCTTGAACTTCCTGACGAGGCGGAGGACAACGTCTGGGAGCTCACGGACTCTGAGCGGAAGGCCCTGGGATATCGGCCCCTACCCACAAACCTTGAGCAAGCCATCACCTTCATGGAGAGCTCAGAACTTGTTGCCGAGACTTTGGGCGAAAAAGTTTTTAATTATGTGCTGCTGAACAAGCGTCGCGAGTGGAAGGCCTATCGTGCTCAGGTCACCGAGTTTGAGCTGCGCAATAATCTCGAATCACTCTAAGACTTCACGTCCGTGACACGGGCAGTGAACCTGAGCCTCATTGCACGGGCGGGTTTTTCGGAACTGAGCTCAGCGCGAGCGAAACTCGTCGGTGTCTCAGACCTGTTGGGGATCGAGGTGCAATATCTTCTCGATGTATTTCAGTCCGCAGCAGACCCTGATCGTGCGTTAGGTGAGTTGGAGCGCCTTGCCGAGTCGCACGTTAATGAGTTAGAAAGACTTTTCCCCTCAAGACCCGCAGCGGAGCGGCTCGTTCGAGTATTGGGCGGTTCCCGGGGGCTTTCGGAGTTCATCCAGCGGCACCCCCGCGTCTTGTCCGAGTTCATCAAAGAACCGTCGTTGCCTGAGTCGGTTGACGACATTCGTGCCAGCTTGTGCGCTTCTGTCGGGGCCGTTGACGGTTTTAGCGATGATATCGGTGATGATGCTCGGGATAGGCTTCGCATCCGTTATCGAGAGTTCTTACTCCAAATTTCGATCTATGACCTCGCATCGGAAAATCCGCTTCGCGAAGTGGAGGTCGTCACGGCGGCTCTTTCTGATATTGCTGGTGCTGCCATTGAGGCGGCACTGTGTGTGGCACGGAGCGAGTTGACCGAGAGTTTTTCCCGAGCCGATATCGCCTCAGTGGACCTGGCTGTCATCGGAATGGGCAAGTGCGGCGCGCGCGAGTTGAACTACCTCAGCGACGTTGACGTCATCTACGTTGCGGAATCCCGAGACGTCGAACGCCTCAGCAGCGAACGTGCCCTTCTCATCGCAACGCGCCTCGCCCAACACACGGGTCGAAGCGTCTACGAGGTCAGCAAGGAACCGGGGCTCTGGGAAGTAGACGCCAATCTGCGTCCCGAAGGTAAGGACGGTGTCCTCGTGCGCACCCTTGACTCACACCTCGCCTATTACGATCGTTGGGCAAAGGACTGGGAGTTTCAGGCACTCCTCAAGGCACGTCCGATTGCGGGCAGCGTTGATCTTGGTAATCGATACGTCGCAGGAGTCTCTCCCAAGGTCTGGTCTTCCGCCTCTCGCTCAAACTTTGTTGAGCAAGTTCAACGCATGCGACAACGCGTGACGGAGCACATTCCCAAAGAAGATATTGACTATCAAATCAAGCTAGGACCGGGTGGTCTGCGTGACATTGAGTTCACCGTGCAACTTCTTCAGTTGGTTCACGGTCTTGTGGACGAATCGGTTCGTCAACGAGGCACGTTAGAAGCCTTGAATTCACTGGCAGCGGCCGGGTACGTGGGCCGGGCAGAGGCCGCATCCTTTGCCGAGAATTACCGCATGCTGAGGCTCATGGAGCATCGCATGCAATTGCGAGATCTCTCGCGAACGCATCTCATGCCTCGCGACACCGAGGGACAGCGGGTTTTGGCTCGGGCTACCGGAATATTTTCCTCCGATGTCGATGCTGTCGAACGCTGGCAACAGATCAAGTTAGATGTACGCCAACTTCATGAACGGCTTTTCTATCGTCCACTCCTGGCGGCGGTAGCCCAACTCCCCGAGGAGACGCACCAACTTACCTCGGAGCAGGCTCAGGCCCGTCTTTCTGCGATCGGTTTTCGCGATGCGCGGGGCGCTCTGCACCATATTGCGGCCCTCACTTCTGGCATGTCTCGACGGGCAGCGATTCAGCGGGCTTTGCTCCCAATCATGTTGCAGTGGTTCTCCGATGGGGCTGACCCAGATCAGGGTTTGCTGTCTTTTCGTCGTCTCAGCGAAAAGCTGGGGGAGTCTCACTGGTTTTTGAGAATGCTTCGGGACTCGGCGGGGGCGGCTCAGCGGCTCACGAGAGTCCTCAGCGGCTCGCGGTATGTCTCTGATCTCTTGGAGCGCATTCCCGAGGCGGCGGCCTGGTTTGACGGTGACGAGGATCTCGCCCCTCGCACTTTGAGCACATTGAGCTCCGAGATAATGTCGATCTTGGCACGTCATGACGACGATAAGGCAGCGCAAGCTGCCGTTCACGCTATGCGTCGTCGCGAAGTCCTCAGGTTGGCGATTGGTGGCATTATTGGCCTCGTCTCCATGACAAGCATCAGCCGTGGCTTGAGCGATGTGACGACGGCCGTACTCCAAGGCCTGCTGGCCATTGCGTTGCGTGAATGTGACGAAATCGGAGATGTTCGGGCCAACCCGGAGTTTGCAATCATGGCGCTCGGCCGATTTGGTGGAGGCGAACTTGGGTTTGGAAGCGACGCGGACGTCCTCTATGTGTACCGTGCGACGCTTGAATGCAACGGGGGTGCCGCCCAAAAGCGCGCCGAGCGAATTGTGGCCCGTATCGGCGAACTTGCGCAAGATCAACGTTTGCCCTTTGAGATTGATACCGACCTGAGGCCTGAAGGAAAGAGTGGGGCGACGGTGAGATCACTCGATTCCTATCGGGCATATTACGCACGCTGGTCGCTTTTATGGGAAGCGCAAGCCCTGCTCCGAGCCGCCCCCGCGGCAGGCTCGGTTGCGCTACTTGACGACTTCAGAACAGTGATTGACCCGATACGGTATCCGGAAAATATTTCCCCATCGGATGCTCGTGAAATTCGCCGCATGAAGGCGCGTGTGGAGAGCGAACGGCTTCCGCAAGGCGCTGACCCCGCTCGTCATGTCAAACTCGGCCGTGGCTCGCTCTCAGACGTGGAGTGGACCGTACAGCTTCTGCAACTTCAACACGGAGCAACGCATCCTGCCTTGCAGACAACGTCTACGCGTTCGGCGCTGGCAGCCGCTGTGTCGGAGGGCCTCATGGAACCAGATGACGCTGAAAAGCTGGACGCCGCCTGGGTATTGGCAACCCGTGTACGTTCCGCCATTACGATTTGGTCCAATAAGTCCACTGATGTTCTGCCAAGCGATCGAACACAACTCGAGGGCATCGCACGCCTCTTGGAGTACCCGCCAGGATCGGCTACCGCGTTGGAGGAGGACTACCTTGGCGTTACAAGGCGTGCGCGAAACGTCTTCGAAAGGGTGTTCTACGGAGCATCGTAGAGCCATCGTTTTGTGGCCACGTTGAGTTTCCAGCCGTTCGTCGCGACCTAGTACTCGGGGGAATGCGCAGCCTTGAGGAGGGCGAGGTCGATCTCGATGAGATTTCGCATTCGCTCCTCCCGAAGGAAGCCGTAGTCGGGCTCGTTGGCAACACGAGCTTGTTCCACCAGTCGTGTGCTCAGGGCACCCACGATTTCAGCGGCCGCGTCCGACTGGGCCCCGGCGAGGATCTCGGCAACCCGTTCGTCACTCTCGGCCACTTCATTGAGGGACACGGCAAGTTGTTCATACACTTTGCGGCGTCGGGCAAGGAGCTTCACATCCTGACGTGTGTCGTCGTCATAGCTGTACGTTCCCTTGAACTTCGTGAGGCGCTTGCGTTGTTTCTCGACGCGCTCTGCGTCGTGAACACTTCGTTTACTCAGCTTGTGCAACTCTGCCCGTGCGATGGCGGCATAATCCTCCTGCACGAAGTTGACGTTATCGCGAAGGGCCTTGACGATGATACTGTTTTTCACACTCATTCGAACGGCCGAAAGGGTAATGAGAAGGCCCTCTTCGGACATGCGTCCGGTCGAAGCAGAAGCCCCCATGACCTAGAGCACCATCCGACGTAGACCCCATGCATTCACACTCATAATTATGGCGCAGTCGCGCATCCCGCTCCGACAAAGGGAGCACGCTTTATCTATTTTGCGAAATGAAATCCTGGTTGCACGAATCCGCAGAAAAGGATGGCCGCCCTCTACAAGAGGACGGCCACCCTTTTCTGCGAAGTGGTTACACCCCGTAGTAGAGCTCGAACTCGAACGGGTGGGGGCGCTGAGCCAAAGGCTTGATCTCGTTCTCGCGCTTGTAGTTGATCCAGGTCTCGATGAGGTCCTTGGTGAAGACACCGCCGGCGAGGAGGAATTCGTGGTCCTGCTCAAGAGCAATGAGGGCGGCATCCAGGGAGGCGGGAACCTGAGGAATGTTCTTGGCTTCCTCAGGAGGCAACTCGTAGAGGTCCTTATCAACAGGCTCGTGGGGCTCGATCCGGTTCTTGATACCGTCTAGCCCTGCCATCATCTGCGCAGCAAAAGCGAGGTAGGGGTTCGAAGCAGCGTCAGGAGCGCGGAATTCGATTCGCTTGGCCTTGGGGTTCGTGCCCGTGATGGGAATGCGGATCGCAGCCGAACGGTTACCTGCGGAGTAGACCAAGTTGACAGGAGCTTCAAAGCCGGGAACGAGACGGTGGAACGAGTTCACCGAAGGGTTCGTGAAGGCGATAACAGCGGCAGCATGCTTGAGCAGACCACCGATGTACCAACGAGCGATGTCGGAGAGACCGCCGTAGCCGTTCTCGTCATAGAACAAAGGCTCGCCGTCGCTCCAGAGCGACTGGTGAGTGTGCATGCCGGAACCGTTGTCACCGAAAAGAGGCTTAGGCATGAACGTTGCCGTCTTGCCCCATTCGTGGGCCGTGTTCTTCACGATGTACTTAAACTTCAGGATATCGTCGGCCGCATGAACCATCGTGTCGAAACGGTAGTTAATTTCACCCTGGCCGGCTGTACCGACCTCGTGGTGGCTGCGCTCGAGGATGAGACCTGCATCGATGAGCTTGATGCAGATGTCATCACGCAAGTCAGCGTGCTGGTCAACGGGGCTAACGGGGAAGTAGCCGCCCTTGTAAGGCGTCTTGTTTGCAAGGTTTCCACCTTCTTCGGTCTTGCCCGAGTTCCACGCACCTTCGCTGGAATCTACGGAGTAGAACGATGTGTGCTGGTTGACCTCGTAGCGAACGTCGTCAAAAATGAAGAACTCGGCTTCGGGCGCGAAGAATGCGGTGTCCGCAATACCGGTGGAGGCCAAGTACTTCTCAGCCTTCTTGGCAACCTGACGCGGGTCGCGGTGGTAGATCTCCCCGGTACGAGGGTTGTAGATATCAAAGACCATGATGAGCGTGCGCTCCGCACGAAACGCGTCAATGTACGCGGTCGTGACGTCAGGAATCAGTTGCATGTCCGACTCGTGAATCGAGGCAAAACCGCGAATCGACGAACCGTCGAACATCTGCCCCACGGTGAAGAATTCTTCGTCAACCGTTGAGGCCGGGATATTAAAGTGCTGCTGTACACCGGGAAGGTCAGTGAAGCGGATGTCAAGGAACTTGACGTCGGTGTCCTTGATGAACTTCAGAACGTCGGAGGAATCTTTAAACATGCTTGGGGATCTCCAAATTGTTGGAAGGCAGGGATGCCGTGTGCAACCTCGTTTAATCTACGTTCATAGGATGTCAGAGCGGTATCGCAAATGTTTCCAACATGTTACGAGAGTAGCCGCCCGTAGAATCAAGCATATGGCCAACAACTCCGCGGGAAACAAAAGGTTCGGCGACATGGGGATGAGCAAGTTTCCCGGAGAACGTCTTGGTCTGCCAGAAACAGGCACCCGTTCCGTGGGGAGAATCGGAAGACGAATTGGCGCCATCGTCATAGATTGGGCCCTCGCCGTTGTCATCATGATGCTGATTTCGGGTAAGGATTACCTCAGTTTGACGTCCGCTCCGGGCGGTCAGTTTGGAATTCTGGGAGTATTTGTCGTCCTGCAGATCATTGCTATTCCCATTATCGGGGGCAGTATCGGTCACAGATTGTGCGGACTTCATGTTGTGACGCTGCGAGGCAAGCACGCTGGCTTCTGGCGTCCACTGGTGCGAACCGCATTATTGGCTCTGGTTCTTCCCGCTGTTGTCTGGGATTCGGATCAACGCGGATTCCACGACAAAATAGCCGGAACTATGCTGCTTCGAGCGTAGGGGCCTAATAACGCATGTGTGGCGTCGGTGACGACCATTTCGTGACCGAATCAGCGCCCGCGAGAAGGCCGAGCCTTGAACGGGTCGATTCCCTTGGGGATTGGGATATTGGCGCCGAGTGACTGAAGACGGTTATTGACAACCGTTACTTCGGACTTTGTCAGGACTGCCTTGACGCGTGCCATTCGTCCACCCAGTTTGTGCAGCCGCACGGAGTCATGGTCGGGGCCCACACTGATGACAGTTATCGGTACGTTGGGGACGACCTTTGCTGTCTTTCGGCGCTCGTCCTCTGCTAGCCGCTGAGTACGAGAAGTTGGGCCTTCCGCAATGAGAACGACACCGCCACGTCCTACGGCGCGGTAGACGGCATCCTGTGTCTTTGGGTTGATTGCTACCGGTTGCTCTGTTGAGAGCCAGCCCCGGCGTAGAGCGGATTTAATGACGGCACCGAC
This sequence comes from Alpinimonas psychrophila, assembly GCF_014137865.1. GTDB lineage: Bacteria > Actinomycetota > Actinomycetes > Actinomycetales > Microbacteriaceae > Alpinimonas > Alpinimonas psychrophila. The sequence continues at coordinate 706,011 of NZ_JACGWU010000001.1, read as the reverse complement.
AGCACCGGGCTGGCCTTCAATCTGGGAATAGGCGGCACGCTCCGCGCGGCGCCCGAGAACAATGAGGCCCAACAAGACGCCGATGAGGACGCCAATCAGGATGGCCATAACGAGAGTAAAAACGTTATTTTGCCACAGCACAAGGCCCGCGATAATTCCGACAGCGGTTGGTCCTACGATTGACAGGATCATGAACCAAACGATGTTTGCATCGTGGCGACGCGTCATCTGAAAAACTTGCCACATTTGAGAGAGGCGGCCGGGACCCTTTTTTTTCTTTGTACGTGCCATAAGTATCAGAATACCCAATCTTGAGGTGTCAAGAAGGCCACAAAGGCCGTCTGATTTGAGGTCAATAGTGTGGTGCTAAACGGCTTGAGCGAAGCCCAGACTGGTGTCGGCGAGATGAGCGAGGTTCTCCGGAAGTGTGCGACCTTTTGCGACCATGGACTGGGCGTACAACCGGCCAGCACGATAAGAGCTTCGTACCAGAGGTCCCGATAGGACGCCCAAGAAGCCGATGGCCTCCGCTTCGTGCTTCAGCTCGACAAATTCTTCGGGACGCACCCAGCGAGCGACAGGAAGATGGCGGGGGCTCGGGCGAAGGTATTGGGTGATTGTAATGATGTCGGTTCCCGCATCATGAAGATCCTGGAGCGCCGAACTGACTTCGGACCTCTCTTCGCCCATTCCGAGGATGAGGTTCGACTTCGTGATCATGCCGGCGTTTCGGCCTTGCGTGAGAACGTCCAAGGAACGTTCGAAGGTAAACGCAGGGCGAACACGCTTGAAGATACGGGGAACAGTCTCAACATTGTGGGCGAAAACCTCAGGCTGGGCATCAAAGACTCGTTGAAGGTGCTCGGGCTTTCCCGAGAAATCGGGAACGAGGATTTCAACGCCGGTGCCGAGGTTCTGCTGGTGAATTTGCCGAATTGTTTCGGCATAGAGCCACGAACCTTCATCTTCGAGATCATCGCGTGCAACACCGGTGACCGTGGCATAGCGAAGATTCATTTTGACAACAGACTCTCCCACACGACGGGGTTCATCAGCATCGAAGGCGGCAGGCTTGCCGGTATCAATCTGGCAAAAGTCACAACGACGTGTGCATTGAGCCCCGCCAATGAGGAAGGTCGCCTCGCGGTCTTCCCAGCACTCATAGATGTTCGGGCAACCCGCCTCTTGGCAGACCGTGTGAAGGTCTTCGCTCTTAACGAGCTGTTGAAGTTTCTGGTACTCCGGGCCCATCTTGGCCTTGGTCTTTATCCAGTCGGGTTTTCTCTCAATCGGGGTTTCGCTGTTGCGAACTTCAAGACGAAGGAGCTTGCGGCCATCAGCTGACATGAGATTCCTCAAAATGGTGTTGGAAGATACGAGTAACAACAGGAATAGCGTCGGCAGGAGTGACGTTTCTTCCCGTTAGGTGTGAAATGGTGGTGGCGCCGGCATCCCGAATGCCGCAGGCAACGATGTTGTCATAGGCGTCGAGAGTGTTGTTGCAGTTCAAAGCAAACCCATGCATGGTGACGCCTTCACTTACACGGATACCGATTGCCGCAAGTTTGTCGCAACCACTACCCTGCTGCACCCAGACACCCGAACGCCCTTCGACCTGTTGCCCGGAAACGGAGAACTTTGCCAGCACATCAATGAGAAGGTTCTCAATTGTTCGCACATAGCCAACGACGTCGATGGGTTGGGCAAGACGGGTAATCGGGTAGCCCACTAATTGACCAGGACCATGCCACGTGATTTTGCCACCGCGATCGACATCAATCACGGGAGTGCCATCGACGGGCCTTTCGGAGTGTTCCGTCCGCTTGCCTGCTGTATAGACGCTCTCATGTTGCAAGAGCAGCAGCGTATCTGGGCGGCTACCGTTCACGACGTCAGCGTGGATTTGTCGCTGAAGTTCCCAACCCTCAAGATAAGGAACCGGGTCATCGCTGATTCCGAGAACAACCACGTCAAGCATTAGGTAAGTCTATCCGCTGTCCTCCTTTCCCTCACGAGCCGACAGGATGCTAAACAATCCACCAATTCGACGAACGAGGGTCGTGGGGCGCTTGTGCCAGTACAGGCTTGGCTTCATGAGACTTGAGCAAAAGCTTTGCGGCTATACCCTGGGGCGATTCGTTTCCTCACGGCAGTCGTTCTTGGCGCGTCCCCAAGAGAATGGGGCCGAGGGCGCAGTATTCCTGCAGGTCGTGCCCAGAGGTGCGTCCGTGCATGGAGACGATGATGTTCTGGATGTTGGGCGAGCGCCAAATGGAGATCTCGTTGTCTTAACGGCGAGGAGCATTCCGCCATCGATAGATCCCGCGGGTGATCAAACAGTCCCCGCTCGTGATCTACGGTGGCCTTTTACTGGCAATGGCACCCCCGTGCTTTTCGAGAGAGCGGACACCATCGAGGAGAACGAAAAAGATGCTCCGACACCGAGGGTGCCCTCTGCTGTCATCTCATTCGCGACAAGAATAATGTCATTGACGAGCAGTCTCATTGGTCGACGTCGACGTCTTGCCAGTGTGTTCGTTATCGTCGGGTTCGGTCTGGTCACGGTTTTACTCGTTGGGATCGGAAGCAACGACGTTCAGGAAAATGCCCCGCTGAACAGTGGATCGAGCAGGATTAGTGTTGATGTGGGGACGATGGGGGCGGACAAGGTTATAGGCGACCCCCTTGCGTTCGCGATTGCCGAGGTTCATGCCGGCAGAGTTGCCTCGTTGTTGGGCACCAGAACCGGGGCGACGTCGAACGCCGCGGAGCCGGTGGTGGGACGTATTGTTAGCCGTAACGGCGACTTCGTTCTGGTTGAAGTGAGTGCGACAGTTTCGGGGGAAAGAACGATCGCCACCCTGTTGCTCCAAAAACAGGAGAACGGATGGCGAACGCGCGATGTTTTTGACCCGGCAGGCTAGATGCCCAAGTCAGTGTCGAAGGCGGCTTCCTCGAGGCGGTTTTTCACCGCGGTCAAGAATCGAGCAGCATCTGCTCCGTCAATAATGCGGTGGTCGTATGAAAGGGCTAGGTAAACCATCGAACGAATCGCGATAACGTCCTGACCTGCTGCTTTCATGACGATCGCTCGCTTGGTGACTATTCCCGTTCCCAAGATGGCCAGCTGGGGCAAGAACACAACAGGCGTGTCAAACAGTGCCCCACGAGAACCTGTATTGGTGACGGTGAATGTGCCGCCGGCAAGTTCATCGGGCTTGAGCTGGTTATTGCGGGTGCGCTCCGCAACGTCGGCAATGGCCAACGCATACTGGGCAATATTCAGGTCTCCAGCATTCTTGACGACAGGCGTCAATAGGCCGCGCTCTGTGTCAACGGCAATGCTGACGTTTTCGTGCCCCGGGTAGACAATATTGTCACCGTCAACGGTCGCGTTTATGACTGGGAATGACTTTAAGGCCTCCGTGGCTGCCAGGGTGAAGAAAGGAAGGAAGCTAAGTTTCACCCCTGTTGCCGCGACGAATCGATCCTTGACGGAATCCCGAAGAGTCGCGATTGCGGTGACATCAACCTCGACGACAGTGGTCAGTTGAGCTGTGCTTTGCATGGAGATAACAGCACGCTCGGCAACAACCTTGCGCAAACGCGTCATCGGAACCACAGTCCCTCGGAGGGGAGAAATGATGAGAGGCGTGCGGACCGCAGTGTTAGTTGCGGGGGCAACGCTGGCCTGGAGAATGTCCTCTTTACGGATTCGACCGCCGATTCCTGTGCCGGTGACGGCGGAGAGGTTTACTCCGGTGTCATTGGCAAGTTTGCGAACAATGGGGGTGACATAGCCAGCATTGCTTGCATGGGCACCGGTCTTTGCCGAGGCGCTAGCGGGAGCACTAGGAGCTGCGGGAGCAACCGGAACGTCAGCAACCGGGGCGACTGGCGCTGACACCGGGGCTAACGCAACCGGAGCGGGGATGACGGGCGCGGGTGCAGGAGTTGCGGCAGCGGGCGCGGGTGTGGCTGGCGCGGACTCAGCTACCGGTGAGGCCACAGTCTCAGCAGCCACAGGTTCTGCAGCCACAGGTTCTGCAGCGGCAGGCTCAGCAGCGGCAGGCTCAGCAGCGGCAGGCTCAGCAGCGGCAGGCTCAGCAGCGGCAGGCTCAGCAGCGGCAGGTGCTGCTATGGGAGCCGCGGCACCGGCGCCGGAACCATCGCCAATCGTTACAAGGGGTGTTCCAACGGCTACTGTCTCGTCTTCTTGCACGAGGATTGCCTCAATGACCCCAGCGATGGGAGAAGGAATCTCGGTATCGACTTTGTCAGTTGATACCTCCACGAGCGGCTCGTCGACCTCAACGCGGTCACCAACATTCTTGAGCCAACGGGTGACAGTACCCTCGGTAACACTTTCGCCGAGGGCGGGAAGGCTGACGGACTCGCTCATGAACAAAATCTCCTAATTAGCGTAAATGCCATTGATTAGCTTACTAATGGGGTGTAGCGCCTAGATGGTGTGAAGCGGTTTGCCTGACATGTATAGGAATGCCTCGCCGAGTGACTCGTTTTGAGTGGGATGCGCGTGCACGAGAGGTGCAATGTCTTCAGGATGCGCTTCCCAGTTGACAATGAGCTGGGATTCACCAATCAGCTCACCGACGCGGGAGCCAATCATGTGCATTCCGACGACAGGGCCGTCCTTGACGCGAACGACCTTGACAAAGCCGGCCGTTCCTAGAATTTCGCTCTTGCCGTTGCCTGCAAGGTTGTAATCGTAAGAACTGATGGCATCTACGCCGTACAGCTCGACGGCCTTCACCTCGCTGAGGCCGACGGAAGCGATCTCGGGCTCGCAGTAGGTGACTTTAGGAATGTTGATGTCTTCGATGACGACGGGATTCAATCCGGCAATCTCCTCGGCAACGAAAATACCCTGTTGGAATCCACGGTGCGCAAGCTGAAGGCCGGGAACAATGTCTCCAACGGCAAAGACACCGGGGATATTGGTGGCTAGACGATCATCAGTGATGACGTAGCCACGATCCATGGTGATGCCAACTTCCTCAAAGCCCATGCCTGCCGTCGAAGCGCCGCGACCGACAGCAACAAGGAGCAGGTCTGCCTCCACTGTTTCGCCGCTTTCCAACGAGATGACGACCCCGGAGTCTGACTGTGTTACGCCGGAGAAGCGAACGCCAAGCTTGAAGTCAATTCCACGCTTGCGGTAAGCGCGTTCAAGAGCTTTGGAGATTACTTCTTCCTCGTTAGGAACAAGGTGGGGCAGTCCCTCAATGATGACGACTTCGGCACCGAAACTCTTCCAAACACTGGCAAACTCGACGCCGATGACCCCGCCGCCCAAGATGGCGACCTTCTGAGGCACGTAATCCATCAGCAGGGCTTGCTCGCTCGTGATGACACGGCCCTCAATTGTCAAACCCGGAAGCGAGCGAGAGTAAGAACCTGTCGCGAGGATGACATTCTTGCCTGTCACGGTGTCTTGACCGACTTGAACGGTCGTTGGTGAAATCAAGCGACCCTCGCCCTCAATGGTCGTGATTCCACGAGCTTTGACGAGCCCAACGAGCCCTTTGTACTTCTTGCTCACGATATTGTCGCGGTAAGCGTTGACAGCGTTCATGTCAATGCCGTCGAAAGTTGTGTTGACGCCAAACTGTGCTGATTCGCGGGCGACATCGGCCACTTCCGCAGAGTGCAAAAGCGCTTTAGTCGGAATACAACCGCGATGTAGGCAGGTGCCACCGACCTTGTCCTTCTCAATGAGGCCCACTGTCATGCCCAGTTCGCTCGCACGAATGGCTGCAGCGTAGCCGCCACTTCCTCCTCCAAGAACAACAAGGTCAAAAGTGTGCTCAGCCAAAGTAGAACTCCTCAGATTCAGCATTGTGTGCCGAAATTGTCTGCATTTTTTTGGACGCAGTAAAACCTGTGACCAACGTTAAGACTACTACGCCGTGGCGAGTCGTTCCGCGAAGGTAATGAGTGATCGCACCGAGATTCCCGTCGGGCCTGCCGCCGTAAAACCAAAGGGTGATCCGGCGTTATTTGCCGTTCCCGCAATGTCTAAGTGAATCCATGGGATTGTCGGAGCATCTGCAGCTGAGGAGGTCCGTCCGATGAAATCGCGAAGGAAACAGGCGGCAATAAGCATGCCACCGGCAGTATTGCCCGGTTTGATATTTGCGATATCGGCAATATCGGAGTTCAGGAGTGTTCGCAGTTCGTTGGGCAGCGGCATGGGCCAGAAATTCTCGCCATTTGTTTGACCGTCTTCCACGAGCTGGGAAATCATGTCGGCACTCCCCATAGCGCCGGCGTAACGGGTTCCCAGTGCGACTGTTGCGGCACCCGTCAGTGTGGCCACGTCGATGATCAGGTCTGGATTCTCTTCGCTGGCCGCTACGAGGCCATCGGCCAAGACGAGGCGTCCTTCTGCATCCGTATTAAGGACCTCAACGGTCTTGCCCCCGCGAATCACGAGGACGTCGTTCGGCCGGGTTGCTGTACTGGAGGGCATATTCTCCGCGAGGCAAAGCCACGCAGTCACCTTCAGGTTCATTCCCGTTGCCGCAATGGCTCGAATGACGGCGAGGGAAGTCGCGGCACCGGTCATGTCATATTTCATACCGATCATTGACGTCGGGGGCTTGAGTGATAGTCCGCCGGTGTCAAATGTGATGCCTTTTCCGACGAGAGCGATGTGCTTTGTCGCGGTCGCGGGGGAGTACACAACCTTCATGAGGCGTGGTGGGCGGGAGGATCCCTGGCCGACGCCAAGAATTCCCCCGAAGCCGTCGCGTTTGAGTGCCTTCTCGTCCCAGATTTCATGCGTTACGTCGAGTTCTTTTAGCGACGTGACGGCCAGCCGGGTAAACGATTCCGGGTATAGGTCGTTAGGGGGGGTGTTGACCAGATCCTTGACCAAGGAAACAGCATCGGCACGGATTGCGGCTCGCTGCACGAGTTCGGCGGCACTATCCGTCGTAGCCCAGAGTTCTATGTTCTGAACTGGAAGTTTTGTCGGCGGCACACTTTTATAGGAGGTAAAGGTATAGGTTCCCATCGCAGCGCCCTCGAGGACGGCGAGAATCTCCTCATCCGAAGCGAAAGGAAAGGCAAAGGTAACTTTGGTGTTTCCCACTAACCGCCGGATGGCAGCCCCTGCCGCAGCGCGCAAGGCATTTGCATCCACAGGCTCAGCGCCCAGACCGACAACGACGATTGATTTGTTGGGATTGTTCGGGTCGACGATGCGCGACACGGAATCTAGGGAACCGCTGACATCAAATTCAGACAACAGCCCGCTCAAGGCGTCAAATTCGCTGCGGGCGTAGAGCCCAACCTCGTCGGCGTTGCGTGTTGTTGCTCCAACAACCATGGTCGTGGAGTCGGTGTTTGGGGTAGGAGATACGGTCATTATTGGCATAGTCACGTAACAAGACTACGAGGGTCTTGGCACGAGGATGCACCGCTCAAAGATCAGCTTCGTTTCAGGATGCGACCGTAGAATAGTGGGATGCCTGAACTCGAGGGAATTTTAGCTTTTCAGATGGCCCCGGCAGATGTGCCCCGGGGCCTCAAGCTCGTTGCTGGTCTTACGGGATTCGCAGACTCGGGTTCTGCTGTCACTCAATTCACGGAATACATTCTCGACACGATGGAATCCGAGGTTGTCGCAGTATTCGATAACGACGCTCTCCTCGATTATCGCGCACGGCGCCCGACAATCTATTTCGATCAGGACCACCTCACGGGATTCGAACCGCCAACTTTGAAGTTGCATCTCGTTCGCGACGAGCTTTCTCGGCCTTTTCTTTTCTTGACGGGCTATGAACCTGATTTTCGTTGGGAAAGCTTTAGCCGCACCGTCATGAATCTCGTGAGTACTTTTGATGTGGTTTCAACGACGTGGGTTCATGCAATTCCAATGCCGGTTCCCCACACGAGACCATTAGGAGTGACCGTCAGTGGAAATCGTGCCGATCTGATCGATTCCATGTCCGTCTGGCGCCCGCACACGCAAGTTCCGGCGAACGCGATGCATCTTGTGGAATACCGCCTTCAAGAAACTCATCACGATGTCGCTGGTTTCGTCTTACTCATTCCTCATTACCTCGCTGACACCGAATTTCCGGTCGCGGCCTTGTCGGCTCTCGAAAGTATTGCTGCCGCCACGGGCATTCTGTTTCCAACTGACCGCCTTCGCGGCGAGGGCCGGGATTTCCTGGCCAAAATCGATGAGCAGGTCGATAACAACGGGGAACTCAGTAAGTTGGTTAGCACCCTCGAAGAGCGCTACGACTCGTACATGAAAGATAACGGTTTGCGTTCGCCCCTCATGGATAGCGACGGTGCGTTGCCATCGGCGGATGAGATTGCAGCCGAGTTGGAGGAATTCTTAGCCCATAGGCGTCGCTCAGAGGAATGACGTCACCGCTCGAGATCGCTATTCCCTCTTGCGGATGCGTGTCACCTCGTGTAAACAATCCGTGCGATAATTATTTAGGACCCGGTTATACCCTCTTGTAGGGCTTGACATGGGTCCTTGTAATGCGCCGAAGCAATTTTTTAGGCGCGAGACGTAAGGATTCTGGAGACTCAGGCATATGGCAATTTCCACAGCTAAAGAACCAGCGAAGACACCAGCAGTCAAGGCGCCAACGAAGGCCGCTCTTGCAAAGCTTGCAGCGTCGGAAGCCGTAGCAACGGCAGCGGTTCCGGTCGTTAAAGCACCCACTAAGGCCGCACTGGCAAAAGCAGAGAAAGCTGCGGCAGCAGCGGCCGCTGGTATCGAGGCACCCACAATTTCGCGGCCGGCAAGCAAAGCTGCACTCATGAAGGCTGCGGCGGCGGCGACGAAGGCTGCTGCTGCTGCACTCGCGGCGGAGGCGGAGGGCGGTTCAGCCGTTCCGGCCAAGCGTGGTCGAGGACGCGCAAAGGCAATCGAGCCCGATGCCGACAATGATGCTCCCGAAAGCGACGACGACGGCGACGATGACAAGCCACTGAGAACCACTGCTTCGGAACAGGCACTTCGAGCGGGCGCGCTCGTGCTTTCGGCAGCGGATGACGACGATGATATTCCGGTCTATTCCTCTCTCATCACCGGGGCGACGGCTGACCCCGTCAAGGATTATCTCAAGCAAATAGGTAAAGTTCCCCTCCTCAACGCTGCGGAGGAGGTTGAACTGGCCATGCGCATCGAGGCCGGACTTTTTGCCGAAGATCGTCTGGGGAGCTCACCCAAAATTGACAAGCAAGTTAAACGTGAACTTCAGTGGGTTGCGAAAGATGGTCAACGCGCGAAGAGCCACCTTTTGGGGGCAAACCTGAGACTCGTGGTCAGCTTGGCAAAGCGTTACACGGGGCGTGGAATGCAGTTCCTCGACCTCATCCAAGAGGGCAACCTTGGTCTGATTCGTGCCGTTGAGAAGTTCGACTACACCAAGGGCTTTAAGTTCTCCACGTATGCGACCTGGTGGATTCGTCAGGCCATTACGCGTGCCATGGCTGACCAGGCACGGACCATTCGTATCCCCGTCCACATGGTCGAGGTCATCAACAAGTTGGCCCGCGTTCAGCGCCAGATGTTGCAGGACCTTGGTCGCGAACCGACGCCCGAAGAGCTATCACGTGAGCTCGACATGACTCCGGAAAAAGTCATTGAGGTTCAGAAGTACGGGCGCGAACCAATTTCCTTGCACACTCCTTTGGGAGAGGATGGTGACAGCGAATTTGGTGACCTGATCGAAGACACTGAGGCGGTCGTCCCTGCGGATGCTGTTGGTTTCACGATGCTCCAGAAGCAACTTGAGTCACTCCTTGATTCTCTCTCGGAACGGGAGGCGGGAGTCATCCGTATGCGTTTCGGACTGGGTGACGGAATCCCCAAGACTCTCGACCAGATCGGCGATACGTTCGGGGTTACGCGTGAACGCATCCGTCAAATTGAGTCTAAGACGATGGCCAAACTGCGACACCCATCGCGTTCCCAGTCGCTGCGTGACTACCTCGAGTAACGAGAAACCGTAAACGGAAGAAGGCCCCAACGAATCAAACTTCGTCGGGGCCTTCCTCAATTCAAAGGGTTAGTTCGTGGCTTGAAGGCGTGCCGTTTCGTCGTGCCAAATTGCTCCCATACCGGTGAGCTTCTCACGGTGCTTCGCGGAGTGGTGGGCACAGAACAAGAGCGAACTACCGGAGGGCATGGTGGCCCGAACATAAGCTTGCGCACCACAGCTGTCGCATCGATCGGCCGAGGTCAACTCGTAGTGATTGTCGGTTTGTGGGGCTTCACTTGTTGCGGTCGTAGACATACCGTTTACCTCTCCTCGTAGCTTTAGGTGCTGTAAGTATGTAACCACGAACTGCTGGGAGAACGTCCGTCATTGCGGGGCATTTCGCTCACCGCGTATTGCGCTGACTCAGCGAGGCACACCGCTGTCGGGGAAGGCTCAAACTAATCTGTCAACGATGCTAGAACGCAGTCAAGGAGTCGTGTGAGTTCATCAGAATATTCCGCCCGCCATCTCTCAGTACTCGAGGGATTGGAAGCGGTACGAAAGCGTCCAGGCATGTACATCGGCTCCACCGATTCCCGCGGTCTCATGCACTGCCTGTGGGAGATTATCGATAACTCCGTTGATGAAGCACTTTCGGGTCATGGAACGTCAATCGATGTGATCTTGCATGCGGATGCCAGCGTGGAAGTTCACGACAAGGCTCGCGGTGTTCCCGTCGACATTGAACCGAAGACTGGTCTCAGCGGCGTCGAGGTTGTCTTTACCAAGCTTCATGCAGGAGGCAAATTCGGTTCAGGAAGCTATGCGGCTTCTGGTGGATTGCACGGTGTGGGAGCATCCGTCGTTAATGCCCTGTCCGAACGTCTTGAGGTCGAGGTAGACCGTGACGGTAAGACGTGGGCGATGTCCTTTAGACGCGGTGAGCCTGGGACGTTTGATGACGCTCAGGGCATGTCGCCCGCCTCACCCTTTACGCCTTTCTCGAGCGAGAGCGTTTTGCGCATTGTGGGCAAAGTTGCAAAAGGTGTCACGGGAACACGTGTGCGGTATTGGGCCGACTCCCAAATCTTCACGCCTGGCGCCTCTTTTCAAACAGAGGAACTCGCAAATCGGGCCAGACAGACAGCCTTTCTTGTTCCCGGCCTGACCATGCACATTTCGGACCAACGATTCGCTGAAACTCTCGAGTCTTCGTATAACTACACCGGCGGAATCAGTGAGTTCGCGGAATATCTGGCCCCGGATGCGGCCATAACCGAGACCTGGCGCCTGACGGGTGAGGGTGAATTTACGGAGACCGTCCCCGTCCTTGGTTCTGATGGAAGCATGGCTCTCCAGACCGTGGAGCGATCCTGTCACGTCGATATTGCGATTCGGTGGGGTACAGGCTACGACACGACAATGCAGAGCTTTGTGAACATCATTGCGACGCCAAAAGGTGGGACTCATCAGGCCGGGTTTGAACAGTCGCTGCTCAAAGTCATTCGCGCTCAAGTTGAGGCGAACTCGCGAAAGCTCAAGGCAGGTAGTGACAAGGTCGAAAAGGATGACGTCTTTGCCGGGATGACTGTCGTCATCACCGTTCGATTACCGGAACCTCAATTCGAGGGTCAAACCAAAGAGGTTCTGGGGACGCCGGCAGTTAAGGCGATTGTGGCCAATGTCGTGGCGAAGGCGTTGACGCAACGACTCACATCGGCAAAACGTGATGACAAAGCTCAGACGGCTTTATTGCTGGAAAAGATTGTCTCCGAAATGAAGAGTCGCATTTCGGCACGGACACATAAAGAAACACAGCGTCGTAAGAATGCTCTCGAAACTTCGAGTTTGCCCGCAAAACTCGTCGACTGTAGAAGTAATGATGTTGCCAACTCGGAGCTGTTCATTGTGGAGGGGGACTCAGCCCTGGGCACAGCAAAATTGGCCCGCCATAGTGAGTTTCAGGCATTACTTCCCATTCGAGGAAAGATTCTTAATGTCCAGAAGGCTTCGGTCTCTGACATGCTCAATAACACCGAGTGCGCTTCCATTATTCAGGTCTTAGGCGCTGGGTCTGGCCGGAGTTTTGACCTAGATGTTGCCCGCTACGGAAAAGTGATTCTCATGAGCGATGCCGACGTTGACGGCGCTCATATCCGTACGTTATTGCTGACGCTTTTCTTTCGGTACATGCGCCCGTTGATCGAAGCCGGTCGCGTTTTCGCTGCCGTTCCCCCTCTGCACAGGGTTGTCGTAATGAACCCGGGAACGAAGCCAAACGAGACGATCTACACCTACACCGAGAAGGAACTAGCTTCTGTCCTTGCGGGCGTCGCCAAGTCCGGTCGTCGCTACCAGGAGCCAATTCAACGTTACAAGGGGCTCGGCGAGATGGATGCCGATCAGCTGGCGTTGACCACGATGGATCGGCAATATCGAACGCTTCGACGAGTGCGCGTAGAGGATGCGGCTGTCGCTGACAGCGTTTTTGAGCTGTTAATGGGCAATGATGTAGGGCCTAGGCGCGATTTCATCATTGCTGGATCGAGCACCCTGTCCCGAGATCGTATCGATACCTAACTCAGGGTAGAACCAATAAAGGAAACGTCGTCGGAGAGTTTCTCTCCGGAGGCATCACGCTTGACGTATTCTGTGGGTAATTCACGAGGTGTGCCATCGAGACCGTTCGCGACAGGAGATCCGTCGCCGGCCCACGCCACGGCCAAAGAATCTTCGCCCTTGAGTAAAGACTGAGCGCGAACGCCTCCTGTCCCTCGGCCCTTGGCGGGGAACTCTGAAAACAGAGAGCATTTAGCGCGCCCGGTGTCTGTTCCCAGAAGAGTGTTGGAGCTGGTCGAGACCGTCACTACCGAGGAGTCCTCGCTGTGGACCGTGCCAAAGAAAATCACTCGCTGGTGAGGTGCGAGACGTATGCCAGCCATTCCGCCCGCGGCTGCCCCCTGAGGGCGAACATTATCAGCCGTGAAATTCAGGAGCTGCGCATCCGACGTAATAAAAATGAGCGGGGAGGCATCATCAACAACGCAGATCCCCACCACCGCATCATTGTCCTTGAGCGAGATGAGTGGCTGGCCAGACTTAGCGGGGAATGCCTCGCTGGTGACGCGTTTGACAATACCGTCGCGGGTACCGATCGCTAAGGAATGAGTCGTGAGTAGATCGACGAGGCCAATCACGGTCTCTCCGCGATCCACATCAATATAGTCCTCAACTTTTACGCCTGCGGCCATTGATACCGATGTCGCGGGTACGCCAGGAAGCTCAACGGGAGATGCAACGAGGAGTCGACCACCACTCGTGACCACTCCAAAATTACCCCGACGGGTACAGGAGACTCGTCCAGCAATGGCATCGTGAGCTGTGCGGTGGGTACCCTGCGAGAGGCCGCCAGAGGGTTCCCCAGAGGATTCGGAATGGTCAGCCCGCACAAGACGCCCAGAGCTGCTCAGCAGGACGTGGGCTGGAGAGTCAGCGATTTCAAGTGAGGCACTGGCTGATGCACGGACTTGTGCGGATGTTGCCACGGTTGAGGTACTGAGAACGGTCCTCCGCGGGCTTCCGAGTTCGCGGGAGACTTCGGAAAGCTCCGAGGCAACGACGTCAATGAGATTCTTGGAACTCGAGAGGATGAGCTCGAGTTCGGCAATTTCTTGGCGCAGAGATTCCGCTTCGGACTCGAGTTCCACGCGCGAAAACTTCGTGAGGCGGCGGAGGCGGAGTTCCAAAATGTAGTCGGCTTGCAGTTGGCTCAATTCAAAGACGTCCATCAGGCGAGTTCGAGCCTGCTCGGTGTCGTCACTTTGTCGAATCAACTGGATGACTTCATCAATGTCAACAATGGCAATGATGAGGCCAGAGACGAGGTGCAAGCGTTCTTGCCGTTTGCGAAGGCGATACTGGGAGCGACGTTCCACGACCGACTTGCGGTGACCAACGTATACCTCCAGCATCTGACGAAGGCCTAGTGTCTGGGGCCCACCGTTGACAAGGGCAACATTATTGATACTGAAGGAGTCTTCCAGCGGGGTAAAGCGGTAGAGCTGTTCCAACACTGCCTCGGGACTGAATCCCGTCTTGATTTCGATAATGAGCTTCAGTCCGTGGTGCCGATCAGTGAGGTCGACGACGTTGGAAATACCACTCAGTTTCTTGCTTTGGACGCCATCCTTAATTTTTTCGATTACTTTTTCTGGACCCACGAGATAGGGAAGCTCCGTTACAATAATCCCCATCTTGCGGGAAGAAACGCTTTCGACGGACACTCGGGCACGCGTCCTGAAACTGCCGCGCCCTGTCTCATAGGCTTCGCGGATTCCATCGAGCCCCATGATGACGCCACCGGACGGCAGGTCTGGTCCTGGCACGAAGGCCATAAGCTCATCGAGCGTTGCCGCTGGATTATGGAGTAAAAATATGGCGGCCTCAATGACCTCAATGAGGTTATGTGGCGCCATATTGGTTGCCATGCCGACAGCAATGCCGCTGGCCCCGTTGACCAGCAGGTTGGGATATGCCGAGGGTAAGACATCAGGCTGTTGAAGCTGGTTGTCGTAGTTGGGAACGAAATCAACAACGTCTTCATCGAGGTTGGCCGTCATCGCCAGTGCTGCTCCGGCTAGCCGCGCCTCCGTGTAACGCGAGGCGGCAGGCCCATCGTCCAGAGAACCAAAGTTCCCATGACCGTCAACGAGGGGGAGGCGAAGTGAAAAGTCTTGAGCCATTCTTACGAGGGCGTCATAGATAGACGCGTCACCGTGGGGGTGAAGCTTGCCCATAACTTCGCCGACGACGCGGGCCGATTTCACGTGACCTTTGTCGGGACGAAGGCCCATTTCGTTCATCTGAAAAAGTATTCTGCGCTGAACCGGCTTCAGGCCGTCACGGGCGTCGGGAAGGGCCCGTGAGTAAATGACAGAGTACGCGTACTCCAAAAACGAGTCACGCATCTCCGAGGCGACGTCAATGTCTTCGATGCGTTCGACAAATTCAGCGGAGGAAGTTTTTGATGTCATGGCTGTTTCTTTCGTGACGTGCAGAGCGGTGCGCGGATGCAGCTTCAGGCTTAGTTATGCGAGACTTGCACGCGATGACATTCATGCTACCGAGCCCACAAAAAGGTGGGCCGAGCCTTGCCGATGTGTTGCCAAGTTGCCTCGCCAGCTTGGATGTGCCGGGATTCGAAAATCGTCTTGGCCTGCGAAAGGTCACGTCCGCCATCATTGTGATCGTGGATGGTCTTGGTGCTCAGAACATTACTGCGGCTAAGGCCCATGCTCGATTCCTGGCACCGGCCCTGACCAAGGCCTCGACAATCTCGACGGTGTTTCCCTCGACCACGGCGGCCGCATTACCGAGTTTCACGACCGGGAAGTTGCCAGGGCAACACGGAATGGTGGGTTATCGGGTTCGGGATCCCGCCTCTGGGGCGGTCGTTAACCAGCTCACCGGTCTCGACCTTATTCAGTCTGTCGATCCGTGGCTAGTGGAACCGCCTTTGTACGCACGAGCGCGAGCGAGCGGAGTCCGCCCCGTTGTCATCGCGAAATCGAGATTCTCGGGCACTCCACTCACGCGGCTTATTCACGAGGGAACTGATTCCGTGGCTGCGGCGTCCATTGAGGAACGCTGTCAATCGGCTCTCTCAATTGTGAGCCAGAGTCGGTCGTTGGTGGTGCTTTACATCTCTGAACTAGATGAAATTGCGCACGCTCAGGGCGTTAATTCTCACGCGTGGGCGAGCAAACTTGAAGAGGTGGACTCGGAACTCAGTCACCTTTCGAGGGGGATTCCGCGAAATGTTTCACTCATTGTCACAGCGGACCATGGAGTCGTCGACATTGGAAAGCATGCGCACGTGTCCTTTGGGGAGACCCCTGAGTCACTGTTTGGGATTTCGGCAATTGGCGGGGAGCCGCGGTGTTTACAGCTCTATCTTGACAATGGTGTTGAGGCAAATGCGGTCGCCGCTTCTTGGCAAGACGCCCTCCAGGATGCAGCCTATGTCGTGACACGTGACGAAATGATACAGACGGGATGGCTGGGTGACGTAGCGGCGCCGGTCATAAACCGACTCGGCGATGTTTTCGTCTTGGCCCGAAAGGACGTCGTCTTTTTTGATGCTCGAGACCCCACAAACAAGGCTCGAAAAATGGTGGGCCACCATGGCGGCATCTCAGCAGCAGAAATAAAAATTCCGTTTCTGCAACTGAATTAAGGCCGTTTAAGCGTCCTCGTCCGAGCGTGTTCCAAAGACAATCTCATCCCACGATGGGAGTGACGTCCTTTCGCGACGTGTGTGAGAGCCCGTCCTCTGAGTGCCTTCACGTGCCGGAGGATCCGTAAA
The DNA here is from genome assembly GCF_014137865.1 of Alpinimonas psychrophila. Taxonomy (GTDB): domain Bacteria; phylum Actinomycetota; class Actinomycetes; order Actinomycetales; family Microbacteriaceae; genus Alpinimonas; species Alpinimonas psychrophila. The sequence continues at coordinate 689,670 of NZ_JACGWU010000001.1, read as the reverse complement.
AAGCGGTTGTGGCGTCGTATCCTGCAGTCCTGACTCGCCCGAATCTTGAGGGCTCGCTGGAGTGAGTTCTTCGCGAAGCCAGGCAGGAGTAACGTCACTCTCTCCCCGGCGGCGGCGAAGAGCCTCCAGCAGGTCGGCCGTTGGCGACGTTCCCGTTTCGTTGCCGTTGGGACGGCGTCCTTCTGGGGCGTTTTCGGAAATAAGATCAGCCATCCCCACAAAGACGTTCGTCTCGTACGTAAATTCTTCGGCCGAAACCGCGAACTCGAGATGGCTAACCTTCGCCAATCCATCCGCTCGTGAACCCGCTGCAGAGCTCATTGAAGAGTCACTTGCCGAGTCATTCATGTCGTTGGCAGCGTTGGCAGTGTTTGCATCGGAGTCGCGAGCGTCGCCGTCGCCAACGGCACGAAGTCGCGGAATGATTCCCGTTGACATGTCGCCCCGGTGAGACAGCGTTGCAGCATCAGAATTAAGAGGTGACAGTGCGTGCTTGCGAGGTTCGAATGCCCATCGTGCGTCATGTTCGATGTCAGAGGCCACAAATTCAAGCTTGACGACCCATGAACCGTCTGGTTCTTTCCAGCTAGCCCACCGCACCGTCGTCGCCGCAAGCTCCTGAAGTCTGGAGTGAATGAGTGCACCAAACGCACTTGACGACTCACCAGTGTCGAGATTGACTGTTGCTTGGGTCTGAATCGCCAAAGCGGCGTTGATGATGAACTCACGTTCTGCTAAAACGGGGCCCTCGAAACGAGAGATGAAATCCAGAGAGGCGCCGGTGAGGGCGGCAACCTCGTCGGCGGACATGCCGGCGCGAATGTGAGCTTGAACATCTTTCGGCGAGACTCGAACCGATTCGTTGCCCGAACGTGCGCTTCGCAGACGTGCAAGAGAAGCGGCATCAATGCCGACGCGAAATTCTTCGCCATCAGGGTGCGCCACAATTAGCGCTGAGTTGTCAATGTCAACAATTCTTAGTTCACGCATTCCAGCACTCCTCGAAATTTCTTGGTTTCGCGCAATAGTGACATGAATCTTCGGAATTAATGCGGAACGATGAGGGCGAGCCGTCATTCTGACACCGCGAAAATGGCGGGACTTCTCGTTGTCTGAGTCTTGGCTGAGGACTGCTTTTGCTTTTTCGCAAGAAATGAGGCAAGCTGTCGGCGCTGGCGGTCACGCAAGCCCGCATGAAAAGGATTCGGAAATACACGATGGCGACAGATTACGACGCACCCCGCAAAACGGAAGACGATACAGATTCCATTGAGGCGCTCAAGGAGCGAGTCCCCGACAAGCTTTCTGGACACGTTGATGGTGAAGACGCAGATAACCCCGGTGGGTTTGAACTTGCCGGAGCAGATCTATCCGATCTGGAATTAGATGTCGTCGTTCTTCCACCGCAAGATGATGAGTTCACTTGCGTGAGCTGCTTCCTGGTGAAGCACCGTTCACAGATTGATCATGAAGAAAAACTCGGCTCGGTTTGCATCGAGTGCGCTTCGTAGAAAAATTACTTCTCGACGCAGTTGTGCAACCGCCAAGAAAATAGCAACCTGTCCCTCCAAACGGTGGGTCAGGTTGCTTCCTTTTGCTCCCGACGATTGGTTGGTGAGCCGGATATCAACGCTGTGAGCGAAGGGCTGCGACGAATTCTTCCGGGTGGCGAGTCGAAATGAGCCAATAGGGCACGGGGTCCAAGGGGTCAATGATGTCAATTCGCACCACGGGATCAACCCAACCCGTGAACATGAGCCACGCCCGGCCATCCAGTTTGGTTCCGCGTTGTTCGATCGCGTACGTTCCCGAAAAACCGCTGGCTGCCCCAAGCTCAGATCGAGGAATACTGGCTTTGCCAACGCGTAATGCCGTTTCGGTCAGTTCGATGCTGGGGGACTTGAAGATCATGAGCAGAACAATCACGGCGTAGACGACGACGGACAGAATTATTCCGAACAGCATATTTATCGGGGCTAAGACCAAAACAATGGCGGGAATGATAAGAATTGCGGCAATGTAGAGCCAAAAGGCGGGTCTCATTACCTCGCGATACGTCGTCATGTATCTATCACACCAGACTTTCTAAGCTACCCTCGACCTGTGTCTGATTCTGTCGATGTTTTGATTGTTTCCTCTTCTCTCCCCAGCATTGCCCATCTTGGCGACGCTGGAGCGGATTTGTCCTCAGCTGAGGCATTTATCCTGTTACCGGGGGAGCGTCGCACAGTGGCCACGGGTGTCTCTATTGCGTTACCCCGGAATCACGTGGCCTTCATAGTTCCACGGAGCGGTTTGGCGGCGCGTCACGGCATCACCATCGTGAATTCCCCAGGCACCGTTGATGCGGGATACCGTGGGGAAATCTCTGTAACACTTCTCAATACGGATTCCCAGAACGCATTCGCTGTCAATGTGGGCGATCGCATTGCGCAAATGGTAGTTCTGCCGTTTTCAACGGTAAATTTTGTTTCCGTCCAACGTTTGCCCGGGAGCGCTCGAGGTGAAGCCGGTTTTGGCTCCACCGGTGTGAGCCTCGCATCTCCAATCGTGAAGGAAGCCTGATGACTGATGCACAAGAAAAGAGCGCGCCCGTTGATCGCGAGACAATGGGGCCCTTCGACGAGGTTGAGGTTAGTGGGGTTCGACCCTACGTAGATTTGGGGTCGATCAAACTTATCCCGCGTGAAGGGCTTAACCTTCGGCTAGAAGTAGAAGACGGTACGGGGCGTGTCGTCGCTGCCGCACTGGACTTCCGAGGATCTACCTTGCAAGTGCAACCTTTTGCCGCGGCACGCAACGCCGGCCTCTGGGGAGAAATTCGCGCGCAACTCAGCGATCAGGTAATTCAGCAAGGCGGGGAGGTTTCAGAAGTATCCAGTGTCCTCGGCCCTGAATTGATCTGCCGCGTGCCCGTGAGCACGCCGAATGGTCCGGGTTTTCAAGATGTTCGTTTTGTTGGCGTCGATGGCCCCCGCTGGTTTCTCCGCGGCGTCATCGCAGGTCCAGCCGCTGTAGACGCCGAACAAGGTGCGGCAATGTTGGAGCTATTTCGAGGGATCGTCGTTGTTCGTGGGCAGTCACCGTTACCTCCAAAGGAACTTCTTCCCCTCAAGGTTCCCGCCCAGGCGAGCGGATCGGCGCAGGCGCGTTGAGTAATCTCGGGGATCTCTGGCGAAGCGCTGACGCCAGCGGTGAGGACGATTCTCGAGGGCCTGACGGAGCAAGCGCTTCGAAGGCTAGAGGCCTCGGGGCTCACCCGCTGTTGCGCTCGATGGGAGGGCTTCATGGCATTATCGAAACGGTCCTTCCGGGGCTGATCTTCGTTATTGTTTTTGCACTTTCGATTAATCCATGGCTTGCTATTTACATTTCCGCCAGCGTCTCTGTGGTGTTCACACTCTGGAGATTGGTGCGTCGTCAGGCACCAACGCAAGCCCTCGTAGGATTGTCCGGCGTTGTTCTTTCGGCCGTTTTGGCCATGATGACGGGTCGCGCTGAAGATAATTTTCTCGTGGGGATCTACACGAATGCCGCGTACGGAACGGTTTTTCTGATTTCCATCCTTGTCGGGTGGCCCATTATCGGTGTCGTCGTCAACCTTGCCAAGAGTGCCGGCACCACGTGGCGGAAAAACAGGCACCACTTTCGGGTTTACACGGGAGTCACTGCTTTGTGGGTTTCCATGTTTGCAATCCGGCTCATCATCGAATTGCCCCTATATTTCTCCGGCAACATTGCGGCTCTCGGCATTATGAAGGTTGCTTTAGGACTTCCTTTGTACGTTCCGGTCCTCGCAGCATCCTGGTTAATTATTCGCGCAATGCTCCGAGAACGTGCAGTGACACCGCCCGAGGATATATCTTGATATCAAGAGACTTTTTTGTAATCTAGAGGGATTACAAACACCGCACCAACAAAGGAGTATCACCGTGTCAGCAGTAAATAGCTTTGGCGCCAAAAGCACCCTTGAGGTGGCGGGCAAATCGTATGAAATTTTCCGCTTGGATGCTGTAAAGGGCGCAGAGAAGCTTCCCTTTAGCCTCAAGGTGTTGCTTGAGAACCTCCTTCGTACGGAGGATGGCGCCAACGTTACGGCGGCTCAAATTGATGCCCTCGGAAATTGGGTCCCGACAGCGGAGCCCGACACGGAGATCCAATTCACCCCCGCACGCGTCATCATGCAGGACTTCACCGGCGTGCCCTGCATCGTCGACCTTGCCACGATGCGCGAAGCCGTAGCGGAGCTAGGGGGCGATCCTACAAAGATCAACCCTCTCGCTCCCGCTGAACTCGTGATTGACCATTCCGTGGTCGCCGACCTGTTCGGTTCGGCAGATGCATTGGCTCGGAACGTTGAAATCGAATACGAGCGCAACAGTGAGCGGTACCAGTTCCTTCGCTGGGGGCAGACCGCATTTAACGATTTCAAGGTAGTTCCCCCAGGAACGGGAATCGTCCACCAGGTCAACATCGAGTACTTGGCGCGCGTCACCATGTCACGCGCGGTCGAGGGAGTCCTTCAGGCGTACCCCGACACGTGTGTTGGCACCGACTCCCACACCACTATGGTGAACGGACTCGGGGTTTTGGGCTGGGGCGTCGGCGGCATTGAAGCTGAGGCCGCAATGCTGGGTCAGCCCGTGTCCATGTTGATTCCGAAGGTCGTTGGGTTCAAGCTTTCTGGCGTTATTCCAACAGCCGTTACGGCAACGGACGTTGTCCTCACCATTACGGAGAAATTGCGTCAACACGGCGTCGTCGGCAAATTCGTAGAGTTCTACGGACCCGGCGTCGAATCGGTGCCCCTGGCGAACCGTGCCACGATCGGCAACATGAGTCCTGAGTTCGGCTCCACGGCAGCGATGTTCCCCATTGATGACGTCACGCTGGGATACCTGCGGCTCACCGGGCGCTCCGAGGACCAGGTTGCCCTCGTCGAGGCGTATGCAAAAGTTCAAGGCCTATGGCACGACGTTGATGCTGAGCCTGTCTTCAGCGAATACCTCGAGCTCGACCTGTCAACGGTTGTTCCTTCGATTTCCGGCCCGAAGCGCCCTCAAGACCGAATTGAACTGACGAACGCTAAGACGCAGTTTGCGACCGACCTCAGCAACTATGGTGCGGGAAAATCAGCGACCATCGAAATGGCCGGTCAAGAAACCTTCGAGTTGACCAACGGCGCTGTCGCGATTGCCGCCATTACGTCGTGCACAAATACCTCAAACCCCTCCGTCATGATGGCTGCCGGACTCCTAGCGCGCAACGCCGCCGCAAAGGGTTTGAAGACGAAACCATGGGTTAAGACGACACTTTCTCCCGGTTCCAAAGTAGTTACTGACTACTACGACAAGTCTGGTCTTACGGCGTCTCTAGAGCAGCTGGGCTTCTTCTCTGTCGGCTATGGTTGCATGACCTGTATCGGCAACTCCGGCCCGATCATCGACGAGGTTTCACACGCGGTGCAGGCAAACGATTTGGCTGTAACGGCCGTACTTTCGGGTAACCGCAACTTCGAGGGCCGCATCAACCCCGACGTCAAAATGAACTACCTTGCGTCACCTCCCTTGGTGATCGCCTATGCCCTTGCCGGCACGATGGACTTTGACTTTGCAACGGATTCCCTGGGTACCGGCACGGATGGCGAACCAGTTCTCTTGGCTGATATTTGGCCCAATGCCGAAGAGGTTCAGAGCATCATCGCTTCCTCCATCGACACCGAGATGTTTACACACGAATACGCAGGAGTCTTCGACGGTGATGAGCGTTGGCAGAACCTGCCCACCCCTGATGGTGTGACATTCGCGTGGGATGCTGACTCAACGTATGTTCGCAAGCCACCATATTTTGAGGGCATGAATAAGACTCCTTCGGCTGTGACGAACATCTCCGGTGCCCGTGTCTTAGCCGCCTTGGGTGACTCGATCACGACCGACCACATCTCACCGGCGGGAACCATTAAAGCGGGAACTCCTGCGGCCGAATACCTCGAGGCCCATGGCGTCGGTCGGTCGGAATACAACTCCTATGGTTCACGTCGTGGAAACCACGAGGTAATGATTCGTGGAACCTTTGCCAACATTCGTCTTCGCAACCAGCTCCTTAGCGATGTTGAGGGCGGGTACACGAGGGACTTTACTGAGACGGATGCTCCTAAGGCCTTCATCTATGACGCCAGTGAGAAGTACCAGGCCGCCGGTACGCCGCTCGTTATTTTTGCGGGCAAAGAGTACGGTTCTGGTTCCTCGCGTGACTGGGCAGCCAAGGGGACGAGCCTTTTGGGCGTCCGTGCCGTAATTACCGAGAGCTTCGAGCGTATCCATCGTTCGAATCTGATTGGAATGGGCGTCCTTCCGCTTCAGTTCCCTGCCGGTCAGAGTTGGGCAACGTTGGGCCTTGACGGCACCGAGGTTGTCAGCATCTCGGGGATTGAGGAGCTTAACGCGGGGTCAACCCCCAAGACTGTTCGTGTCTTGGCTGTGCCCAGTGAGCACTCCGTTGCAGGCAAGGAAACCGTGGAATTCGATGCAATTGTGCGCATCGATACCCCGGGTGAAGCAGACTATTACCGCAATGGTGGAATTCTGCAATATGTCTTGCGTTCGCTCGTCGCTTAGTTGCTCCTTTTGGAGGATTTCAGGGCTCCGATAGTTCTAGAATTACGGAATGTCCATTCTTTCTTCCATCACGGGTCCCCGAGATTTGGACGACCTGAGTTCAACAGATTTAGTTGTGCTCGCGGGAGAGATTAGAGAATTCTTGGTCCGTGAGGTAGCCCGTTCCGGTGGGCACCTCGGTCCGAATCTTGGTGTGGTCGAAACGACGATTGCAATCCATCGTGTCTTTGATTCACCCCATGACGCGATTGTCTTTGACACGGGTCACCAGTCGTACGTGCACAAGATTCTTACCGGTCGTCAGGATTTCTCCCACCTTCGCGAGAAGGGTGGCCTTGCGGGATATCCGCAACGATCCGAGTCCGTTCATGACATTGTCGAGAGCTCTCACGCGTCAAGTTCTCTCTCATGGGCCGACGGCATTTCTCGCGCCTTCTCCATGACCGGGCAAAGCGACCGCCACGTTGTCGCCGTCGTCGGCGATGGTGCCCTCACCGGAGGGATGACGTGGGAAGCTCTCAATAATATTTCGCATGACAACAGCCGCAACCTGGTCATTATCGTCAATGACAATGGTCGTTCATATGCTCCGACAATCGGAGGAATGGCTCGTTATCTCGATAGCGTACGCACAAAAAGGGCATACCGAAATCTTCATTTCACGAGCCGCAAAGTCTTTGACCGCTTGGGGCCGACGGCGCGAGCCTTCTATCGTGGTGTTCGCGGCGGCATGCATGGATTTCTCAGTCGTTTTACGAACAATCAAGCCCTTTATGCGAACCTCGATATCAAATATGTCGGACCTGTTGACGGCCACGATGTTCACGCAATGGAACTAGCCCTTCGTCAGGCAAAAAACTACGGCGCTCCTGTGATCGTCCACGCCATCACACAAAAGGGCAAGGGCTATGAGCCCGCCCGCCGGGATCTCGCTGATCAGTTCCACGCCGTCGGTAAAATAGATGCGGAAACGGGCGAACCCATTTCCTCGAGCACGTCGGTGGCGTGGACAGATGTTTTTGGGGATGAGTTGGTTCGTCTTGCCCAGAAAGACGATCGGATCATGGGCATCACGGCAGCCATGCTGCGCCCCACGGGCCTTCATCGTCTTCACGAGGCATTCCCGGAACGCGTTATTGATGTGGGCATCGCGGAACAGCATGCGGTCACCTCTGCCGCTGGCTTGGCCTTTGGCGGCATGCATCCGGTCGTCGCGGTTTATGCCACGTTCATTAATCGTGCCTTCGACCAGGTCCTCATGGACGTTGGCCTTCATAAGGCTGGCGTGACGTTCGTTCTCGACCGCTCGGGGGTCACGGGCCCGGACGGCCCCAGCCATCATGGCCTTTGGGACCTTTCCATTCTTCAGGTTGTTCCCGGCATAAGGATTGCGGCACCACGAGATGCGGCACGGTTGCGCGAGGAACTAGCGGAGGCGACAGCAATAAATGATGCACCGACCGTTCTCCGCTTTCCCAAGGGCAGCGTGGGGAACGATATTAATGCCCAACGTCGCACGGCAGATGGCGTTGATGTTCTGCGTGAGGCGCCTCACAAAGATGTCCTCATTGTTGCCATTGGCTCGTTTGCCCAACTTGGACTTGACGTGGCAGAGCGCCTCGCCCAGCAGGGAATAGGGGCGACCGTCATTGATCCTCGGTGGGTTGTTCCCGTGGCCTCTAGCCTCATTGAGATGGCTCGCGATCACCGACTCGTCATCACGATAGAAGATGGTGTTCGCGTCGGAGGAATCGGTACCAGAATTCGTCAAGCCATGCGCGAGGCAGGGGTCGACACCGCTGTAGACGAATTGGGCCTTCCCGACAGTTTCATCGAACACGCTACGCGGGAACAGATTTTGGCTGAGGTCGGACTCACCCCTCAGGACATCGCCCGCGACGTCGTCGCGCAGGTGCTTGGATCGAAAATCCCCATGGCGCGGCCTCGTCTTGATGAAGCCGACGCCCTCCTTCGTTCTGAGAACTAGCCCCTTTTAGACGACGCCTCTGATGAGGGGTGTGTGAAAAGTGCCGCCAAAAGCCCGCTGGCTCGCGCCGACGCGGTCAAGATACGGCGTCACGCCGCCCATTTGGAAAGGCCAGCCCGCTCCCAAGATCATGCACAGATCGATGTCCTCGGCGCCGACAACCACCTTTTCGTCTAACATGCGATGAATTTCATCAGCAAGACCGTCCTCAACGCGAACCCGGAACTCATCTTGCGTAATAGGGGAGGAACCACCGCGGATGATTGCTTCCGCACCCTTATCAAATCCTGTGACGGCACCCTTTTTATCGCGAGCCAGGAGTTTGCCGTGATCGGCAAGGGCATGAAGATTGTCGCTGCGGTAGAAGCGGTCGGGGAACGCGGCATAGTGCGTGTCGAGCACGTGGGCGCCCACCTTGAGGCCAACGAGTTCGAGGAGCTCACACGGAGTCATGGGAAGGCCAAAGGGTTTCAGGCCGCCATCAATAACGGCGAGAGGTGTTCCGTTGTCAATAGCGTGCATTGCCTCTCCCAATAAGCGGGCGAGGAGACGATTCACCACAAATCCTGGGGAGTCCGTCGTTATAACGGCCGACTTTTGAAGTGCCTTGGCCGTGTCCATGGCCGTTGCCAAGGCTGCGTCGTCTGTCTTGCTAGCGCGCACGACCTCAAGCAGCGGCATGACGGCCACCGGATTGAAGAAGTGGAAGCCAACAAGGCGTTCGGGATGCAGCAACTTGGAACCAATGGCATCTACGGAAAGTGACGACGTATTGGTGGCAAAAATGGCGGAGTCCGGCGCATATTTCTCAACGTCGGCAAACACATCCTGTTTCGCGGTGAGTTCCTCGAAGATCGCCTCAATCACCCAGTCGGCATCGGAGAAATCAGAAAGGTTTGTCGTGGTGCTGACAAGAGCGTTGAGACGTTTCGCTTCATCATCGCCAATACGTCCCTTCTCTTTGAGGGTCGCAATCTGATCGTGGATATACGCCAACGCAAGGTCGAGGCGCTCCTGGTTGATGTCGGTGAGGAGAACAGGAACCTGAAGCCGACGAACGAAAAGGAGGGCAAATTGCCGGGCCATTAATCCGGCGCCAATGATGCCGACTTTCGTCACGGGGCGAGCCAGCTTCCGGTCGGGAGCACCCGCAGGACGCTTCGCACGTTTTTGCACAAGGTTGAAGGCATAAATCGAGGCGCTGAATTGATCCCCTGCTATCAACGTAGCCAAGGCCTCGTCTTCGCGAGCAAAACCATCGGCTTTCGTGCCCGACTTGGCTGCTGACATTAGATCGAGAGCAACATAGGGAGCCTTGGCTACGGTGCCGAGCTTTGTTTCCAACATGGATCGGGCCATTTTGATGGCAATATCCCATTTAACGAGTCGCTCCGCTTTCGAAGGCTCGTGGGGGCGCTTCACCTTTATCGTGCCGCCGAGCACGCCGTCTGCCCATTGCAGCGAGTCCTCAAGGAAGCGGACCGAATCAAACATGACATCGGCAACGCCGAGGTCCCGCGCATCGCGTGCGGACATCATGCGATTGCTCTTGAGCGGATTCTCAATAATGATCTTGAGAGCATTCTCGATTCCCACGAGGTTAGGAAGCAAAAATGCCCCGCCCCAACCGGGAACAAGGCCGAGGAAAGTCTCCGGCAAGGCAAGGGCCGGAGCACTGGCGTCCACCGTGCGGTAAGTGGCGTTGAGCGCAATCTCGAGCCCGCCGCCTAAAGCTAAGCCATTGATAAACACGAAGGACGGAACGCCGAGCTCAGCGAGCCGGCCAAGAGCCCGATGGCCCAGCTGTGAGAGCTTGCGAGCCACTGCTACCGAGGGAATATCCTGGACCTTGCTGAGGTCGGCACCTGCAGCCAAAATGTAGGGCTTGCCTGTTATTCCTACGGCCTGAATTTCGCCGTTTCTGGCCCGCGCGGCAAGATCGACCAACAGGGAATCAAACTCGAGAAGCGAGTGGGGGCCCAAAGTGTTGGGTCTCGTGTGATCGATTCCGTTGTCGAGGGTGACGAGTGCCAGGATATTGCCCGACGGAAGCGTGACATCTCGAACGAGGCTGTGAGTGACAACTCCGTCTGTACTGATGGCGAGGAGATCTGTAAAATCGAGCGTCTCGTAGTTTGTCATTAGTTGGTTTCTCCTGTGAAGTTGGGGTTTTCCCAAATAACGGTTCCGCCCTGACCCAAGCCGATGCACATTGTGGTGAGTCCGAAGCGCACCTCGGGGTGACGTTCAAATTGGTGCGCTAGCTGGATCATGAGGCGCACTCCGCTCGAGGCCAAAGGATGCCCGAACGCAATCGCTCCGCCGTATTCATTGACGCGTGGATCATCGTCCGCAATGCCAAAGAAGTCCAGGAAGGCAAGAACCTGCACAGCGAAGGCTTCGTTTACTTCGAAGAGACCGATGTCCTCAATGGTGAGTCCTGCTTTGTCGAGTGCCTTCAGGGTCGCCGGCACCGGCCCGTAGCCCATGACCTCTGGTTCCACGCCGGCGAAAGCGAACGAAACCATGACCATCTTGATTCCAAGGTTGAGGTCTTGTGCCGCTTTTTCGCTGGCAAGGAGGCAAACGGTAGCTCCGTCGTTGAGCCCCGAAGAATTCCCTGCCGTCACTCGACCGTGGGCTCGAAAAGGGGTCTTGAGCGCCGCAAGGCCCTCAAGCGTTGACTCGGGGCGGGGGGCTTCATCGACGGATGCCAACCCAAAGCCCTCGGCGGTGCGATTCGCGACGGGAATCAGATCCGCTTGAATGTGCCCGGCGACATACGCGGCAGCAACTTTCTGCTGGCTGTGTAACGCGTAGGCATCCGCACGTTCCTTGGTGAGAAGAGGAAAACGGTCATGCAACCGCTCGGCAGTAGCTCCCATGTTCAGGGCGTCGGAGCTGACAAGTTTTTCGGACAGAAAACGGGGATTGGGATCAGCGTTGAATCCCATGGGGTGGCGCCCCATGTGCTCTACGCCACCGGCCAAAACGATGTCGTAGGCACCAAACGCAATGCCGCCGGCCGTAGCCGTCACGGCCGTCATGGCTCCCGCGCACATGCGATCGATGGCGTAGCCTGGCACGCTCTGCGGTAGCCCGGCCAGTAACGCTACTGTTCGCCCTAGTGTGAGGCCTTGGTCGCCTTGTTGAGTGGTGGCGGCGATTGCGACCTCGTCAATTTTGTCGAGTGGAACGTTGGGATTGCGATCGAGGAGACCCACCATCGCTTTAACGGCAAGGTCATCAGCGCGCGTTTGCCAGAACATTCCCTTCTCGCCAGCGCGACCAAAAGGCGTGCGAACGCCATCCACAAAAACGACACGGTTATTCGAGGGCATAGCTTCTCCAAACAGTTGGTACTTCGAAGGCTATTGCGTCAAGCCGTGAACGTGCTTAGTCGCTTGTGGCTGTCGATGAATCTTCGACCGCTTCTGACGTCACCTTTTGGGGTGCTTCAACAAAAGCTTGCGCAATTCGATCCGCTGTCGCCTCAATTTGCCAGGCCCGCGCGCCGTGTGAACGCAGGGCTTCCCCAACAGAATCTGCTGTGATTTCGGACGGCGGGGCCCACGCAACTTCACGCAACATGGAAGGAGTAAGGAGATTCTCGACAGGCATCGCCATTTCGCTGGCGATCTCGTGAAGAGCCGCGCGCGCTTCCGTGAGGCGATCGAGAGCCTCAGGGCGTCGGTCCGCCCAGTTTCGTGGAGGAGGAATGGATTCGCTTCGCACCCTTGTTGCTGGCAGATCATTCGTCGCAAGACCACGACTGATGGCCGCCCACCACGAATCCAGAAGAGTTCGACTGGCCCGACCATTGAATCCCGTCAGCGATGCCAATGCTTGTTTATTTACCGGTGCGGCATGAGCAGCTGCGACGATCGCGGAATCCGGAATCAGGCGTCCGGGGGAGACGTCACGAGTTTGCGCAATCGAATCGCGCTCCAGCCACAGGTCACGAGCCACGGCCACCTGGCGCGCGGTGCGCAAGGTGTTGAGACCGGAGAGACGGCGCCACGGTTCCGCAGGGATAGGCTTGTCTGGCTTGTTCAGCGTTGCTTCAAATTCCTCATAGGCGAATTTAAGTTTGTCGGATTCGATGAGCATCTGTTCGATTTGATCCCGAAGGTCGACCAGTAATTCGACGTCAAGGGAGGCGTAGGTCAGCCAGGATTCTGGAAGGGGCCGCGTTGACCAGTCAGCGGCGCTGTGTTCCTTCTTCAAGTGAATTCCGAGGAGCGCCTCGACTACGGCCCCCAGGCCAACCCGTTCCATGCCGAGGAGTCGTGCGGAAAGTTCGGTATCAAATATTTTGGTGGGGGTGATCCCGACTTCCCGAAGGCACGACAGGTCTTGACTCGCGGCATGAAGAACCCATTCACACCCAATCGTCGCCTGTTGCAGGTCGCTCATATCGCCAATGGCGGGCGGGTCAAACAAAAAAGTGCCTGCATTTCGGCGATGAACCTGAATGAGATAGGCACGCTGGGAATACGTGAAGCCGGATGCTCGTTCGGCATCGATTGCAATCGGACCCACGCCTGCAGCGATCCTCTGACATGTCACGAGAAATTCTTCACGAGAAGCAATGACCTTAACTCTAACCACGCTCCCGGCGGTGGGCGGCGAGGCTAACAGCTTCTCCACTGGGTGGCAGGCCGGCTAGCATGCACAGAAGCTCGCCCCAGGCCTGAATCTGATGAGACATGTCGACTTCGAGAGGGGACCAGGAGGCTCGAAGCTCGATTTGAGCGGCATCGCCTTGATCCGCTAGTTCACCAAACCCCGTAGATAGAGTTCGGGTGGCGGTACCGGAGGCATTCTTGTAGAGTGCCCCACGCGAATCGAGAGCATCGACCAACCAGGACCACGTCACATCAGCCAGAAATGGATCGAGTGCTATTTCATTTTCGAGGGGTGCCTGAGCAAAGCAAACGACACGAAAGGCGCCGCCCCACGAAGCCGGTTCCTCAGGGTCGTACAACAAGATGAAGCGCCCTGCGCCATGAATGGAATCCTGGGTCGAGTGGGGTGAGGAATCTGGGGACGCCAGAACGTCGGCCGCGAGGGCAACGCTATGCGGTGCAACGCCCGTGGGTGAAGGAATCTTTCGAACCGTGAGTTCACTCCGGAAAACGACTGCCTCCATCGACTCGCAGGCGGTAGCAAATGCCGCCGGGAGGCTTGAGAGAGGTGCGGGGTCGTTCACAGCAGAAGACTAGTGTGCGTCCTCGGTCTGCGCGCCAAAGGCACGCCGCCAGAGAGTGAATATTGCCGGTGCAGTCGAGGCTCCGACCAACGACGTCAAGGTAAATTGATCGGGACTAACGTCAAGAAGCCGAGTCAGAGCCCTTTCGGCGGCGAATGCGTCAGGGGCCGCCGGGGGAGAGCCCTCAAGTGGAAAGGTTTTGTTATGTGAGCTGACAGTGAGACACACGTCATCGATCACGTTCAACCGTGCAAACTGACGAGCAACGCTGGCGCCACCCTCGAGGAGAATACGCTTCACGCCATCTCTTTCGAGAAGCTGAACCACATCAGCCGCTGAAAGATTTCCCTGAATAAGACGCACCCGTGAAGAATCCGGACAGGACTCCCACGGAAGATTTCCGCTTGCAGACAGAACGACGAGAGTACCTGTCGGGGGCAAGTTCCAACCTTCAGATCGAACGGTTTTTGCTCCGACAACGACCACATCAGCACCAGCACGAATGAGGCGTAAAAGGTGTCGATCCTCTGGGAAACTCAGGCCAGTAGAGAGCCCGCCTTCATCCGCAAAAACACCCGCGACATCCACGGCCATATTGAGGCGAATGTACCTACCCGAATCTGGCCAGGCATACGTCGTGGCCATATTCGTCATCGCGGGGGTCACACCGCGCCTGATTTTTCCTTGATCTGTCGCTTGATGCGCCAGAGCATGGCGGTCATACCGCGCACGCGCAAAGGCGAGATGAGCTTAGTGAGGCCGAGCGTGTCGGGAAAATCAGATGGAATCTGAAGGGCGTCATCCACGCTCAGGCCAGAGAGGCCCTGAACGAGAATGGAGGCGAAGCCCCGCGTGGTGGGAGATTGCTCAGGTGCCGTGGCATAGACACTCACCGTCGAATCGGCGTTAACATCCACGAAGATGAACACAGGGGACTGGCATTCTTCCACGCGTTCAAGAAGTTCCGGGTGCTCCGCATATTTTGCAGGAAGTGCCGGAAGTTCTTGCGAGAACTCAAGCAGTAGCTGAAGCCGGTCTGTCTCCGAGAGATCAAGAAAATCGTCACGCGTTTCGCTGAGAACTGCTGGGAGCTGAAAGGTCATAGTTCCTCCATTGTCCCACTGGAACAAGGTGCAGATTGCTGTCACGTGCCGATTCCCCTGATCAATCACTTTCAGAGGTTAGACAGCCGAGAACGCTCCCGGCTCTTCTCCCATGACAATCGGGACGCGCACAGCATTTCCCCACTCGACCCAAGAACCGTCGTAGTTGCGAACCGTGTCAAAGCCCATCAGGTACTTGAGAACGAACCACGTGTGGCTAGAACGCTCACCGATGCGGCAATACGCAATGACATCGTCACCGGGCTTCAAACCAGCACCTACGCGATAGATGGAATCGAGCTCCGCCCGAGGGCGGAAGGTTCCGTCCTCGGCGGCAGCCTTGCTCCAAGGAACACTCGCAGCACCCGGGATGTGACCGCCCCGGAGCGCGCCTTCTTGAGGATAGTCAGGCATGTGAGTTCGCTCGCCGCTATATTCCTGCGGGCTGCGAACATCGATCAGGGGTTGGCCGAGATGGGCCAGGACGTCCTCCTTGAAAGCACGCAGAGCCGTGTCTTCCCGAACAATGACAGGGTAGGTCACGGATTCACGGTGTGCTTTGGCGGTCGTCAGTTCGCGGCCCTCAGAGATCCATTTGTCGCGTCCACCATCCAGCAGGCGAACATCGGGGTGTCCGAAAAGTTTGAAAACCCAGAGCGCATAGGCCGCCCACCAGTTGCTCTTGTCGCCGTAAATCACGACGGTGGTGTCGCGAGAAATACCCTTTGACCCAAGGAGCTCAGCAAAGTTTTGGCCTTTAACGTAATCGCGCACGACCGGGTCATTGAGGTCCGTATGCCAATCAATTTTGACCGCACCAGGGATGTGGCCGATTTCGTACAGCAGAACATCCTCATCTGATTCAACGACGACAATGTTGTCCTCGCTCAAACGAGTTGCCAGCCACTCTGTGCTGACGAGCGCCTCAGGATGGGCGTAGTTTGCGAATTTGGGGTTGTGATCCGGGGAAACTGTCATGACTCCAAGATTTCATATCGGCAATTGCGACGGGATAAGTCCTAATAGGCTTGTGTCGCACCCTTGATTTTACGTTTCATCGCGGTGGGTGCCAAGTATTGTGACGTAAAACTCTGCAACCAAAGGATGTCCGCTACCGTGCCAGACAACATCGTTTCTCTGGTTGATCGACACCCCACGCTGGATGCCGCCGAGATTGTTGCCAGTCTTGTTCCTCCACTTCACTTTCACTCAGCCTCATTTGAGTCCTATGTACCGGATGCTGATTACCCGTCCCAGGACAGCACGCGCGTGCGCCTTGCCGAGTTTGCCGCCGGGACATCCGTGACCGTTCGCCATGCCCGACTTTTTTCTCGCGCCAAGAAGGGCGCCTCTGAACTTCCCGGCGTCTATCTTGATGGGGGTTTTGGAGTAGGAAAGACCCACCTCCTAGCCGCCGCGTGGAACGTAGCTGGTGGCCGCAAATATTTCGGAACTTTCCTGCAATACACCTCTTTAGTGGGAGCGCTCGGCTACGTGAAAGCTGTCGACGCCCTACGTGGTGCGAGCTTAATCTGCATTGATGAGTTTGAGCTGGATGATCCCGGCGACACCATGATGATGACCCGAATGTTGGGCGAGCTGATGGCTGCAGGCACCAAGGTTGCGGCCACCAGTAATACGCCGCCGCAAGCGCTCGGAGAGGGCCGCTTCGCAGCCGCTGATTTTTTGCGAGAAATTCACGCACTGGCGGCAACTTTTGAGACCATTCGCATTGACGGCACGGATTACCGACGCCGAACATCAGAGGGGATCGCGAGCGTCTACACCTCGAATGATCTGAGTGCGAAAGTGTCGGCCTCAGTAGCGGGCGGCACGTGGGTGGCCTATAACTCATTCGATGACGTTCTCAAACATCTCGGTTCGATCCACCCGTCTACGTATTTGCGCCTCATTAACGGCATTGACGTATTGGCCCTGCAAGATGTGCACGTCATCATGAATCAAACGGATGCCTTGCGTCTCGTTGCTTTTATTGACCGTGTTTATGACGCACAGATCCCCATTTGGGCATCCGGAACCGCCATGAGTGACGTTTTCGGTGGTGACATGATCAACGGTGGCTATCGCAAGAAGTACCTTCGCTGCGTCTCGCGCCTCATTGCTTTGACGAACGCTTAACACAGGCGAAACATTGCGCCGTGGTTTGTAACATCACGGATACACATCCGGCCTCCGTGCGAAACGAGTGGGTCCCAAACTCTTACACATAGACACATTGTCATCGTGCCATCGGCAAGGATGATTGGTCGTCACTCTAGGTGAAAGAGGATTAATAATGGATCAAGGCAATACCGCCTTCCTGCTCATCAGCTCAGCTTTAGTGCTGCTGATGACACCAGCACTCGCATTCTTCTACGGTGGTCTCGTCAAGGCCAAGTCCGTCATCAGCATGATGATGCTGAGCTTTGGCTCGCTTGCTCTCATTGGTGTTATTTGGGTCCTCTACGGCTACGCCATCACGTTCTCCAACGGCGGCACAGATACGTTCTATGGCATTGACGGCGTCTTCGGTATTGACACGAACTTCATCGGCCTCGAAGGTCTTCTGGTGACGCCAGAGGGTGCAATGTTCCCGCCGTTGGCATTCGCCGCCTTCCAAGCGACATTCGCCATCATTACGGTTGCGTTGATCTCTGGAGCAATCGCAGACCGCGCGAAATTCGGAGCTTGGCTCGTCTTCGCGGGCGTTTGGGCTACTTTGGTCTACTTCCCCGTGGCTTCGTGGGTCTTCAACTTCACGGTCACGGATGGAAAGATCACCGACGGTGGGTGGATTGCCTATAACCTTGGTGCCATCGACTTCGCCGGCGGAACTGCCGTCCATATCAACGCCGGTGCCGCTGGTTTGGCCCTGGCCCTCGTTCTTGGAAAGCGTATTGGCTTTGCCAAGGGCGTCGACAAACCTCACAACGTACCCCTAGTTCTGTTGGGTGCTGGCCTCCTCTGGTTCGGCTGGTTCGGCTTCAACGCTGGTTCCGAGCTTGCCGCGGACGGCATTGCTTCCCTTGCCTTCATCAACACCATTGCTGCCCCCGCCGCCGGTATTCTCGGTTGGCTCATCGTTGAACGAATCAAAGAAGGTAAAGCAACGTCGGTTGGCGCCGCTTCTGGTGCCGTCACGGGCCTCGTTGCCATTACGCCAGCGTGCGCCAGCATTACGCCAATGTGGGCAATCGTCCTCGGCCTCTTGGCCGGCGCCATCTGCGCCCTTGCCATCGAGCTCAAATTCAAGTTTGGCTTTGATGACTCGCTCGATGTTGTGGGTATTCACCTCATCGGTGGCCTCATTGGAACGCTCTTCATCGGTTTCGTGGCAACGGATGTTGGACTCCTGGCAACAGGTTCATGGGACCAGCTGGGAAAGCAAGCCATCGCGGCCTTCACCGTCATGATCTTCTCGTTCGTTCTCAGCTACATCATTGGAATGGTCATCGAAAAGACCATGGGATTCCGTGTAAAGAACACCGACGAACTGGCGGGAATCGACAATTCGGTTCACGGCGAAGAGGGCTACTCGCTCGAAACCGTCGGGGCAATGCGCTAAACGCCCGCTCGTGTCTTCTGTTCGGCAGGAGAAACAATGCGTTCGGCCTCGCGAAAAATCGCGGGGCCGAATTGCTGTTTCCCGGAATGGTCCTCGTTGAGACAGATAGTTCGTCTTCGCTTGTGAGTGGGCGATACCGGGCTCGAACCGATGACCTCTTCCGTGTGAGGGAAGCGCGCTACCAACTGCGCCAATCGCCCCGATGGCCACAACGATATCGAAGCAAACCCCGGACCTTTAGGTTACAAGACTTGGCAGCGATCTTCGACGCACGTCACTATCACCTCATCGAAATACGCATTTAGATCCTTACGTTGGCGCGTGAGTTTTGCGTTCCTGTTCTCTTCCAGTAAAGTTGCAAAGCACCCGTAAGGGAGCAAAGCGGATGTGGCGCAGTGGTAGCGCATAACCTTGCCAAGGTTAGGGTCGCGAGTTCGAATCTCGTCATCCGCTCGAGTGTGGTCAGTCAAATGGCCGACTCACTGTGTGTGGGAAACCACTCATGGTGGATTGGCCGAGAGGCTAGGCAGCGGCCTGCAAAGCCGTCCACGCGGGTTCGAATCCCGCATCCACCTCCAGTTCGCAAGAACTGGCAAGAGCGATTGGCGCAGCGGTAGCGCGCTTCCCTGACACGGAAGAGGTCGCTGGTTCGATCCCAGTATCGCTCACAAAAAAAGCCCCGGTAAAACGGGGTTTTTTTCTGCCTAATTCGGTGGGTTACCCCTCGAGGGGTGCGCACGCTTAAGTCGTTAGAATTGATTCCAACGTGGTTTCGCTAAGGAGTGCTGTTTTCGGTGTCTGAACTTTCCCATTCTCTGACAATTCAGGCATCCAGCGACGGCTTTGCACTCTTCACCGAGCGCAACATTGTGGCAATGCGTGTAAACGACGAACTGCGTGATCTTGCCCACGTTCTGGTTGCCGGAGATGCTGTTGAACCTGTGACGATCGATTCCCCTGAAGGCCTGAGCATCCTGCGTCATTCGGCTGCCCATGTTTTGGCCCAGGCCGTGCAGACCATCAACCCTGAAGCCAAACTCGGCATTGGTCCGCCCGTGATCGATGGTTTCTACTACGACTTTGATGTTCCCGTCCCATTCAACCCTGAGGATATGAAGTCGCTGGAAAAGGCCATGGAGCGCATCATTCGCTCGGGCCAGCGTTACACCCGTCGCGTCGTTACCGATGACGAGGCGCGCCTTGAGCTCGCTGGGGAGCCCTACAAACTTGAACTCATTGGCCTCAAAGGTGGCAATACCGGGGAAGACAACGAGAGCGTGGAGGTGGGCGGCAATGAGCTGACCATCTACGACAATATCGATCCCGCAACGGGAGAGACTGTCTGGAAGGACCTGTGTCGCGGGCCGCATCTGCCCAACACTCGCATGATCGGTAACGGCTTCGCTTTGACACGCCTTGCCGCAGCCTATTGGCGGGGAAGTGAGAAGAACCCCCAGCTTCAGCGCATCTACGGAACGGCGTGGCCCAGTAAAGCAGAACTGCGTGAGTATCAGGAGCGCCAAGAAGAAGCAGCAAAGAGGGATCACCGCCGTCTCGGCGTCGAGCTCGACCTGTTTTCGTTCCCCGAGGAGGTTGGCTCAGGCCTACCCGTATTCCACCCCAAGGGTGGAATCATCCGTCGTGAGATGGAAGATTACTCGCGTCGCCGCCATGAAGAGGCTGGCTACGAGTTCGTCTATACGCCTCACATCACCAAGGCAAACCTTTTCGAGACCAGCGGGCACCTCGCGTGGTATGCCGATGGCATGTTCCCGCCCATGACCGTAGATGAAGTCAAGAACGACGCTGGCGAAATCACGCGTGTCGGCACGCAGTATTTCTTGAAGCCGATGAACTGCCCGTTCCACATTCTGATCTTCAAGTCACGTCTCAAGAGCTACCGAGAACTTCCCCTGCGCATGTTCGAGTTTGGTTCGGTCTATCGGTACGAGAAGTCGGGCGTCGTACACGGTCTCACCCGCGTGCGAGGCATGACTCAAGATGATGCCCACATCTTCACCACGCGTGAAGACATGCGCACCGAGCTCACCAAGCTTCTCGACTTCGTGATCTCGTTGTTGCGCGACTATGGCCTCGATGACTTCTACCTTGAGCTCTCCACGAAAAACCCCGACAAGTACGTTGGCGACGACGATGTCTGGGATGAAGCGACCGAGACTCTTCGGAGTGTGGCCGAAGAGTCTGGGCTCACGCTGGTTCCGGATCCCGGGGGAGCGGCGTTCTATGGACCGAAAATCTCTGTGCAGGCTCGGGACGCCATCGGCCGCACCTGGCAAATGTCCACCATTCAGCTCGACTTCAATTTGCCTGAACGCTTCGACCTCGAGTACACGGGAAGTGACGGCGGGCGTCATCGCCCCGTCATGATTCACCGCGCCCTCTTTGGCTCGATTGAGAGGTTCTTTGGCGTTCTCACGGAGCACTATGCCGGGGCCTTTCCACTGTGGCTGTCACCCGTTCAAGTTGTTGGCATTGCCGTTGCCGCCGAGTACGAGGAGTACCTCGGTGACGTTATTTCTCGGCTCAAGGAGTCAGGGGTACGCGCTCAATTAGATTCCTCTGACGACCGGATGCAGAAAAAGATCCGTAACGCTGCCGCGCAAAAGATTCCGTTACAGATGATCGTTGGGGAGGAGGATCGCTCCAATGGTGCCGTCAGCTTCCGATTCCGTGACGGATCGCAGCGTAACGGTGTTCCTGTGGCCGAGGCAATCGCGCTTGTGAAGGCCGCTGTTGCTGATCACCGTCAGATTATGGGAGCGGGCGACCTATGAGTTCCTCCGCGAGCGGCCCTGAGCTCTCTGATGACACGCTGGCGCCAATGCAGATGCCAATGCCAATGACCGATGCCGATCTGCGTGCTGCCAGTGATCTTCCTGGCGTTCCAGACGAATTTCAGCGCTTGTGGACCCCCCATCGCCTCGCTTACATTCAAAACGGGCAACAGCCGCATCATGATGATTGTCCCTTCTGCCTCGCGCCGGGGAAGAGCGATGAAGACGGCCTGATTGTCGCCAGAGGGAAATATGCCTATGTTCTCTTGAACCTATATCCCTACAACAGCGGTCATTTGCTGGTGTGTCCGTACCGTCACGTTGCCTTGTATGACGAAGCTACGGCCCAAGAGATCGCAGAGATCGGTAGTCTGACTCAGACAGCAATGCGTGTTTTGAAAGAAGTTTCGAACAGTCACGGGTTCAATATTGGCATGAACCAAGGGCAGTTAGCAGGGGCCGGGATTGCCGATCATTTGCACCAGCACATTGTTCCTCGTTGGGCAACCGACTCGAATTTCTTTCCAATAATCGCTAAGACCAAAGCGATAACGGCATTACTCGGCGATGTCCGCGTCTCAATCGCCAATGCGTGGCCTAAGAACTAATTTGTTACCATCATCCTCATCACCGACAAGAAGTAGTGAAAATGACTGAAGCTCAGAACTCCTCCAACACCGGAAGCAGCCGCGTCAAGCGCGGTCTTGCCGAGCAACTCAAGGGCGGTGTCATTATGGATGTCGTCAACGCCGAGCAGGCTCGCATCGCTGAAGATGCTGGCGCCATAGCCGTCATGGCTCTCGAGCGTGTCCCTGCCGATATTCGCGCGCAGGGCGGCGTTGCCCGCATGAGCGACCCCGACCTCATTGAAGGTATCCAAGCCGCGGTCAAGATTCCCGTCATGGCAAAGGCGCGCATTGGTCATTTTGTTGAAGCTCAGATTCTGGCCGCGCTCAACGTTGACTTCATTGATGAATCCGAGGTTCTCAGTCCTGCCGACTACGTGAACCACATCGACAAATGGGCGTTCCAGATTCCCTTTGTCTGTGGAGCAACGAACTTGGGTGAGGCTCTTCGCCGCATCAACGAAGGCGCCGCAATGATTCGCTCCAAGGGTG
Source organism: Alpinimonas psychrophila (assembly GCF_014137865.1). GTDB lineage: Bacteria > Actinomycetota > Actinomycetes > Actinomycetales > Microbacteriaceae > Alpinimonas > Alpinimonas psychrophila. The sequence goes on along the minus strand of NZ_JACGWU010000001.1, from coordinate 667,273 downwards.
AAGCAGGAACCGGCGACGTTTCCGAGGCAACCAAGCACATCCGCAAGATTAATTCGCAAATTCGCGTACTTTCTTCGATGAGCAAAGATGAGTTGTACGTCGCCGCCAAGGAACTCCAGGCTCCCTATGAACTCGTTGCCGAGGTTGCCGGTGCTGGCCGCTTGCCCGTTCCACTTTTCACCGCCGGGGGAGTAGCAACACCAGCGGATGCCGCCATGATGCTGCAATTGGGTGCCGATGGGGTCTTTGTTGGTTCGGGAATCTTCAAGTCCGGAAATCCCGCGGCTCGCGCTGCGGCAATCGTCAAGGTCGCAGCTTTCTACGATGACCCGGCCGTAATTCTCGAGACTTCTCGCGGTTTGGGCGAAGCAATGGTGGGCATCAATGTCAATGACATTCCGGCACCCCACCGCCTCGCTGATCGTGGTTGGTAAACCGCTGCGCATAGGCGTTCTCGCTTTTCAAGGGGATGTTCGGGAACACATTGTTGTTCTCGAACGTCTCGGCGCCGAAGTGATCAAAGTACGTCGCCCCGAGGAGCTTGGATCTGTCGACGGTCTCGTGATCCCCGGTGGTGAATCCTCCGTCATGGATAAGCTTGTGCGGCTCTTTGGTCTCTACGAGCCTCTGAAAGCCGCTATTGCAGCGGGTCTCCCCGTCTTTGGCACGTGTGCCGGCCTCATCATGCTTTCGCGCACTGTTCTGGATGCCATGGATGACCAGAAGACGCTGGGTGGCCTCGATGTCGATGTGCGTCGCAATGCCTTCGGAACTCAGGTCGACTCGTTTGAGACGAATCTCTCCATTCCGGAGATTACCAGTGGCAAAATTTCTGCGACCTTTATTCGCGCACCCATTGTGGAACGTGTCGGCCCCGACGTAAAAGTTCTTGCACGCTTAGAGGACGGACGGATTGTCGCCGTGGAGCAAGGGAACCTTCTGGGAATATCATTTCATCCCGAAGTGAATGGTGATACCAGAGTGCACGAATACTTTTTGGGGCGTGTGGCCACCTCCCTTCAGCCTCAAGAAAGCTAGAATCTTCGTATGTCTGGACACTCTAAATGGGCCACCACTAAGCACCAGAAGGCGATCAAAGATTCTCGCCGGGCGAAGTCGTTTGCGAAGCTCATCAAAAACATTGAAGTTGCTGCCAAGCTCGGCGGGGCCGACCTGTCAGGAAACCCGACCCTTGTCGATGCCATTCAAAAGGCAAAAAAGACGAGCGTCCCCATCGACAACATCAACCGCGCCGTCAAGCGTGGTGCCGGTCTTTCCGGCGAAAGCGTGGACTACACGACCATCATCTATGAGGGATATGCGCCAGGAGGCGTTGCCCTCATGATCGAGTGCCTGACGGACAACAAGAACCGTGCGGCGGCGGAGGTTCGTACCGCGTTTACGCGCAGCACGGCAACAATGGCTGACCCCGGGAGCGTCGCGTACAACTTCACTCGCAAGGGTGTCATCCGTGTCACGGCGTCCGACGGTGTATCTGAAGACGACATCCTAGCGGCCGTGCTGGACGCCGGAGCCGAAGATGTTGAGAATCATGGATCATCATTTGAAATCATCATGGAGCCTCACGACATGCCCCAGGTGCGCGCAGCCCTGAACGACGCGAAGATTGAATACGACTCCGTTGACGTAGAGTTTGTTCCAAACCTGAGCGTCAATGTCGATGCCGAGACAGCCCGCAAGATATTCAAAGTTATCGAAGCAATGGAAGACCTCGACGACGTCCAGAACGTCTACTCGAACTTCGACTTGAGCGAATCCGTTCTGGCCGAACTCGAAGAAGACGAATAGGTCTCGTTTGCGAATCCTCGGAGTCGATCCAGGACTCACGAGGTGCGGTGTCGGCATTATCGACACCCATCTGGATCGATCCCTTGGCTTGGTGGACGTTGTCGTCATCCAGACCGCTCCGACCCTTCCTCTCCCGGAACGCCTTTTGCTCTTGAAGACAGAGTTTGTGCTTCTTTTTGAGACTCATAAACCTGATCGGATCGCGATCGAACGGGTATTTGCCCAGCAGAACCTGAGTTCGGTGATGGGAGTCGCCCAGGCCAGTGCCATCGCGATGGTAGAAGCCGCGACCCGGGGGATTCCCGTAGATCTGCATACGCCCAGTGAGGTTAAGGCGTCTATCACGGGTTCGGGACGAGCCAATAAGGCGCAAGTCGCCGCAATGGTGCGTCGCCTAATTCCTTTGGGCACCGATACGTTCTTACCCGACGCCACAGATGCCCTGGCGCTGGCGATTTGTAACGCTTGGCGCGGCCGAGCAGATGCGGTGACGGCCGTGACTTCGGCTGGGGGAGTCCAGACTTCCCTCACGCCAGCGCAACAGCGTTGGCGTGAAGCGGAGAGCCGCGCCCGTCACAGTCGCCGCACGAACTAGGCTCACACACGTGATTGCCTCGCTGCGCGGAACTGTTTCGATTGCTCACGAAAATTCGTGTGTCATTGACGTCTCTGGTGTCGGGTATTTAGTTGCCATCACCACAAGCCACAAATCTTCGCTCATCGTGGGGGAGTCCGTCACCATGCTCACGACCCTTATTGTGCGCGAGGATTCGATGACACTTTTCGGTTTTGAAAACCCCGAGAGTCTTGAACTCTTTGAGGCATTCATCACCGTATCCGGGGTAGGCCCGCGCTCGGCCTTGGCAATTCTTGGTCACCTCACGCCCGCCGAAGCATTCATGGCCGTCGTCAACGAGGACGACGCTGTTTTTCGAAAAGTTACGGGTATCGGGCCCAAGACCGCAAAGCTCATCATCGTTCAACTGGCGGGTAAACTCTCCGCGATTACTGCTGCTGGAGTGCCCAAATCCGCTGGCTCTGCGCGGGATGCGGCCGAAACGGTCGTCGTCGCACTCGTCGGCCTCGGCTGGGTTGAACGAACGGCAAGAGAAACCGTCGACAGCGTTCAGTCGGAACAATCTGAGGCAACGGCCGCGACGTTGCTCCGTTTAGCCCTTGCCGCACTCTCTAAGGGGACGAAGTGACCGGGAGTGACGGTGGTCCGGCCATTACGGATGCCCTCCCACAGGGAACCGTTGAACTCGAGTTTGAAGGAGCCCTCCGTCCAACTGATCTCGCTGAGTTTGTGGGACAAACTCGGGTCGTCAATCAACTCACACTCCTCCTCAAAGCCGCTGAAATCAGTCAACGAACCCCCGACCACATCCTTTTTGCAGGCCCCCCGGGGCTGGGGAAGACGACGCTGGCAATGATCGTGGCCAAGGAGAGCGGTCGCGCGCTTCGACTATCCAGTGGTCCAGCAATCTCCCACGCTGGAGACCTCGCCGCGCTCCTCTCCTCGCTCGTGCCCGGAGAGGTCCTCTTTATCGATGAAATTCATCGGATGGCCAAGTCGGCAGAGGAAATGCTGTACCTCGCCATGGAGGATTACCGGGTGGACATCATGGTGGGCAAGGGTGTTGGAGCAACCTCAATCCCTCTCGAACTTCCTCCCTTTACCCTCGTGGGAGCCACGACGAGAACGGGCCTCCTCGCGAATCCTCTGCGAGATCGTTTTGGCTTTACCGGGCATCTCGAGTTTTATTCGAATGAGGAACTAACCACGGTCCTCTCCCGCTCGGCTGCCCTTCTCGGATTAGACCTCCCCGAGCAGGCTCTCGATGAGATCGCAGGTCGCAGTCGCGGAACTCCTCGCATCGCGAACAGGCTCTTGCGCCGCGTCCGGGACTACTTGATCGTGAACCCTCAGACAGATTCCTTGAGCGCCGTCAACGCGGCCCTTGCGCTTTATGACGTGGATGCGCGCGGCTTGGACCGCCTCGATCGCGCCGTCTTGGCTGCTCTTCTTGATCGCTTCAACGGGGGCCCGGTGGGGCTTTCTTCCCTTGCCGTCTCCATTGGTGAAGATGCCGAGACCCTCGAAGCCGTGGTTGAGCCTTTCCTTATACGAGAGGGGTTCATGATCCGCTCTCCTCGCGGGCGTATGGCCACAGCGGCTGCCTGGGACCACCTCGGACGCGCTCCCATGAAGACACAGGCCACATAACCTATACTCGTAAGCGATTGCATTTGCAATTGTGTTCTCGTTTGCTTTCGAAGGGTTTCTCCTCACCATGGATTTCATGACCATTGCCATGATGGCCGTTCTGGCCGTTCTCGTCTTTTTCATGTTCCGCAATGGCAAGAAGCGCCAGAGGGACTTGGCTGAACTGCAGTCCAAAGTAACCACCGGCGCTCATGTTCTGACGAACTTTGGCGTTTACGGAACGATTGTTTCCATTGACGAAGAGGAGAACAAGATTCTCCTTGAGACCTCCCCTAGCGCCACACTGACGATTCACCGTCAGGCCGTCTCTCGGGTCATTGAGCCCACGGATTCCCTGGGTCTTTCCAGTGCAGAGGCCATCGAAGCCGATGCCGCCGCCCTGGCTTTGGCCCCTGACTCCGAATCAGGCAAGCTTGCCTTGGACCCCGAGTTTGGTGAGCGCACAACAGACAACGAAGGCAAAAAGAAGTCTTAAGCTTTTGATGAAGAGACGCCCCAAGGGCGTCTCTTCTTTCTTTGCTCCCCATCAGCTCTTTCATGAAAGCCGAGATCTTCTGTGTCTAAAAGTAGTCCAGTAAATAAAGCGTGGAAATCCCTCGCGTGGCTCCTCGTTCTCGTAGCCGGTCTCGTTGCCGTCAACGGCGCCGGAGTCATGTTTGGTGGAGGTTCCTGGACCCCTAAGCTCGCACTCGATCTTGAGGGCGGAACGCAAATTGTGCTTGCTCCCCAGCTCGAGAGTGGCCAGTCCGTCACAGCGGAGCAACTTGTTCAAGCCGTATCGATTATTCGCCAGCGCGTTGACGCCGCCGGAGTTTCTGAGTCAGAGATTAGTACTCAGGGTGCCAACAACATTGTGGTGTCGATCCCCGGACAACCTGATGATGCAACCCTCGCTAGAATCCAAGCCTCGGCAAAGCTCGAATTCCGTCCCGTCCTCGTCACGAGTGCCCCTTCGAGTGCCACCATTGGCGCGGATGGTGTTTCGACTCCGGCGCCAACGGCTGACCCTTCGCTCTCCACCATTCCGGCGATTTCGCCGTCGAACGCGAGCGACTTGAATTACATCACTCCGGCACTCGAAGCTCAGTTCATTGCTTTCGATTGTGCGACCGAGAGTACTGCGGCAACAAACGTTGCCCCGGCAGATCTTCCGCTTATCACCTGCGACAACACCAATACAGCTAAGTTCTTGCTGGGTCCGGTTGAGGTCAGCGGCTCGGATATTTCAGACGCGACAAGTTCGTTGGTGACAACGCAAACCGGTGCTTCCACTGGCCAGTGGGCTGTCAATATTGTTTTCAATGACGCTGGAACGTCCACGTTTGCCGGTGTCACCTCGCGTTTGTTTGGAATGACTGGCGCGCAGAACCAGTTCGCCATTGTCCTCGATGGAAAAGTCATCTCGGCACCGTCAACGAACGCCGTCATCACCGACGGACGTCCTCAGATTACGGGGGGTTTCACGCAGGACTCCGCGAAGGTTCTTGCGGATCAACTTAAATACGGCGCCCTCCCCATTGGGTTCCAGGTTCAGTCTTCTGACACCATCTCGGCAACGCTCGGCTCAACTCAGCTGGCCAACGGAATATTGGCGGGCGTTATTGGGCTCATCCTTGTTGTCGTTTACTCCCTTTTGCAGTACCGGATGCTCGGACTCGTGACGGTCTTTTCGCTTGCCGTCGCAGCCGTCATTACCTATCTCCTCGTGACGATCCTGTCGTGGCGTGAAGGTTATCGCCTTTCACTGGCCGGTGTGGCGGGATTGATCGTGGCAATTGGTATTACCGCCGACTCCTTCATCGTGTACTTCGAGCGTGTGAGGGATGAGCTCCGCGATGGTCGAGGTCTTGAATCGGCCGTTGAAGCCGGTTGGAAACGGGCCCTTCGCACGATTATCGCTAGCGACACTGTCAACTTCCTTGCGGCCGTCACGCTGTTTATTTTGGCCATCGGAAACGTCCGAGGATTCGCGTTGACGCTGGGCTTGACGACCATCGTTGACCTTATCGTCGTCATGTTGTTTACCCATCCCGTTATGCAAATTCTTGCTCAGACGAAGTTCTTCGGCGGGGGCAACAAATGGAGCGGGCTGGACCCAACGGCTCTCGGCGCCGTCTACCGCGGTAGAGCACGTTTCCAAGCCCCTGCTGCAGCTAAAGGCACGAAGGCCGCGGGCTCCGCCAAGGAAGCCTCCAAACGCCAAACGATTGCCGAGCGTAAAGCTGAGACCTTGACCTCAGAAAAAGATACGCAGATCTCCGCGAAGGGAAACCGATAATGGCCAGTTTCTCGAACTTTGGTAACGACCTGTATACGGGCGCTCGATCCGTCAGGATCGTAGGAAGACAGCGCCTGTGGTACACCATTTCCGCCCTACTGATTCTCATCAGTGTCGTGGGCCCCATCATGCGTGGCGGCTTCAATTTTGGCATTGAGTTCTCTGGCGGCAGTGAATTTGTGGTCTCGAACGTAGCCAGTGGCGCCAATCAAGCCATCGCAACCTCGACTGTGGAGACAGTTGTTCCCTCGGTTGTCCCGAAGGTTTCGCTCCTCGGGGGCACCAGCATCCGGATCCAGACGGCGCAACTAACCGATATTCAGACGCGGGACATTCGCAACTTGCTGGCTACCAATTACAATGTTCCCACGGAGGACGTTACTGCCTCCTTCATTGGCGCGACCTGGGGCGCCGACATTACCGCTCAGGCGCTGCGCGGCCTCGTTGTCTTCTTGATTTTGGCGGCCCTCGTCATGACGATCTACTTCCGAACCTGGAAGATGTCGGTTGCAGCGCTCGTGGCTCTTCTTCACGACCTCGTTATTACGGCGGGAATTTACGGAATTTCGGGCTTTGAAGTTACTCCTGGAGCCGTGATCGGTCTCCTTACCATTCTGGGCTACTCGCTTTACGACACCGTTGTTGTCTTCGACAAAGTTCGCGAGAACACGATGGGCTCGGGGCGTGACCTTAGCAAGACCTTCGGCCAACAAGTCAACCTTGCCGTCAACCAAACGCTGGTTCGCTCCATTAATACATCGGTAGTCGCTGCCCTGCCTGTGGCTTCCATTCTCTTTATTGGAGCCGTTATTCTCGGCGCGGGGACCCTGAGGGATATTTCTCTCGCCCTCCTCATCGGCATCATTGTGGGCACGTACTCGACAATTTTCTTGGCGACTCCGCTCTACGCGCAATTGCGCAGTAACGAGCCTGCGATTCGTAAGTACGACAAGAAGGTTCTCGCCAATCAAGCTAAGGCCGTAGAGAGCGTCTCGGTCTAATCGAATGCCCGTAGGCCTCATAATGGAAATTCTTAGGAGGATTCATGGCTGAGGTTGTTTCATCGACGTCCCTTCGTCGACTCGTGCCCCGCATTTTCAGCAGGGCCCAACCGACCGGCGCCTTCGAGGCGCTTATTCGTACCGTTCGCCACCATCACCCCAAAGCGGACCTATCGCAAATTGAGCGTGCGCATGACGTTGCAAAGGCGGCACACGCGGGGCAGACCAGGCGCAGCGGGGAACCCTATATAACCCACCCCATCGCTGTGGCGCAGATTCTGGCCGAGCTCGGAATTGGCGTCAAGACCATTGTTGCCGCTCTATTGCACGACACGGTTGAAGATACTGCATACACTCTCGATGAGGTTGCGGCTACTTTTGGCGCTGAAGTTGCCATGCTCGTCGATGGCGTCACGAAGCTCGACAAGGTCAAGTACGGCGATTCTGCTCAGGCGGAGACCGTTCGAAAGATGATTGTCGCGATGTCTAAGGACATTCGTGTCTTGGTCATTAAACTTGCCGACCGCCTTCACAACGCTCGAACGTGGGGGTTCATGCCTCGCGAATCGGCCGAGCGCAAGGCTCGCGAAACCTTGGAAATCTACACTCCTCTCGCTCATCGTTTGGGAATACAAACCCTGAAGTGGGAATTGGAGGATCTCTCGTTTGCGGTTCTGCATCCCAAGATTTATCAGGAGATTGAAAATCTCGTTGCGCAACGCACCCCCCAGCGGGAAAAATTTGTGGACGAGGTCGTCAGCGCCGTCCGAGGAGACCTCAAGACGGCCAAGATCCGCGGAGACGTTGCCGGTCGGCCAAAACAGTATTATTCGATTTATCAAAAGATGGTGGTTCGCGGCCGCGAATTCGACGAAATCTATGACCTCGTTGGCATTCGCGTCATCGTGAACTCGGTTCGAGACTGTTACGGCATTCTGGGGTCCATCCATGCACGTTGGACTCCGTTACCCGGTCGTTTCAAGGACTACATCGCAACGCCGAAATTTAATCTTTACCAGTCACTGCACACGACCGTAATGGGGCCATCGGGTCGCCCGGTTGAGATTCAAATTAGAACTCCAGAAATGCACCACCGCGCCGAATTCGGCGTCGCGGCCCACTGGATGTATAAGGACCGCATGGCCGGCGGCAAGGGCACGGATGCCCTGAACCTGGCGGACACCGATATGGCGTGGCTCGAGCACATCAGCGACTGGCAAGCCGATACTGAAGATCCTGGTGAGTTCCTTGACTCACTTCGTTTTGAAATTGGTGCGAAGGAGGTCTACGTGTTTACCCCTAAAGGGAGGGTCATTGGCCTCCCAACCGGGGCAACACCGATCGATTTTGCCTATGCCGTTCATACCGAAATTGGCCACCGCACAATGGGGGCCAAAGTAAACGGCCGTCTCGTGCCCTTAGAGAGCACGCTGACCACCGGTGACGTCATTGAGGTTCTGACCTCGAAGAACCCTGACGCCGCCCCCAGCCAAGACTGGCTGAACTTCGTCAAAAGTACGAGAACGCGAAACAAGATCAAGCAGTGGTTCACAAAGGAACGCCGCGACGAGGCCGTTGAACAGGGTAAGGATTCGATCGCTCGCGCCATGCGCAAGCAGAATCTTCCACTGCAGAAGTTGATGAGCCAGGAAACGCTCGGAGAAGTGTCCGGGCAGCTTCGGTACGAGGATGTCTCCGGCCTTTACGCTGCCGTCGGTGAAGGCCACGTTTCGACTCAATCGGTCATCGAGAAGATTCTGGCAAACGTTTCTGATGAAGCCGACACCGAGTCTACTGAGTTTGTCTTTCCTTCCAAGAATCGGTCCAAACCTGTTCGGCATAGTGATTCCGGCATACTCGTGCGGGGCGCTCCCGACATCTTGGTCAAGCTTGCGAAGTGCTGCACCCCGGTTCCTGGAGACATCATCACAGGGTTCGTCACGCGCGGCCAAGGGGTCTCCGTTCATCAGACATCCTGTCACAACGTGAAGAGCCTGCTCAATGAACCCGAACGACTCATTGAAGTCGAATGGGCGCCTTCGTCGAAGAGTATTTTCATGGTACACATCCAAATTGAGGCGCTCGACCGTGCGGGACTCCTCAGCGATGTCACCCGAGTGTTGTCGGAGAATCACGTCAATATCTTGTCGGCCTCTGTTTCCACCTCCAACGAAAGGCTCGCCTTGAGTCGGTTTGTTTTTGAGATGAGCGATACTGTTCACCTTGATCGCTTGCTCAATAGTGTTCGCCGCATTGATGCGGTCTACGACGTTTATCGTGTGAGCGAAGGCTAGACGGAAGTGGACCGGGAGAAGCTCCGACCGCGTGCATTTTCTAGCGTGGCTAAAGCAGCTCCCAAGCGCCGATAAGCGCGCTGTTTGTAAGGGAGATTCGTTCCCCTGTTCAAGACGTTGCGCACGTCCAGAGCTGTTGCCTGCGCGCATCGCATTAGTGCTACCAGAACATCATCCAACCGAGAATCTTGGGAAACGAAACGGGCCAGATCTATGGCGGTGCGCAGGGGGGTCGTCACATGCGCACCGATAACGCCCATCACGTCCGATTTATCGAAGGACATCTGAGCGATTCCGTAACGACGGTCCGGGGAGAGACGGATGCGCAGGCCGTCGCGAAGAGCAACGGTGTGGTGTGCCGGCGGGCGGTCAATTGCATCGTGTACCCACGCCGCTGACCAGCCCGCTACAACACATCGCTCGTCTACGCGCGAAATAACAATGCGTGCGCGTGACGCGACGTCGCTGGGCAAATCGCAGAAAACATAGGCGGCGTCGACCGGGAACAGTTCTCCGTCGAGAGCGCACGCCGAAAGCTCCGCAACAGTGAAGGTCTCTCTGGCGCTGACGCTGGAGGGGGCAAGGAAGTCATCTAGAAGGCGCATTTCCGAAGAATCTCATGGACGAGTGACCTTTCACACGGCGCACGAGACTTCTGTGGATAACTTACTTGAGGATGGCCAACCAGGCCTTCTGTGTTGATATAGCCTCTGTTATCTCCTTGACCGCCTTGGAATTCTTGGCAGCATTGGCCGCTGCAAGCTCTACCTCAAGTTTGCCAATCTTGACTTCTAGCTGACCCGCGAGTCCCTCGGACCTGGCTTGCTTCTCAGGATTGGATGCATTCCAATGATTGTCTTCGAGGCCACGAACGGTTGCCTCAACCTTGCGCATGCGATCCTCAATCGATTTAACCTGCGCGCGGGGTACTTTGCCCGCAGCATCCCATTTCTTTTGGATGGTGTTGAGGCTTTGACGGGCCTGAACGCGATCCGTGACACTCATGAGCTTCTCTGCGTCGGCCAGCAATTCCAGCTTGATGACAAGGTTTGCCGCAAAGGACTCGTCTTCGACAGCGTCTTCCTCCGCTTTGGCGCCATACAAAACGTCACCAGCAGCTTTGAACCGCGCCCAGAGTGCATCGTCAATCTTCTTGCCCGCGCGTGGAGAAATCTTCCACTCATCCAGCAATGCGCGGTATTTGGGAATTCCGCCGGGACCCGCAGTGGCAAGTTCTTCTGCCTTCGTGACGAGGGCCTCTTTGGCAGCCTTCGCTCCCTTGTTGCGAGAATCCAATTCAGCGAAATGCGAGCGACGGTGCTGGTCGATCGTGGAACGGGCGTCACGAAAACGCTTCCACAACTCGTTCGATTCTGTCTTCGATAGACGCGGCGCGCTCTTCTGATGATCTTGCCATTTGGCGAAAAGCTCGTCGGCTGTAGCTGTGGCTTGCTTCCACTGGACCTTCAGCGGGTCTTGACCGGCCAAAGACTCCATGGCTTCGACGATGGCGAGCCGGTCCGCTTTAGCGGCATCCGTTGCCTCCGTATTTTTCACAACCTCGTCGGCGTCCAGTTCGCTGAGGGCTTCCGCTACCCTATCGAGCCGTGCTGACAGTTTGGCAAAATCGCCAACCCCGACTCCGGCATCAACGGCCTTGCGCACGCTCACGAGACTCGTCTTAATCTCATTGGCCGGAGCGCTACGCTTGACGCGTTGTTCTAGAAGAACGACAGACTGGGCCACATCGGCGAATTTACGAGTGAAGAACGCGAGTGCCTCCTCGGCAGGAACGTCAGCGTACTGCCCGACAAGGCGTTCACCGGACTCCGTTTTAACGTAAACGTTTCCCGCTTCGTCGACCCGACCAAGTTCTTGCTCTGACATGAAAAGTCCTACCTCGTTGCGTGCACAGAAATACTGATATCAAGCCTAGGCCACGACCGTCATGCGTGCTCGTGGTCAGTCTCGCCCCTACTGCAAGAAAAACGTGGAAATCGTGGCCGGTACGAGAGGGGAGCCATCAGCGGATCCGTCCTTGGTGCCCTGCGCGAGAACGGCAGTGTTCAAGGCGTCCAAACCGGAAGTGATCTGCCCAATGACCGTGTAGCCGCCGGCCGTATCAGCAGGGATTGGGCTGTCCTTGTAGACAATAAAAAACTGACTGCCCATCGAAGAACTGTTACCGCTTTGACGAGCCATCGCGAGGGTTCCCGCCGGATAGATATTGTCAGCCGGAGCATTTTCAACGGGGCCATAGCTGTAACCGGGACCACCGGAACCGTCACCATTGGGGTCGCCACACTGAAGGACCCAAATTCCCACTGTGGTAAGTCGGTGACATGTGGTGCCATTGTAAAAACCACTCGTCGCTAATGAAATCGTGCTGGCCACAGCTTGCGGCGCTGCGACACCGTTGAGCGAGACGCCGAGAGGGATGTCGTTGATGGTAATGGTCCCCGTCCAGACGCGATTCTGTGCCAAGGAAGCGTTGGGGATTGCTGCGTCGCCGGTGGGCGCAGTGCTGGGAACAGCTGAGGATGTCGTCGCAACCTCGGGTTGATGCGATGTGGCAAAGCTCACTTGAGACGTAATCGCGAGCGCCACAACAACGGCGGCCGCTATCCCGTAGAACATATTGTCCCTCTTGCGCCGTGTGATGAGACGGCCGTGCAACTCTTGCCTGGCTTCGTACGCGCGAAGGCGCTCACGGGCAACACGAGACTCACGGGCATCTTTTTTCACAACCACGGCGGGGTGCCTTTCTTATCTTGAAATAACTGCAAACCGTAAACGACGATACTTCATGTGGGCGACTCCGTGGCGCGGCGGTAATCTGGTGTCATGGATACGGGCAGTCAGGGGTTTGGGGAGTCGACGGCTCCGCTGGCGGTTCGAATGCGTCCACGAAGTCTGGACGAAGTCGCCGGACAGCAAAAACTACTCACGCCAGGATCTCCCCTCAGAACGCTCGCGACCCCCGGTTCCACCAGTTCCGTGTCGGTCCTGCTCTGGGGCCCCCCCGGAACGGGGAAGACGAGCCTCGCCTATGCCATTGCGGCCTCTTCCGATCGACGTTTCGTTCAGTTGTCCGCCATCACGGCAGGCGTTAGGGACGTTCGCGTCGTCATGGAAGAGGCGCAAGCTTCCCGGGACCTGTATGGAACCCGAACCGTTCTCTTTCTCGACGAGATCCATCGCTTTACGAAGGCGCAACAGGACACCCTTCTTCCCGGGGTGGAGAACGGTTGGGTAACTCTGATCGCAGCGACCACGGAGAACCCTTCCTTTAGCGTCATTTCGCCGCTACTGTCACGCTCCTTGCTGCTGCGCCTGGAGCCTCTTGATAACGTTTCTTTAGGGGTTTTGATCGATCGTGCTTTAGCGGAGCCGTTCGGACTCAATGGGGCCGTCTCGCTCTCCGACGAGGCACGCCAAGCAATTGTTGCCTTTGCGTCGGGCGACGCACGGCGAGCGCTCACCGCATTGGACGCGGCCTTTAGTATCGCGAGTGATAGTCAGACGGCTGCGCAGAAGAAGAAAACGCCAACACCAGTTGTCACCGCCGAGCACGTTGAGGGGGCGGTCGACCGTGCTCTCTTGCGTTATGACCGGGCGGGGGACGAACATTACGACGTCATCAGCGCGTTTATCAAATCCATCCGAGGTTCTGACCCTGATGCCGCGATTCATTATCTTGCCAAGATGATCGAAGCAGGGGAGGATCCACGTTTTATCGCCCGTCGGCTCGTTATCTCGGCTGCCGAAGACATCGGCCTCGCTGAGCCACTGGCGTTGGGAATCGCCACAGCAGCAGCCGAGGCAGTGGCCTTCATTGGAATGCCGGAGGGTCGGATTCCGCTGGCAGAGGCGACGATCTATCTCGCGACGGCTCCAAAATCTAACGCGGCTTACAACGCCATTAACGCGGCCATGGCGGATGTTCGGGACGGCAAGTCTGGTCAAATTCCCATGCATCTGCGTTCCTCGAGCTACGCCGGAGCGAAAAAGCTCGGTCACGGAAAGGGATACAAGTATCCCCACGATGCAACGCTAGGCGTCGTTGAACAGCAGTATCTCCCCGATACGTTGAACGGGACCACGTACTACACCCCCACGGATCATGGCACGGAGCGAGAAATTTCGGCACGGCTCGAGAAGCTGAGACGCATTACACGGGGAAATAAATCCTGAGGACGCCAACTCGATTAGGCGCGTTGAATGCAGGAGGTGCCCTCAGGTCCGTGATAGTCTGGTTTACGCCTATTCCCGTGCGTGCGGCTGCGCGTCACAACGGAAGAAGTTAGGAACTCCCTGTAGCCGGGAGCCTCGGCAAAACACCTCTAATCTTCGCGTGAGTTCACGCGCCCATTTTGTTGTTCAATCGAAAGGACATCGTGTCTACCAAGTCACGTACCCGTAGCAAGACCCGTCTCTCGCGTGCCCTGGGCATCGCACTAACCCCTAAGGCAGCCAAGTATCTCGAGAAGCGTCCCTACGCTCCCGGAGAGCACGGTCGCACCAAGCGCAAGACCGACTCGGACTATGCCGTTCGTCTTCGCGAGAAGCAGCGTCTTCGCGCCCAGTACGGAATTCGCGAAGCCCAGTTGAAGATTGTCTTCCAAGAGGCCCGCCGTACCCAGGGTTTGACCGGTGAGAACTTGGTTGAGCTTCTCGAGATGCGTCTTGACGCCCTGATTGTTCGCGCCGGCATCGCCCGTACGACTGCTCAGGCGCGCCAGATGATCGTGCATCGTCACATTCTCGTTGACGGTCAGCTCGTTGACCGTCCTTCCTTCCGTGTGAAGCCAGGACAGTTGATGCACGTCAAGCCCCGCAGCGAAGGCATGGAACCTTTCCAGGTTGCCGCCGCTGGTGCTCACGTCGAAGTTCTGCCGACCCTTCCTCCTTACCTCGAGGTCGAGATTGACAAACTTCACGCGACACTCCTTCGACGCCCCAAGCGCGCCGAAGTACCCGTTACCTGTGAAGTTCAGCTCGTTGTTGAGTACTACGCAGCACGATAGTTTTTTCTGGTAAATGTTGGGACGGTAGCGCTATTGCTACCGTCCCACTTTTTTGTGCCCGAACCGAGCAGAGCATCCGTCTAGACTCGTTACTGGAATACGTAGCCCTTATCGTCCTTTTTGGAGGATCCATGAAGAATATTTTTTGGCTCATCGTTGGCGTTGCACTCGGCTTTGTCGTTGCACATCGTGTGAGCAAGTCTGAGCAAGGCCAAGCTTTTCTGAGCGATATTGACTCAAAGTCCCGGGATTTTAAGGAAGCCATCGTCGAGGGCTACCGTGTACGCGAGGACGAACTGCGTTCGGCGCTGAAGCACAACTAACGTCTCAACGCAGTCCTCGAGGGCATCCTCCCCTTTAACAAAAAAACACCTCCCCACACCACCAAGGAACCATGCAGACCGCTGAGATTCGCCAGAGATGGCTCACGTACTTCGCTGATCGCGGACACACCGTTGTCCCCTCCGCATCATTGGTGAGTGATGATCCAACCCTGCTCTTTACGGTTGCGGGGATGGTTCCTTTTATTCCTTACCTTTCTGGACTCGTCCCGCCGCCCTACGCTCGTGCTACCAGCGTGCAGAAGTGCATTCGAACCCTTGACATCGAGGAGGTCGGAAAGACAACACGGCACGGCACGTTTTTCCAGATGAACGGCAACTTCTCTTTCGGCGATTACTTCAAAGAGCAAGCGATTGAATTCGCTTGGGAGCTCCTGACCGGGAGCGAATCCGATGGTGGATTGGGCTTCGACGAGAGCAAGCTCTGGGTCACCGTTTACGAAGACGATGACGAAGCCATCGCGTTCTGGAAGAAGACGGCGGGCCTTCCTGACGAGCGCATCCAACGCCGGGGCAAAGAGGACAACTATTGGTCCACGGGGCAACCCGGACCAGCGGGTCCCTGCTCAGAAATTTACTACGACCGCGGACCCAAGTACGGCATTGAAGGTGGCCCTGTAGCCGACGAGGATCGTTACATTGAGATCTGGAACCTTGTGTTCATGCAGTACCTGCGCGGAGAGGGCACGAGCAAGACCGAGTTTGAAATTCTCGGCGAGCTTCCGAACAAGAATATTGACACGGGGATGGGGCTCGAACGCGTCGCTTTTCTCAAACAGGGTGTTGAAAACCTCTACGAGATTGACCAAGTTCGGCCCGTCTTGGATCGAGCCGCCGCTCTAGCCGGAATCACGTACGGTGCAGACCATGAGAACGACGTCAGGCTCCGCGTCGTAGCAGACCACGTTCGGTCGGCTCTGATGCTGATGGCGGATGGTGTCACGGTTTCCAACGAGGGCCGTGGTTATATTCTCCGGCGACTATTACGTCGCTCCGTGCGCGCGATGCGACTTTTGGGAGTCGATGCGCTAACGTTCCCTGAACTGTTCACAGCATCACGGGATGCCATGAAGATGGCCTATCCCGAGGTCGAAACGGACTTTTCTCGGATTGCCCAGGTCGCCTATGGCGAGGAAGAAACATTCCTCAAGACGCTGGCGGCGGGCACGGCAATCCTCGATGTCGCCGTGACCGATACGAAGAAGCTTGGCAAGCCCGAACTCGCCGGTGATACGGCCTTCTTGCTTCATGACACCTTCGGTTTTCCTATTGATCTCACCCTCGAAATGGCCGAAGAAGCTGGTCTCAGCGTCGATCGCGGTGCCTTTGATTCGCTCATGCTCGCTCAGCGAACCCGAGCAAAAGCAGACGCGAAAGCAAAGAAGCTGGTCTTGGCAGACCTCAGCGTTTATGCAGAGATGCGCGCCCACGGTGAAACGCGCTTTACGGGCTACGACGAATTGCAGACCGAGACCACGATTTTAGGACTGCTCAAGAATGGCCTCCCCGTTGTGACGGCTGAAGTGGGCGACGTTGTTGAAATTATTGTTGCGGCGACAGCGCTATACGCGGAATCCGGTGGTCAAGTTTCCGACAGCGGATCGATCATCGGCGATGGTTTCGACCTCGAGGTCATTGACGTACAAAAGCCCATCAAGGGACTGATTTCTCATACAGCTCAAGTGCGCAGTGGTCAGGTGCGTGTTGGTGCGGCGGCCACGACCGTTGTCGACCCCCTCTATCGGTCTCAGGCCGCGCAAGCACACTCCGCCACCCACCTTGTTCACGCGGCCCTCCGACAGGTCCTCGGTTCCAGTGCGCACCAGAGCGGTTCGCTTAACAAAGCGGGCTACCTGCGCTTGGACTTCTCTTGGAACGAGGCACTTTCGCCAACCACTCGAAGTGAGATCGAAGATATTTCTAACGCGGCAATCTTGGCTGACCACACTGTTGTTACTCGCGAGATGGCAATTGACGAGGCTAAGAGTCTCGGGGCGATGGCACTCTTCGGCGAAAAGTATGGCGATGTCGTCAGGATGGTCGACATTGGCGGTCCGTGGTCACGCGAGCTCTGCGCTGGCACCCACGTGACGCACAGCTCACAAATTGGGCTCATTAATATCGTGAGCGAAGCTTCCGTCGGTTCCGCGAACAGGCGCATTGAGTCCTTGGTTGGTCTCGACGCATTCACGAGTCTGGCCGCCGAAAGAGCCATCGTTAACGAACTCTCGTCTTCGCTAAAATCGCCACGCGATCAGGTCGCATCCCGGGTCGCAGACCTTATTTCCAGCCTGAAGACTGCGGAAAAGAGGATCGCCGAGTTTGAGTCTCAAGCCGTACGTGAACAGATTCCCGCACTCTTGGCGAAGGCAGCGCCTGTCGGAGCAGTGACCGCAATCGTTGAGCAGGTAAGTGGTGTCTCCTCCGCAGATGACTTGCGTGACCTCGTATCAGGCGTACGCGACCACCTACAGACACAGGCTGCCGTTATTGCACTTGGTGCCATCATCGATGGCAAACCCAGCGTCATCGTCGCGACAACGGAACTCGCTCGCTCAGCCAGCGTTAAGGCAGGAGCCCTCGCGAAAGCGGCGGCGACTGTGCTTGGTGGCGGTGGCGGGGGTCGCGATGACATGGCTCAAGGTGGCGGCAATCATCCGGACCAAATGGCGACGGCGCTCACCGGTATTTTGAACGATATTCGCGGCTAAGTCTTGCGTCGCGGCGTTCGTTTGGGGCTCGACATCGGCACGGTGAGAATCGGGGTAGCCGTCAGCGACGTCGAGGGTATCTTGGCCACTCCTCACTCGACTGTTCAACGTTCGGCGGACAATTACGAGGAGCAATTGCGTGGCTTATGTGAGCGCCTTGATGTACTCGAAGTGTTGGTGGGTCTTCCGCTCGCACTGAGCGGTTCGATGACGGCGTCCACCCGCGACGCGCTTGCGGTCGCTTCGGCCCTCCAGTCCCAGATTAATGTTGACGTCCGCATGATTGATGAGCGGCTCACCACCGTCTCCGCTCACAGCGCACTGCGTCAGGTGGGCAAGAAACAAAAGCAGACTCGGCAGGTCATTGATCAGGTGGCCGCCGTACTGATCCTCCAGCATTCGTTGGAAATTGAGCGCGCTCAGGGAACTGTCCCCGGCAAACTCATTGGTGACATTCAGGACTGACCAAGTGGGGCCCTGTTAGGCTCATTTTGCCCGAACAAGGAGATCTACTCGTGAACGATATTCAGTCCAACGGTGAGATGACCTCTCGAAGTGATCGCCGATCACAATTGCGTGAGAGTGAAGGCAGTAGCCTCGGTTCACGCCGTCGGCGATGGATCGTGTGGACTGCCAGCATCGCCCTCGTCGGCATGCTGGGAGCCGTTGGTATTTCACTGTTCGCCTCGGGATTCTTTGGCTCAACCACCGATGACTACACAGGTTCGGGTTCCGGAGACGTGCTCTTCACGATCAGCCAGGGCGAGATTGGTGATCAAATCACTAATAACTTAGTGTCCACTGGCGTGATCAAGTCTTTCGACCCTTTTTACACCCTGCTGTTGAAACAGGATCCCGCGGTTGTCTTCATTCCCGGCGTCTATGCCTTGCATGAGAAAATGTCGTCGACTGCCGCGCTCAGTGCTCTATCGGATCCGGCTAATCGCGTCGAGAACAAAGTGGTTATTCCCGAGGGCACCGTGCTGAGCGTCGCATTGTTCACAATTTCTGAGTCCCTCAGCATTCCCCTCGCTGAGCTCCAATCCTTAGCCGCCAATGTCAGCAGTTTTGGATTGCCTCCAGAGGCGACGACACTGGAAGGCTTTATTTACCCGGCGACTTACACCTTTAACCCGGGAGTGAGTGCTTCTGAGGTCCTCACAACGATGGTGAACGAGTCGCTCGCGACTTTGGACTCCTTAAGGGTCCCCTTGGAGGAACGCTGGCATACGATCGTGATGGCTTCGATCGTGCAACGTGAGTCCGGTTCGCCCGACAACGATTACAAAGTCGCCCGAGTGTTCCAGAACCGTATTGACGCGGGAATGACACTAGGCTCTGACGTCACTACCTGCTATGGCGCCGGCCTCATTGGGAAGGACTGCATCTACATCACCCAAGCGCAACTTGATGATGCCTCTAATTTGTACAACACGCGCCTGCTCCTGGGACTTCCCATTGGCCCTATTTCCAACCCTGGCAAGACGGCAATGGACGCGGCCAGGAACCCCGCTGATGGCCCTTGGCTCTTCTTCGTCACGGTCAATCTGCAGACCGGAGAAACCGTCTTTAGTGAGACGGTTCAGGAACATGATGCTGCTGCTGCCCAGTACGAGCAATGGCTGGCGGCTCATCCTGAATTCAAGTAAGCACGGACCACGCCACCTCGCCGTGGTGGGGCACCCCATCGCGCATTCACAATCACCGGCTTTGCACCGGGCTGCCTTCACCACCCTCAATCTGGCGTGGACGTACGACGCAATCGATCTCGCCCCGGGAGGGTTGGCAGAATTTGTCCAGGGGTTAGATGACTCCTGGATCGGGCTATCCGTCACGATGCCCCACAAGGCCCAGGCACTAAAAATTGCCGATTCGGTGGACCTCATCGGGCGCGCCACGGGTTCTGTCAACACTCTTGTTTTCAGTTTCGATGCTGCCGGGAAGCGCCACATCAGTGGCTATAACACCGACGTCTCGGGGATGGTCTTGGCCCTGGCCGCTGAGGGACTGACGAGTGCGCGTCACGTGGCCATCATTGGCGGGGGAGCCACAGCGGCGTCAGCTGTGGTCGCTGCGGCTCAACTGGGAGCCGAAAGTGTCACGGTTCTCGTGCGGAACGTTACGAGCGCCCAGTCCCTTTTGGACGTCGGCGAAACGGTCGGAACTGTCGTTGCCATTCACAACGTCAACGATATGGAGAACGTTCCGTGCGTGGACCTCGTCATCTCGACCTTACCGGGCACCGCTGAGACTTCCCTCGACTCACTCACCCGCACCCCAATGGCCCCTCTGCTCGACGTTGCCTACAGTCCTTGGCCGAGCCTCCGCGGGGCTCAGTGGGCCTCCCAGCCCGAAAGAAGGGGGGCCGTCGTGAGTGGCCTCTCAATGTTGGCTCATCAGGCGCTGATTCAGGTTCGCTTATTTCATTCGGGCGATGCAGCCGTTGAACTCCCTAGCGAAACTCTCGTTCGGTCCGCTATGTTCGCCGCGGTAGGCCTCCCCTAACCACGCCGCGATTACGGCGGCCACGGTATCGCTGCCCACCGAAGACACTGAGAAACCGGCGGAATCGGCACCGCGACTATGCCAAACTTGAAGAATGCTTCGATGGCTTACTGCAGGTGAATCACACGGTCCAGAACTGATTGCCGTGCTCGAGGGCTTACCCGCGGGTGTGCCCGTTACACGGGCGGCAATACAGCTTGATTTGCAGCGCCGACGCCTTGGTTTCGGCCGCGGAGCCCGCATGAAATTTGAACAGGATGACCTCTCAATCTCCGGCGGTGTTCGTCATGGACGCAGCCTCGGTTCGCCAATCGCGCTCCGCGTCGGTAACTCCGAGTGGGCGAAATGGTCAGAGGTGATGAGCCCCGATCCTCTCGATGATGAACTCTCAACATCTGGTCGTGGCGCCCCCCTGACCAGGCCACGTCCTGGCCATGCCGATCTCGTGGGCATGCAGAAATATGACTTTGACGAGGCACGGCCCATCCTTGAACGTGCGAGCGCACGTGAGACAGCCGCCCGCGTAGCTCTTGGCGCGGTAGTCCGGTCCTTCTTGAACGAGCTCGGCATTCATCTTGTGAGTCACACCATTGCTATTGGTACCGTTCGCGTTCCCGACGGAACTGAGCTACCCCACCCCGCCGATGTCGACGCTCTTGATGCCGATCCATTGCGCTGTTTTGACCCTACAACCGCTGCTCTGATGTACGCCGAAGTTGAAGCCGCTCACAAAGAAGGCGATACCCTCGGCGGCGTTGTTGAAGTCCTCGCCTACGGTCTTCCTCCTGGGCTGGGGTCTCACGTCCACTGGGATCGTCGCCTCGACTCGCAGCTGGCCGGCGCACTGATGGGCATTCAAGCGATCAAGGGTGTCGAAGTCGGAGATGGTTTTGAGACCACGCGACGTCGCGGCTCCGTCGCTCATGACGAACTCTTCGTTGGCCCAGATGGTATTTCCCGACAGACCGACCGTGCCGGGGGCACTGAGGGAGGCATGTCCACGGGTACTGTGCTTCGGGTTCGCGCCGGCATGAAGCCGATCGCAACGATCCCACATGCGCTGCGCACCGTTGACGTTGCGACAGGTGAAGCTTCTCCGGCCCATCATCAGCGCTCCGACGTGTGTGCCGTCCCGGCCGCCGGCGTTGTCGCCGAAGCCATGGTCGCGCTCGTTATCGCTAACTCCGTGATTGAGAAATTTGGTGGTGACAGTGTGGGGGAAACAAAGCGCAACCTTGAGTCTTACCTCACTCACATTCCCGCTTCGTTGACGTCCGCCCAGGACAATTAGCGTGAAGCAGACGCTACCGCGCGTCGTCTTGATCGGTGCTCCTGCTTCGGGCAAGTCAAAAATTGCCAAAATGGTCGCGGCCGAGCTCGGCTGTCAACGAATCGACACCGACAAGGTCATCGTTGCCGAACATGGCCCGATTGCGAACATCTTTGACGAGCACGGCGAGGGCGCATTCCGAGCTCTTGAGCGCACAGCGGTCATCGATGCGCTGAAGCACGATGCCGTGCTCAGTCTCGGCGGGGGAGCGGTGATCGATGCAGATACCCAGCATGACCTTTCCCAGGCCCACTGCGTCTTGCTCACCGTGTCAGAAGAGGCCGTTGCCCTCCGTCTTGTGGAATCACCGAAACGACCGCTCCTGCGCGATGGTCTTGCCGCTTGGAAGGCTCTCGTCTTAGAGCGTGAACCCATTTACCGGGCGCTTGCAGACCAAACTTTTGATACATCACATCGCCCACTAGAAGATATTGCGTCGCAAATTTGCGCATGGATTCGAGCGGGATACCCGGAGGAATCTGGAACTGAGGGAGACAACCAGCAATGACCGCGATCGAGAATACCGTAATTAGCGTCACGGGTGGCCGTGACTACAACGTGACCATCGGTCGAGGAATGATCGCCGACGCAGCGAATCCCCGTGGTCAATTTTCCGAAGCGTTGGGGGCCGGCGTCAATAAAGTGCTCATCATTCACCCTCCGACACTGGGCGCCATCGCAGCGGAGCTTCGAGAAGCACTTTCTGGAGAGCGCGAAGTACTTCTCGCCGAAGTTCCCGATGCCGAAGCCGGGAAGCGCATGGAAGTTGCTCAGTTCTGTTGGCAAGTTCTCGGGCAAGCAGATTTCACCCGCTCTGATGCCGTAATTGGTTTAGGTGGCGGTGCGCTCACCGACCTGGCCGGTTTCGTGGCGGCAACATGGTTACGCGGAGTTCGTCTTGTCCACGTTCCCAGCACCGTCTTAGGCATGGTCGACGCATCGGTTGGCGGCAAAACAGGAATTAACACTAACGAAGGAAAGAATCTCGTCGGGGCGTTCTACGCCCCTCACGCTGTTCTTTGTGATCTGGATGTGCTCGCCGACCTCCCTAGGAATGAATTGCTCGCGGGGTTTGCCGAAATCGTGAAGTGTGGTTTCATCGCCGTGCCCGAGATTCTCGACATTCTGGAAGCGAACGTTGCTATCGCTACGGACCCCCAGAGCTCTCAATTTCGCCGTCTCATTGAACTCTCAATTGGACTCAAGGCTCGGGTGGTTTCAGAGGATTTCATGGAACAGGGCGAGCGAGAGATTTTGAACTACGGCCACACTCTGGGGCATGCCATTGAGCACGCTGAACGGTACAAATGGCGTCACGGTGCCGCCATTTCTATCGGGATGGTTTTCGCGGCGGAACTTTCGCGCATGACGCAGAATCTGCCCGATGAGGTCGTCGATCGCCATCGACGTATTTTTGAGTCCCTCACATTGCCCACGGGATATCCGCGGGGACGCTGGGACACCCTGCTGGCCACCATGAAGCGCGATAAGAAGGCGCGGGGTTCGATGCTGCGCTTTGTCGTTCTGTCGGCGGAGGGTAAGACGAGCATCCTGAATGTGCCAGACACGTCAATTCTGTTCACCGCTTACCAAGAGATTGCGACCTAATCCCGCGATAGAGTCTTTATTATGACCCGCGTCCTTGTTCTTAATGGCCCTAACCTCGGCCGTCTGGGCTCGCGCGAGCCTGATGTCTACGGAAATCAGGACCTAACTGCACTGACTAAGATTCTGATTGCCGACTCTCCCGGTGTCGAAATTGACCTTCGCCAGACCGACTCCGAGCCAGAACTCATGTCATGGTTGCATGAAGCAGTTGATACTCGCACCCCGGTAATTTTGAATCCGGCTGCCTTTACGCATTACTCCTACGCTCTGCGAGACGCGGCTGCCCAGGTCACCAAAGCTGGGATTCCCCTTATCGAGGTGCACATCTCGAACCCGCATGCCCGGGAGGAGTTTCGCCACACCAGCGTGATTTCTTCCGTAGCGACGGGGGTAATTGCGGGCTTTGGTTTCGACTCGTATCGCCTAGCTCTCACTCAGCTCACCCGCGCCCCTCTTGTAGACTGACTCCTTGGAGCGATTTCTGCTCCCAGCTTTTTCATCACCGCATCACCTAAAGGACGCCCAACATGGCTAGCACTTCGGACATAAAGAACGGTGTCGTCATCAAAATTGATGGCCAACTATGGACCGTCATCGACTTCCAGCACGTCAAGCCGGGCAAGGGCGGTGCTTTTGTTCGCACCAAAATGAAAAACGTTATGTCTGGCAAAGTTGTCGACAAGACCTACAACGCCGGTACCAAAATTGAAACGGCCAATGTTGACCGCCGAGACTTTCAGTACCTGTACAACGATGGGATCGACTACGTTTTCATGGACAAGGTCACCTACGAGCAACTCCCTGTTTCCGCCGTCGTGGTGAGCGACACCAAGAATTTTCTGCTGGAGAATCAAGACGTCCAGATTGCCCTCAATGACGGTGCGCCACTGTACGTGGAACTGCCGGCATCCGTGACTCTCGAGGTCACCTACACTGAACCCGGACTTCAAGGAGATCGTTCCACGGGCGGTAACAAGCCTGCAACGGTAGAGACCGGCTTTGAGATTCAAGTTCCTTTGTTTATCGAACAGAACACACGCATCAAGGTAGATACCCGCACGGGCGAATACCTCGGTCGCGTCAACGACTAGCCGATGAGTGCTCGCACGAAGGCTCGCAAGCGGGCCCTTGACATTCTTTTTTCAGCGGATGTCCGTCAGATCTCTCTCGTCGAGGCTCTGGACGCAGAAGCGACCAGAGCGGCCAGCGAGCCGGCGCGGACTGCCTCGTGGCTTTACGCGCGGGAGATCGTTGACGGGGTTATCGATCATCACGAAAAAATTGACGAAACCATAGCCACGTATGCCCGTGGTTGGACCCTGGAGCGTATGCCTGCCGTGGACCGTGCGCTCATCCGCATCGCCGTCTGGGAAATTCTTTTTAACCCCGATGTTCCCGCCGCCGTTGCCGTAGATGAAGCGGTCGAAGCGGCAAAGATCTTGAGCACCGAGGAATCCGCTGGCTTCGTGAACGGATTGCTCGCCACTATCGCCTCCACCGCATCCTGATAGAGTTGACTCAATCGACATCCTTTAAAATCCGTCCAGAGAGGCGGGGAAGGAGGTCAGAATGACTGCACGCGTCATTATGCAGACACCTGACATTCACAGAGTGCTCACGCGCATTGCCCACGAGATTCTCGAATCTAATCGCGGCGCGGACAACCTCGTTTTATTGGGAATTCCCACGCGCGGGGTAACGCTCGCTCGTCGACTGGCCGCAATTTTTCAGACCATTGTTCCGGGAGCCGCCATCCCGGTCGGAGCGCTAGACGTCACGATGTACCGCGATGATCTGTGGCAGCATCCCACCCGCATGTCTTCTCCCACCGACGTCCCGGTGAGCATTGAGGGATCAACCGTCATCCTGGTAGACGACGTGTTGTACTCGGGCCGCACTGTTCGTGCCGCGCTTGATGCCATGACCGATTTGGGACGACCCCAAATCGTGCGCCTGGCCGTCTTGGTCGACCGCGGACACCGCGAGCTCCCCATTCGAGCGGATTTTGTAGGCAAGAATCTTCCCTCGGCCCACGACGAACGAATCAATGTTCGCCTCGCGGAACTCGACGGTGAAGACGTCGTCACGATCGATCAGGCGGTCAGCGCATGAGGCACCTTCTGAGCACCTCGGAACTTTCCCGTGACGCTGCCATCGACCTTCTCGATATTTCTGAGGACATGGCCGCCGTAGCCGATCGCGAGAACAAGAAACTTCCCACCCTGCGGGGCAAGACTGTGGTGAATCTCTTTTTTGAGGATTCCACCCGGACCCGTATTTCCTTTGAAGCTGCCGCTAAAAGGCTCTCGGCCGACGTCATCAATTTCAGCGCAAAAGGTTCCAGCGTTTCCAAAGGTGAGAGTCTTAAGGACACCGCCCAAACCTTGTCGGCGATGGGTGCCGATGCTGTCGTGATTCGTCACGGTGCTTCCGGCGCACCCGCGGTCCTAGCGGCGAGCGGTTGGATTGACGCAGGAATAATCAATGCTGGAGACGGGACGCACGAACATCCCACTCAGGCTCTTCTTGATGCCTTTACGATGCGTCGACGGCTCCATGGCGCCGGGTCACGCGGCAAAGGCTTGGATGGTGTCAGTGTCACCATTGTGGGGGACATTGTTCACTCTCGCGTGGCGCGCTCCAACGTTTGGCTCCTCAAAACGTTGGGAGCCGAGGTCAGACTTGTCGCCCCGGCTACGCTTCTTCCCGTCGCCGTTCACACGTGGCCGGTTACCGTCGATTACGATCTGGATCACGCCCTCGGCGAATCCGCGCCGGACGTCATCATGATGCTGCGCATTCAACAGGAACGCATGAATCAAGCCTTTTTTCCGAATCCCCGGGAATACTCCAATGTTTGGGGCCTGTCGAATGCGCGTTGGATCGGGCTCCCCGCCACGACACTCGTCATGCATCCCGGACCAATGAACCGGGGACTCGAAATATCCTCGGCCGCCGCGGACTCCCCGCAGTCAACGATTCTCGAGCAAGTGGCCAACGGAGTCTCCGTTCGGATGGCCACGCTCTACACGGTACTAACGGGCAATCGAGAGGTCCACGCATGAGCGCTCCACGATTTCTGATCCGGGGAGCCCAGATTGGCTCGGGATCGGCAACAGATATCCTCACTCAGGGCAACGTGATCGCCGCCATAGGTTCTGGGCTCGACTCCGCTGGTGCTGAGATCATTGACGCCCACGGACTCATTGCTCTTCCCGGACTAGTTGATCTGCACACTCACCTTCGCGAACCTGGCTACGAACAGAGCGAGACTGTCCTGAGCGGCACCCAAGCGGCGGCCATCGGTGGTTTCACCTCCGTTTTCGCTATGGCGAACACCAACCCCGTCGCTGATACTGCCGGTGTCGTCGAGCAAGTCCTTGCTCTCGGAGAGGCGGCAGGCTACGCGACTGTTCGGCCCATCGGGGCAGTAACCCAGGGCCTTGAGGGTATGCACCTTGCAGAACTGGGCGCAATGGCTTCGTCCCGAGCTCAAGTGCGGGTGTTTAGTGATGACGGTAAATGCGTCTCGGATCCCCTCCTTATGCGTCGCGCCTTGGAATACGTCAAATCATTCAACGGTGTTATTGCGCAGCACGCCCAAGAGCCACGGCTCACCGAAGACGCCCAGATGAGCGAGGGTGAAGTTTCCGCTCGCCTCGGACTAGCAGGATGGCCGGCCGTTGCCGAGGAAGCCATCATTGCCCGGGATGTTCTGCTTGCGGAACACGTGAAAAGTCGCCTGCACGTGTGTCATCTGTCCACTGCCGGGTCCGTGGAGGTTATTCGATGGGCGAAGGCTCGCGGAATCAACGTCACAGCGGAGGTCACGCCGCACCACCTTCTCCTCAGCGAAGACCGTGCGGAGACGTACGACGCACGCTTCAAAGTGAATCCGCCTCTGCGTCGCCGTGAGGATGTTTTAGCGCTGCGAGAGGCCCTTGCCGACGGCACCATCGACATTGTGGCCACCGACCATGCGCCGCACCCGAGCGAGTCGAAGGAGTGCGAGTGGGGTGCCGCCGCCTTTGGAATGATTGGGCTGGAGTCTGCGCTTTCCGTCGTTCAAGAATCCATGGTTGAGACCGGCTTGTTTACCTGGGATGACGTTGCCCGGGTCCTCTCTATAACCCCAGCACGAATCGGAGGACTTGCTTCTCACGGCCAGATGCTTGCCGTCGGAGCCCCCGCCGAAATTACGCTCGTTGACCCCCATGACCGTCAAGTATTCACGACAGATCGACTCGCCGGACAATCGCACAACTCGCCGTACCTGGGGATTGACCTTCCCGGAAGAGTGATGTGGACCATTCACCAGGGTTATGCCACGGTAGCCGGAGCAAAACTCATTGCCACAGACATCATCGCGGCCCAAGCAGAGGAAGTTCGACGTGGATAGATACAGCATTGGCGCCATTATTGTGGGAGCGCTCGTCGCCCTTGCCTGGTGGGGCATGTACCGTTCGTGGAAACGTCGCTCGGCTACTTCAGCGACGATGACGACAACGACAACGAGAACGGGACAGTCACTTGCGGGCACTGCCATTACCGGCAGCCCCATGCCTGGCAGTCCTCTTCCAGGGAACGGAGACACCCTTGAATTTAGGGTTCTCTATGTCGCAACAACACCGACAGAAGAGCCTCTGACACGCCTCAACCTTCCTGGACTCGGTTTTCGGGCCAAAGCCACGGTTCGAGTCCTCCATGACTTAATCGAGATTGCCCCCGCGGGGGAGTACCCCACCACCATCGGTGCCGCCAGCTTCCTGGGTGTCCGAAGCGCTCGCGTGACAATCGATCGCGTCGTCGAGAACGATGGCCTAACAGCCGTGGACTGGGTTGCCACAAACTCCACGTCCGGGGAACGAAGCCTGGTGACGTCCTACTTTCGAATTCCCAATACCCGCTTGCGCGCAAGCCTCGAAGCAACACTCGAAGCTTTTGGCGCCGCCCACACCACAACAGTGAAAGAGGTCGCCTCGTGACGTTCACGAACATCAAAGATGCCGTTCTCGTGCTTGAAGATGGCTCACGCTACGAAGGGCTCTCCTACGGAAGCGAGGGAACCACTTTTGGTGAAATTGTCTTCGCTACCGGAATGACGGGGTACCAGGAGACCCTGACCGATCCCTCCTACGCGGGTCAGATTGTCCTCATGACGGCTCCCCACATTGGTAACACGGGGATGAACGATGAAGACATGGAGTCTCGCCGCATCTGGGTTTCTGGGTTTGTCGTGCGTGACGCTTCGCGTATCGTCTCAAATTTTCGTGCCGAGCGAAGCCTCGAGAACGATCTCGAGCACGAGGGTATCGTGGGCATCCGCGGAATTGATACCCGTGCCATCACGCGTCACATTCGTTCCAAGGGAGCGATGCGCTCCGGAATTTTCTCGGGCACGGCGTCGCAGTTGCCTGCCAAGGAACAGCTTGACCTCGTACTCGCCGGGGACGAAATGGCCGGCAGAAACCTCTCGGCTCAGGTTTCTACCCAAGAAGCATACGTCGTGCCTGCACAAGGTGATCGTGTCGGTTCCGTGGCCATCCTTGACCTCGGGGTCAAAAAATCCACGGTGAACTACCTTGCCGAGCGTGGCTTTGAAGCCCACGTTCTGCCGCAGAGTGTCACTGCTGAGGCCATCATTGCAATGAAGCCCAGCGCGCTGTTTTTCTCCAACGGGCCCGGCGACCCCAGTGCCAGTGAGACGCATGTTGAGCTCCTGCGCACCTGCCTCAAGTCTGGAATCCCGTTCTTCGGTATCTGCTTCGGAAACCAGCTGTTGGGGCGTGCCCTCGGGTTCGGTACCTATAAGTTGCCCTTTGGTCACCGCGGAATCAACCAGCCCGTTCTCGACAAAGCAACCGGTCGCGTCGAAATCACGAGCCAAAATCATGGTTTCGCCGTCGATGCCCCCATCGAGGGAATCCTGGAGTCGCCCGCCGGTTTCGGCCGGGTCGAAGTCAGCCACTACAGCCTCAACGACAACGTGGTGGAGGGGCTCAACTGCCTCGACCTCAACGCGTTCTCCGTTCAGTACCATCCCGAGGCGGCCGCCGGCCCCCACGATTCGAACTATCTTTTTGACCGTTTTCGCGACAGGGTGCTCGCATCCGCCTCGACCACTGGAGCAGCCCTCTAATGCCACGTCGTACCGACATTAAATCTGTCCTTGTTATCGGCTCCGGCCCCATCGTCATTGGCCAGGCCTGCGAGTTTGATTACTCTGGAACACAGGCTTGTCGTGTTCTTCGTGAGGAGGGCATTCGCGTTATTTTGGTGAACTCAAACCCCGCCACGATCATGACCGACCCGGACTTTGCTGATGCGACCTACGTGGAGCCCATCACGCCTGAAGTCATTGAATCCATCATCATCAAAGAGCGTCCCGATGCCATTCTGCCGACGCTGGGCGGCCAAACTGCGCTTAATGCCGCAATGGCCTTGCACGAAAACGGAGCGCTCGAGCGTCACGGCGTCGAGCTCATCGGAGCCAAAGTCGATGCGATCCGTAAGGGTGAAGACCGATGGCTTTTCAAGGACATCGTCACCGAAGCTGGTGCCGAATCGGCGCGTTCGTTTATTACCCACACCCTTGACGAAGCTCTCGTGGCGGCCGGGGAGCTTGGATACCCCCTCGTCGTTCGCCCGTCCTTCACCATGGGCGGCCTTGGCTCAGGATTTGCGTACAACGAAACAGACCTTATTCGCATCGTGACCGACGGTCTCCATTCCAGCCCCACCACCGAGGTCCTGCTCGAGGAGAGCATCCTCGGCTGGAAAGAATATGAACTTGAGCTCATGCGCGACACGGCCGATAACACCGTCGTCGTCTGCTCCATCGAGAACGTAGACCCCGTCGGCGTGCACACCGGCGACTCGATCACCGTTGCCCCGGCACTGACGTTGACCGACCGTGAATACCAGAAGCTGCGCGATATCAGCATCAAAATAATTCGTCTCGTCGGGGTCGATACCGGCGGATGCAACATCCAGTTCGCCATTGACCCCAAAGATGGCCGCATCATCGTCATTGAGATGAACCCCCGCGTCTCGAGGTCCTCGGCACTCGCGTCGAAAGCGACCGGTTTCCCCATTGCCAAGATCGCGGCCAAGCTCGCTATCGGCTACCGCCTCGATGAAATCAAGAACGACATCACC
The DNA here is from genome assembly GCF_014137865.1 of Alpinimonas psychrophila. Lineage (GTDB taxonomy): Bacteria > Actinomycetota > Actinomycetes > Actinomycetales > Microbacteriaceae > Alpinimonas > Alpinimonas psychrophila. The sequence goes on along the minus strand of NZ_JACGWU010000001.1, from coordinate 636,984 downwards.
AAGGTGACGCCGGCGAGCTTTGAACCCACGCTGGATTACGTCGTCGTCAAGGTCCCGCGCTTCGCGTTCGAGAAGTTCCCCGCCGCCGACGCCACCCTCACCACGACCATGAAGTCTGTGGGAGAGGCGATGGCCATCGGTCGCAACTACTCGACGGCGCTGCAGAAGGCCCTCCGCTCATTAGAGAAGCGTGGAAGCTCCTTCCACTGGGGTGTCGAGCCCCGCACAATGGAAGAACTCCTCGAGATCTCGAAGGTGCCCACAGATGGCCGCATCGTTACGCTGCAGCAAGCTTTGCGCAAGGGTGCCACCATCCAGCAGGCATTCGAGGCGACCAAGATTGACCCGTGGTTTCTCGATCAAATTTTGCTCATCAACGAGGTAGCCGACGACATCGCTGCCCACAAGGATCTCGATGCGGGCATCCTCCGCCATGCCAAGGATCATGGCTTCTCTGATGTTCAGATCGCCGAGCTTCGAGGTTTGACCGAAGAGATTGTTCGGGCCGCACGCTACGGGCTCGGCATCCGCCCGGTCTTCAAAACAGTCGACACGTGTGCGGGGGAGTTCCCAGCCGAGACCCCGTACCACTACTCCAGTTACGACCTCGAGAACGAGGTCACTCCCAGTGATCGCCGCAAGGTTGTCATCATCGGAAGCGGCCCCAACCGCATTGGTCAGGGCGTCGAGTTTGATTACTCGTGCGTCCACGCCTCTTTTGCTCTCGCGGATGCCGGTTATGAGACCATCATGATCAACTGCAACCCCGAGACTGTCTCCACCGACTACGACACTAGCGATCGCCTCTACTTTGAGCCGCTGGCCCTTGAAGATGTCCTCGAGGTTCTGCACGCAGAGAGTTTCTCGGGTGAACTCGTGGGCGTGGTCGTGCAACTGGGGGGCCAGACTGCACTGGGCCTTGCCGCCGGACTAAAGGCCGCCGGGATCCCGATTCTGGGAACTACGCCTGAGGCCATTGACTTGGCGGAGGAGCGCGGGGAATTCTCGAGAATTCTGGATGAAGCCGGCTTGTTGGCACCCCGCAACGACACGGCCATCGACGTCGAAGGCGCCGTCATCGCCGCCGAAGAGATCGGGTATCCCGTTCTCGTTCGCCCCAGTTACGTTCTGGGCGGTCGAGGAATGGAAATCATCTTTGACACCGCTGGCGTGCGCGACTACTTCACGCGCATTGAGGGTCAGGTCGTCGTTGATGTCAAACGTCCCCTTCTGGTCGACCGGTTCTTAGATGATGCGATCGAGATTGACGTTGATGCCCTCTATGACGGCACCCAGCTGTATATCGGCGGGGTCATGGAACACATTGAGGAAGCAGGGATTCACTCGGGTGACTCGGCCTGCACGTTGCCTCCCGTGACCTTAGGAAAACGCGATGTTGACAGAGTTCGAATCGCCACTCTGGCCATCGCCCAGGGAATTGGCGTTCAAGGCTTGCTCAACGTACAGTTTGCCATCGGCGCCGGGATTCTCTACGTGCTCGAGGCAAACCCTCGCGCTAGTCGCACTGTGCCCTTCGTCTCAAAGGCCTTGGGGATTCCCCTCGCTAAGGCGGCGAGTCGTCTCATGGTCGGGGATTCCATCGCCGATCTCATCACCGAGGGAATGTTGCCAGTGCAAGACGGTTCCATTGTGCCGATGGATGCGCCGATCTCCGTGAAAGAGGCAGTGCTGCCGTTCAAACGATTCCGAACCCCCACAGGGCACATTGTGGATTCACTCCTGGGCCCCGAAATGCGATCGACCGGTGAGGTCATGGGAATCGACAAGGACTTCCCGCGTGCGTTCGCAAAAGCCCTTGCCGGCGCCTACGGGGCACTGCCTTCCTCCGGCGCCGTCTTCGTCTCGGTTGCTGACCGCGACAAGCGAGCCATCGTGCTTCCCGTCTTGCGCCTCGAGCAACTGGGATTCAAGATCTTGGCAACAGAGGGTACGGCCGAGATCTTGCAGCGCAACGGCATATCCTCGACGATTGTCGAGAAAGTCAGTGAAAAGGGCGGGGGTGTCACAATCGTGGAGCTCATCAACCGCAACGAGGTCGACATCGTCATCAATACCCCGAGCGGGAGCGCCGCCAGAGCCGACGGCTACGAGATTCGGGCGGCAGCCGTCGGTGGTGACAAGCCGTTATTCACGACCATGGCTCAGGTGAGTGCCGCCGTGGCATCCATCGACATTATTCAAGAGGGATTCACCGTCACCAGCCTTCAGGAGTATGCCCTTGCGCGGGCAGCTAATCTGGCTTCCGCCACCGCCCAGAACGTCTCGAGTCACGCATGATCGATCCCGGCTTTGGCGAGCGGTTAGGTGCCGCCTTCAGCGAATACGGTCACCTGTGTGTGGGCATAGACCCTCACCCTTTTCTGCTGAAGGAATGGGGTTTCAATGATGACTCCGCCGGGCTTCGGGAATTCTCCCTTCGCGTGGTGGATGCGTGCGTTGACCGCGTCGGCATTATCAAACCCCAAGTTGCCTTTTACGAACGTCATGGGTCCCGCGGGTACGAAGTTCTCGAGCTTCTGTTTGAGCGCGCCCGCAACTCTGGGCTCATCGTCATTGCCGATGCCAAACGCGGCGACATTGGTTCGACGATGGAGGCCTACGCCAGCACGTGGCTGACCCCAGGAAGCGCCCTCGAGGCCGATGCCCTGACGGTGAGTCCTTATCTCGGCACCGGTTCTCTCACGCAGACGGTGAATTTGGCGCTCAAGGGCAATAAGGGGCTGTTCATGTTGGCGGCAACGTCAAATCCCGAGGCCGCAGCGCTTCAACAGTCGCGCATTGCTGACGGTCCCCACAAGGGTGAAACCGTGGCCCAATCCATCCTCAGCGATGCTGAACAATGGTCGCTGAAGCGCGAGCCTGCAGGATCGATCGGTGTCGTCCTCGGCGCCACACTCGAGCTTGAGGAATTTGGAATCAACCCCGATGACTACCCCTCGGTTCCGGTTCTCGCTCCAGGATTTGGCTTCCAAGGGGCTCGGATCGAGGACGCGCGCGCTGTGTTCGGCTCCATGACTCGCAACCTCATTGTGGCTGAAACTCGCAGCGTACTAGCCGTTGGGCGAGGAGGAGTCGTAGAGTCAATTACCCGCCGAGCTAACGAGGTTGCTGATGCGCTCTCCTGAGTCCCTGACTCCGCCAGACGTAGATCGTGTTGCCGCGTCTCGCGCAGGTGTCCTGGCCCGCCAGGCACGCGCACGTGTAAAAGCGGGCCTGGCATCGGGCAAACGCACTCCTCTCGATGTCTTTACGATGGGCACCATCGATAAAACAACCGTTGAGGCCGGGCTCCGTTTTCGTGAGTTTATTATGGCTTTGCCCAGTTTGGGTACGTCCAAGACGGACGATATTCTCCGAACCCTCGAGATTTCACCCCGCAAGAAATTAGGGGGACTCGGTGTCGTTCAACGCGCTGCCGCGAAGGATTGGTTGCAGAACTTTTCCGCGCGTCGCAATATCGCTGAGAAGCCGCGTGTAGCGGTGTTGGCAGGACCCACGGCCGTGGGCAAGGGCACCGTGGCTAACGCCATCCGGGCACACAATCCCCAGATTCATCTGTCAGTGTCGGCAACGACGAGGGAACCTCGACCCGGAGAAATCGACGGGGTCAGCTATTTCTTTGTCTCCGAGGAGGAGTTTCTTCGCATGGTCGCGGCGGGTGAACTCTTGGAGCACGCGATTGTTCACGGTCAAGCGATGTATGGAACTCCGCGAGCCCCGGTCGAAGCTGCTCTCGCTGCCGGTAATAGTGTTCTTCTCGAGATTGACATCCAAGGAGCTCGACAGGTGAGAATCTCCCTTCCTGAGGCTCGCCTCATATTTCTTCTTCCACCCAGTTGGGACGAACTTGTTCGCCGGTTGAACGCCCGAGGCACGGAAACAGAAGAGCAGAAGACGCAGCGACTCGCAACGGCCGTCGTCGAGTTAGCGGCCCAAAGCGAGTTCGATTGCCGTGTCGTGAATGCCGACGTCAGCACAGCGGCGCAACAGGTCGTAGACTTATTAGGAATTAACAAGGAGTAATACTCATGGCTACCAAGCTTGAAGGCATCATCAATCCTCCCATCGACGATTTGTTGTCGAAGGTCGAGTCGAAGTACGCACTGGTAATTTTTGCCTCAAAGCGTGCCCGCCAGATAAACGACTACTACTCCGACTTGCACGAAGGCAGCCTCTTCGACAATGTTGGACCCCTCGTCGACTCGAACATTGACGACAAGCCACTGTCGGTTGCTCTCCACGAGATCAACGAAGACAAGCTCATTGCTCGTCCCCTCGCAGTCTAATTTTTCGGTCTGAAATGACCGCCCCTGCCGCTCGTCGCCTGCGCATTGTTGTTGGCGTAACGGGCGGCATTGCTGCGTATAAAGCCGTCAGCGTTATTCGGGCGTTTGTGCTTGATGGACACCACGTTGATGTCGTAGCAACTGCCGGCGCCCTCGAGTTCATCGGCCGCCCCACTCTCGAGGCCATCAGTCGCAATCCGGTACACACGGAGCTGTATGACGGCGTCGCAGAGGTACGGCACGTTGCCCTGGGCCAAAGCGCTGATGTCATCGTGGTTGCCCCCACTACGGCGAATACTCTTGCCGGCATAGCCGCCGGACTCGCGCCGGACCTCCTCGGTAACACCATCTTGGCTAGGCGTTGCCCCCTCGTACTGGCCCCTGCCATGCACACCGAGATGTGGCTGAATCCCGCGACTCAGGCGAACATTGATCTTCTGACCAGCCGCGGAATTGTGATCATTGGGCCCGCCAGCGGGGCTCTTACCGGAACCGATAGCGGTGCCGGGCGCATGAGCGAGCCCGAAGAGATCGTCGCTGCAGCCTATCGCGCAAGCGGCTGGCTAGATGCTCGTGTGACCGAGAAGGACACCCTTATCCTCGGCGTGAAGGACCTCCTGGGCAAACGTGTTCTCATTACCGGGGGCGGAACCCGTGAGCCAATCGACCCTGTTCGTTTCATCGGCAATCGTTCCACCGGTCGACAGTCTGTAGCCCTTGCCACCGCAGCGTTGGAGCGCGGTGCCGACGTTACCTTCATCGGGGCAAATCTCGAGGTGCAAGTTCCCGTTGGAGCCCGCTTCATCGCCGTTAGTTCGTCGGCGGAGCTTCAGGGTGCCCTTGAACGCGAAGCGGAATCCCATGACATCGTCATTATGGCCGCCGCGATTGCGGATTATCGGCCGGCTATCGTCAGCGACTCCAAGCTCAAGAAGAATGCCCTCGGCGAACGTTCAACCTTGGAGTTGGTTCAGAATCCCGACCTCCTAGCCGCTCTGGCCGCGAACGCCCGACCCGATCAATTCATCATTGGGTTCGCCGCTGAGACCAGCGACGACAAAGAATCGTTACTCGCCTTGGGCCGCGAAAAGCTTGCTCGAAAGGGCTGTGATGCTCTCGTGGTGAACGGAGTTGGTTGGGATACCGGCTTCGGCACAGAAGTCAATGACGTTATTATTCTCGCCCGTGGGGGAGATATTCTTGTAGAGGTGTCGGGGGAGAAGCGCGCGATAGCAGAGCGCATTCTTGACATCACCAGATAAGTGCCACACCAGATCGCGTTTTCGCGGGGCATGTTGATACATTCGCCTACGAAAGGAACTACGCCATGAGCGATTTGCGGCTCTTCACCTCGGAATCCGTCACTGAGGGTCACCCCGATAAGGTTTGTGACCAGATATCTGACGGCATCTTGGATGCAATGCTCACCGAAGATCCCCATGCCCGAGTGGCCATCGAAACCATGGTGACCAAGGGCCTCGTTCATGTTGCTGGGGAAGTCACCCTGGAAAAGGGATATGTCGAGATTCCCGATCTCATTCGGGGCATCGTGTCCAATATTGGCTACACGTCGTCCAAGGTCGGTTTCGACGGAGCGAGCTGCGGCATCTCGGTCTCGATCGGTCAGCAGTCACCCGAGATTGCCCACATGGTTTTCGAAAAGGCAGACGAAGAAAACCAAGGCGCTGGCGACCAAGGCATCATGTTTGGGTTCGCCACCAATGAGACCCCGCAACTCATGCCATCCGCCATTTGGCTCGCCCACCGCATTGCCGAGCAGTTGGCCTACGTTCGTAAATCGGGTGAGCTGGCCTACCTTCGACCCGACGGCAAGACCCAGGTGACCATCGGTTACGACGGATTCGCAGCACGCACGGTCGATACGGTCGTCGTCTCTACCCAACACGGCCCCGAGTCCGAGGTTTCTCTTGCCCAGCTCAAGCGCGAGGTCGAAGAAGCCGTTGTTCGCCCCGTTCTGGCCAAGGCGGGCATTGACTCTTCGGGGACACGGTTCATGATTAACCCCGTGGGCACCTTCATCGAAGGTGGCCCCGGATCAGATGCTGGTTTGACCGGCCGCAAGATCATTGTGGACACCTATGGCGGCGCTTCTCGCCACGGCGGCGGCGCCTTTAGCGGCAAGGATCCCTCAAAGGTTGACCGCTCGGCGGCCTACGCCATGCGATGGGTTGCGAAGAACGCTGTCGCTGCCGGGCTTGCCGATCGCCTAGAAGTTCAAGTCGCCTACGCCATTGGTGTCGCCGAACCTGTGGGGTTGTATGTGGAGACCTTTGGCACCGCGCACACGGATGAGAAGCGCATCAGTGATGCCATCCGCGAGACATTCGACCTGCGTCCCGCCGCCATCATTAGGGATCTTGATCTGCTTCGCCCCATCTACAAGGAGACGGCCACCTACGGGCACTTCGGTCGCAACCTTCCCAACTTCACGTGGGAGCGCCTGGATAAGGTCGAAGAATTACGGCGCAAAGCGGGTCTCTAAGCATGACCGCCCAGGGCAGGGTTGCGCGCGTGTTATTAGACACGCCCCTCCCTCAGCTTGATCATCCTTTTGATTACCGCATTCCGACTGCTTTAGCCAGCACAGTCACGGCCGGAATGCGCGTCACGGTTCCGCTTCGCGGCGGAACGCGCTTTGCCGATGGTTTTGTGATCGAGTGTGTCGACACGGCAGAATTTCCTGGTGAACTGGGGGACATCGAATCCGTCGTTTCCCTTGTTCCTGTGCTGACGGCTTCGACCTATGCCTTAGCACGGGCCGTCGCAGATCGCCAAGCCGGCTCTGTTATTGATGTTCTCCGTCTCGCGATTCCTCCACGCTACGTTCGGGCAGAAAAGGCCTATCTTGCGACGAGACTAGCGAAGGAAGCCGCCGATTCCGAGCCCAAAGCACCCGTAACGACAGGACAGGTAGGCGGTGTCAGTTCCCGGGAGTCCTTTGGTATCGTCGGTGAGGCACAACCCGAGCACGCTCTGACGGGCTTCGCTGGCTGGAGTCCAGAAATCGGAGACAAATATATCGTCGATGTCCCGGCGCATGTTGTCGAACTTTCGACGGGGGAGTGGGTTCCCTTGTGGGCGCTCCTCTTGGCGGAACTTGCTGGGCAACAACTGAGCCGTGGGAATTCCTCCATTCTGGCGGTTCCTGATTTTCGCGATATCGATGTCCTCGAAAAGGCACTGATCGCCCTGGGGCTGCAATCCGCGCTGTGTCGCGTTGACGCCAAGCAGACGGGGCAACAGCGCTATCTGACCTACCTGCGGTGCTTGGAACCCGTACCCTGCATCGTCCTCGGCAATCGTTCCGCGCCCCTCGCACCGGTTCACAACCTCGGCCTCGTCGCCCTCTGGGACGACGGTGACGAGAGCTTTCGCGAGCCGCTCGCCCCTTACGCCCACGCTCGTGATGTGGCCCTCATGCGGCAACAGGCAGATGCCGCCACCCTCGTGCTTGCGGGTCATACCCGCTCAACGGAGGCGCAACGTCTCGTAAGTGTGGGCTGGGCGCGTGAGATAACCGGCAGTGACGGGTATCACCCCAACGTTGTTCTCAGCGATCAGCAGACCGCCAGTGAGGATGCTCGTCACGCCCGCATTCCTTCCCAGGCACTCCTCGCTGCCCGAGCCGCCGCAAAAGTGGGACCTATCCTCATCCAGGTTTCCAGCCCCGGATATGCCTCTGCCCTCGCGTGTACCAGATGTCGCGAGCGTGCTCGCTGCAACCAGTGTGCTGGCCCCTTAGGAGCCGCACGGAAGGGGGCACCACCCACCTGTCGTTGGTGCGGAATGCTGGCTTCCGCCTGGGCGTGTGCCACCTGCAACAACAGGGCACTCAAGCCCCTGTCACCCGGAACCGAAGGCACCGCCGATGAGCTGGGGCGTGTCTTCCCGGGCGTGAAGGTCATCGTGGCCGACGGCAGTCACTCGATTCAGAACGTGGATGCCACCCCCTCCCTCGTCATCGCGACCCCCGGCGCGGAGCCCCTGGCCGAAGGAGGGTACGGAGCGATTCTTCTGTTGGATGGTGAACGGATGCGGATGCGAGAAAACTTGCGCGTCAATGAGGACGTCATCCGTCATTGGAGTAATGCTTCGGCACTGGCCGCGAAGGATGCCACGGTCTACCTCGTCGGCGCCGGTGACGAGCTGGGGGCCATCATGACCAGCTGGACACAACCGGAATTTGCTAAACGCGAACTTGCCGATCGTCACGCCCTGCGCCTTCCCCCCGCCGTTCGTGTCGTCTCGGTTAGCGGACCCCTGGCCGACGTGACGACGACGTGCGAGACCGTTTCGACACACTCCGGAGTGCGGGTCCTCGGTCCCGTCGGAACGGGCGAAGGTAACTCGCGGGCTCTCGTAACATTCGACTATCGCGATGGTGACGTCATTGCGACGGCGCTGCGGGCATCCGTCATTCAAAGTGCCACCCGTGGCACCAGGCGCGTCAAACGCCCCGATCAGCCCAAGAGAGTCCTTAGACTGAGAGTTCGCTTCGATGACACGGATATCGACTCGCTTTGAGCATTAAGGTCAGGGTCTCATGAGAATCATTTTTGCCGGCACGCCGGAAGTTTCCGTTCCAACTTTGCGTGCCCTCGTCACCGCTGGTCACGATGTTTGCGCCGTACTCACCCGCCCCGATGCCCCGCTCGGACGCAAGCGCATCCTGACGCCGTCCCCGGTCGCAACAGCCGCCCTCGAACTCGGAATTCCCCTCGTGCGGGCGGCGCGCGTCGACGCCGCGATAAGCGCAGAACTGGCTCTGTTCACAGCCGATCTTGGGGTCGTCGTGGCCTACGGAGGCCTGTTGCCGCAGTCGGCACTCAACGCAACAGATCATGGGTGGATCAACCTTCATTTTTCGGATCTACCAAAATGGCGAGGAGCCGCCCCCGTTCAATGGAGCATCATTTCGGGGGATCAAGAAATTGGGACCACAGTGTTTTCTCTCGTTTCGGAGCTTGATGCCGGTGATATCTTCTCGACCTCACGGAGCCCGATCGGCCCCGACGAAACGGCCGGGGAATTACTGGCACGGCTGTCGATCAGTGGCGCTGCCCAGGTGTGTGACGTCGTCGAATCACTGTCTCTCGGAACCGCACATGCGGTACCGCAGTCGGGTCACGTTACGCTCGCTCGCAAAATGTCTTTGGATGACGCTCACGTGTTGTGTGAGGCACCCGCGGACGTCGTCTACGCGCAGATGAGGGGAGTAACTCCGGAGCCCGGAGCTTTCGTAGAGTTAGCGGGCGAGCGCCTCAAGATTCATCGTGCCGCCCTCTCAAGTGAAGCTCCCACACTTACCCCAGGGCACATTGAATTTCAGGCCAAGCGCGTCTGGCTGGGAACCCAAACTCAATCTCTCGAACTTCTGCAGGTTCAACCAGCGGGTAAATCTCGGATGACGGCCACAGACTGGTTCAGAGGACTCCACACACAGGAAAGCGTTGTTATCTCGTGAACGATTCGCCCGAAAAATCTCGTCTCGAGACCAGTAAAAGCATGAATGACGCTTCTAATGGGGCCCCTCGGGAGCGCCGCAAGCCCGCCGCCCGGCGCTCGCGCCCCGTCACTCCCTCCCGCGGGGTGGCTTTTGACGTCTTGATGGCTGTCATGCTCGACGACGCCTATGCCAACCTCGTCCTTCCCAATCGCATTAAAGCTGCGGGGCTTTCGACCAATGATGCCGGGCTGGCCACGGAGCTGACCTATGGAACTCTGCGAATGCAAGGGTTCTACGACAGGGTCATCGCCAATGCAGCGGCCCGCGATATTGACACCATCGATCCGGTTGTCCTCATCATTCTTCGCCTGGGCGTCCATCAGCTCCTTAATATGCGTGTTGCCACGCACGCTGCCGTGGATGAGAGCGTCAATATGGCCGAGCATTTCGCGAGCTTGGGGGCCGTGGGGTTCGTCAACGCTGTTTTGCGCCGCACCTCGCGCCACGACCTTGAGGACTGGCAAGAATTTGTCACCAAAGACGAGAAGAACGACGACAGCAGACTGTCCATAATTTACTCACATCCCCTTTGGATTGAACGGGCTTTTCGTCAAGCGCTCGATGCTGAAGGTCGGGGGAGTGAGCTTGAGAAGTGTCTCGCCGCCGACAACATTTCCCCACGCGTCACCTTGGTCGAACTACCTGGTTTTGCTGAAACCAATGATGAAGTTGAGGGCGAACCGACTACGTATTCTCCCGTAGGAATGTCCCTGAATACCGGTGGGGATCCCCTTCGCTTTGCCCGCGTTCGTGACGGTATCGTTCGCGTGCAGGATGAGGGGTCCCAGCTCGCCGCTCTGACCCTCTCGCGCCACCACGACGTTGTGGAGGGAGAAAAGTGGCTCGACATATGCGCCGGTCCCGGGGGGAAAGCGGCCCTTCTCGCAGCGGAGGCTCTCGCCGGAGGCGCGATGCTGACCGCTAATGAAATCATTCCCGGTCGCGCGGACCTGGTTCGAAATGCTCTGAAAGCCGTGCCTGGGGTTGAGGTTGTCGTTGGCGATGGAACGGAGTACGGAACCGCCCACCCCAACACCTACGACAGAATTCTGTTGGATGCTCCGTGCACTGGTCTTGGAGCACTGCGTCGGCGCCCAGAAGCTCGTTGGCGCAAGACTCCCCGGGACGTGGCCGAACTCACGGGCCTTCAGGCCAAGCTTCTGGAGAGTGCCCTGAAGGCGCTCAAGCCTGGTGGCCTCTTGGCGTACGTTACTTGTTCCCCCCACTTGGCCGAAACGCGGGGCATCGTCGAAGGGGCCTTGCGCAAAAATGCCCATGTCGCCGAGCTTGATGCTCGTGAGGCCCTCGCACGGGTTGCGTTGCAGGATGTTGATCTTGCCGGGAAAGACCTCTCGGTGCAGCTGTGGCCTCATCGGCAGGGAACCGATGCCATGTTCATCGCCCTCTTAACGAAATCTAAAAACTAGACTGACCTCATGAGCGTGCGCATCAATCCGAGTATTCTTTCGGCAGACTTCGTGAACCTGGAGCGTGATTTGGGCGTTATTTCGTCCGCGGACTTCGCGCACATCGATGTCATGGACAACCATTTTGTTCCCAACCTCACGTTTGGTCCACAGATGGTTGGTCGTCTTCAAGACGTTTCGCCCATTCCGCTCGATGTGCACCTCATGATTGAGAATCCCGAGCGTTGGGCTCCCACCTATGCAGAGCTCGGGGCCTTTTCGGTCACTTTTCATGCTGAATCAACGACTGACCCGGTTGCACTCGCCCGAAGACTTCGCGCAATCGGAGCGCGGGCAGGGCTGGCTATTAAGCCAGGAACCGATATTGAGCCGTACCTCGACCTCCTTCCTGAGTTCGATCAAATCCTTGTGATGACCGTTGAGCCTGGATTCGGCGGTCAGTCGTTCATCGCCGATGTCATGCCCAAGCTCGATGCCCTCGCGGCAGCAAACACGCGGCTTGGCCTCGATGTATGGCTTCAAGTGGATGGGGGAATTACGTTGGACACCATCGTGATTGCAGCTGAACACGGTGCAAATACTTTCGTCGCCGGCTCAAGCGTGTACAACGCGCCGGACCGCGATCAGGCCATTTTGGAGCTTCGTCACGCCGCCACGTCAGCATCCGTTCATCGACATTAGGCCGATTCTTCTCAGGATTCAGTCCGCACATCTCGCTCACTCCGCGTCAAACGCGGGAAGAGCCTTGACCCTGACACGGTAATCTTGAAGAGTGAAATCCTTCGACTCCCTATTCTCAGAACTCAGCGAAAAGTCCCTGAGCCGCCCGGTCGGCTCTAAAACCGTTGCTGAATTGGATGCTGGCGTGCATGCGATCGGCAAGAAAATTGTTGAAGAAGCCGCCGAGGTTTGGATGGCTGCTGAGCATGAGGGCACCCTCCGTACCGCCGAAGAGATTTCCCAGCTCCTGTACCATCTGCAAGTCCTCATGATTGCGCAAGGAATTTCGCTCAACGATGTGAATCAGCACCTCTAAACGCTGATTCCTCCCGCACCACCCACCTCCACTAAAAAGGTCAACCATGCTGCGTGTCGCCATCCCCAACAAGGGTTCCCTTGCCGAGACTTCGGCCGAAATGCTCTACGAAGCCGGCTATTCAGGCCGTCGCGACCCCCGCGACCTGCACTATGCCGATGATCGCAACGGTGTCGAGTTTTTCTACCTGCGGCCACGAGACATCGCCACCTATGTTGGTTCCGGTGCCCTCGATGTCGGTATCACAGGGCGTGACCTCCTCCTTGATTCGCACTCCGAGGCAACAGAAATTGCGGAGCTGAGCTTCGCCGACTCCACGTTTCGCTTTGCGGGCCCCGCGAACACTTTTTCTGACCTGAGTCAGTTGCAAGGCAAGAGAGTCGCCACGAGCTACCCGGGCCTCGTAGAAAAGTTTCTTGCCTCCGCTGGCGTAACGGCCAATCTCGTCATGCTCGATGGTGCCGTTGAATCTGCCGTCCGCCTCGGGGTGGCTGACGCTGTTGCCGATGTGGTTTCTACGGGATCCACTCTTCGTCAAGCGGGGTTGGAGATCTTTGGTCCCATAATCTTGCAGTCCACGGCCGTTCTCATTAGTCGGGATCCCAGCATTGACGGAATATCCACGTTGCTTCGCCGCCTGCAGGGCGTACTGGTTGCCAAGCAGTATGTCTTGATGGATTACGACGTTCCGGCAACTTTGCTCGAGGCGGCGTGCCTGGTAGCGCCCGGAATCGAATCGCCTACGGTGTCACCGCTTCACGACCCCGAGTGGGTCGCTGTTCGTGTCATGGTGCCACGCGCCGATCGCAATGACGTCATGGACAAGTTGTATGACCTCGGCGCTCGTGCCATCTTGGTGAGCGCCATTCACGCGGCGCGCCTTTAGGAATCTCTATGACTCTCGCGGTTCGGGTAATTCCCTGTCTCGACGTGGCCGATGGTCGCGTCGTGAAAGGCGTGAATTTTCGGGATCTGCGCGATGCCGGTGATCCCGTAGAGCTCGCACGTCAGTATTACCTTCAGGGTGCCGACGAGTTGACATTTCTGGATGTCAAGGCCACCGTCGACAATCGATCAACCATGTACGACGTGGTAGCCCGAACGGCCGAGAATGTCTTCATCCCCCTCACCGTGGGCGGGGGAGTGCGAACTGTAGATGACGTCGGTCGTCTCTTAGCAAGCGGTGCCGACAAGGTCGGCGTCAACAGCGCCGCGATTGCTCGCCCGGAACTTCTTTCGGACATTTCAGGGCGCTATGGAGCGCAAGTTCTCGTACTGTCCCTGGATATAACGCGGTCGCCATCCACTCGCTCTGGATTTGTGGTGACAACCCATGGTGGTCGTCAAGAAACGACTCTTGATGCTCTCGAGTGGGCGAAGCGGGCGATCGAACTCGGCGCCGGCGAACTCCTCGTAAATTCGATCGATGCCGATGGTACTAAGGATGGTTTTGACCTTGAGCTCGTTGCGGCCATTCGCGCCTTGAGTAGCGTTCCCGTCATCGCCTCTGGCGGCGCCGGTCGGGTGGAAGACTTTGCCCCCGCCATTGCTGCCGGCGCGGATGCCGTCTTGGCGGCCTCTATTTTCCACTCCGGCGAAGTATTAGTTTCTGAGGTGAAGACGGATCTCGCTCGCCACGGCTACCCTGTGAGGACACTATGACAGAGAGTATGACTTTCGATACTTCAACCCTCGTCTTTAACGACGATGGTCTCATTCCCGCGATTATTCAAGACGTTGAGTCACACCGTGTGCTCATGTTGGGATACATGAACCAGGAAGCCGTCCTTCGGACAATCAAAGAGGGCCGCGTAACGTTCTGGTCCCGGTCGCGCCAAGAGTTTTGGCGCAAGGGTGACACGTCGGGTCATGCTCAGTTCGTTCGTTCGATGAGCTTCGATTGCGACGGCGACACACTACTTCTCGAAGTTATTCAGGTTGGTGCGGCGTGCCACACTGGATCGCGCTCCTGCTTCGATGACAGGTTCATTCCGGCACGCGCCGATGTTGATGCTTCCGCTCCCGACTCTGAACCTAGTACTGGCACTGAAGGTTCCTCATGATTGCCCCCCCGCAAGATACGTCACGTGAGAGTTTTGAAGGCTTGGTTGCCTCTGGTTATCGCGTAATTCCCGTGACGCGGTCACTGTTCGCCGACGCTGAAACCCCTGTCAGCATTTATCGCAAGCTGGCAGCGGGCCGCCCCGGTTCTTTTCTTTTGGAATCGGCCGAGCAAGGTGGCATTTGGTCACGTTTTTCTTTCGTCGGAGTCTCCTCTTTTGGTGTTCTCACCGATATTGACGATGAATCGCACTGGATCTCCTACGGACTTTCGGAGGAGACAGCGTTTGGTGGCAGCATGGCACCGACCGGGCTGGCCGCTCTTCGACAGTTGTATGAGCGGTGGGAAACACCTCACCTCGCCCACATGCCACCCCTCACTGGGGGTCTCGTTGGTTTTATCGGTTGGGAAGCTATCCGCCAGATTGAGAATCTCCCCACGGCCCCGCCGGCAGACTACGTCATTCCCACGCAGGCCCTCAGTTTCGCCCGCGATCTCATTGTTCTGGATCATAAATTTGGAACTGTCACGCTCATTTCCAATGTCCTCGGTCTCGAGCCCACCACATCGCCGCGAGTTCTTTTCGATGAAGCCATTGCCCGTCTCGATGCCCTTCAAGCACAATTAGCACAACCAGCAGAAGTTGGGCTCGCCCGCATTGATTTAGAAGCGCCCCCCAGCGCGGCCATGCGCACAGCCCACGCGGACTTTCTCGCCTCCGTTGTCACGGCGCAGCGTCACGTTGTCGACGGTGATGTCTTCCAGGTAGTCCTGTCGCAGCGTTTTGATATCCACAACAACGCTGACCCCATTGACGTATATCGGGTCTTGCGAAGTTTGAACCCGAGTCCATACATGTACCTTTTAGCACTCGAGACGGTCGATAACGTGCCCTACGCCATCGTTGGCTCCTCACCCGAGGCACTCGTCAAAATTTCTGATCGTCGTGTCTTTACGCGCCCCATTGCTGGGTCGCGTCCTCGTGGTGACACCCCGGAACGTGACAACGAGCTTGAACACGAACTGCTGGCAGACGAGAAGGAACGCTCTGAGCACCTCATGCTGGTTGATCTCTCGCGTAACGATCTACTCAAAGTCTGTCAGCCCGGCAGCGTCGAAGTAACCGAGTTCATGCGCGTAGAACGTTTTAGCCACATCATGCACATCGTTTCTTCTGTAGAGGGGGACCTGACTCCGGGCCTCAACTCCGTGGATGCCTTTCGGGCGACTTTTCCCGCGGGAACCCTGTCGGGTGCTCCTAAGCCCCGTGCCTTGCGCATCATTGATGACCTCGAACCATCACAACGAGGCCCTTATGGCGGGGTAGTGGGATACTTTGGTTTCGCCGGGGATGCTGACCTGGCCATCGCCATCCGAACGGCGACTCTCATCAACAACATGGCCTACGTGCAGGCCGGAGCTGGACTCGTCATGGACTCCGACCCCGAGACCGAGTATGTCGAGACTCAAAACAAAGCGGCGGCTCCGTTGAGAGCGGTTGCCATCGCTAATTCGTTAGTCAAGCTGTAATGCCGATGACCGGTTCAAAAGTGAAATCGCGAATTCTTCTCCTCGTCGCACTGTGTGCCGCTGCCACGATGGTTGCCTGGAGTCAACCGTGGGCCACTCTCGCATTGACCTCAGGGGCTGCTGGCGACACCCTCCTGCCGGTAACCGGCCAGACAATGGCTCCCGGTCTGAGCGCGTTTGGGCTTACCAGCCTCGCTCTGTTGGCCGCTTTAGCCCTCGCCGGGGTCATTTTTCGCCTTATCCTTGGCGGAGTCCAACTTGCACTCGGCGCGGGAATAGTCGTCACCACAATCGGTGTAGTGAGTGATCCCGTAGCCGCAGCCGCCCCTGCCCTGATTGTCCTCACCGGAATTCAGGATGTTCCAGCGCTGAAGGACCTCGTCACCCAAGAAGTCTTTACGGCCTGGCCTTTCGTCAGCCTGATCTTTGGCGTCCTGACGGCTGTATCCGGAATCCTCGTCATTGTTTCATCACGTTCGTGGCCTCAGTCTGGGCGAAAGTATGCTGCTCCCACCGCACCTGTTGATCCGACGGTAGCCCCCTTGAACCCAGCGCGGCAAACGGAGGAAATCGACGCGAGTCATGCCCGCATTGACGCGTGGGACGATCTGTCCCGTGGCGGAGATCCCACCTCCTAAATCCCCAGCCGAGTATCCGTCTCACGTTAGAATGAGCGAGTACATTTCCGCCAATCTAGGAGCACCATGAGCAACGAAGTTGACGACCTGGGCGAGGGCCACTCTCCCGCAGCATGGACCGGCGTTCTTTCGATGCTGTTTGCCATCACCCTCGGCACTGTTGCCTTTGTGCTGGAGGTTCCGTGGCTTGTCTGGGCTTCTGTCGGACTCTTAGTCGTCGGCATTGGAACCGGTTGGTTCCTGTCGCGCGCGGGTTTCGGCGTAAACGGGCCCAAGTACATTCCTAAGTCTCACCACTCGTAATAGTGCTTGCCGATTTAACGGCCGGAGCGCTTGTGGACGCCCAGCGTCGCCGAGAGACCGTCTCCCTGAACGAAGTCGAACGTCTCGCGCTCGCCCAGATTCCTGCGCTCGATGCCCTGGCAGCCTTGGCGCCCTCGGAGCACGTCAAAATTATTGCGGAAGTCAAACGAGCGAGCCCCTCAAAGGGTTCCCTGGCAAGCATTGTTGACCCCGCGGCACTCGCGTCTTCCTACGCCGCCGGCGGAGCATCCGCCATCAGCGTGCTGACCGAGGAACGCAAGTTTCTGGGGTCGCTAGACGATCTTCGCCAGGTGCGTCAGGCCGTTTCCGTGCCGCTCCTCCGCAAAGACTTTATGGCCGAGACGTATCAAGTGTTTGAGGCGCGTGCCGCGGGCGCGGACCTCGTGCTCCTTATCGTTGCCGCACTGGAGCAGGCTCACATGCAGGAGCTTTACGACCTGGCCACTCAACTCGGTATGACCGTTTTGGTGGAGACGCACTCTGGCGACGAGCTCGAACGTGCCATTGATCTCGGCGCTCAGCTCATCGGAGTCAACGCCCGCAATCTCAGCACGTTTGAGTTAGATCGCGACCTCTTCGAGCGTCTCACTGACCGTTTCCCTTCCGGCAGCATCCGTGTCGCCGAGTCCGGCGTGCGAAACGTTGACGACATTCGGCACTACCGCTCCGCAGGCGCCGACGTCGTCCTTGTTGGTGAGGCCCTCGTCACCAGCGACCCTCTGGTCACCCTCGCCTCATTTTTGGAGATCTAAATGGCACTGCGCGATGAATTGGGCCCCTATTTTGGTGAATTTGGGGGACGCTTCGTTCCAGAATCACTCGTTGCGGCTCTGGATGAGTTGTCGGCTGCGTACATGACCGCCAAGCTCGACCCCTCCTTTCAATCTGAACTCACAGAGTTGCATCGCACCTACACGGGACGACCCTCCATCATCACGGAGGTACCGCGTTTCGCCGAGCACGCCGGCGGAGCGCGCATCATCTTGAAGCGCGAGGACCTCAACCACACGGGCTCCCACAAGATCAACAATGTTCTCGGCCAAGCACTCTTGGCAAAACGCCTCGGTAAATCCCGCATTATTGCGGAGACGGGAGCCGGCCAACACGGAGTTGCTGCCGCAACGGCTGCCGCCTTGTTTGGTATGGAGTGCGTCGTTTACATGGGCGAGGTCGACACCGTTCGTCAAGCCTTGAATGTTGCTCGCATGCGGTTATTGGGGGCCGAAGTCGTTCCGGTGACCACAGGCTCCAAAACCCTCAAGGACGCCATCAACGAGGCCATGCGCGATTGGGTAGCCAATGTTGATAACACTCACTACCTTTTGGGCACTGTCGCCGGCCCGCATCCGTTCCCGGTCATGGTTCGTGACTTTCATAAAATCATTGGCGAGGAAGCACGCGAACAGGTTCTCGCCCTCACCGGTCGCCTTCCCGACGTCGTAACGGCATGCGTGGGTGGCGGCTCAAACGCCATCGGCATTTTCCATGCATTCCTTGACGATGTTGACGTCAAACTCGTTGGGTTCGAGGCCGCCGGCCGCGGAATTGAGACAGGCGAACATGCCGCCACAATGGCAATGGGTCGCCCAGGAGTCTTGCACGGTGCTCGGAGCTACATGCTTCAAGACGCCGACGGCCAAACCGTCGAGTCGCATTCCATTTCTGCTGGACTAGATTACCCGGGCGTCGGTCCGGAGCATGCATGGCTCAAAGACATTGGCCGGGCTACGTACCGGTCGATTACCGATGCAGAGGCAATGGATGCGTTGCGTCTGTTGAGCCGAACCGAGGGAATTATTCCTGCCATCGAGACTGCCCATGCCCTTGCTGGGGCATTGAAGCTGGGTCGCGAATTGGGCCCGGACTCGATCATTCTGATCAATAACAGCGGGCGTGGAGACAAAGACATGGAAACCGCCGCGAAGTACTTCGGAATTCTTGATGGAGAGACGAAATGACCTCGAAAGTAGAGGCCGTTCTCGACGCACTTAAAGTCACGGGTACCGGTGCCCTTATTGGTTACCTGCCCGTGGGCTTTCCCACGCTGGCCGAGAGCATCGAAGCAGCGGTAACACTGGTCGAAAATGGTGTTGATATTCTCGAGCTCGGCGTCCCATACTCGGACCCTGTGATGGATGGCCTGGTCATCCAAGAGGCCACTCAGACGGCGCTTGCCGGCGGTTTTCGTCTGAGCGATGCCTTTACGGCCGTCAAAGAGATCACGGCTCGCGTGAGTGCGCCCGTTCTTCTCATGACGTATTACAACCCCGTCCTCCAGTACGGTGTCGACAACTTTGCTCGGGATCTTGCCGCCGCCGGAGGCGCTGGTCTGATAACGCCAGATCTCATCCCAGACGAAGCGCACGAGTGGATTGCCGCGGCCGAGAAATACGATCTCGACCGCGTGTTTCTTGCCGCGCCGTCCTCCACGGATGAGCGTCTCGCCCAAGCTGTCAAGCAGTGTCGCGGATTCGTCTACGCCGTGTCCACAATGGGCATCACCGGCGCTCGCACCGATGTTGATGCAGCGGCGCACTCACTCGTCACACGCCTCCGCTCTGTCGGCGCTACCCACATCGGGGTTGGTGTGGGAATCTCAACCGCAGACCAAGTCACCGAAGTCCTGTCCTACGCCGAGGGCGCTATTGTCGGTTCGGTCTTGGTCAAGGCCCTCGCTGATGGGGGAGTGCCCGCCGTCGGACGTTGCGCCGCTGAACTTTCCCCCAAGTGAGATCCGCCAACCTCCTTATCTTTTAGACTAAAGACTCATCCACCCGAAAGGTTCGCCCTCCTGTGAACGTTCTTGCAACAGCATTGCACGCCAGTATCCCGAGCCCACCGGTGAGTTTTTTTGACCTAGGCCCCTTTCGCATTCACATCTATGCGCTGTGCATCCTTCTGGGAATCGTTCTTGCCGTATGGATGACATCTTCACGACTCACGGCTCGCGGCGGCCGTTCCGGTGCCGTCCTCGACATCGTTCTGTGGGCCGTCCCCCTCGGCATCGTTGGTGCCCGCATCTACCACGTGCTGACGCACGTCAACGACTATTTCTACCCAGGAGCAGACCTCCTGCGCACTCTCTACATTTGGGAGGGCGGTAACGCGATCTTCGGTTCCCTCATTGGCGGGGCACTCGGTGTGTACATCGGTTGTCGCCAAACAGGCGTACGATTCTGGTCCTTTGCCGATGCCGTGGCGCCGGCCATGCTGGTCGCCCAGGCTACGGGGCGCCTCGGGAACTGGTTCAACCACGAACTCTTCGGTGTTCCAACTACGTTGCCGTGGGGCCTCGAAATTGAATCGACGAACGCAGCATTCCCTGCGGGACTTCCCTCAGGAACACTCTTCACCCCGACATTTCTTTACGAGATCATCTGGAACCTGATCGGCGTGATCCTCATCCTGGCGCTTGAACGTCGTTTTAATCTGCGGTGGGGCCGTGCTTTCGCCGTCTACATTATTTGGTATGGAATCGGCCGCAGCTGGTTTGAATCGATCCGCATTGATCCGAGTGAAATGTTCCTGGGCGTACGGTCCAATATCTGGGCCTCTTGGCTTGCGATCGTCGTGGGCATCGTCATCCTGATCATTCAAAGTAAGCGTCATACTGGCCTCGAGCTTTCTGTTTACCAAGCAGGAAGGGAGGAGCCGCGACCTGCGCTAAACTCTTCAGGTAGCACATCCAGCACTGTGGGCACCGGCGGCGACGCCTCCAATAGTTCAGATTCGAAAACAAAAGCGACCGCCACAACTGGGCGCACAGTATTCAGAAAACCCAATAAGCCCGTGAGCTAACCGCCCAGCGTTTATTTACCGCTATTTCAACAATTTTGACCCCTGGGCCGACGACGTCCCTTTCTGCTCCCGGTTTTTTATAAGGAGGGTTTGATGTCGGTAACGACTCCCTACCAGCGCTTTTCCATGGTCCCTGCGGCCCAAGGTCTCTATAACCCTGCCTCGGAGAAAGACGCCTGTGGCCTTGCCATGGTCGCCACTCTGCGCAAAACGCCCGGGCACGACATCATTGATGTTGCCCTCTCCTCGCTTCGCAACCTTGAACACCGTGGCGCCGTTGGTTCCGACGCTGGAACCGGCGATGGCGCCGGCATCATGACTCAGGTACCCGACGCTTTCCTGCGCGCGGTTTCAGGTTTTTCACTACCCGCTGCCGGTCACTACGCCGTTGGCAACGCGTTTCTTCCTCTCGATGACACCGAACGCAATTCGATTCTTGCCCGCCTCGCGGTTGTGGCTCACGAAGAGGGACTCATCGTTATCGGCTGGCGACTCGTTCCTACCTCGCCCGAGGATCTCGGAATCTTGGCTCGCGAAGCTATGCCCGCAATTTGGCAGCTTTTTGTCACCAGCAGCACGGCTGACCTGTCGGGGATTGCTCTCGACCGCCTCACGTATCGGCTGCGCAAGCGCATCGAACGGGAGTGCAACATCTACTTTGCTTCGCTCTCAAGCCAAACCCTGGTCTATAAGGGCATGGTCACGACTCTGCAGCTTGAACCGTTCTACCCCGACCTCTCAGACATTCGTTTTGCCTCCACCCTCGCCTTGGTGCACTCTCGGTATTCCACCAACACGTTCCCCTCTTGGCCGTTGGCACACCCTTTCCGCTTCATCGCCCACAACGGTGAAATTAACACCGTGCAGGGAAATAGAAACTGGATGCGTGCGCGCCAATCCCAGCTCGAATCTGAAGTGTTGGGCGACATCGCCGACCTCCTACCCATCTGCACCCCGGGGGCCAGCGATTCCGCATCGTTCGACGAAGTCGTTGAACTGCTAACCCTGTCGGGTCGTTCGCTTCCTCACGCCATCATGATGATGGTTCCCGAGGCATGGGAAAACCAGCCCGAGATGGACGCCGAGCGTCGTGCATTTTATGAGTATCACTCTTCGATGATGGAACCGTGGGATGGGCCCGCAGCCATCGCCTTCACCGATGGTTCTCTCGTCGGTGCCACGCTGGACCGCAACGGCCTACGCCCCGGACGCTACCTCGTGACGGATGAAGGCCTCATCGTTGTCGCCAGCGAGATTGGCGTCCACAACGTGGATCCTGCCCGCATCGTGCAAAAGGGTCGCCTTCGCCCCGGGCAGATGTTCTTGGTCGACACTGTTGCCGGTCGCATCATCACCGATGATGAAGTCAAAAACGACCTCGCTCGCAGCGGACCGTGGCAGGAGTGGATCGATCAGAGCCGCATCAACCTTGAGGCCCTTCCGGAGCGCGAACACATTGTGCACACACCGGCTTCAGTCACCCGGCGCCAGCGCACCTTTGGATACACCGAGGAAGAGCTTCGGATTCAGCTAGCGCCCATGGCGCGCACGGGTGGCGAACCCCTCGGTGCTATGGGCTCCGATACCCCCATCGCCATTCTGTCCAAGCGACCCCGCCTGCTCTTTGACTACTTCGTGCAGCAGTTTGCTCAAGTAACGAATCCTCCCTTGGACTCCATTCGCGAGGAAGTCGTCACGAGCCTGAGCCTGGGCCTTGGTCCAGAACGCAACCTCTTGACGGCAACGGCGAAACACGCCCATCAAGTTGTCCTTGATTTTCCCGTCATCAACAACGACGAGCTCGCCAAGATCGAACACATTCGGCACGACAATGGTTCCCGCGCGTCCGTGTTGCTGAAGGGCCTCTATTCCGTTGATAGCGGGCCCAAGGCGATGGAAGCCCGTCTCGCCGCGATGTGTGTAGAGGTTGACGACGCCATCGATGACGGCGCCTCCTTTATCGTTCTTTCGGACCGGGATGCCAACAATAAATTTGCCCCCATTCCATCCCTGCTCATGCTTTCCACCGTTCATCACCACCTCATCCGCACCGAAAACCGCATGCGCGTAGGGATTGTTGTGGAGGCCGGTGACGTTCGTGAGGTGCATCATGTTGCGCTCCTCATTGGGTATGGCGCCTCAGCCGTCAACCCCTACCTCGCCATGGAATCCTGCGAAACAATGGTTCGTACGGGCTTCATTACAGAGGTAACCCCCGAGCAAGCCACGAAGAACCTGATTAAAGCACTCGGCAAGGGTGTCCTTAAAATCATGTCGAAGATGGGGATATCAACTGTCTCTTCCTATTCGGGCGCTCAGACGTTTGAAGCGATTGGTCTGGACCAAACGTTCATCGATCAGTACTTCACCGGCACCTCAAGCCAGCTTGGTGGTGTGGGGCTCGATGTCATTGCTACGGAGAACAGTCGGCGTCACGAGAGTGCGTATCCAACGGACGGTGCCGCTCCGAGCCACGAACGTTTGGCCACGGGCGGCGAATATCAGTGGCGCCGCGATGGCGCCCCGCATCTCTTCAACCCCGAGACGGTCTTCAAACTTCAACATTCCACACGTGAGCGCCGCTACGACACGTTCCGCGAGTACACGAAACTTGTCGACGACCAGTCGCGTGACTTGATGACCCTTCGTGGTCTCTTCGAATTCAACACGGGGGAACGCCCGATCGTTCCCCTCGATGAGGTTGAGTCGATTGAGTCAATCGTCAAGCGTTTCTCTACAGGAGCGATGAGCTACGGCTCCATCTCACCCGAAGCCCACGAGACTCTCGCGATTGCGATGAACCGCCTTGGCGCCAAGTCCAACACGGGCGAGGGCGGCGAAGACGTTGCCCGTCTCCTGGACCCCGAACGTCGCAGTGCCGTGAAGCAGGTTGCCTCCGGTCGTTTCGGCGTGACCAGTATGTACCTGACGCACGCCGATGATATTCAGATCAAAATGGCCCAAGGTGCGAAACCGGGTGAAGGCGGCCAGCTTCCCAATAACAAGGTCTACCCCTGGATCGCGCGCACGCGGCATGCCACTGCCGGTGTCGGGCTCATTTCACCACCACCGCACCACGACATCTATTCGATCGAAGATCTCAAGCAACTCATCTTCGATTTGAAGCGCGCCAACCCCACGGCCAGGGTTCATGTCAAGCTCGTGAGCCAGTCCGGTATTGGCGCCGTTGCTGCGGGGGTGTCCAAGGCCTTGGCCGACGTCATCCTGATCTCCGGGCACGACGGTGGGACTGGCGCCAGCCCGCTCAATTCACTCAAGCATGCTGGCACACCGTGGGAACTCGGCCTTGCCGAAGCCCAGCAGACTCTCATGCTCAACGGCATGCGTGACCGCGTCTCGGTCCAAGTAGATGGCCAGCTGAAGACAGGGCGTGACGTTATCGTTGGCGCTCTGCTTGGCGCCGAAGAGTTTGGCTTCGCCACAGCTCCGCTCGTGGTTTCCGGCTGCGTAATGATGCGCGTCTGTCACCTCGACACCTGCCCCGTGGGTGTTGCCACTCAGAACCCACTCCTGCGGGAGCGTTTCACTGGCAAGCCAGAATTTGTCGTCAACTTCTTCGAATTCATCGCCCAGGAAGTGCGTCAGTACCTCTCCGAGCTCGGCTTCCACAGCCTTGACGAGATTATTGGTCGGAACGATCTCCTCAACGTGAACGAGGCAATTGAGCATTGGAAAACTGATGGTCTTGACCTCGCCCCAATTCTCGTCGGCCCAACGTTCTCCGCTGCGGAGCCTCGGCGCCACGGTCGCGAGCAAGAACACGAGATCGAGAAGCACTTCGACAACGAGCTCATCAACTTGAGTCGTGGTGCGTTGGCCAATGGAACATCCGTGGTCATCGACTTGCCCATTCAGAACACGGAACGTGCTGTCGGCACGATGCTCGGCCATGAACTTACGTTGAAATATGGTGAGCACGGTCTGCCGGAAGGCACCATCGACATCACCCTGCGTGGTTCGGCCGGACAGTCTTTTGGGGCATTCGTTCCAAGCGGCATTACGCTCCGTCTCATTGGTGACTCCAACGACTACGTAGGAAAAGGACTTTCCGGGGGCCGCATTATTGTGCGCCCGCACCCCGCCGCAACATTTGCTCCCGAAGAGAACGTGATTGCCGGTAACGTGATCGGCTATGGCGCGACTTCGGGAAGTATGTTCATTTCCGGATGCGTCGGTGAGAGATTCCTCGTGCGCAACTCCGGAGCGACGGCGGTAGTCGAAGGTGTGGGAGATCACGCCCTCGAATACATGACCGGGGGACTGGCAGTCATCCTGGGAGAGACCGGTCGTAACTTAGGCGCAGGAATGTCCGGCGGAACCGCGTACATTCACAATCTCGACGTGGCCAAGGTGAACAAGGATTCACGCTCCTCGGGAGAATTGCGGCTCCTGGAACTCGGCAGTGCCGACAGTGAAATAGTGCGGGATCTTCTCGAACGTCACGTTGCTGAGACCGGGTCACCTCGAGCCACGCATCTTCTGGCGGAGTTCGCCACGGAGAGTGTGAACTTCACCAAGGTACTTCCACGTGACTACGCGGCAGTCTTGGAGACGCGAAGTTCGGCGGAAGCCGCTGGTCTTGACCCCGATGGTGAACAGACGTGGAAGAAAATCTTGGAGGTAACTGGTGGCTGATCCAAAAGGCTTTCTCAACACAACGGTTCGAGAGACTCCCGCACGGCGCCCCGTCCCCATTCGGCTCATGGACTACAAAGAGGTCTATGAGAAGGGGGACCTGGCGGTACTGAAGCGTCAAGCGGGACGTTGCATGGACTGCGGGATCCCCTTCTGTCATCAGGGTTGCCCCCTGGGAAATTTGATTCCTGAGTGGAACGACCTCGTCTGGCGCGGCGACGGCGAAGGAGCAATCGAGCGCCTCCACGCCACCAATAACTTCCCTGAATTCACGGGACGCCTCTGTCCTGCTCCGTGCGAGTCTTCCTGTGTTTTGGGAATCAACCAGCCCGCAGTTACGATCAAGCAGGTTGAAGTGTCGATCATCGATGACGCGTTTGATAACGGATGGGTGAAACCCCACATCCCGGAGCGTCTGACGGGCAAGAGGATTGCGGTCGTCGGATCCGGGCCTGCCGGGCTCGCCGCCGCACAGCAACTCACGCGCGCCGGCCACACGGTGGCAGTCTTTGAGCGCGATGAGAAAATTGGGGGACTGCTTCGTTACGGTATCCCGGATTTCAAAATGGAGAAAGTCCATATTGACAAACGTCTCGTGCAGATGGAGGCCGAAGGAACCCGCTTCCGCGTCGGGATAAACATCGGCGTTGACATTTCATGGGCCGACCTCAAGGCACGCTACGACGCCGTCATTGTGGCGACGGGTGCCATGGTGCCCCGCGATCTTCCGATCCCAGGCCGCGATCTCGCCGGCGTTCACTTCGCTATGGACTTTCTAACGCAGTCCAACCGCGTTGTCGGAGGGGCAACGGTTAGCGACCAGATCACAGCCAAAGGTAAGCACGTCGTGATTCTCGGTGGTGGCGATACCGGAGCCGACTGTATCGGAACCGCGCACCGCCAGCAGGCACTGAGCGTGACGAACCTTGCCATTGGCACGCGCCCCCCAGAGGAGCGCGCTGACCACCAGCCGTGGCCGACGTTCCCCAACCTCTTCGAGATCTCTTCCGCTCACGAAGAAGGCGGTGACCGTGAGTTCCTGGTTTCCACCGTCGAGTTCCTGAACGATGGAAACGGCAACGTTCGCGCCGTTCGCATCGCCGAGACAGAATTTGTGGACGGACTCCGGGTTCCAAAATCCGGAACGGAAAGAGAAATACCGGCCGATCTTGTGTTGATCGCTATGGGCTTCACCGGTCCCGAAACGGCTCACGCCCAAGAGCAACTTTCCTTGCACACGGATGGCCGCGGTAACTTTTCGCGGGATGATACGTACGCCACGAGTGAGCTTGGTGTTTTTGTCGCCGGAGACGCTGGTCGCGGTCAGTCGCTCATCGTTTGGGCCATCGCCGAAGGTCGCGCTGCGGCCGCCGCGGTCGATGCTTTCCTCGAAGGCGAGACCCTCCTACCCGTTCCCATCGTTGCCTCGGACAGAGGTTTTTCTGTCTAGTATCCTCGCCGTGGATCCCTCCCTCGGCGCCTGCACCACCGAAATGAAAGAGACCGTTTCATGAGAAGAGCAAAAATTGTCGCGACCCTCGGGCCGGCAACATCCAGTTATGAAAGCCTCCTGGCAATCATCGAGGCCGGTGTTGACGTTGCCAGAATGAACCTCAGCCACGGCACCTATGACGTGCACGAAGAGGTCTACAAAAACGTTCGTCGTGCTGCGGCTGACGCGGGCAAGTCTGTAGCGGTCATGGTTGACCTTCAAGGTCCCAAAATTCGTCTCGGCAAGTTCGAGAACGGACCCTACGATTTGGCCGAAGGCGATATTTTCAAAATCACCATTGACGACATCATCGGTAACAAAGAAATCTCCTCCACCACATTCAAGGGTCTCCCCGGCGACGTGAAGCCGGGCGATCCTTTGCTGATCGATGATGGCAAAGTGGGCCTACGCGTTCTCGAAACCGACGGTACCGTTGTCACCACCGTCGTAGAGGTTCCCGGTTCTATTTCGAACAACAAGGGCATTAACCTTCCCGGTGTTGCAGTGAACGTTCCGGCGCTCTCCGAAAAGGACGAAGCCGACCTGCGGTGGGGTATTCGCCTGGGTGCCGACTACATCGCCTTGAGCTTCGTGCGTGATGCTTCCGACATTGTTCGCGTTCACGCGATCATGGATGAGGAAGGCATCCGCCTTCCCGTTATCGCCAAAATCGAGAAGCCTCAGGCTGTAGAGAACCTCGAAGCCATCGTGGATGCCTTTGACGCCATCATGGTGGCTCGTGGAGACCTCGGCGTGGAGTTGCCACTCGAAGCAGTCCCCATCGTCCAGAAGCAAGCTGTGGAGCTCGCTCGCCGGTGGGCCAAGCCCGTCATTGTGGCCACCCAGGTTTTGGAATCAATGATTTCCAGCCCGCGCCCGACCCGTGCCGAGGCCTCCGACTGTGCAAATGCAGTCCTCGACGGAACCGACGCTGTCATGCTCTCGGGCGAGACCAGCGTCGGTGACTTCCCTGTCGTTACGGTCGAGACGATGGCTCGCATCATCAAATCGACTGAGGAACATGGTCTCGAGCGCATTCCTGCGCTGGGCACCAAGCCACGCACCCAGGGTGGCGCCATCACTTTGGCGGCCGCCGAGGTTGCGGACTTCGTCGATGCAAAATACCTCTGCATCTTCACAGAGTCGGGTGACTCGCCACGCAGAATGGCACGTCTGCGTTCGCCGATCCCCATGTTGGTCTTCACTCCTCATGAGAACATCCGTCGCCGCATGGCACTGACGTGGGGCGTTCAGTCGTACCACGTTGAGCCAGTAACGCACACGGATGCCATGTTTGCCCAGGTAGATGAAATTCTGCTCGGAAACGGTCTCGCTGAAATTGGCGACAAGGTCGTGGTAATCGCGGGAACACCCCCAGGAATCACAGGTTCCACGAACGACCTTCGTGTGCACCGCGTGGGCGATGCACGAAACGCCGCAGCCCCTGCGTACGCGAATCTCCCATAAGAGACCTTGAGTGAGTTTTCTTAGGGCTTCACAAGAGTTCTGAGAGACAAAAAATATGGCCCTGTTCATCTCAGAACAGGGCCATATTTCGTTGTGCCGAATGTGGGACTTGAACCCACACGTCCGAAGACAAAGCATTTTGAGTGCTCCGCGTCTGCCATTCCGCCAATTCGGCTGAACACAACACGACCAAGAATATCCTAGGCTGGAGGTGTGACTGACCAAGAGATCGAAAAGCCCATCGCCCGCCGTGTAGTTGTAGCCGAAGACGAGTCGCTTATCCGCATGGATATTGTCGAAATCCTTCGTGACAATGGCTTCGATGTCGTCGGTGAGGCTGCCGACGGTGAGGCCGCTGTTGCCTTAGCCATGGAATTACGCCCGGACTTGGTCATCATGGACGTAAAAATGCCCAAGATGGATGGCATCACGGCCGCGGACAAGCTCAACAAGGAGCACATTGCCCCTGTCGTGCTGTTGACCGCTTTCAGTCAGAAAGAGCTCGTGGAGCGAGCCACAGAGGCCGGCGCCCTTGCCTACGTGGTAAAACCCTTTACTCCCAATGATCTTCTCCCCGCGATTGAAATTGCCCTTTCGCGATGGGCCCAGATTGTTGCCCTTGAGAACGAGGTTGCTGACCTGTCCGAACGCTTCGAGACGCGCAAGATTGTGGACATCGCCAAAGGAATCCTGAACGAAAAGATGGGCCTCACCGAGCCCGAAGCCTTCCGCTGGATTCAGAAAGCATCCATGGATCGTCGCCTCACCATGAAAGACGTGGCCGTTACCATCGTCGATCAGCTGGGGACCAAGAAGTAGCCTTTTTTCGGGCTCTCGTTTACTGCGCCTCTTTGATGAGGTTTGTGATTCTGATGGTCGATAGTCGGCGGCCGTCTTCGTCTCTCACCACAATTTCGTGCGATGTCAGTGTGCGTCCGAGATGAAGAGCACGGCACTCGGCGATGACAAAACCATGAGCGGCGCTTCCTGTGTGCGTCGCGTTGATTTCGATGCCAACAGCGTTTCGGCCTTCTCCGGCGTGAATGTTCGCCGAAATGGAACCTAGGCCCTCACCAAGAACGACATGCGCGCCACCGTGCAAGATGTCAAATGACTGCGTGTTGCCTTCAACAGGCATCGTCGCAATGGAATGCTCAGCCGTTAGTTTGTGAAATTGAATGCCCATCTTCACGGAGAGCGGACCCGCACCTCGCCCGGCCATTACCTCTAGGTCGAGAGCCGGAGGACGCACATATTCTGTTGACATAACGCCGCTGTCCTTCTCAAAGATTCTGGCCCACTGCCCTGTGTAGGCTTGGACTGTGACCACTAGCGAACAGCCTACCCTCATGCTCATCGACGGGCATTCACTCGCATTCCGGGCGTTTTATGCGCTTCCCCTCGACAGTTTCAAGACGCGCGATGGCCAGCACACAAACGCCATCCACGGTTTCATCTCCATGCTCCTAAACCTGCTGGCCAAAGAGAAGCCCACGCACCTCGGGGTTGCCTTCGATATCTCGCGCTATTCGTTTCGAACGCGCGAGTATGCGGAATATAAGGGAACCCGTGGCGAGACTCCGCCCGAGTTCATTGGCCAGGTTCCCCTTTTGCAGGATGCTCTTCACGCCATGGGGATTACCACCATCACCAAAGAGGACTTCGAGGCGGATGACATTCTGGCGACGCTCTCACACCAGGGTTCAGCCGCCGGCTACAAAGTATTGGTCGTCTCGGGGGACCGCGACACCATCCAACTGATCGATCACAACGTCACACTGTTATACCCCTCAAAACAAGGGGTTGCCGAGCTCACTCGTTACGACGCTGAAAAAGTATTTGAGCGGTACGGCGTTCAGCCCCACCAGTACCCCGAGGTCGCTGCTCTCGTAGGGGAAACGAGCGATAATCTTCCCGGCATTCCGAAGGTCGGCGAGAAGACAGCCGTCAAATGGTTGAACGAGTATGGATCTCTCGATGAAATTCTGCGCCGCGCCGATGAGATCGGTGGCAAGGTTGGCGAGAGCCTGCGCGAGCACTCCGAAAATGCTGTTCGCAACCGTCGCCTCAATCACCTCGTAACCGACGTCGAGCTTCCCGTTCTGCCTGACGACCTTGAGCGCAATGCTTTTGACCTCGATGCGGTGCGCGAAGTTTTTGGCCGTCTCGAGTTTCGCTCGTTGCTGGAGCGGGTGATCAAGCTCGGCGGGGGAGCTCCGTCGGCCGATTCTTTCCCCGCATCCGGCGCCGCTGTCTCAGCGGCAAAAACCTCCGACGGGTCTTCGACCTCGGCGTCCGCATATTCCGCCCCTACGATGCCCGAAGAACTAAACCCGGTCCGCGTAGCACCGCGCACGCAAAACCTTCTCGACGAGGAACTGCGTGGCTGGCTCGAGCGCGCTACAGACGCCGCACCGCTGGGTGTCGCCGTTGTCGTGGAAAGTTACGCCAGTGGGATTGCTGGCTTTGGGCTGGCCACAGAAATGGAAACGGCGTTCGTGCCTTTCTCGCCAGGTCATGCCGATATGGCTCCCTTGGTGCACTGGCTGGCCGGTCCCAGCCCCAAGCTCATGCACGGGGCCAAGCAGCAGATAAAGACTCTTGCTGCCGCCGGCATCCCTGTAGCTGGTATGGCATTCGACACGGAGATTGCAGATTGGATCATTCGGCCAGACTCCTCTAAGCGCGAGTTGTCCGAACTCGTTGGTCTCTACCTCGGTGAGACCCTGTCGACGCCAGACCCCAATCAACTTGTTCCCGAGGAAGATGAACTCGGCGCCGCCGGACATGCCTGGCTGGTAGAGCGCCTGTCGAAGGCCATCCGTTTGCAACTCGATGCCGGATCTCTGGCCCTTTTGCTCGAAATTGAAATCCCCACCCTCGTGGCTCTTGCCGCTATGGAACTGCGCGGTGTGACCGTCAGCCACGAGAAGCTCTCGGCTCTCAGCACCGAGCTCGGCGATCGCGCTGCGGCCGCAGCGACCAGCGCCTACGCCGAAATTGGCAAAGAGGTAAACCTCGCTTCTCCCAAGCAACTCCAAGAGGTTCTCTTTGATCAGTTGAACATGCCCAAAACCCGGGCCACCAAGACCGGTTACACCACGGATGCTGCGGCGCTCGTTGACCTCCAGGAAAAGAGTCCCCATCCGTTCTTGGGATATCTTCTGGAACACCGCGATGTCACCAAACTTCGTCAGATTGTGGAATCCCTCGACACCGCGATCGGCAGCGACCACCGCATCCACACGACGTATGTACAGACCGGCACGAGCACGGGTCGCCTTTCCTCGATCAATCCCAACCTGCAAAACATTCCCGTGCGCGCCGCCGACGGACGCCGCATCCGTGAAGCATTTGAGGTGGGGGTCGGTTTTCAAACGCTATTGACCGCCGACTATTCCCAGATTGAAATGCGCATCATGGCGCACTTCTCCAAGGATGCCGGGCTGATCGAGGCTTTCAAGTCTGGCGAAGACCTGCACCGTTTTGTGGGATCGCAAATCTACGGCGTTGCTCCCGAAGACGTCACGGGCGACATGCGCTCACATGTCAAGGCCATGAGCTACGGGCTGGCCTATGGACTGAGCGCCTTCGGTCTGGCCAAGCAGTTAAAAATTGACAACGGTGCCGCCAAGAAACTGATGTCTGATTACTTCGAGCGATTCGGGGGAGTGCGCGATTACCTGCGCAGCGTCGTCGAAGATGCTCGCATCAAGGGCTACACGGAGACTCTTTTCGGCCGCCGCCGTCCGTTCCCAGATCTCGCCAGCCCCAACCGCGTGCTTCGTGACAACGCCGAACGCGCAGCTTTGAATGCCCCCATGCAAGGGACTGCCGCCGACATCATGAAGATTGCGATGTTCGGTATTGAACAAGACATTGCCAACCTCGATCTCAAGTCACGCCTGCTCCTTCAAGTACACGACGAACTCGTGCTCGAAGTATTCGAGGGAGAATGGGACGTCGTCGAGAAGCTCGTCGTCGATCGCATGGAGAACGCCGCCAAACTGAGCGTTCCGCTGGATGTTCAAGTCGGCAAAGGCCAGAACTGGAACGAAGCAGCGCACTAATTCGCTAGTTTGCAGGGCCTTTGAAAAGGCCCTAGGGACTTTCTAGCAAGGAGGGATCGAGCCTGCTAGTTTAGAGCACATGATTACCCCCTCCGGCCGCGCGCGTCGCATAGTTAGACGCTCTCGCTGGGCGCAACGTTTAGTCGCACTTGGGACGATCCTGCTTGTGGTCGGGGCTGGTTTAGTCAGCACGGCAACGCCGGCATCGGCTCTGGCAGGTACGGACTGGGTCATCGGCACCAGCGCCGCCGACAACAGCTGGCGCTCGGTGACGTATGGGGGTGGCCTGTTCGTTGCCGTCGCCATCACCGGTGCCGGGGACCGGGTGATGACCAGTCCTGATGGCATCACCTGGACGACCCGCACCAGCGCTGCCGACAACGCCTGGGTCTCGGTCACGTATGGCAATGGCCTGTTCGTTGCCGTCGCCGTCACCGGTACCGGGAACCGGGTGATGACCAGTCCTGACGGCATCACCTGGACGATCCGCACCACTCCCGTCGACAACAGTTGGCTCTCGGTCACCTATGGCGGTGGCCTGTTCGTTGCCGTCGCCGTCACCGGTACCGGGAACCGGGTGATGACCAGCCCTGACGGCATCACCTGGACGACCCGCACCAGCGCTGCCGACAACGCCTGGTACTCGGTCACCTATGGCGGTGGCCTGTTCGTTGCCGTCGCCTACACCGGTGCCGGGAACCGGGTGATGACCAGTCCTGATGGCATCGCCTGGACGATCCGCACCACCCCCGTCGACAACAGTTGGCTCTCGGTCACCTATGCGGGTGGCCTGTTCGTTGCCGTCGCCATCACCGGTGCAGGGAACCGGGTCATGACCAGTCCTGATGGCATCGCCTGGACCTCTCGCACCAGCGCCGCCGACAACGCCTGGTACTCGGTCACCTATGGCGGTGGCCTGTTCGTTGCCGTCGCCATCACCGGTGCCGGGAACCGGGTCATGACCAGCCCTGATGGCATCGCCTGGACGATCCGCACCACCCCCGTCGACAACAGCTGGGGCTCGGTCACCTATGCGAGTGGCCTGCTCGTTGCCGTCGCCGACAGCGGTACGGGGAATCGGGTGATGACCAGTTACACACCGACAGTGACCGGTGTCACGCCCTCTAGCGGTCCAGCCGCTGGCGGCACGTCAGTGACATTGACCGGTACAGGCTTCACCGGTGCCACCGGTGTCAGCTTTGACGGTGTAGCGGGCACAAGCGTGGTGGTGGTCTCGGCGACAAGTATCACCGTGACCAGCCCCGCACATGCTGCAGGCGCCGTGAATGTTGTAGTAACCACCCCTGGTGGCACGGCGACGAGCACGGGCGGGTTCGCATACGCGGCCGTTGGGTCTGTTTTGGCAACCACCGGATTCGATGTTCTGCCTTGGGGCGTTGGGGGAGTCCTGACATTGCTTATCGGCGCCGGGCTGCTTGTCCTGATGCGAAAGTACCGTCGAAGCCACGCTGCTTAGGGAAACGGTCGGCCACCCCAAAGAGCCTGACTAGTTACCGAGCATTCGCGGGACTGGCTTTGGTCGGCTATGCTAACAGGGCACGTTTTGTGCAGTTATATCCGTATGCCTTCCACTTTTCTCGACCGTAGGTCGTGTGGATGGGCCCGAATTAAGTTAATACTGGAGCAGTTTCTACATGACGCTAGTAGCAAAAAAGGCAGCCACACAGGTAGCCATCAACGACATCGGCTCGGCTGAGGATTTCCTCGCCGCTGTCGAAGCAACACTCAAGTTTTTCAACGACGGCGACCTTATTGAAGGAACCGTTGTAAAGATCGACCGCGACGAGGTTCTCCTCGATGTCGGTTACAAGACCGAGGGTGTTATCCCCTCTCGCGAACTGTCGATCAAGCACGACGTTGACCCCAATGAGGTTGTGAAGGTTGGTGACACCATCGAGGCACTCGTTCTCCAGAAGGAGGACAAGGAAGGCCGCCTCATCCTGTCCAAGAAGCGCGCACAGTACGAGCGTGCATGGGGCGACGTTGAGAAGATCAAAGAGTCCGATGGTGTTGTTACCGGTTCGGTCATCGAGGTCGTCAAGGGTGGACTTATCGTTGACATCGGTCTTCGTGGATTCCTTCCCGCATCGCTCATCGAGCTGCGTCGCGTCCGCGACCTCACGCCTTATCTTGGCCAAGAAATTGAAGCCAAGATTCTCGAACTCGACAAGAACCGCAACAACGTTGTGCTGTCGCGTCGCGCCCTCCTCGAGCAGACTCAGTCTGAAAGCCGCAGCACGTTCCTGACGAACCTTCAGAAGGGCCAGATCCGCAAGGGTGTTGTCTCCTCTATCGTCAACTTCGGTGCATTCGTTGACCTCGGCGGCGTTGACGGTCTCGTCCACGTTTCTGAGCTCAGCTGGAAGCACATCGAACACGCTTCTGAGGTTGTTGAAGTTGGCCAGGAAGTTACCGTCGAGATCCTCGAGGTCGACATGGAGCGCGAGCGCGTTTCGTTGTCGCTCAAGGCCACGCAGGAAGACCCCTGGCAGGTATTCGCCCGCACCCACGCAATCGGTCAGGTTGCTCCGGGTAAGGTCACGAAGCTCGTTCCCTTCGGCGCCTTTGTTCGCGTTGCCGATGGCATCGAAGGTCTCGTTCACATCTCCGAGCTCTCCGGCAAGCACGTTGAGCTCGCCGAGCAGGTTGTTTCGGTTGGCGACGAAGTATTCGTCAAGGTCATCGACATTGACCTCGAGCGTCGCCGCATCTCGCTCAGCCTCAAGCAGGCTAACGACGGTGTTGACCCCGAAGGTACCGAGTTCGAGCCTGCTCTCTATGGAATGCTCACAGAGTATGACGAGGCGGGCAACTACAAGTACCCCGAGGGCTTCGACTCCGAGACCAACGAGTGGCGTGAAGGCTTCGACACCCAGCGCGAGAAGTGGGAGCTGGACTACGCAGCTGCTCAAGCTCGCTGGGAGCAGCACAAGATTCAGGTCAAGGCTTCCAACGAAGCCGAGATCGAAGCAATCGCAACGGGCACAAGCGACGCATCCACGTTCTCGAGCGAATCAGCTTCGGCTGGAACGCTTGCCGACGACGAGGCACTCGCGGCCCTTCGTGCGAAGCTGACCAACGGTAACGACGAAGCATAATTTTTCTTCGTTCCACTGTCGGCCGGGCTCTTTCTTGAGTCCGGCCGACAGTCGTTTAAGCTAGGGCCATGTATCTCATAGGTCTCACCGGTGGAATCGCCTCGGGCAAATCTACGGTGGCTCGCAGACTGGCCGAACACGGGGCCATCATTATTGACGCCGACGTCGTTTCGCGTGAGGTTGTTGCCCCCGGAACCCCAGCACTTGCTGCAATTGCCGCGCAATTCGGTCTCGGACTTCTCGATGCCAACGGTGCTTTGGATCGCTCAAAGCTCGGCGCCATCGTCTTCGGAAATTCTGAACAACTGGAAGAGCTAAACGCCATCGTGCATCCCGCTGTCAAGGCACGAACCGCCGAGCTTTTAGCCGGCGCGAAGGCTGAAAACCCCGACGCCGTCATCGTCTACGACGTACCCCTCCTGGTGGAAGCCGACGTGGCCCACAATTATGCCGAAATTGTTGTCACGAGTGCCCCCGAAGACATTCGGGTGCAGCGCATGATCGAGTTGCGCGGCATGACCGATGAAGCGGCACGCGCTCGCATCCGAGCCCAGGCACCTGAGTCCAAACGCCTTGCCATTGCTGATGTTGTCATCGACACCGGGGGAGAGCTGCAGCACACTCTCGATCAGGTCGATGCATTCTGGGCTCGCGTTGGAAGCTGAAGGCAGAGCAGGCTTCTCACGCAGGCCGCATCCTGAACGAATCTCAACAGCACGATTGGTGCTCGAGCCTCTGTCGGTGAATCACGCGCCA
Source organism: Alpinimonas psychrophila (assembly GCF_014137865.1). GTDB lineage: Bacteria > Actinomycetota > Actinomycetes > Actinomycetales > Microbacteriaceae > Alpinimonas > Alpinimonas psychrophila. The sequence goes on along the minus strand of NZ_JACGWU010000001.1, from coordinate 600,775 downwards.
TCCATGGTTTCCGTCTTGGCGCATCCTTCGTTATACGTTTTTACCGGAGGCGAAGCCCCCTCGCTCGACGAGCTTCAGGAGCGCTATGCACGGCAGACCGTTGGACACTCCGCTGACGAATCACAATGGTGGCTCAATTGGATTCTGCGCCACACAGCCACGAATGAGTCAATAGGGTTCGTGCAGGCCACGGTGCAATCCGGGCAATCCGTGCAATCGCGGCTCGTGGCCGACATTGCGTGGGTAATTTCTCCTGCCTGGCAATGCAAGGGCTGCGCGTCCGAGGCGACAACGGCAATGATCGAATGGCTCACGTTGCATGAAGTTGACGGCGAGACGCGTTGGGTTGAGCATGCACCCCGCACCCCAGCTACGTTGAGCGTTGTCGAAAAATCAGTCCTCTAGTCTTGAATCATGCCCGTTTTGTTGCACCTGGATTCCTCTGCCGACCTGAAGACCTCACGATCGAGGGCGATTACGGCGTCCTTTGCTGACACGTGGCGGAACCTCAGCAACGACCACACGGTCGTCTACCGCGACCTGCACCGGGAGCCCTTGCCTTACCTGACGGATGCCAATCTGCACTTTCCTGCCCACCTCCGCCCGGCTGATGCCAGCCCCGACGCCGCACAGGAGCTTCTTCAGCAGAGGATCATCAATGAATTGCTAGGCGCCGACGTCGTCCTCATCGGCGTGCCGCTTTACAACTACTCGATGCCCGCGACCCTCAAGACATGGGTCGACTATATTCACGTTCCGGCCGTCACGGCTTCATTTGGCCCTGTCGAGACGCAACCGATGAAGGGCCGCCCCGTCGTTTTGATTTCAACACGGGGTGGCGCCTATGACACAGGTACTCCCACCGAGTTCGATGATCACGCGATTCCCGCCCTGTCGATCATCCTGCGGGATGCGCTCGGCATGTCATTGGAAACCATCATCTCCACCCGAACGCTCAGCGAACGCTTCGGGGCACCTGCCGCCGAAGTCACTCTCCAGCACTCTGAGCTAGCTGCAGCCCACGAAAGCGCTATTCGCGCCGCTCGGCGACTCGGCTAGTTTCCGAGCAACCATCACCAAAACCCCACGCAGGTTCCGCTTCTAACGAATTACGCGAAAGCTGAACAGTGCCCTTCGTACAATAGAGACATGGATACTCGCCGCGAAAGACGCCCCTTCGAGGTCATTAGCGACTACGTTCCCAGCGGAGATCAGCCCACCGCCATTGCTGATCTGACGAGGCGTATCAATGCTGGTGAGACGGATGTCGTTCTGCTCGGCGCCACCGGCACGGGTAAGTCTGCGACCACGGCGTGGCTCATCGAGGCCGTGAACCGGCCGACCTTGGTCATGGCTCACAACAAGACTCTGGCCGCTCAATTGGCTACGGAATTTCGCGAACTCATGCCCAATAATGCGGTCGAATATTTCGTCTCGTACTACGACTACTACCAACCCGAAGCGTACGTGCCGCAGACCGACACCTTCATCGAGAAAGACTCCTCCATCAACTCCGAGGTTGAGCGCCTTCGCCACTCCACCACAAACTCCCTGCTCACGCGCCGAGATGTCATTGTCGTTTCCACGGTCTCCTGCATTTATGGCCTCGGCGCTCCCGAGCAGTACCTCAATGCCATGGTGACACTCAACGTGGGGGATCGCTTAGGGCGCGACAACCTGATCCGAAGATTTGTGGCGATGCAATATCAACGCAATGACATCGATTTCTCGCGGGGCAACTTTCGCGTGCGCGGCGACACGATCGAGATTATTCCCATGTACGAAGAGCTCGCCATCCGCATAGAGTTCTTTGGCGACGAGGTGGAGGCGCTCTATAGCCTCCATCCTCTCACCGGGGATGTTGTGGAGAAGCTTGAGTTTGTCTCAGTATTTCCCGGTTCCCACTACGTGGCCGATCCCGACATCATGAAAAACGCGGTCATCACGATACGAGCCGAGATGGAGGTTCGCGTCGCCGAGCTAGAAAAGGAGGGGAAGCTTCTCGAGGCCCAGCGCATCCGGATGCGCACAACCTTTGACCTTGAGATGATGGAACAGATCGGCTTCTGTTCGGGCATTGAAAACTACTCTCGCCACATCGACGTTCGCGAACCCGGCGAGGCTCCCAAGTGTCTTCTCGATTACTTTCCGGATGATTTTCTGTGCGTCATCGACGAATCCCACGTCACCGTTCCCCAAATTGGTGCGATGCACGCTGGCGACGCCTCGCGCAAACGCACGCTCGTCGAACATGGGTTTCGCCTGCCCAGTGCTCTGGATAACCGGCCCCTTCGGTTCGATGAGTTCAAGGAACGCGTCGGCCAGACGGTCTACCTCTCGGCTACCCCCGGAAAGTTCGAAATGGAAATTGCGGATGGCGTCGTCGAGCAGATCATCCGCCCCACCGGCCTGATCGACCCCCAGGTCGTCGTCAAACCCTCCAAGGGCCAAATTGATGATCTGCTGGAGCAGATTCGTGTTCGTGCTGCCAAGGATGAGCGCATTCTCGTCACTACTCTCACCAAGAAAATGGCGGAGGAGCTCACCGACTTTCTCACCGAAGCCGGAGTGCGCGTTCGCTATCTTCACTCCGACGTCGACACTCTGCGCCGCGTGGAACTGCTGACCGAACTGCGTCAGGGCGTTTACGACGTGCTCGTGGGGATTAACCTCTTGCGTGAGGGTCTCGACCTCCCCGAGGTCTCACTCGTGGCCATTTTGGATGCCGATAAGGAGGGCTTCCTGCGGTCGGCGACCTCCCTCATCCAGACCATCGGGCGCGCTGCCCGAAACGTGTCCGGCGAGGTTCACATGTACGCCGACGTGATGACGCGATCGATGACACTTGCTATCGACGAGACTAACCGTCGTCGCGAGCGCCAGGTTGCGTACAACACCGAACACGGAATTGACCCTCAGCCGTTGCGCAAGAAGATTGCCGATATTACGGCCATGCTGTCGCGGGAGGATGCCGACACTGCCGATCTCCTGGCGCGTTCCAGCGGTTCGGGCAAGAACAAGTCCGGCGGCGGCAAGAGCGCTCCCGTGCGCACCGGTATCGGCCAGGAGGGTGCTCGGGAATTGGAAGGCATCATCTCCGATCTGAACACCCAGATGCTGGAGGCTGCCGCACAGCTGAAGTTCGAGCTCGCCGCTCGCTTGCGGGATGAGGTCTCCGAGATGAAACGTGAATTGCGCCAGATTGAGAAGGCAGGGCATGCCTAGTCATGAAGACTGTCCACGAAGGCTGACCACGCCTCAAGCAGTGTCTTTACACTCGTAGACTTGAAGGGTGTCTGTCTCGAAGGTAACCTCTCATTCCACGCTCAGCGTCAAAGGCGCCAGGGTTCACAATCTGCAAAACATTGATCTAGAGATTCCTCGCGATTCTCTCGTTGTTTTCACGGGACTATCAGGTTCGGGAAAGTCTTCTCTCGCCTTTGACACCATTTTTGCCGAGGGACAACGTCGTTACGTTGAGTCTCTTTCGGCCTACGCCCGCCAGTTTCTCGGCCAGGTAGATCGACCCGATGTGGACTTCATCGAGGGTTTGAGTCCGGCCGTCTCCATTGACCAGAAATCAACGAACCGCAACCCGCGCTCGACCGTAGGCACGATTACCGAAATATACGACTACATGCGTCTTCTCTGGGCCCGCATCGGTATTCCCCACTGCCCTGAGTGCGGCGAGAAGATTCAAGCTCAGTCGGTTCAGCAAATTGCCGACCACCTGATGGAACTTGAGCCCGAGACCCGTTACCAAGTCGTAGCCCCCATTGTGAGCCAGAAGAAGGGCGAGTTCGTTGAGCTCTTCGCCGAGCTGGCCGCAAGCGGCTACGCCCGTGCTCTCGTCGACGGCGATCAGATTCAGCTCAGCGCACCACCGTTGCTCAAGAAAAGCTTCAAGCACGATATCTCCGTCATCGTGGATCGTCTTGTTGCTGGCCCGGAACTACTCTCGCGCCTCACCGACTCACTCGAGACGGCCCTCAAACTCTCCAGCGGTACCGTCATGATCAATTTCATCGACGAGGAAGGCGACGATGCGTGGCTGTCCTTCTCCGAGAAACTATCGTGCCCGAACAACCACCCCATCTCCGTGGCCGAGTTCGAGCCTCGCACCTTCTCCTTCAACGCACCGTTTGGATCCTGCCCCACGTGCTCGGGGCTCGGCACTCGAATGTCCGTGGATGAAGACCTCCTTCTCGGCGACCCCGACTTTAGCGTCAACGAGGGCGTCATCATCCCGTGGGCAACTCAGGGCAAGGGCCTCTTTCAGTACTATGAGAAATTACTCACCGGCCTGGCCGATGACCTCGACTTCTCGCTCGACACCCCCTGGAACAAGCTGCCGGCCGGCGTGCGCACGGCCGTCATGAACGGCAACAACTTCAACGTCAAGGTGCGCTGGAAGAACCGCTACGGCCGCGAGGTTGCCTATAGCTCGGGCTTCGAGGGTGTCGTTCCCTACATTGAGCGTCAGTATCTGCAGGCCGAGACCGATGTTCAACGCGCCCGCTGGGCAGAGTACCTGCGTGAGGTTCCATGCATCGACTGTGGTGGCAAACGTCTGCGCCCCGAGGTTCTCGCGGTTCTCATCAACGACAAGTCGATTGCCGACATCGCCGAACTTCCTTTGACAGCTGCCCGTACCTTCATGGATGAGCTCGTCCTCACAGACCGCGAGGCGCACATCGCCGCTCAGGTTCTGCGAGAGATTCGTGCGCGTCTCGACTTCCTCATCGAAGTGGGCCTGACGTACTTGAATCTCGCGCGTGCCGCTGGATCTCTCTCCGGCGGAGAGGCGCAGAGAATCCGTCTTGCGACCCAGATTGGTTCAGGCCTGACCGGAGTTCTCTATGTTTTGGATGAGCCCAGCATCGGTCTGCACCAACGAGACAACCGCAGACTCATCGATACCCTCCTCAAACTCAGAGACCTCGGCAACACGCTGATTGTCGTGGAGCACGACGAAGACACCATCCAGACCGCAGACTGGATTGTTGACATTGGCCCGGGTGCCGGCGTCAACGGCGGCAAGGTTGTGCACTCAGGAGATTACGAGTCTCTCCTGAAGAACACCGAGTCTCTCACAGCCGACTACATTTCCGGTCGCAAGTCAATCGCGATTCCCCCCCAGCGGCGTCAGGCCGAACCCGGCCGCGAAATCACCGTCATCGGCGCCCAGGCCAATAACCTGCGCAAAGTCACGGCCACGTTCCCCCTCGGCCTATTCGTTGCTGTGACAGGCGTCTCTGGTTCGGGCAAGTCATCGCTCATCAACGACATTCTCTATAAGGTGCTTGCCAACAAGCTCAACGGTGCCCGCACGGTGGCCGGAAAGCACACCCGCGTCACGGGCCTGGAAAACCTCGACAAGGTCATCCACGTCGACCAGAACCCCATCGGTCGCACCCCCCGATCGAACCCGGCGACCTACACGGGTGTTTTCGACAAGATTCGCACTCTGTTCTCGGAGACCACCGAATCCAAGACACGTGGTTACCTTCCCGGTCGCTACAGCTTCAACGTCAAGGGCGGCCGGTGCGAGGCGTGTTCCGGTGATGGCACGATCAAGATCGAGATGAACTTCTTGCCGGATGTCTATGTGGACTGCGATGTCTGCCACGGTGCCCGCTATAACCGCGACACTCTGCAGGTGAAGTACAAGGGCAAAAACATTGCCGAGGTACTGAATATGCCCATCAGCGAAGCAGCAGACTTCTTCGAACCCATTTCGTCCATCCACCGTTTCCTCCTCACCCTCGTCGAGGTGGGCCTCGGCTACGTTCGTCTCGGTCAGAGTGCCACGACACTCTCCGGCGGCGAGGCCCAGCGAGTGAAGCTTGCAACAGAGTTGCAGAAGCGCTCCAACGGCCGCAGCGTCTATGTTCTGGATGAGCCCACCACGGGTCTTCACTTCGAAGACGTGCGCAAATTGCTTTTGGTGCTGAACTCCCTCGTTGAGAAGGGCAACACCGTCATCGTTATTGAGCACAACCTTGACGTCATCAAGAGTGCCGATTGGCTCATCGATATGGGTCCGGAAGGTGGCGCCGGGGGAGGCCAGATCATCGCTGTGGGAACCCCCGAAACCGTTGCAAAATCTAAGAAGAGCCATACGGCAACCTTCCTCCGCGAGATTCTCAAGGTCTAACGACGCCTATGGCCGACATGCTCAGCTATCGCCCCAAAACCGGTGACATCCCCACGAATCCGGGGGTGTACCGATTTCGGGATGCGACCGCGCGCATTCTGTACGTCGGCAAGGCCAAGAACCTGCGTGCCCGCCTCACGAGTTATTTTGCTCCGCTGGAAAAACTCCACGAGCGAACTCGTCGGATGGTCACGTCAGCCGCAAGCGTGGAGTGGACGGTCGTCCGTACTGAATTCGAGGCGCTGCAGCTGGAGTTCACCTGGATCAAGGAGTTTGAGCCTCCGTTCAACATCCAGTTCCGGGACGACAAGTCCTACCCTTACCTTGCCTTGACGTTGGGGGAGAAGGTGCCCCGGGTTCTCATTACCCGCAACCACAAGATTCCAAACGCCCGATACTTTGGGCCCTACACGAAGACCTGGGCCATTCGCGAGACGCTTGATCTCATCCTTCCCGTCTTTCCGATGCGCAGCTGCAGTGATGGAATCTATAAGAAAGCGGAGGCAGCAAAGCGTCCCTGCCTCCTCGGTGACATCGGTCGTTGCGCGGCGCCCTGTGCTGGTCGCGTGACTCCGGAAGAGCACCGTTCCATCGCCTTAGACCTTTCGGCCTTCATGAGCGGAAAAAATGATGGACACCTCAAGCAGCTCAAACAGAAAATGTTTGATGCGTCAGAAAACCAGGATTACGAAGGCGCCGCAAAATATCGCGACAACATTGCGGCCCTGGAGACTGTCGCCTCGAAGAGCTCCGTGGTCTTACCCGAAGAAGTTGATGCCGATGTCTTTGGTCTCGCCCGTGACGAACTCTCCGCGGCCGTGCAGCAGTTCATCGTGCGCGGTGGCCGTGTGCGTGGTGTTCGTTCCTGGACTGTGGATATCGCCCTAGACGTAGAGGATGGCGAGCTTGTCGACAATATGCTTCGCGTGGCATATGAGACAGAGGATTCGCCGCCCCGGGACGTCATCGTGCCACTGATCCCCGATGACGAGGATGCCGTTCGAGACTGGCTGACAGAGATTCGTCGCGAACGAACAAGTGACCCCCGCGCAGCACGGGTCAAATTGAGAGTGGCATCCAGGGGCGACTTGGCAGCCCTCGCCGCAACGGTCGAAAAAAACGCAAAACAGGCCCTCATGCTGTTCAAGACCAGACGCAGCGCCGATTACATCTCCCGGAGCAAAGCGTTGGCCGAACTTGAGATCGCTCTCGGTCTGCCAGCGTCCCCGCTCCGCATCGAGTGCTTCGACGTCTCTCACCTTTCGGGCACGCGCATCGTCGCTTCCATGGTTGTCTTCGAAGACGGTCTCGCCAAAAAAAGTGACTATCGCAAGTTCGCCATTCCCGAGGCACGAGACGACACTGACGCCATGCACCAGGTCCTCTCCCGTCGCTTGGCCTACCTCACGGGAGCCGTACAGGACCCGGAGGCTCCCCGCTTCAGCGGGGAAATCGATCCGGTCGCCGAGGGGGAGATTGTCACGACCGTGCCAAAAAAGAAATCCTTCGCGTATCCCCCGGGGCTCCTCATCGTCGATGGAGGACAGCCCCAGGTCAACGCAGCTCAACGGGCCCTCGCCGAAGCTGGCCTCGGCCACATTCCTCTCGTTGGTCTCGCCAAACGTCTCGAGGAAGTGTGGGTGGCTGGGGAGTCGTATCCCATCATCTTGCCCCGCAACTCGGAGGGTCTCTTCCTGCTTCAACAGGTCCGCGACGAGGCTCACCGCTTTGCCATCTCCTTTCAACGAACCAGTCGCAAGCGCGACATCAATACCGTGCTGAATGACATTCCCGGTTTAGGGCCCACTCGCATCAAGAAACTGCTCAGTCATTTTGGTTCTGTCACGGTCTTGAAGAATGCGACGGTGGAAGAAATTGCATCGCTTTCGGGAATCAATCACGCTCTGGCGACAACTATCAAGGATGCGTTGAAGGCTTAGGTCGCCCGGGCGTGTCGCGAGTGAGTAGAGTTTAACGAAGCAAATAAAAGACGAAGGTGGCTATGCCAGAAACGACCAACACCGAGCAAGAGGTGCTCATTGTGACGGGCATGTCCGGTGCCGGGCGTTCAACCGTAGGCAATGCCCTTGAAGACCTCGGTTGGTACGTCGTCGACAACCTCCCGCCCCAGATGCTAAGGCCTTTGGTCGAACTAGCAGAAAAGGCCGGAACAAACCTTCCGAAAATCGCTGCTGTCGTGGATGTTCGTGGTCGCAACTTTTTTGCTGACCTGCAAGAAATTATTCAATCGATTCGTTCGGGCACCAAGTTACGCATTCTCTTTCTTGATGCCACCGATGAGTCTCTCGTTCGTCGCTTCGAGTCCGTGCGCAGGCCACACCCCTTGCAAGGTGACGGCACCATTATTGATGGCATCGTGGCTGAACGTTCACGCATGCGAGAGATGCGAGAAAATAGCGACATGGTCATCGATACCAGCGACCTCAATATTCACCAGCTGGCCACGAATATCACTGAAACATTCGCACAAGAAGACACGGCCGGCGTACGTCTGACGTTGATGAGTTTCGGCTTCAAATACGGAACACCAACCGATGTTGACCTCATTGCCGATGGGCGTTTTCTGCCCAACCCCTTCTGGATGCCGGAGCTTCGGGCATTTACGGGACTCGACAAGGAAGTTTCCGAGTACGTTCTGTCCCAGCCCGGAGCAAGCGAATTTGTTCAGGCCTATGCGGTGGCTTTATCTCCGGTCATGGCGGGCTACCAGCGCGAAAACAAGCGCCACGCCACAATTGCGATTGGCTGCACCGGAGGAAAACATCGCTCCGTTGCACTAGCGCAGGCTTTAGCAATTGAGCTGGCCAAACTTCCTGGTGTCGTTGTTCGCATCAAACATCGCGACCTCGGGCGCGAATAGTTCATTTCAGTTTTCAGTTGGTAGACAGAGGAATTTAGCGTGGGATTAACAGACAACGTCAAACAAGAGCTCATTACCGTTGGTGCCGGCAAGACCAGCGTTCGCACGGCCGAACTCGCGACTATTCTGCGGTTTGCGGGAGGGCTCCACACGATTTCGGGTCGCATTGCGGTCGAAGCAGAACTCGACTCGCAGGAACTCGCAACACGGGTTCGCAAGGATCTAGCGGAGATCTATGGTGTGCGGAGTGAAGGTAAAATCTCTTCCAATTCCGGAGCCAAAACTGCCCCCACCTACCTCGTGCGCGTTGTCGAAGGGGGCGAGACCCTGGCCCGCCAAACAGGTTTGTTAGATGCGAGGCGTCGGCCCATTCGTGGCCTGCCCAATAAACTCACAACCGGAAACCTCGAAGACCTCTCCGCCATCTGGCGCGGGGCTTTCCTTGCGACCGGAACCCTCACGGATCCCGGTCGCTCGGCCGCCCTTGAAATAGTGTGCCCGACTAATGAAGCGGCGATGGCCCTCGTCGGCGCTGCCAACCGCCTTCGGATCGCTGCGAAAGCGCGGGAGGTTCGTGGTGTTCACCGTGTTGTGATCCGTGAAGACGAGGCCATTAGCGCCGTGCTGACGATCATGGGCGCCAAGGAGACCGTTCACAAATGGGAGGAATTGCGCCAACGTCGAGAAGTTCGCGCCACCGCAAACCGGCTCGTCAACTTCGACGATGCTAACCTTCGTCGCTCGGCCCAAGCCGCCGTCGCCGCCTGCGCCCGAGTGGCTCTCGCTCTCGAGATTCTCGGCGAAGATATTCCGGACCACCTCAAATACGCCGGTGCCTTGCGATTGAATTTTCGAGACGCCAGCCTCGACGAGCTCGGGCACCACGCTGATCCCCCCATGACAAAAGATGCCGTTGCCGGTCGTATTCGCCGCCTCCTGGCCATGGCCGATAAGCGTGCACTAGAGCTCGGTATCCCTGGCACAGAGTCTGCTGTACCAGATGACTTCGACGTGGAATAACCCTTTTCGCAAGAGTAAACTGGGGCGTGTGGCCGACGATTATTACGTCCGGCGCACGGCCTCTCAATCAAGGAGATAACACTGTGGCTACATATTCGCTACCGGAACTGACCTACGACTACGCCGCCCTCGCGCCGCATATCAGCGCGACAATTATGGAACTGCACCACAGCAAGCATCACAAAGCCTATGTCGATGGCGCGAACACCGCCCTCGACAAACTCGCCGAAGCCCGCGACGCAGGCGATTTTACCAACATCAACAAGTTGCAAAAGGATCTCGCTTTTCACCTCGGTGGACACACGAACCACTCCATTTTTTGGAAGAATCTCACCCCTGACTCCGAAGAGCGCCCCTCAGGCGAGCTTGCTGCCGCCATCGACGAATTCTTTGGTTCGTTTGACAAATTTCGTGCCCACTTCAACGCTGCCGCTTTGGGCCTTCAGGGTTCCGGCTGGGCATTCCTCGCGTATGACGCCGTGGGAAAGCAGCTCATCATTGAGCAGCTCTATGACCAGCAAGGTAACATTGCCGCCGGTACCGTCCCCTTGCTCATGCTCGACATGTGGGAACATGCCTTCTACTTGGACTACAAGAATGTAAAGGGCGACTACGTCACTGCCTTCTGGAACATCATCAACTGGGCAGATGTTTCTGCGCGCTTCGAGGCGTCACGCAAGGGTGCAGCAAGCGTCCTGCTATTCTCGTAATTAGACATGGGTGTCCTGAGAGTTTTTCAGGGCACCCTCTCTTGTTCTCCCGGCCACATCGCCGGTTGTTCCGAAATGTTCCCTTTCAATTAATGCGAATTAGCCCTCCTGATTCGCCCCCATTTCACTTGGAGACGAAGTGACTGTAAAAGTTGGTATTAACGGTTTTGGCCGTATTGGTCGTAACTACTTCCGCGCCGCAATGGCGCAGGGCGCTGACATTGAGATCGTTGCTGTCAACGACCTCAGCGACACCAAGGTGCTCGCCCACCTCCTCAAGTACGACTCGGTCACCGGTCGCCTTGACGCAGAGGTAAGCCACGACGCTGAGAACATCATCGTCAATGGCAAGAAGATCCGTGTTCTTGCCGAGCGCGACCCGGCAAACCTTACTTGGGGTGCCCTCGGAGTAGACGTTGTCATTGAGTCAACTGGACACTTCACGAGCCGCGTTGCCGCGCAGAAGCACATTGACGCTGGTGCCAAGAAGGTCATCCTGTCCGCGCCTCCCACCGGAGACGACATCGCAACGTTCGTTATGGGGGTCAACCACACGACCTACAACGGCGCAACGGACCACATCATTTCCAACGCCTCCTGCACGACCAACTGTCTCGCGCCGCTGGTCAAGGTTTTCAACGAGGAGTTCGGAATCGTTACGGGCCTGATGACGACGGTTCACGCATACACAGCCGACCAGAACCTTCAGGATGGCCCGCACAACGACCTCCGCCGTGCGCGTGCTGCCGCAATCAACATCGTGCCTTCCAGCACCGGCGCCGCCAAGACAATTGGCAAGGTCCTCCCCGAACTGCAGGGCAAGCTCGACGGATTCGCACTTCGCGTTCCCGTTCCCACCGGTTCGATCACCGACCTCACGATTCAGGTGGAGACACCCGTCACCGCTGAGCAGGTCAAAACTGCCTTCAAGGCTGCCGCCGAGGGTCCGCTCAAAGGCATCCTCAAGTACACCGAAGATGAGATTGTCTCCAGCGACATCGTGACCGACCCTCACTCCTCGATCTTCGATGCCGGGCTCCTGCGCATCCTGGGCAACCAGGTCAAGATCTCCAGCTGGTACGACAACGAGTGGGGTTACTCCAACCGTCTTGTCGACATCACCGAGTACGTCGCAGAAACTCTGTAAATACAGTCTCTGCACCACTTCTAGAGAAACGAGCACTGTTGGCCCTGCGCACCTTGGAATCCTTGGGATCCCTTTCCGGAAAACGCGTCATCGTTCGCTGTGATCTGAACGTTCCACTGTCAGATTCAAAAATTTCGGATGATGGTCGCATCCGGGCGTCACTGCCCACACTGAATGCTCTGCTCGCTCAGGGAGCTCGAGTTGTGATAATTTCGCACCTCGGGCGCCCTGACGGCGCTCCAGAAGCTCGCTTTAGCTTGAAGCCGGCTGCCGAGCGCTTGGCCGAGCTCATCGGTAAACCTGTAGCCTTCGCCACGGACACTGTGGGGGACTCGGCAAAAACGGCCGTTGCCGCTCTCGAAGATGGCGAACTCGCCGTCCTTGAGAACCTGCGTTTCAACCCGGGTGAAACCTCCAAGGATGCCGACCAGCGGCGGGTTTTTGCCTCACAGCTTGCGGCGTTTGGCGATGCCTTTGTTTCCGACGGCTTCGGTGTCGTTCACCGCAAACAGGCCAGCGTTTTTGAGCTGGCCGAACTTTTGCCCAGCGCCGCTGGCCTGCTGATAGAAACGGAACTCAAAGTTCTGGATCGTTTGACGGAGAACCCCGAGCGCCCCTACACGGTCGTTCTCGGCGGTTCCAAGGTCAGCGACAAGTTGGGCGTCATTGCTCATCTCCTGCCCCGGGTCGACACTATATTGGTCGGTGGCGGAATGGTCTTTACGTTCCTGGCGGCGGCTGGCCACAAGGTAGGGGCGAGCCTTCTAGAGGTTGACCAACTCGATACGGTTCGTGGCTATCTAACCGATGCTGCCGAACGCGGTGTTGAAATTGTGCTTCCGACCGATATTGTCGTCGCCGCCAAGTTTGGGCCAGACGCAGACTTCGTCGTCACCCCCATCGACGGCATTGAAGATACTCCCTTCGCGGAAAAAGGCCTGGGACTCGATATTGGCCCGGCAACGGCCGAAGACTTCGCCCGTCGCATCCGTGCTTCCAAGACGGTATTCTGGAACGGACCGGCTGGCGTGTTTGAATTCCCTGCTTTTGCCCAAGGAACGCGTGCTATTGCCGCAGCGCTCACTGAAGTCGACGGCCTCTCGGTCGTTGGTGGCGGCGACTCGGCCGCTGCCGTTCGCGTTCTTGGCTTCACTGATGACCAATTTGGTCACATTTCAACCGGAGGCGGTGCCAGCCTCGAGTTCCTCGAAGGCAAGCGTCTGCCAGGCCTGGAGGTCCTCGGATGGTAACTGTACGCACGCCCCTACTTGCGGGCAACTGGAAGATGAACTTGGATCACCTCCAAGCCATCGCTTTCGTTCAGAAGCTGGCGTGGACGCTCAAAGACGCCCACCACGATTACACCCAGGCCGAAGTGGCCGTCTTCCCGCCTTTTACCGATCTCCGCAGCGTGCAAAACCTGATCGCGGCGGACAAGCTCGACATTGTCTACGGTGGCCAAGACCTCTCGGCTCACGATTCCGGTGCCTATACCGGCGAGATTTCCGGCGCGTTTCTCGCCAAGCTTGAGTGCACCTACGTCATTGTGGGCCACTCCGAGCGACGCCAGTACCACGGTGAGAACGACGAACTCTTGAATGCCAAGGTCAAGGCTGCGCTCAAGCACAACGTTGTTCCCGTGTTGTGTGTCGGGGAAACGGCCGAGGACCTCGAGGAATTTGGTCCGAGCGCCGTGCCCGTAGCTCAAATGCGCGCTGCCCTCGCCGGAGTTTCCGCTGACGCAAATATTGTCATCGCCTACGAGCCCGTCTGGGCAATCGGCTCGGGGCTCGCGGCAACAGAGGAGCAAGCCGAACAAGTCTGTGCCGCTCTTCGCGTTGCTTTGGCCGAAGAACTCGGAACAGACGCGGCGGAGCGAACCCGAATCCTCTATGGCGGTTCGGTGAAGTCAACGAATATTGCGGGGTTCATGCGCCAAACGAACATCGATGGCGCCCTTGTCGGCGGGGCTAGCCTCGACGTGGCCGAGTTTTCCAGCATTGCTCGATTTCAAAAGCACGTCATCTAGTCAGATATAGTTACAAGGCGCACTGCGACAGTGTTCGTCGGGTGTACCAAGAACGTGTGAAAGGTTTTTTCTGTGGAGATCCTCCAAGTCATCATGCAGGTCCTGCTGGGTATTACCAGCCTCCTGCTGACGCTCCTCATCCTGCTGCACAAGGGACGTGGCGGCGGTGTCTCCGACATGTTCGGCGGCGGTATGTCATCAACCCTTGGTTCTTCCGGGGTCGCCGAGCGAAACCTTAACCGCATCACCATCATTTTGGGCCTCATCTGGATCACGTGCATCGTGATCCTGGGCCTCATTACTAAGTTTCAAGGAGCATAATGGCCTCGGGCGGCAGTGCAATTCGGGGTTCGCGCGTTGGCGCTGGTCCCATGGGCGAACAAGATCATGGCGTTCACGCTGATCGCGTAGCGGTCTCATATTGGGACGCGTTGGGGAACCACACGCAACGTTTCTTCTCGGCAACTCTTCCCGAGGATGAAATCCCCGAGACTATTGACAGCCCCCAGTCGGGCCTTCCTGCTGGTCGCGATCAAGCCAATCCTCCTCAGCTCGCAAAGCTCGAGCCCTACAAAACGCACTTGGCCTATGTCAAGGAGCGTCGCACGACCGAAGAGGCCGAGCAGATTCTTGATGACGCCTTGCACCAGCTCCGCGTTCGTCGCGGCACCGCCAAGGCGTAATCAAAAACGTACTCAAAAGAAATGTCTTCACGTCTTAAACGCGAGGACATTCTTTTGCTTAATCCAACGGGAGGGCCGGAACGGCCGAACGGAACATTGAGTGAGACGTCGTTTAAGCTCTAAAGCCGCGCCGCTGCCGCAGCATCCGCAAAGATAACCGTCTCCAGGGTTCCGTGAACACCACTCACGGGCGCTGTGGCGGGATCTGAGGCATGGAACGCCTGATGAACAGCTTCGGCCTTGTCGGCGCCCGCGGCGACCACCCAGACCCGCGCAGACGCGTTGATAACCGGCAACGTGAGGCTTAGACGTTCGGCGGGTGGCTTGGGGGAGTCACGAATGGCAATGACCGAAGCGTTCTTGGCCGAAATTCCCCCGAGTCCGGGGAAGAGGCTTGCCACGTGCGCATCCGGCCCGACCCCGAGAAAGGTGATGTCGAAGGCTGGTGTACGGAAGGCTTCCGTGCCGTTGAAGGTTGCGCCGAGAAAATCGGCACGCTTCAAGGCGGGAGCAAAGCTCTCTAGTTCTGATTGGTACGCCCGCGCCGCTTGATCAAGGGTGAGTCCAGCATCCGACGCAGGAAAGCGGTGCACGTTATCAGTGGGGATGGGAACACGGTTCAACAGCGCTTGTGCCGCCTGGCCCTCGTTTCGGTCGGAGTGACCGGCCGCAACCCAGCGCTCATCGCCCCACCACACGTGAATGCGCGACCAATCGAGACGATTCTCACCGTCTAAGGGGCGAAGAAGACCGATTCCGATCGTCCCTCCCGTGAGCACGACATGAACCAGGGCTTGAGTTTCGAGCAGTTCCGAAACCACGCTCTCAAAACGCTGATCGATGATTGCAATCAGGGCTTCGGGACCTGCCGCCACCATCAGTTCGCGCGTCACGCCGTGGTCAACGCGAATAACGCCTTCGCCCGAAACGGCACTCACGAAAGTTACGCCTTAACGCTGACGAGGGGGATGCCCTCTTGAATGACGCGGCCGTAGACCGTATCGGGGTCTAGTCGACGCAACTCCTCAGAGAGGCAGTCACGGAGGTTGCGCAACGGCATCGAGATGTCGTGGGTGGGCTGGTTAGGCTGGCTCAAGCGCGCGATTCCTGGTTCAACGCGTTGGAGCTGGATTTCACCAGAAGCGCGGACGAGTCGAACTCCTAAGATTCCCTGCCACGTGCTGGACTTGTGCCCGTGATCACAGGACACCGGCACCTTGAGCTGAAGCTGCAGCCAGGCGGCCAGCAACTTGGCTGACGGGAAATCGAGCGTAGACGTCACGTGAGCCTCGATAATCGGCTCGTAGGGCGGCTGATCGAGAACGGCGGCGAGTTGCGTGCGCCATAACGTGAGTCGCGTCCACGCGAAGTCCGCATCGCCCGGGGAATAGGTCTTGGCCAGCGCCTCAATCGTGGCAATGGGATCAATCTGCGTGGCCGCATCCGTGATGCGACACTGGGAAATTTGCCCCAAAGACGACTGGGAAACGATCGCGGGAGCCTTGCCAGGCCACCACGCCACGACGGGGGCGTCGGGCAGCAGCAGGCCCATCACGAGACCTTGCGGGTCGGAGGCGACATCACCATAGGCGCGCAGAACGATGACATCGCTTGCCCCGGCGTCGCCGCCGACCCGCACTTCGGCGTCGAGACGGTTTGTGATGCCCGTGGATTCCTCGGGAATGCTCACCACAATGACGCGCATGGGATGTTCCCGCGACGCCTCGTTGGCGGCCGAAATAGCCTCTTCTTCTTCACCGGGATGCGTTGCGATAAGCAGGGTCAGCACCCTCCCGAGCGCAACAGCGCCACCTTCTTCACGAATCTTGACCAGTTCCTTGGCAACCTTGGCGGATGTCGTGTTCGGGAATTCGACGATCATGGACGTCTCCAAACTCGGCCGTCACGGGCCATCATTTCGTCAGCGGAGGAGGGGCCCCACGTTCCCGGGCTGTACTGCTCGGGTTGTCCTTGAGCACGCCAGAACTCCTCAATGGGGTCGAGAATCTTCCAGCTCAATTCCACTTCCTCATGACGGGGAAACAGGGGAGGATCGCCCAGGAGGACGTCAAGGATAAGGCGCTCATAGGCCTCGGGGCTGGCCTCAGTGAAAGCGTGGCCATAACCGAAGTCCATGGTCACATCGCGCACCTGCATGCCGGCGCCGGGCACTTTAGAACCGAAGCGAATGGTGACACCCTCATCAGGTTGGACCCGAATAACGAGAGCATTTTGTCCCAGAGCAGACGTCTGGTGGTCAGCAAAAAGATACTGGGGTGCGCGCTTGAAGACGACGGCGATCTCGGTCACTCGTCTCCCGAGCCGCTTTCCCGCCCGAAGGTAGAAGGGCACCCCGGCCCACCGACGGGTTCCAATGTCGAGACGCATGGCCGCATACGTTTCGGTCATGGACTCCGGGTTCATGCCGTCTTCCTCCAGAAAACCGACGACCTTTTCGCCGCCTTGCCAGCCGCTCGAGTACTGACCGCGAGCCGTAGCAGCACCCAAGTCCTTCGGAAGGCGAACCGCTGCCAAGACTTTCTCTTTCTCGGCACGAAGATCTTCCGCGTTAAAGGAGATGGGCTCCTCCATTGCGGTCAAGGCCAGGAGTTGCAGAAGATGATTCTGGATGACGTCTCTGGCGGCACCAATGCCGTCGTAATATCCGGCGCGCCCCCCGACACCAATATCTTCGGCCATGGTGATTTGCACGTGATCCACGTGCTCCGCATTCCACAGTGGTTCAAAAAGTTGATTAGCAAAACGCAACGCCAAGATATTCTGAACGGTCTCTTTGCCGAGGTAGTGATCGATTCGAAAGACCGCGTCCGGCGGGAAAACGGACTCCACAACATCATTCAATTCGCGCGCCGTCTTGAGGTCACTGCCGAAAGGTTTCTCAATCACCACGCGACGCCATTGGCCCACGACCTGTTCGGCGAGACCAGACCGACGGAGCTGCTCCGTCACTTGGGGAAATGATCGCGGGGGAATCGACAGGTAGAACGCATGATTCCCCATGGTTCCTCGTTTGCGATCCAGCTCCTCAATCGTGGACTTCAGACGGTCAAAGGAAGCGTCATCGTCAAACGTCCCTTTAACGAAACGGATGCCCTTCGCAAGCTGCTTCCAGACGTCCTCTTTGAACTCTGTCCGGGCGTATTGCTTGACGGAGTCATGCACGACCTGAGCAAAGTCCTCATGAACCCAATCACGCCGCGCAAACCCCACGAGGGCAAACCCCGGGGGAAGCAGTCCGCGGTTCGCCAGGTCGTAAACCGCCGGCATCAATTTCTTGCGTGACAGGTCTCCCGTCACACCAAAGATGACGAGCCCGGAGGGCCCGGCAATGCGGTTCAGCCGACGATCCTCGGCAACGCGAAGGGGGTTGAATTCGGGTGTGATGTCAACAGGCGACATTAAACTCCTTGTACAGGTTGAACCGAAGTTGGGGAACGCCGAGTGATCTAGTTGAATGCTTCAAAAAGTGACGTCAGGTCAGCTTCTGGATGAGTGAGCGTCAGCGTGAGCACGGGGCGACCGTGGTCCGCAAGGACATTCGCGTCTCCCGCAGCCTGAGCAGCAATGAGCTCCCCAAAGGTGAAGGGACGCTCGGGAATGACAACCTCAAATTCGGAAGCCTGAAGGATCTGGATGAAGACCCCTACAGCCGGTCCACCCTTGTGGAATTGCCCGGTGGAGTGCAAGAACCGTGGCCCCCAACCAAAGGTGACGGGGCGCCCAGCTCGAGCCGCAACGAGCTGACGGACACCCGAGAGCTGTGGCATCGCGACACGGTTGACATACGCGTGAATAGAGACGTAGCCGTTTTCGGGGACTTCGCCCAGAATCGCCGAAATGGCATCTCGTACGGTCGATGCCTCGCCCAGAAATTCACCGTGCGCCCGAACTTCAATACCATCCGCCACAAAAATGGGCGCGGTTGGCGCCGGGCGGGAATCGAGAAGGCTGCGCGACGCAATCTTTGCCGATTCGACATCGGGCTGATCAAACGGGTTAATTCCGAGGATGCGGCCCGCGATGACCGTCGCGTATTCCCAGACGAGGAATTGCGCGCCCAAGGTGCCGGAAACCAGGATCTCACCTTCGTGCCGATCGCGGTTCAGCAGGTGGTGCTCATGGGCGTCCTCTACGAGGCGCACAATCTGCAGATCCGGAAGATTCTCGCTGAGCTCGGGGGCCACAACATCCAGCACAACGGGAAGGATCCCGGTGCCTTCCTTGCCGGTGGACTCCGCGATGAGTTGCTCGACCCAATCCGGGAATCCGACGAGGTGAGTACCATCGGGGACAAGCCCTAATTTGTCCCGCAGGGGGATCGTCCCGGCAATGG
The DNA here is from genome assembly GCF_014137865.1 of Alpinimonas psychrophila. Classification (GTDB taxonomy): domain Bacteria; phylum Actinomycetota; class Actinomycetes; order Actinomycetales; family Microbacteriaceae; genus Alpinimonas; species Alpinimonas psychrophila. The sequence goes on along the minus strand of NZ_JACGWU010000001.1, from coordinate 581,794 downwards.
CGGAACCGAGAATAAGACCCGGGTTGTCTTCGTTGTCGATGGCGAGGAGAAGCATGATGGCTTCGGCTTCATCAAGAAGCTCACCCACGTTGACCCCGGCGAGGCCCGAGGGCACCAACCCGAATGCCGAGAGTGCCGAGTATCGCCCGCCGATATTGGGATCCGCGTTGAAGACGCGATAGCCCGCGGCACGAGCCGATACGTCCAACGGTGACCCGGGATCGGTAACGATGATGATGCGCCCAACCGGATCGATACCAGCCGCGCGGAAAGCACCTTCATAAACACGACGCTGCGAATCAGTCTCTACAGTCGATCCCGACTTGCTCGAAACCACCAAGACCGTGGATTCCAGACGATCCGACAGGGCATCGGCAACCTGTCCGGGTTCCGTTGAGTCCAGAACCGTGAGTTCAACACCGGATGTCCGGGTGATGACCTCAGGCGCGAGGGAGGATCCGCCCATTCCCGCCAAAACGATGTGGGTCAGCCCCTGAGCCCGGAGCTCATCACGCAGCGCTTCGATCTCGGCGACCAGCGGACGAGACACAGCAACAGACTCCGTCCACCCCAGACGCACCGCTGCCTCATCGACAGCAGCGACACCCCAGAGGGTTGGGTTCAGATCGGTAATACTCGAGGCCACGAGATCAGCGACGAGAGAGGGAAGATGACGGTTAACTGCTTCTTCGGCCGCCCCCGAGACACGAATGCGAAAACTCATTTTGCGCCTTCCATGGCAATGCGAACGGTATCCAGGAGTTCGCCCCACGAGATGATGAACTTTTCGACACCCTCTCGCTCGAGCTGAGCGGTGACATCATCAATGTCCACACCAACCGCCGCGAGAGCAGCGAACACGGCCTCGGCATCGCCGTAGTTGACGGTGATGGAGTCGCCCGTGACGATTCCGTGATCGAAAGTAGCCCGAAGCGTCTTTTCGGGCATGGTGTTCACGACCCCCGCGGCCACGAGTTCCGTGACATACAGAGTGTCGGGAAGCGACGGATCTTTGACACCGGTCGAAGCCCAAAGGGGACGTTGCGGGTTCGCACCAGAGGCGAGCAATGAGACTGCTCGCGGTGTGTTGAACTCGTTCTCAAACAGCTGGTACGCGAGACGTGCGTTGGCAATTCCAGCCTTGCTCTTGAGCTCAAGCGCCTCAGGAGTTCCGATTTTGACAAGACGCGCATCAACCTCGGTGTCAACGCGTGACACGAAGAATGAGGCAACGGAGTGAATTTCTGCCAGGTTGATACCGGCAGTGCGGGCCTTTTCCAGCCCGGCAAGGTAAGCATCGATGACGTCCTTGTGACGGTCCAGGCTGAAAATCAACGTGACGTTGACGCTAATACCGGCACCGATGACCTCGGTGATGGCATCGAGACCTGCGAGCGTAGCGGGAATCTTGATGAGCGCGTTCTCGCGGTCAACCTTTGCCCAGAGGCGTTTAGCCTCGGCGATCGTTCCGGGAGCATCGTGCGCAAGGGTGGGGGATACCTCGATGGAGACGCGACCATCGACACCGTTAGTGGCGTCGTAGATGCCACGGAACATGGTGCAGGCGTTCGCCACGTCATCCGTTGTAATTTCGAAGACTGCTTCATCGGCGCTTACGCCGGCAGTAGCGAGCTGCGCAACCTGGTCGGCGTAGCTTCGACCATCGGTCAAAGCGCCAGCGAAGATGGTCGGGTTCGTGGTTACGCCGACGACATTCATCTCGTCGATGAATCTCTGCAAGGAACCAGACGTCAGCGCCGAACGAGAAAGGTCATCGAGCCAAATGCTAACGCCTGCGGCGGAAAGGTGGGTGGTGGAAGTTTCTGACATGTGTTCGTGTACTCCTAGCTAAGGGTGAAAAAGGATTAAAGTGCGGCGATGGATTCGTGCGCTGCCGCAACGGCATGGTCGGTAGTGATCCCAAACTTGCTGAAGAGGGTTTTGTAGTCAGCAGAAGCACCAAAGTGCTCGATTGAGACGCTGCGACCACGGGTTCCCACGAGCTTGTCCCACGTGAGGGCAAGGCCGGCCTCAATCGAGACACGAGCCGTAATGGCGGCGGGCAAGACACTTTCTTGGTACGCAGTAGATTGCTCGTGGAACCACTCGAGGCAGGGGACCGAGACGACACGAGCGTGAACACCCTCAGTAGCAAGTTGCTCGCGAGCGGCAACCGCGAGCTGAACCTCGGATCCCGTGGCAATGAAGATGACATCGGGCATACCGTTGGCGGCATCGATGAGCACGTAGGCACCCTTCGCCGTCTCGCGAGCATGAGCAAACGTGTCGCCGGTGGCAACGCCGTCACCACGTTCGTACACAGGAATGTTTTGACGGGTCAACGCAATTCCTGCAGGACCTTCGCGGCGCTCCAGAATGGTCTTCCAGGCGTAGGCGACCTCATTGGCATCGGCTGGCCGAACGACATCCAGTCCGGGAATGGCCCGCAATGTTGCAAGCTGTTCAATCGGCTGGTGAGTGGGCCCGTCTTCGCCGAGGGCAACAGAGTCGTGGGTCCAGACGAAGATCGAGGGCACCTTCATGAGGGCCGCCAGACGAACCGCTGGGCGCATGTAGTCACTGAAGATGAGGAACGTTCCGCCGAACGCGCGGGTCTTGCCGTGCAAGACGATGCCGTTCAGGATGGCGCCCATGGCATGTTCGCGAATTCCAAAATGCAAAACGCGACCGTAGATGTCTCCGGTCCACTCATGGGTTGACCACTGCGCGGGAACAAAGCTCTTGTTTCCTTCGATCGTGGTGTTGTTCGACTCGGCAAGGTCAGCCGATCCGCCCCACAGCTCAGGGATAACGGGCCCGAGGGCGTTCAATACCTTGCCGGATGCGGCGCGGGTCGAAACCTCGGTTCCCCCCGCGAAGACGGGCAGTGCTGCTTCGACACCGGTCGGAAGGGCACCGGTCTCGAGGCGATCAAAGAGTCGTTTGTTTTCGGGGTTGGCGAGCGCCCAGGCATCGAAGCCCTTTTGCCATTCGGCACGCGCGTTGGCCCCACGAGCAAGAGCGCCGCGGGTGTGGGCGATGACGTCGTTAGAGACAGCGAAGTTCTGCTCGGGGTCAAAGCCCAGAACACTTTTGAGTCCGGCGAGTTCCTCGGCGCCAAGGGCAGACCCGTGAATCTTGCCGGTGTTCTGTTTTTTGGGCGACGGCCACCCGATGATGGTCTTCAGAATGATGAGCGAAGGTTTGTCGGTGACACCCTGGGCTGCTGCAATCGCGTCGTTGAGGGCGGCTACGTCTTCAACGTACACACCGGTCTTCTTCCAATCGACCGTCTGAACATGCCAGTCGTAGGCCGCGTAGCGCTTCGCCACATCTTCGGTGAAGGCAATGGTGGTGTCATCCTCAATCGAAATCTGGTTTGAGTCGTAGATGGCAATCAGGTTGCCGAGCTGCTGGTGGCCGGCAAGAGAGGAAGCCTCTGCCGTGACGCCCTCCTGCATGTCGCCATCGCCCGCAATCACATAAACAAAGTGATCGAAGGGGCTCATGCCGGTGTCAGCCGTGGGGTCGAAGAGGCCGCGTTCGAAACGGGAAGCGTAGGCGAAGCCCACGGCCGATGCCAGGCCTTGGCCGAGGGGACCGGTGGTAATTTCGACCCCTTTGGTGTGACCGTATTCCGGGTGGCCGGGAGTGAGGGAGCCCCAGGTACGCAACGCCTTGAGGTCTTCCAGATCAAGACCGTAGCCGCCCAGATACAACTGCACGTATTGCGTCAACGAAGAGTGACCGACGGAGAGAATAAAGCGGTCACGGCCAACCCAGGTGTCGTCGCTGGGGTCACGGCGCATGATCTTTTGGAAGAGGAGATATGCCGCGGGAGCCAAACTCATCGCGGTGCCGGGGTGGCCATTTCCTACTTTCTCAACGGCATCCGCAGCAAGAATCTTGGCCGTATCTACTGCTTTGCTGTCGAGTTCATTCCAGTCAAGATGTGCCATGTGTTGGTGGCCCTTCGAGGTGTCGTTTTTCAGCGCGAAGATTATTCGCAGGAAATGTTGGGAAGAACATGACACCGACAAGCCAGTGACCACTCGCACTGAGTGGAAATTCAGAGAATGTTCCTGCCAGGGGTCACCCAACACCGTCCCTCAATTATAGGGTTTTCGACAACAGAACGACTTGTCTCGGGCTCGTTGCTACCGTGCATTGTGACGTAGAATTTTGACGACCTTGTAAACACCTGCCTTAGAGGAACCATGAACGTTGCCCTTGATCCTCGACTAGGAGCCCAGCACATTGGGTTCCGTCGTAAGGCAGCCGCGTATCTTTCTCTCACGAAGCCCCGCGTCATGGAGCTTTTGCTGGCCGTCACCGTGCCCACCATGTTCTTAGCCCAAGGGGGCATTCCGAATCTCCTTCTCGTTCTCGCCGTGCTCATCGGGGGCTCGATGAGCGCCGGTGCCGCGGGAGCGTTCAACTGTTATATTGACCGCGATATCGACCGCCTCATGCGCAGAACCAAGGGTCGACCTCTCGTGACCGGAGAGCTCAGCGATCGCGAGGCGTTTGTGTTCGCCTGGACATTGGCGATTGTTTCCACCATTTGGCTTGCCGTCTTCACGAATCTTCTGGCGACGTTGCTCTCCGTGGGCGCGATTGCGTTCTACGTCGTCATCTACACTCTTCTTCTCAAGCGACGCACCCCGCAGAATATCGTCTGGGGCGGCGCTGCCGGAGGCTTCCCGGTTCTTATCGGCTGGGCGGCCGTGACCGATTCCCTCACGTGGGCGCCGGTCATCCTGTTCGCCATTATTTTCTTGTGGACACCACCGCATTACTGGCCCCTGTCCTGGCGTTATCGTCAGGATTACAAGGATGCTGGCGTCCCCATGCTGACGGTCGTTCGCGGTCGGGTCACCGTCGGTTTGCAGATAGTGCTCTACGCCTGGGCGACGCTCGCGGCAACCCTTCTTTTGATTCCCGTTGCCCAAATGGGCGTTCTTTATAGTGCCGTCGCCCTGGTTGCGGGAATTTGGTTTGTCACCGAGAGCCACCGGTTATATGGACGCGCCATTCGTCACACTGACCCGTCGCCCATGCGCCTCTTCCACGGCTCAAACGCCTATCTTTCTATTATCTTTCTCGTGATTGCGATTGATCCGCTCCTTCCCTTTTAACACAAGGATTCTCTAGCACATGAGCATTTACGAAAAGCGCGCCACATTGCAGCTTTCGGATTCGGATCGGCGGGCTTTGGCCCATTCCCTCGAGACGCTTCCGGGTGACGTCGACCACAGCCTCGTGATCAATGGCCACGAGCTGGACATATCAGAGAACATTGTGCAGTCCGTCATCGACATGTTGACCCGACTGGCCGAAGGCAAGGGAGTGCTCGTAGGTTCGGTGGATGAACTCATGACGACCGGACAAACCGCCGAGTTCTTAGGGATTTCGCGCACCTATGTCATCCAATTGATTGACAAAGGCCTTCTTGAGGCCGAATACCGTGGCACTCACCGCCGCATCACAATGGGCTCGGCGATTGCGCATGCCAAGCGAACGCAACAACTTTAGAAAAAAGCTAAACGGGCTTTCGGAGGTTGAGTAGCACCAGCGTCACCGCGGCCGTGACGAGGCACGCTAGGAACATGTGCGTGCCCACCAGTAGCTCCGGCAGCCCCAGACGAGATTGGGCGATGCCGACAACTGCCTGAGCAATGTTTATGGCGATGAGGGCAATCATTGCCTTGCGCAGCGCCGATTGCCGAAAAATACCGGCCAATACCAGAAGCAGTACCGCGAGCCCCAGCGCAATGTAAGCGGGGTACGAGTGAATGTGTTGCAGAAGCTCGCTGTCGAGTCCGTTTCGTGGTGCGGCGGCGTCCCCGGCGTGCGGTCCTGAGCCGGTAGTCAGAATTCCCACGGTGAGTGTGACTGTCTGAAAAGCAGCCATAAGCCACGCAATCCAGACCAGTGCCGGCGATACCCGCCACGATCGTGGTGCGTTGCCACGGTAGACGCGAAAAACCAAGATCGTCGAGAGGATGATCAAACCGATGGAGACCACGAAGTGAAATCCAACCACGTAGGGGTTCAACTTCATGAGAACAGAGATACCGCCAATAACCGCCTGCGCGGGAATACCCAGGCCGATGAGCAGGGTGAGCCAGAAGAGATCACGACGTTGCTTCCGCATCCGCAGGATGAGAACGAACGCCGCAATGGCAACGATCACGAGCACAAACGTGAGCATTCGGTTACCGAACTCGATGACGCCGTGAATTCCCATCTCGGAGGTGTTCACGAGAGAGTCAGCGGTGCACTTGGGCCACGTCGGACAGCCCAGGCCACTGGCCGTGAGGCGAACAGCCCCGCCGGTGACCACAATCAGGGTCTGCACAACGAAGGTGCCCCAGGCCGCAACCCGAACACGACGGTCAACGGTGGCGGGCAACCACCTTATGAAGGCGTTTAACACGTTGCGAGTTGAATCAATAAGTTGTGCCAACGTGCTACTCCTTGGAAGAATCTGTTCGCTCATGAAGAACAACAAAGCCTGTTGATTTTGCAGCCCCCGGGCTAGACTTAGGGGAGTTCAGTGTGGTCAGCGCAAGCTGATATCTCGAAGGCGAGGACACGCAAGGTACCTGCGGGTTTCGTGATTGCCTTTCGAGTTCTTTCATCATTCTAGATTCGCTGGAGTCGCCTTGGTCGACGTTCTCTTTCGCTTTCGTAACAAGGCGGGAATGCATTGATGCGCGCGTGACTTATTAAAGAACACAACGCAATGAGAGGAAGCCATGTCAGACGTACTAATCGACCGGCCCGAACTTGATGGCTTAGGGACATACGAATTCGGCTGGCACGACAAAGACGCCGCTGGAGCCAGTGCTCGCCGCGGAATCAACGAGGATGTCGTCACCGATATTTCTAACCTCAAGAGCGAGCCTCAGTGGATGTTGGACGCACGCCTTAAGGCCTACAAGATGTTCCTGCGCAAGCCCATGCCAAAATGGGGCGCCGACATCTCGGGCATCGACTTTGACAACATTAAGTACTTTGTTCGCTCCACGGAAAAGCAAGCCCAAACGTGGGACGATCTTCCCGACGAGATCAAAGAGACCTACGAACGCCTTGGAATTCCCGAGGCAGAACGTCAACGTCTCGTCTCCGGTGTGGCGGCACAGTATGAGTCTGAAGTTGTGTATCACCAGATCAACGAGGACCTCGAGCGTCAGGGCGTCATCTTCATGGATACCGACACGGCGCTTCGCGAGCATCCTGAATTGTTCAAGGAATATTTTGCGACGGTTATCCCCGCGGGAGACAACAAGTTTGCGGCGCTCAACACCTCGGTGTGGTCCGGTGGCTCGTTCGTCTACGTGCCGCCCGGCGTTCACGTGGAGATTCCTCTCCAGGCCTACTTCCGCATCAACACGGAGAACATGGGGCAGTTTGAGCGAACGCTTATCATTGCCGACGAGGGAAGCTACGTTCACTACATCGAGGGTTGCACCGCCCCGATCTACAAGAGCGACTCGTTGCACTCTGCAGTTGTGGAAATCATCGTGAAGAAGAACGCGCGCGTTCGCTACACGACCATCCAGAACTGGTCGAATAACGTCTACAACCTTGTGACCAAGCGTGCCATAGCGCACGAGGGGGCCACCATGGAATGGATCGATGGCAACATCGGCTCCAAAGTCACGATGAAGTACCCCTCGATCTACCTGGTGGGCGAGCACGCCAAGGGTGAGACTCTGTCCGTAGCGTTTGCCGGCCCCGGTCAGCATCAAGATGCCGGCGCGAAGATGATTCACATGGCTCCGTACACTCAGTCATCAATCATCTCGAAGTCTGTGGCCCGTGGCGGTGGCCGAGCCGGCTACCGCGGCGAAGTACGAATTGATGCCAACGCACACCACTCCGCCAATACCGTCCGTTGCGACGCGCTCTTGGTTGATTCCATTTCCCGAAGTGACACCTACCCTGCCATCGATATTCGTGTCGATGATGTGCAACTGGGTCACGAAGCGACCGTCTCGAAAGTCAGCGCAGAACAGTTGTTCTACCTGATGTCTCGCGGCATGCCCGAAGACGAAGCCATGGCCATGATTGTGCGCGGCTTCATCGAACCCATTGCCCGCGAGTTGCCCATGGAATACGCGCTCGAACTCAACAAGCTCATTGAAATGGGCATGGAAGGGTCCGTCGGCTAAATGTCCCTCGCCTCACCCGATACCGCTACGACAACCACCCCTACAACGACAACCGAACAGCACGGCATCAAGGCCCATTCCAATGGAGCCGGCCGGGTTGCGCCCGTTCAGACGCGTTCGGCGCGTTTTAAATCCACTCACCCCGAAGATTTCGAGGCCGTCAACGGTCGCGAACTCGACTGGAAGCATTCCCCGGTCGCCAAGCTCACAGCTTTCACCGGTGGCGACCTCGACGGTTCGCGTTTTCCATACTCCGCAACGGAGTCTGCCGGTGTGAGCTTCTCTTGGATTCCCGTGACCGACCCCCGCGTGGGTTCGGTCGGCATCCCCGAGGATCGAGCATCGGCCAATGCGTGGAGCGCCGCAACTGAGGTGCTTCTCGTGTCGATCGGTGCGGAGGACGTGAGCGAGGTCACAATCACGCGCGATGCTCTGGGTTCCGCGCCGCGCGCCGCGCACATCATCATTGAGGCCGCTCCATTCTCAAAGTCAACCGTCATTATTCGCAACACTGGCGCCGCTCAGCTCGTCGAGAACGTGGAGATTCTGGCGGGGGAGAGTGCGAATCTGTCTGTGATCTCTGTTCAACAGTGGAATGCCGACGCCGTCCACTTGGGGTCGCATTTTGCACGCATTGGACGCGACGCCAACCTCAAACACGCCCTTGTTTCACTCGGCGGCGATGTGATTCGTATCAACCCCTCCGCCCACCTTGCCGAAGCCGGGGGATCCGTTGAGCTGCTCGGTCTGTACTTCGCCGACGCCGGCCAGCACATCGAGCAGCAGGTCTACGTTTTCCACGATGCACCCCAGACCAAGTCTCGGGTCACCTACAAAGGCGCCCTTCAAGGCAAGGGTGCTCGCACCGTTTGGATCGGTGACGTACTCATCGGTTCCAAGGGGATCGGAACCGACAGCTACGAGCAGAACCGCAACCTTGTTCTCTCCGAAGGCACCCGTGCCGATTCGATCCCGAACCTTGAAATTGAAACGGGCGACATCGCCGGCGCTGGTCACGCGAGTGCCACAGGGCGCTTCGATGACGAACAGCTTTTCTACCTGCAAGCTCGCGGCATCAACGAAGAAGAGGCTCGCAAACTGGTTGTGCGCGGATTCTTGAACGAAATTGTTCAGCAATTGCATGTTCCCGCGCTCGAAGCCGACATTCATGCGGCGCTCGATAGCGAACTTGAGAACGTTCACATTGCGAGTCTTCGCTAATGGCTCAAGAAAAAGTCTGCTCCGTATCAGAGCTCACGTTAAACACCGCCAAGCGCGTCATCGTCGGTGGAATTCCCATGGCACTGGTGTTGGACTCGGCTGGTGACATCCACGCCATTGGTGACACGTGCACGCACGGTGACATTTCCCTCTCCGAAGGATTCGTTGAAGATGACACCCTCGAATGCTGGGCTCACGGCTCAAAGTTCGAGCTGCGCACCGGGAAGCCGCTCACGCTTCCTGCCTACGAACCCGTTCCCGTGTTTACTGTCGTGACCATCGACGGTGACATTTACATTGACCCAACGCTCACGAAAGAGATCTAACTCATGTCAACACTGAAGATCACCGACCTGCATGTCAGCGTCGAGACCGAACAGGGCACCACGCAGATTCTGCGCGGAGTCGACCTGATAATCAACTCGGGCGAAACCCACGCCATCATGGGTCCCAACGGTTCCGGCAAGTCAACGCTCGCATACACCATCGCGGGTCACCCGAAGTACAAAGTCGAGAGTGGTTCAATCACGCTGGACGGTGCCGATGTTTTGGCCATGACCGTCGACGAACGTGCCCGTGCCGGCCTATTTTTGGCGATGCAGTACCCCGTTGAGATTCCTGGCGTCACCGTCACCAACTTCTTGCGCACCGCCAAGACCGCTATTGACGGGGAAGCACCGGCCATCCGTAATTGGATCAAGGATGTTCGCGTTGCCATGGAAAGCTTGCGCATGGACAAGACGTTCGCCGAGCGCAACGTCAACGAAGGATTCTCCGGCGGCGAGAAGAAGCGTCACGAAATCTTGCAACTCGAATTACTCAAGCCTCGCTTTGCGGTTCTGGATGAGACCGACTCAGGCCTCGACGTAGACGCGCTCAAGATTGTTTCGGAAGGCGTCAACCGCGCGAAGGAAAGCACCGGTCTTGGCGTTCTCCTCATCACGCACTACACCCGCATTCTTCGCTACATTCAGCCCGACTTTGTTCACGTCTTCGTGAATGGCCGCATTGCCGAAGAGGGTGGTCCTGAACTGGCCGATCGCCTCGAAAACGAGGGATACGACCGTTTCCTTGAGTTAGCCGTTTAAGAGTGTCTGTTTCACTGAGCGACGAGAAGTACAACGAGGTCATTGAGGCCCTGAAAGAGGTCATGGACCCCGAGCTCGGCATCAACATTGTCGACCTCGGTCTCATTTATGACCTCGCGTGGGACGAGGAGAATGACGCTCTCATCATTCACATGACCCTCACGAGCGCCGGCTGCCCCCTGACCGATGTTCTCGAGGAACAGACCGCCGAGTCGCTCGATAACGTCGTGAATGCCTTTCGCATTAACTGGGTTTGGATGCCACCCTGGGGACCTGAGAAAATCACGGATGACGGTCGTGACATGATGCGCGCCCTCGGCTTCTCCATCTAGTTTTTCGATCTCGTTTCTCCCTCTAGCATTGTTAGATTTGTTAGGTTAGGCTTACCTAAGTAAGACATGGCTCGGCCGGGCTTGTTTTAGCTTGTGTCCTGAACTATTACTGAAACATTGCTGAAAGTAGTCTCCTTTTGCGTCTCTCCACACGGTCACGCACCGTTCCCTTTATCTCACTAATCGCCGCGTCAGCTCTTGCCCTGACGGGTTGCGCCGGCGCCACCAGCGCCGAAGTTGGCTCGGGCAGCGGCACAACAAACGCTGGCGTCCTCACAATCTATGCCGGTCGCGATGAGGCTCTGATTTCTCCGTTACTGGAAATGTTCACGGCAGAGACCGGCATCGCAGTGGACGTGCGTTACGGCACGAGCCCAGAACTCGCCGCGCTGTTGATTGAAGAGGGAGATAGGTCTCCGGCCAACGTCTTTCTCTCGCAGGATGCAGGGGCGTTAGGTGCCCTGTCAACCGCTGACCTACTGGCGGGCCTCCCCAACGACATCACTGAAGTGATTCCTCAGGACTTTTCCTCGACCAATAGCGATTGGGTTGGGGTAACCGGCCGCGCTCGTGTTATTGCATATGATTCTCAAAAAATTGCGGCCACGGATGTTCCCGATTCCGTCCTAGAGCTAACGGCGCCCCAATGGAGCGGTCGCGTAGGGTTCCCTCCCGGGAACGCCAGCTTTCAGTCGTTCGTCACCGCTTTGCGTGTGATTGAGGGTGAAACCGTAGCTGAGCAATGGGTGTCAGATATGGCCGCTAACAGCCCCGTTTTGACCGAGAAGAATGGTGCAACCCTCGACCTCGTCAATTCTGGGCAACTCGATATTGCGTTGATCAACCACTACTACTGGTACCAGAGTGCCGCAGAGTTAGGGGTTGAGAACATGCGCGCGCAATTGAAATTCTTGCCAGGAGACGCCGGTGGAATCGTCAACGTTACCGGAGCCGGCATCATGAAAGGCTCGGCGTCCAATGCGGAAGCACTGCAATTTCTCCGCTTTTTGATTTCATCCGCAGCCCAGCAGTATTTTGTCAATGAGACCTTCGAATACCCGTTGTTGCCGGGAATCGATGCTCCGGTTGGATTGCCGTCCCTCTCAAGTCTTGCCAATGTAGAGTTGAATCTTGACGATTTAGAGTCTCTCAGCGACACCCAAAGAATGCTCGCCAAGCACGGTCTCCTGTAAACCCCGAGAACCTAAAACCAGTAACCCAAGGGATTCTGCGACCGTGCCACGTACCGTAGCAAATCAGCGGCTACCCCGACCTCTTGTCGCGGTAGCCGCCGTCGCCGCGCTTGTCGCGGTGATTCCCGTTGGCTACCTCCTCGTTCGGGCATTTGCTGAAGGTGGCGAATCATTTCTGAGCCTCTTGGAGCGTCCGCGCCTCCCGCTCCTGATTGGTAATTCTCTGGGGTTGGCCATCACCGTTACGTTCAGTGCCCTTGCAATTGGCCTCCCCAGTGCTTTTCTCCTCTCTCGCGTCAGAATCCCGCTGCGCGCATTCTGGATGGTGATAGCCGCTCTTCCACTTGCCGTTCCCAGCTACCTTGCCGCGTACGGACTTCTGGCAGCGTTTCCTACCATGCAGGGATTCGCGGCAGCATGGCTCGTCTTGACCATGGTCACGGTTCCTTACATCACGCTGCCGGTCGCCTCAGCCTTGCAGTCGGCAACAACCGACTTTGAAGATGTCGCGAGAACCTTGGGAAGGTCACCCTTCTCCGCATTGCTGTCAGGGTCGTGGCACAACGTTCGCACCCCCGCGCTTGCCGGTTCACTACTTGTTTTTCTTTACGTAATTTCCGATTTTGGGGGAGTGGCCCTCTTTCGCTTTCCCGTATTGACGACCGCCATATACCAGGCGTACGGGGCAAGCTACGACAGAAACTTGGCCGCCGTTCTGAGCCTTATCCTAATCACCCTGGCGATCATCATTGTGTTTGGCGAACGGCTCGCCAGGGGAAAAGCCCGGACCAGAAATGTCTCGAGGCTCACTGTCGGGCGAACGCGAATTAGTGACCTTCACCCACGACTAACACCGTTGTTTGCGGTTCTTTCCTTTCCCGCTTTCGCAGTGGTAGTGATTCCCGTGACCGTCATGCTCCTTCGAATGTTTTCAGCCGAGGCCCTGGCGAGCCTTGATCCGGCGCGATTATGGTCAGCGACGGTCAATACTCTCATCCTCAGTCTTGGTGGAGCTCTGGTTGCCGTGGCCCTCGCAACTCCCATTGCCCTTCTGGCGGCGCGCTATGGTGGTCGCCTCGTCGGCGCCATTGAATCAGCCGGATATCTTCCCCTGGCCCTCCCCGGAGTCGTCGTCGGTCTTTCACTTGTCTTTTTCGCTTTGGGGACAGCACCAGCGCTCTACCAAACAACTTTTCTGCTGGCCCTCGCCTACGGCTTCATGTTTCTCCCCAAGGCAATCGGCGGAATCCGATCTCGAGTGGCGGCTATCCCGTCATCCCTTAATGACGTATCGAGAACGCTCGGCTACACCCCGCTCCAGAGTTGGCGCTCTGTCACCGGGCCGCTATCGCGCCCCGGATTCCTTCTCGGGGGACTCCTGGTCATGGTCACGGCGATGAAAGAACTTCCTGCCACCCTCATGCTTCGACCTACGGGGATGGACACCCTGGCAACACTGCTCTGGTCCCGAACAGATGTGGCGTCCTACGGAGCGGCTGCCCCGTACGCCCTCATGCTTATAGTGTTGGCCGCCATTCCTGCTTTTCTGCTCTCCCAATCTGATCGCCGCGGAGGTTCCCCGCTATGACCGCTTTTCTCAGCATCACTGATCTCACAGTTGGTTACGGTGCAACCCCCGTCTTACGCGGAATCACGTTGGATGTATCCGATGCTGATTTCACCGCCATTGTGGGCCCGAGTGGATGCGGAAAGACGACACTTTTGCGCACAATCGCCGGTCTTGAGCGGGCAACATCCGGCGACATGCGCCTCGGCACTCAGATGTTGACCACTCACGGCATTCACCTCGCCCCTCACAAACGTAATATCGGTTGGGTTCCCCAAGATGCCTCTCTTTTTCCTCACCTCAACGTCGCGGAAAACATTGCTTTTGGGTTGGCAACATCGCTCAGGAGAGTCAAGAAGGCCGCCCGCAGTAACCGGGTGGCAGAGCTTCTAGAGCTCGTTTCCCTCACCGCATTTGGGCTTCGCATGCCCCACGAACTTTCAGGAGGTCAGGCCCAGCGGGTGGCCCTTGCGCGAGCGCTAGCGAACCGGCCTCAACTCGTTTTGCTCGACGAACCGTTTGCTGGCCTCGACCCCATCCTGCGGTCTGATCTGCGTTCCGAAGTCAAAGCCATCTTGGCGCGTGCCCAAACGGCCGCGTTGCTCGTCACCCACGACCAAACGGAAGCCCTTTCGTTGGCGTCTCATGTCGCTCTCATGCATGACGGCATCATTGAGCAAGCCGGATCTCCGCTGGACGTTTATTCGTCGCCAGCTACGGTGTGGTGCGCCGAGTTTTTGGGGGACGCGAACGTTCTTCACGCCACGACGGTTCAGGGCGAAAGCGATCCCAACGGCTTAAATGGCCCTCATGATTCAGCGTTAAGTGCTCTTGGAATCACGCCAATGACCTGGATGGAAGGTGGCACGCAACCAGTTCCTGGAGAGCTTGTTTCCCTCATGGTTCGCCCAGAATCACTCTCTCTCGTTACGGGCCAGGGGTGGCGCGTAACCGAGACCTCGTTCGCTGGGCATGACGGGCTAGTCACCCTAGTCGCTGATACGAAAACGCCCCTTGCGGCACGTTCGCATACCACCGTTCCGGTGCTTCAGGTATTGGTAGCCGCCCGCCAGATGCCTCTCATCGGGGCGAATTATGACGTTAAACTCACCGCTCCAGCATTGGGGTATGCCCCCTGAGCTAAAGTTTTGGGATACCTCGTCGAACAGGAGATCCACGAAAATGACTGGCTTCAACACTCGTGCTATTCACGCTGGACAGGAACCTGATCGCGTCACGGGCGCTGTCGTCCCGCCCTTGTATCTCACAACTACTTTTCGGCAAGACGTTCCAGGAGAGCCACTTGGCGGTTTCGAATATTCGCGCTGCGCGAACCCCACGCGATCTGCTCTGGAAGCAAATCTGGCGTCTCTGGAGGGCGGAACGCACGCCTATTCCTTCGCCAGCGGGATGGCGGCCGAGGATGCATTCCTGCGGGCAACGCTCAAGCCTGGCGACCACATTGTCTTAGGCAACGATGCCTATGCAGGAACTTACCGCGTCATCGACAACATCCTTGTTCCGTGGGGGGTCTCCCACTCGTGTATCGACTTCACCGATCTGGCCCATGTGGCCGAGGTCATCAGCGCCACGAAACCACGCGTTGTTCGCATTGAAACCCCCACGAATCCGATGATGACCATCGTCGATGTTGCCGGCGTGAGCGCCATTGCCCATCAGCACGGAGCGCTGGTCCTCGTGGACAATACCTTTGCAACGCCTGCTTTGCAGCGTCCATTTGAGCTCGGAGCGGATGCCATCGTGCACTCCACAACGAAGTATCTCGGGGGCCACAGTGACGTTATTGGCGGAGCTGTTGTTGTCAACAATGACGAACTTGCCGAGAAAGTCGCGCAGATTCAGAACTGGCTCGGCGCCGTTTCCTCGCCCTTCGATGCTTACCTCACCCTCCGCGGGATCAAGACGCTTGGCCTTCGGATGGGGCGCCATTCCAGTAACGCCCAAACGCTTGCCGAAGCGTTGGAGCGTCACCCCGCAATCTCCCGCGTGTTGTACCCGGGTCTTGCCTCGCATCCGTTGCACGATGTTGCTCGCCGGCAGATGAGCGCCTTCGGTGGAA
The DNA here is from genome assembly GCF_014137865.1 of Alpinimonas psychrophila. Lineage (GTDB taxonomy): Bacteria > Actinomycetota > Actinomycetes > Actinomycetales > Microbacteriaceae > Alpinimonas > Alpinimonas psychrophila. The sequence continues at coordinate 566,133 of NZ_JACGWU010000001.1, read as the reverse complement.
TGCTGTCCCTTCAACTTGCCAGCGGTTCCGCAGCAGCCCGTGCCCTTCAAACACGCACGGAACTTTTCATTCTCGCGCCATCACTGGGCGGCGTCGAGTCTCTCATTGAATACCCGAGTGCCATGACCCATCAATCGGTCGGAGGCACCGTGCTTGAAGTGCCCGATAACCTCGTTCGCCTCAGTGTCGGCATCGAAAACATCGAGGATCTACTCGCGGACATTACCCAGGCATTGGACTCCCTCAGCAATCGATAGCAAAACGGTGCGTCAAGATACGACTTATGAGGTTACATAACGTCACAAGTCGTTACAAGTCTCAACTCAAATTCCTCATCCCGGGCTTTCACTGCATGCTTATGGCGTACCCATTCGCCTCGTGAAAGTGACGCGAAATAACAAGAGGACTCCACACCATGGCCCGTCAGATTCGATTCAACGCTTTCGATATGAGCTGCGTCGGGCATGTCACCGGGGGAACCTGGCGCCACCCCGACAGCCAAGCGTCCCGCTACAAAGACATCGACTACTGGACCGAGCTCGCCCAGTTGCTAGAAAAGGGCATCTTTGACGGCATCTTCATTGCGGACGTGTTGGGAACCTACGACGTCTACGGCGGCAACCACGATGCCGCTATCGCTCACGCCGCACAGGTCCCTGTGACGGATCCCTTGATGGTGGTGTCGGCCATGGCTGCAGCCACAAAACACTTGGGGTTCGGTGTGACCGCCGGAACTTCTTACGAGCATCCGTACCCTTTCGCCCGCCGTCTGTCTACATTGGATCATTTGACGAAGGGTCGCATCGGTTGGAATATCGTGACGGGCTACTTGCCTTCAGCTGCCCGCAACATGGGCAACGAAGATCAGCTCGAGCATGACGCGCGCTATGCCCATGCCGATGAATACCTCGAGGTGCTCTACAAACTCTGGGAAGGCTCGTGGGAAGATGACGCGGTGATTCGCAACCGCGAGACCGGCGTGTACACCGACCCCGCTAAGGTGCACAGCATCAACCACAAAGGCGAGTTTTTCACGGTTCCCGGCATTCACTTGGTTGAACCTTCGCCGCAGCGCACCCCCGTTATTTTCCAGGCAGGAGCGTCGAAGCGTGGCATCGCGTTTGCTGCCGATAACGCCGAGGCGATCTTTGTTGCGGGTCCGACGAAAGAAATTGTGGCTCGTCAGGTCACCGAGATTCGCGAAGCCCTCGAAGCCTCCGGTCGCGGTCGTGATTCGGCGCGCATCTATGCCATGCTCACGGTCATCGTCGACGAGTCGAACGAGAAGGCGCATGCCAAGCACCAGGAATACCTTGACTACGCCTCGCCGGAGGCCGCGCTGGTCCTGATGTCGGGCTGGATGGGTGTGGACCTCTCGGAGTTCGATCTCGATGAACCTCTCGGCAACATCAAATCAAACGCCATACAGTCTATTGCCGCTGCCCAGCAGGAGGGTGACAAGCCTGCGGGGGAGTGGACCGTGCGCGACATCGCTGAATATTCCAAGGTGCGCGGTTTCGGCTCCGTCATTGTTGGCGACCCTGGTGAGATTGCCGACCAGCTCGAAGAGTGGGCAGAATTCACGGATGCCGACGGCTTCAACTTGGCCTACGCCGTTACCCCCGGGACGTTCGAGGACATAGTGAAGTGGATCGTCCCTGAACTCCAACGTCGGGGCGTATACCCGACCGAATACGCCACCGGAACATTCCGCCAAAAACTGTTCAATAAGGGTGATCACCTGGCCCCCGCCCACCGCGGTTATCAATACAAAGTCAGCAAACCCGTCGTCAGTTCACGTAGCGCGACGGAATTGTGACGTAACAATTCATCATCCGCGAAAGGGGTCACGCTGCTTCGTGCTAACGTTGCCCCATCGTGATAAACACTCGTCTCTGTTGTTGTTGTCTCTAGTTCATAACTGAACTAGTTCGTTTGCGTGCCATCTGTAGCGCACGCCCCCACACAACAATTTCGAGACGTTTCCTCTTTCACAGGGGATGCTCTCCCTCATCTTTAGGGAACCCTCTACGTGAAGTATTCACACGCCATTACGGGCACCATCGGCAATACCCCCCTCGTCCGCCTGACCTCCGTCACCGAAGGAATAACGGCCACAATCCTCGTCAAAATTGAGTACGCGAATCCAGGGGGATCCTCAAAAGATCGCATTGCTGAACGCATCCTTGATGCTGCCGAGCGCGACGGCCTTCTCTTGCCGGGCGGCACCATCGTCGAGGCAACTTCGGGCAACACGGGCGTTGGGCTGGCACTCTTTGCCCAGCAACGGGGATACAAAACCATCTTCGTTGTTCCCGACAAGGTCTCCCTCGATAAGCAGAACACGATGCGTGCCTATGGCGCCGAGGTTATCTCCACTCCCACAAACGTCGAACCCAGCGATCCGCGATCGTACTACTCCGTCTCGGATCGTCTCGCCCGGCAGATTCCCGGAGCCTTCAAGCCCAACCAATATGACAACCCCAACGGACCTGCGAGCCACTACGCCACCACCGGTCCCGAAATCTGGAACGATACCGATGGCGGAGTCACCCATTTCGTCGCGGGGGTTGGTACCGGCGGCACCATCACCGGCACCGGTCGTTTCTTAAAAGAAGCATCGGACGGCCGCGTCACGATCATTGGTGCCGACCCCCAAGGATCCATCTACTCGGGCGGACCGATCCACGGTTATAACGTCGAGGGAGTCGGTGAGGACTTCTGGCCCGGCGCCTTCGACGCGAGCCTGCCCGATGACGTCATCATGGTCACGGATGCTGAATCTTTTGCCATGACACGTCGCCTTGCCCGTGAGGAGGGTTTGCTCGTCGGCGGATCATCCGGCATGGCCGTGGTTGCCGCTCTCAAGGCAGCCGCAGCCCTGACCAAAGATGACGTTGTCGTAGCTTTGCTTCCCGACAGTGGACGCGGCTACCTCGGCAAAATCTTTAATGACGAATGGATGATCGACCACGGCTACGACGTGGCGATAACCCCTGAGCAAGCTGAGCTTCGCGCGCGGATCGCCGCCGTCCTCGACCCTATTTTCGCCTAAAACGGCGACCACTTACCCCCAATAAAGGAGCTTTGCCATGTCAAAATTCAATACCCTCGCCGTCCATGCCGGTCAAGATGTCGACGTCGCAACCGGCGCCGTGATCCCGCCGCTGCACCTCAGTTCGACCTTCAAACAGGACGGCGTGGGCAACATGCGGGCCGGCTATGAGTACTCTCGCAGCGGCAACCCGACCCGGGCCAACCTGCAAACAAACCTCGCGGCGCTCGAGGGAGGATCGCACGCCTTTGCATTCTCCAGCGGCCTTGCCGCCGAAGACACGCTTCTGCGGTCCCTGCTTCAACCAGGGGATCACGTCGTTATTGCCAATGACGTTTACGGGGGTACGTACCGTCTCATCAACGGTGTTTTCAGCAAATGGGGAATCACCCATACCGCCATCGACATGAGTGATCCTGAGGGTGCCCGTGCCGTCATCGCCAGCACGAAGCCTAAGGTGGTCTGGATCGAGACACCCTCCAACCCCATGCTTCGGATCATTGACATCGCCGCCATGGTTGAGGTTGCTCACGCGTCTGGCGCCGTCGTCGTGGTCGACAACACATTTGCCACGCCCGCACTCCAGCAACCACTTTCGCTCGGTGCCGACGCGGTGGTTCACTCCACGACAAAGTACCTCGGTGGGCACAGTGATGTCGTGGGAGGTGCCGTCATCTTGCAGAACTACACGCTCGCCGAGCAGGTGGCGTACCTCCACAACGCGGCCGGTGCCATTGCCTCACCTTTTGACTCGTACCTCACAGTTCGCGGCATCAAGACACTTGCGGTACGCATGGACCGTCACTCGCAGAACGCGGGGGCAATTGCTGAGCGCCTTCAGTCGCATCCGCGGGTAGAAAATGTCTTCTACCCCGGGCTTCCCTCACACGTTGGTCATGACATTGCTCGGGCTCAGATGTCAGGATTCGGCGGCATGATTTCGATCACCGTCACCGGGGGAGAGGCGGCCGCTCGTCATGTCGTTGCCAACACGCATCTCTTTACCCTGGCGGAGTCTCTGGGCGGCGTGGAATCCCTCGTTGAATTCCCCTTTGCCATGACGCACGCCTCGGTCGCCGGAACCGCCCTCGCCGTTCCCGAGAATCTCGTTCGCCTCAGCGTCGGCATCGAAGACGTCGACGATCTCACCGACGACATTGTCGCCGCCCTCGACTCGCTCGACTCGCTAGCGAACAACGCTTAAGGAGCATCTGATGACGACCCCCACCACAACGACGCTTCCCGTAATTGATCTCTCTCTCCTAGCGGGATCTGAGGCCGACGTTCGAGAATTCCGTGAAGAACTGCGCAGGGCAACTCACGAAGTTGGGTTCTTCTATCTGATCGGCCACGGAATTCCGACGGCTGTCATCGACAACATGATGGAGGTATCGCGACAATTTTTCGCCCTCCCGGAGTTCGAGAAGCTCGCTATCGAGAATACGAACAGTCCCCATTTTCGGGGCTACACCAGAATGGGTGGAGAGCTGACGCAGGGCAAGACGGACTGGCGTGAGCAAATCGATATCGGTGCGGAACGCCACGCCGTCTCCGCCACTGATCAGCAAGACGATTTTTGGGTCCTACAGGGGCCCAATCTCTGGCCAGAAAATCTCCCTCAACTTGAACCTGCCGCCATCGATTGGATGGAACGTCTGGGAGACATAAGTCGCACGCTCTTGGCCGAGTGGGCGGTGGCTCTTGGAGCCCCGCGCGACACGTTCGACACGGCCTTTGATCGCATGCCGTCACCTCACCTCAAGATTGCGCGCTATCCAGGCTCGCGCGCGGGAGCGGGCCAAGAGCCAGTGCAAGGCGTCGGTGCTCACAAGGACCTGGGCGTGTTGACGTTGCTCTATGTCGAAGAGGGAAAGGAAGGATTGCAGGTCCAACATGACGGTCAGTGGATCGATGCTCCGCCCGTGAGTCACGCCTTCGTTGTCAATATCGGAGAGCTATTGGAGATTGCGACAGACGGTTATCTCAAGGCAACGTTGCACCGCGTTATCTCGTCTCAGGAGGGAGAGGACCGAATCTCCTTGCCGTTTTTCTACGGACCTCGACTGGACGCTCACATAAATGTCATTGATCTCGACCTTGAATACCGCAATGCCGCACAGGGAATCACCACGGACCCCGGCAACATTATTCACTCGGTCTATGGGCAAAATTGGCTCAAGAGTCGGGTCCGGGCCCATCCCAATGTGGTCGCAGCTCATCACCCGCACCTTCTCTAGAGTCGCCTTTCACTGCCGACCGCCAGCCACCAGGAAAAGGCAATCGGCCCCCTCCGTCACAGGAGAGGGCCGATTGTCGTCAAAGACGCCTATTTCTTGGCGCGAGAGACGAGTTTCCAGGTCACGGGCAAAAGCACTCCGGCCGCAACGGCCTTGAGAATGTCACCGGGGACGAAAGGCAAGAAACCGGCCTGAAGCGTGGCACCCATGTCATTGGGGTACCCCAGTTGCCCCAGGGCAACGGAAAGCCAGGGGAGTCCCACAGCATAAATAACAGCGGTACCGGCCAAGAACGCGACAGCGGCGCCGACAATCTGACGATCCCACGAGCGTTGTGCGAGCCAGCCTGTGAGCACGGCCGCAAGGACAAAGCCGACAAGGTAACCACCGGTGGGGCCAGCGATGACGTGCCAGCCGGCGGAACCTTCAGTAAAGATCGGAAGGCCGATTGCCCCAAGCGCGATGTAGAGCACCATGGAAAGGGCACCCCGGAGCGCGCCCAAGGTCGTCCCTACGAGGAGCACAGCGAATGTTTGACCGGTAATCGGCACGGGCCACATTGGAATGACAAGCTGAGCCGCTCCCGCGGTCAAGGCAGCTCCGGCAACAACCATCGTGATATTTGCCGCCGCGCTGCGGGCACCAAGCCGATCAACTAATACAGTACGCGTTGGCGCGAGAGTCAAATTGGACACAGGTCTCCTAGAGTCAAAGGGAATATTACAGGCGGTGCTCCGCAGAGTCTTCGCCTTGCTTTTATACTAGAGGAGCCCCCGACAACTCGGGCTTAGCAATCGCGTCACAAAAGATCGGGTATTTCTGTGCTCAACGTCCAAGACCTTGAGCTTCGCGTAGGCGCTCGTGTTCTCATGGAGAATGTGTCGTTCCGCGTCTCTAACGGGGACAAAATCGGCCTTGTGGGTCGTAACGGTGCGGGTAAAACCACCCTCACCAAGACATTAGCCGGGGACTTACAGCCTTCCGGTGGTTCCATCGAACGCATTGGCGAGATTGGGTACCTTCCCCAGGACCCGCGTTCTGGCAACCCGGAAGACCTTGCGCGCACACGCATCCTCGATGCCCGAGGTCTCGGTTCCATCGTTCTGCAGATGCGCGAAGCAACGGATGGCATGGCCAGCACCGACCTCAAGGTCAGCGAAGCAGCGATGAAATCCTACGGTGATCTCTCCGACCGTTTCATGGCGCTCGGGGGTTACGCGGCCGAAGCCGAAGCAGCATCGATCGCCAGCAACCTGAGCCTGCCCGACCGCATCCTCGATCAGCCCCTGAGCACCCTCTCCGGTGGTCAGCGCCGCCGCATTGAGCTTGCCCGCATTCTCTTCTCCGGCGCCGAGACCATGCTTCTCGATGAGCCCACGAACCACCTCGATGCCGACAGCGTCGTCTGGTTGCGCGAATTTTTGAAGGGCTACAAAGGTGGCCTGATCGTGATCAGCCACGATGTCGAACTCGTTGGCGACACGGTAAACCGGGTTTTCTACCTCGATGCAAATCGTCAGGTCATCGACATCTACAACATGAACTGGAAGAATTACCAGCGTCAACGTGAGACGGATGAACAACGACGCAAACGTGAACGCACCAACGCCGAACGTCAAGCCACGACGCTCCAAACCCAGGCAGCCAAGATGGGTGCCCGTGCCTCGGGTGCCGTAGCTGCCAAGCAGATGGTCAAGCGTGCCGAGACTCTCATGGCTGGACTGGACGACGTTCGCGCCACCGATCGCGTTGCCAAGCTACGCTTCCCCGATCCCGCACCGTGTGGCAAAACGCCGCTCATGGCCACCGATCTCTCGCGCAGCTACGGTTCGCTCGAGATCTTTACCGCCGTGGACCTGGCCATCGACCGCGGTTCCAAGGTCGTTATCTTGGGCTTCAACGGTGCCGGAAAGACCACCCTCCTCCGTATTCTCGCAGGAGTCGACAAGCCCGACACCGGGGAGCTGATTCCTGGTTTTGGTCTAAAGATCGGCTACTACGCCCAAGAGCACGAAACCCTAGATGTAAAGCGTTCCGTGTTGGAGAACATGGTCAGCGCATCCCCTCACCTTACGGAGATGGAAGCGCGCCGGGTCCTCGGTTCGTTCCTCTTTAGTGGGGACGATTCGCAAAAACCTGCCGGAGTTCTGTCCGGTGGTGAAAAGACTCGTCTGGCCTTGGCGATGCTCGTCGTCTCCAGCGCCAATCTCTTGCTCTTGGATGAGCCGACGAACAACTTGGACCCCGTCAGTCGTGAGGAGATCCTCGGTGCTTTGGCATCCTATAAGGGTGCCGTCGTTCTCGTGAGCCACGATGAGGGCGCTGTCGAGGCCCTCAACCCCGAACGCGTACTTATCTTGCCTGATGGCGTTGAAGACCACTGGAACAAGGATTACTTCGACCTCATCGGTCTCGAATAGGACCTCACGGACCAGAATCGGTCAGTGTGATTCATCCATCAGTTGATCTTCGATCTCGGCATCTGATGGAGAACGAAGAGCTTTCTTAGCCCGCACGCCAGCATTTCGTTCGATCTCTTTCGGATCGTCGGCATTACGGATGCGCCACTCGTTACGAATGGCCCAGCCGAGCCCAATGAAACCCATAATCGCGAAAAGAATCCATTGGAACGCGTAGCTCAAGTGGGGGCCCTCGTCTAACTGGGGTCGTTGAACGGATGCCGGGGGAGCCTCGATGGGATCAGGCGATTCTGATGTCATGACCCCGTAGGCACCGGTGTACGTTGGCTGGGCCAACATGCTAGCAATCAACGGCAATTCGATGGTCGCAACCTGGCCCGGGATAGCTCCCCGACCAACGATGCTCGGTTCTCCCGCCTTGAGCCGTGCCACGACGGTGACCTCCCCCCTCGGAGGGGTAGGAATATGGTCGGGGGCATCCTGCGACTCCCCGGTTGGTAGCCAGCCGCGATCAACAATAAACACCGCGCCGGAAGGCAACCTGAGCGGCGTAAGAACTTCGAAGCCGGGAGCTCCATCTCGTGGACGGCCGCGCACGAGCATTTCATCTTCGGCGACATAGGTGCCGGTCATTGTCACCGGTAACCATTTTTCGTCGGCGTTGAAGGCGTCCAGTGCGGGAAGAGCGTCTGTGAGTGACACAGGTGTCGAGTCAAAGTTCTCTAAGATTCGCGTCATCTCCAGGCGCGCTTCGTCCCGGCGTGCAAACTGCCACATCCCTAAGGCCACGCAGGAAATGGCGAACAATATGGTCACCAGAAGGTAGGCCAACCACCGTCGGGTGAAGACCTGCTTGAGCCACGGCGCGTTCACTCGGCTCCATCCAACTCTTCAACGACGGCAGGAAATGACCGAGATGAAAGAAATTCAAGCAGGAACTTTTCATGCTCGACACAGGTAAGCCAGATTTTTCTTCGGTCACTGGCGTGAATTTTCGGGTTTCGCCAGACGACCTGAGACGTCGCCGTATTTCGACATCCCGCCCGTGAACACTGAACGTCGAGAGGAGCAAGAGAGATCACGAACGCTTGTCGTTCCCGCCGTTATGAGCACCGAAACTGTTGGCTAAGACAATCGAGCCTGGCCGAACAACCTCAGCATGTTTAGGGGCAGCAGCAACGTTTGCAACGACGACCGCAAAATAGGGAAGAACGATGGCCCCAGCCGCAAAGATAATCAACCACCAACCCTGCACGACGAGAAGGAGAACGATACAGACCATGCGAATTCCCATGGCAACCGAATACTTGATCATGCGAACGTGACGCTCATGATCAGGAGAAGCGGGGAGAGAGGTGACGGACTGCTGGGCTTTCTTCATCTTGAGACGTGTCCTTAGGTGAACTGTTAGGCCTAAAGCCTACGGCTAGGCTTGCCTCTGCGCATCTAAAATGGACCCCGTTCGCCCCTAGGAGCCCGTGATTTCGCTCAAAGCGCGTGAAGCGCATCCGGCTGGAGGAAAAGTGACTGCTCGTACCGTTCTCATTACTGGTGGTAATCGTGGCATCGGCTACGCCTTGGCCGAAGAGTTCGTGGCCCAAGGGCACCGCGTGGCAGTCACGGCACGATCGGGGGAAGGTCCCGCCGGTTGTTTAACTGTCACTGCCGATGTTACCGATGGGGCTTCGTTAGATGCCGCCTACGCTCTGATTGAAGCTCAACTTGGACCGGTGGAGGTCGTCGTTGCAAACGCTGGTATCACGCGGGACACGCTCATCATGCGCATGAGCGATGAAGATTTCGACACTGTTGTGGACACCAACTTGGGCGGTGCCTTTAAAGTTGTCAAGCGTGCGACCAAAGGCATGCTCAAGGCTCGTTTCGGTCGAATTATTTTGATTTCCAGCGTCGTCGGGCTCTACGGGTCCGCGGGCCAAGTTAACTATTCTGCTTCCAAGAGTGCTCTCGTCGGAATGGCTCGCTCACTGACCCGGGAACTAGGGTCACGGGGTATTACCGCAAATGTCGTCGCCCCGGGGTTCATCGAAACCGACATGACGGCCGCGTTACCCGAAGAACAGCAGGCCGAGTACAAGCGGAACATTCCCGCAAACCGGTTTGCCACACCGTCAGAGGTGGCGAAAGTTGTAGCGTGGCTCGCTTCCGATGACGCGGGCTACATTTCGGGAGCCGTCATTCCCGTAGACGGCGGTCTAGGAATGGGGCACTAGCTCTTTAGATCAAGCCGATGATGTCGAGTGCCTTGGCGAGGTCGCGCTCATTGAGTACAACGTTTGCTTGCTCTTGAACGATCGGCTTGGCACAAAACGCAATGGAAAGACCGGCTACCGCCATCATGGCGAGGTCATTGGCGCCGTCGCCAATCGCGACGGTGTCGTTCAGCGAGGTCTGGGTCTCGAGGGCCCACGCGCTGAGCGCTACAGCCTTCGCGGCACCATCAATAATTTCACCGACGACATGACCCGTCAGCCGACCGTCCACAACTTCCAGGCGGTTGGCCTTCCAAAAATCAAGACCGAGGTCCTCAGCGAGGGGATCAAGAAGTTCCTGAAAGCCTCCCGAAACGACACCCACGTGGCCGCCGAAGGCCTTGACACCGGCAATGAGCTCAGGGACACCCTTCGTGACGCGAATGCGGGAGCGAACGACGTCAAAGACGCTCTCGGGAAGGCCGGCCAGTGTGGCAACACGCTCTCGTAGGCTCTGCACAAAATCGAGCTCACCGCGCATGGCTCGTTCGGTGACCTCGGCGACAAGCTCCAGCGAGCCTGCCTCGGCGGCAAGAAGTTCAATGACTTCATTCTCGATGAGGGTGGAATCGACATCGAGGACGACGAGAACCCGCTGCGACCGGATTGTGCGGATCGGACTTGTCGTGGTGGCAACATAACTCATGGCTCGACCAACACTCCCTTTGCTACGACGGTTATGCCCGAGTCCGTCACCGTAAACCCCCGAGCACGGTCGCGCGTGGCATCCACACCGATTGTGGCACCTGGCCTGACGACGACTTCCTTGTCAAGAATCGCTCGAATCACAACCGCATCCTGACCGACCTCAACGTGATCAAACAGCACGGAGTCAACAACTCTGCAACCCGAGTGAAGCCTGGTCCAAGGACCGAGAACACTGCGCTCAATGTGGGAACCCGAGATGAGGGAACCCAGTGACACGATCGAATCAATCGTCGCCCCCAAACTGCCTTTGGCATCCCTCACGAACTTGGCCGGGGGCGAGTTCACCTGCATCGAGTAGATGGGCCAGTCGCTGTTATACAAATTGAAGATCGGAAGGGCCGAAATGAGATCCTGATGCGCGTCAAAAAATGAATCTATAGATCCGACATCGCGCCAATAGTAACGATCGCGCAGCGTAGAGCCCGGAACCGTGTTGCGTTGAAAGTCGTACACGCCGGCCTCACCACGGTCAACGAAATACGGAATGATGTCGCCCCCCATGTCATGCGTCGATTCGGCCCGTTCGCCATCCGCTTCGACGGCCTCGATCAGCGCATCCGTGTCAAAGACGTAATTCCCCATCGAGGCGAGCACTTCGTGGGGAGCGTCGGGCAACCCAATGGGATTTTTGGGCTTTTCGAGAAACTGAGTGATCGCCGTCGGGTCAGCGGGGTCGACTTCGATTACACCAAATTGATCTGCCAAAGCGATGGGCTGCCGAATAGCAGCGACGGTAGCGCGTTTTCCAGAGGCAACATGGGCCGCGATCATCTGATCGAAATCCATGCGATACACGTGGTCGGCGCCCACCACAACAACGATGTCTGGCTTCTCGTCGCGCACAAGGTTGAGGCTTTGAAGAATCGCATCGGCTGAGCCGCTAAACCATCGTTTCCCCAGGCGCTGCTGCGCTGGAACAGATGCTACGTAGGCACCGAGGAGCGATGACATTCTCCACGTCTGCGAAACGTGGCGGTCTAGGGAATGTGACTTGTATTGCGTCAACACTACAATTTGGCGGAGCGAAGAATTGATGAGATTCGAAATTGCAAAGTCCACGAGGCGGTATTGACCACCGAAGGGAACCGCGGGCTTTGCCCGGTCTACGGTCAACGGCATCAGCCGTTTTCCTTCGCCTCCAGCAAGAACAATCCCGAAAACCTTCTGTGGCGTCATGGCCAAAATCATACGCCAGCAATCTCAGTATTTTCTCGGTTCCTTCTTTCAATCAAGAAGTGTTTTCACGATGGCATTGGCACCTCTGCACTAACGTGGAAAACATGCGTGTAGAGCTACTTACCAAAGAATATCCTCCCGAAATTTATGGGGGAGCGGGCGTGCATGTCACAGAGCTTGTCGCGGCTCTTCGCGAGAGTATTTCCGTGACCGTTCGTTGTTTTGGCGCGGACCGCACTGAGGCCGACGTGTTTGCGTACCGGGTACCTGCCGAACTGACTTCGGCGAACAGTGCCCTTGCCACCCTCGGCGTCGATCTCCAGATGGCAAACGATGTTGTGGGCGCCGACGTTGTTCACTCCCACACCTGGTATGCCAACGAGGCTGGACGACTCGCGCAGCTCGTGCACGGCATCCCGCACGTCATCACCGCACACTCCCTCGAACCGCTACGCCCGTGGAAGGCCGAGCAACTTGGTGGAGGATATCGGCTGTCCGGCTTCATTGAGAAATCGGCCTATGAAGCAGCGGACGCCGTGATTGCCGTGAGCGAAGGCATGCGTCAGGACATCCTGCGGTGTTACCCCGCCATTGATCCAGCCAAGGTGCACACGATTCACAACGGCATCGATTGTGAGGCGTGGCGTCCAACCGAGAACGCTGGCGTGTTTGAGCGTTATGACATCGATCCGACCCGTCCATCGGTTGTTTTTGTTGGACGCATTACTCGCCAAAAGGGGTTGCCCTACCTTCTCGAGGCTGTTCAAACATTACCTGCCGACGTGCAAATCATCCTGTGTGCCGGTGCCGCCGATACGCCCGAGATCCTTACCGAGGTTGAAGCAAAAGTTGCGACCCTTCGCCAGACACGATCAGGGGTGATCTGGATCTCCGAGCATCTTCCTCGGCACGAGCTCTCGGCAGTCCTCACGCAGGGCACGATCTTTGTGTGCCCCTCGATCTATGAACCTCTCGGGATCGTCAACCTCGAGGCCATGGCCTGCGGGATTCCCGTTGTGGGTACAGCAACCGGCGGCATCCCTGAAGTCATTGAGGATGGAGTGACCGGCTGGCTCGTCCCTCTCGAACAAGTCACGGACGGGACAGGCACGCCGCTTTACCCCCAGACATTCATCAAAGATTTAAGCGCCACCTTGAATCACGCCCTCGCCGACCCTGCTCGCGCCGCGGAGATGGGCCGTGCCGCGCGCCAGCGGGCGAAGGATCATTTTGACTGGGCACGCATTGCCACCCAGACACGGGCCGTCTACGACATCGTCTGCACTCGATAGGTCGATAACATGGGAGCTATGTCTTTGGTGCTCCGACTCTCTAATGTTTCCCTCGAACGAGGTGGTAACACCATCGTTGACAACGTCAGCTGGGAAGTTACTTCTGACCAGCGCTGGGTCATCCTCGGGCCCAACGGCGCGGGCAAGACATCCATTCTTGAATTAGCTGCCGCGTGGGAAGTCCCCACCTCTGGCACGGCCCTCGTTTTAGGCGAGGATCTCGCCACCGGTGATCCCGAAGAGATTCGTCCACGCGTGGGATTGGCGTCTTCCGGCATGGCCAAGCGCATTCCTCCGACCGAGATCGTTGTCGATGCGGTTGTCACGGCCGCCTATGCTGCCGCCGAGCGTCGTGGTGAAGTGTACGAAGACATTGACCTCCGCCGCGCCCGTCGCGTCCTCACTGAATGGCGTTTGGAGGGCTTGACCAACCGTGAGGTTGGCACGCTGAGCGAAGGCGAACAGAAGCGCCTGCAGATTGCCCGCTCGATCATGACCGATCCAGAGGTTCTTTTGTTGGATGAGCCCTCGGCCGGCCTCGATTTGGGAATGCGCGAGGAACTCATGTCCATGCTGAGCGCCTTCGCGTCCAGCTCGACCGCTCCGGCAATCATCATGGTCACTCACCATGTCGAAGAGATTCCTCGGGGCTTCACCCACGCGCTCCTGCTGGCTAACGGCAGGGTCGTCGCTGCGGGCCCTCTGAACGAAACTCTGACGAGCGACAACCTCACGAAGGCATTCGGCGTGAGTGTTGACGTCGTGAATAATAACGGTCGCTTTAGTGCGGCGGCACGACCCCAGTAATCCCTGCTTTCTCGTCACCGGCGCTGAGGCTCAACACGATGAGGCCCAACGCGATGAGGCCCACAGCAACGCCCTGAGCATGCCTGCCCGTCTGTTATAGTTATAAGTCGGCATCGTAGCTAGTATGTTCGTGCCGAAAGCTTCGTGCGTGAGAGTTCTCACCACACATAACCACGCATTATCACTCAAAGGAATTCCTGATGAAGTCTGACATTCACCCCACATACGCCGCCGTCGTTTTTCACGACCTCGCTTCAGACGAATCGTTCCTCACGCGCTCGACCGTCACGAGCAGCAAGACGATCGAGTGGACCGACGGCAACACGTACCCCATCATCGACGTTGAGATCTCCAGCGCCTCGCACCCGTTCTACACGGGCAAGCAGCGCATCATGGACTCCGCCGGTCGTGTCGAGAAGTTCAACCAGCGCTTCAAGGGCTTCGGCGCGTAATTCGACACTTCTCTTTAGTTTTCACAAAAAAAGTGGTCAGCATCAGCTGACCACTTTTTTTTATTGCCTCTACTCCCGAAAAATCGCCTTAGCGGACGGGCCAAAGACCATCTCCCGGGAAAACAGCGAGGCCCTGGCCGCGACGCCACTCGGCGTAGCTTGCCGCCTGAGCAGCCGCCCACGTGACCTGAGCATCATGTAAATCGTTAGCGCTCATGTTGAGCTCCGTGGCGTATTTGCGGCCGATAGCTTGCGCGACACGGCCGGCTGCAATTGCGTCCACTGCAGCATCGTGGGCTCCTTCGAGAGAAACACCGTAGTAGGCCGACGCCGCCTCGAGGGTGCGCTTGCCTTTGCGATACTTATCGACCTGCTTGTCGATGACGAGAGGATCGATGACGGGCTTCACCGACGCAATTGTGTCTAAGCCGTACCGTTTCGCTTCACGATCAAGAATCGAGAAATCATAGGAGGCGTTGTACGCGACAACGGGGACGCCCGCGTCGAAATACCCTTGCAGCAGTGTCAAAATCTCGAAAATGCTGTCGGGAGCGGGGGCACCCTCTGCCCGCATTCGTTCGGTCGTAATGCCGTGAACGGCGGTCGCCTGGGCGGGGATCTCGATGCCACAATCAATCAGCCAATCACGCCCCTGAGTACTCTCGCCATCGGGGGTCAGCACACTGACATGCGCACTCACGATGCGGGTGGTCTCCGTTGCGATGCCGGTTGTTTCGGTATCAAAGACGGCTAGGACATTGGCCCATTCGGGCAGTTTCGAGTCAGTCACCCCTTCACTCTAGAGGCGGCCCCCGACATCTCGGGCCCTGTGCGCCGTGAGCCGTAGACTTTAGCCACCATGAGTCCCTTCTCCCCGTTCGCCGCCAAGCTGGCCGTTATCCCCGTGAACGAGCACACCGTGGGCGTCAGGGGCGTCACCACACACTTTTGGCAATACGGTCAACCCGACGCCTCGAAGACCATCGTCATGATTCACGGATTCCGCGGCGATCATCACGGCCTCGAACCCATTGTGGCCGAACTGGGCGGCGACGTCCGAGTGATTATCCCGGACCTTCCAGGCTTCGGCGCTTCGGATGCCTTACCCGGCGTTAGTGATATCCAGGCATACTCCCTGTGGTTGCAAGATTTCTACGCAGCTGTGACGGTCCCGTCGGCACACCCTCACAGCGTGATTCTGGGCCACTCTTTTGGCTCCATCGTCGTCGCTGCAGCGCTGGCCGGGGGGCTGCCGGCACATCAGGCCGTCTTGATCAACCCGATTGCGGTCAACGCGCTCAAGGGACCCAACGGTTTCATGACGCGTCTCGCCGTGCTGTATTACAAGGCCGCGGCGGTCCTGCCGGAGAAAGCCGGATTCGCGCTCCTGAAGAACACCGCCATCGTGCGCATCATGAGCGTCACGATGGCCAAGACCAAGGACCCAGAGCTGCGCACCTGGATCCATGAGCAGCACGACTCGTACTTCAGCGATTTTGTGAGCCGGGCATCCGTTCTCGAGGCTTTCGAGACATCCGTGAACAACGACGTCAACCAGTTCGTGGATGCCATCAATGCGCGCAAAGATCCGGTGGCGTTTTTGCTTTTGGTGGCTGATCGAGACGACATCACCGCTCTTCCCGAGCAAAAAGCCCTCGCTTCACGCCTCACGGGAGCCCGCCTCGAAGTTGTCAAGGGCGTCGGCCATCTCGTTCACTACGAAGCCCCGGATTTCGCTGCCCACAACATTCGATCCTTTCTGGGGCTACCACCCCGGCAGGCGACCTCCGCGACAACCCGCACGCCATGAAGATTTTCTTTGACTGCCGTTACGTGCGTACCGACCATCACGATGGAATCTCGCGCTTCAGCGCTCGGCTCGTTGAAGAGTTGGCGGCTATTACCGCGGAAACGGGGGAGCACACCGTCACCATGCTCATCCATGACCCAGCTCAGCTCGCCCTGCTCCCCGCTGTGCCATGGAAGCTCATCTCGGCGCCGACCAGTGCCCGCGAGATGATCGTGGCCCACCAGATCAACGCCTTCGGCCCCGACATCGTCTTCAGCCCCATGCAGACAATGGGCTCACGCGGTCGCCGGTATCCGCTGGTTCTCACTGTGCACGACCTCATTTACTACCGGCACCCCAAGCCTCCAACATCGCTGTCATGGCCCGTGCGCCTCCTGTGGCGCCTGTACCACCTCGCCTGGTGGCCGCAACGCTTGTTGCTGAACGGCGCCGACGCCATCGTGGCGGTCTCAAACACCACCGCGACATTGATCGCCGAACATCACCTCACCCGCAAGCCCGTCTACGTCGTACCGAACGCCGCCGACACTGCCGCCGTCGCGTCTGGAGCCACATCCTTTCGCGATCCTGTTACCCGCACAAAGTCCCTGATCTACATGGGATCGTTCATGCCCTACAAGAACGTCGAAACCCTCGTGCGAGCCATGGACCTGTTACCGGAATACGACTTACACCTCCTGAGCAGAGTGTCTGAAGCCGACAAAACACGTCTTCAGGCCATTGCGCCAACCGGGCGACTCATATTTCACAACGGCACCTCCGAAGAGGACTATCAGGCCACGCTGCGCACCGCCACGGCACTGGTTTCCGCTTCCCTGGATGAAGGCTTTGGGATTCCTCTCGTGGAGGCAATGGCCTTGGGAACACCGGTAGTCGTCAGTGACATCGAGATTTTTCACGAAATTGGGGGAGCAGCGGCCCGCTACGTCACCCCACGAGATGCTGCCGGGTTTGCCTCAGCGATTCGCACCCTTGAGGAGGATAGATCGTGGAGCCGCGCATCCCACGCCTCTTTGACACAAGCGGCGGCGTTCAGCTGGCCCGTGTCTGCGAAAAAACTACTCGATGTCCTCGTAGAGGTCGCCGACGCCCAAGCGAAGGGCTAGCTGGGCCAAGACGTCACTCGTGCCGGCGGAAAGCTTCAACACTGAACGCTGATCGCCCTTGGTTTCTCCGCGGTTCACGATCACAATGGGGAGGCGCCTGCGACGCGCTTGTTCGAGCAAGCGAATCCCAGAATTCACGGTGAGCGAGGATCCCGCGATCAACAGAGCGTCGGCGCGCTTAACCAAGGAAGCCGCTGACGCGTATGTCTTAGGCGGCACGAATTCACCGAAAAATACGACATCCGGCTTCAACGTTCCGAGGCACACGGTGCAGTGCGGCACGACGATGCGCTCGAATTCTCGAACCTCCACGTCACCATCGGGGGCTAGCGTGACGCTGTCGGCAAGGTCGAGCCACGGGTTGCGCTCTTGAAGTTGGCGCTCAACGCCGGTGCGGTCAAACATTTGGCCGCAGTCCAAACATCGCACTCGGTCAAGACTTCCATGCAGGTCGACAACGTGCGAGGACCCAGCACGGCGATGTAACCCATCCACATTTTGGCTGATGACACCCTCGATAATGCCGGCCTGCTCCATCGCCGCTAGGGCGATATGGCCACCATTTGGTTCGGCATCTGAGAATGTGCGCCAGCCAATGTGCGCTCCGGCCCAATAGCGCTGACGCGAGGTCTCGCTGTTCAGAAAACTGGAGATGTTCATGGGCGTGCGCTTGGACGCACCTTGTCCTCGATAGTCGGGGATTCCCGAGTCAGTACTGACCCCGGCACCCGTAAGAACCGCCACGCGTTTGCCCGCCAAAATTTCGACGAGGGAATCTAGTCCCTCGACATACACTTCGCTCGTGAGCACCGCGGCCATAGGCCGAGCCTAAAGGGCACGCGTTTCGTGCATGTTTCAGTTCACTGACAAACTGGGGGGATGGCCACTATCGTTCACATCGAAGATCTCACTGCCGACGGATTGGCTGATTACAATCGTCTGACGGATGCCGTTCTGCGCCGCATGAGCGAACCAGCACGGGGCCTCTACATCGCGGAATCGACGAAAGTCATCCAGCGTGCGTTAGCGGCCGGCCATCGTCCGCGCTCCGTACTCCTGCAGGAACAGTGGCTGCCAGACCTTGAACCTTTGGTTGAAGGTTTTGAGGACTGCACGATCTATGTGGGGGAGAGCAAGCTCTTGGAGAGCCTCACGGGATACAACCTGCACCGCGGCGCCCTCGCCTCCATGCATCGGCCGCCCCTTCCCGATCCTGCTGCATTGCTGGCGAACGCCAAACGCGTCGTCATTCTCGAGGACATCGTCGACCACACCAATGTGGGGGCCATTTTTCGTGCGGTTGCGGGTCTGGGGGCCGACGCCGTCTTTGTCACCCCCCGGTGCGCCGATCCGCTCTACCGCCGCAGCGTTCGAGTGAGCATGGGCACGGTGCTTCAGGTGCCGTGGACCCGGTTGCCCGAGTGGCCCGAGGCGCGCACGCTCTTGGCCGATGCGGGTTTCCACGTTGCTGCCCTCGCGTTAGCCGATGACGCCGTCAGTCTGCGCGATTTCGCCGCACACGCTCCCGAACGTGTTGCCCTTGTTCTGGGCACAGAGGGGGACGGCCTCAGTCGCACGGCCCTAGAGGCCGCCGACACCATTGTGACCATCCCCATGTTGCACGGTATCGATTCATTGAACGTGGCTTCGGCGAGCGCCGTCGCGTTATACGCCCTGCAGCAATAGTCCCGACTACGCTTGGTCAAATGCCCTCTCCCGCCGTGTTCCGCCGCCGCCGGCAGGTCGTCTTTGGCACGGCATCCGCCATGTTGCTCGCTGTTATCTTTGCCGTCACCACCCTTGTCGCCCCACTTCCCGCAGCCGCGGTCACCCTGCTGGATGCTCCGGCGCTCACGCAGCCCGCCGCAGTATTGACGCTCCCCGGTTACGGCGAAAGTGCGATTGCCGCCGAGGGGTTCGGCACTTTGGCTACCGATGGTCCACAAGAGCAGGTCCCCATCGCCAGCATCACCAAGGTCATCACGGCTCTCGTCATCCTCGACGCCAAGCCCCTCGCGGATGCCGCCGACCCTGGCCCCACCATTACGTTTACCCAAACGGATGTTCAGATTCTGCAACAGACGCAGGCGGAGTTGGGCTCGTTTGAAGTCGTGACTAACGGCATGCAACTCACGCAGAAGCAGGCCCTCACGGTGATGCTCATGGTGTCTGCGAATAACTATGCTGTTTCTCTCGCGACCTGGGCGTATGGCTCTTTCGACTCCTACCTCGTGGCGGCGAACACGTGGCTGGCCACGCGGGGGCTTACTGACACAGTCGTCGACGATGCCAGCGGGATCTCCTCGGGAAGTCGCAGCACTCCCGCCGACATGCTGACCATTGGTTCCCTTGTCATGGCAAGCCCTTCTTTGGCCGAGATTGTTGGCACTCAAACCGCCGATATTCCCGAGATTGGGGCCATCCGCAACGGCAATCAACTTTTGGGTACCGAGGGAGTCAACGGTATCAAAACCGGCACCACCCTTGATGCCGGCGCAACGCTGCTCTATTCGGCAGTCCTCCAGGTGGGCACCCAGAGCGTGCACGTGATTGGGGTCACGCTCGGGGCCGAAACGCACGCACAGTTGCGAGATTCCGTGACGGCCCTCCTGGCTTCCGTTCGCGCGAGCTTTCACGAGGTCACCGTCACGACAGACGGTCAAACCTTCGGCTCCGCGGTGACCGCCTGGGGTGCATCCGCTGATATTGCCTCCCAGGAGTCCTTGACCCGCGTTGTATTTGGCGATACCCCCATCATCGTGACGCCAGTTGTTTCCCGGGTCGGTTCCGGGGGAATCGGCACCGTTGTCGGCACCCTCGAAATATCCGTTGGCACCGAGTCACTGTCGATCCCGCTTGATCTCACCGTGGCACTGGATGACCCCGGGGCCGGATGGCGGCTGACGCACGCCGGTGAATTGTTCTAACGCCTAGTAAAATTGAATCATCATGACGGGTGAATCGACGAGCTTTGGAACCGCCGCCGCCGAACACCTCTCTCCTTCCTTTCCGGATCGCGCCGCCCGCGGTACCGCCGAGAAATTGCGGGCGTGGCAGGTGGAAGCCCTCGAGGTGTACTTCGCCACCGAACCCAAGGATTTCCTCGCCGCGGCAACCCCTGGTGCCGGCAAGACCACGTTTGCCCTGCGTCTGGCCAGCGAGCTCCTGCGCCGGCGCATCATCGACCGCATCACGGTGGTTACGCCCACCGAGCATCTCAAGAATCAATGGGCTGAAGCGGCGCACCGCGTCGGCATCCGGCTCGACCCCGGCTTCACGAACTCCCAAAAGCGCCATGCCCGCCAGTATCACGGCGTTGCCGTGACCTACGCGCAGGTCGCCACCAAGGCCCATGTGCACCGTGACCTCACCGCGTCCTCCCGCACTCTGGTTATCCTCGACGAGATTCATCATGGGGGAGACGCCCTCAGTTGGGGGGACGCGATTCGCGAGGCCTTTGATCGTGCCACGCGCCGACTCTCGCTCACCGGTACTCCCTTTCGCTCCGACACCGCTCCCATCCCCTTCGTGGCGTACCTGCCCGACCGCGACGGCGTTCTCGTGTCACAAACCGATTACGACTACGGCTACTCCCGCGCCCTCAGTGACGGCGTTGTGCGGCCGGTCATCTTCATGGTTTATGCCGGGGCCATGCGCTGGCGTACCCGTGCCGGCGATGAGATGGAAGCCCGGCTTGGTCAAGACAACACCAAGGACATCACGGCGCAAGCGTGGCGCACTGCTCTGGATCCCGCAGGCGACTGGATCCCGCAGGTCTTGCAGGCCGCCAATCGGCGTCTGACCGAAGTACGTCATAGCATTCCGGATGCCGCGGGTCTGGTCATCGCAACTGATCAAGATGCCGCGCGCGCCTATGCCGCCATTCTGCAGACAATCTCCGGCGAAGAGGTGACGCTGGTCCTCTCGGACGAACCCGGATCCTCGGAGCGCATCGACACGTTCTCGGCCTCGAATCGTCGCTGGATGGTCGCCGTTCGCATGGTGTCGGAGGGAGTGGACGTTCCTCGTTTAGCAGTCGGTGTCTACGCCACCAGCGCGGCAACCCCCCTCTACTTCGCCCAAGCCATCGGACGTTTCGTGCGGGCACGCCGCCGCGGAGAGACCGCCACCGTTTTTGTCCCCAACGTGCCGTCGCTTCTGGCGCTGTCCACGGAACTCGAAGTGCAGCGTGATCACGCTCTTGAGCGACGCCTGAAGCCGGGGGAGGACGCCGATTATCCCGAGGCCAACCTCATGGAACAGGCCGAGCGTGATGACAAGGCCAGCGAGGCTCTCGAACAAGAATTTGAGTTTGCCGCTCTCGGGTCGGATGCGAACTTTGACCGAGCCCTTTTTCAGGGTGACGAGTTTGGCGCGTACGCCGAATCGGGCAGTGACGAAGAACTCGACTTCATTGGGATCCCGGGTTTGTTGGAACCGGACCAGATCAGTGACCTCCTCAAGCAACGGCAACGCCGTCAATCCGCCCGGGGGAGTAAACCTGGAGCCACGTCCTATGACGTAGCCGAGGTTCGCCCACAGGCGCTTTTCCGAAGTTTGAAAGAGCAGCGCACCCTTCTCAACTCCTTGGTTTCGCTCTGGTCAAAGCAGACCAGCACGCCGCACGGCATGGTGCACAACGAGCTCCGTCAAACCTGCGGGGGACCTGCCGTGGCTACGGCAACGGTTGCGCAATTGCAGTCGCGAATTGATCTCATGCGCCGCCGCATTTCGAGCCCCCGATAACGAGAACTCGGGGGTAATATTTTTGGATGTCGTGCATCCGTTTCAATACCCCAGCCCAGCTTCGTCAACTCGATGAACTTCGGGGCGATAAGAGCAAACGCGACCAGTCCATTGCCCAGTTTCTTTCTCCCGTGATCACGGAATCCAAGATTCTGCGGATTCGCGCCATGGCCAAGGACAAGAACCCTAAGATTCGCGAAAGTGCTGCCCTCGGGTACCACACACCCGAAGATGTCATGTGGGACTTGGCCAAGGACAAAAACGAGGGTGTGCGCGTGTGTGTAGCCCGCAACGAGAGCACGCCGTGCGACATCTTGCGCCACCTCGGCACCGACAAGAGCGAACAGGTCCGCAGCTGGGTTGCTGTGAACTTCTTCGTGCCCGATGACGTCATGACCCTCCTCGCCTCTGATAAGAGCGAAACCGTGCGCAAGCTCGTCGGCTGGAAAGCGTCACTGGCTCAGGAAGCCCTCGTCAACGCCTGACAGCAATGGCTCACGAACATCGGGTCCGATTAACGTCTCACCGATTAAATTGCCGTCGCCGTGGAGTCCAAACGAAATCCGGGTTGAGGCCGGCGTGGTTTGTTACACCTAATTTCACCCTAACCAGAAAACATTTAGCGACCCGAAAGCTGGTCGCAGGAGAAGCAGTAGTAGCACGAGGATAACGGTTGAACCGAGCCAAAGCCACCAGCGTCTACGGGCATTTGCTATCGCGAGAGCGATGAAGATGGGGATGGCCAACTCGACCGCCGCGATCGTAAAGGTGGTGAGATGAAAAACGCCGTATGAAGAATTGCCGAAAAAAGAGAATGTCAAACTTAAACTCGGTGAAATCGAAATAATGGTGGCAGTCACCCCAACTGTTCCGACCACCCAGGCAACAACGAGGCGCAGGCGCCATTGCCGTTGCCAGACAGGCTTTGGGCTTTTCACTGGTCGAGCTCGCGCAGAAGGAGACAGGTGACGTCATTGCCCGTGAGTCCGGCACGGATATGTTTCGTGGACGTGCTGTTCTGCAGCATCAAATTATGCAGGTGGGCCGGTGGCATGATCCCAATTCCGTGGTCAAGAAGGATAGTGCACTACATTTTAGCGACGTCGGCATACGCGGCGAAGTCCACCTCGGTTGTAAACGGGTGATCATCCCAGTCTGGGCAAAGATTTTGCTTATTAGCCCTTTGCCTCAGAAATGTAGAAAACCCCAGCCCACACAGGGCCGGGGTTTTCTCTGTACGCGATGTCCTGAGACATCACACCTGTGCGCGAAAGGGGACTTGAACCCCTACGTCCTTTCGGACACTAGCACCTCAAGCTAGCGCGTCTGCCATTCCGCCACCCGCGCAGGTTTTGATGCCGAAGCAACAAAAATTTAGACTATCACGAATCAAAGTACGGTTAAGTCATGCCCACCCACATCGCGAAAGATTCTCTCGATGAGACAGCCCTCATTGCTCGGGATCTCATACGTTTTGACACCTCAAACTTTGGTTCGGGAAAAAGTAATGGAGAGACCGAGGCTGCCGAATACGTTGCCGCCTATCTCACAAACCTCGGACTCACGCCCACGCTGATTGATGCAGCCCCTCGCCGCACGAGTGTTGTCGCCCGGGTTGCCGGTCGCGACCGCACCAAGCCGGCACTGGTTGTGCATGGGCATCTCGATGTGGTTCCCGCGGACGCGGAAAGCTGGTCGGTAGACCCCTTCGAAGGTGTGATCAAAGACGGAATGCTGTGGGGTCGCGGTGCCGTGGACATGAAGAATATGGATGCCATGATCCTGACTGCCCTCAGCGACATCATTCGAGGCGGTCACCAACCCGAACGAGACCTCGTCGTCGCATTTTTCGCCGACGAGGAGAATGGCGGAGCGTTTGGCTCCCATCACCTCGTCGATGAACATCCAGAACTCTTCGAGGGGGCCACCGAAGCCATTAGTGAAGTTGGCGGGTACTCAGTGGACCTTGCCGGCGAAACGGCCTATTTGGTGCAGACGGCCGAGAAGGCAATGCTCTGGATCCAACTTGTGGCACGGGGGACCGCCGGACACGGTTCTCTCATCAACCCCCACAACGCCGTGACAATGCTCGCTGAAGCCGTTGCTCGCCTGGGGCGACACGAGTGGCCACTGCGCCTGACACGCACCACAGAAGAGCTCCTGACCAAGGTTGCCGGCATCCTGGGCACCGATATCGAGAAGATCGGCCACGAACAGGTGGCCATTGCCACCGGGAGCGCCAGCAAGTTTATTCTCGCCACGCTGCGCACCACCGCGAATCCAACGGTCATGAGGGCCGGCTACAAGCACAATGTCGTGCCCGACCAGGCGAGTGCCCTCATTGACGTGCGCACGGCACCCGGGGATGAGGAAGCCACCCTTGCCACCATCGCTGACATCGTCGGGCCCGACATCGAGATCGTTATTTCCCATCGCGACATTGGCCTCGAGACCACCCTCGACGGTGCTCTTGCCGTGAAGATGACGTCCTCTCTCCTCAGGTTTGACCCTGATGCTCACGTTTTGCCCTACATGCTCTCCGGGGGAACCGACAACAAGGCCCTGGCCAAACTGGGCATCCGCGGATTTGGTTTCGCCCCTCTCAAGCTTCCTAAAGATTTTGATTTTCCGTCGATGTTTCATGGCGTTGACGAACGCGTCCCGCTCGACGCGTTAGTGTTTGGCAGGGCCGTTCTCACAGACCTTCTCCGCACGTACTAAATAACCCCCTTTAGATTTTTCACGCGCGCTTCTGGCGCCCCCTTTCGCGAAAGAAATAGCCATGGGATTCTTCGAAGCCATCATTCTCGGACTTGTTCAGGGACTCACCGAGTTCCTGCCCGTGTCGAGCTCGGCGCACCTGCGCATTCTCGGTGAGTTCTTGCCTCACGCCGGCGACCCGGGGGCAACGTTTACTGCGATAACCCAGCTCGGCACCGAGACGGCCGTCATCTTGTACTTCTGGCGCGACATTGTGCGCATCGTCAAGGCGTGGGCCGGATCCCTCATCGGCCGCGTTGCCCGCCGCAACGAGGATGCCCGAATGGGGTGGCTGATCATTCTCGGCTCTCTCCCGATCATCATTTTGGGCCTCCTTTTCCAAAAAGAGATCGAAACGACCCTGCGTTCCCTCTGGATAGTCGCCGGGACGCTCATTGGATTTGGAATCCTCTTAGGGATCGCCGACATCGTGGGGCGAAAGACCAAAAACCTCAACCAGATCACTGTTGGACGCGGAATTATCTTCGGTCTCGCTCAGGCCCTTGCCCTGATTCCCGGGGTTTCCCGTTCGGGCGGCACCATTACAGCCGGGCTCTTCATGGGCTTTAGCCGCACGGCAGCAGCCCGCTATTCGTTTCTCCTCGCGATTCCAGCTGTGTTCGGAAGCGGGCTCTACCAGCTCGCTAAGAGCTTCAAAGAACCGTCCGTTTTTGGGCCTTTTGAAACCTTGACCGCCACTGTGGTTGCCTTCTTCATGGGTCTCGCCATCATCGCGTTCCTGATGAACTGGCTCGGCAAGCACAGCTTTATGCCATTTGTCATCTACCGCATCGTTCTCGGAATGGCGCTCGTTGCCCTCCTTCTCACCGGAGTGCTTCAGCCCTACTAGGCCTTCGCTAAGCCTTAGGTGGGCCGGTCGGGCCGGTCGGGCCACCGAATCCTGCAGGACCATTCGCGTCGGGCTTGTCTTCGCTCCGAAGAAAACGCTCAAACTCCTGAGCGATCGACTCGCCCGTGGCTTCGGGGGAGTCCACGACGTCTCGCGCCTGCTCCAGTTGTGTGATGTACGCCGTCATATCTTCATCGTCTTGAGCGAGCTTGTCGATGTTTTTTTGCCACTCGGCGGTGTCTTCCACGAGGGTTCCGCGCGGAATGACAACATCGATGATCTCTTCGAGCTTGTCAATCAACGCCAACGTTGCCTTGGGGCAGGGTCCGTGGTGAACATAATGCGGAACCGAGGCCCAAACCGAGACAGTCGGGATTCCCGCGGACTCGGCAGCGATGGCCAATACGCTCAGAATCCCCACGGGGCCCTCATACGTGCTGCGTTCAACTTCCAGCTGAGAGCGCACCTGGGCGTTGTCACTAGAGACAAACGTGGGCACCGGCCGGGAATGGGGTACATCGGCCAGCATCGCTCCCAGAAAGACCATCCCGCTGATATCAGCGGCGAGCGCGACATCCATAATTTCGGTCACAAACGTCTGCCAGTTACGGGACGGTTCCACACCCTGCAGCAAGTAAATGTTGGCCGTGTTGGTCCCGGTCACGTTCAACATGGGTTCCTCAACGGGCTCGGGGAGCGACTGGCCGGGAACCAAGGGAGCGTACAAGGTGGACGTCGGCCACGCCAGAGTGCGGTTGCCCTCGTCATCAAAACCGATAGTTGGGCGGTTGAACTGAAAGTCGTAGTAGGTCTCGGAATCTACCGAGATGAGTTCGATAACCTCGAGTTGCTCTTGCAAGGTGCGCACAGCGGAACTCGCGGCATCGCCCGCGTCGTTCCAACCTTCAAAGGCAACGACCAGCAGTCGCCCCCGAAAAACCTTGTCTTTTTCACTCACTACGCCCAGCCTTATCTCGTTTACGTCCACTTCAAAGGATACGACCTACTGCCGACAGTAGGCTTGAGAGTTGTGAGCCTTGAACGAAATACCCCCCTTCCTTTGCCCTCCGGTGTCCTGTGGGACATGGACGGAACCATTGTCGACACCGAACCCTATTGGATCGTGGCCGAAATTGAGCTGTGCGAAAGCTTCGGTCAAACGTGGACCCACGCCGACGGTCTCAGCCTTGTCGGAAACGGCCTCGCCGTATCAGCCGCCAAACTATTCGAGCGCGGCGTCGACCTCCCGCTGAGTGAGATTATTGAGCGCCTGACCACCCGCGTAGTGGAGCAGCTCGAAATTGCGGTGCCCTGGCGCCCTGGAGCTCTCGAGCTTCTCACCGAGCTGGCCGCCGCCGGTATTCCCCAGGCCCTGGTGACGATGTCCTTCGAGCGCATGGCAAACCGAATCGCCGAACTCGTTCCCGGGCAGCCCTTTTCTCATATCGTGGCTGGCGATCATGTCAAAAACTCCAAGCCGCATCCCGAGCCCTATATTCTGGGCGCCACGCTTCTCGGCGTTGACGTGACGGAGTGTGTGGCCATCGAAGATTCTCCAGCCGGTTTGGGCTCGGCGCGCACAGCCGGAACCGTGGCCATTGGCGTGCACCACATGGTTGACCTCACCAGCGACATGGGCTTCGTCATCTTGCCTTCGCTGGCGGGCGTCACGGCCGAGGACATTTTTTCGTTGTATTCCCAAGCACAGGAGGCTCGCGCATGAGCGACACCACGAATGCTCGTTTCCTTCCAGGACCCTTCCGTGCCGGCGACCGCGTGCAACTCACGGACCCCAAGGGCAAGCTGAACACCTTCACACTCCAGGTTGGCGGCGAGTATCACACGCATCGAGGCGCCATCAGGCATGACGACATCATTGGTGTTCCGGATGCGTCTGTCGTGCCCAATACCGTGGGGGTGCCTTACCTGGCCATGCGCCCGCTCCTGATCGACTTTGTCATGTCGATGCCCCGCGGCGCCGCCATCATTTATCCCAAGGAAGCCCAAGCCATTTTGGGTCAAGCCGATATCTTTCCCGGTGCGCGCGTGGTCGAGGCTGGTGTCGGCTCCGGGGCACTCTCACTGTGGCTCCTTCGCGCCATCGGCCCCACCGGCCACCTGTTTTC
Source organism: Alpinimonas psychrophila (assembly GCF_014137865.1). GTDB lineage: Bacteria > Actinomycetota > Actinomycetes > Actinomycetales > Microbacteriaceae > Alpinimonas > Alpinimonas psychrophila. Next base: position 538,318 of record NZ_JACGWU010000001.1, on the reverse strand, counting down.
CTACGAGCGTCGCGAAGAATTTGCCGACGTTGCGCGGGCAAACGGAAGCACCTTTCACGGTTACGACCCCGAAAACTGGACCATCACGGTAGGCGATCTCGTCGAATCCCTTCCCGCCACTGTGCCCGCCGGAACCGCTGACCGGGTCATTCTCGACATGCTTGCCCCGTGGGAATGCGTGGATGCCGTCTCGGACGTTCTCGTGCCCGGGGGAGTACTGCTCTGCTACGTCGCCACGGTCACCCAACTTTCGCGCGTCGTGGAGGCGTTGCGGGCATCCGGTAATTTCACCCACCCCGCGTCAAGTGAAACTCTCGTTCGCACCTGGCATGTCGAGGGACTCGCCGTTCGCCCCGATCACCGCATGATTGGCCACACAGCCTTCTTGGTCACCGCACGTCGCCTCGCTCCGGGAGCCATCTTGCCCGACCTGAAACGACGTGCGTCCAAGAGTGATTTCACCGATGAAGATGTTGAGGCGTGGACACCGGGAGCCCTCGGCGGACGAGAAATAAGCCCTAAGAGCCTTCGCAAGCGCGTTCGGGCGGCAACCGAAAGTTCCGAGCTGGCCATGGCCCCCGTGGACGACGCATCACCAGATTCCCAGTAACGTGGCCGATACACTCAGTAATACAGGATGCGCTTTGCTGCTGCTGTCCAAACTCCCACTTTTTCACACTTTTGAAGCGAGGCACTCGTGCGCAAATCTGTAGCGCTCATAGCATCCGTCACACTCATTGCGGCCCTGGCAGGATGTTCGGCGGCCGGCGGCGCCTCTGCTGACTGCACCGTTCGTGCCGAGACCGGTTCGGCGACCCAGGCTCTAAACATCACCGGCGATTTCGGCACGGTTCCCACCGTCGTGATTCCGTCGGCATTGACAACCTCGACCACCCAGCGCCAGGTCATCACTCAAGGCAGTGGCGACATGGTCACCTCGGGTCAGACCGTCACTATTGACGTCAGCATTTACAACGGTGCCACCGGCCAGGTCCTTCAGGACTCGAAGTTTGACCGCTCGACCACCATGGCGGTCACCCTCAGCGACACGGCGACGCTTCCTGGGATTGTCAAGGCGCTTGAGTGCCTCCCCATCGGCACCCGTGTTGCCGCGGCGATTGCTCCCGCCGACGCATTTGGCACGGCCGGAAACGCGCAAGCCGGGATCGGCCCCGATACGACCATCGTCTTGGTTGCGGACATCGTCAGTACCGCTCTTGCAAAAGCTAACGGTGCGAGCCAGCCTGCTGTGGATGGTTTCCCGTCCGTAGTGCTGGATGACAAGGGCGTTCCCGGAATCACCATTCCCAAGACCGCTGCTCCCACCGATTTCAAGGTTGCCGTTCTCAAAAAAGGCGATGGACCCGTTGTCAAGACGGGAGCTACCGTCACGGTTCACTACACCGGTGCCCTCTGGGCCGATAACAGTATCTTTGACTCCAGCTGGTCGAAGGGCGCCCCGGCCACCTTCAGCCTGACGGCTGTCGTTCCTGGTTTTGCTCAAGCTATTGAAGGGCAAACGGTGGGATCGCAAGTTATCGCGATCATTCCGCCGGCCCTTGGTTATGGCAACCAGGCCAGCGGGGCCATTCCTGCAGGTTCGACGCTGGTCTTCGTTATCGACATTCTCGCGTCGAACTAAGTTCCCCCGATGGTGCGTGTGGATGAGCGGCTCTTCTCTCTCATCCTCGCGCTCATCTCCTCGCGCCATGGCCTCACCAAAGACCAGATTCTCTCCACCGTTTACGGGTATTCGCCCGGCTACGCCAGTGGGTCATCCACAGCCGCTACGCAGGCAAACGCCTCCTTGGATCGCATGTTTGAACGCGATAAAGATGCGGTGCGCGAAATGGGGGTCGTCATTGAAACGCTGACGCCGCTTGATGACGTTGATGACAATAAGAATCAGCGATACCGCATCGCTGAGGACGCTTACGAATTACCCGCGGATGTGGGATTCACACCACAGGAGATGGCTCTACTGGAGCTGGCGGCACGAGCCTGGCGGGAAGGCTCGCTCTCCACAGAATCGCGTCACGCTCTCACTAAACTACGTTCCTTGGGCGTGACCGCCGATAGCCAGCTCTTAGGTGTTGCCCCGCGCATCCGCACGAATGATCGCGCCTTCGAGGCCCTGCGATCGATTCAAGCCGCCCACGGCGTCGCCGTTTTCAGCTACATCAAGCCAGGGGATACTCAAGCACACGAGCGCACGGCAGCTCCGCTGGGGTTGACGAATTGGCACGGAAACTGGTACGTCCTGGCTTGTGATCTGCCCGCCGGAGTCGAACGAACGTTTCTGTTGTCGCGCATTGTTTCCGATGTCCGAAAAGTACCCAATAGGACTCATGAACGCGTGGTCGAGGATTTTGCGTCCCGACTCCATTCGGAACTGGATGAGCGGGCCGCCGGCGCCGAGGCGGTTGTCGATGTCTCCCCACATACTGATGCTGCCCGGCGACTGGGTTCACGTTATGGACAACCGCTTGAGGGTCGCGTCGTCATTCCGTTTGCTGACCTGGACCTCCTCACCGACGAGCTTGTCGAATTTGGAAGCGATGTGCTCGCCGTCTCACCCCCCGAGCTCATCACCAGCATTATTGCCAAGCTCACCCTTGTGGAGCTGCAGCACACTGCGGGAGGCCGGTCGTGACAACATCGGGAACCCCTTCCACAACCGCACGTTCCACCAGCACGGGTGCCGCTGAGTCTAAGACCGGCCGAGAAAAGACGCCCGCCTTGGGGGCGAGCGATCGCGTTACGCTCTACCTAGCACTGGTGCCGTATCTTCTGCAGAACTCACCCGTGAGTGTCGCTGAAGCAGCTTCCCGGTTCCATGTCTCTCCGGCGGACATGCGTGACCTTGTGGGCAAGCTCTCCAACCTCGGTATTCCTGGTTCCGAGGGATATTACTTACCTAACGACCTCTTCGAAATCAACTTCGATCTCTTCGAAGATAACGACATCATCGATCTCCTCAGTGCGGTTGGTATTGTCGCCACGCCAAAGTTTTCAGGCACCGAAGCGGCAACACTCGTAGCGGGATTGCAATTCATTTCGGGCATCGTGGCCGCGGAGGAGCGCGCCTCCGTCGCGACGCTCATCGAAAAAATTGGGCTGGGCGCCTCGGCCAAACCCTCCAGTATTTTCGTGGCTACCCCGGAGCCCCCCGCCTGTTTTGACCTTCTGCGCACGGCATTCTCTCAGAATCGTCAGGTTCGCTTCCACTACCAAAATGCCCGCGGGGCGGCCGAGATGCGGTCCGTGTCACCGCTTCGCCTCGATCTCGTGGGGGACACGTGGTACCTGCGGGGGTGGTGCCACTTGCGTGACGCCCTTCGAACCTTTCGCCTCGACCGTATAGACGAAATGGTGGTCACCGACCGTCAAATTTCTCCCGAGGATCACGCGCTGACTCTTCCCGAGGCTCTTTTCGACGTGCGCGAAACAGACCTTGCCGTGGTCGTTCGCCTAGCCGAGGAAGCATTGCCCTTGATCGCGGAATACCACCCTGATGTCCACAGTGCCGCCTCGGGTGGTCAGGTTCTGGCCACCATCCTTTTTGCGCACCTCACCAACCTGTCGCGCCTAGTGGCCCGATACCCCGGAATCGTGCAGGTTATCGAACCGCCTGAGGCCATCCGTGCGGTGGCCGAATATGCTCGCGAGGCACGCGCCCGCTACGTCTAGCCCGTTACATCTCGCGCTCAGGGTTTCACATGCTGTTTGCCAGCTTCGGAGGTAGGCTAGACCTACGATTGGGACCGCTCAGGTCACTCAACCTAAGGATTTAATCATGGGCATCTTTGGAAACGCTTTCACCGGCTGGCACCTGCTCATCATCATTGCTGTCGTCGTTTTGCTCTTTGGTGCCCCCAAGCTTCCCGGCTTGGCCCGGAGCCTTGGACAGTCCATGCGCATCTTCAAGTCTGAGATCAAGACAATGAAGGATGAAGGCGCGGATGCAAAGGCTGAAGCTGCCGCAAAGGCAGACTCGGCTCCTTCCTCGGCGGGAGAAGCAAAGTCGGTCGCGGCCGAGTCTTCCGAGAAGATTCAGAGCGACCAGAAGTCCAGTTCGTAGCACCGTGGCAGCCCGGTTTCGGGGTGGCAAGAACCGCGAAGGACGAATGACTCTGGGAGATCACCTCCTAGAACTTCGCAAGCGTCTCTACATTGCTGCCGCAGCAATTTTGGTCGGCACGGTCGGCGGGTGGTTCGTGGCAGACCTCTTACTCAATCTGCTTCGCCAACCCATTTATACGATTGCGGAAGCCCAAAACCGTGTGGCAACGTTGAACTATGACGGTATTTCCAGTGCTTTTGACTTGAAACTTCAGATAGCCCTCACGCTCGGGATTGTGGCGACAAGTCCCGTCTGGCTTTATCAAATTTGGGCCTTCTTCATGCCGGGACTCACCCGTCGTGAGGTGAAGTACACGCTCGGCTTCTTCCTGAGCGCGATCCCTCTTTTTCTTCTCGGATGCTGGGCCGGCTGGACCGTCTTTCCCCACATTGTGGAACTGATGACGAGCTTTGCACCGTCCCAAGACTCGGCCATTATCACGGCGAAAACCTACTTTGACTTCGTTCTCAAACTCGTGCTCGTCGTAGGGGTCGCGTTCGTTCTGCCCGTCTTCTTGGTGCTCTTGAACTTCGCCGGGGTCATTAGTGCGAAGAGCATCCTGAAGTCTTGGCGCGTTGCCATTTTGTTGATTGTCCTCTTCACCGCGATCGCCACACCAGCCGCCGACATTCTCTCGATGTTTATGCTCGCTATCCCTATGGTGGTGCTGTATTTCACCGCCGCCGGAATTGCCTGGCTACACGACCGGCGTAAGGCAAAGAAAGCCAAATTGTTGCTGATTGACCCCGATGTCGCCAGCGTTCTCCCTCCCAGCGAACAACTACCGGTTTAGGGCTCTTTTGTGACGCAACTCTCGGCCGCCGAGCGCTTCGCGCTCTCCCAGGCACGCTCCAAGGCTCCTCTCCTCGAAGAGTTTCGCTCGGGACGCACCTTCGATCTAGATCCGTTCCAGATTGCGTCGTGCCAGATCCTGGAGGAGGGCAAGAGCGTCCTCGTCGCTGCCCCCACGGGGGCCGGCAAGACGATTGTGGCCGAGTTCGCGGTCTTTCTCGCCATGAGCCGTCCGGCGGCAAAGATTTTCTATACGACCCCCATGAAGGCTCTCAGTAACCAGAAGTACAACGAGTTTGTCGAGGAGTGGGGTTTTGATAACGTCGGGATTCTCACGGGAGATACGAACGTAAATTCCAACGCCCGCATCGTGGTGATGACCACAGAAGTTCTGCGAAACATGCTCTATGCCGGCTCGGATACCTTGAATGACCTTGCCTTTGTCGTGATGGATGAAGTGCACTACTTGGCGGATAAGTTTCGCGGCGCCGTGTGGGAAGAGGTCATTATCCACTTGCCGCAGCCCGTGCGGCTGGTCTCCCTCAGCGCAACGGTTTCCAACGCCGAGGAGTTTGGAGATTGGCTTCAGGCCGTGCGCGGGGACACCGAGATCGTGGTCTCCGAAGATCGGCCTGTGCCGCTTGATCAGCACGTTCTCATTGGCAACAAGTTCATCGACCTCTTTGACTCGGCAGCATCTGCCGCCCAGCATCGCGTCAACCCGGAGCTCCTGAGTCTGGCTCAGTCCCAATCTCGAGCCCCTCACATTCGTGGCGGTCAAAGCTTTGGTGGCGGGGGATCCAGTCGCGGTGGTGGTGGCAAGGGTAAACGCGGAGGCGGTCACAACGGTGGCGGTCAGGGTGGTGGCCAGGGCGGTTTTGGTGCTAATGCACCAATGCTCGGGCGCATGAATCGTGCCGATGTCGTGCAAATGCTGGGGGAGAAGAACCTTCTGCCGGCTATTTTCTTCGTTTTCTCGCGCGTGGGTTGCGACTCCGCTGTGGAGCAGGTTCTTCGCTCTGGGATCCGACTCACTGACGCCCAGGAACGGGAAGAGATTCGTGCGATCGTCGATGACCGTTGCCAGTCTTTGCTCGATGAGGACCTCGGTGTCCTCGGCTACTGGGATTGGCTGGACGGCCTCGAACGCGGTGTCGCAGCGCACCATGCCGGTCTGCTCCCGGCGTTCAAAGAGGTCGTGGAGGAACTCTTTCAACGCAAGTTGGTCAAAGCCGTGTTTGCAACCGAAACCTTGGCTTTGGGCATCAATATGCCGGCGCGATCAGTCGTTCTCGAGAAACTCGACAAGTTCAACGGTGAAGCCCGCGTTCCACTCACGCCGGGGGAGTACACGCAGCTCACTGGCCGCGCCGGGCGCCGCGGAATCGACGTGGAGGGACATTCCGTCATTCAGTGGAGTAATGCCCTGGATCCGCAGACGGTTGCCTCCCTCGCGAGCCGACGCACGTATCCGTTGAACTCAAGTTTTAAACCCACGTACAACATGGCCATCAACCTCATCACGAAGTTCGGGCGTTCGCGAACGCGTGACATTCTCGAGTCCTCCTTTGCTCAATTCCAAGCGGACCGCTCCGTGGTCGATCTCGCCCGCAAAGTAAAACAGCAAGAGGAATCCTTGTTGGGATTTGCCGAACCAATGGCATGCCACCTCGGGGACTTTGAGAGCTACTCCACCCTTCGACGCCGCCTCACCGATCTGGAGAAGACCGGCGCCCAGGTCGAGCACGGGTCGCGGGCGGAGCGGGAAAAGCGCAACCAGGAGCTTGCACGCCTGAGAAAGAGCCTGAAGAGCCATCCCTGCCACTCGTGTCCGGACCGGGAACAACACGCCCGCTGGGCCGAGCGCTGGTGGCGCCTCAAGCGTGAGACCGACAAACTGGTTCAGCAAATCAATACCCGCACGGGTGCCGTTGCGCGCGTCTTTGACCGAGTCTGTGACGTGCTCGTCGACTTGAACTATCTGGCCCGGGACCCGGACTCCCGCGACCTTGCGCTCACCCCCAGCGGCTCCACCCTCGGACGTATCTATGGGGAACGCGACCTCCTCGTGGCGGAGGCTTTGCGCCAGGGCCTCTGGAACAAGCTCGATGCCGCTTCACTGGCGGCTATGGCCTGCGCGGTGGTCTTTGAGCCCCGCCGCGACGAGGGGGTCATCAACGAACGCTACCTCCCCAAGGGAGAATTCAGAGAAGCCCTCGCTAACACTCAGACTCTCATTGCCGAGCTCGACGAACTCGAGCACCACCACAAGCTTCCCGGGGGCAACCCGCTGTCAACGGGCCTCTGTCAAGCCATGCATCGCTGGGCCAAGGGCGGTCGCCTCGACGATGTTCTCTTCGATGCTGATATGGCCGCCGGGGACTTCGTGCGCTGGTGCAAGCAGACCATTGACCTGCTCGACCAGCTTTCCAACGTCGGCGACGGCGACGTCGCTCGAACGGCTCGTTCCGCTCTCGACAACGTTCGACGCGGCATTGTCGCCTATTCCACGGTGGGCTAGGTGACTGCCCTTCTTCGTCCCCTCACACTGTGGCTCGCCTTGATCGTGGCGGCTATCAGCGGTTTTGCTTTAGAAGCCTCATTCCCGGAGCGCGGCTGGTGGCCTCTGGCCTTTGCAGGAGTGATTTTGCTCCTCTGGTCCCTCGTCGGCCGCGGACTGTGGACAGCTTTTCTCATTGGTATTGTCGCCGGGGCAGCGTTCTGGGGTTCATTGATTCACTGGTTAACGCTCTACTTGGGTCCCGTTCCCTGGCTGGCCTTGGCAGGCCTCCAAACTATTTTCTTCGGGTTCGGAGCAATGGCGCTTGCGGTCGTTCTCAATCGCGGCAACGCCCGGTGGCCTTCTCGCTGGGGGCGGTTTGGGCTTGTGCCTGTTGTTGTGGCAGCACTGTTCACCGCGCGGGAGGCAATTTCCGCGGTGTGGCCCTACGGTGGATTCTCGTGGGGGAGGCTTGCTCACTCCCAGTCGGAGGGGCCATTCGTCAACCTCGTCGCCTGGGTCGGAACATCAGGTTTGAGTTTCATCGTTGCCCTCCTGGCCGCCATTCTCTTTCAAATTCTGCGATCCGGGCAGGCGCGCAAAATGTGGCCCGTTTTTGCCGTAGCCACCGTTGTCGCTCTCGTCATTCCACCATTCCCCGTCCAGATCTCGGGATCCACGCGCGTCCTTGCTGTCCAAGGAAACTCTGATTCTGGTCTCTTTGCCCAATACACCCCGGGACAGATTTTGCAGGATCACGTGTCAGAAACTCTGCCCTATGCCGGGGAGAAAATTGACATGGTGATCTGGCCCGAGAACGCCTCTGACATCGATCCGTTGCGCAATACTCTTTCGGCCCAGACGCTGAATTACGTGAGCACCGCGCTCAACGCCCCGATCGTCGTCGGTACCATCACAAACCCCGAACCAGGACAGTACTTCAATAGTTCGCTCGTTTGGCAAGCCGGAAAAGGCGCCACGGCCCAGTATGACAAAATTCATCCGGTGCCCTTTGCCGAATATATGCCCAATCGGGAATTCTTTCGTTCGCTCCAACCCGACCTCGTGGACCTCGTCTCGCGTGACTATCAATTTGGAACCCGCCCTAACGTGGTCGATGTCGCGGGGGTCCCCGCGGGCGTGGCAATCTGCTTCGATATCGCCGACGATCAGCAGGCGTTCGACATGATTGCTCGCGGAGCTCAGATTATTTTGGCGCAGACCAACAACGCCGACTTCGGGCATACCGATGAGAGTGTTCAGCAGCTCGCGATCGCCCGCCTTCGCGCGGTGGAAACCGGCCGGAGCGTGGTCAATATTTCTACGGTAGGGACGAGCGCCATCATCACTCCCGGCGGATCCACCCTAAATCAGCTCCCCACATTCACCGCGGGGGCCATGCTCAACGATGTTCCTTTGAGCACGACAATTACCCCAGCCATGGCGTGGGGCCGCACCATTGAACTCGGCATCGTTGCTACAGGACTCGTGGGGTTAACGCTCGTCCTGATCAAGAATCCCGTTGGCGCCAAAAAACTACGGCGTCGAAACTAAGCGCCCAGCTTCTCTTGTCCGCGGCGCGACCGCAAATACAACAGGCGATCTTCCAGCAAAACTTCGAGTTCCTCGCGCGAGCGGCGCTCAAGGAGCATGTCGAAGTGGGTGCGAACCGGCTTCTCGTCGGGGGCATCGGGCAGTGCAACAAGGACACCGTCGGCATCCGTGAGCCGAGCATCTGCGCTACAGACGGGGCAGGACCATGTGGGTGGTGCCTCTGCGTCGGCAGAAAACATCAGCGCTACATCATGGCCGCAGGAAACACACGTGTAGACACACCGTTTGCGTTCCGAAAGTTCAACGCCAATGTCACTTTGTAAGCTTTGACTTCCGAGCCGAACTCCTCGAAGACTTTTCTGAGCCATGTGCGACCTCCTTAGTTGTCCCTATCTAAGCCAACACCCCAGAGTGCAGTCCTGTTCCTTCTGGGGGCAGCCTCACAGCTAACTCACAGGGCAAAAACCCTGTGCGCCACGTCACACCGGTCTGTCACAATGCCATCAACCCCGGCGGCTTTCAGGGCGATCATGTCCCGTTCTTCATTGACGGTCCAGATGTGCACCTCGACGCCGGCGGCGTGAAAATGCCTGATCATCGGCAAACTCGTCGTTCGCAAGCTTAAAATCTGGAGCGGGATCTGAACCGCATTCTCGTGACGTAACAGGTAACGCATCAGGGCGACCCACCCAACTTTTCCCGCCAGAACGGCCCCGAGAACGGTCATTGCGCTCGCGCTGGATGCCACGCCCGCAAGGAGTCGGAGAGTGCGTCGTTGACGAGCTCGGGAGAACGAGGCAATGAGAACGCGATCCGTGGCTGACGCGTTTGTGATGGCCAAGACCGTAGGTAAAATGGCGTCGGATGATTTCACGTCAATATTGAATTTTGCCTCCGGGAAGAAAGCTAAGGCTTGGTCAAGCGACGGAATGCTTCCCCCGCGGGGGAGGGGAACTGCCTGCAGCTCCGCCCAGGTGAGGTCTGCGATCCGCGCGCCCGTGGGTAAAACCTCGTCGTGAACGAGAACGGGGATGCCATCGGCCGTGGCACGAACATCCGTTTCAATAATCTGGGCGCCGGCAGCAAGGGCCGCGCCAAAAGCAGCGAGAGTATTCTCGTCGACCTCAAGCGCAAGCCCCCGGTGGGCCAAAATGCGAGGGAGCTCGCCATCGAAAAAAGGCGACCAGACTCTCGGAGGGAAATCTCGGGGACGGCTCACGAAGTGAACCTAGCACCGGTAATCGACTCCCAGCAGAACGAAGAGCGGCGAGGTGCGCATTGCTAGTCTGGAGGAAGTATCTTCTTTCATCTAGCCACCCCTTGGAGCACTCATGACAAACCCTCTTGCCCCCGGATCCCTTCTCGGCAAGCGCGCCTTGGTCACCGGCTCCTCTCGCGGCATCGGCGCCGAGACCGTCGGTTACCTCGCCACCGCAGGCGCCAGCGTCGTCGTGAACTTTCGCAATAAGGAAGCTCGCGCCCAGAAGATTGTGAATGCGATCACAGCCGAGGGTGGCCAGGCCATTGCCGTCGGGGCAGACCTGACCGATTCCGCTTCCGTTGAGGCCATGTTTGAGCAGGCAAAGACAACATTCGGTGGACTAGATATTTTGATTATGAATGCGTCTGGTGGCATGGAAAGCGGCATGGGCGAGGACTACGCCATGAAGCTCAACCGCGACGCCCAAGTCAACCTGTTGACCGCGGCCCTCGACGTTCTGGTCGATGGCGCCCGCGTCGTCTTCGTGACCAGTCACCAAGCCCATTTCATCCACACAACCCCCACAATGCACGAGTACCTTCCGGTCGCTCTGTCGAAGCGCGCTGGCGAGGACGCCTTGCGTGCCATGATTCCATTGCTCGAGGCCCGCGGCATCGGATTCACCGTGGTCTCTGGCGACATGATTGAGGGCACCATCACGGCAACACTGCTGGAACGCGCTAATCCAGGCTCCATCAGCGCCCGAAAGGAATCAGCCGGCCGACTCTATAACGTAAGTGAATTTGCGGCCGAGGTTGTGCTGGCAGCCGTCGAGCCTGTTCCAACGGACAACACTCGTCTCGTCGGAGATGTCAGCGGATTCGTCCAATAATTCATGACCCCTCCGAAGCACCGTCGGGCCTCCCGTGTCATTCTGCTGGATGATAGAGACAGATTTCTCCTGATGCTCACGGTCTCCTCGCGGCTAAAGATCCCGGTCGTTCAGTGGATTACTCCCGGTGGGGGAGTCGAGGCGGGGGAGAGTCACGAGCAGGGCGCCATCCGTGAACTCTTTGAAGAGACGGGGCTCGTCGTAAGCGACGTCGGCGCACCTGTGTTCACCATTGATGGCAGTCGCCTCTTTGCTTCGGGCCACGTGCAAACCACGCACAGCGAGTTTTTTGTCGTGCGCACCCCCGCTTTCACCCCCGTGACCGATCACTGGATGGAAAACGAGTTCGATGACATTCGCGATGTTCGCTGGTGGAGCCTCGAAGAGCTGAAGTCGACCGACGAGCCCTACTCACCGGAGCCACTCATTTCGCTGGTTGAAGCTGCCCTCACCCCTTAAAAACGTGGGCCCCGGCACAAATGCCGAAACCCACGTCGCTTAAACGTAGAAAACTTACGCCTGCGTAGCCTTCTTAGCGGCAGCAGCCAACGTGATGGCTCCCAGCGCCTGAGCAACAGCGAGCACGATGAGAAAGATGCCGGCAATGATGGTGAGCGTTGCGACACCATCAATGGGCACGAACAATACGACGACACCCGCAGCAACGCTGATGATGCCCGCAGCAATGGCGAAACCGCGCGACGCCTTGTTGGAGGATTCCACGAGGGTAGCAATGCCGTCAATGATCCACGAAATACCAATGAGAATACCGAGCAGTGCAAGGGAATCACCGGGGTTTTTGAGGGCAAAAATTCCCACGGCGACGAGCAGAACGCCCAGGATGATGCTCAGGGTGCGGCCGCCCGCGGTCAGTCCGGGCGCAAAGATTCCGACGGCGACGCGAACGATGCCGCGAACCAGAAAGTAGAGACCGAAGAGAACGGCGACAACAACGAGCGTTGCCATCGGCCAGGACAAAACAATGATGCCAACGAGCGCCGACAGTACGGCACCGATGATCAGACCCGTTTGGATGACTTTTACCGTGGCCTTGGCCGTGTTAGCGGAGTCGCCGTAGAAGGCAAAACCCTGAAATTCTGAGTTTGGTGTTGACATGGATTTTTTTCTCCCCATTCACATTTCGGTCCCGAAGTGGGTCCAACACGTAACCCTAGCGAGGCATCGACCACTTTGCCGGCATTTACGCCACAACTTCGGCGGTCGTGACGACGGTTGCGAATTCTCCGCCCGAAAGGTTGATGGAGGTAGCGCGGGACAGTTCCGCCGCGGTCATGGTGTCACCATCGTCACTCTTAAGGTCAAACGTGTGGGTGGCATCCGCTACAAAAAATACGTCATAGCCGAGATTTCCCGCCATGCGTGCTGTCGTTTCGCAGCACATGTTTGTTTGAATCCCCACGATGAAGAGTTGACCAATATTTTTCTCTTGCAACCACGCATGCAGGTCAGGAGTGCCATAAAAAGCAGAATTGACGGATTTTGCAATGACAAGAGCCGGTTCTGCCGCTGCCACGTAGGGCTTAAGCGCGTTGCCCGGATGGGAAGGAGTCAAGGGGCTGTCGGGATCGGCAGAGTCGTGATGCACGATCACAATGGGGCGCTTGGCTTTTTTCCAAGCCTCCAAGATGAGGGCAATGTTGTCGTCGGCCGCGGGGTTGTTGCGCGGGCCCCAATAGTCATTGATCTGGAAACCTTGTTGAACGTCGATAACGATGAGTGCGGCATCCGCTGAAATATGCATGTCATCATCATCGCCCCACACGGGTGGCAACCACAATCTAGAGTTGGCATATGAGTGCTCACGTCGTCAACGGCAATGTTTCCTTTTGGTACGACGAAGAGGGGATTCCTGCCCCGCGACCGGCTCTGGCCGAGTCGCTCACCGCAGATGTCTGCATTGTTGGTGCCGGCTATACGGGCCTGTGGACGGCCTACTACCTCAAGAAAGCATCCCCGACCCTCCGCATTGTCATGCTCGAGGAGCGCTTTGCGGGCTATGGTGCCTCCGGTCGCAACGGGGGCTGGCTCACCAACTCCATCACGGGGGGCCGCGATCAATATGTCGCGAGTCACGGCAAAACCGCTGTCACTGCGTTTCAGGACGCGATGAATGACACCGTAGATGAGGTCATCCGGGTTGCTACGGCCGAGGGTATCGACGCCTCCATAGTTAAGGGCGGCGAGCTGAACATCGCGAGTAATCCGGCTCAGCTTGCCCGTCTGCGCGAGGCGGTCAAGGATGAGCATGCTTGGGGTTTCGACGATGTCGAGATTCTGGATGCCGCCCAGGCGGCCGCGCGCATCAATATCCCTGGGGTAATGGCTGGCATGTGGCATCCACACTGCGCCAGAACTCATCCGGCAAAGCTTGTGCAGGGTCTGCGAGCCACGGTGCTGGCGCTCGGCGTCGAACTCTACGAGAACACCCGGGTGACCGAGATTGCGCCGCACGTTGCGCACACCGGGCGAGGGAGTGTCACTGCCGACCACATCGTTCGCGCCACGGAGGGCTTTACGGCATCACTCAAGGGGGAGCATCGCACCTGGCTGCCCATGAATTCCTCCATCGTGGTGACAGAACCGCTCTCGGAAGCTGTCTGGACCGACATCGGCTGGGAAGGACGCGAGACCCTCGGGGACATGGCCCACGTCTACTTCTATGCGCAGCGCACGCCCGACAACCGCATCGCCATGGGCGGCAGGGGAGTGCCCTACCGTTTCGGCTCTCGCACCGACAATGACGGCACGACTCAGGCCTCCACCGTGGAATCACTTTCGGGCCTCATTAAACGCTATTTCCCGGCTGCCGCTGGTGCCAACATTGATCGGGCGTGGTCAGGCGTGTTGGGTGTTCCCAGAGACTGGGCCGCAACTGTTGGGCTGGATGCCACCACAGGAATTGCGTGGGCCGGGGGATACGTGGGTACCGGCGTTACGGCCACGAACCTTGCCGGCCGAACGCTGTGCGACCTTATTTTGGGACGCGACACCGAGCTCACCAAACTGCCGTGGGTGAACCATCAGACCCGCAAATGGGAGATTGAGCCACTACGTTGGATCGCCACGCACGGTCTGTACGCGGCATATTCTCTTGCCGATGCGCGCGAAGACACCAGCCACAGTGCCAGCACCTCGGCCATCGCCCGCGTCGCCAATGTTATTACAGGAAGGCACTAACCGGAGTGATCAGGTGACATCTCGTCGCCACGAGGTTGCAAGTCCTGCGAGCGAGAGCACGATAGCGTAAGCGACCAGTACGAGGCCGCCCTGCCACCATTCGAGACTTACTGCACCGGCTGCACCAGCGCCGAAAGACGTGAAGAAGCTGGCGCCGACGAGGCTATCTCCGGCTGATCCCGGCAGGAACTGGCCAATTTGGGCTGTCCAGTCCCAAATGGAGGTACCAAAGCGCAGGATCGGCTCGACGAACTGGGTGAAGGCGAGCACGACGATGATCGAGGCAATTTGGTTGGGAATGAGCGAACCCACTCCTACACCGATGACGGCCCAGAGCGCCATTGCTAGCACAATGCGTACCGCGAGTAACCACGTCTCGGAACTACCGAGTGCACCGTCGTTGCCAGTGAGAGCGAGCACTGGGGCCCCAATTCCCATGGATGCCACAAGCCCAACGACCCCAAAGATCGCCCCAGCCACGCCCACCACCACGAGCTTCGCGGCAAGCACGACACCGCGGCGAGGTTCGGCAAGGAAAGTGGGGGTGAGTGTTTGGTAGCGGAACTCACCGGTTACGGCAAGCGCACCGAAGATGAGGGGGAAGACGTAGCCGACGGCCGTCGTGGTGCTGTAGACGATGGCCGGCAGTGATTCGGGAGGCAATTGCGGCGCGCCGGGGCTGGCTGCGAGCTGATTACCGAGCGCCCCAAACAGGCCGGCGAGCAAGCCCGCCGTGAAACCGACGTAGCCCAAGAGAATCAGTGCGAGAATCCACCAGAGGCGCACTGTAACGAGCTTGAGAGTTTCGGAACGCATTGCGGCGATCATCGGGCTTCCTCCGTCGCGGTCGGAACGACCTGAGCGGCCGGATCGGGGTCGGCACCCACGAGTCCGAGAAATGCTTCTTCAAGGCCGACATGTTCCGGCGCAAGGAGGCTGAGGACGATGCCCGCTGCCAGCGCAGCAGCGCCAACCTCGTCCGCCGTGAGTCCTGTCGCAACCAACACCCCGGCATCCGGGTGAACTTCGGCACCAGCGGCAATGAGAGCTAGTGCGAGCGCGGGTTGGTCGACCGCACTGACCCTTACCCGCGCGCCCGACTCGAGGCCGGCGAGCGATCCCTCGTAGACAGCTTCACCGCGCGTGATGATCACCACGCGGTCTACACTTTGTTGTACCTCGCTGAGTTGGTGAGAGGAGACAAGCACTGTACGGCCCTCTGCAGCCCGCGCGCGCAGGAAACCGCGCATCCAGCGGATTCCTTCCGGGTCGAGCCCGTTTGTTGGCTCATCGAGTACGAGCACACCAGGGTCCCCAATCAGGGCGAAGGCCAGACCAAGGCGTTGGCGCATGCCAAGAGAGTAACCGCCCACACGGCGGTCGGCGTCATCGTGCAGACCGACAAGGTCCAGAACCGTTCCGACCCGCTCGCGCGGGATACTCGCGGCTGCCGCGTACACCCGCAGGTGGTTGCGTGCAGTTCGTCCTGGGTGAAAGCTGGAGGCCTCCAATGCAGTACCCACAGTCGAGAGCGGGTTGGGCAGGTCGCGGTAGGCAGCCCCGGCGAATGTCGCGGTACCACTCGTGGGACGAACAAGCCCAAGCAACATGCGCAATGTCGTGGTCTTTCCCGCACCGTTGGGTCCTAGGAAGCCTGTTACAACGCCTGGTTCAACGGTGAAGCTGAGATTGCTCACTGCCTTGACAGCGCCAAATGATTTAGTGATCGACTGAAATTCGATGGATGTACCCCGCATAGTGTCCATGTCAACCAGCCTAGACGAGTAAATTCGATCGTGCTCCGTCTCACAAAGATATGTCCGATAATGCACATTATGTCAGTTTAAAGAAACCATGAGCCCTGTTACGCATCAGCCGTCAGTATGGTCAGTGTTTATTACAGTGACTCGATTAGGGTGGCGCTCATGAGCAAAGCTGCGAACCAACCCGTCCCCGTCCTCCAACTCCGGGTCATCGTCGAGGCCGAAGATTTCGACGCCGCAATTGCCTTTTATCGAGACGCGCTCGGTTTGCCCGAGCAAGCAGCGTTTGAAGGCGACGGCGATGCCCGGGTGTCAATCCTGGATGCTGGACGAGCGACACTCGAAATTGCAAACCCTGCCCAAAAAAGAATGATCGACCTGGTCGAGACGGGCGCACCTCAGCGTCCCGGTATTCGGCTCGCGTTCGAGGTAACGGACGGGCGCGGTGTCACTGCACAACTCGAGACCGCCGGAGCCGTCATCGTTGGCGATCCACGCGAGACACCGTGGAAGTCCCTGAATTCACGGCTCGAGGCCCCTGCCGGGCAACAAATCACGATTTTCGAAGAACTCGAAAGATTACAAGATCGCACTCAACGTCCTGGATTTGGAACGAACGCTCAGCGTTAGCACTCCCCTGCTACATAAGTATTGACCTCACAAGCAGTGAATCCATTGAGGCAAGAAACCTCACAAAGAAATACCGGCAACGGCTTGAGATGATTGCACGACGTGGCTACCAAATGTAGTGTCCAATCATGGCTGAGCATGAAGAGCTGGCAGTTTTCCTGGGCGACTGGCACGCTGAGGGAACCTCGTATGGTGGTGACGAGCAGTCGCTGGACAATCCGCACGCAGGAGCCAGTCCGTGGAACAGCATCCACTCCGCTCGGTGGCACTCGGGCAACTACTTCATCGTGCAAGACGAGCGAGCGAACGGTCCGTTCGACACACTCAGTCTGATGGGCTGGGACGTGGAAGCTGGCCGCTATTTCATCCGAACGATTGAGAACCATGGTTTCGCTCGCGATTACACCGTGACCGTCGACGGTCGTACGTGGACGCTGACCGGCGGGCACGAGCGAGCAACCTACAGATTCAGTGTTGACGGTCGCAGTCAAGAGATCACCTGGGAGTGGAAGCCGGCTGGAGTATGGCTACCGCTCTGTGATCGCACCGCTCATCGCGTCAATTGATCGAGCGCGACCGTCCAGTATTGGGGGAACGCTCTCACGAGACGTGTCACAGCTGCGTTAGACGCTCAGGAGCGACTTTATATAAATGAGTTCACCTGCGTGAGCAGCAGATTGCACATCAAGGTCGTATCGGGTCTGGAGGTTCATCCAAAATCGATCCGATGTACCGAGTGCTCGCGGAATGTGAAGCGCCCTATCAGCGTTAGCACTCCCCCACTACTTAATGCACCGAGGACTGCCGCCTGCACTACTACTTCTCGCTATGAAGTGTAAGTATCGAATGAAATAGGCTTTCAAGGGAATCGCAAAGGAAACGTGTCACGGGACGTTGTAGCGATGGGTTCTTTAGGTTCTTTCAAACGACCCGAAACCGATTTAACTGCGGTCCTTTGGTCCATTAGTAAACTAATGGACTAGGGTTGATTTATGTTCACGAACGAGGGCCCGATATTTCAGCAACTCGCTGCGATGATCGCCGACGGGATCGTCAACGGAACCTATCTCGAGGAGACGGCTGTACCCTCGGCAACTGACTTCGCGGCGTTCCACCGAATGAACCCGGCCACGGCGAGCAAGGGCGTCAACACGCTCGTTGACCTTGGTGTGCTCTACAAGAAGCGCGGGGTCGGCATGTTTGTTGCGTCGGGGGCGAGGGAGATTCTCCGCGCCCAGCGTCGCGATGAGTTCCGCAAAAAATACCTGCAGCCGCTTCTTCGAGAAACTGCCGTTCTCGGTATCACGACCGGCAAACTGCATTCGATGATCGATGACGAAGGACAGGATCCAAGATGACTAACGCAGTCGATATTCGCTCCATCAGCCGCAGCTTCGGGCGCACGCGAGCACTTGAGGACATCACACTCTCCGTGCCGGACGGGTCAATCTGCGGTCTTTTTGGCAGGAACGGTGCTGGCAAGACGACGATCATGTCGATCCTGGCCGGTCAAGACCGACCAACCTCCGGCAACGCGAAAGTGTTCGGGGAACATCCGTTTGAAAACTCTTCAACCCTGTCCAAGATCAGCTTTGTTCGCGACAACCAGCGTTATCCCGATGACTATCGCCTTCATCACGTGCTCCGAATCGCACCCAGGTTCGCCCCGAACTGGAGCGTGGACGTTGCTGCGGAACTCGTTGACGGGCTGCGGATCCCTGCGAAAATTCCTATCAAGAAGTTCTCCCGTGGGCAACTTTCCTCCATCGCGATCGTGATGGGCCTCGCATCGCGCGCACCGCTCACACTCCTCGACGAGCCTTACCTCGGCCTGGACATCACCGCACGCGCCCTGTTTCACGACCTGCTCTTGCGCGACTACAGCGCACACCCCCGCACCGTCATACTCTCAACGCACCTCATTGAGGAATCTGAGGCGCTCTTCGACCGAGTGATCATCATCGATCGGGGTCGAGTCCGCGTCGATTGCGAGCGTGACGAAGCTTCGAATCTCGCGTTCACCATCAGCGGACCCGCGGACGCCGTAGACAAGCTGTCTACCAACCGTAGGGTCCTGCTCACCCACGCCGCTGGCGGCCTTCGATCAGCGACCATCACGGGAGAAGCCAGCGACGAGCTCGTTCTTCAGGCTCGCACCCTGGGCGCCACGATCTCATCGGCATCCCTTCCAGAACTCGTGGCGGCATACGGTGCAGACGCCCCGGAGTCGACTCTCATCAAGAAAGGTGCACGCGCATGAGTGCCGTCGTCTCCACCGTCAGGCTCCACCTGAACCGTCGAGCAGCAACGTTCATCGTGCCACTCACCATCGCCGGAACGGTCGCCCTCATCTCGGTGCTGATTGCGCTGATCTTCTGGCGGTCCGGCAGTCAGCCGGGCAGCGAGGGTTGGATCTACGGATCACAAAGCAATCCCGGCATCGTGTACGCCCTCCTGGGGTTCCTTGGCTATCTGGGGGTCTCGACCGTTGCCACCACCTTCCCTTTCGCACTCACCCTCGGAGCGACCAGACGAGCGTTTGTCGCCGGAACCCTCATCTGGGACGCAATGATGGCTGCCTACATAGCCGTCATATTTGCCATCCTGACCGCGATCGAGATCGCTACCAACCACTGGTTCGTCGGCTTCTACATCTTCGATATCTACGTTCTGGGCGGCGCTGACATGCCGCGGCTGTTGCTGATCGTGTTCCTCGGGGTGCTCACGACACTAACCATCGGCGGAGTCTTCGCCGCAGGCTGGGTACGATTCGGCGCACTCGGTCCACAACTCATCGCGGTTGGCGTCGTCCTTGCCCTCGCTATTGCGGCAATCACCCTCGTACCCCAGGCCGCCGCCATCGCCACCGCCTTTCAACTTTGGTGGCTCGCAGCCGCATCCGTCACCGTCATCATTCTCGCTGCCATCGGAACATGGCTCCTCCTCCGCCCAGCCATCGTGCGGTAGCTAACAGAGTCCATAAGCCCACGCGGGCTCCCGTGTACCCCTCACGCCGAAGCACTTTCTCGCCGATCCGGCACTCTCCGCGCGCCTGCTGGGCCTCAATGAGGTCAAACTGCTCTCAGCCACCGGGACCGCGACGAACAACCGGGACCGGAGTCGCCTCGGCGATTTCTTCGAAGCACTCGTCGCCTTCAGCCTCCAGACCTATGCGGCAGCGCGAGCGGGTGAAGGGCTGCGCAACGGACCGGTGATGGGGGAAGACTCCCTGTGGCTCACGCTGATTCTCCTTTGATTACGGACGGGTGTCGCAGGCTTGGCCGTTGATAATTGTGGAGGGCTAGTGGATTTGCGTTTCTGAGAGGACGACCTTTTCGCCTCTCGTTCCCTTTATGACGCAGCACGGTCAGAGTAGGCGTAGGGCCGCCCTCATCGGGTTGGTCATTTTGTCGTTCTCCGAAAACTTAAGCGGTTGGCGGTCACACGCGCCCCGCGCGAATCGTCATATAGATAAGGGATGCAATTCGCAGCCCTGCGCAACCAAACGAACGGGAAGCACACTGATGAAAACAATGACATGCCGACAGCTAGGCGGTCCGTGTGACCATGAGCTTCGTGCGCAGACAGCCGATCAGGTCATCAAGTACCAAGACCGCCACCTCAAGCAGGCAGTTAAGGACGGTGACGCCACACATGAGCAGGCGCGTGAGGACATGAAAAACCGTTGGAAACACCCGAAGCAATCGATGGACTGGTACTCAGGCACGAAAAAGGCGTTCGCCGCGCTCCCTGAGGACTAAGGTGAGCCTCGACCGTCCGCGCAGGCTGATGAAGACTAGGACCACTATGGAACAGACCGCCGAGTTCGAGCAGCAGAGGCCCCGGTTGCTGCGGGTCGCAGCGCGAGTACTCAACGACCCACATGAAGCTGAGGATGTCGTCCAGAACGCGTGGCTGCGCATGGATGCGGCAGACGGCGACATTGACAATCTTCCGGGCTGGTTGACGACGGTTACCACCCGATTGTGTTTGGACCGGCTGCGGGCTCGCATCCCGGTCCCCGAAGCGGACGTCGACGTTGTTGAGACTGCACCCGATGCGTCTGAGAAAATAGCTCTCGCTGAGACGGTTGGTGTAGCCCTTCACCTCTTGCTTGATCGGTTGACCCCTACAGAGCGGGTTGCGTTTGTGCTGCACGACAGCTTCGGGTTCGACTTTCACACGATCGCGGAAATCTTGGGCAGGACACCGGTGGCCGCACGCAAGCTGGCGTCTAGGGCACGGAGCAAAGTGGCGCAGCCGACGACACGGTCTGTTAATTTGGAGGGGCAAGCCGATTGGCAAGTGGTCGACGCGTTCCTGGCCGCAGCCCGAAACGGGGACTTCACCCGATTGCTGGAGCTCCTCGCCCCCAACGTCGTAGTGGAAGGCGACCCAGCCGCCGTCACCCTCGGAACACCGGACCACCTAGAGGGGGCTGAACAGGTGGCGCGGTTCTTCAATGGCGCAGCCAAAGCCGCGTTCCCCGTCTACATTGAAGAGCGGCCGGGAGCCGCCTGGATTCACCGCGGCGAACCGAAAGTTGTTTTCGACTTCAGAATCGATTGTGGAATGGTCCAGCGAATTGACTTCCGAGCGGAGCCAAGGATCCTGAAACAAGTCCAGCACCGCCAAGGCCAGCAGCGAGTGTGACCGTACCGAACTTCCTCAGGCTCCTACGACGGCCATGGGCGCATCCGCTATACCGGTCGAGTAACTCTTGACGCAAACGTCCCACCGTGTGCCGGGGCCCGCAAGCCGTCTCGCTTGCGGGCCCCGTTTGGCCCAGAGATTGAGATCCACCCGGTGTCGGTTTCCCAATTCACGGGTCATTCGGGACAACTTTTATGGGCAACGCTTACCGATTGGAACCTGGATGCGGGTGGTCCCGGTATCGGTCTTAATGGTCAACGGGACGACTGCTCAACCGATTCGATCACCAGATGCGCCTCGCCACATATCCGTTCCACTTTCGCGGAATGGGTCAGGCTGGCGTTGTCAGTAGGAGACGACAGTCTGCTGGTAGAGCGCTAGGCGCAGCCGTTCTTCAATTACACAGTAGACGCTGGTCATTGTCGCGACGAAAGGTGCTTCATTGCCACGAACCGATTGGGCGCTATAGATCAACGCGGCGGTTTCAGTACCCAGCGGGACATGTCGGGTCTCTGACATCTCGTACTGATCCCACGTGGGTGCACCATCAAGACTCGCCTTGACCGCCGCGCGGTCGAGGACCATCCCATTGGAGATGATCATCAACCCGTCGGGGGTCATTAGGTCTCCGTAGAAAGATCCACCGCTTCCCTCGCAGAGTGAATCCCAACCTGCGCGTTCCGTGGCCAAAAGAGAATCGAGTTCTAGGAGGGTCATGTGAACCACCATACTTGCACCGTTTTCAGTGAGGAGAGAGTGCATTCCGTTTGGATCGAACCGTCCCGTAACCCGAACGCCATTCGAGCAATCTTCGGCTGGCGCTGATGCCGATTCTTGTCTGGAAGAATCGGGAGATGACTGTGACCCTTCAGCGAATCCTCACTAGCGAGTTCCCGTCGTGGTTGGACCGCAGCTGCACCGAATACGTCGGTGATTTAGTTACCCAGGGTGGATCGCACGAGGAAGCTCAACGCATAGCGGCCGAGAGCATGGCTCGTTCGTTCCCGGATGGTGCTCCGAGCCCTGGTAATGAGGTCTTTCACGTCATGAACAAAGCGGGTGAGGCAGTGGGATACCTGTGGATCGGACAGGATGTCAGCGCCGATCCAGGGGCGTGGTGGGTCTGGGACGTTGTCATCGACCCTGACCAGCGTGGTCAGGGTTTCGGGAGAGCGGCCATGCTCCTCGGCGAGGAATACGCACGCTCACATGGTGCGCATTCTCTCGGCCTTAGCGTCTTCGGTTTCAACACCGGTGCTCGGGGGCTCTACAACTCGCTTGGGTACGAAACAACTTCGGTGAAGATGCTCAAAAACCTCATCTGAGCCTTCCGAAAGAGACAGGAAGGCCGCATACCGAAGGCTCAGCGGTATTGGGTATCTCACGCGCTATCGGTGAGGATGGCCCAGCGTTCCGTTTCCACCGTCGGATTCGCGTGGGCCGGCGAACACTTCCTTTCAGCGCCTTTCTGGCGTTGCGATTCCCTGCAGAACCTGGTCGACCAACGTCTCGATCGTGGGCCGGTCCAGAGGACCGTGTCCGAACAATAACCGCAGGTACACGGGTCCGTACAGGCCGTCGAGCACGACTTCAAGGTCGAGATCAGCACGCAGTTCGCCACGCTCAGTGGCGCGGAAGAGGACGTCGCGCCCCACTGTCCGCCGCGGCTCAAGCCAGCCCGACCGGAATGCCGCCGCTAGCTGCGTGTCGTGCTGAGCCTCGCCCAAAAGCGCGACAGCCATCAGCCCCAGATTGGTTTGTCCGAGCACGTCTACGAGAGCGGACACCTGTGCGACAAGGTCCTCCCGCAGGGTCCCGCTGTCAGGAAAAGCAAGGTCAGCTTCGACCCCGGACAGAAACGCTTCGAGTAGTATCGCTCCCTTGCCCGCCCACCACCGGTAGATTGTGGCTTTGCTCGCGCCAGCCCGGTCCGCGATCGCGTCGATGGTCATGCGTGAGTATCCAGATTTTTCGAATAGCTCGATCGCCGCCTTCAAGACCGCTTCGTGTGTGCGTGATGAACGCCGAGAGGGAGGGATCGGCTTCTCGCGGTGTTGATCGGTCACAGGGCGAGTCTAACGAAACGAAACGATTCGTGTAGGCTGCAAACCGAAACGCTTCGTTTCGCCAGAATCGAAAGGGCAACCATGTCTCAGATCGCCGTATTGATCACGCACCGGACCAAGCCTGGTCAACGCGATACCGTTCGTGCCATCTGGCACCGGCACATGGCCCCGGCCGTCCAGGCCAACGACGGCCACGACGCCTACTTTTACTGCGTCGACCCCGCCGTCCCGGACGTCGTGTGCGCCTTCCAGGTGTATCGCGATGCGGCCGCCTCCGCCGCTTTCCTGACCACCAACGCCTACCGCGACTACGAGCACGAGGTCACCCCTTTTCTCCTGGGCCCCCCTGACGTCAAGCAGCTTGTCCCCGTTTGGTCCAAGGAGTGACCAAGGCGTGACCAAAAGCATCTAACGGCGAGATAGTTCGCTCGACGAGCCGCCCGCAAGCGGGACGGTCTACGGGACAGATTGCGAGTCGCATCACCAGGCTGTCCAGCTCTCCCACCTTGTGTCAGATGGGAACGTCATGCGCACCACGGTGTTCCTGGTTGCATCGCCGCGCGATTTCCGTTGCGACAGACCCCCGCTAGAGAAACACGATCACCGGCTAAGTGCCGAGCTTCTTGACAACGGCGCACAGTTACGACGATCGTTGACAAACAATCAAAGAAAAGGGGTGCACCGGTGTCTCAAATACAGTCGCCCGTCTTGGGTTCAGATCTTGTTTTGAATTCCTACGTGCCGATCGTGGCCCACATCCGTAGGTTGCTCGTCGTGGCTCTCGCCTCTGGGATCGCCTATGCGTTATTTCTGCGGGCCAGTAAGGGGTACTGCCCTGGCGGCTTCGACGCTGATGGCGGATTCATCGATGCCGCAGGTAAAGCCACAAGTGCTGCACCAATGTGCGTCACTCTCACGCTCGGACCGAGCCCCATCGTTTACGCAGCCATCGCCTTCATCGTTATCTTTGCGATCACCAAGGTACTGAAGAAGGCGCCAGACGTAGAAGCTGCTATGCAAATTCTGGGTCGCGCGACGGCAGTGGTCGGAATCCTCATCGCTGTATCGATCGTCATCGCGCAGGTGTGGTTTGCGCTGATCCCTGTCACCGAATGGAGTTCGTCAGGGCCGTATGCCTTCTATTACCCATTCCCATTCGGAAGCGTCGACTTGGCAATTGCTCCGATGACTGCTCCGTAACTCGCATCCTGGCAAGCGAAACGGAACACCGAGCACTGTTGCTTGCCAATATCGACGAAGCCGAACGTCCAACTTCGCCCCTGCGTGCCCACCGGTCGGACTTTCCGCGACGCAGTTCGAGCAGGAAATCGCCCATCTCGGGTTGCCTCACTTGGGAACCCTGTGCGCATCGTCAACTGCGGCTTTAGTCGTCAGGTGGGCTCAGAGAGTGAGGATGTCGCTGTGCAGGGCTTTCCACCCGGATGTATCGATTGTGGTTTCTCCGGTGAGGGACGCGGCCGGCCAGGAGACCCCAATGGTGAGTTCCTGAGGGAGGGCAACAGGAACCCACCAGGACGCGTGGATAAGTCGAGGTGTCCCGCCTCCACCGATTGAGACGAGGCTGCCATTGGCACTGGTTCGTCTTGTTCCATCTGTGTCGATCCATACTTCGATGAATTCCGCTGCTGGATCGAACTCGGCGCGATGGTATCCGGGGAGCGATGGTCCCACCTCGAGACCGAGCCGAGTCTACAACTCGGGTGACACGATAAGTTGGGTCAGGAGCGTCAATCCGGTGCTGTAGCCGCGTATGTTCTCGATCCAAAAGACGGTCCCGTCAACTGCCGGAACGACGGCCCCAGCCGATAAGAACGTCGGGACCTCTTGACGTGCGCGGGAAAAAATATTCGTCGTGGTCCCTGTCGTGTTGAACATGATCGAAGACGTCATTCTTGGAAAACCTTCCCTCGCGACCAGTTTGACTACTACACCGCAGTATCACCAATCTTCTAATCACAGTCCGTATGCGGAACGTCGACCGGGCACCTTCTCGGCTTGAATCCTGTCTTTTCACCAGAAAGAACGCTGCTGAAAATCCGGTTCAGAGTGTTTCTCCGGCCAGTCCAGGATTGAGGGCTGGATCACCAAAACGGGAGACTCTCATGTGTGGCGGCTGCGCACTCCGAGCGCCCATCGATTTGCCTCCTCAGCGGCGTGCCCACAATTGCCAGATGGCTATTCGGCAAGAGTACGGGCGCGGGGTCTGCACTGGTGTTTGCGAGAAGAAAGCACACCGCGGCGGGGACAAGAACGAAGACGCGGCAAAGCGCTCCGAACGAATCAGCTTCATCGTGCGTTGAGGGATGCGCTTTCCTCAGCCGAGCGTGACACCTGCAGAAGCTGTATTCGGCTCACAGCCCAAATAACCACCGCGAACACGACGGCAGCAACCGCAATAGCCAGAGCGAAAAGCGCGACGACACCGTAACCTTGTGCGGGGTTCAGGAACGGGTAGGGCACCCATCCGTCGGTTGCGCCGCGGATGAGAACGACGATTATCCAAACGACCGGGTAGATGAGCGCAACCCACAGTTTGTTCCACGGGAGGGGGCTGCGGTCGCTGAAGATCACCCAATCCAGGGCGGCATACAAGGGCAGGATCACGTGCAGCGCAGTGTTGGCCCAGGCGAGAGTCACGCCGCCTTCTTGTCCAGCCAACAAAATGCTGTAAACGACGCCGGTTATTGCTATGTACGTGGTGGCGCATCCACGCGCGAGTATCACACCCTCGGATTGGCTTTTTCCGGACAGGGAAACAGCAGCCGCGATAAGTAACACGACAACCAAAATGATGTTGCTTTGCATGGTGAAAAACCCGAAAAAGTTGAAAGGGTTGATCGTCGCCCGGGTGGCAGTGTCGAAGAATGTCGACACAATTGCAGCTAGACCCAGAAGTGCGACAGAGCTTCGCAGAGCAGGTACAAGATATTTCACGTCTGGCCTCTTATCACGGGGTCGCGTTACGAATTTCGCTGAACGCTTTAATATTAGTTGCCGTCCTGCGCTCTGTAACGGCCGAAAAGTGCCCTACCTTCTCGCCGGTAAAATTCTGCGCAGCGTGTCGGATCGATTAGCCGCTAAGCCCGTTCACAAATTCGACGCTTGCTGCGGAGATTTGAGCCCGAGCCTGTTCATGACTAATAGCAGGTTTACCGTCTCCGTCCTGCGGCCCGTAATCCCCGAAGAACGCGTGAACCCCGCCTTCCACCTCAAGGTAGCTGGCAGTGGCCGGAAGTGTCGGCTTCGACGCCTTAACTTTCGCGGGGGTGGAAAGGCCATCTTTCGACCCCGAGATCGACAACACCTTGACATTCACGTGACTGATATTCGTTGCTGGATAGGAGGCAAAAAATAGCAACCCGACGACTGGATCACGATCGGACATGGCATACGTTTCAGCGTCCGTGGCCGCCACCAGCCCACCAAGGGAGTGACCACCAGCCCACCAAGGGAGTGACCGCCGACCACCCACCGTGTGACCGGATGATGTTCGGCTCGGGCAGCCGCAAACGCTCCGGTCGACAGAAAAGCGATTCCAAACGGCTGCTTGGTGATAACCACCAGATGCCCCGCCTCGGCCAGGGGGCGAAGAATCGCGGAATAGGCGCGAGCGTCAAAACGAGCGCCGGGCTGAAAGAAAACCCCAACCGGGCTCTCGGGTCCGGTCGGCTTCAACACAATTTCGGTGGAGTTCTCCGTCACAGTAACGGTGCGGTCGGACGTCATTGCAGCCAGCGCAGGAGCTTCAGCTGTCGACGGTACCAGCCAGGCAATCACCGCGATCATCAGAACACTCGCGCCAATCAGCATCCCTTGCACCACTCTGCGCCCCCAGCTAGCAGATTTACGCGACGCAGGTAGCCGCCACGACCGCACGCCCACCGTCACGCTGATGACGAAAGCCGCGGCCAGCAAGATGAGATAGGCCGGATGTCCGTGAATCAACATTGGCCCGGTGGCGAAGGCGGCACCCGCGGCAACGATCACCCCTAAAATTGCCACAATTCGTACAGTCCAGCGGTACCCAATCTCGGACTTTGTCATCTGCATAATAATTGGTTGATACGGGTCGGATCTGACCACGCCGCGTGCAGCCAGGCATCAACACTGGCCGTGGCTGACTTCGATGCGGCGACTGCGGTCAACGATTTAGAGTCAGCGCTCAACGCTGCCGACGACATGAAAGCCGACCGCTATAGATCAGTCGAATGCCACCGGACGGTAGCGACTGCTGTCGATTTGATTGACTTCACTGTGGCCGAATCTATCGGCTGGGTATCCATATAAGGGACGATCAGCGGGACACGCGAATGGCCAAAGACCCCGGAAGACGGTCCGCATGGTTCCGCGGACGCCCGATTCCCGTAACACCCGCCCGAGAAAATGCCCGGTGAAGGGTGTCTAACCGGTACATTCACCAAACACGACCACCGCCTGGCCTGATCCCCGCGAGGTACAAAGGATACTGTCGCGGAATTCGAAGCGGCCGATCAGCGTTAGTGCTCCCCAGCTGCTTAATCCAACCGAGTGATTGCCGCCTGCACGGCTACTTCTCGCGACGGAGCGTAAGTAATGACGCCACAAGCAGTGAACCTATTGAGACGAACGACCTCGCGAAGCCAATGAGTATTCGAGCCCAACACGCACGGCCGGCCACTCGCTGGCGATGATTGAGAACACGACGGTGTCTCGAAGCGCGCCGGCAGGACCAACCGAGTGATTGCGAATGATTCCGTCCTGCTTCGCCCCGAGCGCTGCTATCGCTGTGCGTGATTGTCGATTATGCCAGTGAGTGCGAAACTCCACAGCGATGCATTCCAATTCGTCGAAAGCATAGGTTAGCTGGAGTAGCTTGGCCTCCCTATTCGCCCCTGTCCCTTGCGCACTTGTCGCGAGCCAGGTGTAGCCGATTTCTAATCGCGGTGAATCTGTCTGAGGGTTCATAAAGGTCGTCATTCCGACAATTCGGCCCGTCGACGCGAGGCGGGTGGCCCAGGGCAACATCTGGCCCTGATCATGAAGGCTTAGCCGACGTTCAACCTCGGCGGCCATCGCATCCGGATGCGGTATCGACGTGTACCACGCCCGCCACAGCTCCCCCTCCCCCGCTGCCTCCCGCAGGTCATCAACGTGATCATGCGAGAGCGGTTCAAGAGTCACAATCGAACCTGTGAGCATGGGCGATGCCAAGAGTTCCATGAGGTAACGCTACGCCGTCTTGGACACTGCCACGATCACCTCAGCAGCCCAGTTTCGTAAGCGAACGAGGCAATTTGCAGTCGTGAAATGAGATTCAGCTTGGTGAGAATGGTCGGAATCGGACAATATCGGTCGCTTACTTCCTCCGTTCGTTCAGGGGCTTCCGTCAGCACATAAGGTTCAATAGGAGCATGGCTGGAACCAGCGTGTACACGATTGGGCATTCGACTCATCCGATTGATGAGTTCGTCGGAATGTTGAAAGCAAATGGTATCGAACGCCTCATCGATGTGCGCACCGTTCCCGGGTCTCGGCACAACCCGCAATTCGGGGAACATGAACTCGTCAAAAGCATGCCGAAGGCAGGTATTGACTATCAGCGACTCCCAGAGCTCGGCGGGTTACGGCACACTCCGGCGGCAGCAGCGACGATCAACGGAGCGTGGCGTAACAGAAGCTTTCGCAACTACGCCGACTACATGCAAACCCCAGAGTTCGTTGCCGGCGTCGGTGAGTTGATTGTGTTGGCGAAGAAGCAGACGGTGGCGATCATGTGTGCCGAAGCCGTGCCATGGCGTTGTCACCGATCGCTGATCGGAGACGCGTTGCTTGCTCGCGGCCTGCAGGTTGCCGACATTATGAGCCTTACCTCGACCACGCCACACACCATGACCAGCTTCGCGAAGGTCGATGGTGACCGCGTCTGGTACCCAGCGGAAGATTAATCAACGTGGCTACAAATCCGGATCTGGGGCAAGATGGTGCGCCGATGGCGGGCGGGCAGGTTTATAGGCGGAGACGGATGACGCATCAGCTAACCAGTATCGCCAGGGGAATTCCGCCGCATTGCCGCCGGGCCCGCTGACGCCAACGCGTGGTCCGGTCCGATGAGGTAGTACCACACCGTCATCCGGAACGAAAAACTTCCACTGTCCGCCGAAAAGATCATCACCGTCGTTCGTCAGGGTTGCCCCGAAGCATTGGGCAACGCAACCGGGGCCCCGCGCCAAACTGCTATTGAGGAGAGGAACCTTCCGCGGTCTGCTTTCTCGCCGGCTGCGGGCGATGACGGTACCTCCCACCACGTCTCCTGCCCTGATAAGACAACCATATGGCTGGTCTGGTTGTCCGGCGACGAGGTTCAGCGCGTGGTGCATTCCGTAGGTGAAGTAACAGTAGAGGTGCCCGGCGGGACCGAACATTGTCTTATTTCGATTCGTCTTGCCCCGATACGTGTGCGCGCCGGGGTCGCGTTCACCCGCATACGCCTCGACCTCGGTAATTCGAATGGTCACAGTGCCATCGTCATCGGTGCGTTGAAGGATGCAGCCGAGAATTTCGGGCGCGACATCGAGCACCTCCCGGGCAAAGAACTCTCGGTTCGCTTGATGAAATCCATCCGGCACCATCATTTAATTAGCGTATCCACTCCCGGTGAGCCACGCCCGAACGAGACGTTGAGAGCGGTTCAAGAGTCACAAGCGAGCCTGTAAGCACGCGCAATGCCAAGAGCTCCATGGTTTTTAGCGCTAGGCAGACTCCTTGCGACCGCCGAGGGCTCCCCCGATGCCCTTGAGGGCTTCTGTGAGTTCGCTCGGGATGATCCAGAGCTTGTTGGCCGTACCTTCGGCCAGCTTGGGCAGTACCTGGAGATACTGGTAGGCCAGCAGGAGCTGGTCGGGTTCGCCGCGGTGAATGGCCTCGAACACCGTGGAGATGGCCTGAGCCTCACCATCGGCACGAAGAACGGCAGCCTTGGCATCACCCTCGGCCCGCAAAATGACTCCTTGACGAAAACCTTCGGCTTCGAGGATTGCAGCCTGCTTCGTTCCCTCTGCGGTCAAAATAACGGCTCGGCGCTCGCGCTCAGCACGCATCTGCTTTTCCATCGAATCTTGAATGGATGCGGGTGGGTCAATCGCCTTTAGCTCCACGCGGCCGACGCGAATTCCCCATTTGCCGGTTGCCTCATCCAGCACGATGCGCAGCTTGCCATTGATTTCATCTCGAGAGGTCAAAGCCTGCTCGAGATTCAGCCCACCCACGACGTTACGAAGGGTGGTGGTGGCCAATTGTTCAACGGCACCAAGATAGTTGGCGATCTCGTAGGTGGCGGCCCGGGCATCTGTTACTTGAAAGAACACCACAGTATCGATGGAGACAACGAGGTTATCCTCAGTAATCACCGGCTGAGGCGGGAAAGAGACGACCTGTTCCCGCATGTCGATCAACGGGCGAAGCCGGTCGATAAAGGGAATCAGTATCTTCAAGCCCGGCGTCAGGGTCGTCTGATATGCCCCAAGTCTCTCAACTATTCCAGCCGAAGCCTGGGGAATGATGCGGATGGAGCGCGCCAGAATCACCAACACGAAGATCACGACGACGATAACAATCACCGCTACGACGATCTGTCCGATAACGTCCACGTTCATTGGGTTGTCCTTTCTTCTGGGACGACGAGTGCCGTCGCTCCCTCAATTTCTACGACGACGACACGTTCGCCGAGGCCGAGTTCCTGTGCTTCGATCGTGGGGGAAAGCTTGGCTGTCCACGTTTCCCCGTTGACGAGCTTGACCTGACCACCATCAAGCGACATCGCGGCCACGACCGCGCCGCCCAGACCGATCAGAGCAGCAATGTTGCTTTGCACAGGATCAGCGTTCCGCCGAAGTCGTCGCAACAGTGGCGGGCGGAGGGTAAAGATGAGGAGGGTACTCACCACGGCGGCCAAAAGAACCTGCACAAACCACGGCGCGCCCACCAGAGAAGAAAGGAGACCTCCTACGCTTCCGATCCCGATCATCAGAAAGGTGAAGTCGAGCGTGAACATCTCAATGGTGAGAAACAGGAGAATGAGGCCAAGCCAGAATATCCAGCCATAGGCCACGAAAAATTCAACCATGCAACGCCTCTTCCCTTCGTAAAAAAACTTACGCACATTGACGCTAACAGGTCGCCCTGAACATGCACCCAGTTTCGGGATTGCGGCCAACATCTGAGCACCACGCCACCATTCTCTTGGTGTCAAGTGAAGGAACTAAACTCATGCGGTGACCTCCCCCAAACGACCCAGCAACCGAGCGTGGTACTGGGCCATTTTTACCTCCTTTGGCATTCAAGGAGTTTTCTTTGCGACCTGGGTGAGTCGCACGCCAGAGATTCAGCAGCTCCTGTCGCTCAATACGGGCCAAATGGGTCTCTTCGCCCTCATCCTTGCTATTGGTTCATTGGCCGGCCTTCTTTTGGGAAACACGGCCGTCCCGCTTTTTGGGGCCCGAAAGTCAATTGTTTTGAGCTTCATCGTGGCCGCCGCGGTCCTCCCCGTGCTCGGCTTTGCGGCGATCCAGCACAATCTTGTGCTCTCTATCGTGGCAGCCTTTTTGTATGGCGCCTCTATGGGCGCCGGTGGTATTGCCAGCAATATTGAGGGCGCAATGCTCGACAGTAGATCCACCCGGAGCCTCCTTCCCTCGCTTCACGGATCTTTCAGTTTTGGCACACTCATTGGTGCCGGCTTAGGGACCATTTCGATTGTCTTGGGGGTCGGTGTCGCGGTTCAATTCTCGGCCATGGCGGTCATTTCCATCGTGGCTTCCGTCGTTGCCGCGTCTTTTATCCCTAATGATTCCGGCCTTCGCCAACATGCCGATATGTCAACCATGGAAATTCGCACCATTCCCTCAAAAAAGGAACGCCTCGCGGTGTGGCGTGAGCCGCGCACCCTGCGCGTGGCTCTCATCGGTCTCAGTTTCACACTTGCCGAGGGAACGGCGGCCACCTGGCTCCCCATCTCGCTGGTCGATGCGGGCCTTACGCCCGCAGCGGCGGCCGCGTGTTTCACCGTCTTTGTCGCGTTCATGGCCGTTGGGCGGCTCGGTGGTGGCATCTTCGTCGACCGCTATGGCCGTTCGCGGGTGCTCCTCGTGATTGCCGTGATTGCCGCATCCGGAATCGTTATCGTCATGTTGACCAATGTCATCAACCTCCCCTACCTCGGTGCTGCCCTCTGGGGTTTGGGGTGTTCCCTCGGCTTCCCGCTCTGCATTGCCTCGATAACAGATGATCCCCGCCTCGCACCTCCCCGCGTCAGCATGGTCTACGTCAGCGGCAACTTCGGCAGCCTGGCAA
Source organism: Alpinimonas psychrophila (assembly GCF_014137865.1). Lineage (GTDB taxonomy): Bacteria > Actinomycetota > Actinomycetes > Actinomycetales > Microbacteriaceae > Alpinimonas > Alpinimonas psychrophila. The sequence goes on along the minus strand of NZ_JACGWU010000001.1, from coordinate 505,598 downwards.
TCCCACCGATGCTCGGCGGAATCGGTCAGTACCTGGGGCTTTTCGTCGCCTTCGCGATTCCGGTGGCGTTGATTGCCGCAGGCATTTCCGTCAATAAGGCAACAAAGCCGCTTCCAACTCCTGCGGATGCAGAGCAGGGCACAGACGAACTCGTCCCGAACTAGACATGACAGTCGGGCTGGTAATGTCATGCCCATGTCAACGATGATTTTTGTCAATTTGCCGATAAAAAGCCTGAAACGATCGGTCGACTTCTACACGAAGTTGGGTTTCAGTTTTAACCCGCAATTTTCGGATGAACGCACCGCATGCATGATCGTCAGCGACACAATCTTTGTCATGCTTCTCGAAAATTCCCGTTTCGCCGAATTCACGACGAAGACGATAGTGAATGCCCATAATCAGGTCGAAACCCTCAATGCCCTCATGTACGACAGTCGTGACCGGGTCGATGAGCTGCTTGTGCTCGCCCTGGCCGCAGGCGCCCGAGAGCCGGTTCCCGCTCAAGACCACGGTGTCATGTACGCGCGGCAATTCGAGGACCCCGACGGTCACACGTGGGATATCGGTTGGATGGACCCCTCCACCCTCGACGCTCCCCCGGCCATATAGAACGCCGGCATGTCTCGCTATATTTTGGCCATCGACCATGGCACGACGAGCACGCGCGCCATCCTGTTTGATCATTCGGGTGCCAAGGTGTCTTCGGGGCAATTAGAGACAACGCAAATCCTTCCCCGCCCCGGCTGGGTCGAACAGGATCCCCGAGAAATTTGGCAGAACACCCAGAAAGTCATCGCGCTCGCCATCGACGGCTCGCAGGCAACGATCGGCGAAATTGCTGCGGTAGGCATCACAAATCAGCGCGAAACCACCATGCTGTGGGATCGAAAGACAGGCGAACCCGTCTACAACACGCTCGTGTGGCAAGACACTCGAACCCAGGACATCATTGATGCCGTTGCCGGCGCCGATGGCCCCTCACGGTTTCTCATCACAACGGGCCTCCCCCTTTCGACATACTTTTCCGCTTCCAAAATTGTGTGGCTCCTCGACAATGTCGAGGGCGTGCGCGCCCGCGCCGAGGCCGGGGAACTTTATTTTGGTACTCCCGACACGTGGCTGCTCTGGAACCTCACAGGGGGCCTTGACGGGGGCATTCACGTCACGGACGTCACGAACGCCTCCCGTACCCTCCTCATGAACCTGGAGACCCTTGCGTGGGATGACGACCTGCTCGTAGCGTTCAATATTCCACGCTCGCTCCTGCCCGAGATCCGCAGCTCTTCTGAGGTCTATGGAACCTGCGTTGGCACGCTTCAGGGCGTTCCCGTGGCGGGCATCCTCGGAGATCAGCAGGCGGCCACCTTTGGTCAGGTCGCCTTCGACGAGGGCCAGGCCAAGAACACCTATGGCACCGGAAATTTTCTGATTTTCAACACCGGCACCGACATCGTGCACTCCAAAAACGGTCTCATCACGACCGTCGCCTACAAAGTGGGCAAGGAGCCCGCGCGCTACGCCCTCGAAGGCTCGATTGCCGTCACCGGCTCACTCATTCAATGGTTGCGCGATAACCTCGGCATCATTTCCTCTGCTTCCGAAGCCGAGCAGCTGGCGCGCACCGTGGAAGATAACGGCGGAGCCTACTTTGTCCCGGCATTTTCGGGGCTCTTTGCCCCCTACTGGCGTCCGGATGCTCGGGGCGCCATCGTCGGCCTCACACGTTTTGTCACGCGAGCTCACATCGCTCGCGCCGCGCTGGAATCGACTGCATTTCAGACCCGCGACGTTCTCGATGCCATTAACGCCGACACTGGAATTCCCCTCACGGAACTTCGCGTGGATGGCGGAATGACCGCCAATGAGCTCCTCATGCAGGTGCAAGCTGACATTTTGGGAGTGCCGGTAGTACGGCCCCAGATCACCGAAACAACAGCCTTAGGGGCAGCCTTTGCCGCCGGCCTGGCCGTTAACTTCTGGCATAGCCGGAATCAGATTCGCAAGATTTGGCTCGAGGATCGGCGTTGGACTCCCGAAATTGATGATGACGAACGCGCGCGCAGAATGCGCATCTGGAAGAAGGCCGTGTCAAAAAGTTTCGACTGGGTCGATGCAGACTCGGTCGAGGGCTAGCCTCGAGAAATCTCGCGTGATTCGGCGCATTCGGCGCATTCGGCGCATTAGCTCGCTGTTGCAGCGATCCACTCGTCAAGCTTTTTTGACGCGGCACCGGAGTCGATCGCATCCGTGGCCACACTTAGCTGCTCACGAAACCTGTCGTTGATGGGTCGGAGAACTTGGGTCGAGTCCTTGGTTAAGGCGAAGGCAACGAGTCCAGCGGCAGCGTTCAGGAGAACAATGTCACGCACGGGGCCGGTCTCCCCCGCAACAAGTTTTCTCACGACCATCGCATTGTGTTCGGGGTCGCCCCCAATGAGATCTGCGAGATCCGAACGAACAATTCCAAAGTCGAGGGGGTCGATATCGTGTTCAATGACCTGGCCGCGCGAGACCTCCCAAATGTGGCTGTGACCGGTTGTCGTCAGTTCGTCGAGACCATCGTCACCTCTAAAGACCAAAGCCGTAGCATCGCGGGTTTGAAAAACGCCCACCATGAGGGCGACGCGGTCTAATTGCGCAACTCCGACCGCCGATGCCTCTGGCCGAGCCGGGTTACAGAGGGGTCCCAAAATGTTGAACACGGTCGGGATGCCGAGCTCACGGCGCACCTCTGCCGCGTGGCGGAAACCGGGGTGAAATTGCGCCGCGAATGCGAACGTGATTCCGACCTCTTTGAGGACCTCGGCAACCCGCTCGCCCGAGAGCGCCAGGTCTAGGCCCAAGGCCGAAAGGACGTCCGAAGAACCTGACGCGCTACTGGCAGCCCGGTTGCCATGTTTGATAACAGGGATGCCGGCAGCAGCACACACAATGGACGCCATGCTCGAAATATTGACCGTGTTATGGCGGTCTCCGCCCGTACCAACAATGTCTAACGCCAGCGCATTTACAGGGAGAGGGACCGCGTTGGCGAGCACCGCATCCCTAAAGCCGACAAGCTCATCAACCGTTTCACCCTTTGACTTCAACGCGACCAAAAAGCCGGCAAGTTGAGCATTCGTGGCCTGACCGGTGATGACCTGATTCATGGCCCACGTTGCCTCCGTGATGGTGAGGTTTTCTCCCGAAAGCAACTGGGTCAAGAGTGTCGGCCACGTCAGTGTCAAGGTCATGTCCTCAAGGTTACTTGGGACCCGCGTGGCGAGATTGCATCTCTGTGTCGACGGGCCACTTTTGCGCCATAATGGACGAGTGACCACCGCCTCTATTACACCCACATCCATGGCCCCAGTTGTGAGTCGACCCAACCCTGTTGCGGTCGGCACAATCGTGTGGCTTGGTAGCGAAGTTATGTTCTTCGCAGGCCTCTTCGCGATCTACTTCACGCTTCGGGCCGCGGCTCCGGAAATGTGGGCATCGGAGGCGAACAAGCTCGCTTTTCCGTTCGCACTCACCAACACCCTCATTCTCGTGTCGTCTTCCTTCACCGCACAATTTGGTGTGTTCGCAGCTGAGCGACTTCAGGCTCGCTCAACAGGCTGGCGACCATCTCAATGGGGCATGGTCGAGTGGTTCTTCCTTACCTATGCCCTCGGTGCTATCTTCGTGGCCGGTCAGGTTTACGAGTACGCCATGCTGGTGAGCGAGGGCGTTACGCTCAGCGGAAACGCTTATGGATCGGCCTTCTTCCTTACCACGGGCTTCCACGGCCTTCACGTGACGGGTGGCCTCATCGCCTTCCTTCTGGTCATTGGTCGCGGTTTTGCGGTCAAGAACTTCGGGCACCGCGAAGCCACTAGCGCAATCGTTGTCTCGTACTACTGGCACTTTGTTGACGTCGTGTGGATTGGCCTCTTCCTCGTCATTTACGTACTCAAATAGCAATCGGACGGATACTGACTCGCATGCGCAACAAGACTTCTCGCTCCGCTCGCCGATCAGGCCGCCGGGGCCCCCTCGCTTCAATCGTCCTTATTGCTCTCGGACTTGCCGCCACAGGCGGTGCTTACGTCGCATTTAGCAGCGTCTCGGCCACGGCGTCGATAGACCTTTCTAGCCCCGCCGTCATCGACGAGGGTTCGAAGCTATTTGCGGCTAACTGTGCGACCTGTCATGGAATGCAGGCGCAAGGAACCGCAAACGGTCCGAGCCTGATCGGTGTGGGTTCCGCCGCCGTCGACTTCCAGGTCGGCACCGGGCGCATGCCAATGCAGGCTCAAGGCCCTCAAGCTTTGAAGAAGCCCGTGCAGTTCACTGCGGAGCAAACTTCGGCCCTTGCCGCCTACGTATCCTCGTTAGCACCAGGCCCCTCGATTCCTACGCAGACCCAGCTGGAGAACGGAAACGTTTCCAACGGTGGCGAGCTCTTCCGCATCAACTGCGCCATGTGCCACAACGTTGCTGGTGCCGGTGGAGCACTCACCGAGGGTAAGTTTGCTCCGGTCCTTAAGGGTGTCGCTGCCGTGCACGTCTACGAGGCCATGTTGACCGGCCCCCAGAACATGCCGGTCTTCAACGACCTGAACTTGACCCCCGATGAGAAGAAAGACATCATCGCGTACTTGGCCTACAACGAAGCCAACCCATCCCCGGGCGGCCTGGAGCTTGGTTCCTTGGGTCCCGTATCGGAAGGCCTCTTCCTTTGGATTTTTGGTTTGGGCTCAATTGTCGCCCTGACCGTATGGATTACCGCAAAATCGAACTAGTCGACCTTTCGGTCTCGAATTAAAGCAACTGAAGGAGAACCATGGCTAAGAACGAGAGCGGCCCCGCCGACATCGTTCCCGCATCGGGTCACGAGAGAAGCACCGACGTTGTCTTAGGCACCGCCGTGGTCTCCCCCGACGCCTTCCCTGACCCAGGACTACCCCCTCACCGCCTACGCGTTGTGGACACAGATCCCAAGGCTGCGAAGAAGGCCGAGCGCGTTGTCTACGCTCTCTTTTACCTTTCCATCGTTGGCAGCGTTTTTGCTGTCTTTGCGTACATGTTCTTTGCACTAGACCCCAACGACCTGAACTCAGTGCGTCTGAACAACCTGTACATCGGTTTGGGAATTACGTTGTCCCTCCTGGCGATCGGCATCGCCGCCGTGCACTGGGGCAAAGCTGTCATGGCCGACCACGAGTCAGTCGATGAGCGTCACCCCACCCGCGGCTCCGAAGAAACTCGCGCCCGTGCCATTGAAATCTTCAAAGAAGCGGACGCGGAGTCTGGTTTCAGCCGCCGCTCGCTTATTCGCAACGGTCTCATTGCGTCGCTCGTAGCCTTCCCGCTTCCCGCGATTGCCCTCTTCCGCGGACTCGCCCCCATGGATGTTGATCCCAATAACGAGCTCAAGCACACTATGTGGGAGAAGGGCTTACGTCTCACGCGTGACCCTTCCGGCCTTCCCATCAAGGCGTCAGACCTCACGATTGGCTCGGCTTTCCAAGTCATTCCAGAGGGACTGGCAGACCTTCCCCCGCACGAGCGACTCGATGCCAAGGCTAAGGCCGCCGTCATTCTTGTTCGCATGAAGCCTGAAGAACTCAACTGGACCAGTGCCGAACGTGAGTCGTGGTCCTACCAAGGCATTGTGGCGTATTCAAAGATCTGCACCCACGTCGGTTGCCCCGTCGCGTTGTATGAGCAGCAAACGCATCACCTGTTGTGCCCGTGCCACCAATCGCAATTTGACCTTGAAAACGAGTGCAAGGTCATCTTTGGCCCCGCTGCTCGTCCCCTGCCTCAGCTCCCCATCACGGTGGACAGCGAAGGCTACCTCGTCGCCGCAAGAGGCTTCGATCAACCCGTTGGCCCTAGTTTCTGGGAGCGTCTCAATTGAGTACCGTCGCCACTAATCAACAGACCGGCTTCGTCGGCAAAGCATCAAACTACCTCGACGAGCGCACAAGCATCTCCGGTGCCGTCAAGGAATTCGGTCGCAAGATTTTTCCCGACCACTGGTCCTTCCTCCTCGGTGAAGTAGCCCTCTACAGTTTCGTGATCATTCTGCTCTCGGGCAGCTTCCTCACGTTCTTCTTCCAGGCATCCATGGATGTCGTGACCTACACGGGCTCATACGTTCCCCTCAAGGGCATCGAGATGTCGGCAGCGATGTCGTCAACACTCGATATCTCTTTTGACCTTCGCGGTGGACTCCTCATGCGCCAGATTCACCACTGGGCAGCGTTGCTGTTTGTGGCAGCTATTGGCCTGCACATGTTGCGTGTCTTCTTCACGGGAGCGTTCCGCAAGCCCCGTGAGCTGAACTGGTCGATTGGTTTCGTTCTCTTCGTTCTGGCGATGGCCGAAGGCTTCACCGGTTACTCCCTGCCGGACGACCTCCTCTCGGGTAACGGTCTTCGCATCATCGATGGAATGGTTAACGCCGTTCCCGTTGTCGGTACGTGGATTACCTTCCTCCTCTTTGGTGGGGAGTTCCCAGGGAGCGACATTGTCGGGCGATTGTATACGCTCCACATTTTGCTCTTGCCAGCGATTCTCCTGATCTTCATCGTGCTCCACTTGATGTTTGTCATTATTCACAAGCACACGCAGTACCCCGGCCCCGGCAAGACGGAAAACAACGTTGTTGGCTTCCCCATCCTGCCGGTCTATGCCGCAAAAGCTGGTGGATTCTTCTTCATCGTCTTCGGTGTGGTCGCCTTAATGGCCTCACTAGTCACCATCAACCCGATTTGGGTTTACGGGCCTTACGACCCCTCCCCCGTTTCAGCGGGAACCCAGCCGGACTGGTACATCGGGTTCGCGGATGGCGCCCTGCGCCTGATCCCTCCCCACTTGGAGACCGTCTGGCTCGGCTACGTGTGGTCATGGAACATTCTGATCCCGATTCTCATTTTGCTGGTGTTCTTGGCGGCTGTCTTCGCCTACCCCTTCATCGAGGCGTGGGTCACGGGAGATAAGCGTGAGCACCACCTTCTCGACCGTCCTCGCAATGCTCCCGCGCGCACCGCAATCGGTGCCGCTGGCGTGACGTTCTATGCGGTCCTCTGGGCTGCGGCGAGCTCAGACATCATTGCCACCCACTTCAAAGTGACGATGGAGGGCGTTATTAACACCCTTCAAATCCTTCTGATCCTCGGGCCCATCATCGCTTTCGCAGTAACGAAGCGCGTGTGTTTGGCCCTGCAGAAGAAGGACCGCACCATGGCCCTTCACGGCTTTGAGACGGGCCGCATCGTGCGCATGCCAGGCGGAGAGTACATCGAGGTGCACCAGCAGCTAGATGAGTATGACCGCTGGAAGTTGGTTTCCTTCAACGACAACGCTCCGCTCATGTTGCGCCCGAACCCCAAGGGAAAGATCACCGGCGGAATGCGGGCACGCGCTCGCCTGTCACGGTGGTTCTTCGAGGATCGTATTGCACCGGTCACCCCGACCGAGCACGCACTCGAGCTGGAACAAAGCCACCACTAGGTCATCCGCTAATTGCTCATCGGCACCCAACACTTTGGTGTTCACACGTAATGCCCTCGGTTTTTGAAACCGGGGGCGTTACCTTGTTGCAAGGGGCACCCCGCCGCTGACGACTTCCTTAGTCAGGTGCGGCCCTGCACGCCGTGTGCGCCGTGTCGACGGTGGGCACCCTCCGCCAATCATGTTTGCCACGGTGAATCCTCTCAGACATGCGCCGCAAGAAGGCGTGCAGTGCGACGAGACCGTCCACTTGGCTGGGAAGGGCTCTGGCGGCTGGTATTGGGTGCCGGGTGTTGGTGGGGCTCTTTCACAGCTTGGGTGGCGAGTTGCCGTGAAATCCGACCGGCGCCGAGCCTCCCCCGCCGAGGTACCACGAAAAACGGGCTACCTCGTCGCGAGGTCGTACAACGTGGGGTCTCGGCGCCTACGTCCCCTGGCGAGGCGGTATTTCGCGTTGGTCGGATGCATTCTACTGATCCGCATGGCCGCATGGCCGCAGCGTCTGTGAGCGACAACGCGACAACTCAACAACGCGACAACGCGACAACGCGACAACGTAAAAGATAAGGGCCGCTCCCCCGTTTGGGAAAGCGGCCCTTTTCAGAGAATATGTGCGCCTAGCGACCGAAGTTACCGCGGTAGTACTCGAAGCTCCAACCCGCGAGGGCAATGAGCACGACTGGGATGGCGAACAATGCGATCCAGACGCCAACAGCAAGGCCGAGGATGACAACAGCGCCACCGAGACCCAAGATGAAGGGCCACCAGCTCCACGGACTGAAGTACCCAATCTCTGGGTCACCATCATCAATGTCGGCATCGAGACGATCCTCAGGGAGGAGGATGCCTCCTTGAGAACGGTTCACCGCGTTGAGGTAAAAACCGATCAATCCGGACAGGCCTGCGGAAAGCAGGATGGTCAGGGTCGGTGCGGGGTCAAAAGGATGCCCGGCATTGTGATTCCACACGATGTACAGGACGCCCGCGACGAGAAAATACCCGGCGAGAACCCACATCAAAACAACATTTGCCCGCATGACCTTAAGCCTTCTCGCCGATAGCAGCGGTCGTCGAACCTTGGCCACTGGAGTAGCCGGCCGGTGCAAGTTCGGGATGGTTCAGGTCGAATGCCGGAGACTCGCTACGGATCCGGGGAATCGAGGTGAAGTTGTGGCGGGGTGGGGGGCAACTAGTTGCCCACTCGAGTGAACGAGCAAAGCCCCACGGGTCGTTGACCGTGACTTTGGGCGCATTACGAGCCGTGAGGTACACGTTCAAGAGGAACGGAATCATCGAGACACCGAGAATCATGGCGCCAATGGTCGAGAGCTGGTTCATCCACGTGAAGCCATCCTCCGGCAGATAGGTCGCGTAACGACGAGGCATCCCCATTACGCCCAACCAGTGCTGAATGAGGAACGTGGTGTGGAACCCAATGAAGAGGAGCCAGAAGTGCCAGTAGCCTAAACGCTCGTTGAGCATTCGACCAGTCCACTTAGGCCACCAGAAGTAGAAGCCCGAGAACATTGCAAAAACAACGGTTCCGAAAACGACATAGTGGAAGTGGGCAACCACGAAGTACGTGTCAGACACGTGGAAGTCGAGCGGAGGTGAGGCCAAAATGACACCCGTCAAACCACCAAACACGAACGTGAAAAGGAACCCCAGTGCGAACATCATGGGAGTCTCAAACGTCACGGATCCACGCCACATCGTGCCAATCCAGTTGAAGATCTTCACACCGGTAGGAACGGCAATCAACATGGTCAGGAGCGAGAAGAACGGTAAAAGGACCGAGCCCGTGACATACATGTGATGAGCCCACACCGTCATGGAGAGAGCACCAATGGCGATTGTGGCGTACACGAGCGTCTTGTAACCAAAGATTGGTTTGCGACTGAATACCGGTATAACTTCAGAAACAATTCCAAAGAACGGCAACGCAATAATGTACACCTCCGGATGACCGAAGAACCAGAACAGATGCTGCCACAGAATGGCACCGCCGGTTTCAGCATCGTAAACGTGAGCGCCGAAGATGCGGTCTGCCCCCAGCGCCAGCATCGCTGCCGCGAGAACGGGGAATACGAGAAGAATCAGAATCGACGTCACGAGCGTATTCCACGTGAAGATCGACATGCGCCACATGGTGAGGCCAGGTGCACGCATCGTGATGATGGTCGTGACGAAGTTGACGCCACCCATAATCGTTCCGAAACCACTGAGGCCAAGACCCATGACCCACATGTTTCCACCGATTCCCGGCGAGAATGTCTGGCTGGAGAGTGGGGCATAGGCAAACCACCCAAAGCTTGCGGCACCCTGAGGCGTGAAGAAACCGGCTACGGCAATGAGGCTTCCAAAGAAGAAGAGCCAGAAAGCCAAAGCGTTCAATCGAGGGAACGCGACATCCGGCGCACCAATTTGCAGCGGCATGAGCGCGTTCGCAAAACCAGCGAAGAGCGGCGTTGCAAACATGAGCAACATGATCGTGCCGTGCATGGTGAAGAGCTGGTTGTACTGTTCTTTGGTCTGTAGAACTTCGAGGCCGGGCGCAAACAGCTGAGCGCGAATGATGAGCGCCATGACGCCACCAATCAGGAAGTACACGAAGGACGAAATCAGGTACATGTACCCGATCGTCTTGTGGTCGGTGGATGTAATCCAGCTGACGACGATATTTCCTTTGCTCACGGGGCGTGTAACGCCCACCGTTTGCGGCTTGGAAGCAGTCGTTTGCACTGTGCTGGGTGTCAGAGTTGAGCTCATTCTGGTCGCCTCTACTTTGCGGTCTCGGAAGCAGGCGCTACAACGCCCGGAAGATTCTGGTTGCGGTTGTACTCGGAACCGAGCTGGCCCACAAAGCCGTCGGATGCAAGTTTCTTCGTATAGGCGAGGTATTCCGCTTCGGAAACGACCTTCACCTCGAAGAGCATCTGCGAGTGGTATTCACCGCAGAGTTCAGCACATTTTCCCGTGAACGTTCCCTCACGCTCGGGGATAAATGACATGTAGTTGGTCTTGCCCGGAATCAAGTCTTTCTTGTACAAGAAATCAATGACCCAGAAAGAATGGATGACGTCGCGAGCTTCGAGCTGGATTTCGACTGTCTTGCCCACGGGCAGGTACAACGTGGGAATCGAAGAACGATCGATGGAGCCCACTGGCGCGGTCGGATCGGTGGAGGGCTGAACCTGAATCCCCGAGGTGTAGACGTTTTGGTCTACGTAGTTGAAGTCCCAGGCCCACTGCTTGCCAAAGGCCTGAATCGTCACATCGGGGTTGTCATAACGCGCTTCGATGATGGCCTGGTCACGAGCGGTGAAGGCGAAGAAGCCAAGCACAAGGATGAGGGGCACAATCGTAAAGAAAATCTCGATCGGCATGTTGTAACGCAACTGAACGGGGAAGCCCGTCTGACCCTTGCGGCGACGGTAAACAATCATCGCCCAGATCATGAGGCCCCAGGTGATGACTCCCACAACGAGGAGAACAATCCAACTGGTGACCCACAGACCAACAACACGATCAACGTGGTTGGTTGCAGCACCACCATCACCAACAGGGAGATACCCCTGAAGCTGCTGCTGAGTACACCCAGCCAGAACAAACGCTAACGTTGCCGCGATTGGAATCGCAGCCCATCGGAGACGACGAGAAGTACGCACCGCTGACCTTTCACAAAGACTTGCCGGGAACCACAACACCTACGTGTGGTCACCGCTCAGCTTATCGCTTAGGGCGCTTTATGTTGTGCTCGCAAGGGCCGTTTCCGCTCACAAAAATCATTGAAAAGGATGCGTTTAGTGGAAGGAATCTCCACAGGCACAGCTGCCCTCGGCATTAGGGTTATCGATCGTAAAACCCTGCTTTTGAATCGTGTCTTCGAAGTCGATAGAGGAACCATCAAGATAGGGAACGCTCATCTTGTCAACCACGACGCCGACTCCCTCGAAATCGACAACAGCATCTCCGTCGAGAACACGCTCATCAAAGTAGAGCTGGTAAATGAGCCCTGAACAGCCACCGGGTTGAACGGCAACGCGCAGGCGCAAATCATCGCGCCCCTCCTGAGAAAGCAGGCTCCGAACCTTTTCTTGGGCCACAGCAGAAAGACCCACACCGTGGGCACGGACATCAGTCAAGATTGTTTCGGTCATTTCCACTCCTCGGAACATGTTTCGTCAGTGTCTATAGTCTATGTAATGAACACCACAGCAGGCTGGGTTATTCCTGATTCACTGCTCGTCATTGAGACGCAACAACAAGAGTGTTTGCGCGCAAATAGCTTTTTCGAAGGCACCGATATGAAGAGACTCATTGGGGCTGTGCGCCCGAGAATCAGGGTCCTCGACCCCGGTAACGAGAATTTGTGCCTCGGGGAACATCGCCACAAAATCCGAGATGAACGGGATAGATCCACCAACCCCCATATCAACGGGCGTCACGCCCCAGGCATCCGTCATGGCGGCTCTCGCGGCAATGGCAGCCGTCCCCGTGGTGTCGGCCAAGAAGGGCTCCCCCGTGCTCAGGTCGGAGATGACCGGCACGACACCCCACGGAGCGTGCGCGAGGAGATGTTCCGTCACCGCAGCAGCTGCTTCTGATGCGGCCTGCCCCGGAGCGACCCTGACGGAGACCCGCACCGAAACTTCGGGAAGCAATGTATTGGACGCGTTATCCACATTCGGGGCGTCAATGCCCGTTACCGTAATCGACGGCTGATTCCAGATGCGATTCAGGTAGCTCCCGGTGCCGAGGGGGCTCACACCATCGAGAAGTCCGGATTCACGGCGCAACTGTGCCTCGTCATAGTCCGGAGTCTCCGGAGCATTCGAAACGAGTCCTTCCACAGCAATCGAACCATCGGCGTTGTTGAGGGAGGCGAGGAGGTGAATCATGGCGAGCATCGCATCCGGAACGACGCCACCAAACATGCCCGAGTGCACGGCATGGTCGAGGGTACGCACGGTGAGCTTGAACGTGACGTTGCCGCGAAGGCTCACGGTGAGGGCGGGAACCGTTTCGCTCCAATTACCCGAGTCCGCAACGATGATGATGTCGGATGCCAAGACCTCCCGGTTGTCGTTGAGGAAGTTTTGAAACGACGGCGAACCAAATTCTTCCTCTCCCTCCACATAGAGCACGATTCCGAGATCAACCTGATCGGACAGTTCGGTGAGAACCCGCAGTGAAGCGATATGCGACATCACACCGGCCTTGTCGTCGGCCGCGCCGCGCCCGAACATTCGATCCTCGATGATGACGGGCTCGAAAGGTGTGGTGAGCCAGTCTGCATCGGCCCCCGGAGGTTGTACGTCATGATGCGCGTAAAGCAGGACCGTGGGGCGACCGTTCCGGGCATCGCGGCGTGCCACAACAGCGGGTTGCCCCAATCCAGTGCCATCACTTTTCTTCGCTTGCAGGATGCTGACACTGTCAAAAAAACTGAGCCCGGTCGCTAATGCGGCTACCGCTTCGCTGCTTCGCTGCACCTGGGTGGGGTCAAACGCGTTCCACGAGACGGACGGAATTCGAACGAGCGACGCCAATTCGGCAAGGATCGCGTCGAGGTCACGGGCGATCAGGTTGGCAACGTTTTCTACGTCAGCAGTTCTCAGGCTCATGTTGGTAATCTTAGGGACGTACTTCACGAACAAGGGATCTAACGTGGCACTGGGAAAATCTTCAACGGACAGGAATGCCGACGAGAACGCTGTCACCGAGCCTTCCAAGGGACACGCGACCCCCACCCGAAAGGAACGAGAAGCGGCGAATCAGCGCCCCCTTGTTCCCTCCGACCGCAAGGGTGCCTCAAAGGAATACCGCGCTCAGCAGGCCGAGGCCCGCAACCGTGCCCGCATCGGTATGGCCGCTGGCGAAGAAAAGTACCTTCCCATGCGTGACCGTGGCGTTCAGAAGCGCTACGCCCGTGACTACGTTGACGCTCGTTACAACGTAGGCGAGCTCATGGTTCCCTTTATGTTTTTGGTCATCATCATGACCTTCCTACCAGACCAGAACATTGCTCAGTTGGGCATCTTGACGCTGTGGGGATTCTTCTTCATTGCCATCATCGACGTTTTGTTCGCGACGTGGTCCTTGCGTCGACGCATCGACGCAAAGTTTGGTGAAGGCAAAATGGAGCGCGGTGTTCGCTGGTACGCCGCAATGCGCACCCTGCAGATGCGTCAATTGCGTCTGCCAAAACCTCAGGTCAAGCGCCGCGAGTTCCCCAACTAGCGAACGGCGCGAATGCGCGCCAGCCCGCGGTTTATCTGCCACGCCCACGTTGGGCCCCGGTAAATAAAAGCGGTATAGCCCTGTACCAGGGTGGCGCCGGCGTCAAGACGAACCTGCACATCGGCAGCGTTCTCAACGCCCCCGACCGAAATAACACACATTTCGGCTGGAACCACAGTGCGGATCACGGTCAAGACTTCGAGGGATCGAGCGGCAAGCGGCGCTCCGGAGAGTCCGCCCACACCGGCGAGCTCAACGGCCGCTTGGCTCGCGTTGAGGCCGTCACGCGAGAGCGTTGTGTTGGTTGCGATGATGCCGGCAAGCCCGAGGCGCACAACGAGTTTAGAGATTCGCACAACCTCGTCGTTTGTCAGGTCGGGAGATATCTTGACCAAGAGCGGCGTCGAACCGCACTCGGCTTTGACGGCCGTCAGCAATGGCTCAAGTTGGTCGAGCTCCTGCAGACCCCGGAGCCCTGGAGTGTTGGGCGAGGAAACGTTCACAACCAGGTAATCGGCTACGGGAGCCAAAAGACGCGTACTAACGAGATAGTCAGCCGTCGCATCTTCAACGGCCACGACCCGGCTTTTTCCAATGTTCACACCAATGACGGGGCGATTTTTTTGTGTTCGAAGTTTCGTTAATCGGGGAACGGCAGCCGCAGCGCCGCCGTTATTGAATCCCATGCGATTGATGACCGCCCGATCACTCACGAGGCGAAAAAGACGGGGTCGCGGGTTTCCCGGTTGGGCTACAGCCGTCAACGTGCCAACTTCAATATGCCCGAATCCCAGGGCACCGAGACCCGCGACGAGCGTGGCATCCTTATCGAACCCGGCGGCCACGCCAAAAGGAGAATCGAAATGAAGTCCCAAGGTCTGAACCTGATCGGATACTGATGCCCGCGTGGCACCAGCTTTGACCGAGCGAAAAACCGTATTACCCACAGCCCGAATGACCAAGGCCCCGAGGTGATGGGCATCTTCCGGGTCAAATTTTGAGAGAACCAATGAGAAGAGGGCGGCGTACAACCGAGAACCGCGGACCTGAGAAGCCGTCAACGACGCGCCATAGGTCATGACGCCGAATCCGCCGAGTCGGAAAGTGAGCGAGCATGCTGCAAGCGCAAGTCCGCGATCGCCATTTCAAAGTCCTCGAGTGACTCAAAACCTTGATAAACACTGGCGAAACGTAGGTAGGCAACCTCGTCGAGATCGCGTAGCGACGGAAGAATTGCCAGGCCTATTTCGTTGGCTTCGATCTGCGATGCCCCGGTGGCACGAATAGTCTCTTCGACCTTTTGCGCCAAAATGGCGAGGTCAGCATCCGTCACCGGACGCCCTTGGCATGCCTTGCGCACGCCGGAAACGACTTTCTCTCGGCTGAAAGGCTCGATGACCCCGGAGCGCTTGATCACGCTTAAACTCGCCGTTTCCGTCGTAGAGAAGCGACCGCCACACTCGGGACACTGACGGCGACGGCGGATGGAGAGTCCGTCGTCTGAGGTGCGAGAGTCGATGACGCGCGAGTCGGAGTGGCGACAGAAAGGGCAAAACATGCGCGCTCTTCTTTCAGTTGTTGTTCACGGTGAAACGCGCATCAACGGCATCGCCGTGAGCCGGGAGGTCTTCATCATTGGAGAGGCGGCGAATTCCCGCCGCAACAACGCCCAAGGCAGCCTTGTCGTATTGGATAATCTGCTGGGCCCGCAAAAATGTGTAGGCCCCGAGGCCCGCCGAGAAGAGCGCCTGCCCTGCTGTCGGGAGAACGTGGTTCGAGCCCGCCGAATAGTCGCCAAGGCTGACCGGGGTGAAGTCACCCAAGAACACAGCGCCGGCGTTCACGATCCGCGACAATTCCACTTGGGGGTTCGCGGTCTGAATTTCTAGATGTTCGGGGCCATAGGCGTTTGAGAAATCCGTGGCAACCTCAAGGTCATCAACCAAAACCAGGGCCGATTGCTCCCCGCCACAAGCGGTCTGGACACGTTCCCGGTGGGTTGTCGTCGATGTTTGGCGCTCGAGTTCAGCGCGAACGGCGTCAAGGAGATCGGCCGAATCAGTCACAAGAACAGCTGACGCAAGTTCGTCGTGTTCTGCTTGGGAGATCAGGTCAGCCGCCACAAGGTCTGCCGACGCCGTGTGGTCGGCGATGATGAGAATCTCGGTGGGTCCTGCCTCAGAGTCGATTCCCACGACGCCACGAACGAGTCGTTTGGCGGCCGCCACGTACAGATTACCGGGGCCTGTCACGACGTTGACCGGCTCGAGTTCAAGATCGGGCACGCCGTAAGCGAAGGCGCCAATAGCCCCGGCGCCGCCCATGGCATAGACTTCCGTCACGCCAAGCAGTGACGCCGCCGCCAAAATTGTGGGGTGCACTCGGCCACCAAAATACTGCTGGGGCGGGGAGGCCAATGCAATGGAGTCAACTCCGGCAACCTGCGCGGGCACGACATTCATGATGACGCTGGAGGGGTAGACAGCCTTGCCGCCGGGCACGTAAAGGCCCACGCGCTCCACCGGCTGCCAGCGCTGAATGACAGTGGCGCCGGGAGCTACCTGTGTCGTGTGCGCGGGAGGAACCTGAGCCGCCGATGCCAAGCGCACCCGGGCGATCGTCTCCTGAAGAGCGGAGAGAAGGTCGGGATCGAGCGCGGTCAGGGCATCCTCGAAGTGCGAAGCGGGAACGCGAATGTCATATTCGCTGACATGGTCGAGCAGCTGAGCTTGCTCACGCAGGGCCACAGAGCCACGTTCGCGCACATCGGCAATGAGGTCCGAAGCAACGGCCGACGCGGCATCCACATCAATGGCGTTACGAGGAATGAGGGTCAGCAATTCTGAGCGCGAGGGGCGCTTTCCGCGAAGATTGAGCGTACGAATCATGTTCTCTCCAGTCTAGAGAAGACCGAGGACGGACGTTAGCCCAGGCATCCCGGGCCCAGCAGTGACTTGATCTCGCCGTAGAGGTCTGGCGTCAGCATCACCGGCGTGGGAATTTCAAAAATTCGCGTTGTGAGCCCCTTGGTGAGCCGCAAGCGAACATCGCTTTGGCCCGGATGGCGTCGCAACACCTCGGACAGTGCCTGGATGGTCTTGGTTGTGGCTCGCGCTTCCGAGAGCGTGAGGGTAAGCGGTCCGTTGTCGAGCGCTCCCCCGACATCGGGCACAAACATGCTCATGGCCTGAATGTTCAGGCCATCATCACGCACGTTGACGCGCCCTTTGACCACCAAGACCTGGTCTGTCTCGAGCGTGGGGCCAAATTCTTGGTACACACGCCCCAGAATCATGATGTCAATTTCGCCACCAAAATCTTCGAGCTTGATGATGCTGTACTGGTTGCCGGAGTTCTTGGCAATACGTCTTTGCACCTCGGTAACAAGGCCAGCGAGCGTCACAACGTCAGAGTCTTGCGTGTGATCGGACATGGTGAGTTCGTTGATGGTGATGCTCGCGTGCTTGGCCAGCTGCAGTTCGAGCCCCGCCAGCGGGTGATCCGACACGTAAAGTCCCAGCATTTCTCGTTCAAAAGCGAGCTTGTCACGCTTGTTCCACTCGGGGCGGTCGGGAACGTTGTTCTGCTCCTGTGTGAACTCGAACATGTCACCAAAAAGGTCGACCTGGCCGTGGGCCTCATTACGTTTGAGACTCACGGCGGACTCCACCGCATCCTCATGAATTTCAAGAAGTGCACGACGCGTGGCGCCCATGGCATCGAAGGCGCCGGCCTTAATAAGTGATTCGATATTCTTCTTGTTCGCCACCGGAATGGGAACCTTCTTCAAGAAGTCATGGAATGACTCGAAGCGGCCCTTCTCGGTGCGGGCGAGCTTGATGGATTCCACGACGTTGTAGCCAACATTTCGGATGGCGCCCAGACCAAAACGAATATCCGTTCCAACAGCAGAGAAGACGCCATCGGACTCATTCACGTCGGGGGGCAAGACTTTCATCCCCATGCGGCGGCACTCGGAGAGGTAGATCCCGAGCTTGTCTTTGGAGTCACCCACGCTGGTCAGCAGTGCCGCCATGTATTCGGCCGGGAAGTTGGCCTTGAGATACGCCGTCCAGTAGCTGAGCACGCCGTAGCCAGCCGAGTGTGCCTTGTTGAAGGCGTAATCTGCGAAAGGCATGAGGGTGTCCCACAGCACCTTTACGGCTGCCGCGGAGTAGCCGTTGACAAGCATTCCTGCTTCAAAGTCGGCGTACTGCTTATCCAGCTCGGACTTCTTCTTCTTTCCCATCGCGCGGCGCAGGACGTCGGCTTGGCCGAGCGTGAATCCGGCGACCTTCTGAGCTACGGCCATGACTTGCTCTTGGTACACGATGAGACCGTAGGTAGTACCGAGGGTCTCCGCAAGAGGGCCCTCAAGCTCGGGATGAATGGCCTCAATATCTTGGAGCCCATTTTTCCGCAGGGCGTAGTTCGTGTGCGAGTTCATGCCCATGGGGCCCGGGCGGTACAGAGCGATAACGGCCGAAATGTCTTCGAAGCTCGTGGGCTTCAGCTGACGCAGCAGCGCGCGCATGGGGCCACCATCGAGCTGGAAGACGCCGAGAGTGTCGCCGCGGCTGAGAAGATCATAGGTGGCCGGGTCGGCGTCGAGGTCGAGGCCCTCTGGCTCGACCGTTATGCCGCGGTTGTACTGAATGTTGACGAGGGCATCCTGAATGACCGTGAGGTTTCGCAGCCCCAAGAAGTCCATTTTCAGCAGCCCGAGAGCCTCGCACGGCGGCTGGTCGAACTGGGTGATGATGGCGCCGTCATCTTCGCGCTTCATGATGGGGATGACGTCAATCAGGGGCTCGGCCGACATGATCACCCCGGCGGCGTGCACCCCCCACTGGCGCTTCAGGTTCTCGATTCCGCGGGCGGTCGCAAAGACCGTGGCCGCGTCGGCATCCGTGTCCACAATGGCCCGAAAATCGGCAGCCTCCTTATAGCGTGGCGCCTTGGGATCGGTGATCTCGGTAAGCGTGATGTCCTTACCCATGATCGAAGGCGGCATCGCCTTGGTCAGCTTCTCCCCCACCGAATACGGCATGCCCAGAACGCGTGCGGAGTCTTTCAGAGCCTGCTTGGCTTTAATTGTGCCGTACGTGACGATCTGGGCCACACGGTCGTCACCATATTTATCAGTCACATAACGGATAACCTCGCCACGGCGTCGATCATCGAAGTCGACGTCGACGTCGGGCATCGAGACACGTTCGGGATTCAAGAATCTTTCAAAGATCAGGCCGTGGTGCAGCGGGTCGAGTTCGGTGATTCCCATGGCGTAGGAGGCAAGCGATCCGGCAGCCGATCCACGACCAGGTCCCACGCGGATGCCTTGGGCTCTGGCCCACGCGATGAAGTCGGAGACGACCAAGAAGTAGCCTGGGAAGCCCATCTGGATGATGACGTCGACCTCGTACTTTGCCTGGGCAACGTGCTTGTCACTCACACCGTCGGGGAAGCGCTTGGCTAGACCGAGGTCAACCTCCTTGGAGAACCACGAAGCCTCCGTCTCGCCCTCGGGCACCGGAAAGCGCGGCATGAGGTCACGCTTTGCGAATGACGTCTCACAGCGCTCGGCGATGAGCAACGTGTTGTCACAGGATTCCGGATGATCCCGAAAGACATTGCGCATTTCGGCGGCAGACTTGAGATAAAACTCGTTGGAGTCGAATTTGAACCGCTTGGGGTCGTCCAACGTTGAGCCGGACTGAACGCACAGCAAAGCCGCATGCGCCGTGGCATCGTGAGCGTGCGTGTAGTGCAAGTCGTTGGTGGCCAAAAGCGGCAGATCGAGTTCTTTGGCCAGCTTGAGGAGGTCAGCCATACCGCGACGTTCGATATCGAGGCCATGGTCCATGATCTCGATGAAGAAATTTTCTTTGCCGAAGATGTCTCTAAATTCGGCGGCGGCGTCGAGAGCCTCTTTGTATTGGCCAATTCTGAGGCGTGTCTGAATCTCACCACCGACACACCCCGACGTGGCGATGAGCCCCTTGCCATAGGTGTGCAGCAGCTCACGGTCCATGCGGGGCTTGAAGTAGTAACCCTCAAGAGATGCCAGCGACGACATGCGAAAGAGGTTGTGCATGCCCTCGGTCGAGGACGCCAGCAGGGTCATGTGCGTGTAGGAACCCGAACCCGAAACGTCATCGTCACCGCCGGCATTCCAGCGCACCCGAGTCTTGTCCGTACGATGAGTTCCCGGGGTGAGGTACGCCTCGGTGCCGATAATCGGCTTGATTCCCGCGTCGGTAGCCGCATTCCAGAAGTCGTAGGCGCCAAACATATTGCCGTGGTCGGTGATGGCGATGGCCGGCATGTCAGCCGCGACGGCCGCCTCAATCAGCGGCTTTACTCGAGCGGCCCCATCGAGCATGGAGTATTCGGAATGAACGTGCAGATGAACGAACGAATCGTTATCTTTCGCCACGTCTCACTCCGGTCTTTTGCGCTTATCAAGAACCTCTAGCTTAAGGCGTCAAGGGCTAGGAGCGGAGCACTTCGAGGGCGTGCTCGAGGTCTGCCGGGTAGGGACTTTCGAACTCAACCCACTCTCCCGTGGCAGGATGGTTGAATCCGAGCTTGTGGGCGTGCAACCACTGTCGCTGCAAACCCAGTCGTGCCGAAATTGTCGGATCGGCCCCGTACAGCGTGTCGCCGACGCAGGGGTGTCGTTGAGCAGCCATGTGCACACGGATTTGATGCGTGCGGCCCGTCTCAAGGTTCACTTCGAGGAGGGAAGCCGAGCGAAACGCCTCGAGGGTTTTGTAGTGCGTGATGGAACGTTTGCCATCGGTGATGACGGCGAACTTCCAGTCCGATCGTGGGTGGCGACCAATGGGAGCATCGATGGTGCCAGCCAACGGATCCGGGTGACCCTGCACAACCGTGTGATACGTCTTGGTTACGTGCCGGTCGTGAAAGGCCTTTTTCAGGTTTGTGTAGGCGAGCTCGCTTTTGGCAACCACCATGAGACCACTCGTGCCAACGTCGAGGCGGTGAACGATTCCGGCGCGCTCGGCGGCTCCGGAGGTAGAAATCGTGAAGCCGGCCCCTGCAAGGGCGCCAAGAACCGTAGGACCCTCCCAGCTCGCCGCTGGGTGAGCAGCGACACCGACAGGCTTGTCGACGACGACAATGTCGGCATCGTCATAAACGATCCCAAAGTCGGGAACCAACATCGGGATGATGCGGGGTTCTTCCTTCGGCTGCCAGGTAACGGAGAGAAGGCCATCGCCAACGAGCTTGTCCGACTTGCCCAGAATGCGGCCGTCGAGTTCAACACCCCCAGCTTCTGCAATTTCTGCGGCCAGCGTGCGCGAAAAGCCGAAAAGACGAGCGATCCCTGCGTCAACGCGAACCCCGTCAAGTCCCTCGGGGACTGAGCATGAACGTGATTCCATTTTTTTTACAACACTTCTTCGGATATTTTTTCTTTGCGGTTGCGGGTGCCATCGATATTGATGCCAAAGATCGTGAGCAACACAAAAAGAATCATGCTTGAGACAATGGCAATATCGGCGACGTTATAGATTGCGGGCAACATCCACGGAGTTGAAATGAAGTCAATAACGTGACCTTCACCAAAACTTGGCTCGCGCGTCAGCCGATCCGTTAAGTTTCCCAGCGTGCCGCCGAGCAACAGTCCAAAGACGACAGCCCAAGCAAGTGACTTAATTTTTCGGGAAAAAAAGACGATCGCTGCTGTGACAACGGCAGCAAGAATCGAAAAAATCCACGTTGAACCGGAGGCCAGCGAAAATGCCGCCCCGGGATTTCTGACGAAATGAAACACCAAGATGTCATCGAAAACCGAAACGGCCTGCCCCTCAACGAGGTGGCCCACAACGAACGCCTTTGATGCTTGATCGGCCGCATAGATAAGGACAGCGGCGACACCCAGCAAAACCAGTACTCCCCATTTAGCGCGGGGACGTTCCGAAATTGACACCTACGCTTTTGCGGAGGATCCGGAAGTACCCTCGGCCATGGCGTCGAGGTTTGCTAACTCAGAAGAAATGTAGGCGTGCAACTTCGAGCGGTATTCGCTTTCAAAGCTCTTGAGCTCGTCAATGGCCGTGATGAGCTGAGCCTTCTCCGACTGGAACTTCTTGAGTGCGGTGCGCTGAGCGGTCTCTGCCTCGAGAACGAGACGTGTTGCCGTTTCGTGGCCTTCGGCAATGAGCTCATCGCGCTTCTGAACACCTTCGCGAACGTGCTCTTCGTGTAGGCGGCGGGCCAGCTGAAGAAGATTGTTGGAGCTGGTTGTGTCAACATCTTCGGAGGCGGCAACCGGCGTGGGGGCAACGACGGCGGCAACCACGGGCGTCGGCGCTGAGACAACAGACGGCGCAATTGCAACAGAAGCAGTTCCACCCTGGCGGGCGTCGAGGGCATCAAGTTTGGCTCGAAGTTCTTCGTTTTCCTGCGTCAAGCGGCGAAGTTCAACAACGATTTCATCAAGGAAGTCGTCGACCTCATCTTGGTCATATCCCTCACGGAATTTGGTCTGCTGAAACCTTTTGTTTACTACATCTTCGGGCGTTAAAGCCATGCTGCGCCACCTTCGTAACGATCAAAAAAAATTATGTCACCCCAAGGGGACTTAACTACGTTAGCAAAGTCGGCTGGAGATATCGAAAAAAGACTAAACCTGAGCCTGAATAATCCGCACGACATACATCGCAAATATCGCGCCCAGCATGACGACGGTCCACCCGAAGTCCAGCGCAATGGCCCCAAAAGAAATGGGTTTAATGAATCGACGAACCTGCTTCAGTGGGCGATCTGTCACCGTGTACACGAGATTGACAACCACGAGGATGATTCCCCGCGGTCGCCAAGATCGAGCAAACGCCTGAACGAAATCAAGGATGAGCCGACCCCACATGGCAAAAACGAACACGAGGAGCCCGAGATAAACAAGCTCAGCAATCCACCAAATGATGGGAGCAATGGGGTTCACGAGAGAGATCGACGAAGACGCCGAATGCTACTGACCGAAGAAGGTCGTGTCGACCTCAGCAGTGTTGGCAGCGGGATCACCCGTGGTGGCGACGTGCGAAGGTGAAAGCAGAAAGACCTTGCTGGTCACGCGCTCGATTTTTCCGTAAAGCCCCTGGGACAGACCGG
This sequence comes from Alpinimonas psychrophila, assembly GCF_014137865.1. GTDB lineage: Bacteria > Actinomycetota > Actinomycetes > Actinomycetales > Microbacteriaceae > Alpinimonas > Alpinimonas psychrophila. The sequence continues at coordinate 482,729 of NZ_JACGWU010000001.1, read as the reverse complement.
AGGCGAAGTCAATGAGGCGACGGGCGTCTGTTTCGGTCATTTGCGACAGATTCATGATGACGGGGATACCCTCGCGAAAGTTCTCGGCAATAACCTTGGCATCGCTGTACTGCTTGGGGTGCACGGTCACGATTTCATTCATGTCATTCACAACCTGCTGCTTCGAGGCGTTGTTCTTGCGAATTTGCGTGACTTGGGCACGGCCGACCGGAGCCGGGTGAGCGTGAGGTGCGGCCGCCACGGGAGCGGAGGTTTCGTATTCGTCCTCGTCGGCGAGACCGAGATAGACCATGGTCTTCTTGAGCGGGTTGGACATTGAAACCTCCAGTTTTGTTATACGTCTAAGACGACATTAACTTGCTGGAGGACGTTCTCCCGTGATTGCCGTGCCAATTCTTAGGTGTGTCGCGCCTTCGGCAATTGCGTGCACATAGTCATGAGACATCCCCGCCGAAATCTCTGTCGCTTCAGCAATGATTGTGCGCAGAAATTCAGAGGACTCCCGCACCCGCGCAAAAGCTTCACGGGGGTCCGTTTCGAGTGGCGCCACCGCCATGACGCCCCTCACCCGAAGGCTGGGCGTTGCGGCCGCAAGCTCAGCCAGTGCCCCCAAATCACCCGGCACAACTCCCCCGCGCCCTGGATCATCCGTCAAATTTAGCTGCAAAAAACAGTCAAGTTTTTGCGTCGAAGCTTTGCCCAGAGCGGCCACCAAGCCAGGACGGTCTACCGAGTGAACAACATCTGCGTAGCGCCGGACCGCTACCGCCTTATTGGACTGCAATTGGCCGATGAAGTGAATCCTCTTTTCAAGATCCATGAGTTCTTCGGCCTTGCGCTCAGCTTCTTGATGACGGTTTTCACCAAAATCGCGAACGCCCAAAGCGTAGAGCTCCCGCATCGTGCTCACCGGGTGAAACTTGGTCACCACGATGAGGGTTATCTCGTCAGCAGGACGACCAGCGGTGGCACAGGCCGTCTTGATCCCGTCACGAACGCTCTCGAGTCGCTGAGCGAGCATATTACTTGAGGAAGTCTGGAATATCGAGGTCGTCGTCGGCAAAGGCAGGATCAATGGACAGTGACGTCGTGGCGGCCGGTGTCGTCATAACAGCCACGTAGTCATCATCAGAAAAGACGCCCGTAGTGGAGGTGATGACGGTCTCTTCGACCACAACAGTCTCGGTCAGCGGCAAGACCGATCCAGTGTCCGTGGAGTTGTACGTTGCACGAGGTGCCGGTCGGTGCGCAGGCTCTCCACCGTCGAAACCGGCGGCGATGACGGTGACCCGAACTTCGTCACCGAGCGTGTCATCAATGACGGCACCGAAGATGATATTGGCCTCCGGGTGAACGGCTTCGCCCACGAGAGCGGCGGCATCGTTGATTTCAAAGAGCCCCAGGTTTGAGCCACCTTGAATCGAGAGGAGGACGCCGCGGGCGCCGTCAATGCTGGCCTCCAGCAGGGGTGAGGCAATGGCCAGCTCGGCAGCCTTGATGGCGCGATCAGCGCCGCGCGACGATCCAATTCCCATAAGGGCCGAACCAGCACCCTGCATCACTGACTTTACGTCGGCGAAATCGAGGTTGATAAGCCCGGGGGTGGTGATGAGGTCAGTGATGCCTTGAACGCCGGCTAGAAGAACCTGGTCAGCCGTTGTGAAAGCCTCTTGAACACTGATGCTGCGGTCGCTGATCTCCAAGAGACGATCGTTAGGAACAACAATGAGCGTGTCGACCTCGGCGCGCAGTTGGGCGACGCCGATGTCCGCCTGAGCCGCGCGGCGACGTCCCTCGAAGCTGAAAGGCTTGGTGACAACACCGATGGTGAGAGCACCAATGGATTTTGCAATCTTTGCAACAACGGGGGCGCCTCCGGTTCCGGTTCCGCCACCCTCCCCTGCAGTGACGAAGACCATGTCGGCTCCAGCCAGGGCTTCTTCAATTTCTTCAGCGTGGTCTTCAGCAGCCTTGCGACCCACCTCGGGATCGGCGCCAGCGCCGAGACCACGAGTGAGTTCACGACCGACATCAAGCTTCACGTCTGCCTCGCTCAGAAGCAGAGCCTGTGCATCCGTGTTGATGGCAATAAATTCAACACCTTTGAGGCCGAGCTCAATCATGCGGTTCACGGCGTTGACACCGCCACCGCCGACACCGACAACTTTGATGACGGCGAGGTAGTTCTGATTCATTGACACGTTTGGCCTCCACTGGAACCCTAAACTTCTACTTGAAGATTAAAGTTATGCTCAGTATGCATTTACTTGCTTTGAGGTTATGGGCCGCGCACCCGGCAATGCGTGAGCGACACGCGCGTTGCTCACAACCATGAAATGTGGGCGCGCTAGCGAACCACAGCGGTCTGCGGCGAGGAAACGTCATATTCACTGACCGTGCCCACGGGCGCGCTCGCAATCAGCGCCGCTAGGACACTGGATTTCAATGCAGCGTTCTCAGGACCTCCCCAAAAGACTCGTGCGCCGGAATCAGCAAGCACGATGACGACGTCATCGGTTGTCGTGGCGATAACCCGATCAACGCGTCCCGCGAGCGAGGCGGGGAGGGCATTGAGAACGTCAATTCCGGCGTGAAACCCTAGAGAATCCGGGGAGTTTCCCGTGACCTCAAAAAGGGGATAGCCGGCTATTCGCTCGGCAGATTTCTCGATGACAACGCCAGCAGGATCCACGAGCGTAAATCCCCCGTCGCTCGTCAGATATCCCACGGGCGTTCGCTCAACAATTCGAATCAGCAAGGTGTGCGGCGGCAAAGACTCCGTTGAATAACTTCGAATCAACGGCTGCGCGGCAACGGCATCTTTTATCGCGCCGAAGTTCACTAGGGGCAGGGGCTTGCCGATTTCCGACTGAAGTGCCATCTGAATCTGCGCAATCGGAACACGAGATGCCCCGACCACGGTTATTTCTTGCAGCGCCATCACCGGCGTGAAGACTCCGACGGCGACGAACACCATCAAGGAAGCAAAAGCCCCGAGACCACTCAACCAGATAATCCGGCGACGTCGAATGTGCGCAGTAAAGCGCCGAACTTCTTCCCGTTCAAATAGCTTGCGAGCTTTGCTCGCTTCCCGGAGGCGCTTTCGAGCAATAGAGGCGTCGTCGGGTTCACGCGCGTTACGAGCTGCCCTGATCCGGGATGTCTTCTCCGACGGGGCCGACTGCCTTGCCGCGAGGCGGATATTGCGGGGATTGGGCACCCGAGGTGCTGGCTCAACCCGTTTGGGAGTGACCGGTTCCTGCGGAGGTCTCTTCACCTAATTCGACACCTTCGAGATTGTCGAAGCTGGGGTCGATTCCAGGGCCGCCAGAATCTGAGGAATGATGCGATAAACATCTCCGCACCCGAGCGTAATCACGAAGTCACCCGGCTGAGCCATCGCCGCTACGGCGTCGGCTGCATCCTGCCAATCCGAGATGCAAGCTACTTTGTTGGGGTCACTAAAGTGATCGGACACAAGAGCCCCGGTCACACCTTGGATGGGATCTTCACGAGCGCCGTAGACATCAAGAACAATCGTGAGATCCGCATCATTTTCCAGCGTGTGGGCAAATTCCGCAGCAAAGAGCTGGGTACGACTGTAGAGGTGGGGCTGATGCACGGCAATCAATCGCCCCGCCCCAACCACCGTTCGGGCAGCACGCAGGACCGCGTTGACCTCCGTATGGTGGTGCGCGTAGTCGTCAAAGACGCTCACCTCGCGCACGGTGTCATGCAGTTCAAACCGACGCTCGGTACCGCCAAATCGCGCAATACCCGCCAGCGCCGCCGCGGGGTCAATCCCCACTCCCACCAGTGCAGCGAACGCGCCCGCCGCATTGAGGGCATTGTGATGCCCCGGCACCAGCAGAGTGCCCTCGTAGCGACCACCCGCATATTCGATGACGATTCGGACCGGTCCCCCGGAGGTGTCGATGACGCTGAGCCGAACATCCGCCATGCTGGATTCACCGAACGTGAGAACTCGAGGTCCCCTAATGTGCTGGGTCACACCCACGGCGCCGGGGTCGTCACTCGAGATCACAACAAGGTCGGTTGCAGCATTGGCAAAATCGACAAACGCTTGATCGAAGGCTTCCCTGGTTCCATAGTGATCGAGATGATCGGCATCGACATTTGTGATGACCGCTATGGCGGTGTTGTAGAGCAGGAAAGACCCGTCTGACTCATCGGCCTCGACGACGAAGAGGTCCCCCGAGCCTGAATCAGCGCTCACCCCATAGGACTGGATGACGCCGCCGTTGACGAAGCTGGGATCTTCACCACATTCACGTAACCCCGTCACGATCATTCCGGTCGACGTGGTCTTGCCATGCGCACCCGCAACGGAGATGAGGCGATGCCCCCGCGTCAGCCATTCCAGTGCGCGCGATCGATGCAGGATGGGTAAATTCTTCTCGCGGGCCAGGAGATACTCAGGATTGTTCTCCCACAGCGCCCCGGTGACGACGACCGTGTCGGCATCGCCGAGGTTGGCCGCATCATGCCCGATCGCCACGGGAATACCGAGGTCGCGCATTTGGCTAACGGCATGGGACTCGCGAATGTCCGAGCCGGTGACGGTGAGTCCGGCGTCAACAAAGAGTCGGGCGATGCCGCTCATACCAGAGCCACCGATGCCCACAAAGTGCACTGTGCCCAAGGTTTCGGGGGCCAATACTGTTGACTCTGGCTTTATCACGGCGCAACTCTTTTCTGGCAGGCATAAACAACTCGAAGTGCCAACCTTCTTTATAACCTACAAAGCCGAGGATGCTCGGTGCGACAGGGCCAGTTCAACCAGATTGACCATGCGAGCGGTGCCGTCACGCACACCCGTTGCTTTCGCCGCCGCACCCATCTGAACAATCTTTGCCTCATTGCGCAACAGGGGAATCAGGTTGTCCCGCACCCACTCCGGAGTGAACTCCCGGTCGGAGACCAATATTCCTCCACCGGCACGCACAACCCCGGCGGCATTGAAGCGTTGCTCGCCATTGCCCACAGGATACGGAACATACACGGCGGGGATTCCCAGTGCCGACAGCTCCGACACCGTGGCGGATCCCGCCCGCGACACAACCAGCGTCGCGGCGGCAAGGGCCGCTTCCATGCGATCACAGTACGGTAGCGACACATACCCGCGAGCCACAGGTAACGTCGCGGGTGCATTGACGCCAACGATGTGCAGGATTTGGTAACCCGCCCCGATCACTAGCGGGACCGCCGCGGCTATCGTCTCGTTGATGCTGCGTGCCCCTTGGGAACCGCTCGTAATCACGAGTGTGGGCCGTGCTGGCTCCAATCCAAAACTGACGCGGGCATCCTCGCGTTGCGCCGCAACGTCAAGGCCCTCAATTTCGCGTCGGAGGGGCATACCGACCACGGTGGCGTGGGGCAAGGGCGTTTCCGCGAAGGCGACACCGACGAAAAGGGTATTCCGGGCCCCCAGTCGATTGGCAAGTCCCGGTCGGGCGTTGGCTTCGTGGATCACCAGGGGTGTTCCCGTTCTCCGGGCCGCAACATAGGCGGGCGCCGAAGCAAATCCCCCCACGCCGATGACGCAGTCGATGCCTCGATCAGCGATCAGTTTTTCGATGCTGTGTACCGTCCCCCGCCACCGCGAAACGAAGCGAACGGCGGCCAGATTGGGGCGACGCGGAAAAGGCAATCGCGGGATCGTTACCAGTTCATAACCGCGTTCTGGCACAAGTTTGGCCTCAAGACCCTCGGCAGTGCCGACGACAACGATGGCGGCCTCCGGATCACGGCGCCGCAACTCGTCGGCTATGGCCAGGAGAGGATTAATGTGGCCAGCGGTACCACCACCGGCCAGCAGATACGACGTCATTACTTAAACGTAGACGGCGCGCGCGTAAAGGAGAGGACGACGCCGATGGCCAGCAGAGAAGCGATCAATGCTGTACCACCGCTGGAGAGCAAAGGGAGCGGCACCCCCAAGACGGGGAACACCCCCAGGACGACACCAATATTGACGAATGCCTGGCCAACGATCCAGACCATGATGCCGCCCGTTACGATGCGGACCATGGGGTCATTTGCCTTCTTGATGATGCGCGTGAAGGCAACGGCCAACAAGACGAAGAGGACCAAGACGAGAGCAGCTCCGATGAGCCCCAACTCTTCACCGATGATGGCAAAAATATAATCGTTATCCGCCGCCGGGAGCCAGGACCATTTCGCTTTCGAATTGCCGAGTCCCACGCCAAATATTCCGCCCCCGGCCAAAGCCCATTTTCCATGAAGGGGCTGCCAGCAGGAATTTGTGTAGTCGATGCAGTTTTCGCTCAAGAAACTGAAAATGCGGGCCATGCGATTGGGACTCGTAACGGCCATAACTCCGACCATCGCTGCCCCGAGGGCGACAGGAATCAAGATAATTCGAAGCTTAACCCCGGCGAAGAAAATCGCGCCAATGGTGATCATTCCCATGATGATGACGGTGCCGAGATCGCCTCCCAACAGCACCAGGCCGATGGGAATCAGCGCCGGCACCAGAGTGAGAAGAACTTTCCAATTCGCCGCGCCGTTTCGACGGATGCTGACCGGGAGCGCAACGCCCAGCCAAATAACGATCGCCAGTTTCAAGAATTCAGAGGGTTGGGCTGTGAAGCCAGCAATGTTGATCCAGTTTCGGTTTCCGCCCGACTCATACCCCAGCGGAGTAAAGACGAGAAGCTGCGCAATTGAGCCAATCACCAAAATCGCCAGTGCCCATTTGCGCCAGAACACGAGCGGCAACTGACTCAGCACCATCATGACGGGAAGACCGATGGCCGCGAATGCCGCTTGGCGGCCGAAAGCCCCGAAGAACTGCCCATTTTGGAGAAATGAATCAACCGAAGATGCCGAGAGGACCATGAGCAGGCCCATGATAGTGAGGACGATGGTCAACCCCAACAGGAGGAAAAAATCTGGGGAATCAGCTCGAAAGACCTTGCCGAGATTTATGCGCGCCGTCAGAAACGAATCCACGGAGGAGCTTGACGGCGGGGGCGTGACCTGGCCCCGAGAACCGGTGCGCGAACTCCGGCGAGAACTAGTGCGAGGCGGATGACTCATCCGCCTCACCTCCAACCCTGTCTCGAACGGCCTGCGCAAAGAGCCGACCGCGTTCCGCATAATCTGTGAATTGATCCATCGATGCCGCCGCCGGCGCCAATAGGACAACGTCCCCGGCCTGCACCATATCAGCGGCAAGATTCACCGCATGAATCATTACGTCCCTATTTTCTTCTGCGCTCACCTGTGCGACCGGCAGGGTCGGCGCGTGTCGCTCGAATGCTGCCGAAAGCGCGGTCCGGTCCTGGCCGATGATGACCGCTCCGCGCAAGCGATTCACGTGCTTTGCAACGAGCGCATCAATGTCTACACCCTTCAATAATCCACCCACGATCCATACGATCGACTGATTCGCGGCAAGAGAGGCATCCGCAGCATGCGGATTCGTGGCCTTGGAATCATCGATCCACGTCACGTCGTTTATCTCGGCGACGACCTCATTGCGGTGCGCGTCCAGGCGAAAAGAATGCAGGGCTTCCCGGATATCTTCGCCAGAAGCCCCAAAAGCTCGGGCCAGCGCGGTGGCCGCCAGAATATTGGCCACAATGTGGGGGGCGGCAAGTCCCTGATCATGCAGCTCCGTGAGCGTGGTTAGTTCCGTCGCGGTGTTGTGCCGATCCTCGATAAACGCGCGGTCGCACAGAATTCCGTCAACGACCCCAAGGTCGCTTCGCCCGGGAACTCCGAGGCCAAATCCGATGGCCCGTGCCCCCTCGACGACGTCGGCAGCTTCCACCATCATCTCGGTGCGGGCGTCTGCCTTGTTATAGACACACGCCACCGAAACGTTGTTGTAGACCTTCGCTTTAGCTGCGACATAGGCATCAAAAGAACCATGCCAATCAAGGTGGTCATCGGCCACGTTCAAGCACACGGCAGAATGCGGCCAAATCTCACTCATGTAGTGCAGTTGATAACTGGAAAGCTCCACGACGAAGACGTCGAAGCCTTGCGGGTCCCGCACCGCGTCTAAAACGGGGACGCCGATGTTTCCACATGGCGCCACGCGAAAGCCCGCTGTAGCCAGCATGGCGGCGGTGAGCTGCACCGTTGTCGTCTTGCCGTTGGTTCCCGTGACGAGAATCCATGGTGCCGGCACTCCAACCTTGTCTCGTAGGCGCCAGGCGAGTTCAATGTCGCCCCAGACAGGAATGCCCTGTTTCTTCGCCCACAACAGAATCGGATGGTCCGGGTGATAACCCGGAGAAACAACAATCACCTCGGGAGCAAATTCGACGAGCTCGCTCGGAACCAGCGCGCCCGAAGTTTCCTGAACGAAGGGGACACCAATAACGTCACACATCCGGATCCGTAAGTCATCGGCCCCGGCCGCAACAACCAACACGTTGGCATGCAGCTCGGCCAACGTATCGGCAACGGCAAAACCCGTCACACCGAGTCCCAGGACGGCGGCGCGCACGCCTAACCACGGCGCATGCCAACTCGTCAGAATGTCAAGACGGGGCGATTCACTCACGAAGCTCAACCGCCTATTTCGACAGCCACTCGAAGTAGAACAGTCCTACTCCAGCCGCCACACAGAGCCCAGAAATAATCCAAAAACGAACCACAATGGTGACTTCCGCCCATCCCTTGAGCTCGAAATGGTGATGGATGGGACTCATCAGGAAGATTCGTTTTCCGTGAGTGATCTTGAAATACGCCCTCTGCACAATGACCGAACCGGTGTCAACGACAAAGAGTCCCGCAAGAATAATAAGAAGAAGTTGGGTCTGGCTGAGAATGGCGAGAGCCGCTAATGCTCCACCGAGAGCCAGCGAACCGGTGTCGCCCAAGAAAATCTGCGCCGGGGACGTGTTCCACCAGAGGAACCCAATCAGGCCGCCCACGATGGCTGCCGCCACAATGGCGAGGTCAAGGGGATCCCGCACGTCGTAGCACTTGTATTGCACGGCGGGGTCGAGACGCAGGCTGTAGCACGACTGATTGAACTGCCAAAAATTGATGATGACAAAGGAGCCGATCGCAAAAATCGAAGCCCCCGTTGCCAGACCATCCAATCCATCCGTCACATTCACGGCGTTGGAGGTAGCGGTGACGATCAAGACAATCCACAGGCAGAAGACAATAATTCCGGCAACGAGACCCAGTTGCAGGAAGTCGATGGAGGTATTGCGGAGGAACGAAATACGCGTGGAGCCAGGGGTCTTGCCCGTCTCGTCGGGAAAGCTGATGACCAGGAGGGCAAAGGCAACAGCGACGACTACCTGGCCAATGATTTTGGAAACTCCGCCGAGGCCGAGACTTCTCTGCTTGTGCGTCTTAATAAAATCGTCGATGAACCCTACAAGCCCAAGACCCACCATCAGGAAAATGACGAGAAGGGATGATATTTCAACGATCGCGCCCGTTATCCAGACCGCACCGAAGTAGGCGATAACGACACCCAGGATGACGACAATGCCGCCCATGGTGGGCGTGCCCTTCTTCAGGTGATGTTCTTTGGGGCCATCTTCACGAATGAATTGTCCCCAGCCCACCGCACGGAAGAGGCGGATGAAAACGGGCGTCATGAAGAGCGTAAAGACGAGGGAAATTGCTCCAGCAAGGAGGAGAGTGCTCATGCGTACAACTCTCCTATTCGGTCACCGAGAAAACGAAGGTTAGCGGCGTTGGATGACTTGACGAGAACGATGTCGTCCACGGCAAGTAGGCCCGAAAGGTAATCGTAGGCCTCATCTTGCGTCTCGAAGAACTTCGACTCGCCATCCCACGAGCCCTCGTTGATGGCAGAAATGTGAAGCCGGCGCGCCCCGGCCCCCACGACAACTAATTCGTCGATGTTCAGGCGCACGATGAGAAGAGCAATGCGGTCGTGCTCTTCGCCGGAGAATTCACCCAGTTCCGCCATTTCGCCCAACACCGCAATGGTGCGGTTGTGTGGTCCTGCTACGAGAACGAGCGTCTTAAGTGCCGCTGCCATGGAGTCGGGACTCGCGTTGTACGCATCGTTGATGACCGTGACACCGTTACCCCCCATGACCTCCATGCGCCAATGCTCGGCGCGCTGAACCGACTCGAGAGCGTCAACAATAAGGGCGGTCGAGAAGCCCAAAGCCCGCCCCACCGCGGCCGCAGCCAGAGCGTTCATCACGTGGTGCTCACCAAGAACCTGAAAGTGCACGCCCACAGGCTCCGAATCGGGCACGTGCAGCACAAAGCTGGTGCCCGCGAGGGAAGCTTCAACATCCGTTGCACGCACCTGCGCCCGCGCAGAGAAGCCGAAGGTCACAACCGCCCCGGGCGCCCGTGAGCGCATGGACATCACGCGCGCGTCATCCGCATTCAAAATTGCGATGCCCGTTGGGGGCAGTGCTGTGACAAGCTCTGATTTGGCCGTGACCGTGGCCTCGACGCCACCAAATTCACCGGCATGGGCCAAGCCGACCATCAGGACAACGGCAATGTCCGGATGCACCATATCCGTTAGCAAAGAAATGTGACCGATGCCACTAGCTCCTAATTCAAGGATCAAAAACTCGGTGTCCTGAGTGACTTTCAACATGGTCAAGGGTGCCCCGACCTCGTTGTTGAACGAGTCGCGCGGCGAAACTGTGATGCCCGCCCTGCCACACATGGCGGCAACGAGGTTCTTTGTCGTCGTCTTACCGTTGGAGCCCGTTATGCCGACGACTCGGAGTCCGCCGAGTGCGCGCACGCGAGCCACGACTTCTTTAGCCAGTGCCCCCAACGCCACCACCGTGTCGCGCACGACAATCTGCGGTACCGCGAGTGGCAAATCTCCCTCACCGACGACCTCCTGCTCAACAATCACCAGCGCCGCTCCGTTGGCAACGGCAGCAGGAACAAAGAGGTGACCATCCGTTTCTTCACCGGGCTTAGCGACGAAGATGTCCCCCGGTGCAATCAGGCGAGAGTCGGTGTCGGTCAGCCCAGACACGACCGTGGAGGCGTCTCCTCCCATGAGCGTGCCACCCACAATGTGGGCAATTTCAGCCAGAGTGAGATCAATCATTCACGGTCTTCGCATCCACCCAGCCAGCGTCCCGAAGGGCATGGCGCACATCGTCTCTGGCGTCGTACGCCACATGTTGCCCGGCAACCTCCCGGTAGTCTTCGTGGCCCGGGCCGGCGTACAAAACAGCATCTCCCTCACCCACGAGCGTGAGCGCAAAGCGAACCGCCTGGGTGGGGTCAGCAACTTCGTACAGATCACTGGCGGCGCCCGCACTCCGCGCACCGGTCAGAAGTTGGGCCCTGATGGTCGCAGGGTCTTCGGTTCGCGGGTGAAAATCAGTAATAACAACGACGTCGGCCCCGAGCGCTGCTATTTTGCCCATGTCTTCACGCTTCGTTTTGTCCCGGTCGCCGTCCGCCCCAAAAACCATCACAATTTTTCCGGTGATCACACGGCGAAGAGAAGCCAAGATGCTCGCGAAGGCATCCGGGGTATGCGCGTAGTCAACGTAGAAAATTGGCCCTGTCGATCCCGAGACGATCTCCGCACGTCCGGGGATATAAACGGTGATTCCCCCATCGCGCTCGAGTGCTGCGGCAATGTCAGCAAGAGGGAATCCGCCCTCCACCAGCATCACAATGGCGAGAGCGGCGTTGGCGGCCATGAACTGGCCAAGAAGCGGAACCGAGACGCTGACGTTCGCACCCGACGACGATGAAAGTGTAAAAGACGTGCTGCGCGGGGTCTCCCCCGTTATCGTCACCCGCCAGTCGGCAGCAATTCTCGGGTCGGTCGCTAACGTCGTGACGGGAATCTTAGCCTGCGCAGCGAGCTTCACCCCCCATGGGGTATCGACGGTGACGACCCCACGCGCCGCACGCTCGTGCGTGAATAGCTGCGCCTTGGCCGCAAAATACGCGTCATAGGTTTCGTAATCGTCGAGGTGATCGTGGCTCAGATTGGCAAATCCAACGACATCAAAAAAGATTCCATCGACGCGGTGTTGCGTGAGTGCCTGAGCGGATACTTCAATAGCAACGGCCCGAACCTCATCCTCTTTCATTCGCGCGAGGAGGGCATGAAGTTCGGTTGCTTCGGGGGTCGTGAGGTGGCTGACCGTGGCGGTCGCGCCGATCCGTCGTTCCGCGGTGGAACTCAATCCGCTCTTTACCCCCAGCTGCTCGAGCACAGCGGAGAGAAGGTAAACCACGCTTGTCTTGCCGTTGGTGCCCGTCACGCCCAAGGTCAGCGGCGCTTCCTCAGCAGTGCGATACACCCACGCCGCAAGTTCTCCGAGAACTTCGCGAACGCGATCTGTCACCAATATGGGGATTCCGCGTTCGGCAATTGTCTCAAGATCAGGAGCGGCGATCGCCTCAACACCCGCATCGTCCGTGATGATGGCGACCGCGCCGGCATCGATTGCCGCTGCGGCGTAGCTTGCACCGTGAACACGTTTTCCCGCTAGGCCGACAAAGATGTCGCCGTGGCCGACCTCTCCGGTCGCCATCGTGATTCCCTTGATCTCGATCCCCGAGACCGTTCCCCCGCCAGCGTCACTGGAACTTAGAGAAAACGTCTCACGGAGTGCCTCAAGGGACCGTGAACGGGGGTGCTGCGGACGCAAAGACAACACTGATTCGGCCATCTCAAACACCTCCCTTCATGAGCAAAATCTTATCGGTTTCGGCCAGGCTAGAAACGGATGGGCAAGTCCGGTGCTCCGTCGGGTGACGGCTCCACACGGTATTTTTTCAACACTTGCGCCATCACTGCTTTCAGAACAGGCGGCGACGCCATCGACCCGTTACTGGCCGGGGACGCAATCGTGACGGTTACCACGTACTGCGGATCATTGGCCGGAATGAGGGCAGCGTTAGAAACGATGTAACTGTTTGAATACGTTCCGTCACCGGCCGATTGCTCGGCCGTTCCCGTTTTGGCGGCAATGCGGTAACCGGGAATCGAAATGTACTTCGAAATCCATCCCTTTGTTACAAAATTTTCGAGCATATTGACCGTGGTCGTGGCGGCAGCGTCAGAAACAACCTGCGTGGGCGCGGGGAGCTTCGTCGGCGTCAGCGTACCGTCCGGGGCAACGCACCCCTCCACGAGCTGCACCGGGAGGCGAACACCGTGATTGCCCAAGGCCTGGTAGGCACTGGCGACCTGAATTGCGGTGGTCGCGAGCCCCTGACCGAACATGGTGTTGTAATAGGTCTGGTTATCCCATTCCTGCCAAGGATGAAGGATGCCTGTTGATTCCGCTTGGAAACCAACGGCAGTCGTGGCCCCAAACCCAAATTTTGAGAGGTAATCGTAGCGTTTTTCAGCGCTCAGAACCTCCCCCAGTTGGGTGATGCCCACGTTGGAGGACTGCTCCAGCACACCGGTCAGCGTGAGTTGGAGGACCCCGTGCATCGACGCATCGTGGACCTTAGCGCCGTTGGGAAACTCAATGCTGTAGGGCGCAAGGACTTGGGAGTTTGGTTCGGCGAGACCGGCATCCAGGAGCGAAGCCGCCGTGAGCGCCTTGATCGTTGAACCTGGCTCAAACGGTGCCATAAACGCGAGCGAGCCGCGGTTGGCCTCCGCCGTGCCACCGACATTATTGGGATCAACTGTGGGGTAGTCGGCTACGGCCAAGAGCTTGCCCGTCTTAACTTCTTGCACCACGACTGTGCCCCACTTTGCCCCTGTGGCATCGACCTGCTTGGCCAAGACTTGTTGCGTAAACCACTGCAGGTCGGAGTCGATTGTCAGCTTGATGCTGGAGCCATCTTGGGACTGAACACTCGTGACCGTACTGCCAGGAATACGCACGCCGTCGGCCCCGCGTTGATAGTTTTCTTCGCCGTTGACGCCGGCCAAGCACTCGTTGGACGTCAGCTCAATGCCTGCCTGCGCGAGGCCATCTTGACCGACGTACCCCAGGAGATTTCCCGCGACGCTGCCATTTGGGTAGCTACGACCCGGCGACGGTTCTGAATACAGCCAGGGAATCCCTAAAGCATTGAGGGCACGAAACTTATCAACGTCCACACCCTTGACAACGTACGCGAAGTCACTGAGCGGATTGGCGGCCAGGGCATCCGCCACAATCTTCAAAATTTCCTCAGGCTTTTGGCCCGTAATGTTTCCAATTTCCACGGCCGCCTGCTGCGGTGTGATGGTGACGTCAGCACGATCCGTCACGCGCAAAAAATCCTTGGTGTTCTTGGGCGAAATCGTGACGTTGTAGCGCATGACGCTGTCGGCCAAAATGATGCCGTTAGCGTCAACGATTTTTCCGCGCTCACTGTAGATCGTGGCCGGTATGGAACGTTTGCCCAACGATTCTTCGTTGAAGGCCGAAGCCTGCACGATCTGGATATCTACCAATTTGACCATGAACAGGGCCACAAAGACCACGATCAGCAGCATCGAAACAACGGTCCTGCGCCGTGTTTGCTTAGTATTCACGGGAGAACCTCAAAGTCAAAAAATAGTCGCGACGGCATAGACGCGGGAGGAAGCGCGCTTTAGTGCGTCGACATACCTGGCAGGCCATTTTGCAACGGTACCGGGCCAGTGGCGACAACAGGAGTAGGCACGCTGGCTCCGGCACCAGCTTGTGAAGCGGCGGCGGCAGTGGCGGCAGTGGCGGCAGTGGCGGCAGTGGTCGTCACGAGGGGAACGTTTTTGAGGAGGGAGTTGGAGACGAGCGTGCCGCCACCAATGACCCCTGCGCCGACCGAAGCTGCTTCGGGACTGCCCAGAACGGCACCATCGGAGAGTCGAAGGTAGACGGGAGTGTTGTTGTTGACCATTCCCAGGGCTTCGGCGTTTGCCGCCAAGTTCTGAGGTGACGCAAGGCGGTCAAGGTCTTGACTGATGGACTGATGCGTGCGGATCAACTCGCGGTTCTGTGCCTGCAATCCCGAGATTTCATAGGCTCCGCTCGAGACTGCCACGCTGAGGAGGAGTTGAGCCACAATGATGCCAAAGATGACGGACATCGTGACGACGGCATAAAAGACTCGGGGCCGTGCGTGGCGTTGAGCTCGCGTTGCGACAACACGAAAGCGCGTGGGCCTAGGCGTCGTGCGGGGCGTATCAGGGCTGGTCCGCGGGGTCGTGAATTTGATGGCCGTTGCAGCGCTCATGCCACGTTCCTGATTCGTTCGGCTGCGCGCAAGCGCACAGGCGTTGAGCGGGGGTTTCGAAGCTTCTCGTCTTCCGAGGCAAGTTCTGTCCCTCGGGTGAGGAGACGAAATTCAGGCTTGTGCTGTTCCAGCTCAACGGGAAATCCGACGGGAGCGGTGGAAGCGGCTCCCGCAACCAAAAGCTGCTTGACGATGCGGTCTTCGAGCGACTGGTACGACATGACGACAATGCGGCCACCGAGACTGAGCGAGCGCAACGCTGCCGGAATGGCGGTCTCCAAGACTGCCAGCTCTTGATTAACTTCAATTCGCAGAGCTTGAAAGACACGCTTTGCGGGGTGTCCCGCGTGCGAGAGTGCGGCCGGGGTCGCATCGGTCAGAATGCTGACGAGCTGCGCCGAACGCTCGATCGGCTCGACCGCGCGGGCGGCAATGATGGCACGCGCATAACGAGCGGCCAGTTTCTCTTCGCCATAACGCTGAAAAACGCTCCGCAGGGCTGATTCAGGATACGAGGCCACGACATCGGCCGCGGTTTGACCCGCTGTCGCGTCCATCCGCATGTCCAAGGGTGCGTCCTTGGAATAGGCAAACCCTCGCTCGGCTCGATCGAGCTGAAGCGAAGAAACTCCGAGATCAAAAAGGATGCCGTTAGCGCCCGAGATCCCGAGGCCATCCAAGGCTTCAGCGATTCCGTCATACACAGTGTGCACGAGGTGAACCCGATCCCCGAAAGGAGCGAGGCGTTCCCCAGCGATGGCGAGGGCATCGGTGTCGCGGTCGAGACCGACGAGGGTGAGCTCGGGGAAGCGTTCGAGGAATGCCTCCGCATGACCGCCCATGCCGAGCGTTGCGTCAACCAAGACTGCCCCAGGAGCACTGATCGCCGGGGACAGAAGCTCAACGCAGCGGTCAAGCATGACGGGAATGTGAATGTCGTTGAGAGCCATAAGTAGCCGGACTTCGATCCCACATCCTGATCCCCATCCATCTCGACCTGCAACCGGGGAAGGTGTGTCAGGGCAGCTATGGCTGGGAGTCAGGACCTAGGTCTTAGAAGAGTCCAGGGATCACCTCCTCCGTGGTGTTGGCGAACGTTTCTTCATTTGCGCTCAAGTAGGTGTTCCATGCTTCGGCATCCCAAATTTCAATGCGGTTACCGGCACCAATGACGGTGAGCTCACGGTCAAGACCGGCGTAGGTTCGCAGGTTGGCAGGCACCGTAATGCGGAACTGGCGATCGGGAGTCTCGGCGCTTGCCCCCGAGAGAAATACGCGCAGAAAGTCACGGGCAATTTTGCTCGTCACGGGCGCCTGCCGAATGCGGTCATGGAGTTCTTCGAACTCGCGCGAGCTAAAGACGTAAAGACAATTCTCTTGACCGCGGGTAACGACAATGCCGGAGGCAAGCTCGTCACGAAACTTTGCCGGCAAAATGATGCGGCCCTTTTCGTCGAGTTTGGGTGAGTGCGTACCGAGAAACATATGGCAGCACCTCCCTTCAATTCCGGCCTTCGTTGGGTGCTTGCTCCACTTTACTCCACAACACACCACAATTTACAGTTATTGTCGCTTTTATTCGCTTTTTTTCGATCTAGTTCAAGCAAATAAAGGCATCTAGCTAGTGGAGGGAAATGGAGCCTCGCAAAGAAAAAATGGACAAAAAAATAACCGACCCGAAGGTCGGTTACGCGGTGGCGCTAAAGCGCGAAGAAAGTGCGCCTACAGGCGACCATCCTGGCGGTCGTCCCAACGAGACTCCATCCGCTGCATGAATGTCGAGGATCCCTTTGCCTTACCTTTTGAAGATTTTGCCCGAGCGGTCGAAATATCTGAAAGTGAATCAGGCACGAGGGAAGGTGCCGGACGGGCGGCAACTAAGGCTCCCGTGAACATGACGGCAAAGCCGACGACGCCGATAATGACGAGGTGCGTCATAACACCCGTCACGAGTGCGGCAAGCCCAACGGCTGCGAGCAACACGCCAACCACGATGGCCCGATAGTTGGGACGAAGAGACTCGCTCGTCGGTGCCTGCACTACGTCGGCCTCTCGCCCGTAAAGCCCGCGTTCCATTTCGTCGAGAAGACGTTGCTCATGCTCAGATAATGGCATGCGATTCTCCTTGACTTCTTGAAGCGATAAAACGAGCAGACAATCATTCTAACCGTCGTGCGCTGGATAGGCTAGGCGCGTGCTAGATAGGAATCAGTGGGTGAACCGAGTCAGTACTCGGCTCGACAGTTTCATTAGCGAACGCGAATCAATTCTGCGCTCTCTCGGACCGGATCTCGTGCCGTTTATTGACTTTTCTCGGCAATTTCTCAGCGGCGGTAAGAGATTTCGGGCACAGTTCGCCCTCCTAGGTTTCGGGACCCAGAACGCCGCGATTCCGGATTACGCCATAGACGTTGCCAGCGCGCTGGAGATCTTTCACGCGGCCGCCCTCGTCCACGACGACATCATGGATAAGTCCGACACGCGTCGCGGCGCGCCGTCCGCCCATCGAAAATTTGAAACCGTTCATGGCTCCGCCCACTGGGCAGGCTCCAGCGCTGACTTCGGAACGTCGGCCGCCCTCCTCTTCGGCGACCTTCTTCTCGCTTTTAGCGACGAACTCATCGCATCCGGACTGCTCGAATCTCCCGACAAAAAGGCAGCCCATCGTTCTCGCAAAGAATTTGATCGCATGCGACTCGATGTCACGGCCGGGCAGTACCTCGACATCGTGGAAGAGCGGGCATGGCCCAGCATTGACAAACTCGACGCACTCCCCCGCGCTCATCGCGTCGTGGTCTATAAATCTGCCAAGTACTCAGTTGAGGCGCCTCTCGTTATCGGGGCGGCGCTCGCCGGAGCCTCCGATCAGCACCTCACCACCCTGCGTGCTTTCGGCCTGCCCTTAGGGATTGCCTTCCAGCTTCGAGATGACCTTCTCGGCGTCTTCGGTGACCCCAGCGTGACGGGTAAACCCGCCGGCGACGACCTTCGTGAAGGCAAGCGCACCGTGCTGATTGCGTTGGCTCAACGCGCGCTGGCCGCTTCTGACGTATCGCAGATGGACGATCTTCTGGGAAACCCCCGCCTGAGCGGCGGAGAAATTGCCCACCTACGCGACATGCTCGTTGTGAGCGGCGCTGTTGATCAGATTGAGGCTCTCATAACGGAGCAAGTTTCGGTGGCGCGGAGCGCGCTTTCTGGCAGTGGATTCTCGGTCGCAACCGCCGCAGAGCTCTTGGCGCTCGCCGATGGCGTCACCCAACGCGCCCATTAGTCCCTGGCGAAAAACCCCAGCGCTGCCGGTTAGGCCAGGGCTTGCGCGATGCGACGAACCTCTGCCTTACGACCAGCAATCAGGGCGTCAATGGGAGTTGCGTTGAGGCTCTCCTCCACAGTGATCAACCAATCGACCACGGCGTCACCTTTGTAGCCTTGATCACTCAGCACAATGATTGTTCCGCGAAGTTCGGGACGCGCCTCAACCCCGTCGAGAAAAGTTTGGGGAACGCAGAGGATCCCGTTAACACGTTTAGCGGCGAGAGCATGATCATCAATCAAACGGCGGATGCGACTTGGACTGAGGCCCATTCGTTCGACAAGGTCAGGGATTGTTAGCCACACAGTGGGCGGGATCATTTCATTCGACACACCTCAAGCTTTCCATGTCTGGGCCCATATCTTCGCCACGCCGACGTTCTTTAGCTAAAACCTTCAGGTTAACGTAGAGACTGAGGGCCATTCAATGTCGATGAAAGGGTGTCGCTATGGACGGGCGAAGATTTCGGTCCAATCACGCCAACATGGTGACGCCATCGCTCACCGCTCGTGTTCGAAAGAACCCTCGAGCTTCCTTGGTCGTTCCCGTAGCACTGACCGCGATCGTCGGCGTCGTGCTGGGGGTACACAGTGCTCCCGGAGCTCATGCCGCCGACACTCCTCGCGGCGACCGCGTTTTAAAGTCCAAGCCCGTTGACCCGTCCGTGCTCCACCAGGTACCGCGTGAAGTTTCCCCCAACATTCGTGGCGGAAAGTATACGGTTGTCGAAGGCGATACGGTCGCTCAGATTGCCGCGGCCGCCGGCATCTCAACGGCCGAGCTCCTGGCGGCCAACGGTCTCAGCTGGAAGACCCTAATTTTCACGAGCCAGCAGCTCCTCATTCCTCGCTCGACCAGTGGCTCCAGCGTGCCGACCATGGCGCCGGCAATCACACGCCATCGAGTGGATGCCGGAGACACCCTTGAAATGATCGGGCGTACCTACGGGGTTCAGCCGCGCGCCCTGATGACAGCAAATGGTCTGGATCGTTCGAGCCGACTTATCGTTGGCCAACGCCTCGTCGTCCCCGATTCTCATGTCATGGGCGAATTGCCGGCCGAATCGGTCGCCTAGCACCTTTTGTATCGCTCACCGAGGACTCCTGCTAGAGCACCGGTGTTTCTGGCAGACAACACCACATCCCTTATCTAGACTTGAACAGTGAGTTCCGCATCGACCGACCCTATGATTGGCCGCCTTATTGACGGCAGATATCAGGTAAAGTCGCGCATCGCCCGTGGCGGAATGGCGACTGTATACCTCGCGACAGACTTACGTCTGGAGCGCCGCGTTGCCGTCAAAATAATGCATGGCCACCTCGCCGATGACAGTGCGTTCAAGGCGCGCTTTGTTCAAGAAGCTCGCTCCGCAGCGAGGCTGGCGCATCCCAACGTGGTCAATGTTTTCGATCAAGGTCAAGACTCCGACATGGCGTACATGGTCATGGAGTACCTACCCGGCATCACATTGCGTGACCTTCTAAAAGACTATGGAAAACTCACCCCCGAGCAGACGCTTGACATCATGGATGCGGTGCTCCGCGGCCTAGCGGCTGCCCATGAAGCCGGCATCGTGCATCGAGATCTCAAGCCAGAGAACGTGTTGTTGGCCGATGACGGACGCATCAAGCTTGGCGACTTTGGATTGGCCCGCGCAACCACGGCGAACACCGCTACGGGACAAGCCCTCCTCGGAACGATCGCCTATCTTTCCCCAGAACTTCTGACGCGCGGCGTGGCCGATGCTCGGAGCGATATCTATGCCGTGGGCATCATGCTGTATGAAATGTTGACCGGTGTCCAGCCATTTATCGGCGAGCAGCCCATGCAAGTTGCGTATCAACACGCAAATGAAAAGGTGCCTCGGCCCTCTCTCGTCAACCCCAGCGTTCCCGCATCCCTCGACGACGTTGTGATCTGGGCTACGAGTCGCACCCCCAGTGATCGTCCGGAGAACGCGGGTGCTCTGTTGGACCGCTTGCTCGAGGCGGAGCCCAGTATTCGGTCGGGCAGTTCACGCTCGGACCTGAGTGCCCAGCAGACGATGGTGATGCCGGCCGGCGTTTTGAACCTGCAAGACGATGAAACCCGAGTCATGACGGCAAGCGTCTTGGCCGGTGCCCACGCCGGTCGTTCTCGACCGGTCAACGCCGTGTCCACACTCTCTGCCGTGGCAATATCGCGCCGAAACCGCGGCGCCTGGCTCCTCGCTCTGGTCGTCATCTTCGCCGCTCTCGCGGGCGGAACAGGCTGGTACTTTGGATCCGGTCCCGGGTCGCTCGCGCTCATTCCCACCGTTGCCGGCCAGGGCTCAGAACAAGCCACCGCGCGGATTGTCGCTGAAGGTTTCACGACGAAGCTTGTCGAGCGAAGCAGCGTCCTTGTCCCGGTTGGGTTGGCCATTGCCACCGACCCCGCAGAGGGCGGCCATGCGACACGAGGCTCGCTTATTTCAATTTTTGTGTCAACGGGACCGCAGATCCTGAAAGTGCCGAGCTTTGCCAATCTCAGCGAGGCGGCCGCTTCGGAGCTTGCCACGAGAACTGGATTTGTGGTCGGTGCCTCGGTCAAGCAGTTCTCGGCAGACGTTGTTTTGGGGCACGTCATCGAGGCGCTTGACGCAACGGGAGCGCCACTACCCGCCGAGTATCCCGACGGTGGCGCCGTAAGTTTTGTCGTCTCGGCGGGCTCCATTCCGAGTGTTATTGGCCTCACCGTGGCGGAAGCAACCGCAAAGTTGGTTTCGGTTGGCCTCATCGTGTCAACGCCTACGGAGTCATTTAGCGACAGCGTCCCCAAAGGGATTGTGATCTCACAGTCAGTTCCCGAAGGGGCCGTTCGCCCGGGCGCCTCCGTCGGACTCGATATTTCCAAAGGCGAAGACCTCGTAGAGGTTCCAAATGTGATGGGACTCACCATTGCTCAGGCCTCGGCGAAGCTGCAAGAAAAGGGCTTTGGTTTTACAACCAACGTTCCGGCCATTTGGTATAACCGCCTAGAAGTGACCGTTCAGAACCCCGCTGCGGGTACAAAGGTGAAGCGCGGATCGACGATCGACATTCGCAACGACGGCTAGGCTACGTCGTTCATTACGAGTTCGTTCCGTGCAAGTTCGTTACTTGCTGCGGCCCAGCTCTTCGGCAACGAGGAATGCCAATTCCAGGGACTGCTTATGGTTTAGGCGAGGATCGCACAGCGACTCGTAGCGGGTAGCGAGCGAGTTCTCATCGAGCATCTCGGAACCGCCCAGGCATTCCGTGACGTCATCCCCTGTGAGCTCAACATGAATACCGCCGGGGAACGTGCCAACGGCACGATGCGCTTCGAAGAACCCCTTGACCTCATCAACAACGTCATCAAACCGTCGCGTCTTGTAACCGTTGGGGGTGGTCATGCCATTGCCGTGCATAGGATCGGTGATCCAGAGGGGGGTGGCACCGCTAGCTTTTACGGCCTCAAGGAGGGGCGGCAGAGCATCCCGAATTTTACCGGCGCCCATGCGGGTAATGAAGGTAAGGCGACCAGGTTCGCGGTTGGGGTCGAGCTTATCGATGAGTCGCAATGCGTCATCGCCGCTAGTGCCAGGCCCAAGCTTGACACCAAGGGGATTCCGCACGCGGGAAAGGAAATCAACGTGTGCACCGTCGAGGTCACGCGTGCGTTCCCCGATCCAGACGAAGTGTGCGGACGTGTTGTACGGCGTGCCCGTACGCGAATCAATGCGTGTCATGGGGCGCTCGTAGTCCATAAGGAGCGCCTCGTGGGAGACAAAGAACTCCGTGCGCTTCAGCGCTTCAAAGTCAGCACCACAGGCAGACATGAACTTAATCGCACGATCAATTTCGCCGGCAAGTCGCTCGTACCGCGCATTAGCGGGATTCGATGTGAAGCCCCTGTTCCAGTTGTGAACCTCACGGAGATCGGCAAAACCGCCCTGAGTAAAAGCGCGAATCAGGTTAAGAGTCGCAACCGCCGTGTTGTAGCCCTGAACGAGGCGTTCGGGATTTGCCTCCCGGGATTCGGGAGTGAAGTCATAGCCATTGACGATGTCACCACGGTAAGCCGGAAGCGTAACGCCGTCACGCGTCTCATTATCGCTCGAACGAGGTTTGGCGAACTGACCCGCCATGCGCCCCATCTTGATGACCGGCATTTCCGCGGCATACGTCAAAACGACGGCCATTTGCAGAACGGTCTTTACGCGATTGCGAATCTGTTCAGCGTTGGCGCCGGCGAAGGTTTCGGCGCAATCGCCGCCTTGGAGAAGGAATGCGTGCCCCTGAGCAGCGGCGGCCAGGCGGTCACGCAGTGTGTCAACTTCCCCCGCAAAAACCAGCGGTGGGTAGCTGGCAATCTTCGCGCTTGCGGCAGCCACTGCAACAGCGTTTGGCCACTGCGGCTGTTGCTTGATCGGCAGCTCACGCCAATAATCTAGACCGGCAATCACTGACGCATCGGCGGCAATGTTTGGTTCGGCAGAGACAACCACGAGAGGAACCTTTTTCTATGAGGGGCGGTGATAAAACGAGATCGAGAAACGAACGTCCCCCAGTTTATCGAGAAAGACTGGGTCGCTTTTCCTTGACGCTACTGGCATAGACGTCAACGTATTCCTGCTCGCTGAGACCCGCCAGCTCGTACATGATTTCGTCGGTAACGGCGCGCAAAATGAACCGATCACCTTCCATGCCTTCAAAACGGGAGAAGTCCATCGGTTCACCGAAAATAATGCCGATTCGACGAAGCTTGGGCCACTTGGAACCGATCGGCATGACCTTCTCGGTGTCGATCATGGCAACAGGAACGACCGGAACTCCGGCCTCCAAAATCATGCGAGCAACCCCTGTGCGGCCACGATACATTTTACCGTCAGGGCTTCTCGTGCCCTCGGGATAAATTCCCAGAATCTGCCCCTCCGCCAAGACCCGAAGACCGGTGTTGAGGGATGCCTCGGAGGCTTTGCCCCCGGAGCGGTCGATGGGCAACATGCCGGTGCCAATGAAAAACATCTTCGTCAGCCAACCCTTGAGCCCCCTGCCGGTGAAGTACTCACTTTTCGCCAAGAAGACCATATTACGTTCGATAATGAGCGGCAAAAAAATGGAATCGACGAAGGAAAGATGGTTGCTCGCCAATAGGACGCCGCCGTGAGCGGGAATATTTTCTGCGCCAGAAACCCAGGGTCGAAATATTCCACGGAGCAACGGTCCTGCAACGATGTGCTTCATGAACCAATAAAACATGCGCTTACCCTTTCGACGAGGTTCAGCTTATCCAGCATTTGGCGTGCCTCACAGCGCCTACACGGATGCCGCATGCCGCCTCGCCAGATCTGCCGCCCCGACAACACCGGCGTCATTGACCAATTCCGCAATCGCAAACTCTGGCTCGGGATGAAAGCCCTTTGCCGAAAGATTCTGAAGGAAACTGGCGCGGATGGGGGACAAGAGTTCGTCGCCCGCTGCCGCTACCCCACCACCGATAACAAAAAGTTGCGGATCTAGAACCGCGGATAAGCTGGCGCACGCGCTCCCCAACCATTCCCCGATCGACCGCAAAGCCCGCAGAGCCCCTGGATCGCGAAGTTCGAGGAGCTGACGCACCCCCGCTGGATCGATGGTTCCATCGCCATGGCGATACGCCGCTAATTTTCCCCCCAAAACAGGATCGTGCGAGATCTCTGCCGCGTAGCGCAAGAGAGCCCGCCCCGAGCCGTATTGTTCGAGGCACCCGCGGGCTCCGCATCCACACAGCAAGCCGTCCCGCTCAACGCGCAGGTGGCCAATTTCGGCCCCGGCACCAAAACCGCCGCGGAAGAGCTCACCATCGACAATGATGGCACCGCCCACTCCCGTTCCAATCGTCAGCATGGTCATGTGGGTGACGTTGCGCCCGGCACCGAAACAAAATTCGGCCCACCCCGCGGCGTTGGCGTCATTCTCTACGACGATTGGCAAGGCAACACGGCGTTCGAGTTTTTCACGAAGAGGCTCATTGCGCCACGCAATGTTGGGGGCGTAATAAACCACGGACTGGTCGGCATCAATGAATCCAGCGGCGGCGACCCCGGCAGCGACAATTCGGCGCCCCCGGGAGAGCTCCTCTATCAGGTCAACCACCGTGTCAACCATGGCCTGCGCGTCTAAAGCTGGTGATGGACGCGAGAGGTGAGCAAGGATGTGGCCTTCATTATCGACGACCGCTCCGGCAATCTTCGTGCCACCAATGTCAATTCCCACGGCATACACAGACAAAATCTCCTCGGGCTTGACGGCAATAGTTGGCGGAATAAGACAGATGTGAACCATCTTTTTTCTTTAAGGGCAATCCCCATGACCGACAAGTAAAGTGTACTTAACACCAAAGGAGTTGCCATGGTTCAGTTCGATGTGCCCGCCGTTGTCACCGCAGACCCCCAAGCAAACGCGACAGACCTATTGCTGGATCGTGTACGTCAAACCCCAGATGCACCGCTATTTTCAGTGCCGAACGGCGAGCTGTGGAACGACGTGACCGCCTCAGAATTTCACGCACAGGTGATTGCTCTCGCCAAGGGGTTCGTGGCCACTGGCATCATGCCCGGCGACCGCGTTGGTCTGATGTGCAAGACACGCTACGAGTGGACTCTCATCGACTTTGCGATGTGGTTTGCCGGAGCATCCCTGGTTCCCATTTATGAGACCAGCGCCCCGAGCCAGCTTCTCTGGATTCTCGGAGATTCCGAGGCAGTGGCCCTCATTGTCGAGACTCCCGACCACTTTGCGCGCTTTGATGAGGTTCGTCCCGAGCTCCCCTTTGTGCAAACGGTCTGGCAGATGAACCTGGACGATCTAGACAAGCTCGTCGAGGCCGGCAAGCTCGTGGAGGATTCCGAAATTGAACGACGTCGAAGCCTTGCGATTGGCAGCGACCTCGCAACGCTCATTTACACTTCTGGGTCTACGGGACGCCCCAAGGGCTGCATCCTGACCCACTCCAACTTCGTTGAGCTCTGTCGAAATGCGCGGGCGGCAATTCCCGAGGTTGTGAACCCTCAGTCCTCAACGTTGCTGTTCATCACACTGGCCCACATTTTTGCCCGCTACATCTCCATCCTGTGCGTTGAAGGTGGCGTCAAGGTGGGTCACCAGCCGGATACAACGCGCCTCCTTCCTGCAATGCAATCGTTCAAGCCCACATTTCTTCTTGCCGTTCCGCGCGTTTTTGAGAAGGTTTATAACTCGGCCGAGCAGAAGGCAGAAGCCGGGGGCAAAGGGAACATATTCCGTAAAGCCGCTGCCGTCGCAATCGCGCACTCGAAAGCAGACATGGCCGGTCACATTCCTCTCGGATTACGGTTACAGTTTGCCCTGTTCGATCGCCTCGTTTACAGCAAATTGCGCGCCGCCTTGGGCGGTCGTGTTTCGTTCGCAGTTTCCGGCTCCGCCCCTCTGGGGGAACGCTTGGGTCACTTTTATCACAGTCTCGGTCTTGTCATCCTTGAGGGTTACGGACTCACGGAGACCACGGCTCCCGCGACGATTAACCGCCCCGCTAAGTTCAAGATTGGAACCGTTGGACCGGCCCTGCCTGGTGTGTCATTGCGCCTCGACGGCGACGGCGAGATCCAAGTCAAGGGCATTAATGTTTTTGCTGGGTACTGGAACAGCCCGCAGGCAACGGCGGAGAATTTTGACGGCGAGTGGTTCAAGACGGGCGATATCGGCGAATTCGATGCGGATGGCTACCTCACCATTACCGGTCGCAAGAAAGAAATCATCGTCACGGCCAGTGGCAAGAATGTGGCCCCCGCATTCCTGGAAGACCCAATCCGGGCGGATCCTCTGATCGGCCAGGTTGTCGTGGTGGGTGACGGCAAGCCTTTCGTTGCCGCCCTCGTCACGCTTGATCCCGAGATGTTACCCATGTGGCTCGCCAACAACAAGCTCGATCCAAAGATGACACTGCCGGACGCGACGGAGCACCCCCTCGTCCGTGCCCAGGTTCAACGCGCTATTGATCGTGCCAACAAGACGGTATCGCGGGCTGAATCCATTCGTAAATTCACAATTCTCCCGCTTGAATTCACGGAAGCGACGGGACATCTGACACCCAAAATGAGTATCAAACGTCACGTCATTACGCACGACTTCGCCGCTCAAATTGATGAGATGTACGGTAACGCGAGCCTGCCCGTCGACTAGGTGAGCCTGCGGCGGGTAAAGACCCGTCCGATGAGAACCAGTCTGATTAGAACCAGTCGGATTCGCGAATCTGCTTCATGGCTTCCCGCCGCAACGGCGTTTCGAGCTTGTCGATATACAGGTATCCATCGAGGTGGTCGGTCTCGTGCTGGAGCGCTTGAGCCATGAGACCGGTGCCCGACAATTCAATCGGAGTTCCCTCCAGGTCGTGGCCCGTCACGCGCGCGAATGGAAAGCGCTTAGTGGCAAACCACAGTTCGGGAACCGAGAGGCATCCCTCTTCGACGAGCTCGGGTTCCCCCGATACCTCGACGAGGTGCGGGTTCAAGATGTACCCGACGTCCCCGTCTACGTTGTAGCTAAAAGCACGAAGCCCGACACCAATTTGCGTGGCGGCTACCCCGGCTCGCCCCGGAATCATTACGGTGTCCAGAAGATCTTGGACGAGAGAGCGAACGCGGTGGTCGATAACACCAACATCGACGGTTGGCGTCTTGAGAACGGGGTCACCGAACAGGCGAATGGGGCGTTCCGTCACAACAAAAATCTCCTTCGCCGCCGGTGCATCTGCATCCCGCAACGGTCATGGTGGGGCACTATTTCGAGGGAAGACCATCAACCACGAGGGCTGCGAGAGTGCGCGCAGCATCCTGAGTAGCCGGCATCAGCCTATCAAAGTCAATAACGGAGCCTGTGGCCAGCATGGGGTCATAAGGAATGCGCACAATGTCGCGAACACGCGACTGGAAATGCGCCTCGATTTCACTGATCTTCACGAGGTTCGTACCCTGAGTTGCCGTGTTGATAGCAACGATCGAATTGCGCACGAGCTCCGCGTAGCCATTTGACTCCAGCCACGTCAACGTTTCCGCCGCGAGGCGTGCTTCATCGAATGATCCTCCAGAAACAATGACCAGTGAGTCTGCCCGGTTGAGCGTTGCCGTCATGACGGAGTGCACGATGCCCGTACCGCAGTCCGTAAGGGCGACCGAGTAATACCGCGAAACTACATCTGCGACAACGTTGTAGTCGTTCTCATCGAAGGCCTCGGAAATGAACGGATCTGTGTCCGAAGCCAGCACATCAAGCCGCGATTTATCGCGCGTCACATAGGTAGAAAACTCCGAGAAGCTTGTAATCGCGTTGGTCTTCGCGACCAAGTCCCGCACTGTTTTTTCGGTGGTTCGAGTGAAACGTTCCGCGAGCGTTCCCCGATCGGGGTTAGCGTCAATAGCGATGATGCGATCTTCGCGAGTCCTGGCAAGCGCCATGCCAATCATGGTCGTGACGGTGGTTTTACCCACGCCACCTTTGCGGGTCAGAACGGGAACAAAACGCGTTCCCCCCGTCAGCGGCCGCGAAATGCTCGCATCGACAGCTTTACGGTGTCGCTCAGCGGGCGAATCACCGAGGTTAACTAAATGCAACGTCGCGTGGTAGACGAAACGATTCCAGCCCGGGGATGGAACCTCACGCTTGTTGCTTTTCTCAAGAATGCGTTCGGGAGTGAGCATGGAAACCGGCTCAGGATGCGCGAAGGGCTCGCCTTTGAGCATGTCGCGCCGTGACGGGCCAGCAAGCGTGACGTCGCCTTCAGTTCCGGTTGTGGTCACGATCTCACTCGGCGTCACGGGTACCTCATCGGCGAAGGCTGCTTGATACGCCGCGCGTTCCTCGATTGTCAGCAGGTCGGGTGTGATCTCTGGCTCAATCTCAGCAATTATGATCTCTCCCGTGTCGATGACAACGGATACTGTGGGCGCGCCAACGCCGCTAGATTCAATGACTCTGGTTGCGCCTGGGATTATCTGTTCGTGGCCGGAGGGAATCGTGCCAACTTCAGGGGCCGGCGTAACATCTTCAGTGCCAATTTTGGGGGCATTTTCGATATCAGAAACACGCTGAGGAGACACAACGGGATCCGTCGCGTCCTTCAGGTCTTGGGCGGCCGTCGTCGCAGCTGCTGCGGCCGTCGTCGCCGAGGCAGCCTTCGTCGCCCTTGGCTTCTTCACGGTACTTTTTGGTGGCACATTGCTCACGGAAAAACCTCTTTGCTCTCATGGTGCGCCTGCCAGTTTACCGCCCGAGCACGTCATGCATAGTTTTTGATCAGAAAATGGGGCAATTTTGTCCTACTCAGGGGCGGTCGTTCTAGCTGATGGGAACGATGACGACCAGAAGGTCTCCTGCTTCAACTTGTTGCGTGGGCGAAATGGCGATGCGTTCAATTCGACCCGCAATGGGTGCTGTGATGGCCGCCTCCATCTTCATGGCCTCAATGGACGCGACAGCCTCCCCCGCGGCGACAACAGCGCCCGCTCCTACCTTGAGGCTTACAACTCCCGCAAACGGTGCCGGAATATGACCCGAGTGGGACCCGTCGGCCTTTTCCGCAGATTTCGTCTCGTCATCGATTGAAGAATCGCGAACGAAAACGGGCCGAAGTTGCCCATTCATCGTTGCCATGACGGTGCGCATACCCTTGGCATCCGGCTCACCAATCGCCTCAAGCCCCACGTAAAGACGAACACCGCGTTCAATTTCGACTACGTGTTCAACGCCCGCATCGAGACCATAGAGGTAATCCACCGTGTCGAGAACAGAGATGTCGCCGAACGTTTCTCGCGTTTGTTCGAACTGACGCGTGGGCCCGGGGAAGAGCAATCGGTTCAGGGCGGCACGACGCTCGAGCGAAGACCCCGCGAGTTCAGCCTGGTCACTGGTCGTGAGGGGTGTGACCTCAATGGAGACCGTGCGACCCTCGAGAACTTTGGTGCGGAACGGTTCAGGCCATCCTCCGGGCAATTCACCCAGCTCGCCCGCCATAAATCCAATCACCGAATCTGGGATGTCATATTTATTCGGATTCTGTTCAAAGTCCTGAGGATCCGCGTGAACCGCGGCTAGGTGCAAGGCAAGGTCACCGACGACTTTGGATGACGGCGTCACCTTGGGAATACGACCCAGGATGCGATTCGCCTCGGCGTACATATCTTCGACCAGCTCGAAGTCGTCGGCCAGCCCCAAGGCAATGGCCTGCTGGCGAAGGTTGGAGAGCTGCCCCCCCGGGATTTCGTGGTGGTAGACCCGACCGGTGGGCGCCGGCAATCCCGACTCAAAGGGCAGGTACACGCGGCGAACTGCTTCCCAGTACGGTTCTAGGTCGCACAATGCATTCAAGCTGAGCCCCGTGTCCCGCTCGGTGTTGGCCAATGCCGCCACGAGCGCCGACGCCGAGGGCTGGCTTGTTGTTCCGGCCATGGGCGCGCTGGCAACGTCTACAGCGTCTGCGCCGGCAGCAGCGGCCGCCAGGAGGGTAGCGAGCTGCCCGCCCGCCGTGTCATGGGTGTGCACGTGAACGGGAACATCAAAACGCTCGCGGAAAGCGGCGACAAGTTTCACTGCGGCGGCGGGGCGAAGGAGCCCCGCCATGTCCTTGATCGCCAAAATATGAGCGCCCGAAGACACAATCTGATCCGCCAGTCTCAGATAGTAATCCAGCGTGTAGAGGTCCTCCGTGGGGTCCAGCAGGTTGCCCGTGTAGCACACCGCCACCTCGGCCACAGTGGTACCCGTCTCGAGAACGGCATCAATAGCGGGACGCATCTGATTCACGTCGTTGAGCGCGTCAAAAATGCGGAAGATATCGACACCACTGGATGCGGCTTCACGAATGAACGCATCCGTTACCTCAGCGGGGTAGGGAGTGTAGCCGACGGTATTACGGCCACGAAGCAGCATTTGAATGGCAACGTTGGGCAGAGCTTCCCGGAGTTTGACCAAACGCTCCCAGGGATCCTCGCCCAAGAACCTCAGGGCCACGTCGTACGTTGCCCCACCCCAGGCCTCGACCGACAGAAGTTGCGGCGTCAAGCGCGCCACATGGGGCGCAACGTTGACCAAATCTTTCGTGCGCACGCGCGTTGCCAGAAGCGACTGGTGGGCATCACGAAACGTCGTTTCAGTGACGGCGAGGGCCGTCTGGGCGCGCAGGGCTGACGCAAAACCGACGGGGCCTAGTGTCAGCAGTCGCTGACGACTTCCCGCCGGGGCGGGGCTCGACAGGTCAATGGCGGGGAGCTTTTCAACCGGGTCAATGGCGATCGGGCGTGGACCATTGGGCTTGTTGACGGTGACGTCAGTCAGCCAGTTGAGAATCTTCGTTCCACGATCCTTGGACTCACGGCCGGTCAAGAGCTCCGGGCGCTCGTCGATGAACGACGTACTGAGATCGCCGGCCGCAAACGATGCGTCGTCGAGCACCGCCTGCAGGAACGGGATGTTGGTGGAAACGCCACGAATGCGAAACTCCGCCAAAGCGCGGCGGGCACGGGCCACTGCCGACGGGTAATCACGGGCACGGCATGTGAGTTTCGCAAGCATGGAGTCAAAGTGCGGGCTGATCTGGGCGCCCGGGTTGATCGTTCCACCGTCCAGGCGGATTCCGGCACCGCCCGGTGAACGGTAGGTCGTGATACGCCCCGTGTCGGGGCGGAAACCTTGCGAAGGGTCTTCGGTTGTAATGCGGCACTGAAGAGCGACGCCACGCAGGTGGATGTCCTCCTGATGGAGTCCGAGGTCGCCGAGACTTTCACCCGCGGCAATGCGGATTTGTGCTTGGACGAGGTCGACATCCGTCACCTCTTCGGTAACCGTATGCTCCACCTGAATACGCGGGTTCATCTCGATAAATACGTGTTCTCCGGCGCGCTCCCCCACGGTGTCAACGAGGAATTCGACGGTGCCCGCGTTTACATAGCCAATCGACCGGGCGAAAGCAATGGCGTCACGGTGAAGGGCCGCGCGCAATTCGTCACTAATGTTCGGAGCCGGCGCGATTTCGACAACTTTTTGGTGACGACGTTGAACCGAACAGTCCCGCTCGAACAAGTGAACGGTCTCGCCCGTGGAATCGGCGAGGATTTGAACTTCAATGTGCCGCGGACGAAGCACCGCTTGCTCGAGGAACATTCGGGAGTCACCAAAAGCACTGGAAGCCTCCCGCATGGCTGCTTCCAAAGCGGGAAGCAATTCCTCTTGGGTCTCAACCCTTCGCATTCCACGTCCGCCGCCGCCAGCGACGGCCTTGGCAAAAATAGGGAAGCCAATTCCCGCGGCTCCGGCGAGGAGTTCCTCAACGTTGTCGGTAGCCGGAGTGGACTTGAGAACGGGCACACCGGCGGCAATGGCGTGTTCTTTCGCTGTGACTTTGTTGCCCGCCATCTCCAAGACTCGCTCGGGGGGGCCGATGAAGGTAATGCCGTTTTCTGCCGCGGCACGCGCTAGTTCTGGGTTCTCCGAAAGAAAACCGTATCCAGGGTAGATGGCATCAGCGCCCGAGAGTTTGGCGACACGAATAATTTCCGCCACGTCAAGATAGGCGCGCACGGGGTGACCGGGCTCACCGATTTGGTAGGCCTCATCTGCCTTTTGGCGGTGCAGAGAACTGCGATCTTCAATCGGAAATACTGCCACCGTCTTCGCGCCCAGCTCCACAGCTGCACGAAAAGCCCGAATCGCAATTTCTCCGCGGTTTGCAACAAGAATCTTCTTAAACATTGAGGCCTTTCAGTTGCCGCCAGCGCTTCGGTCTGAGTTAGGTTCTCTAAGACTAGCCAAGGTAACCTTGCTCTCGTGCACGTGCTATCAGTGAGCTCCCTCAAGGGCGGCGTTGGAAAAACAACAGTCACCCTCGGTTTGGCGTCGGCAGCTTTCTCCAAGGGCCTGCGCACTCTCGTGGTTGACCTAGATCCGCAGTCTGACGTCTCGACCGGCCTCGGCGTCGATACCCGAAACCACCTCAATGTCGCGGATGTTTTGGCGTCACCGAAACTCAAAACCGTGCGTCAGGCGATTGCGCCGAGCTCGTGGACTGCTCCAGGTCACTCCCCTATTGATGTCATGATTGGTAGCCCCTCGGCCATCAACTTTGACGGCCCGCACCCCAGTGCCCGAGAAATTTGGCGACTTGAAGAGGCGTTGGCCACGATCGAGAGCGAATACGACCTCGTCTTAATTGACTGCGCGCCCAGCCTGAACGCGCTTACCCGCACCGCCTGGGCTGCCAGCGACCGCGTCGCCGTCGTCTCCGAGCCCGGTCTTTTCTCCGTTGCCGCCGCCGACCGCGCCCTGCGCGCCATCGAGGAGGTTCGCCGTGGGCTTAGTCCGCGACTGCAGCCCCTCGGCCTCATCATTAACAGAGTGCGTGCCCAGTCACTCGAACACCAGTTTCGCATCGCCGAGTTGCGCGACATGTTTGGCCCGCTGGTGTTGGCCCCACTACTTCCCGAGCGCACGTCCCTTCAGCAAGCCCAAGGCGCCGCGCGTCCCGTTCACGCATGGCCCGGTGACGCTGCCGCAGAAATGGCGCACAACTTCGACCTTCTCCTCGAGCGCGTGATGCGTGCCGGAAAAATTGGTCAGGACGCTCGTTAAGGAAGCGGCCGTGCGACAGCCACGCGGCCGACGGCATCCTGCTATAGGCGCTTCTTAGCCGACTTTGCGTGCGCGACGGGCAGAAAGCTCGTCGGCCGAATCGGCCTGATCGGAGCCGAGCTCAATAAGGCGAGATTCGACCTCGCGCAGAACCTTGCCAATGGCAATGCCAAAGACGCCTTGGCCGCGGCTAACGAGGTCGATGACCTCATCGTCCGAGGTGCACATATATACGCTGGCACCATCGCTCATGAGCGTGGTCTGGGCAAGATCGTAGATGCCGGCGGCCCGAAGTTGATCGACGGCCGCACGAATCTGCTGGAGGGAGATTCCGGTGTCGAGGAGGCGCTTCACTAGTTTGAGAACAAGAATGTCGCGAAAGCCATAAAGACGCTGGGAGCCCGAACCGGCGGCACCGCGAACCGTAGGCTGCACGAGTTCGGTACGCGCCCAATAATCGAGTTGACGGTAGCTGATGCCGGCGGCACTGGCCGCGACGGCTCCACGGTAGCCGGTGGAATCATCGTGCTCCGGCATACCGTCAGTAAAGAGAACCCCGAGGTCATAGCGCGACTCTTCGTTACGGTTCACTTCGCTCATGGGCCGCTCCTCACTGTGTTGATACACGTTTTGGTCAAACTTGGGAGGTATAAAACCTCAACCACTAGTTGAAGCTTTATCAACTTACCGAGGCAGTTGATGCCTACCCCGAACATTCGATTTTTCACTGTCGGCGTGTCGCACTTATGTGCTCTCACCCACTAATCGAGAGAAGCATCCCCCGAGCCTACGCCTAGCGCGACTCCTGGGAAATGATCTGGCGAAGAAGTTGAGTCCGAACCGTTTCAATATGGCGGGCAATGTCATGCGCACGCTCGGCCGCCCGCGCTTTGCTGGCAGCTCCCTGCCGATGAGTCACCGGCACGAGCGCGCGTTCAATCAGCGAGTACTCCCGCTCAGCAGACGCCCGCATCGTGCGCATGTGGCGGGGTTCGATTCCCGACCGCTGTAATTCAGCGATGGCGGTCAGTACGGCGACCGTTTCCTCGCCGTAGCTTTCCGCTGGCTCGATCATGCCGGCCGATACGGCGTCTTGAAGAAGGTTCAGGCTGGCCCCGGCAATTTTGGCAACCTCTTCACGGGTGTACCGAATCCGGGAGACCAGCAGTGAGTCGGCCGCAAGGGACGTGGCGTTGGGCAATGCGGGGTTCGCCCCAGAATCAATTTCTTCCAGATGCTGCCGGATAACCTTCAACGGCAGATAGTGATCCCGCTGCATCGATAACACGAGGCGAAGGCGATCCACGTCTGCCGGAGAAAATTTGCGATAACCGGATGCCGTGCGAGCGGGGGTCACGAGACCTTGCTCTTCGAGAAAGCGCAGCTTCGACGGTGTCAGGTCTGTGAATTCAGGCGATAGCTTCGCAAGGACTTGACCAATACTGAGCAACGACCGAGCGGTTGACGTTGTCGCGTGTGCTGCCGCTGACACCTACAGGCTCGAGTTTCGAGCGAGGTCGACGCGAGAAGCAAAGAACGTCAATCGGTACTTGCCAACTTGAACTTCATCGGCGTCCGTGAGCGGCGAACGTTCAATGCGTTCATTTTCACGATAGGTGCCGTTGAGCGAAGCGAGGTCTCGAACCTCAAATGCCGTGCCGTTTCGACGAAATTCTGCGTGCCGCCGAGAGACCGTGACGTCGTCAAGAAAGATATCGGCGTCAGGATGACGACCGGCTGTTGTGATATCGGCATCCAGAAGAAAACGCGCCCCCATGTTGGGGCCCCGGCGAACGATGAGAAGAGCCGAACCACTGGGCAATGCAGCAATGGCCGCCTGCTCATCAGGGGTAACGTCAACAGCTTCAATTGCCTGCAGTTGAGAGACAAACTGCGACGTAAACGTTGCCGTCGTATCGGGGCTCGGGAAACCTTGAGCGGAGGTACTCGTGTCCTTTTCTTGCGCTGAATCTGCCACCAGGTTCCCTTCTTTGAGTTCCAACATTATCGGAAGTTTGGCGTGCATGCACGCCCGAAAAAGGGAGGGAATTCGTGCACTTTTCTCCTATCGAAGACAAGAATCCGGTCTTCTGCTAGGATGGAGGGACTTGAGCCACTTTTGCGTGTCTCCTGCGTCGTAGAACGCTTCCCTCACCGAAATCGGTTGACATTTTTCTTACGGCGAACGGATGTGCCCCTCGGTATGTTCGCCACATTTTCCCGGAGAGTTTGCGACATTTCGCGCGCCGGGTACCAACGAAAAGGTATTACCTTGTCTGAAATCACATTTGGCGCGCTCGGCGTGCCCGCTCCCCTTGTTAAGGCGCTTGCCGCCGACGGCAAGACGGATGCGTTCCCCATCCAAATCGATACTCTCCCCGACACCATGGCTGGCCGCGACGTTCTCGGCCGCGGCAAGACCGGATCGGGTAAGACGCTTGCGTTCTCCATCCCCATGGTCGCTCGTCTCGGAACCAAGCTTGCTGGCGGCCGTCGCCGCCCGGGTCGCCCCTTAGGGCTCGTACTTGCTCCCACCCGTGAGCTTGCCACGCAAATCACCGCGGTCCTCATCCCTCTGGCTGATGCCTACGACCTGCGCGTGACCACCATCTTCGGTGGCATCTCGCAGAATCGTCAGGTTGCTGCGCTCAAAGATGGCGTCGACATCGTCGTTGCTACCCCTGGTCGCCTCGAAGACCTCATGAAGCAGGGCTTCTTGAAGCTCGATGCCATCGAGATCACCGTGCTCGACGAGGCAGACCACATGGCCGACCTCGGCTTCTTGCCGATTGTGACCCGCATTCTGAATGCAACCCCTCAAGATGGTCAGCGTCTTCTTTTCAGCGCAACGCTGGATAACGGAGTCGACAAGATCGTGTCGCGATTCTTGCACAACGAAGTTCTGCACTCGGTCGACGAGGCCAACTCCCCCGTTGCCCAGATGACGCATCACGTTTTCGAGACGCCCTCGGTTGAGGCCAAGAATGACCTCATTCAGGCACTCGCATCCGGTACCGGTCGTCGCATTTTGTTCATGCGCACCAAGCACCACGCTAAAAAGCTTGCCAAGAAGCTAACGGATGCTGGCATCCCCTCGGTTGACCTGCACGGAAACCTTTCACAGCCACAACGTGACCGCAACCTCGCCGCCTTCGGTGAAGGTTCGGTGCGCGTGCTCGTTGCGACCGACGTTGCTGCTCGTGGAGTGCACGTGGACGACGTTGAACTCGTTATCCACGTAGACCCTCCCATGGAGCACAAGGCATACCTGCACCGCTCGGGCCGTACCGCTCGCGCCGGCGCTGAAGGTGACGTTGTCACCATTTGCTTGCCTCCTCAGAAGAAGGATCTCGCTCAACTCTTGCGCAAGGCCGACATCACGGTGACGCCCACCGCCGTCACGGCCACGTCCCCCGAGGTTTTGGCCTTGATCGGTGAGGTTGCCGAATACGTCAAGCCATCGATTCGTGTCGAGCGCCCCCAAGGTGGCGGCCAGTCGATGGGCGCCAACGCGCAGCGCAAGCGTGCCGACCGCTCGGGTCGTCCCTCCGAGGGCGGCCAGCGTTCACGCTCCGGTTCGGGTTCGCGTGAGGGCGGCTCAAGCCAAGGTTCACGTTCCGGCTCGCGCGACGGCGGCTCCTCACAGGGCGCACGTTCGGGTCAAGGTTCACGTTCGGGTGGCGGCCAGAGTTACAGCACCGGCTACAGCGACAACACTTCACAGGGTTCAGGCGCTCCTCGCCGGGCGTCTTCCACCGGCACCGGTCAGGCAACTCGTGAAGCTGGTTCGCGTGACTCGAACTCATCGCGTGGTGGCTACGGCGACCCCGTGGGCATGCCTCGCCGCGACCGCAGCGAACGGCCACCCCGTGCTTCACGACCTCAGGGTCGCTAACGCAACCTGTGTTCCATCACTGTTCTGCCCCGGAGAAATTCGGGGCAGAACTTCGTTAACCCCCTCGGCAAACGGATATCGGGCCGCCGCGGGCGGGAGCTCGCCGGGCTGGGGTGCCAAGCCGGACTGGGATTCCGAAACAGGCTCGAATGCCGAAGAGTTATGGTCGACGAGTCGGAGTACTGAGGAGCGCGAGCCCGGCGATAACGACTGCGAGACCGAGCCAGCCAACCGGCGTAATGGCCTCCCCCACGATTGTGGCGGCGAGCATGACCGCGACGACGGGCTCGAACAGCGAGAACACGGTAGAAGTCGAAGCCCGCATGCGACCGAGGCTGAACGCCAGGAGCGAGTGGCCGATGGCCGTCGGGAAGATGGCCAGGTACAGCAGGATGCCCCAGCTGAGCGGCTGCGCAATGACTGGCCCGGCGGTGAAAGCAAGCACAAGAATGAGGGGAAGAGCTGCCACGACTTGAATGGACGAGATCACGGCACGGTGATTGACGGGTGCTGCCGCAGGGCGGGAGGCAATGAGACGGGCGGCAACAAAAGTGTAGACGGCGTAGCTGAGGCCGGCGAGCAGGGCGATCGCGATTCCCGCCACAACATAATTGGGGGCGACGCCGGGCGGCACGCCAGCAGGAACTCCGAGATCCACGACCCGACGATCGGCACTGTGATCACGGCCCACAACGAGCAAGACTCCCCCGATGACGGCGATGGCCGTGGCGAGAATCCAGCGGCCCGATACTCGGCGACGATCCACGATCCATTCGATGAGGCCAGCAAAGAGAGGCGCTGACCCGAGCGCCAGCACGTTACCGAGGGCGACACCGGCCCACGCCATACCCACGTAAAAGACAAGCGTGTAGCTCGCCAGAGCCAACGCCCCGAGCAATACAAGAGGAAGGGCGCCCGGAGTGCGCAGCACGCGACGAACTCCCCGCACGGCGGTGAGCCCCAAGATGACACCACCAATTCCCATGGCCGCTGCGCCGATAGTTGCCGGCGGAATTCCCGGAATGAACGAGGCCGCGGTCCCGGTGGTTCCCCACATGAGGGATGCGATCAGGATGGCACTCACGCCGGCAGAATTCGCGGCACGGTTCTGCCCAGCATCCACCCGAGGCATCCCCTTCGTTGCGATCAGTCTAGAAGGCGGTTGCCGCAGCCTTAGCGACGCGCGGGAATAAGCGGCAGGTTCGTGCCCGACAGCTCCTTGATTACCCGAACAACCTGGTTGCTGTACCCGTATTCGTTGTCGTACCAAACGTAGACAACCACGTGCTTGCCACTCGTGATGGTCGCCAGCCCATCGACGATCCCGGCCCGGTTCGAGCCGATGAAGTCGGTGGAGACGACCTCCGGGGAGTCGATGTAATCAATCTGGTCATGCAGCGACGAGTGCAGGGAGGCATTTCGCAAGAAGGCGTTGAGCGATTCTTTCTCGGCCGGTTTTGTGAGAGTGAGATTCAGGATGGCCATGGAGACATCCGCGGTGGGAACCCGAATTGCGTTACCGGTCAGCTTGCCCTCCAACTCGGGAAGCGCCTTGGCTACAGCCTTGGCCGCCCCCGTTTCGGTGAGCACCATGTTGAGGGCTGCCGAGCGGCCGCGACGGTCACCCTTATGAAAGTTATCGGTCAGGTTCTGATCGTTGGTGTACGAGTGCACGGTCTCAACGTGACCGTACTCGATGCCATATTCATCGTTGAGAACCTTGAGCACCGGGGTGATCGCATTTGTCGTGCACGAGGCCGCCGTGACGATGAGGTCCTGGGGGGTAATCATGCCCTCGTTGATGCCATAGACGATGTTCTTGAGCGATCCCTTGCCCGGAGCTGTCAGCAAAACGCGGGAAATACCCTCGTTTTTGAGGTGTTGCCCGAGGCTCTCTTCGTCACGCCAGCGACCCGTGTTATCGACGAGAACCGCGTTATCGATGCCGTAGGAAACGTAATCCACGGTGGTGGGGTCGTTCGAGTAAATAACCTGAATCGGGATGCCGTTGGCAATAATGAGGTTCTTCTCGGCATCAATCGTGATAGTGCCATCGAAGGGTCCGTGAATCGAGTCACGGCGCAGCAAGCTCGCGCGCTTGATGAGGTCCTTCTCGTCTCCCTTGCGCACGACGATGGCGCGAAGACGCAAACCTCGACCGTTCTCAGCCTGACCGATCAGGATGCGGGCCAGCAGACGACCGATGCGACCAAATCCGTAGAGCACAACGTCTGCACCATCGGCGGCACAGAGCGGGGCACCCTTGCCCGCGACGCTCGACAGCTCAACGGCGAGGTACTCGGAGAGTGATGTGGGTGTTGTCGAGGGTGCGAGCGCCACATAGCCGGCAAGGAGACGGGCGACATCCACTGACGAAGGACCAGGATTCAACGCCACGAGGGCATGAACGAATTCGAGCGTGCGCGCCACATCGAGCTCGGCACCGTCGATATGGCGGGCAAAGCGGTGAGCCTTGACGATCGCCAACGGGGAACTGTTGATCAGACTTCGCCCGTGAATGGTGAGCTCTACGCCATTGCTGCGGTAAAGATCACCGATGAGAGGAATGAGCCGCTCTGCCAGTTCTTGGCGGTCAGAGAATGTTGCGGGATGTGAATCGGGGGTAACGGCCATGTTGGGGCTTCGCTCCTGTTCAAGGGCGCAGCTTTGCGCTGCCCTCATCCTATTTTGCTGACAAAGGTCGCCGGTCGTTCTGGGCCATTTCAGACGTGCCCGAGGCGCAAATGCGCGTGTCACTGCACCCGCAATTTCCAATGGGTGAAAATGCTGCGGCTAGAGCACAGCAGGGGCGGTTGCGCCACGGCCGTGGCGAAAACGCGTCTCGATGGCTTGCGCGCGATAACTGCCCGCGATTATTAGAGCAGCCCCGACAAACCCCAGCCAACCCAAGGCCTCTCCCCCGAGGCTCACCCCAATGACAACGGCCCAAATGGGTTCCGTACCCAGTAACAAACTGACACGGGCCGCCGAGGTGCGGCGAATCGCCCACAGCTGCACCAAAAAGGCAAAAACAGTGCACGCTACGGCGAGATAGAGAACGATGAGCCAGTCGTCGCCGGTGAACGTCGTGATGGCCGAGGATAGGCCCGGAACATCCAGCGCCGTAAAAAGCACGGCACACACCAACGTCTGAACCAGTGTGATGCTCACGGAGCCGTAGCGATGCCCGGCCGTCAGCCGCCCCATCGCGGTAACGTGGAAGGAACGAACGATGGCAGCGGCCAGCATGAGGGCATCCCCCAGTGATGGCGCGTGCCACCCCGCTCCCGATACGAGAAGAGCAACGCCCACAACGGCCACGGTAGCCGCGATGAAATAAGGCCGGGGCAACCAGCGGCGGAGCCACACCGACTCGAGCACAGGGGTGAACACGATGGTCATGCTGATAATTAAGCCCGCGTTGGTGGCACTGGTCAGGCTGACGCCCCAGGTTTCTAAGCTCAGGATAAGGGCCTGCGTGCACCCCACGATGACCGCCACGGCGAAACCACGTCGACCGAGTGGTTCTTCGCCTGCCCGGTGACCGCGCATCGCCCACACCGCGACCATCACAATGGCGGCGATCAGAAAGCGACTCGCCAAGATGGCAAAGACGCTGCCGTGCAACGTGAGTACCTTGGTTGCCAGGTAACTGCTCCCCCACACCAGGGCCACACCGAGCAGGAGGAGATCGGCGTTATACCGCCGAAGTTTTTGAATAATCACACTGCCACACTGCTCGGAGAAATAGTTTAGGTCAAGTACTGTTATCTATACCTAGACATTAGCAATACTTAATATTTGCGGATGTTCCCCACCCTTGAGAGTACGACGTCGCCATGGACCTGACCCAACTTCGCATTATTCGCGAGCTTGCCGAGCGCGGCAGTTTGAGCGCGGTCGCGGCTGCACTATTCGTCACACCCTCGGCCGTCTCCCAGCAGCTGAGCGCCCTTCAAAACGAGGTTGGCGTTGCTCTCACCCAGAAGAATGGTCGAGCGATTGGGCTCACCGATGCAGGCCGGGCATTGGCGGCGGCAGCCGTTGACGTGTCACTGGCTATGTCCACAGCCGAGAGCTCGGTCAACCTTTACCTCCACGATGAGAATCAGAGTGTCTCGATTGCCGCACTGCACAGTGCCGGGCTGACGTACTTCGCCCCGCTCCTGCGCCGTCTCATCTCAACTGATGGTCCCACCCTGCGTTGCACCGACGAAGACGTTGCCCAGGCAGAGTTTCCGCTGCTGGTTGCCGACTACGACATTGTCGTGGCCCATCGACTTCCAGACAGCCCTGCCTGGCCCAGCTCCGTTACTGTCACGCCGCTCGTCTACGAGCCTCTCGATATTGCGCTCGCGGTCGATCATCCTTTGGCGCGTTTCACAGAGCTCACCCCGGCTCAGCTCGTCAGCGAAAACTGGATCTCTGTTCACGACGGATTCCCTCTGACTGGGGCCCTTAATAGAATCGGCTCGGCCGCCGGAGCGCCGCTGAACATTACGCACCGCATCAACGAGTTCTACGTGGCCGCGTCGATCGTGGCCAGCGGATACGCTGTCTCGCTCATGCCCCGCTACACGGGCGCCCCGGAAGCTCATTCCGGAATCGTCCTGCGGCCGGTTGCCGGGATTGAGATTGGCCGCCACATAGATATTTTGACGCGCCCGGAGACCCGGTTACGGGCATCCGTCTCTCGAGTGATCGCCGAGTTGACGGCGCTCGCTACCGAGAATCTCTAGACGGTCATCAGGCGGTCGTCATGCGAATCTGCTCGGCGACGAGGCGAGCGTAAACCCCGTCGCGCCCCATGAGCTCAACGTGCGTTCCCCGGTCGACAATCTCGCCACCATCGATCACGAAAATGACGTCAGCATTGATCACGGTGGAGAGGCGGTGCGCGATGGCGATGGTGGTGCGGTTGCGCGCGGCGACATCCAGAGCCTTCTGCACGATGCGCTCCGAGACGGTATCGAGGGCGCTCGTAGCCTCATCCAGCACCAGCACCGCGGGGTCTTTCAATAACACCCGGGCGATCGCGATGCGCTGCTTTTCACCACCGCTCAGACGATATCCGCGCTCCCCCACCATGGTGTCGTAACCATCAGGAAACGAAACGATGGTCTTGTGGATATTGGCGGCCCTCGCCGCAGCCTCAAGCTCGGCATCGGTCGCGTCGGGCTTGGCATACCGAAGGTTGTCGGCAATCGTGGCGTGAAAGAGGTAGGTCTCTTGACTGACGACACCGATGTGATCCACAAGGGAATCCTGCTGCAGATCTGTGACGTTTTCGCCGGCAAACATAATGTGACCCTTGGACGCTTCATACATGCGCGGAATCAGATAGGAGATCGTCGTCTTGCCTGACCCCGACGGACCTACAAAGGCCGCGTACTGGCCGGGCTCCACAACAAAGGAGATGTTCTTGAGCGTCAAGCGTGATCGGGCTTCTGTGTCGGGATACCGAAAGTCGACCCCCACAAATTCAACGCGGCCCAGGGCTGCGGGCGAAACGGCTCGGGCATTCGGAGCATCGATGATGGCAGGCGACAAGTCGAGGTATTGAAAAATTCGGGCAAAAAGTGACTGCGATGTCTGCAGGTCCAGGGCTACCCGCAGCAACCCCATCATGGGGAAAAGCAGCCTGGCTTGAACAGTAGTGAAGGCCACCACGGTTCCGATCGTGACGGGTACGCTACCCAGAATCAGGTAGCCGCTCATCACGTAGATGACGGCGGGAATGGAGGAGAGAAAGATCTGCACGGTGGCAAAAAACCACTGGCCACTCATGGCCTGGCGAACCTGCAGGTCCATCTGCACGTGGTTCTCGGCGTCGTAACGAGCGACCTCGGCCTTCTGCTGCGAGAAACTTTTGGCCAAAAGAATGCCACTGACGCTCAGCGCCTCCTGCGTGATGGCGGACATCTCACTGAGCGACTCCTGCGTCTTCGTCGCGATGCGCGCCCGAACCTGACCAACTTTGCGCTGTGCAAAAACCATGAGCGGTAGCATGATGACCGCCACAACGGTGAGCTGCCAGCTCAGAATCAGCATGGCGATGAACGCGGCAATAACGGTGACCGTGTTGCCCAGGATGCTGGAAACGGTGTTACTCAAGACGCTCGCCACACCGCCGACGTCATTTTGCAATCGGGACTGAATAACGCCGGTCTTCGTCTTGGTGAAGAACGCCAGTTCCATGGCTTGCAAATGCGAGAAGAGACGGATGCGCAGGGCCCCCATCACCTTGTTCCCCACGGACTCCGTAAGGTAGGTCTGCAGCACGCCCAGGGCGGCTGAGGTGATCCAGATCATCACCATGGTTCCCACCAGGCGGAGGAGAAGGGGCATGTTCGGGATGCCCGAGGGCGGAAAGAGGCCTTGGTTGAAGGCCTGCTCAATCAGTAGCGGGGGGATCACCGTGATCGCCGCGCTGATGAGAACGAGGGTTACGGTAAAGCTCAGGGCAACTTTGTGCGGCGCAAAAAGGGCGACAATCCGTTTGAAGAGATCGGGGATCGGCGGCGCTGCCTTGTTTTCTTCGCGCTGAGCAGCGACGTCGGAACGCGACACTCGACCACCGCGGCCACTACCCCTTTGGCCACCACCACCATGCATACTCATGCTGAAGAGCCTACGACTTCCCATGCTCCCAATTTCTCCACCGCCATCGCCAGGGCCCACGAGACATCAAGGCCTCGCCGATGCACTCCCGGCCATCACACACCAAAGGGGGCTACGGTTAGAGCAATAGGCCACCTCGGCCTCGAGGGAGAAATCACATGGCAGAGCGAGTTGACAAAAAGAAAGAAACCGGCAAGACCGCCGCTTCTAAGACGTTGAAGGAAAAGCGCGCCGACAAGAAAGACAAGGCCGCCGCGAAGAGCCGTCAGGGCTAACGCTAACTCCCAGACAGGCTGTAACCAGCGTGGTGTGAGTTATAAGGACGAGAACCTCCGGTACTGAAGTGGATAACACCACTCACTCCAGTACCGGAGGTCTTCGTCTTTTAAGCTTCTACGTTGTTAATTCCGAAAAGCACATGCCGCTCGCCTGAACACTAAACCGTGACGGAAGTGAAGTCCCCGGCCCACGAGAGTTCAACCGTGCGAGCGGAAGCAGTGAAGTCGGTGGTCTTGAGATCTACAACATATACGGTGGGGTCGCTGTGAGTGCGATACGCGTAACGCAGTTCCGACAGGTTGGCAATGGCATCCCACACGGTGATTGAATCGATGATTTCGCCGTTGGCGCCCGGTTCCTTGATGAGGCCAGCGGGAATATCGAAGGTGTTCAGGATATGCAGTGCAAGCTGCTCGGCTTCGGTGCTGGTCTTGGGCTGATCGGCCAACTGCACCAGAGACAACGCGCGAATGAAGCGCGATGGTGGCGTGTAGTCACCGGGCATGCCACGCACACCTTCGCCTTGGCCGAGCGCCTTAAACGTCTGACCACCAATCTGGGTAGGTCCGTCAACCGTGGCACTGAAGCCCACATAGTTGTTCACGTTTACGAGGTGCCAGTCAAGGAAAGGAGAGTTGGTGGCAACGCCCGTGGGGTTATCCACCACGCTCATTCCTTCGGGGCGGAACTCGATGGCAATCGAGGAGGTGGTGTCGTGGAAGAGAAAGTGACTGGGCGGGGCAAAGCCCATGCCCGGGTCATAGCCCCAAACGTTGACGGACTTCACCGCTTCCTTCACCTCGGCGACCGAACCACACGTTCCCAGTAGGAAAGCAAGGAGGTCGACTTCAGAGACATCGGTAGCGTCATCTTTGGCGGGAGCGTACGTGCAGAAACCAGGCATGTAAAGCAAGTGGCCTGAGAGACCGGCGGTGTTCATGCCATCGAGCATC
Source organism: Alpinimonas psychrophila (assembly GCF_014137865.1). Classification (GTDB taxonomy): domain Bacteria; phylum Actinomycetota; class Actinomycetes; order Actinomycetales; family Microbacteriaceae; genus Alpinimonas; species Alpinimonas psychrophila. The sequence continues at coordinate 437,879 of NZ_JACGWU010000001.1, read as the reverse complement.
CATTGAGCGTTGCCGAAGGCCGCCAGGCCAACGACGCCGTAAGAGGCGGTCCACGTCAGCGCTGAGTTGTGACCAACGGGAACGACGGATGCACCGGCATGGTTGCTGGGAAGAACCGCAAGGGATGTGGGCAACAGCGTAGGGAACTCGAGGCTACGCCCAACTGTCACGGTGCCATCGATTGCGGTCGGGGTCTTGAAGTTTGTGCACATAGGAGTTCTTTCTCTCTATTTAGCGGCGGAGCCGATGATGGCATCGACATCAATCTCCACGAGCATATCGGGGGCTGCGAGGGCACTGACCTCAACGGCAGTGGCGGCTGGGCGAATCTCTGCGAAAAACTCCCCGTGCACGCGTCCGACGGCGTCGAAGTCAGCCATGTTGGTGAGATAAATGCGGGTGCGCACAACATCGGCGAAAGTTGCGCCAGCCTGCTCAAGGGCAGCCGCCAAGCGCACGAAGATTTCGCGTGTTTGCAGGGCAGCGTCGTTGCCACCAATCGCGCCATCTGGAGAACCTGCGGTCGTCCCCGCGATAAAGACGAAGTCTCCAGCGCGCACCGCCCGCGAGTAGCCAACAACAGGCTCGTAAACGGAGCCCGAGGAAATGAGAGTGCGTTCGTAGGTCATTGAGCAAGCCTAGGGCCGTGTGCTACGTGGCCTAGACACGCGAATCAAGATCATCGGCTCTCCTGAGCAGGTTTCTTCTAACATGAGTGACGGAGGAACAACGGATGGATACGGTCGTCGTCAATTTATGGATCCTTGTCGGCACCTGCATGCTGACCTGGATACTCTCTCTCATCACGAAAGACACATCATGGGTTGACCGCATTTGGTCCATTGTTCCCGCGGTGTATGTGTGGGTTTTCGCCGCCGGTGCGAATCTTGCGAATCCAATCCTGAATGTCATGGCAGTTTTGGTTACCCTCTGGGCAATTCGGCTCACGTTCAACTTCGCCCGAAAGGGCGGGTATGCCCGGGGCGGCGAGGATTATCGCTGGAAAGTTTTGCGCGCGCGTATGTCCTCTGGTCAATTTCAGATTTTTAATCTGTTCTTCATCGTGGTGTATCAGAACATCATTTTGTTGCTCATTGCCCTACCCGCTTATACGGTTCTGGCCTCTGGATCCACCCAGTTCGGGCCGCTTGAGATCATCTTGACCGTCGCGTTCCTCGCATTTCTCGCCCTTGAGACCGTGGCGGATCAGCAGCAATGGAACTTTTACTCGCATAAGTACGCCGAAATCGCTGCCGGGCGGACCCCGGAAGCGCGCTTCTTACAGACGGGTCTCTTCAGGTTTTCACGCCACCCCAACTTTTTTGCGGAACAGTCTCAGTGGTGGGTTATCTTTTTCTTCGGCGCTGCCGCGGCGGGAACAATTTTGCAGATAACCGTGCTCGGAGCACTCCTTCTGACCGTCTTGTTCATTGGATCGACACGGTTTACAGAAGAGATTTCCCGTTCCAAGTACCCGGAGTATGCCGATTACCAGCGCCGAACCAGCGTCCTCATCCCCTGGCCACATCGCTAAATCGTGCCCCTGGGACAGCGGGGAAAATTTCTCCTGACCAATCACTGCTGGTGCAGGGTACTCGGCCTGAAAATGCCTCAAGCTGACGCGAGAGTTTTCTCAGGTACATCCATCTCGATCAAGCCGCTCTTGGCCAAACGCAACTCAATCACGATCAAAACGAGAACACCAACGGCTCCCGCGATAAAGAGACCAACATAAGCACCCACGTTGCCGCTGGGGGCAAGAAGCACGTTCTGCTCGTCTTGCCACGGCCAGAGCGCCCGAAGAGAGCCCAGCATGAGTCCCGTCATGATCACCAGCGTCAGGCGGTGGTGGTTAGCCAGCAGCCATTGCAGCCCCGAAACGAAAAATCCCAGCCCGATGAGAGCACCGAGAACGAAGACCCCTAAGTAGGCAAAGTTACGGTCATTCACAGCGCCCAAAGTTGGCGCATACATGCCCACCGTTAGGAGTAAAAAAGACCCCGAAACTCCCGGCAGAACCAAAGCGCAGACAGCAAAAGCGGCAGCAACTCCCACCAGAATGAGAGACGGTTGCGCTGGCGGAAGCGGCGCGAACCCCATGAGAAAGAAAGTAAGAGCTGCTGCACCGAACGCCAAAATAACGTCACGAACGCGCCACGGGAGCCCCGCCATGCGGATGGGGACGATGAGAGAGGTAGCAATGAGTCCCGCAAAAACAGCCTTGGTCGCCTCGGGATGCGATTCGATCAGTGGCGCCACCAACGCTGCAGCAATCACAATCGCTACCAACATGCCAACGCCCACGGGAAGAACGACGGCCCATTTAACGAGTGAAAAGTGCGTCCTCGCGCGTCGAGCGCCTCGACCCCGTGGAACATCGACAACGAGATTTGCGACCCCCCGGGCCAGGTGCCCCGCGCCGTCAATAAGGCTCTCGTAGACACCAACAATCAGGGCAATCGTGCCGCCACTCACCCCGGGAATCACTTCAGCGACGCCAATAAGTCCCCCACGAACAACGTTAACAATTGCCCGACCGACCGCATGGTTCATGTTTGTTGCCCCTCAAAATTTACACCAACTTTCAGACTATCGAGCGAACATTATGAGGGGTCGCCGATGCCGTAACTTCTCAGGAGTTAGGGAGAAACGTACCAAGCAGCGCATGCACCTGACGACTATCTATAAGCCGTTAGGCAAAGCAATACGTAGCGGCCTGTTTAGGCTCGCTCGCTACTCTCGCCCGCTCGTCGTTTTTGTAACCATGGGATGAGGCCGCCTGCGAGAAGCATGTCGACCTGCCGCGTCGAGAGGCGATGCCGCGCGACATAATCCTCATCGCGAGTTTTATTGTGGACGGTGATCTCGGACCCGGCCAAGAGGGCATCGCGAATGCCGACCAGAACCAACACATCATCACGCTGGATGCGGTCGTGATCGGCCGCATCTGTGAACTCGAGAGCGAGCACGCCAAAGTTGGCAAGGTTTTGCCAATGGATGCGTGCAAATGAAACGGCCAGCACCACACGTAAGCCGAGGAAGCGGGGCGTGATCGCGGCATGCTCCCGCGAGGAACCTTGCCCGTAGTTGGCCCCCGCGACAACAATGTGGCCTGAGCTGTCACGGGTTGTGGCGGCGCGAGTCGGGTACGTTTCATCAATCTGATCGAAGGTGAATTCGGCGAGCTTGGGGATGTTGCTCCGGTACGGCAACACTCGTGCGCCCGCTGGCAGAATCTCATCGGTCGATATGTCGTCGCCCACCACCAAAATGACCGGTGCCTCGATGCGATCGGCGAGAGGTGGAAAGACCGGCAGTGAGGAGATATTTTCACCTTTAACGAGCTTCACTCGAGCGGCCACTTTCGGAGGCAAGGGCCCCTCAAGCATGGCCAGATTCACGCTCGACATTGCGGGCAATTGGAGCGTGGGGTACTTCAAACTAAACAGCTCCTCCAGATCTCGAGGGTCTGTGATCTTTCCTGTCAGCGCCGCCGCCGCAGCCGTCTCTGGCGAGCACAGATAGACCGAGTCTTCTTGGGTGCCTGAGCGGCCCGGAAAGTTGCGTGGCATCGTGCGCAGGCTGTTGCGCCCGTTCGCCGGGGCTTGCCCCATACCGATGCAACCCATACAGCCCGACTGGTGCAGCCGCGCTCCGGCGCTAATCAAATCAAGGGTAGCTCCCATCCGGGTCAGATCTTGGAGAATCTGCCGGGAACTGGGGTTGACGTCGAAGGATACGCCCGGGTATGACTGACGTCCTTTCATGATTGCCGCAACGATTGCGAAGTCGCGCAATCCTGGGTTTGCTGATGACCCAATCACGACCTGCTCAACCGGTCGACCAGCGACTTCTCGCACCGGCACGACGTTGCCTGGTGAACTGGGCAAGGCGATGAGCGGCACGATGGTAGACAGGTCGATTTCCTCGGTGACGTCGTAGCCGGCATCCGGATCAGCAAGCAGTTCAGTGAAGTCATCCCCACGCTGTTCTGCACGAAGAAAAACCTCTACTTGCTCGTCCGCCGGGAAGACCGTGGTGGTCGCCCCCAATTCGGCGCCCATATTGGCAATTACATGTCGGTCCATGGCGGTGAGGGTTGAGAGGCCCGGCCCGTAGTATTCGATAATCCGATTAACGCCGCCTTTCACACCATGTCGGCGCAGCATTTCTAAAATGACATCCTTCGCGCTCGTCCATGGCGGTAACTCGCCGGTTAGCCGGACGCCCCAGATTTCGGGCATTCTGATGTAGAGCGGTTCACCGGCGATTGCGAGGGCCACCTCGATTCCCCCCACGCCGATGGCCAACATGCCAAGCGAGCCTGCAGCCGGAGTGTGACTGTCAGAGCCAACCATCGTCTTGCCCGGAATGCCAAAGCGTTGCATATGGGTCGGGTGCGATACGCCGTTTCCAGCTTTGGAGAACCACAGGCCGAACCGTTGACACGCCGAGCGAAGGAAGTCGTGGTCCTCCGCGTTTTTACTGTCGGCTTGCAACAGGTTGTGGTCGACATATTGCACGGACACTTCGGTGCGCGCATGATCAAGTCCCAGCGCTTCCAGCTCGAGCATGACGAGAGTGCCTGTTGCATCTTGGGTGAGGGTCTGATCAATGCGAAGACCGATTTCAGTCCCGGGCGTCATCTCCCCGCTCAGCAGGTGAGAAGCGATGAGCTTCTGGGCGACGTTGTAAGCCACTGCGATTCTCCTTACTCGAATGTCACCGGGATTCTTCGAGCCGCGGCATCCGGCAAAAGTTCCACGGTAATTTCCAACCTAAGCCAACGCTGTGACGATGGCTACCCTCTGTAATGAAAGAATTTGTCCGCGCCTCTGCTGCACCGTAAGTAGCACTAGGACAACTGGCTGCCTGATCGATTGGCCGGTCAGGACCGGACGAGGCGGGCGATCGCGTCACTGGCCTCTTTGATCTTCACTTCCGCATCGGGACCATCCAAGCGGGCGGCGTCGAGTACGCAGTGCTTGAGGTGGTCGTCGAGAAGCCCAAAAGCGACAACCTGCAGGGCCCTGGTGAGCGCCCTTATCTGCGTGAGGATGTCGATGCAGTATTTCTCCTCATCGACCATCCGAGAAACCCCACGGGCTTGGCCTTCGATGCGACGGAGCCGCTGAAGATACTTCTCCTTGTCCGTGATGTACCCGTGCGGATGTTCGTGTGTGAGGGGCATTGTGGTCATTTTCAGTTCCTTGACGTTCTAGCGGCCTAGGATGGCCCGGGTGCTTGCTTCGGGGCCGAGATTGATCCGACGCAAAAGTTGAGCGTTGAGAGCGACCACGACCGTGGACAGCGACATCAGGATCGCTCCCACCGACATCGGCAACACGAAACCTATGGGGGCGAGCACTCCCGCAGCCAGCGGCACGGACAACAGGTTGTATCCGGCGGCCCACCACAGGTTCTGCTTCATCTTGCGGTACGTGGCGCGGGACAGCTCGATCACTGACAGTACCGAACGTGGGTCAGAGCTGGCGAGGATGACTCCGGCGGACGCGATCGCGACGTCGGTGCCAGCGCCGATCGCGATGCCGACGTCGGCCTTTGCGAGGGCGGGGGCGTCGTTGACGCCGTCACCGACCATCGCCACCTTCTTGCCTTCCTTCTGCAGTTCCGCGATCTTGGCGGACTTGTCCTCGGGACGGACTCCGGCAAAGACGCGGTCGATGCCAAGCTCGGCGCCGACCGCGTCCGCCACGGCCTGCGCGTCGCCGGTGATCATGACCACCTCGATACCGAGCTTGTGGAGGGCATCGACGGCTTCGCGGGATTCGGGGCGAATCTCGTCAGCCAGCTTGAGGCCGCCGATGACCACGCCGTCCTGGACGACGTGGAGAATAATCGCGCCCTCGCCTCGCCACTGGTCCGCTTGATCGATCTCCGAGGCACCGACCTCGTCGAGCAACTTCGGTCCACCCACGCGGACCTCTCGTCCGCCCACTGTCGCGGTAACACCGACCGCCGGGGAGGACGAAAACCCAGACGCCTTCGGCAGCGAGAGCTTCTTCTCCTGCGCGGCGCGTACGATCGCTTTTGCCAAGGGATGCTCGCTGTCGGATTCGGCGGCCGCGGCAATCGCGAGGACCTGATCCGCTTCCAGATCGCCGGCCGGCTGCACGGCGGTGACCGTGGGGTCGCCCTTGGTGAGCGTGCCCGTTTTGTCGAACAGGACCGCATTAACAGTACGCATGTTCTCCAGCGCAAGACGATCCTTCACCAGCACGCCGCCGCGCGCGGCGCGCTCGGTCGCGATCGACACCACCAGCGGGATTGCCAGGCCCAGCGCGTGCGGGCAAGCGATCACCAGGACGGTGATGCCCCGCACCACAGCAGCATCAAAGTTGCCTACGAGCGTCCACACGGCGATCGTGATGACGGCGGCAATGAGCGCGAACCAGAACAGCAGTCCGGCAGCGCGATCGGCGATCCGCTGCGCACGAGAGGAGGAGTTCTGCGCCTCGGTCACCAACCGCTGAATCCCCGCCAGCGCGGTATCGTCACCGGTGGCTGTGATCTTCACCCGCAGGCTCGAGTCCGTCGCGACGATGCCCGAGGTCACGGTGTCTCCGACACCACGCATCACGGGGCGGGATTCGCCGGTGATCATGGATTCGTCCATGGAGGCAGTGCCGTCGACGATCCTGCCGTCCGCGGGGACGCTGCCGCCAGGCCGAACGACGACAACGTCACCAACCTGCAGGTCAGCGGGAGCGACCTTCACGATCAGGTCGCCCTCGACACGTTCAGCCTCGTCCGGTAGCAATGCCGCCAGGGAGTCGAGGGCGGAGGTGGTCTGCGCGAGGGAACGCATCTCGACCCAGTGACCGAGGAGCATGATGACGATCAGCAGTGCCAGCTCCCACCAGAACTCCAGCTCGTGGTCCAGCAACCCAAGGGTCGCACCCCACGAGGCCAGGAACGCCACCGTGATCGCAAGGCCGATCAGCAGCATCATGCCGGGCTTACGGCCCTTGATCTCGCTGACCGCGCCGCTGAGGAACGGCCACCCACCCCACACATACATAACGGTGCCGAGGATGGGGGCGATGAACGTCGCCCACCCGGGGACCTCGTAACCAAGGATCATCGCGAACATGGGTGACAACGTCACCACCGGGACCGCAATGATCAGGTTGATCCAGAACAGCCGGCGGAACTGCCCCACATGGTCACCATGACCGCCATGACCTGCTCCGTGCCCCCCATGACCGGAACCCGCCATTGGAGCTTCGTGTCCTTCATGCTCCTCGCGGGTGAGATCGGAAACGTGGTGAGCATCGTGGTCTGGAGGCATCAGCATACGATTAGGCTATACCCCGTTAGGGTATATGGGTGAGGTTGGTGTTGATTAGGAACGAACGAGACGACGGATCGCATCGCTGGCTTCCTTGATCTTTACCGCAGCCTCGTCTTCACCGAGCTTCGCGGCATCGAGAACGCAGTGTGTGAGGTGGTCCTCGAGCAGCCCGAGCGCGACGACCTGCAGCGCACTGGTGAGCGCGCTGATCTGGGTGAGGATGTCGATGCAATATTTCTCATCGTCGATCATCTTGGAAATGCCGCGGGCTTGCCCCTCGATGCGCCCCATCCGCTTGAGATATTGGTCCTTATCACTGATGTAGCCGTGGGGTTGCGTGGAGGGTTCGGATGAATGTGGCATCGTACGTTCCTAACGATTTAGCAATTCAGGATGGAGCAGAGTACGGGTGGCGGCCTTGAGGTCCCCGGGTCAAAGTTCGGAGCATTTCGCCAATGATAGAGTACCTGCCGTCGTCTGAGCGGTTATGCCATGTTGGCGGCGTACTTGGCGGGGTCTGAGTCAAAGGCGGGCCCGCACCCGGCGCAGCAGAAGTAGTACCGCTCGCCTTCGTAGTCGCGATAGAGGCCGGCCGCCTTGGCAGCCGCCTTATTGACAGCCGTGCCGACCATGACCGGACAGGTAGTCATGCCGTCACTCACGCCGCCGCCCATCAGGTTGTCACGGCCGTTGCCCGCCGCTGCAGGGTTGGGTGTGTTGGTACTGCAACAGCTGGAGGTTGCCTGGGTGTCGTTCGTCATGCTGGGTGATTCCCTTCGTGTGTTTCTGTGAGTGATGTGGAATTGTCGCGTTACTACTTTGCGACGCTCTTGAACCCGCGCAAGCGCAGGCTGTTGCCGACGACGAAGACACTGGAGAGCGCCATCGCCGCCCCGGCAAGCATGGGGTTGAGCATGCCGAGCGCCGCGACGGGGATCGCCGCGACGTTGTAGGCGAACGCCCAGAACAGGTTGGTTTTGATCGTTCCAAGCGTCTTACGGGACAGGCGGATCGCGTCAACCGCGCTGCGCAGGTCGCCGCGCACCAGGGTGATATCGGATGCTTCGATCGCGACATCGGCACCGGTGCCCATGGCAAGGCCGAGGTCGGCCTGGGCGAGGGCGGGAGCGTCGTTAACGCCGTCGCCAATCATCGCGACGATCTTTCCTTCGCGCTGCAGCCGGGTGATGACGTCAACCTTGTCCTTTGGGAGCACTTCGGCAATGACCTCCTCGATGCCCACTTCTGCGGCGATCTGCCGGGACACAGCCTCGTTGTCACCGGTGAGAAGGATCGGAGTCAACCCGATCGCCTTGAATTGAGCGATCGCTTCGGCACTGGTTGGCTTGACGGTGTCGGCCACGACGAGGATGCCTCGTGCCTGCCCGTCCCAGCCCACCGCGACGACAGTTTTCCCCTCGCCCTCAGCGCGTGCCTTTGTCGACGCGAGCTCGCGGCTCAGCTTCTGTGACCACTCGGCGAGGAGCGAGTCACGGCCCACCAGTACCGCGTGGCCATCGACGATGCCCTGCACACCCTTGCCTTGGATGTTCGCGAAGTCTTCAGGCGTCGGCAGCGCTCCGACTTCTTGTGTTGCCCCCTTGGCGATCGCCTGCGCAATCGGGTGCTCCGAGGCATCCTCCAACGCCCCGGCCAGGCGCAGCAGTTCGGCACGGTCGGTGCCGGCCTCGACGAACACGTCGACCAGTGTCATCTTGCCAGTTGTGATCGTTCCGGTCTTGTCCAGCACGACAGTGTCGATCTTGCGTGTGGATTCCAGTACCTCTGGGCCCTTGATGAGTACGCCCATCTGCGCACCGCGGCCGGTGCCAACTAGCAGTGCCGTTGGCGTCGCTAGGCCTAGCGCGCAGGGACACGCGATCACGAGTACGGCGACCGCTGCCGTGAATGCCGCGGTCACAGGGAATCCCGCGCCGAGCCAACCGCCGAGCGCGATGAACGCAATCACGATCACGATCGGCACGAACACGCCGGAGATCCTGTCGGCGAGGCGCTGCACCTCGGCTTTACCGGTCTGGGCATCTTCAACGAGTTGGGCCATTTGCGCCAGCTGCGTATCAGAGCCGATCCGGGTTGCACGCACCACCAACCGCCCACCGACATTCGTCGTGGCGCCGGTGACGGTATCGCCCTGGGAGACCTCGACGGGAACCGCTTCGCCAGTAAGCATGGATGCATCCACTGCTGATGTGCCAGAGACGACGACACCGTCGGTGGCAATCTTCTCTCCTGGGCGCACGATGAACTCGTCACCGACCTGGAGGTCCTCAACGGGGATCTTCGTTTCGACCCCATCGCGAAGTACCGCAACCTCTTTCGCGCCGAGTTCGAGCAACGCGCGCAGGGCTGCGCCAGCCTGTTTCTTCGAGCGCTTCTCGAAGTACCGACCGGCGAGAATGAACATCGTCACACCGGCGCCAACCTCGAGGTAGATGTTCGCCGCCCCATCGGAAGGAGCCAACGCGAACTCAAACGGATGTGTCATGCCCGGCGTTCCGGCTGTGCCGAAGAACAGCGCATACAGCGACCACAGAAAAGCGGCGGACGTACCCATTGAAATGAGGGTGTCCATCGTCGCTGCGCCATGCTTCAGGTTTGTCCATGCTGCCGTGTGAAACGGCCATGCCGCCCACAGAATCACGGGAGCAGCCAGCGCGAGCGAAGCCCACTGCCAGTATGTGAACTGCAACGCGGGGATCATCGCCATCGCTATCACGGGCACGGTCAGCACGATCGCGCCAACAAGCCGATTGCGCAGCAAAAGCAGCTCCGGGTCTGCGTCGTCATCACCGGGTGCCCCACTGTCCTTCCTTTTGCCCTTAGGCGCGGGCATCGCGGCGGTGTACCCAGTTTTCTCGACTTCGGCGATCAACAGCGCCGGGTCGTATCCTTCTGGCACAGTGACCTTTGCCTTTTCGGTCGCGTAGTTCACGGTCGCGGTCACACCGTCGAGCTTGTTCAGCTTCTTCTCTATCCGCATCGCGCAGGAGGCGCAGGTCATCCCGCCGATCTCTAACTCGACGCCTGTGCCCACGCTCGGGGGCGCTGATGTGCTCATGTTTTACTCCTTCATTTATTAGCAATTAGCTTCAGAAAGGGCGAGACCCGCGATGGTCAGTGCCCTGTCGAATGCGATCCGCTCGTGGAGCTCGCGGGTCCGCCGCTGTGGGCTGCGTCAAGAACGAACTCAGCGGTGTGTACTTCGCCATTAACCTGGAAGTCCAGGTACAGCAAGTAGCGGCCGGCAGTGGGGGCCTCTGCGTTGAATACGATCACCGGTCCGGCTGTCTCGCCGGCCTTCGGGGTTTTGCCCTCGGCGTGTACGTGCAAGAACGCGAGATCGCCATCACGCAGAGCAACCAGGTGACCGAATGCACCCAAGTACGGCTCCAAGGTGGTTACCGGCTCACCATCGCGGGTGACAGTGAGCGTGAGCTCGCTAGACGAACCGGCCACCATTTCACCGTCGACGGAAACTGTGAAACCGGCCACTTCATCATGTCGAGTGGGCTGCGCCGCCACGGGTGAGAACTCTCCTGCTACCTGAATAGTGCGCGTGAGGGTGAAAGCGGATGCTTCTGCGCCCGCCGTAGTGAAGTCCGCAAACACGCGGTAGCTCCCGGCTGCAGCCCATTCCCACGGTATCGACCAGGTGCCCGTTGACTCGTTCAGCACTGGGTGCACATGGCGGAACTGGGCGCCGTCCGACCGCGCCACAATCAAATGCAAATCTTTGTCGTGTGCGGTGGTGTACTCCGTAACCGGGGTGCCAGCGGCATCCTGAATCTGAAAACTCAACTCACCGAGCTCGCCAACTGCAGCGGGAGCCTGAACAGACGAGAGTACATACCCGTCAATGCCGAGCGCCAAGCCCTTGAGAGCGCTCGCGGTCGCGGGCTCGATTCCGGCGCTTTCGGCGCCGTGACCTTCTTGATGACCGTTCATTTCGCTTCCTTTCATCCAATCTGCAACCGCACTGTCTGGAACGACAGCCCCTGCGATGCCGAAGGCACCCCCGAACGCCACCACGAGTCCGAGCCCATAAATGGCAAGACGCGCGCCTGCGTTCATGCCGTCCGCACCGCCGAGTAGCCCGCCTCTACTACTGCTGCCAAAACCTGCGCATCATCGACAGCATTGGTGCCTGTCACGGCGAGCTTGCCCGTCTGCGCATTCACCTGGATCTCTTCGACTCCAGCGATCTGGCCGACCTCTTCACGGATCGACATCTCGCAGTGCCCGCAGGTCATTCCTGTCACCTGGTACTCGTTCGTGGCCATCACGTATCCTTTTCTTTTAGACTGGTACCCCTACCGGGTATGTGTAAATATAACAATATACCCCGCTGGGGTATTCCGCAACGAGGTGCTGTTGGGATGGTGGCCACTGTTATGCCATGCAAAAATGCCCTCGTCGGTCCCGCTAATTTCAGACGGCGGGGCCCTCGTCTCGATATCGTCTCGCGCAGCGCAAGACGCTATCAGCCCATACGCATTGCTCGGGCGACCCATTCCACACACAACAACGAATCAAACCGAAGTGGTGGGCAGGCGCGAGAACCAGACGCTTCGCGTGCGGTGATAGGGCTCACCCGCAGGGTCCTATTCACATCGCGCCTTTAGTTGCGCACAGGGCGATTTTCATCAGTGTCACCGATTCAATTGCATGCGGTTTAGCTGATGGGATCGGGCGCTGCGAGAGCCAACCTGCAAGTGGGCTTAATGACCCCCTAAACAGGCGTCCGCGTCGGCCGGGGGTATCCAACCAGTGTGATCCGAATACCCATAACCTACGAGGTGTTGCACTTCCATCTTGAATCCGGGTTCCGCCGTCTCGGTTAGATACTCAACGCATACGACCAATAGAACTCACTCAGCTAGCCTGAGTTTTAGAGCTCAGGGTGCCGATTGTCGTAATTTCTAAATCTGTGATTGGTGTGCAGGAGATAGGTAATCACAACCATGATTGCGATTCCGCCGATCAGTGCCGGTGCCCACAGCGCAATTGAAACGGCGAGCAGACCTGTGTAAAAGTCACCAATTCGAGGGCCACCCGCAACGACCGCATAGAAGACCCCCTGCAGACGACCGCGCATCTCATCCGGTGCAGCCGTCAACAAAATGGTGGATCTAAAGATTGCTGAGACTTCATCGGAGGCACCCATACCAAAGAAGCAGAGTGCCGACAGAGTCAGCCCCAACCAGCTCACGTGCGCCCAGTCATTCCCGACGTCACCGAATGCGCCCAGAATGCCCGCAAGGACGACCGCGCCGAAGGCTGCGATAAAGGCCCCATAGATCGTGATGGCGCGGCCAATGGCCAGTCCATAGCGGTTGATGTGAGCGACGGGGCCGCTGAGCAAGCTCGTGGAAAACGTTCCCAATGCTGCTGCGGCAGTGAGCACCCCGACGGTGGCCGGTCCCCCACCAATGACCGTCGCGGCGACAGCGGGAAGAACCGCATAGGGTCGACCCAAGCTCATCGCAACGATGTCGACGATGAAACTCATGCGAATATTGGGGGCGGTGCGCAAGAATGCTAAGCCCTGCTTGATGCCACCCCATCCCTTTGCCACAGCATCATGCAGCGGCGGAATCTTGGGAAGAGTGACAACCCCGAAGAAACCGGCCAGAGCCAACGCTAGGTCAACAGTGAAGGCCGCAGAGAATCCCGCTGTTGCGACTAGCACCCCCGCCAGCGCGGGACCAACGGTGTATTGAACCCCCATCGAGATACCGCTGAGGGCATTTGCTCGGGGAACGAGATTCAAATCAAGGATGCGCGGATACACAGCCGTTCTGGCAGCACCAGAGATGATGTACGCCATGGCATTGATGGTGGTGAAAACATAGAACGGCCAGATCTCAACATGGCCACCACTCGTTCTTTGCGTGGCATCTATGGCGGAAAGGATAACCAACCCGAGGGTAGACAGCCACAAAACCGTAATGGCGCCGAGAATGACGGTTCTGCGATCCATACTGTCGGCGAGCATTCCGCCCCACGGGCCAGCAAAAAGCATGGGGATTAGCGCGATCCCACCCACCAGGCCAACGAGGAAAGTGTTGTGGGTAATGTCGAATATCTGCAGGCCCACGGCCATGATGGTCATTTGCGCGCCGATGCCGGAGAGCGTAGCACCGATCCAGAGCCTGGCGAAGGCCGGCGATGCCCGAAGTGGCGCGAGGTCAACGAATCTACGTTTGGCTTCACTCACGAGCTGATTCTATCGCCGAGGCTGACTTCGGCTCCGCACACGTGCTGACCTGATGGAGCCATGGCAAAACAAAAAAACCACCCGGCAAAGGTGGTTATTTTTGTTGGTCGGGCTGACAGGATTTGAACCTGTGACCACTTGATCCCCGGCGTCAATAAGCACTGCTCAGAAGCAAAGCCCGTGTGATTCCGCTGGTCAGATCATGCAACGCATGTCACGAGATGCTTGGGTTGCATGGGTTGCATGATTCTGGTCCCCCTGGAACGACTTCGCTTCTTCCCTTGCTCTACGTACTGACCACGTGCGCGCCTAAGGTCGCCTTGCAGTTCACGCAGTGCCTACCAGCCCATGCGATGAACTTCACTCTGCCCCGAGGACGCCGTTTGTGCCGCTCTGTCAGCTGGCCGAACCACCGATCTGACTCTCGATCCACTTCCACATCATCTGGAAAGTAGCGGATTCAATTCGCTGGCCGTTGCGAACCAGGAAGGCCTTCAATCGCTGACGCGCACCGATTCTTGCGGATGATGGCGCGCCCGGGTCCGAGAGCTCGCGAGCATCGGTTTCGAGAGAAGCCCTTGCCTCCGCACCGAGCTCGCGCACCAGCTCGATGAGCTGCTCGGCAGGTGCACCAAGGGCGACGGCTCCGTTTACGTTCTGAGCCACGACTCCTTCGACATGTTGAAAAATCTGCTGCTGGATCGTCACGGAGGGTAACGTTCCAACGCCAGTAGCGAGCTGCAAGGTCATAGTGCTTGACGCGAACGGCGAAGCAGGCACCAGCAGTTGAACGAGACTCTCGATATCCTTTGAGGTCACCGAGTCGAGATCATCGACGAGTTCGGACTCGAGCTGCTGTTTGATGGCAAGCATTCTCCGATCCCGCTCATGCTTAGTGTCAAGGAGGACGCGGCGAGCCTCCTTGCCGTAACGTGCTACGAGATCGACTGCCTTCATCCGTTCCAGGCCCAAGCCCTGCAACATCGCCTCCGCGGCACCTGGTTGATAAAGTAGGCCCAGGAACTGTGCAAACTCTTCGAGCTCGGTTCCTACGGACTCGGTCGTCATTCCCGGTTCGCCATAGAACTCGATGACGCGACCACTTGGCGTCTTGTAGCCTCCTTGACGCACTGTCTGATGCTTCACTGATCCCAACCAGTCATGAAACATGCTGAGCAGCTTTGCCAGCTCCTCCTCATAGAGGCGTCCTGACGGAACGTAGATTCGGAACAGAAGGTTGCTCTGAGTATCTTCGACGAACGAAGTCGCGAGAACCGATGCCTCGGCATTCCGCTTGTAAGTAGAAATCGTCAGTCCCCGTTTGGCCAATAGGCCAAGAACGTGCTCGCGAATCTGGTTATCCAAAGTTCCGAAGTACTCTTTGGCCACCTGACCGTTCCAGGTAAAACCATCCCAGCCCTCGTTTTGCTCTTCGCTGGACGTAGTCAGTTCAAGATCGGAGTCACCAACAACCGCCTCATGGACGACGATCAGATAGGGTTTCCTGGCAAGTTTCTCGAATAGTACTGCCGCGACCGCCGAATAGCGCTCCTTGTGAATTCGCTCAAAATCGCTTGCAGTGAGCTTCACGATCACGCCAATAAGGTCTGAGCGCTTAAGGAGACTTACGATAGTCCACCAGTTCCCGGGCAAAGATGACAGCTTCTTGGATATGTACTCGTTACCTGCGGTGGTGATCTTTGTAGTAACCGATTCAGTTACCACGGATCCGATCGTCAGGTAAAACCCCGATGTCACTGTCATGCATTCATTGTGCCAGCATCGTTACCGCGATTAGCGAGAGCGATCATATAGACATCCACGCCTTCGCGCTGCACGGCTGCGACGGGCAGAGCCACGATGTCGTTGAACCCGTTCGGCTCCCACTTTTGTTGGGTCTGACGAAGTTTGGCGGATCGCATCACGTTCGTCACATACCAGGTAAGAAGGTCGTCGATGAACCTCACCACTTCAGTAGGGGGCGTGCGCTCGACTGGACCGACGTGTGGAAATGCCCGTTCAATCACGGAGAAAGCCTTCGATAGGTGGAGCTGTACTCAGGATCCTCGCGGCGATCTGGTCGGTTTCGGCGACGCTGAGTTCCGGTACGTCGTCGAAGTTTGTACCGCCTCCTGGAAGCGTCGCGGCGACATGAAAATGGAGGTGAGGAATCGCCTGGTGAGCTGCGGTGCCATTGTTCTGCCACACAACAATCCCGGGACGCTCGTAGGCCTCGTCGATGGCGGCCGCAGCCCAGGTGACGGTATCGATCAACTCGTGGCGTTCATCCCGCCGTGACTCCAACAACGTCGGGTAGTGCCGCGTGGGGAGGACAAGGAGATGTCCGAGCCCGCGTTGCTCTCGTGTTACGAGCACCGCCACGAGGCGGTCGCGGCGAAGGATAGTGAACGGGCGACTCACCGTGAGATAGTCACAGAACGCACACCGCTCCTGATCCGGGATGTCGAGACTACTGGCGCTGTCGGTCATTCTGTCACCAAGGAGCGGAGAAAAGCTTGGAACTCAGTCTGGTCGATCTTATTGATCTCCTTCGGGTGGATGACGATCCGCAGTTCGGAAGACACCCGTTTCCGGCGACAGCGCAGGAAAAACGAGAACGCCATCAACCGCACGGCGGCTTCGGCGGTTAACTCCGGGACACGAGATTGACCTTGGCCAAGCAACGGCACACAGATTGGGGCACCATTGCTGTGAATATCGACGGCGTCCCACAGCCTGTCCAGGCTGTGAACGATGCCGCGAATTGAACCTTGTGCGCGGTTGTGCACGTCCATCTCAGTGTATGCGAGACAGTAATAGCGGATAGCACCGCGGCCTTTGAGAATCGCAGTGGTCCCCAGAGGATACGCATGCCCCTTGCCAGCCTTGACGATAGTGGAGACTGGCTTTGCGGTTGCCAGCGATTCCTCCAGCTCCTGGTCAAGACGGGTATGCGAGCTCGCGTAGACAGTGCGCAGAAAGCTTCCCTGCACGCTACCCGCATCGATAATGGTCGGGTCCGTATCGAACGTCGTTGTCATCCCAACCATCGCCGAGGCATCCTGCTGAAACAAGTCACCGACGACGAGTCGAATCGTGAAGTTTCCATGGGCGTACCATTGCGACGGTGGCACCTGACGTTGCTCGAATACCGCCCACGCTGCTGCCACAAGCACGGCCGCGCCCACCAGCCACCATTGGTCCTTCAGCATGTCAGGAGCAAACACGGCGAGCGCGCCCGCGCCCGCAACCTGCGCACCAATTGCCTCCAAAAAACGACGGAAAAACCCTGCCGCATACCGACGAGGGTTGCGTTTGCGACGCACTATTTGTTCAACCCAAGACTCTCGTACACCGATTCCTTGTACCAATACGGTCCCGTGTCGCCCGATCCGGCGAAGTTCGCGGCGTAGTCATCGAGGGCGTACTTGGTGACCTTGGGCCCGAACGATACCGCCATCGTGTAATAGTCGACATCAGCAAACGGTGTCGGAACGTTTCCGCTGACATGACCGCGGGCCCCACCCAAGTTCGCGATCACGACCGGAAGCCCCAGAGAAATGATCGCATTGACCTCATAGGCGAGGAACGAAGTACCGTTGCCACCCTTGCGACGTGCGTCCGGGCTTCCCAATAAGATCACCTGCTTAGTGTTGTTCAACCGTTCGCGTAGCCGTCGCTTGATCGTTTCAGGCGTACTCGTGTCGTAGGCCGCATAGATATCGTGAGCGTTTGTGAAATCGAAATCGATGTTGTCGCTCGCCTTCCACGCTGTCATCAACCGGTAGTTGTGGATGTCTTCGCTGGCGAAAGCGACATAAGTTTTGTTGCGGTAGCTCATCGTTGGGCTCCTAGGCTCATCTGGAGAGGGTCGGCGGACCGGTGGGACCGGCCGTCACCATGGTATCGGCCGCCCCAGGCGCGGGGCCACTTGCGTCAGATGCGCCCAGCCGCTACCGCTACGCCGAGGAGTTCTGGATCGGGCCCAGATCGTTGCGAAGTTGTCGGGGGCGAGCATGATTGTTGAGGCAGGTGCGCGCTCTGGTTCTATGCGAGTGGCTGAAGAAGCCCCGATTGGCAAGCTCGATCGATATAAGAACCCGGGTATCAACGCTGTGGGTGACCAACTTCTATAAGGGCTGAAGGGTGAGGCGCGTCGCCCCCGTTCCGATCAAGTTGCTTCAGCAATCGGGACTCGCGCAAGGGCCACTCCGAATCCCATGTTGAGAAGCTGTCTACCCTGCTGCATGAGGTTTAGTTTGCTGAAGAACGGGAGCCAGTCACGTCCGTCACGGTCGGAGTTCGCTATGACTGCATAGGTCACCCGGTAGCGCGATCTGCTCACTGTTTCGTCGGCCGCTGGCACCAGGTTCAGCCAGGTATCGCGCGTATCAACAGGGACTTCGTCTTCAATGAGCCGACGGATCTCCGAACGGTAGTGACCGTCGCTGAGGAAGGTGGTCGCAGAAACACCACCTTGCGCGAATAGGTGGCTCAACGTCGATGATCGGGACTTCCGTTTGACGTGAACGAGGTCACCGTTGTCGGAGAGGACATCGCAGAACTCGATCCCGCTCGTCGCTCCACCGGGACGTTTGATACGGGCGTCTAGCTTGAGTAGGTGCTCGGGTTCACTTTCTGCGAGGCGAGCGTTGTAGTCCGCCTCCACCTCACCCGGCAGCGCGGAAATCAGCGAAACACTCGATTCAGGGAGACCACTGACGAACTGATCGACCTCTCCCACGAGTGAGTCACTGATGGCGAACCATCGCCCTTCGATAAGGACGTGGAGCTTTTCTTCGAGTCGCTGCTCGGTGACTATGCATTGGAAGAGGTTCCATCGCTTGTCGAAGTTCCCGGAACGTCCGAACCTGATCGATACTGGACGGGACTTTAGATTCTCGAGGGTGAGTGCGAGGCGTTCGTCGCCGAGCCGGTGCAGGTACTCATCAAGGTCGAGATCTTCATAGATGTGGCCTCGTGTTCCCCCAATTTTGAAGGCGTCGATGTCTTCCCAGTCAATGGTCTCCGGCATAGCTAGGTGTGTGGATCCCGTTTCACCGCTCTGAAGCTGTGCGACGAGAAGGTCGTTGAGTGCGGCAATATGCTTGCCGTTTCGCACGAGCGACAGCTGGTCGATCCACCCAAACTCCGCCTTATAGTCATCCGCGGCGAATGCACTGAGAAGATCATTGCAGAGCGAAGGAAGATCACTGGGAGCAGCATTTACGCTCATGACCAGCGAGTCGGACCCTGCAATGCGTTTCGCGAACTCCGGATCCCGCGGCTCACCTGTGACAGCTCTAAGAATGTCCTTCGAGACGTCTACTCCGAATGTTGGCAGTTCGGCACTCTTGCTGGCCTGAGTGCTGGTCGAGACCACGAGATCCTCAAACGTCTTTGTGTCCAGACTCCGGATCTGGCGAGGGTCGATGCGGTTCAAGGCGACACGAAGACCGAACTGATACTCGATCTTCGAGAGGTCGAGAAGGGAGCGACCATACCCGAACGTCAAGGCGAAGATGCGTCCGGAGGCCCTGAGAAGGAGTAGCCCAGACGTCGATGAGGAACGGATACTTTCGAGCGGACCGTCGAGCAGAGGCTGGACAAACCCAACCCATGCTGGAATCAATGGCTTGGGCTTCAGATAATGGAACCGCCCATCGACCCCAGACGATGCAGCGAGATTCACACTCGTGCTCGCCTTCTCTTGATCGAGCGCATCGTCGAACTCTTCTACTTCTTCACGCAGAAGGTAGAAGGTGAGCCGCCGTGATTTCATGAGTCTGGCGTCATCCCTTCGATGCTCGCGGATCGTTGCCCGGAGAGACCGTGTCCTGCGAACGAATCGTTCCTCTAACCGATCGAACCTGGAGTTCACCACCGCCGTCATTGCCGAGGATGGTGCGCGCACGCTTGATTCCTTCGGCCTGTGTTGATGTGACTGCGCTTGCTCGGTCGTCGCCAGGCTTGCGTACTTCCCAGTCACCGTCACTTCGACGTTGCACAACTCGCTTGTTGGGCGCTCCCATGATTGTTTCCTTTCTCGCGCGGGGAAATCCCGCTACGACTACTTACCGTTCGGATGGCTCTGCACGAGGGAGAGCTTCGGTTGCGGGTCGTCGATGTCCGCGAGGCGTCGTATATGCCGTGGCGTCATCTGTAGGTCGGTCGCTATCTGGCTCAACGACACGCCAACGCCGGCGAGAAGTTCGATGGCGGATTTCAAAAGTTCGGGACGCTCACCTTCGTAATCTTCAACCGGCATCGTGCGTCGCGGGAGACTGCTCAGTGTGATGTAAGCACGCCGGGCAGTGGATTCAGAGATGAGCTCCAGCTCTCGCGATCTGTAGATCAGAGATTGAACTGAGACCCCCCACCTCTGCCCAAGTTCCTCGTACTTCTTGAAATTCAGACGATTCGGGAGCTGATCACGGATAATCTCGCGAGGCGTCAGGAACTCGGCTGCGAACATATCTGCCTGCCGCTCCAGTTGGCTGTCCGTTCCCTGGCGACCATGATGCAGCACTACATGCCCGAGTTCGTGCGCTGCTGAGAACCGGTGCCGCATAACATCGTTGGCCTTGTCTGGTGTGAGCACGATGATCGGACGCGGCAACACGACGGTGGAGAAGGCATCAATACGGCTCTTCTCATCGAGTGTGCTGTCTTCCTTCATGGAAAAAAAGACCGTTAAAATGCCGTGCTGTTCCAGCTGGTACACCAGGTGCTGGATTGGTCCGGCCCCCAAGTTCCAGTGTTGTCGTATGGCGCGAGCCGCTGTCACAGGGTCCGGCACATCGTCGGAATCTGCAAGCGCCCAGGCAGGGAGGTTGAGTTCGGGGAACTCGACGCTCTCTTCGAGGTAGCAACTGAGTTCCCACGTTTGCTCGACATAGGCAGTTGCCTGCTGTTGTTGTGTGACAGTTGTGGAGCGGAGACGCCGGAACGAGGCTTCGGCGATATCCACCTGCACGCGCGGGCGTCCAAGAGCAAAAAACTCTGGGGGCACGTGCAACGCGCGGGCAAGTGCCGCTACCGTCTCAGCACGAGGGCGCACTTCACCGCGTTCATACTGCCCGATGGCGGCCGCCGAAACTCCGACCTTCCGGTGGAGATCAGCCTTCGACATCTTGCTGATCCGGCGCGCCTGTGCGAGTCGAGCGGGATCGAAAAGCCTTGCGATGTCCACGAGATCGCGACCAGAGCCACTTGCCTCGTTCACCCTCAACTTCTCTCCAGCTCGGCAGGAAGCTGTCGTAGCTTTACTGAGGTACGAGGGCGCTCACCACCAGCGAAACCAGCCACCGGCTTCAACTTGACATTTGTCTGCTCGACCGAAGCAGGGGTCTGCTGGTAAGTGAAGAGCTCGGGGTCAGTGAACTCCAGGTAGAGTCCGTTCAGTCGCGCCGGAGCGAAGTAAATCGTGCCTACTCCTCGTGGCGTGCTGCTGTAGTAGGGAACGAATAGCGTCGCCCGAGGGCTGGCAATTTCCAGGTGATCGATCGCGTCATTCAGCGATGCAGGTTGGTCATCGCTCAATATCTGCTCGATGTCGAAGAGCCCGGGATCTGAATACTTGACGTTGCTGGTCTTCGCGAGAAGTTCGCGGCGCGATTCGGGGAGATAGCTCAGGCGAACACGACGGAAATTGCGAGGCATCTGCTTGCCGACGCGCTGTGGAAAGATCAGCGTATTTCCGACGAAGGTGAGCGTCCGGCGCGTGTTCGGAACCTTGGCCTCACGATAAGAGGGCAGATCTGAGAGGAGTGCCCGCAACTCCTTCTGAACACCCCGAGCCATACCTGCGCCGTACACATTCTGGTCACCATCGGGATCGTTGTATGCCGTGTGAGCGCGAGCGGAGCGATCCTGGCTTTCATGGATAGCGGTCGGGACCCGGTCGCGTATCGCGGCAAGCTCCTCTGGCAGGAACTCACTCCTCCAATCATCACCCTCGTACTGCGCTTCCATGCCGTTCTCCTCTAGTCGGTAAGGCGACTCTAGCACGAAACTTTAGAATACAACCGAATATAGTCAAACAGAGCGCTGGTACGCTCATCTTTAGCGGCAAATTGAGTGATGTACTCAGCGCTTTACACTTCAAGACGCGGCAGCTACTCGCATCTACCAACGACAACCGTGTCAGAGTCCACGTCCGGGAACTACCCGGCTTACGGGATAACACGGAGTCGGTGCGCCCGGTTGCTTAAGTTCAGTGGCTCACAGCGCCGCTTCTCCTCGGGCACAGTCGATCTTCTGAATCGCGGACTCAGACGGTGCACCGAGCGCAGAAGGCGTCGAGATGCGGTAGCGGCCTCGGTATGCCGCGATGATGCGTGCTGACTGTCGCCCATCCGCCTTCCGGGCGTGGTTCCGTCGGCATTGTAATACCTCGTCAGTGGAGTCTAAATAGATCGGTCGTCGTCACCGGCGACTACTGTGCGGAGGAGATAACTTGTAGCCGTAGCCCGCCGACATCACACACATCGAGACCGTCATCGACAGCCACCTCTCCTCACTCAACAAGGAGGTGGACTACCGTCGCCGAAGGCGGCTACCTCGATCTGCAAGAGGCGTGGTGGCTCAGTTGGGTGTGGGGGCTCCGGTGAGTTCCTTGAGGTCCACCAAGGCAGCACGCAGCACTTGCTGGGCGATTCGAGCCGTCTCCATCCGCGGCTCGAAACTCTCCTTGAGCTGCTGCCGCGGGTGGATGTAGTTGCGGAAGTTCCGAACCTGATCGGCGTGCTTGGCCACGTCCTCACTGAGGACTCCGAGGGCACGAGAAACTGCGATCAGCTCGGAGAGTGTCCATGTATCCAGCGGCTTTACAGCCCCTCTAGTTCTTGGCGCCACCGGCGATGTAGTGAATGTCGTTGCTTGCGCCTGCGCTAGCTCGGCGAGCAGGCCTTCAAGAGTGCTGCCGACCAAAAAGATCACGGCCAATGGCGCCCCGGCATCCAGCGCCCGATCGATCTCATCGAGTCGGGAGGCAACGACCTGCCGGGCAGTCAGTTCGCTGGGTAGCGCGGCGAGATCGACCGCACCGAGGGCCATGTCGAGAAAGGCGAGGTCGTCGGTCGTCAAGGCGGGCCGCTCCGAAGAGCTGAACAACGCTGTGATCGTCTCAAGCACATGTTGCTCATACTTTGTCGGATCCTCATCGGTTTTCAGCTTGTTCAACTTCCACCGTTCCAAGAGATCGAGGTTGAGTTTGGCGACATCGGCGAACGGCTCGTTCAGCCAGATCTGCCGGAGTATGACAGCTTTCGAACCGTCGTATCGCGCATACGGATTGAATCCGAGACACGTCTGGACAAACGAAGCGAAAGTGCCGTTGCTGAAATCCAGTAGGTAGCCGCTCGACATCCCGAAAAGGTCTTCAAACATCTGCTTCGCGACATTGTCGAAGCCCGTGGGTGACTCCGACATTTCACTCCTTGGCAAGAACAGCCACAGCGGATGTCCCGAGCGCCTTCACGAGCCTGTCCCGCACTCGCGCCTTACGTTGCTCGAAGAACGTGAGGAAGCCGGCAATGTCGACTGGAAGCCCGTCGAGGTCGTTCTCGTCGAGGTAAGTTGTACGCTTTTCCTCGGAAGGGAACGCCGCCGCGATCCAGTCGCCGGGCAACGCATCTTGCTTCTCGATATTGGCTGTCCCCGCCAGCAACTGGAGGTTCGGAAGAAGGTTAAAGGCATCGAGGTAGTCGTTAACCCTGTCCGCATCGACTCCTGCCCCGATTAGCTTCTTCTTGGTAAAGCGCGACTTCGGAAAGATGTGGTCCTCGTGAAACTTCTTACCCAGATCCAGCCCGGGGTAGAGCACAGAAAGTACTGAGAAAGTGCGTTGCCCTGCGTACTTGAGATTCAGCAACTCGTCAACTTCTGCAGCATCGAATGACAAGCCCTTGCCGACCGAAGACATCGCAGCCTCGACATCGCCGACGGGAAAACCCGTCGTCTCGTTAGCCGTGAGCGCTTCGCGGATGCGCGTCAGGGTCGTGTCCAGACCGGAACCCCAAATGCCGCGCTTGATGAGGGATCGAGTGACCCACCGCTGGAGCACCAAACGGTCGGTCGAGTCCGTGGTGGAGTCGAGATATGAGTCCCCGGCGCCTCGCAAATGGAGGTAGTGGGCGATTGGCACGATCACGCTGTTGGCAGTGAGGTTGCGCTCGTTGAACCCGAACTGCTGAAGCAGGGTTGCGGCGCGCAACAGAGCGTTCTTGATCTGTGGCCAGGCGGTCTCTACCTTCGCCATGTTTACTTGCGTGAAATTGGCGACTTTAAACCGAACGTCCACACCGGCGATAGTCAACGCGGTTTTGAGGACGACGTCCTTAGAGAACGAGAACTGGCGACCAGCATTGCTGTTGAGGTCACTGACTAGGGAGCGAACCTCTTCTCGGGCATCGAGTTCGCTCCACTGGTTGGTGGCCATTGAGAGCAGCAGGTCTGAGTAAGAGAGTGTGGTCCCGCCGCTGTTCACCCGGACGAAGATTTCCAGTACCTTATCCGGGTCCTGGTCCGTCACCAGAAAGTAGTTCATCGGCTTGAGGATGCGAACCGCCTCATAGAGGTCATACATTCGCTGGAACGCGTCGCCAGAGTTGGCGATGTTACGGCGCTCCAACTCCTTCATGATCGCTGGGCCCGAGTTCGTGAGGTCGAGCACGGCCCCGACTCGGAACCACTTGTCTTGGCCACCCTCCTCCGCTGAAGCCTCCGCATCCGTGAGGAAGCGCAGGTCGTACTTCAGGCCCAGCTCCTCCTCATCGGGGTCATCTACGAGGTTGAGGTAAAGCCGCTTCACCGGAAACGCATCAGTGCTGTTCCACCAGGCGTACTTTTTCTTCTCGGCGAAGCTCCCGTAGAGGGCGATGTTCAGCGAGGTCAGACGCTGCTGCCCGTCGAGCACAGCAATGGTGCCACTGCCCGCTGTGACCGTGGCCCTGTCGGCATAAGGGTTGTCGCGCTCGTGGTAGTTCGTGAGGAACTCGTAGAACGTGTACGACTGCGCAGTCTCTGGTTTGACGTCCCAGAGCAGGAACGAGCCAACAGGGTATCCGCGCATAAGGCTGTCCACGAGCTTGGTGATTTGGTCAACGCCCCAGACGAACTCACGCTGGATCGCGGGCATTAGATATTCACGCTTGTGGATGGCTGTAAGCATCTCCTCGATGCTTCGCGGGGTCTGGAACGACATCTTGTTTCTCCCTTAGGTCGTCACAAGCTGCATCAGCTCGGTGTAGTCGGTAACCACGTCATAGATGACGTCTTGGCCGTTTTTCTCGCTCAAGGACTCAAAGAATTTGCGGGCACACTCGATCTTGGCGTCCTCGACGCCCTTGAGCTGCAGGGTCGAAAGCGAGCCCTTGGTCTCGGCAACGAAGTAGACATGCTTGACGCTGCCTGCGGTGAACGCGATCGCCCAGTCGGGGTTGTAATCACCCACCGGAGTCGGGATGAAGAACCCGCGCGGAAGCTTCGCGTAAACAGCGACCTCCGTACTTGTGTCCAGCTCGGTGACGAACGCGCGCTCGATCTTCGAGTCAGTCACCACAAAGTCGTAGATGTGTTTCTTGAGCTTGTCCCCCGCCTTACTGAAGTCCTGCGCGGTTTGATTCTCTGTGAAGATCGCTGAGTCGAACCGCTCCTCCAGCGCGTCGTAGGTCAGATGCTCGACAATGACGGTCGCCTTCTGCTCGTTGATCAGCCGCGCCGCCTCCGTAATGAACTGCTCGGGGTTGAGACGGAACTTACCGAATGTGCCAGGTGCAATACCGCGGAGGATAGCGGAAACCGTGCGACGGGTGAGCTGGGTCTTCTCAGTAATCTCACCAAGCAAGTCGTACTTCACTTGCGAGCCCGAACTCACGGTCTCGGTGTGAGTCTGCGTCGTCGACACCACGAACCCCGAGCCGCTCGCGAGGTCGTCAGCCTCCAATTTCTCGCGCTGCTGCCCTGCTTGGATGACGTACTGCATCGCGGCGACGTTCAGGTGCTTGTCCAGATGCCCAATCGACTTGTGGATCAGCTCGGCCGAGTCGAACTCGACTTGGTAGACCGCCTTGTGGTTGATCCGACCCCAGAGCGCTTGGAATTCCTTCTTGGCGAAGTTCGCCTCGTTGAGCGGGATCCTCTTCGGCTTGCGGTCGTCGGTGATCTCCGGCGCCGCGACGTGTAGAGCGTCAATTAGTTCGGCAACCTGATAAAAGTACGGCTGCAGCGAGGCCGGTAGCTCGGGCATCTCTGGCAATTCGGCCCGACCGAACCACTTGTCGGTGAGGTGCTGTTCATAGTCGATAAAGGCGTTAACCGTTAGCCAGTACTGGAGTTGCTTTGCCTCGTCTGACGAGATCGTGTGAATAGTTCCGGTCGTAACATCCTCGACGATCTTGCCAGCAAAATACTCTGGAGTAGCCTTGCGCGGTCGGGCAGCTAGGGACTCCGAGATCTCCTTCTGGAGTCCGGCAACGAAGTCGGTATACGACTCGTCAGTGACCACCGTCAGCTCGTTGATGTCATGAACGGTGGCTGGGTTGTCCATTCGCTCGCCGAGCTGGTTGACCGCGAGGCGCAGGCCGCGGCCGATCTCTTGGCGACGGGAGACGGTGTTGTCGCTCTTCTTGAGCATGCCCATGACGAACACGTTGGGATTGTCCCAGCCCTCGCGCAGCGCGGAGTGGGAGAAGATGAATCGGACCGGCTCAGTGAACAAAAGCAATCGATCCCTGCCTTTAAGGATCAGGTCGTACGCATCAATGTCGGTGGACTGACCTTTGTCTTCGCTGCGGCCGGAGACATTGCCGTCAACTTGATGCTTGGATTTCTTGTCGATCGAGAAGTATCCCTCGTGCACCTTTCGGACCTCATCGCGGCGCAAGTACTGCTGGAACTCCTCGGTCATGTTATCGATAGCCAGCTCGCCCAGTACCTCGTCGCGGATCGCAGAATACTCTTCCTCAAACACGCGGGCATAGTCACCGAGGGTATCTTCGCGGCCGTAGTCGCGATATTTGGCAACCTCGTCGATGAAGAATAGTGAGAGCACCTTGATGCCCTGGCTGAACAATTCACGTTCCTTGTCTAAATGTGCACGGATGACCTCACGAATCTGGATGCGCCGCTTCGTCTCCTCCGTGGCGTCACGGTCGGCGAGCTGCCCGGCGATGACGACGTCGCCATTACTGAGCTCGATTACGTCGCGGTTCGCGTCGATTTCAGTGATGAACAAGCCCTTGTACGCCTCAATTCCATTCGACACATCGTGCAAGTTTGCACCGACATCGAGGCGCTTGACCTGACGTTTGATGCCAGTCTGGGTTTGCACTTCGATCTCGATTCGAGCACGTGGCTTCGCGCCTTTGGCGATCTCGATAGCGTCCAGATACAGGTAAGCAGTAGATCCGGCCAAGCCCTTCACTGTGATGCCGCGCACCGCGATTTTCTTGACCAACTTGTGCTTGTACGCGTCCAAGGCGTCGAGGCGGTGCACCTTCGTGTGTTCCACCTTGTGCGTTGCCGAGTACCTCAACATCATCAAGCCGTGGAAGCGTGAAAGCGCATCGAGTGACTTCTCAGCACCAATCTTCTGCGGTTCATCGATGATGACGATGGGTCGGTTCGCCGCGATCACGTCAATTGGACGTCGCGACTGGAAGTCGTCGAGCACGTCATAAATGCGACGGTTATCCTTGCCCGTCGCGTTGAAAGCCTGGATATTGATGATCATCACCTGCACCCCGGCATCGGAGCTGAAACGCTCGATCTCGTGCAGTTGCGAGGAATTGTAGACGAACGATCGAGGCTTGGTCCCGTAAAGCTGCTGGAAGTGCTCGGAGGTGTCATCGAGTGATTTTTTGACGCCCTCACGGATCGCGACCGAGGGCACCACGATGATGTACTTCGACCAGCCATACCGCTTGTGAAGTTCCAAGATCGTCTTGATGTAGACGTACGTCTTTCCGGTACCCGTCTCCATTTCAACATCCAAGTTCGGAGCCCCCGGGGCCGCCTTGCTATCGATAAGCATCGTCGACAGCGGCAGGTTGCGAGACCGCTGGACCTTACGAACGTTGTCCAGCAGCTGAGTAGAGGAGAGTGCGATGTCGGCGTTCCGAAGCCCAGAGTCGGGCGTATCGTTCGTCTCGAACAGCGTCGGGTTCGAGGCGGGCGTCACCTTGCCAGGGTCAATTCGATACGAGATGCCGTCGTGCTTGGGCTGCCCCTCGAATATCTCGACAACCGAGTCGACAGCATGGGTCTGGTACTTCTGGACCTTGAACTGTAGTTTCATCCCGATCAGATCGCCTTCACGTCGGTCGCCGGAGACACCTCGCGGAAGACCTGCTCTGCATTAATCCGCGCGTCATCCGATGCGAAACCGGAGTCGCGGAACACAACGCGCAGTGGCTGTCGCTTCGCGATCGAATGCACAACCGCTGGGCTGATGTGCTGGTCGAAGCAGGCGTACAGGGCGCCATCCTCGACGACGAAGACTTCTTTGTCTTCGATTTGCTCAACGCTGATGGGCATCGCTAGTTCGAGCCCCCACCCAAGCATGACCTGAAAAAGAAGGTCCTCTGTTGTACGATCTTCCTTGATATTCGACTGCAGAAATGCGAGCTCCTGCTGCTCTGTAGCGTCAGGAGTGCGCAAAACATCAATCATGTTGCTACTGTCCACCCGAAGGCTTCTGAAGCCAACATCTACCGAACTCTCCATCGCTTTCAAGCCTTCACGAACCCGTTGCCCTGAACGCCCCATCCGTAGCCGGGTAATCTCCGCAATGGAGCTGTAATTTGCTCCGTCAGGCTCCTCATCCAACTGCACGAGTATGAACTGTCGATTCGCCCCATCTTCTGCGTTTAACTCCATGACTGCGTGGGCCGTCGTTCCAGATCCGGCAAAGAAGTCCATGACGATTCCGTCCTGTGTATTGTTCGCCCAACGGATTAGTTGCTTAATGAGGCGAACTGGCTTCTTACCGTTCTCATAGGGCGTCCCTCCCTCTTTTGTGACATTGCCCATGTCCTGGTGGAACCCCTTCCACAAGTCTCCACGGATCACGGTCCGCCCGAATCTTGGCTTGTAATCATCAGACATACGGAAATTCAGTTCCATAGGAATCACTGCCTGGAGATTGCCGTTGGCCAGCGTGGTGAGAAAATACGTGCGGTGGTCAGTCTCGAATGCTTCCCATCGGCCCACGGTTGTATGACGACCACTGGCTGAAACCGGTGCCCGGTCAACACGGGCAATCTTGTCCAAGTTCTCGTGAAGGAATTTCTTCGCGGGTGCCGAGACCGCAAGTAGCCTTTCCATATTGTTTACGCTGAAACTACCTCGCTCCAGTAATCCATAAGTGCGAATGTCACTCCCGACATAGACGTTGTTTAGCATTTGTTCCGCGAGAGAGCCGAGGGAGCCATCTTCATTCTTCCAAAGTGAGTAATGCGTGTCATAACCTTCGACACCATCCAGGAGAGGCGTGTGGGGTAAACGATCAAACTCAACCGAGCGTCGGTAGACGTGGACGAACTCGACATTCTTTACGATCGTGCCTTGTTGAGCGTTAACCGTCTTGGGGCCAGACGTAGTCGACATTTCAACGGCGATAGTATCGATGAAATTTCCCTCACCAAAAACTTCGTCTAGTAGGCGTTTCATGTTGGCGGACTCGGCATCATCAATAGACACAAGGACGACCCCGTCATCTGACAGAAGGTTTCTTGACAATTTAAGACGCGAATACATCATGCTCAGCCAATCGGAGTGGAATCTACCGTGTGACTCCGGATTTGCGATCAGACGCGCACCTGAACTGTTCGTTTGACCCGATCGCGTCAGATATTCAGCGGACGTCTCCGAAAAATCATCGGCGTAGATGAAATCCTTACCCGTGTTGTACGGCGGGTCAATGTAGATCAGTTTGACCTTGCCCAAGTAGGACTCTTGGAGCAGCTTGAGCGCGTCGAGGTTGTCGCCCTCGATGAACAGGTTTTTGGTGGTGTCGAAATCCACAGACTCTTCACGCATCGGGCGCAGGGTTTTGGCGATGGGCGCGTTGGCCGCAAACGCTGCTGCGCGCTTGCCCGGCCAGTCGAGCCGGTAGCGCTCCTGCGGCCCTTCAACGACGTAGTCGGAGAGCTCCTGGCGCAACAGATCGAAGTCGACGGCCATCTTGACGTCACCGTCAGCGTCGACGGACTCCGTCACAACGGTCGGAAACAGCTCAGCGAGCTTCTCAATGTTGGCATCGGTCAGGTCTGGCGACGTCATTCGTAGTTTCTCCACGGGTTACCTCTGCTGTTCGAGTTCTTGTTGTCTGGTCTTGAGAGAGCGGCGTAGCTCGATCTTGCGGTTGAGCTGCGGCTCGGTGCGGAGCTTGCGCTCCAAAGCGGTGATCTCGCGTTCGAGCTTCCGCACGGTTGCCAGTCTGTCTGCAACCTGTGACATTTCCTCGCCGGGCCGAACCATCACTGGCGTCAGGGGCTCCAAGATCGCCGAGTAGAGGGCGGGCAGGCTGATCGCTGTAGGGAGTGACTGCCGTTCTGCGTCAGCAGGGAGCCAACCTGTCGAATAGTAGGCGCTGATCTTCGGGGCTCCCGAACCAAGCTGCTTGTGTGCTGCGACCATCCGGATCTGCCGTTCACCGACCGTTGCTCTGGTGATCTCGAAGATAATCGGGTACTGGATGGCCTTGTCGATCGCAGACAGCACCTGGTCGGCGACCTCACCGGTCTTCGTGTCTATCTGGAAGACCTGGATCTCGGGCACGCTCGTGCTGCCGCGGAGGTTGATGGTGGATTCGGCAAGCTTATAGGCCCAGGTAATGCGCTGGACCTCGGACACAAACTTCTCACGCACTGCGGTGCTGACATTGCCGTACTCGTAGAACTTCTCTTTGGGTACACGACTGCCGAACTTAGATGCAACAGGCCACTTGTACAGCAGATCAACCATTGGTCTCAATCGTCGTGGAGGAGTCCACAATGGCGACGAATGCGATCAGTTCGAAATCGTCGAGGCCGGCGATGGTCTGGGTCAGGGCACTGGTTTGGCCGCCCGTAAAGAGGCTGTCGATGTCGCGTTCTTCTGTGACTTCGATCATTGAATGAATGGCGGCTGTCAGAAGCCCGGAGTACTTGCTCATCTGAGCGCCCTCCAGCGTGGCTGTGTTGAACGCGTGCACGACGTCAGCGATTGGTTCGTCGTAGGGGCGGCATCCAGCGCGGAGCAGGTCGAGCAGGTGCTTTGGCTCTGTGTGGTCGGCGATGACGTTGCCTTGATCGTCTAGGTAGACGAGATAGTGCGGGTGTAGCCGATTACCTCGATTACCGCTCTTCCCGGTGAGTTGAGCATCGTCTGCGTTCACACTGCGCAGCGCAAAGATCACGCCTGGCCTCAGGCCCTTCGCGGGATCGGCAGGAACGACGGCGTGCAGGCCTTTGGGTATCGCAGCGAGGTCACCGTTGTCCTTGATGTAGCCGAGCAGATCCATCCGAAAGTCGTTGAGCCCGAGGTCAGTGATCGAGACACCGGTGCGCACGTCTTCAAGCTCAATGACTTCGTCCTGCAGCTTACGGAGCTGTTCTTTGCGGAACGCTGCATCGGAGTTTTCCAGGGTGAGGACATTGTCATCGGCAGTACCGGCCACGTCAGCGATAACCATGCGGTTCTCGACCCGCTCTTTGAGGTTGATGTACTCGTCGAGTGAGATGTCGGGCCAGAAATTAACCAGTTGAATTTGAGCGTTGGTGGAGCCGATTCGGTCGATTCGCCCAAACCGTTGGATGATCCGGACCGGATTCCAGTGAATGTCGTAGTTGATCAGAAAGTCACAGTCCTGGAGATTTTGACCCTCGCTGATGACATCAGTGCCAATGAGAACATCCAGTTCTCGAGTCTCTTGCGGCATGGTGAGGTGCCGTTGCTTGGACTTAGGCGAGAACATGGCCATGACCTGCTGGTAGTCGAATCCGGTGCCGAGAGTGGCCTTGGCGCCATGGCTGCCGCCGGTAATGACGGCCGTCTCCAGCCCGGCATCGGCGAACACCGGGGCGAGCTCACGGTAGAGGTAGTTCGCGGTGTCAGCGAACGCCGAAAAGACCAGCACCTTACGGTTGTCAGGGTTGATCGGGTGTGCCACCTTCTCAGTGATGAGTTGTTTAATTTTCTGGAGCTTCAGATCGTGGGCCGGGATGACCTTGCGCATCTCGTCAAGCAACTCTCGCAGGGTCTCGCGGTCGTTCCCTAGGTCCCGCCGCCAAGACTCGATATCGATATCGTCGAGATCGATCTTGATCTTCGCCCCAAACGAAATAGCCTCGATGTTTGCGTCGTCCTCATCATCGAGATCCAAATCAAGCCCGGTGAGGTCGGCGCTCAGGTCAGTGAGCGCTCCTGCGCGGGAATCGAGACGCCGTAGGGTGCGGTCCACTGACTCCTCGATCTTGCTTACGGTCAGGCGGAAGGCTTCGACTGAACTCTCCAGTCGTTTGAGAAGGTTCACAGTCATGAGCTTCTTCAGACCTTGCTCGCGCCCGGCTTGGCCAAGGTTGGAGCGGGCGCTGCCTGTTGTGACGTTATACAGATCCTCGTACTTACTCATCCGGCTGGGAAATACATAGGCCATCGGAGTGTAGACGGCGAGGGTAAGCACTTGGAGCTGCTCGAAGATGTCATTGAAGTCCGGAACATCCGGTAGGTCGGTGAGTGGTGCACGGATCGAGACCGGAGGGAGGCGTTCGGGAAAGGCACCAATCTCGGTCGTGTCGTAGAACGCCTGGATGTGCTTGCGTGAGCGGGCAATCGTCACCGCGTCGAGTAATTCAAAAAAGTCGAAGTCGAGCATCTTGAGAATACGTTCCGTGGTGCGATATTCAGTGTCGAGTTTGGACCACTCATTGAAGACTCGCTGCGCGTCGCTGAAGACTTTCTCCACAGTGGTGGAGAGGTTCAGGTGCTTCGCGAGGTTCTCCGACTCACCCTCGTAGGCGAGCTGGAGCTGGTTCTTCAAGTCATTGAACCGGTTATTAACGGGGGTTGCCGAGAGCATC
This sequence comes from Alpinimonas psychrophila, assembly GCF_014137865.1. Classification (GTDB taxonomy): domain Bacteria; phylum Actinomycetota; class Actinomycetes; order Actinomycetales; family Microbacteriaceae; genus Alpinimonas; species Alpinimonas psychrophila. Next base: position 405,262 of record NZ_JACGWU010000001.1, on the reverse strand, counting down.
AAGACCTTGGTCTTGACGCCTTCTCGGATGACCGTTCGCATGAGCCGCTGGTATCGAGACTCTTTCTCCTCTGCGTAGTCGGCGTTACGAAAATTGTGCGACTCATCGATGACCACCAAGTCGTAGTTGCCCCAGTTGATTCGATCGAGTCTCAGGCCGAGCGACTCACCGCGGGTGCGGGACAGGTCGGTGTGGGCGAGAACGTCGTAGTTGAACCGGTCAGAGGCGAAAATGTTCGTCGTGAGGTTCGCGTTGTAGTTTGTCCAGTTCTCAGAGAGCTTCTTCGGCGCAAGCACGAGCACCGATTTATTGCGCAGCTCGTAATACTTAATTACTGCCAGCGCGGTGAACGTTTTACCCAGACCGACGCTATCGGCGAGGATGCACCCGTTGTAGGTTTCTAACTTGTTGATGATCCCGGTCGCCGCATCGCGCTGAAAGTTGTAGAGGCTCTGCCAGACCTTTGTGTCCTGGTAACCGGTGCGATCGTTCGGCAGGACATCTTCGTTGATATCTTCTAGAAACTCGGCGAACAGGTTGTAGAGGACCAGGAAGTAGATACGCGCTGGGGCATTCTCCGCATACACGCTAGCGATGTGGTCATGGACCGTTTGAGTGACATCGTTGAGCTGCTCGGGATTGTGCCAAATTTGATCAAACAGTTGGAGATACTGGGACGTCATTGGCGCCTCGTCGACACGTTGCACCATGTTCGACACAGCGTTGCCCCGCTCGTAACCGAGGTCGGCCGTGGTGAAGCCTTGCAGGGAAGTGTAAGCAGCGCTGTCGCCAATAACCGCGAACTGCTGCATTGGGTTGCCGGTTGCGTTCGAGCGGAACGTGACCTTGCGGCGTACCCAGTCGGCGCATTCTTTCGCGACTGCGCGCTGGGTGAGTTGGTTGCGCAACCTAATCTCAAACTCCGACCCAGACAGGCTCGACTCGGCGCGCCCACCTGGGATGAAGAATTCTCGACGCTCTTTGCGGAGTTTGTCCGTGACCTTCTCCGTAACGAACGCTGGCGTTGTGAAAATGAACTCCAGCTCAGAAACCTGCTCCAACTCCTTACGGAGTGCCTCGAACGCGAAGATCGAGAACGTCGATGCAGCGATACGGACTTTGGAACCCGGTGTGATCTCGGCCTTCAGATCGTCTCCGAGCAGGTCGGTGACGTTATTGATGATGCGCAAGCTGTCAGTCCCCCGCCTCGTCGCGGTCCGAGTCAGCGGCGCCATCGCCGCGCACCCACTCGTCGACCTCGCTGACTTGAAACTTCCAGAGACGCCCAACTTTGTGGGCTGGCATGCCCTTGTTTGCGATCCAGGAGTAAACAGTGTCTTTGATTACCCCGAGGTGATCGGCGATCTCGTCTGCAGACAACCAAGACTCCGTCATCATCTACCTCTCAACAGGGTTTCACCGAGTTTTACCGAACAAATACAAGTCTATCGACCTGAATTGGGAGCTGAATAGGGAGGCCCTGCAGGACAGTACGCATGGCTGCAATGTCGGTGCGTGGACGTAGCATTCAAATATCCGTCAATCGATGGACATCATCTCGCTCAAGGAGGAGCAATGAGAGTCAGTCCGTACTACTCAATCAACCCGTCAGATCCCGACGTACACCACGTGCACGGTAACTGCCCCACCGGGCAGCGCATCCCCGCACACAACAAGAGAGCTGGGACCAACGGTTACAGGCTCTGCAAGGTTTGCGCGGGAATGTAGCGCCTGGCTGCAGGGCGTGCATGTTGCGCTCTGCAGCCACCGACCAGAGCGGAGTCGCGACCTGACTTCATCGTTCGGTTCAAGGTCGCAGTGCCAGAACCCGGGGTTATGGGTTATTGGCCAAAACCAAACAAAAAAACCACCCGGCAAGGGTGGTTTTTTTGTTGGTCGGGCTGACAGGATTTGAACCTGCGACCCCTTGACCCCCAGTCAAGTGCGCTACCAAGCTGCGCCACAGCCCGCAATCTTCTTACGAAGACAACTTAGTAATCATATCGGTTTTCAGATCAGGCGCTCGCGCAACCCAGGCCACGAAGCGGCAAACCCGGGGTGCAGATCGTAGTTTGCCACGTCTTCGACGGCTACCCACTCCAGCGCGATGCTCTCGGTGTCGCCGATCACCGGCTCAAAAACCTCGAGTGCCCGCACGACGACGGTGGTGTACGACCAAAACCCCAGGTCGACAACACTCTCAAAAAGGACCTCGACGAGTTCTGCAGGAACACCTGCTTCTTCCTCCGCCTCACGCAGCGCGCCCTCTAGCGCTGACTCCCCCAGTCGCCTCGCTCCGCCTGGCAATGCCCAGGTTCCACCGTTGTGGCTCCACTGCGCGCGGTGCTGCAAAAGGATGCCCGCGCTGGGGTGCCAGACAAGAAGCCCTGCAGCGCCGAAGCGCCCCCAGTATTTCGTTCCCTCCGGACTCTCCACCCACGCGTCACCCGGATCACGCAGGTGCGCCGGCGGCAGTTCTGGAGGAATGTGCGACATTAGCGCTTGCGCTTCTCACGAACTCGCATGTTGACGTTGATGGGGGTGCCATCGAATCCATAAATCTCGCGAAGACGACGCGTAATGTAGCGGCGGTATCCGGGGTCAAGGAATCCCGTGGTGAAGAGAACGAACGTGGGCGGACGCGTCGAGGACTGTGTGCCGAAGAGCACGCGAGGCTGCTTACCACCACGAACAGGGTGCGGATGCGCGGCCGTGAGCTCAGCAAGAAGAGCATTAAACTTTCCGGTGGGAATTCGGGTATCCCAAGACTCGAGTGCACGCTCCAGAGCTGGAGCTAACTTCTCGAGGTGGCGGCCCGTGGTAGCCGAAATATTGACGCGGGGAGCCCACGACACGTGTGCGAGGTCTTGTTCAATCTCACGCTCAAGGTAGCGACGACGATCGTCATCGAGCAAGTCCCATTTATTGAAAGCCAATACGAGCGCGCGACCAGATTCGAGAACGAGGTCAATGATGCGAACATCCTGCTCACTAATAGGCTGACTGACGTCAATCATGACGACGGCAACTTCAGCTTTCTCCAATGCGGCGCTGGTGCGCAAAGTGGCATAGAAGTCAGCGCCCTGTTGCAGGTGCACGCGGCGACGAATACCGGCTGTATCAACGAAACGCCAGATCTTGCCGCCGATGTCGACTTGCTCATCAACGGGGTCACGCGTGGTGCCCGCAAGCTCGTTGACCACGACCCGTTCTTCGCCGGCGGCCTTGTTGAGAAGCGAGGACTTGCCCACATTGGGACGTCCCAGAATGGCGACGCGGCGGGGGCCACCGACCTCTTGCTTGGCAACGGCCGAAACGAGGGGAAGCTTGGTGATCACCATGTCGAGCAGGTCAGCAATGCCGCGGCCGTGCAAGGCGGAAACGGGGTATGGCTCGCCAAGACCCAGCGACCACAGTTCAGCAATGAGGGGCTCTTGACGCGAGTCATCAACCTTGTTGGCAATGAGATAGACCGGCTTCTTGGCTTTGCGGAGCATCCGCACGACGTGCTCGTCGGTGGCGGTGGCGCCAACGTTGGCGTCGACAACGAAGAGCACTGCGTCGCAGAGATCAATCGCGATCTCAGCCTGAGCGGCAACGGACGCGTTGATGCCCTTGGCATCGGGTTCCCAGCCTCCTGTGTCTACGAGGGTGAAGTGGCGGGTATTCCACTCTGCTTTGTAGGCAACGCGGTCACGGGTGACACCAGGGGTGTCTTCAACGACGGCCTCGCGACGACCTAAAATACGGTTGACCAAAGCCGACTTGCCCACGTTGGGGCGACCCACGACAGCCAGCACGGGCATCGCTGGCAGGTACGTGATTTGGTCGGGGTCTTCGGTGATGGTGTCGAGCAAGTCGAAGTCATCTTCGTCGAGCTCATAGTCCTCAAGGCTTGCACGAAGCGAGACGGCGCGGGCTACAGCCAGTTCTTCATCGAGGCTGTCGAGACGCTCGGTGAGGGCGCCTACTTCATTTTCAACATCAAGAATGTCGTCGTCGCCGGGGGTCTGGTTAGCAGCCATGGGTGTTCTCCTTCGTGCGAATCACGACGTGCGGGATGTAATAACTTCAACGACCGCATCAATCGTCTCCTCATAGGCGAGGAGCGTGGAATCTACGGTCACAACGCCATCGGCGGCAGTCATGAAGTCGGATACACGGGAGTCAGCCACATCTCTGGCACGTAACTGTGACGCCGTATTCGCTTGCGTTTCCGTTGGTAATTCCGCGGAACGCCTTGCCATTCTAGCCTCTTCTGATGCTGTCAGCAGGATGCGCACGGAAGCGTCGGGAGCGACCACCGTGGTGATGTCGCGACCCTCGGCAATAATGCCCGGTTTGGGCGTTGCCTGCATGAGACTGCGAAACACATTATTGAGGTGCACGCGGACAGCGGGCACGCGGGCAATCAGGCTGACAACGGCCGTGACGCGGGGTTCACGAATGGCATCCGTAATGTCATCGGCGCCCACCCGCACGAAATAGTGATCAGGGTCGGTACCGATGGAATAGTCAAAAGTCCGCAGGGAATCAACCACGGCGGCTTCGTCGCTGGCATCAATAGCGTTGTTCAGGATGTGCCATGCGAGGGCCCGATAGGCGGCCCCGGTGTCTAGGTAGGCGAAACCAAGGCGGCGCGCAACCGCCTTGCTGACGCTGGATTTACCACTGCCAGCAGGGCCGTCTAGGGCAACAATAATGGGGTTCATGCCGCAATTCTCCAACCGAGTTTTTCCAACTCGAGGGTCAACTTATCGACGACTTCTGGCAGAACCGAGAACTCCACCAATCCCATCTGAGCACCCTCGGCGTGCTCGAGGCGAAGATCTTCGAGGTTGATCCCCAGTTCACCGATTTCAGTGAGTAACCGCGCGAGCTGTCCGGGAGTGTCATCGATCAACACAATAAGGGAAGCGAAGCGGCGGTTTTGACCGTGCTTACCGGGGAGGCGAGCCACCCCGTCGTTGCCGGCCGAGATTTCGCGCGCAATGGCACGGCGGGATCCGGGGGCATCGACGTTGCGAAGGGCTTGGGTTATCTCGGCGAGGTCATCCTGAATTCGCTCGAGGATGTTCACCACCGCCTCGCTATTGGCGCTCAAAATTTGGATCCACAACTCTGGCGAACTAGCGGCAATGCGCGTAACATCACGAAGCCCCTGGCCAGCCAGGCGAACAGCATCATCCGAAGCCTTCTGAAGCTGTTTAGCCATCAAGGACGCCATGATTTGGGGCACATGAGAGACGAGACCCACAGCTTCATCGTGCGCCTCGGGAGTCATCTCGATGGTGAGGGCACCTACGTCATGAGCTAAGTCTTCCACCCGATCAAGTACCCAGCCGGGTGTTTCCTCGTCGCGACAAATGACCCACGGCCGGCCCAGGAACAGGTCGCCGCGGGCCGAAATCGTGCCGCCTCGCTCCCGCCCGGCGAGGGGGTGCGAGCCGATGTAACGGGTCAGGTCCACGCCGCGGTTCTGAAGTTCGAACAGAGGAGCCAGCTTAACGCTGGCCACATCGGTGACGACCGCATCGGAAAAACGAAGAAGCTCGGCCTCAATAGTGTCGGCAGTCACGTCGGGAGGCACACACACGACAATCAGCTGCGGGCGATCACCTTCTTCTGCGGCGCGCCCGGCACCAAGATCGACAGCGAGGCGAACGCTCGAGGGAGAGGCATCGGCAAGAACCACATCGACTCCTTGAGAGCGGAGCGCGAGGGCGATGCTCCCGCCCAGCAGTCCCGTGCCAACAATGCGTACCTGGCCAGACAGGCGGGTGGATGGGCTGGGTCGGGTGGATAATGTGCTCTCGTTCACGTTACTTTCCCCGCCTCTGTGCCGCTTCAGCGGCTTTGGCGTCCTGTTCGTCTTGCCAGGGATCTGCCTCAAAACCGTCGTCATCATCGTCATCATCGTCGAACTCGTCCGCGTCAAAATCGCCGTCAGTTGGCACGGAATCCTCTGGTCTCGCTGCCTCCTCGACCGGACGCGACAACGTCAAGAGTTGCCCCAGCTCGACCTTCGTGAGGCGACGTAACTGGCCAACCTGCAACGTGCCGAGGTTCAGCGGCCCAAATTGACGACGCACGAGTTCGATAACGGGATGCCCGACCTCGGCCATCATGCGACGCACGATGCGATTGCGGCCTGAGTGCAGGGTCAGCTCCACCAACGAGGTGCCCTCACTCTGAGAATAGGTCAACAACCGCGCACGATCCGCCTGAATGAAACCGTCATCGAGCTCAATTCCTTTGGTGAGTTTGCTCAACGTCTGAGGAGAAACCTTGCCGGTCACCTTGGCAATATAGGTTTTCGTGACCCCAAATTTGGGGTGCGCCAGAACGTGAGCCAGATCACCGTCGTTCGTAAGAATCAGGAGACCACTGGTCTCGGCATCCAGACGTCCGACGTTGAAGAGGCGCTCATCGAACTGATTCGTAAACTGCGTCAAGTCAGGACGACCGCGGTCATCGCTGAGCGAGGACACAATGCCGACCGGCTTGTTCAGCATGACGTACACCTTGCTGGTGTCGGTCTGCACGGCAACGCCATCTACCGTAACCTGATCAACCTCGGGATCCACTCGCATGCCTGGCGACACGACGACGGTGCCATTCACGCTGACACGGCCTTGAGCAATCATGTTTTCGGCGACACGACGCGAGGCAACACCAGCCGATGCCATAACCTTTTGAATCCGGATGCCCGTGGGCTCATCTCCCCACGTCGGAATGGGGGGACGTTCGTCTCTATCGTGCGTCGACATCAAAGCCTTCCGCTCCGTCAGACAGCAACGGAGAAATGTGGGGCAGGTCATCAAGAGAATTGATGCCCAGTTGAACGAGCAAAAGCTCGGTGGTTCCATACAAAATTGCGCCAGTTTCGGAATCGGTTTGAACCTCGGTGATCATGCCGCGGCCCACCAGGGTGCGCACGACCGAATCCACATTGACGGCCCGAATCGACGCTATTTGACCGCGGCTTATCGGTTGCTTGTAGGCGATCACCGATAGGGTCTCGAGCGCGGCCTGCGACAATTTGGTGGGGTTCTGGGTGAGCACGAAGTCGGCCACAACCGAATCGAGACTTTCACGAACGTAGAACCGCCAACCGCCGCCCACCTCACGCAGCTCAAAGCCACGTTCGGGGCCATTGCCATGTCCATCGAGATCGTGAACGAGCGCCACGATGGCTGCTTTCACCGCCTTGACCGGCACGCTGAGAGCCGTTGCAAGGGACACCAGACTCTGAGGCTCGTCGGCGATCATGAAGATTGCCTCGAGCGCGCGCTCAATCGCGATCATGCCGGCTTCGGTATCGGCAGCGGCAGCGTTGTGGGTCATAGTGCTATCGGTAATCGTGTTATCGGTCATAGTCTGCTCCGAGATTGGCGAGGTTCTCATCGGACCAACTGGTGGCGGCCCAACTGAGGGTCAACTCCCCCAGTGGTTCGTCTTGCTCAAAGGTGATAGCGGAGTGGCGATACAGCTCGAGCACTGCCAAAAAGCGGGCCACGATGACGCCGGCGACCATCATGCCAGCCAGGCCAACATCCGCAATTAACTCTCTAAAGGTGAGGGGCCGGCCCTGGCGAAGGGCAGCGACCACAATCGCGGCCTGCTCCCGAATACTGACCAGGGGGGCGTGTAGGTGATCCAAGCCAACAACGGGAATCTCGCGGGGGGCTAAAGCGAGAAGGGCGAGCGTGGCAAAATCTTCGGGGCTTGCGGTCCACACGAGTTCGGGGACACTGCGGCGAAACCGATCCTCGAGGCGCACCATTCGGGGGTGCCGCGTGGATTCGGTTTCCAGGGAATTCGCAAACCAGATTGACACGTCTTTGAAGGCCCGGTACTGCAAAAGTCTGGCAAACAACATGTCGCGGGCCTCAAACAAGGCCGCATCTTCGGCGTCGACGAGTTCCCCTTGGGGAAGCAACCCCGCAACCTTGAGGTCAAGGAGTGTCGCAGCGACGACCAAGAATTCTGTGGCCTGATCGAGTTCTTCAGCCGTATTCAGACCCTTGAGATACTGGATGAACTCGTCGGTGACGGCGCTCAACGATATCTCGGTAATGTCCAATTCGTGCTTGGCAATGAGCGAGAGCAGCAGGTCAAACGGACCCTCGAACCCGTGAACGGCAACGCGAAAGCCTGGCTCCTCAGAGGGCTGAGAAATGAGCTGCTGCGAATTAAGCGACAGCGCCACGTTCGATCAGTTCTCGGGCAAGCTGACGGTAGGCGTGGGCTGCCGCGTGCTCGGGCGCAAACTGGGTGATGGGCTGGCCGGCCACCGAAGCATCCGGGAATTTGACGGTACGACCAATCACGGTATCGAGCACCTTGTCGCCAAAGGTTTCGACGACGCGGTCAATCACCTCACGCGAGTGCAGGGTGCGGGGGTCAAACATGGTGGCAACGATTCCGTCCAACTCGATGGCTGGGTTCAGGCGGTCCCGCACCTTGTCGATGGTCTCAATCAGCAGGGCCACTCCGCGCAAGGCAAAGAACTCGCACTCCAGCGGAATGAGCACTCCGTGAGCCGCGGTCAGGGCGTTCACCGTCAGCAGCCCCAAGGATGGCTGGCAGTCAATGAAAATAACATCGTAGTCGTTACGCACCTGGCGCAAGATGCCGGCCAAAATCTGCTCGCGCGCAACTTCGTTGATGAGGTGCACTTCTGCTGCCGAGAGATCGATGTTGGCGGGCATGACGTCGAGACCAGGAACCGAGGTGTGCTGGATCACCTTGGAGGCATCCTTTTCAATGCCCCGAAGGAGGTCGTACACGGTAGGCACGTCGTGGGTAGGCACGCCAAGACCGGCCGAAAGCGCGCCCTGCGGGTCGAAGTCCACGGCCAAAACTTTGCGGCCATATTCGGCCAGCGATGCCGCCAGAGAGATCGTGGTCGTCGTTTTGCCGACACCGCCTTTTTGGTTGCACATGGCGATAATGCGCGCCGGGCCGTGAGATGACAGCGTGGGGGGAACCGCGAAATCACGCAGGGGCCGCCCTGTTGCGCCGACTTTCACGCCATCCTTGTAAACAAATGCCACTGGTGCCGCCCTCCCGGGTGAAATTGTGGCGGGAAACCCGCGTTCGTTGGTGCTGTGCAATTCTACGGGTTTGCCGAGGCTTCTTACCGAGCGCGCGGGTGTGCCGTGATGTAGCTTTCTCGCAACGTATCGGCCGTTACCAGCGTGTAGATCTGGGTGGTGGCAACGGATGCATGACCGAGGAGTTCCTGCACGACTCTCACGTCTGCCCCGCCGGCCAAAAGGTGCGTCGCAAAACTGTGGCGAAAGGTGTGTGGCGAGAGCTCAATGTTCAGCTTGGCGCGCTCCCCCGCCTCCCGAATGATGAGCCATGCCATCTGCCGGGACACTCTGGCGCCTCGCGGGCCGAGAAAAAGTGCCGGAGTGGCCAAGCCATTGGCGGAGTAGACCGGTCGAACACGAACGAGGTAGGCATCGAGGGCAGCGCGGGCGTAGGAACCGACCGGCACGATTCTCTGTTTGCCGCCCTTGCCGCGCAGGCGGATGAGCCCATCATCGCCCAAAACATCATCCACGTTCAGCGACACCGCTTCGGTGATGCGTGCCCCGGTGGCATAAAGAAGTTCGAGGAGAGCGCGGTCCCGCATCTGAACATCTTCTTCGCCCTCGACGGCCGCCAGGAGTGCCGCCATCTGGTCGATCGTGATCGCCTTGGGCAGGCGTTTGGGTAGTTTTGGCGGGGCAAGATCGACGGTGACATCCGTCTCCAAAACGGATTCTTCGACCAAAAACTTGTGGAAACCACGAATCGAGGACAGCATTCGGGATTGACTGGACGCCGTCAACGGTTTTTCGGCCCGTGTGACCAAAGACTGCAGGTAGGCACTCACATGCGGCAGGGTCACGGCGCCTACGTCTGTGATGCCGCGGGCAAGCATCCACTCGGCATAAGCGCTGAGGTCACGCGTATAGGCGGCCACAGTGTTGGCCGACAGACCCCGTTCAATCGAGACATAACGCAGGTAGTTACTCCGCGCGCGCTCGAAAGTCATTGTGAGGTCGCATCCCGCCAGCGACGCATTGGCCAAGGCGAATCACCGGGAATCAGCGTGCTCCAACCGCGCGAGCGCGAAGCATAGGCGCTCAAAACGGCAATCAAAATGACGGAGTTCGTGATCTGCCGATTCAGCGCCGCTTCATACGCGTCGTCGAGGTTCACCCAGCGCATTTCGATGTCGGCCTCTTCGCCCGTGCGAACATAGGCGTGCTCAATTTTGCGCAGACCGCGCGCCACATAAATGCGCACAATCTCGTTGCTCCCGCCAGGAGTCGTCGAATAGTCGGAGAGCACACTCCAGTCATCGGCCTCGAGGTCCACTTCTTCGGCGAGTTCTCGCTTGGCTGCCGCTAGTGGGTCTTCACCCTCCACATCGAGCAGTCCGGCGGGAATCTCCCACTCGCACAGGCGAACGGCGTGACGGTATTGGCGTATCGCGAGAATTCGGTCGCTGTCATCGAGAACCAGCACGGCAACGGCTCCCGTGTGGGCCACAAAGTCGCGCCCAAGGATCTCGGCGTTATAGCGAAAAGTCTCATGACGGATGTTCCACACCCGCCCCGTGAAAACAATCGACTCATCAACAATCTCGACGTCGGCGGGCTGGTCGAGGAGGGCCTCGTCATCGTTGAGCCCCGAGGCCTCGATAGCTTCTCGCATGGCGTCGGTTTAGGCTTCGTCGATGTCAAACAAGCGACTGGCCTGTTGACGTGCCAACGATGCCTCCACCAATCCAGCAAAGAGAGGGTGAGCGTGGTTGGGGCGCGAGCGAAGCTCGGGGTGCGCCTGGGTTGCGATGTAGAACGGGTGAATCGCGCGCGGTAACTCAACGAACTCCACGAGCTGGCCGTCGGGGGACGTTCCGGAGAAGACAAGGCCGGCCGCTTCGATCTGGCTACGGTAAGCGTTGTTGACCTCGTAGCGGTGACGGTGACGCTCGTCGATCAGTTCGGAACCATACAACTCCGCCGCCAAAGACCCCTTGGTGAGGGCTGCAGGGTAGAGGCCAAGGCGCATTGTTCCGCCCATATCTCCCGCGTTGATGATGTCAATCTGCTCGGCCATCGTGGCGATCACCGGAGTGGGGGTTTCTGGGTCGAATTCCGAGGAAGACGCGTCGGCGAGGCCAGCTCGCGTGCGTGCGTATTCAATGACCATGCACTGGAGCCCGAGGCACAAACCAAGCGTGGGAATACCGTTCTCCCGCGCGAACGTGAGCGCGCCCAGCTTGCCTTCGATGCCGCGGATGCCGAAACCACCGGGCACACAGATGCCGTCGAGGTCGCCAAGGTTCTTGGCCGCTTCCTCGGGATCTTCGCAATCGTCGGATGGAATCCAACGGATGTTGACCTTGGTGCGGTGGGCAAAACCGCCGGCACGCAAAGCTTCGGTGACGGAGAGATAAGCGTCGGGCAAGTCGATGTATTTTCCAACCAGACCGATCGTGACCTCGTGCGAGGGATCGTGAACGGCCGCGAGCAGTTCAGCCCAACCGTTCCAATTGACCTCACCACAGACGAGCCCGAGCTGCGCGACAATGTAGCTGTCGAGGCCCTGCGTGTGCAGCATGGTGGGGATGTCATAGATCGACGAGACATCAATGGCGTTGACAACCGCGTCTTCGTCAACGTCGCACATGAGCGCAATTTTGCGCTTATTGGAATCGGTGACGGGGCGGTCGCTGCGAAGAACCAGAGCGTCGGGTTGGATCCCGATGGAGCGCAATGCGGCAACCGAGTGCTGGGTGGGCTTGGTCTTTTGCTCCCCCGAGGCGCCCATGAATGGAACCAGGGAAACGTGCACAAAGAACACATTCTTACGACCAAGTTCATGACGAACCTGACGGGCAGCCTCAATGAAAGGCTGGCTTTCAATGTCGCCGACGGTGCCACCAATTTCAGTGATGATGACATCGGGCTTGACGGCATCTTCAGCCTGCAAGCGCATGCGGCGCTTGATCTCATCGGTGATGTGCGGGATAACCTGAACGGTGTCGCCTAAGTACTCGCCGCGGCGTTCCTTGGCAATAACCTGCGAGTAAATCTGGCCCGTGGTGACGTTGGCGGCCTGACCGAGGTTGATGTTGAGAAAACGCTCGTAGTGGCCGATGTCGAGGTCGGTCTCGGCGCCGTCATCGGTGACAAAGACTTCGCCGTGTTGAAACGGGTTCATCGTGCCGGGATCAACGTTAAGGTAAGGGTCAAGTTTCTGCATGACAACGCGGAGACCACGTGCGGTAAGAAGATTGCCCAGACTTGCGGCCGTAAGACCTTTACCGAGCGACGAAACGACGCCCCCGGTGACAAAAATGTGCTTGGTTACGCTGATTTCCGAAGTGTCCGCCACGGGGTTCAACTCTATCAGCGAGCGGCAGCCAGTTCGATCAATTCGCGGGCGTGTGCGAGACCGCTCGCTGAATCGGGGAGCCCCGAGAGCAACCTCGCCATTTCTGCAACGCGATCCTCACCACGAAGTGCCTGCACGCTACTGACCGTAACCTCGCCGCCGGTGTCTTTGACAACGCGGAGGTGGTTGGTTGCAAAGGCCGCCACCTGAGCCAGGTGCGTCACCACAATGACTTGGGCCTTCTCCGAAAGCCTGGCCAAACGGCGGCCCACCTCAATGGCAGCAGCGCCGCCGACACCGGCATCAACCTCGTCGAAAACAAAAGTAGGAACGGTGTCTTCGCCCGCAATGACAACTTCGAGAGCGAGCATCACACGAGAAAGTTCGCCGCCGGAGGCGCTGCGCGCTACCGGCCGAGGCTCTGCCCCCGGGTGAGGGCGGAGCAAAAACTCCACCGCGTCGGCACCCTGCAAAGTGGGTTCGGGAACCTCGGTGACGGTCACAAAAAGCTCCGCATCGGGCATGGCGAGGGCCGCAAGCTCGGCCGTGACAAGGGCGGCGAGGCGGGTGGAGGCCTCCACGCGAATGTCATGAAGAGCGATGGCGCCGTCCACCAGCAGGGTCAGATCGGTGTTGACGATGGTGGTGAGTTCGGTGATGCGTTCCCCGTCGCTTTCCAACTCGCTGAGCCGGGCGCTCCCGGATTCGGCGTGCGCGATAACGTCATCGAGCGTGGGGCCAAACTTGCGCAGGAGCGTGGCGAGCTCGGCCCGGCGCTCCTGAATGAGGTCAAGGTCGTTCTCGCCCTCTCCCTCAAGATTGGCGAGATGACTCGATAGGCGGTGCGCCACATCGGCAACCTGGAAGGAAATCTGAGCCAGCTCTATGGCCAAGACGTCAAGAATTGGGTCAACACCTGTCACCCGCGTCAGCTGACGCTGAGAGGTATCTACCAGGGCGAGGGCATCCGTGCCATCGACCTCCTCAGAATTCAAGGCCTCGCGCGCCAGCGCGGTTGCGGTTCGCAATTCCTCCGTGTGGGTGAGACGCTCCGCCAATAGCGTGAGGGTGGCGTCTTCTCCGGACTGCGGGGCCGCGGCTTCAATTTCAGAGACCGCTAAACGAAGTTCGTCCGCCTCGTGGGCCCGCGTCTCCTGGGCGATGACGATCTCACGCAATTCGGTGGTGTTGGCCTGCCAACGGCGGAAAGCATGCTGATAGTCGGCAAGCGCACCAGCAAAAACCGGGCCGGCAAAACGGTCGAGAGCCTCCCGCTGAGCAGCGGTGGAACGCAGCCGCGATTGATCCGATTGACCGTGAACGGCAACCAGTCGCTCCCCCAGCTCGGTCAGTACAGAAACGGGAGTGGACCGGCCACCCACAACCGCGCGCGAACGCCCTTCAGCTGAGACGGAGCGCCCCAATAAAAGCTCATCCACTTCGAGTTCGGCGCCGGCATCGGTGACAAGTTCGCGAATCGCATCGGGATCGCGCAGGCGCCAGCGCCCTTCTACCCACGCCGTGTCGGTTCCGGAACGCACGGTGGTCGCATCGGCGCGGGCTCCCCGGAGCAAGGCTAGAGCTGTAACAACCATGGTTTTGCCGGCGCCAGTTTCACCCGTGATGGCCGTAAATCCGGGGCCGAGGGGCAGTATGGCCTCCGAGATAACACCAAGATTGCGGATGCGAATCTCCTCAATCACGAGCGGCGGGGCCTCTCCAGCCATTGACGGGAAGCGTGAACTTCGTCACGAGCCGATCGGTGAACGGCCCCGGGTGCAAGCGGGCAAGCAGGACGGGAATCGGCGAACGCTTCACGATGACACGGGCGCCGGCAGGAAGGTCGAAGGTGCGACGCCCGTCACACCACAGCACACCGTTGACACCGTTCTCAGCCGTGCCGCGTTTGATGATTTCTACCGCTAGCGACGACTCCGGGCCAACGACGAGAGGACGAGCAAAAAGGGCATGGGCCGACATTGGAACGAGAAGCAGCGCGTCGACGGTGGGCCAAATGACGGGGCCTCCCGCCGAGAAGGCGTAGGCCGTTGAACCGGTGGGGGTCGCCATGATGATGCCGTCGCAGCCAAAAGAAGAAAGTGGCCGGCGGTCCACTTCGATCACAACTTCGAGCATGCGCTCCCGACTGGCCTTCTCCACGGTCGCTTCGTTGAGCGCCCACGATTGAAAGACAACCGTCGTGCCCAATTTCACGCGCACCGAAAGGGTCAAACGCTCTTCAACGGTGTACTCACGTGCCAGCACCCGCTGGACGGTGTCGGCGATGCCGTCGCTCTCGGTCTCGGCCAGGAAACCAACGTGGCCAAGGTTCACTCCCAGAAGAGGAACGGTAGCGCCCCTCAACAGCTCGGCGGCGCGCAGGATGGTTCCATCGCCGCCCACGACAATTGCGCACTCAATGTCGGCGATCGAGACGTCGTGCTCCAGCACGGCAATCGAGTCGAGATCGGGGGCCACTGCGGCAACGGCCGCCAGTTCCACCTCACGAAGCACCGGTACGACACCAGCATCACGCAAAAGGCGGCACACCTGAACGGAGGCCTCCAGTGGTGCGGCCTGCGTGGCATGGGAGACGACGAGGATATAGCGCGTGTCTTGCGACATCCCTAGGCTCCCGCCAGCTTGGTGACCGTGTCTAACCATTCTGTCGGATTCGTGCCCCGCGAAGCAGAAAACCAGACAACAAATTCGTGGTTTCCGAGCGCCCCAATGATGGGGGAGGAAATGAGTCCCGCCGTACCGAGACCGTTGTCGAACGCTGCCCACAGCACCTTGGTGACGGCGTCACTGCGCAATGCTGGATTCGTTACGATGCCCTCGCGGATGCGCGTCTTACCGACCTCGAACTGGGGCTTGATCAAGAAAATGAAGTCGGTATCCGGCGCTGCCGTCGCTTTCAGTGCAGGAATCACCATGGTCAAGGAGATGAAGGAAAGGTCAGCGACCACCACGGTGGCCGCGAACGGTACCCCGAGCAGTCCCGTCAAATTTTCGGGTGTGAGATAACGGGCGTTGACACCCTCAAGTACTTTCACGCGCTCGTCACTGCGCAGAAGGGGAGAAATCTGAGTGTGACCAACGTCGAGCGCGACAACTTCTCGGGCGCCCCGCTCCAGCAAGACCTGCGTGAAACCACCGGTTGACGCCCCGATGTCGAGGCAATCGCGCCCCGCAACATCCACAGCAAAAGCATCAAGCCCGGCCATGAGCTTGTGGGCAGCGCGGGAAACGTAGTGATCGAGACGGTCTACCGTTATCTCGGTGCCCTCGGGAACCCGGTAGGAGGCCTTAATAACGGCCTTGCCGCCGATGCGCACGCGCCCAGTGGCAATCAACTCGGCGGCATGCGTTCGGGAACGCGCAATTCCACGCTCTGTCAGAGCCGTATCTAATCGCTGACCTACGGGTTCAGGAACGTCAGGAGCACCAATCACGCTAGAGCACCGATCAATTTTTCAGCTCACGTGACGGCAGGTCGCCGCCCTCGAGCTGCGTTCGCAGAGCATCATAAAGCTGGGTGTAACCCTCGGCGCGCTGATCGAGCGGCTGATCTTCGACGACCGACAGAGTCGACATTAGGCCCTCGTTGGCCTCAGATTCGGGATGCACATTCACGCTTCCTAGGTTACCCGACGCGCCATGCACAGTCAGCCGAATGCCCTCGACATTGGCACCAAGAAGTGTCTAATTGACGTGGCTATAAGACGTAGCGTTCGTCAACGCCGCAAAGGACAAGATGAATGTGAGAACTGGTCAGTTCTTGGGGTTTTGACTCATTGAAAACATGTAACTAAATTTTTTAACCGGGTATCGAGGTAGTTCAAGCTGGCCAATATTCTTGTGCATTGGCCAGCTTGAACGGTGGACTACTTTTTGGTCACTAGGGTTCCTGGCAGTTCGTATTGTTTTTGGTCCGGCTGGGTGCCGTCTAACAAGAGTGCCGATATCAACGCGACAACCTTGGCTGAGATTGATTTCCAGTCTTGTTTCACTGTCGCAACGAACGGTCCTCCTTTTTCAATTTCTGCAATTGCGAAGTCTTGTCCATCTACGCCAACGACCGAAATATCAGTGATCCCGGCAGCGTCAATTGCTTGAGTTGCACCGAGCGCAGGTTCATCCCAGCCAGCCCAAATACCGCTGACTTCCGAGCCTCTAGCGGAAATGATGTCCTGCACTGACGTGCGAGCGTCATCAACGGGCCCTGGAACGTTGACGTGCTTTTCTTCGAGTACTTCAATTCCTGCTTGTTTGAAGACCTTGCGAGCTCCTTCAGCTCGGGCCCGCACGCCCGGATGAGGATCATGAGTCAACATGACAACGGCTCCTTGCCCGCCCATAGCTTCAATGAGCGCGTTCGCACTTTGTTCGCCGAGATCGGTGTTGTCACTCGTTACGTTGGCTGCGATGCCGTCGGCCTCGCCCGCATCGATCGAGAAAACCGGCACTCCAGCGTCGGCCGCTGCTTTTAGTCCCAGTGAAATCTGGGTGGGGTCACCTGTCCCGAGCACGATGGCGTCAGGTTTCTGAGCCGCTGCGTCTTGGAAGGCACTGTTGAGTTTGTTCATATCCCCCGCGGTATCGACGACATTCACCTGCCAGCCTAGTTTCTCGCCTTCTGCACTGAAGAGTTCGATTACTTCTTTGGTTGCCGCATTTGCGAGATAGGGAGTGATAACGGTGACCGTGACTGCGTTTTCTCCACCTGTTGCACCGCCGTCACCGGGCGCACAGGATGCCAGCATGAGACTGGCGACCGTCGCCAAGCTCAGTGCCGTGAGTGTTCTTTTTAACTTCATTTTGTTGCCTTTCTAGGAGGGAATTGAATTTGCTGAAAGTGGATCAGGCCAGTTGGTGAAAAGTCGGTGCGAGCGCATCATAAAGCGGTCGGTGGACGGCGATGAGAGGGTCGTAGTTTGAACGGTTTGCGGCGGGAGTAGTTTTCACGTCGGTGGTGGTCGGCGTAAAGAATGGGTGCAAATTATTCTGAACGCCGAGTGCATTTGCTGCCGAGCGGGCAGCTGACCAGCTTCCCGGGTCGGTAGCGGAATGTGTCACTATGGTTGCGTCAAAAACGTCAGCGAGGATGCACCGCCAAGCCTCAGATGTTGCCGCACCGCCGACGAGCGGGATACGGTTCTGCCCAATGCCCATGTCGTCGGCAGCATGCCGGAGACCCATTGCGATGCCTGTGAGCACCGCCAAATAAAAGTCAACTCCATCGGTCAATTTGTGGATCCCGACAAATGCACCGCGAAACGCCCCATCGCGAATCGGAGTACGCTCTCCGGAAATTCCGGGGAGGCAGAGCGGACGTGCATGCATTTCACGCACACGCGGAGCAATGCGTGCCTCTACGGAATGAAAATCAAGTCCCGGAAGGAATATATCGCGAGCCCAGGCTGCGGCAGATCCGGCCGACTGCACAGCTCCAATACGGAGCCAAGATTCCCAACCTGGCATTGCCAGAGTATGGATTGGTGACGGGGCTGTCGGAATAGTCTCAGTTACCGCAGCTAACCACCCGGTCGTTCCGAGATAGAGGTAGGCATCACCCGGGCTGCTTCCGATGAGCCCATCCGTAGTGGAAGCAGCATCACCCGGGGCGAGCACAATTGGAATACCAGTGGTCACGCCCAGTTCAGCGGCTGCCTTCCCGGACACAACTCCTAGGATGTTATCGTTTGGGACTAAACCGACAATGTCTGGAAGCAACTTGCGGTTGATGCCTACCTCCTCAAGGACCGATCGTAACCAGTCTTGGTTACCAACGTCGAGGAGTCCGGTCGTCGAGGCCGTTGTCAGATCACAGGCCGCCATTCCGCCGGCCCGCCATGCGACATATCCTGATGCGCTAAAGAAAGCACTCTCTGCTCGGGCGATCGAATTCTTCTCGTTGTCTAGCAGCCAAGCAAACTTGGCCGCTACGTTCGTCACGTCTTGAACATTGAGAGTCTCGCGCTCCCAATTTGGGAGCGCCGCATGTACGCGATCGTGCTGAACTCTTGCACGTGTGTCTGAATAGAGAAGCGCCGGACGGATTGCACTCTTGTGATCGACCAAGATGAGGTTTTGCATCTGCCCTGTCAGACCAATGGCTGCGATCTCGGATGCTAATGGGCACTTGCTCATCACCGCCTTGGCGGCTTCCCACCAGTCCTCCGGGTCTTGCTCTACCTCACCGTTGTCACCAACGAAGGTGGGATACGACTGCTGTGCGCGAAAAAGCACTGCGCCGTCGGAAGTTACAACCACGAGCTTGACGCTCGATGTGCCGAAGTCTAAGCCGGCGATCACAATTCCTCGGGAACTCATCGTCGCTTCTTGCTGAAGAGGCTGAGGCTGACTGCGAGGATAATAATTACGCCTGTAAGGACCTGTTGCACGTAGCTATTTACCTGGAGGATGTTAAGACCATTGTTCAGAACTCCCACGATGCCGAGGCCAACAATAGTTCCACCGATGGTGGGTTGCCCGGTGCGCGAAAGCGTAATTCCAAGGAAAACAGCTGCGATCGAGCTCAACATTAGGGGGTCGGCTGCCGAGGGGTGACCAGAAGCAAGTCGCGCAGTTAGGACGATGCCTGCGAGCGCCGCACCAAATCCGGAGGCAAGAAATGCTGAGAAACGCACGAGATTAGTGTTGACTCCCGAAAGCCTAGCTGCCTCGGAGTTACCCCCGACGGCGTACCAGCTCCTTCCGAGGACAGTCTTTGATAGAACGAACCAGACCAAGATAACGAGAATGACTGCAATGATTACGGGCATAGGAACCGGACCAACGCGGCCTTGGCCAAGCCAAATAAATGCGTCAGGCAGTCCGAATACGGTGGTTCCATTCGAAAGGAGTAGCGCTAAGCCTGTGAATGACGTCATTGTGGCGAGAGTAGAAATAAATGCGGACAGCCCCAGGTAGGCCACAAGAAATCCATTGATGGCGCCCGCAATAATGCCGGAGCAGAGCGCTAGAAAAATGGCTAAAACTGGGTCCATCCCACCAACGAGCAGCTGCGCCGTAATTACGCCAACGAGGCTTGCAAGAGAGCCGACGGAGAGATCGAAGTCTCCCACCACCATCACGATGGTCTGCACAGCCGCGACCATCGCAAGAATTGCAATCTGCTCAAGGATGTTCGTGAAGTTGAGCGGGGTGAGAAAAATCTTTGGTCTCAGAACCGCGAAGAGCGCGATCAGTCCGACAAGACCGATTAGCGTGCCTGAAGACGCAAGCCGCCGCGACAAGAAAGATTTTCGTGGAAAAGCACCCTGATTTTTGCTCGTTTTTGGGGAACGAAGTGGTGGGAACAGTGTCATCATTCTGGCTTCCTATAGCAAAGGTGGAGGATGGACTCGTTGGAGGATTGATCAGCCGAGACAATTTCAGTCAGATGTCCCTCGTGGAGGACAACGATTTCGTCAGCGATACCGAGAAGTTCTGGAATCTCGCTCGACACAACGATGACGGCCATACCGTTGTTAGTTAAACGACGGATGAGTTGGTAGATTTCGGCCTTGGTCCCGATGTCTATTCCTCGGGTTGGTTCGTCGAGAAGCAAGATTTTTGGTTCCCGCTCGAGATATTTGGCCAGTACGACCTTCTGTTGGTTACCGCCGGATAACTCAGCAACTAACTGGCGTACTGACGTGGTCTTGATCTGCAGCTCGGCCACACGACGTTTGGCAGTTGCGCTCTCTCTAGAGCGAAGCGCGACGCCAGCCACGCTGAGCGACCTCAAGTTTGCGAGCGCAATATTTGCCTCGATAGTATCGCTCATGACAAGCCCCTGACTCCGCCGTTCTTCCGGCACATAGACAATTCCGGCATTCATCGTGGCGGCAAGGGAGCGCCGGGTAATATCAATCCCGTCAAGCAGGACCGAGCCCCCTTGAGCACGTTCAACTCCTGCGATAATCTTCAATAGTTCGCTTCGTCCCGACCCAGCGAGGCCGGCAATCCCGAGCACCCGGCCAGCTCGCGCTTCTAGGCTGATTCCCCGTACACGGTGACCTTGAACCTTATTTAGGGCGAGCAAAGGTATTCCTGCATTGGTAGATCGCGCTGGGAAGACTTGTCCATGTTCGCGCCCAATCATCGCCGCAACCACATCATTCGTGTTGGTTTCGCTGATTGGTTTCGTCCAAACGTGGTGGCCGTTACGGAGGACCGTGGCGGTGTCTGCAAGCGAAAAGACCTCCTCCAATCGGTGCGACACGTAGAGAATTGCGGTTCCTTCGTCGCGGAGTGCACGAAGAACAGTGAACAATTGCTCGGTCTCGGCATCTGTTAGCGCTGCAGTCGGCTCGTCGAGAATCAAAACCCGCGCGTCACGCACAATGGCTCGAGCCAGGGCAATCATTGTTTGTTGCACTGCCGAAAGCTCTCCGACTGGAACGTCGAGGGAAATCTCTTGGCCGAGACGTTCTAGCTGCACGCGTGCATCCCGATCCAGTCCACGTCGGTTAGAAATTCCAGGCCAGCCAGTCCGTCGCATTCCAAGGTAGATGTTCTCTGCGGCCGCCAGTGTTGGGACAAGAGTGAGCTCTTGGGGAAGGGCGACGATGCCTCGCGCCTGCCCGTCACGAACGGAACGGAGCTCGCGAGGCATTCCGTCAATCTCTATAAAGCCCTCGCTGGGGGCGATAATGCCGGCGAGGATTTTGATGAGGGTGGACTTGCCGGCGCCGTTTTCACCAAGAAGTGCATGGATGCTTCCTGGCAATAAGTCGAGACTGATGTCAGACACAACCCGCACGGGACCGTAGTCCTTGCTGATTGAGTTAGTGGTCAACACTGCTGCTAAAGCCTCAGCGTGAGGGGTTGTCTTCATTGTCATCCCTAGAGTCAAAGTGTTGAAACGGTTAACGTCGGCCCCGAACGAATGGAACGGAGACGTCTGGTACCGACGCGACATCACGAGAAGGTCTCAGGGGAAGTCCCGGTTCGTCGGCGCGACGATCTGCGGACACCACAACACTGTTCCCCGCAGTGAGGGCGCGGTCATCGACCACGGTGTGTCCCTCGATGCTGAAAGTAAGCCGAGAACTGAGGAGGGCAGCGTCGCCAGCCTTCTTGCGGAGAAGGTCAGCTGACTCGGCGTCAAGATTCGTGGCCTGAATTGTTTCGGTTGCCCTCTCAATCCGGATACCAGCATCAGAGTAAAGCAAGTCGTATAGAGATCGGGTCTTGAGCGCGGCAATATCCAAGCCGATACCGATTTCGCGCGGCAAGAGTGAGGTTTGGAGAACTAAGGGCTCGCGATCCACAAAACGAAGTCGAACGAGCTCGAATGCCTCCGGGGTACGAAGCCCCATGCGTGCTTGTTCGATTGGAGATACTTCGATTGCTGCGTAACCAAGCACTTCTGTACGGAGTGTCCGTCCACTCGCTTCAATTTGCGCGGCAAAGCTTGAGAGGGGGCCAAGTGGTAATCGGTACGGTCGCCCGCTAACGTAGGTACCTTTTCCCTGCTCGGCGCTCAGTAGGCCCTGTTCAATGAGGACTTGAATGGCTTGACGAACAGTCATCACGGTGACTCCGAAACTCTCTGCCAGCTCTTTTTGCGACGGCAGGCTCTCGCCGGACGTGAGCTCATGCTCGACAATTGCGGAAGCAATTGCTCGAGAAATAGCGACATATTTGGGAGTACCGTCGTTACGGTTAAATGAAATTCTTTGGGGGCTCCACGGCAACCCCGGGCTAATGTTCATGCGTCCACCGCAAGGCGCCGGACAAGGGCTGGCGCAACCTCATCGACGATTGCGACCACTGAATCAATATCAATAGCTACTGCAGCTACGAGGCGAGTGCCGATAATTACGCCATCTGCCCCAGCCGACATTAGCGTTTGCGCTTCGCTGAACCCTCGAACGCCGAAACCTACACACACGGCATATGGTTTTTCTCCAAATGCCGCTGCAAGTTCGTCTAGGCGCTCGAGCGCTTTGGCCGAATTAAACTCTCCGCCAGTCTGCAAGTCAGAGGACTGAAGATAAATGACCGGCTCTTCGATATCCGTGGCAGCTAATTTAGAGAGGTCCTCCTCAAGATGCAGGAAAATAAACGGTTCAATACCTACAGACTTTGCTAGTAAGCCAATTCTCAGTTGTTCTGAGACTGGATGCTGCGGAAGAAGGAGGGCATCGATGTCGGCTAGGTGGAGGGCATCGATAAAATCCTCGACAGTCATTGTGTCGAAAGTGCTGGCATACGCGAGCGCCACGATCGTGTCGTCGGGCGAGTTTCTACTTTCTGCTGCAAGTTTGAGAGCCTCAGCAACTGTCGTAATTCCTCGGCTGATCTGGCTCGCAGCTGCCTGTATAAGAGGTCCATCGAGAGCTGGCGCGGGGCCAGGCATGCTGACCTCCAACACGTCAAGACCCGCACTAAAGGCTGCATGGGCCGCTGCAGTGAACGCCGCGGGGGTGGGATAACCTGCGGGTAAGAAACCAACGAGCAACCCACGTTGTTCTGCCCTAGCCTGCTTAACTCGCCGCTTCAATCTTGTCGGCACGTGCAATCCCCTCAAGTAACTTCTAGATGACTAGATCACTATATGAGCTACGCGCCTGGAGTGCAACTGTACGTTCCGCAAGACAATAAATAGGGTTGCGGCAACGCTCCTTAGTCCTTCGCGCTCCTGATAAGGAACGATCTGTCCCAAGGATTACTTGCAGAACCGGTCTTAGGTAATAACATCACCGTGACAGCTGAAGAACCATGTTCGGCGAAATAGCCAATTCATTCAGTGGCAACTCCCGCAAACCATTGGATAAATAACAAATTTGACCAGATCCTCAACGGCCGGGTTGAGAACAAAACTAGAAGTGGCGCTCGTCCACACCGTTGTAGGCCGACAGCGGGCGAATCAAAGCGTTAGATGCGGTCTGCTCCATGATATGCGCGGTCCAGCCCGTCACACGTGCGGCCACGAAAAGTGGCGTAAACGTGAGGGTGTCAAAACCCATCAGGTGGAATGCCGGGCCCGAGGGGTAATCCAGGTTGGGCAAGATGCCGGTGCGTTCTGTCATGGCGGCTTCTAGCCCGTTGTATAGCTCGAGAACGTCGGGGCGGTCGTAATACTCGGTGAGGCGCACCATCGAGTCGCGCATGGTGGGAACGCGCGAGTCGCCCTTCTTGTAAACGCGGTGACCGAAGCCCATGATTTTGCGCTTCTCGGCGAGCGCCGCGGCAAGCCATTCCTTCGACCGACGCTCAGCATCCGGCCCGAAACCAATCTCGGTGAAGATATGCAGCACAGCCTCGTTGGCCCCGCCATGCAAGGCTCCCTTGAGCGCCCCTATGGCACCGGTGACTGCCGAGTACAGGTCCGACAGCGTCGAGGTAATCACCCGGGCCGTGAACGTGGAAGCGTTGAAGGAGTGCTCCGCGTACAAGATCAGGGAGACGCGGAAGGCGTCGACGACGACCGCATCCGGAACCTCACCGAACGTCATCCACAAGAAGTTCGCCGAATAATCCAGATCGGCACGGGGTTCGATAACATCCTCACCGTGGCGGCGGCGCTGGTCGTACGCCACCACGGCAGGAACCTTAGCAAATAAAAGCATGCTCTTGGCCAGGTTTCCGGCAGGGCTCGTGTCGGCGGTGGTCGCATCCAGAGCGCCCAGAACGCTGACGGCCGTGCGCACCACGTCCATGGGGTGCGCCGTGAGCGGCAACTCGTCGATAACGAGCTTGACTTCGGGGTCAAGGCCGCGCGAAGCTCGCTCGATTGCGGTGAACGCGGCCAACTCTGTTGCCGTGGGGAGTTCCCCGTTCCACAACAGCAGCGCCACCTCTTCGAAACTCTTCGACGCCGCGAGTTCCTGCACGGGATACCCGCGATACAACAGTGAGTTCGTCTCGGGGTTGACCTTGGAGACGGCCGTGACATCGACGACAACGCCGGCGAGGCCCTTGAAAATCTGTGGTTGCGTGTCAGTCATGCGTAATCCCTATCCGTCAAGAGGTGAAGCGAAGCCCGAACTACCGAACCTAGTCGTGCCGCACGTGGGCGTCGAGGCTGAAGTTGAAGATAGAGGAGTCGAACTGGCTGTACGCCTCGTAATCGAGAAGCTCATAGAGTTCGGCGCGCGTCTGCATTTCAGGAACAACGCTTTGCAGTGTGCCTGTCTCCAGCAGGGCATCCAAGCCACGCATTGCCGCGCCCATGGCTAGGCGAAGGAACGAGACGGGGTAGATCACAATGTTGATGCCCACATCGGCCAGCTGCTGCTTCGTGAAGAGCTCGCTCTTGCCAAACTCCGTCATGTTCGCCAAAACGGGAATATCGACGGCGGCACGAATGGCCGCAAACTCGCTGAGGTCTTTCATGGCTTCGGGGAAGATGGCATCGGCACCAGCATCTGCCAGTTTCTTGGCGCGTTCGACCGCGGCGTCCAGTCCGTCAACCGAACGAATATCGGTGCGGGCCATGATGAGAAGGTTCGGGTCACGGCGGGCGGAGACAGCCGAACGAATCCGTTTGATCATGGTGTCATCGTCAACGACAACCTTGCCGTCAAGGTGACCGCAGCGCTTCGGGTTGACCTGGTCTTCAACGTGAAGTCCGGCAACGCCCGCATCCTCCAGCGTTTGCACAGTGCGCGCCAGGTTCATGGGTTCGCCAAAGCCAGTGTCGGCATCCACCAGCGTGGGCAGATCCGTCATGCGCGAGATCTGAGCCGCGCGGCCGGCAACCTCGGTGAGGGTAGTCAAGCCAATGTCGGGAAGCCCCAGATCGGCCGACAGTACGGCGCCGGAGATGTACACCCCGCCGAACCCCTTGCTCTCGATGAGCCGGGCCGAGAGCGGGTTGAAAGCACCAGGCATCTGGATGAGCTCGCCCGTGGCGAGCGACGCGCGAAAGAGGCGACGCTTTTCGGCCGGAGTCTGGGTCGCATACAACATTAGAAGAGTCCCTTCGGGGTGGCAATGGCGGCCAGCAGCCCCGGCTTGGCGGTGACGGTGAGGCCACCGATGTCGGCGGCCGTCAGCAGTGGCAAGCGTTGAACCAGCTCCAAGAAACGCTCGATTTCGGTCTTCTCGAGAACACCGTCGGCCAGGGTGCGGAACTTGCCGATGTACTGTTCGCGGGAGAACGGCTTGGCACCGAGAGGATGCGCGTCGGCGACTGCCAGCTCATCCACGATGACCGTGCCATTGGTCAAGGTGATTTCAACACGTCCGCCAAACGCCTTCTCCGCCGGGTCAATGGAGTGGTAGCGCTTGGTCCAGTTGGCATCCTCGCGGGTGGTGGTCTTGTTCCACAGGGCCACGGTGTCGGCACGCTTCGCGCGCTCGGGGGTGTAACTGTCAACGTGGTGCCACGCACCGTCCTGCAACGCCACCGTGAAGATATACGGAATCGAGTGATCCAAAGTCTCACGGCTCGCGTTGGGGTCATATTTCTGCGGATCATTTGCGCCGGAACCGATGACGTAGTGCGTGTGGTGTGAGGTGTGAATAACGACGGATGCCACGTTCTCCCCCTGCCCAATTTCAGGATGTTCACGGTGCAGCTTGCGCGCGAGGTCAATCAAGGCTTGGGCCTGATATTCGGCCGAGTGCTCCTTGGTATACGTGTCGAGAATGGCGCGTTTTGCCTCGCCGCGTTCGGGGAGCGGAACCTCGTAGGCGGCTTTGGGGCCGTCCAGCATCCAGGCAATGACGCCATCTTCGCCCTCGTATATGGGGGTGGGGCTGGTCTCGCCGCGCATGGCACGGTCAATGGCTTCAACCGCCATCTTGCCGGCGAATGCGGGGGCGTGCGCCTTCCAGCTGGAGATCTCGCCCTTGCGGGATTGGCGGGTCGCCGTCGTGGTGTGCAACGCCTGGCCGATGGCCTGAAAAATAACCTCGGGGCTCAGCCCGAGCATGGTTCCGATCCCGGCGGCCGCTGAGGGGCCGAGGTGGGCAACATGGTCGATCTTGTGCTCGTGCAGGCAGATCGACTTCACCAAATCAACCTGGATTTCGTAGCCGGTAGCGATGCCGCGAACGAGATCGTGGCCGGTGCTTCCGACGTGCTGGGCAACCGCCAAGATGGGCGGGATGTTGTCGCCGGGGTGCGAATACTCGGCGGCCAAGAAGGTGTCGTGGTAGTCGAGCTCGCGCACGGCAACGCCGTTGGCCCAGGCCGCCCACTCGGGGGAAACCCTTGTGTTCTGGCCTTCGCCGAAAACGTTGGCACCGTGACCGCCGGTGGATGCTGGATGCGCCAGCGCCTGCGACCTAGCCGCCACGACGGGCTTGCGGGTGAGGGAGGCCGTTGCAACGGAGGCATTGTCAATCATGCGGTTGATGACCATCTCGGTCACCTCATCCGTTACGGCAACGGGGTCGGCTGCGACCTCCGCAATCTTGAAGGCCAGCTGGTCGGCACGGTTCAGGGTTTCTTCGCTGCGATAGACGCGAACGTGATTCAGTTTCACTGGCGGTTCCTTTTCTGGGATCCGGTGACCCCATTCTGTGTCAAAAGTGGGGCAACGGAGGCACGAATATTAGTGAGGCTCCGGTGGAGATGAACGTGCGTGGCGTGCGCAGCTAAAGCGGAATCGCCAGCAATGATCGCCTCGAGAATGAGGTGCGTTTCGCGGGCAGCTTCGCGCAGTCGCTGCGGGTTGTCTTTGGCGATGCGGCGCACGCGCCCCAAGTGCATGCGCACGTTGCGCAGCGCTCCCACGAGGTACGGGTTCTGAATCGCCGCATCGATGGCTTCATCAAATTGACGGTTGAGGTCGTAGTAGGTGCGAATGCCATCCGGTCCGGAATCAATGAGCGTAGCCATGTCATCGAACGCTGCGGCGAGCGCTTGGAATTTCTTCGAGCTCCCCCGCTGAGCCGCCAGCCGTGCTGCCTGTTCTTCGAGGGCTTCACGGAGTTCGTACAGTTCGGAAATATTGTCGAGCGAAACTTCGGTCACGATGAGGCCACGGCCCGCTTGCGGTTCGACGAGGCCGTCGGCGACGAGCCGTGAAAGCGCCTCACGAACAGGAGTACGGGAGACACCGAGGCGCGTGGATTGCTCGACTTCGCCGAGAACAGTACCCGGGGCAAGTGTTCCCTCGACGATTTCTGCCAGGAGTACACGGTAGGCGCGATCGCTTGCCTTCATAATGTTCTCCTTACGCATCGGTGCGTCTGGCCAGTGTATACACAACATAACGATTCAGCGCAATATTTTGCAAAAATTGCATGTTTTCGTTATCTATGTATACAGTAACGGTTACATGGTCGCTCATCGTCGAGTTATCGTGACTCATTGGAGAGATGCGCACATGGTGAAACCACCGGCTTATCGCGAGATCTACAACGAGAGCGCCACAAACCCCGCCGGCTTTTGGCTCGACGCCGCATCCGCCATCGACTGGATCACACCCCCGGTCACCGCCCTAGACGAGAGCAACGCTCCGGTGTACCGCTGGTTCCCGGGCGCAGAGTTGAACACGTGCTTCAACGCCCTCGATCGCCATGTGCTGGCCGGGCGCGGCTCCACAACGGCCTTGATTTACGACTCGGCCATGACCGGCGTCAAAAAGCAGTTCACCTACGACCAGCTCCTCACGGAGGTCAGCTCGTTCGCGGGAGTCTTGTTCGCACAAGGCGTCACCAAGGGTGACCGCGTCATCATCTACTTGCCCATGATCCCTGAGGCGCTCATCGCAATGCTGGCCTGCGCTCGTATCGGCGCTGTCCACTCCGTTGTCTTCGGCGGTTTTGCCGCGAATGAACTTGCCGTTCGCATCGATGACGCCACTCCCACGGTGATGGTGACCGCATCCGGTGGCCTTGAACCCGGCCGCACCGTAGAGTATTTGCCTATCGTCGAGAAGGCTTTGGCCCTCTCCCACGGCTCCATCCGCACCGTCATCGTGAAGGAACGTCGTCATGTTGCCGGTTTGGCTGCCGACTTCGCGCAGACAACAGCTCATGACTCGACTCACAGCCCCGCGAATGATCAGCCCGTGACCTGGGTGACATGGGATGACGAAATGGCGCGAGCCTCCCCCTCCGCCCCGGTCGCCGTAGCCGCGACGGATCCCCTCTATATTTTGTACACCTCAGGCACGACAGGAAACCCCAAGGGCATCGTCCGCGACAATGGTGGTCACGCCGTAGCCCTCGCGTGGAGCATGAAGAACATCTACAACGTGCATCCCGGTGACGTCATGTGGACCGCCTCCGATGTGGGGTGGGTCGTTGGTCATTCCTACATTGTGTATGCACCGCTGCTGGCCGGGGCCACCACCGTTTTGTACGAGGGGAAGCCCGTCGGAACGCCGGATGCGGGAGTCTTCTGGCGCATCGTCGAGGACTACAAGGTCAAAGTTCTCTTTACCGCCCCTACCGCATTGCGGGCCATCCGTCGCGTGGACCCGAACCTGATTGAGTCCGCACGCTATGACGTCTCCAGCTTGGAGACCTTATTTCTCGCCGGAGAACGCCTCGATACGGAGACGTACCACTGGGCGAATGACGGGTTGCATTGCCCTGTTGTCGACCACTGGTGGCAGACCGAAACCGGATGGCCGATTGCGGCCAACCTGCGGGGCCTCGCTCCACTGGCGATCAAGCCCGGCTCCCCCACCGTGCCGGTTCCGGGATACCAAATTGAGGTTCTTAACGGCAAGGGAGTGCCCGTCGCCGCCGGCAAGGAAGGCAATATCGCTATCCGCCTGCCGATGCCTCCCGGAACGCTCGCTGGTCTGTGGGGCCGTGCCGACGGTTACGAAAAGTCCTACCTGCAGGTCTTCCCGGGGCACTACGCCACGGGCGACTCTGGCTTTATTGACGATGACGGTTACATTTTCGTGATGGGCCGCACCGATGACGTCATCAATGTTGCCGGGCACCGGCTGTCAACCGGCCAGCTCGAGGAGGCCCTCGCGGGACATCCCGCGGTAGCCGAATGCGCGGTCATCGGTGTCAAAGATGAACTCAAGGGCCAACGCGCGAGCGGATTCGTGACGTTAAAGGCTGGGGTCTTTATTGAGAATTCTGTGCTGTGCGCTGAACTCATTGCTCTCGTGCGCGATAAAGTCGGCCCCGTGGCCTCCTTTCGTGATGTCGTCGTTCTCGAGCGACTCCCCAAAACCCGTTCCGGCAAGATTTTGCGCAAAACGATGCGTCAAATCGTCGATGGAGAGCCCTTCATCGTGCCGCCGACCATCGAGGACGTTACCGTTCTCGAAGACCTGACGCTCGCCTTGGTCGGCCATCCCGGAGCCATGAAACCTGCCTAATACCGCACCAATAATTCGCACAATTCCCTAACGGCAAGGAGGCCGCATGTCTACCGAAGACATTCCCCAAAAAGAACACCACCGGATTGACTATCCGGCTTTCGAAGCAACCCCGAAGTTCGTGGAGTTGAAGAAGCGTCACCGTAGCTTCGTCATTCCCGTTCTCATCGCGGCCATGCTGTGGTACCTGCTCTACGTGATTTTGGCCACCTATGCCTCCGCGTGGATGGCAACGCCCGTCATCGGCGTCATTAACATTGGCCTGATCATGGGTCTTCTCCAGTTCGTCACAACCTTTGGCGTGACGTCTTGGTATGTCAGTTATGCCAACAAGAAACTTGATCCTCTTGCCGCAGAGTTGCGCCACGAGCTTGAAGCTAAGCAGAAAGCAGGTGTCGCGTGAACGCCGGCCTAATCTTCGCCGCAGAGGCGACCACCGCGGAGAACAATCCTCTCCTGAACATGAGCATCTTCTTAGCCTTCGTGGCCGTCACGATGTTTGTCGTTATCCGTGCCAGCAAGAACAACAAATCTGCTGCCGACTACTACACCGGCGGGCGATCCTTCACCGGTAGCCAAAACGGTATGGCTATCGCCGGCGACTACCTCTCGGCTGCCTCGTTCCTCGGAATCACCGGCGCCATCGCCTTGAGCGGCTATGACGGCTTCCTCTACTCCATCGGGTTCTTGGTCGCGTGGTTGGTCGCCTTGCTGCTCGTCGCTGAGCTGATGCGCAACACGGGCAAGTTCACGATGGCCGACGTCTTGTCGTTCCGCTTGCACCAGCGTCCCGTGCGCTTGGCGGCCGCAATTTCGACTCTCGTAGTGTGCTTCTTCTACCTCCTGGCACAGATGGCCGGCGCCGGAGGCCTCGTTTCACTCCTGCTCGGCATTAGCGACAAGCTCGGTCAATCCCTCGTGGTTGCCGTGGTGGGTGTGCTGATGGTGGTCTACGTTCTCGTCGGTGGAATGAAGGGCACTACCTGGGTTCAGATCATCAAGGCGGGACTGCTCATTGCTGGCGCCGCCATCATGACGGTCTGGGTGCTGGCCCTCAACGGGTTCGACCTGTCACACCTGCTGGCGCAGGCGCAGCAGATTTCAACCACGTTGCCCGAAAAGGCCTACGACGCTCTGGTACCGGGGCACAAGTACGGCGCTAACCCGCTTGACTTCATCTCGTTGGGCCTGGCCCTCGTTCTGGGTACCGCTGGGTTGCCCCACGTGCTCATGCGTTTCTACACGGTTCCGACCGCCAAGGAAGCTCGCAAGTCTGTCGTGTGGGCTATCTGGTTGATTGGGATCTTCTACCTCTTCACACTGGTTCTCGGTTTTGGCGCGCTTGTGCTCGTCGGTCCTGATGCCATTGCAAAGGCTCCCGGCGGTGTGAACTCCGCTGCACCGCTCCTGGCACTTCACCTTGGCGGACCGATTCTCATGGGAATCGTCTCGGCCATTGCGTTCGCCACCATTTTGGCGGTGGTCGCTGGTCTCACCATCACGGCCGCGACATCGTTTGCGCATGACATCTATGCGAACGTGATCAAGCGGGGAACGGTTACTCCCAACGCTGAAGTCAAGATTGCGCGTCGAACCGTTCTCGTCATTGGTTTTCTTGCCATTGCCGGTGGCATCGGCGTTCAGGGGCAGAACATCGCATTCCTCGTTGCACTGGCCTTCGCCGTTGCTGCCAGCGCAAACCTGCCCACCATTATCTACTCGCTCTACTGGCGCGGCTTCCGCACCCGTGGTGCGTTGTGGAGCATGTACGGCGGACTGGCTTCGTCCATTATTCTCATCGCGTTATCCCCCGTTGTCTCGGGTACGCCAACATCGATGATTCCGGATGCGAACTTCGCCATCTTCCCGCTCAATAACCCCGGTATCGTCTCGATCCCCCTCGCTTTCGCGC
Organism: Alpinimonas psychrophila; assembly: GCF_014137865.1. GTDB lineage: Bacteria > Actinomycetota > Actinomycetes > Actinomycetales > Microbacteriaceae > Alpinimonas > Alpinimonas psychrophila. The sequence continues at coordinate 373,684 of NZ_JACGWU010000001.1, read as the reverse complement.
TGGGAATCCTCGGGTCGATCCTCCCGGGCGGTAAGAAGGAGAACTCCTGGATCGCCGCGGAGATGGATGTTCGGTCCCTCACCGGTCACGGCGCCGAAAAAGAAGTGCACCACTAGACTCGGTGCTCACGCGAGTGCACTAAACAGCGAAACTCCTCGAACCCACGGGTTCGAGGAGTTTCGTCATCTATATCGATCGAGTTTGCTACTTCTTCGCGTAGAGACGCTCGGGGACGTTGAAGCCGTAGATGGCCAAGCCACTGTCCCAGATCACACGACAAGCCGCCCGAAGAAGGTCGAGCTCATCGTCACCTTCGCGCTCAATGACAATCTCCATGCCCTGCTTTCGCACTCGAGAACCCCGCACCGTCACCGAACCGTTCTTGCTCGTAACGCTCTCGGGATACGGCTCGTGAAGTTCGCGAAGGTCACCCAAAATGTAGGTGGGACGAGAGCCTTCGGGGGCAGCCAAGAGCTGCTTAGCCCGGTCAATTCCTGTAAGAACGACTGCCGACGCGATACCCGCACGATTAGCGCCCAGGATGTCGGTGTCGAGACGATCGCCAATGAAGAGAACGCTTCTGGTCTCAAAGCGCCGCATAGCCTCGTCAAAAATAGGTACCTCCGGCTTGCCGGCTACCACCGGTAGGCGCCCGACCGCGAGGTGCACGGCAGAAACCATCGTTCCGTTTCCCGGAGCAATACCGCGCTCCACCGGAATGGTCCAGTCCATGTTGGTGGCAACCCATGGAGTGTTGAGAGGCTCACCTTGTTCGTCGCGAGCATTGAGGGCAAAAGATGCTTCGGCAAGATGCTTCCAGCCCAGATCTGGCGAAAAACCCTGCACGACGGCAGCCGGGCTATCGTTCGCCGAGTCCGTCACGATGAAACCAGCTTTGACGACCTCGTCTCGGAGACCCTCTCCCCCAATTACAAGGATCGTTGCCCCAGGCGTGACCATTGTCTTGAGTAATGCGGTGGCGGCTTGCGGGGAGGTCACCACATCTTCGGTTTCCAATGTCAACCCCAGCTCACGCAGGTGATCGCCCACCTGAGCATCCGTTCGCGACGCGTTATTTGTGATGTATCCAACGCGCTTCGTCTGTTGCACGCGGTTCAGAGATTCGATGGCATGCTCAATCGCCTGTCGTCCCGCGTACACCACCCCATCGAGGTCAGCCAAAATGACGTCGACGCCATCAATGGGAGTTGCTGTAACGCGTTTGGGCGAAAAGAGTGCGCTCACGCGCGACTCTCCGTGCCGCCCTCTTCGCCGGCAAGGTGTGCAGTGTCGCGCAGCACCTGAGCCACATCGTCCTCAAGCAAGTCCTCGTCGAAATCCATGGCAACGGAAGTCAGGACTACTTCTTCAGCGGACCTTTCTACGACCTCATCAAATAGGTTGGCCACGTCATCAGCGCTCAACTCTTCAGCATGCACGTCCTCTAGAGTGACATCCTCGAGAGGAGCCCCCTGAAGGCTGACGTCCTCGACACTTATATCCACCGCACTGACGTCCTCGACGAGAATCTCTTCTGCTTGCGAAGCGTCGCCAGCATCTGCTTCAGACTCGCCGTCGGCCTCGCCGTCAAAATCGTCGTCGAAGCCTTCAAGCTCCTCTTCAATAACGATGATGTCCTCATCAGATTCATCTTCGCCTGCTGGCGGCGACATTTCTAGCGCCTTCTCTGCGACCTCGGCGCACGTCAACCATTCCGCGGATTCTTCGGTGCGGCCGAGTTCCTCAAGAACTTCTGCGTAGGCACGAAAGAGTTCAGGGCTGTAGCTGAATGCCTTGGTGGGGTCGAGCTGAGAAATTTCTAGCTCACCCAAAGCGAGGTCGGGCTGATCAAGGTCAAGGCGTGCACCTGACATTGCAACCGCCAAGGCAACCTGCGTCGCCTCGGTGAGAGTAGAACGGTCGACGGAACGACCGAGTTCAAGAGCCTTGTCTGAGCGACCAACACCGCGTTCGCTATCGACCATCAATGCAATCTGCTCGTTGGACCCTGAGATTCGACGGAACGTACGCATTTCACGCAAAGCCAAAGCAAAATCACCTGTGGCGTAAGCAGTAATGCCAAGGGTCTCGCGTACGACCGCGATGCGACCGGCACGGCGCGATGCCGACAACACATGCTGGTGGGCCAGCTCGGGGTCTGAATCAATGAGTCGCACCGCCATCACCAGGTGCTTCGCCACTGTTTCAGCGTTCTCTTTTGTGAGCGTCTTGAGTTCGTTTCGCGCGACGCGATCCAGCTCATTGACGTCAACATCAAAATCAATGATGGGATCTTCGTGGTGGGCACGAACGGAACGAAGTTCGCGCGCCATACGCTGCTCTTCCGTCATCTCCTCTTCGACGAAGCCGCCACGAACACGCTCCGGACGCTCACCGCGTGCACCAAAGCGTGTGTTGTCAGGGGTACCCGACCGCTGGGGGCGGTCACCGTAGGAAGGACGATCTCCACGAGGAGCGGAATCCCGGTTGGGACGGTCACCATATGATGGACGGTCGCTACGCGCACCAGAGTCCCCATAAGACGGGCGAACTGGCCGGTCACCGTATGAGGGACGGTCTCCACGAGGTGCCGAATCCCTTTGCGGACGATCCCCGTAGGCGGGACGAGCAGGGCGATCCGAACGGTCACCATATGAAGGGCGGTCGCCACGAGGAGCACCACCATCACGGTTGCCGTACGAAGGACGATCGCCTCGAGGGGCTGAGTCGCGATTACCGTACGAGGGCCGATCCCCGCGGGGAGCACCTGCGTCGCGATTGCCGTAGCTGGGACGGTCCCCGCGCGGGGCAGAATCACGCTGCGGGCGGTCACCATAGGGAGGACGTGCGGGTCGATCGGAACGGTTGCCATACGAAGGACGGTCGCCGCGAGGCGCGGAGTCCCTCTGTGGGCGGTCACCATAGGAAGGACGGTCGCCGCGAGGCGCACTGTCGTGCTGGGGACGATCTCCATACGAAGGACGCGCTGGGCGGTCACCATACGACGGGCGGTCTCCGCGCGGAGCGGAATCACGGTTCGGACGATCCCCATAGGACGGACGGTCGCTACGCGCACCAGAGTCACCATAAGAAGGACGGCCCGGACGATCCCCGTATGAAGGCCGATCACCACGGGGAGCAGAATCGCGGTTGGCGCGGTCGCCATAGCTCGAACGATCGCCACGAGGAGCACCACCATCGCGGTTGCCGTACGACGGACGGTCTCCGCGAGGAGCAGAATCACGGTTCGGACGATCGCCATAGGAAGGACGGTCGCCGCGAGGGGCACTGCCACGTTCGGGACGGGAATTGCGATCACCTGTGCGGGGTCGCTCCGACCGCTTGCCAGATCCATCGCGTTGGGGGCGCTTGTCCTGGCCAGAATTGCTGTCGTTGTCGCTCATGGCGGAGTCCTCTATTTAGATGCAGTAAAAATCTTGACGCAAGGGTCAAGCTTAACGCAAAATAGCCACCCAAATGAATGGGTGGCTATTTTACAAATAAGTCCGGCGGTGACCTACTCTCCCACAGGGTCCCCCCTGCAGTACCATCGGCGCTGAGAGTCTTAGCTTCCGGGTTCGGAATGTAACCGGGCGTTTCCCTCTCGCTATGGCCGCCGAAACACTATTGATGTCAATCAAATGTGAAACGAAAAACAAAACGTATTGTTCGTCGTTCTCGACCGTACATCGAGAACCACTCAGTGGACGCAAGCAATCTTCATGCCACACACTTCAGCCTTACAACATAAGTGTGTGTAGTGATTATCAAATTATCGGCTTATTAGTACCGGTCAGCTTCACGAGTCTTTAGTCCTCGCTTCCACATCCGGCCTATCAACGCAGTAGTCTAGCTGCGAGCCTCTCCCCCAAAGGGATGGAAATCTCATCTTGAAGCCGGCTTCCCGCTTAGATGCTTTCAGCGGTTATCCGTTCCGAACGTAGCTAATCAGCGGTGCCCTTGGCAGAACAACTGACACACCAGAGGTTCGTCCATCCCGGTCCTCTCGTACTAGGGATAGATCTTCTCAAATTTCCTGCGCGCGCAGAGGATAGGGACCGAACTGTCTCACGACGTTCTAAACCCAGCTCGCGTACCGCTTTAATGGGCGAACAGCCCAACCCTTGGGACCTACTCCAGCCCCAGGATGCGACGAGCCGACATCGAGGTGCCAAACCATGCCGTCGATATGGACTCTTGGGCAAGATCAGCCTGTTATCCCCGAGGTACCTTTTATCCGTTGAGCGACAGCGCTTCCACAAGCCACTGCCGGATCACTAGTCCCGACTTTCGTCCCTGCTTGACTTGTCAGTCTCGCAGTCAAGCTCCCTTGTGCACTTACACTCGACACCTGATTACCAACCAGGTTGAGGGAACCTTTGGGCGCCTCCGTTACTTTTTGGGAGGCAACCGCCCCAGTTAAACTACCCACCAGGCACTGTCCCAGAACCGGATTACGGTTCGTAGTTAGATGTCTAGAGTGACCAGAGTGGTATTTCAACAATGACTCCACCTGAACTAGCGTCCAAGCTTCACAGTCTCCCACCTATCCTACACAAGTCACACCAAACACCAATACCAAGCTGTAGTAAAGGTCACGGGGTCTTTCCGTCCTTCTGCGCGTAACGAGCATCTTTACTCGTAGTGCAATTTCGCCGAGTTCACGGTTGAGACAGCTGGGAAGTCGTTACGCCATTCGTGCAGGTCGGAACTTACCCGACAAGGAATTTCGCTACCTTAGGATGGTTATAGTTACCACCGCCGTTTACTGGGGCTTAAATTCGCAGCCTCGCTTACGCTAACCGCTCCTCTTAACCTTCCAGCACCGGGCAGGCGTCAGTCCGTATACATCGTCTTGCGACTTAGCACGGACCTGTGTTTTTAGTAAACAGTCGCTTCCCACTGGTCTCTGCGGCCTTCGAACGCTTCAGGAGTAAATCCCTACACGCCTCAGGCCCCCCTTCTCCCGAAGTTACGGGGGCATTTTGCCGAGTTCCTTAACCATGATTCTCTCGATCTCCTTAGTATTCTCTACCTGACCACCTGAGTCGGTTTGGGGTACGGGTGACTTGAACCTCGCGTCGATGCTTTTCTTGGCAGCATAGGATCATCAATTTCGCACTTGCGTGCTACCCATCGGGTCTCAGGCTTCATGAGAGACGGATTTGCCTATCTCTCGCCCTACATCCTTAGACCGGGACAACCATCGCCCGGCTTGACTACCTTCCTGCGTCACACCTGTTAATACGCTAACCGCACCAGCATAGGGTCGAGTGCTAGCCCCCAAACATCACCCCGAAGGGATCAACTTGAGTATTCAGACTCTTAGCATTACGGGATTAGTTTGGGCGGTTCTTCATCAGTACGGGAATATCAACCCGTTGTCCATCGACTACGCCTGTCGGCCTCGCCTTAGGTCCCGACTTACCCAGGGAAGATTAGCTTGACCCTGGAACCCTTGGTCTTCCGGAGGACGGGTTTCTCGCCCGTCTTTCGCTACTCATGCCTGCATTCTCACTCGTGTAGCCTCCACGGCTGGTTTACACCGCCGCTTCGCTGGCCACACGACGCTCTCCTACCCATCAATATGGCTGGACCACGAAGGCCTACCAAAATATATCAATGCCACAACTTCGGTGGCGTGCTTGAGCCCCGTTACATTGTCGGCGCGGAATCACTTGACCAGTGAGCTATTACGCACTCTTTCAAGGGTGGCTGCTTCTAAGCCAACCTCCTGGTTGTCACGGCAACTCCACATCCTTTCCCACTTAGCACGCGCTTTGGGACCTTAGTTGGTGGTCTGGGTTGTTTCCCTCTCGACAATGAAGCTTATCCCCCACTGTCTCACTGCTGCGCTCTCACTTACTGGCATTCGGAGTTTGGCTGACGTCAGTAACCCGGTGGGGCCCATCGGCCATCCAGTAGCTCTACCTCCAGTAAGAAACACGCAACGCTGCACCTAAATGCATTTCGGAGAGAACCAGCTATCACGAAGTTTGATTGGCCTTTCACCCCTATCCACAGCTCATCCCCTCAGTTTTCAACCTAAGTGGGTTCGGTCCTCCACGACGTCTTACCGTCGCTTCAACCTGGCCATGGATAGATCACTTCGCTTCGGGTCTAGAACATGCGACTGTATCGCCCTATTAAGACTCGCTTTCGCTACGGCTTCCCCTCACGGGTTAACCTCGCCACATATCACTAACTCGCAGGCTCATTCTTCAAAAGGCACGCTGTCACCCCAACAAGGAGGCTCCAACGGTTTGTAAGCAAACAGTTTCAGGTACTATTTCACTCCCCTCCCGGGGTACTTTTCACCTTTCCCTCACGGTACTTGTCCGCTATCGGTCATCTGGGAGTATTTAGGCTTATCAGGTGGTCCTGACGGATTCAAACGGGATTTCTCGGGCCCCGTCCTACTTGGGATACTTCTCGGACCATTGCTGCATTTCGACTACGGGGTTTGCACCCTCTATGACTGGCCTTTCAATACCATTCGTCTATACAACGTTGTAATCCTTATAGCTCGGTAGAACTAAATGAAAAGTCCCGCAACCCCGACCATGCAACTCCTACCGGATATCACACATGATCGGTTTAGCCTCTTCCGCGTTCGCTCGCCACTACTTACGGAATCACTTTTGTTTTCTCTTCCTGTGGGTACTGAGATGTTTCACTTCCCCACGTTCCCTCTACCCGCCCTATATATTCAGGCGGGAGTCACCAGGTCACCTTGCGGGCCTGGCGGGGTTTCCCCATTCGGACATCCTCGGATCAAAGCTCGTTTATCAGCTCCCCGAGGCTTATCGCAGATTACTACGTCCTTCTTCGGCTCCAGATGCCAAGGCATCCACTGTTTGCTCTTATAAATTTGAAAATCACATGAGTTTTGAATCGATCTCTTATAAAAGAAATTGACCAATGATCTATCTGACACTCAATAAATTGAGTGCCTTTATGATCTTTAATACACCAGGCCAATAAAGGCCTGAGTATAAGATGCTCGCGTCCACTGTGTAGTTCTCAAAGTACGGGCGGTACCCTTCTTATCATTGGGCTTTTGCCAACGAAAGAAAGGTCCAGAGGAAAGGTTCATACTCAACAAGTCAATAAAGACTTTCACGCCCCTAAAGACGTGCGAGTAAGTACCGGTCCCTCAGGACCCAACAGCGTGCGTCATACAAAACACCCTGAGACACAACATTCCAAATTCCCTAAAGAATCGTACTAATCGTGAACCATTCGGCTCTGCATCAATGTCAATGTTCCACCCATGAGCGCCGTGCAACCCTAACTGGGTTACAAACGGCTGTCTCCTATAACCGGCTGTATACAGACCGAGGAGAACGTGCTCCTTAGAAAGGAGGTGATCCAGCCGCACCTTCCGGTACGGCTACCTTGTTACGACTTAGTCCTAATTACCAATCCCACCTTCGACAGCTCCTCCCTTACGGTTAGGCCACTGGCTTCGGGTGTTACCGACTTTCATGACTTGACGGGCGGTGTGTACAAGGCCCGGGAACGTATTCACCGCAGCGTTGCTGATCTGCGATTACTAGCGACTCCGACTTCATGAGGTCGAGTTGCAGACCTCAATCCGAACTGAGACCGACTTTGTGGGATTCGCTCCACCTTACGGTATTGCAGCCCTCTGTATCGGCCATTGTAGCATGCGTGAAGCCCAAGACATAAGGGGCATGATGATTTGACGTCATCCCCACCTTCCTCCGAGTTGACCCCGGCAGTCTCCCATGAGTTCCCACCATTACGTGCTGGCAACATAGGACGAGGGTTGCGCTCGTTGCGGGACTTAACCCAACATCTCACGACACGAGCTGACGACAACCATGCACCACCTGTATACAGACCTTGCGGGGAGCGTATTTCTACGCTTTTCCTGTATATGTCAAGCCTTGGTAAGGTTCTTCGCGTTGCATCGAATTAATCCGCATGCTCCGCCGCTTGTGCGGGCCCCCGTCAATTCCTTTGAGTTTTAGCCTTGCGGCCGTACTCCCCAGGCGGGGAACTTAATGCGTTAGCTGCGACACAGAAACCGTGGAATGGCCCCTACATCTAGTTCCCAACGTTTACGGCATGGACTACCAGGGTATCTAATCCTGTTTGCTCCCCATGCTTTCGCTCCTCAGCGTCAGTAACGGCCCAGAGATCTGCCTTCGCCATTGGTGTTCCTCCTGATATCTGCGCATTCCACCGCTACACCAGGAATTCCAATCTCCCCTACCGCACTCTAGTCTGCCCGTACCCACTGCAGGCTGGGGGTTGAGCCCCCAGATTTCACAGCAGACGCGACAAACCGCCTACGAGCTCTTTACGCCCAATAATTCCGGACAACGCTTGCACCCTACGTATTACCGCGGCTGCTGGCACGTAGTTAGCCGGTGCTTTTTCTGCAGGTACCGTCACTTTCGCTTCTTCCCTACTAAAAGAGGTTTACAACCCGAAGGCCTTCGTCCCTCACGCGGCGTTGCTGCATCAGGCTTTCGCCCATTGTGCAATATTCCCCACTGCTGCCTCCCGTAGGAGTCTGGGCCGTGTCTCAGTCCCAGTGTGGCCGGTCACCCTCTCAGGCCGGCTACCCGTCGTCGCCTTGGTGAGCCATTACCTCACCAACTAGCTGATAGGCCGCGAGTCCATCCTTGACCGAAATTCTTTCCACCCCCTGAAGATGCCTCCGAGGGTCGTATCCGGTATTAGCTACCATTTCTAGCAGTTATCCCAGAGTCAAGGGCAGGTTACTCACGTGTTACTCACCCGTTCGCCACTAATCCACCAGAGCAAGCCCCAGCTTCATCGTTCGACTTGCATGTGTTAAGCACGCCGCCAGCGTTCGTCCTGAGCCAGGATCAAACTCTCCGTAAATGTTTAATAGCCTCGGAACCGAAGTACCGGGCACATCTAGTGTGGTAACCCGCCGGAATGGGCGAAGAAACCACAAGTTTGAAACTGACAGAACAAATCATTACTGACTTGCTTTGTTGTTTAATTTGTTATTCCAAAGGAATCCTGAACACCAACACAACATCTAGAAAAGATGCGTAATTTGATGCCACAGGGTTTTTGGCATTTGACATTGTGCACGCTGTTGAGTTCTCAAGGATCGGGCGCTCCCACTCCACAACCTTGACGAGGCGGTGTGAGGCTACTTTCCGATGACACCACGCAGACTAACTTTTACGACCAAGTTGAGTACTCAGTAGAAGTCGCCAGCGACGTGATGTTTAAGTCATGTTATTCAGGCCTGGGCAAGTCTTTGCAGACTCTCACTTGGCTAAATAACTTGTCCCGCTTGAGGCCGATTCACAGTGACTGTGTTTCGCACCTTTGGGGTGACAAGTGTTTAGATTACGCGGAGATTACGGGAGGGGGCAAATCAGGCAAACAGCCCGGGCGTGTCGAGCTTCAACCGACCGGTTGCCTCCCGATGGGGGGCCCGAAACGCCCCCCGTGGGGGCGTTTCGGAAGGAGGTTGCTACTCGACGAAAATGCCCGCGAGAGTCTTCTTGCCACGACGAAGTACAGCCATTCGCGAGGGCAGGATGCTGGACTCGAGGAGGGCGTCTTGCTCGACAACCTTCTGGTTGTTGAGGTAGACCCCGCCCTCGGCAATCGAGCGGCGTGCGGCACCCAAACTCGCCGAGAGTCCCGTGTCGACCAGAAGTTGGGCGACCGGAGTATTCGAGGGCGTCGTGGTGTGCGGCAACTCCCGGAGAGCCGCCTCGAGAGTGTCAGCATCAAGCAAGGCGAGATCACCCTGACCAAAGAGGGCTCCGGCGGCAGCGATGGCGGCCTCCGTGGCGGCGAGACCGTGCACGAGAGAGGTGACCTCGTGGGCGAGGCGGCGCTGGGCTGCTCGTTTGAAGGGTTCCTCAGCTACCGCCGTCTCGTACACGGCCATGTCGACACGGGTGAGGAACGTGAATATCTTCATTCGCGCAATGACATCAGCATCGTCGGTATTGAGCCAAAACTGGTAGAAGGCGTAAGGCGATGTCATCGAGGAATCGAGCCACACGGCGTTGCCCTCGCTCTTGCCAAACTTGGTGCCGTCGCTATTGGTAATCAGCGGCGTGCCAATGGCATGCACACTGACGCCCTCGGCGCGGTGGATCAGATCGATTCCGCTGGTGAGGTTACCCCACTGGTCACTGCCACCGGTCTGGAGTTGGCAGTCGTAGGTGCGCCATAACTCCAGGAAGTCGAGCCCCTGCAGGATCTGGTAGCTGAACTCGGTGTAACTGATGCCGGCCTCGGAGTTCAAGCGGGCGCTGACGGCATCCTTTTTGAGCATGGCACCGACCCGAAAGTACTTGCCGATATCGCGCAACAGGTCGATGGCCGACATCGGGGCCGTCCAGTCGAGGTTGTTCACCATTCGAGCGGCGTTATCCCCCTCGAAGCTCAGGAACTTGGAGATCTGAGTGCTGAGGTAGCCGACCCACTCGTTCACCGTTTCCTTGGTGTTGAGCGTGCGCTCGGCGGTGGGACGCGGATCCCCTACAAGGCCCGTGGAGCCTCCGACGAGACCAAGTGGCTTGTGGCCGGCAAGCTGGATTCGACGCAGCAAGAGCAGTTGTACGAGGTTGCCCAGATGCAGGCTGGGGGCGGTGGGGTCGAACCCGCAGTAATACGTGATGGGGGGGCCGGCGAACAGCTTTCGCAGGGCATCCGCATCGGTGGAGACATGCACCAGGCCTCGCCACACCAGCTCGTCCCACAGGGTGTCAAAGCTGGGGTCATTGCGCTGATGGATCAGTGCCTCGGATTGCGGGCTCAGCGTCACGGCCGGGTCTCCTTGCGTCAGTGTCGTTCAGGAACGTGCGGTGCAGAAAACACGCTGGTACCAGATGTTGCGAGAAAAAAACTTAAGAATCGATACCAAGAGCGAACGTCAGTTCCCGCACGCGCTCGGTCAGGGCTGCCAACTGGTCGGCCACGCGAACCGGGGCGGTGCCACCGGCGCCATCGCGGCTCTCGACAGAACCCTTGGCGGTGAGAACCCCACGAACGACAGCGGTGAGATGAGGTGAAACGGTTGCGTATTCGGCATCCGTGGGTTGATGCAACTCGAGACCTGTGGATTCACAGAAGCGAACCAAGTCTCCGCTGATCTCGTGAGCATCCCGGAAGGCGACGCCTTGTTTGACCAGCCATTCTGCAACATCTGTGGCCAAAGAGAACCCTTGAGGTGCCAACTCGGCCATGCGGTCCGTGTTGTACGTGAGTGTTGCGACCATGCCGGTGAAAGCCGGAAGCAAAACCTCGAGAGTGTTGACGGAGTCGAAGACGGGTTCTTTGTCCTCTTGGAGGTCGCGGTTGTACGCCAACGGGAGACCCTTGAGGGTTGCCAGAAGCCCGGAAAGGTTGCCAATCAGGCGACCGGATTTTCCGCGCGCAAGTTCGGCGATATCAGGGTTCTTCTTTTGCGGCATAATCGAAGACCCGGTGGAGTACCCGTCGTGCAACGTGACAAACCCAAATTCGCGGGTGGCCCACATGATGATCTCTTCGGCCTGCCGCGACAGGTTGATGCCAATCAATGACGTGATGAAGGCAAACTCGGCCACAACGTCGCGGCTGGCGGTGGCATCAATCGAGTTCTCGGCGGGGCTGGACAGGCTCAATTCGTCAGCTACGATCTGGGGGTCGAGGCCGAGAGAACTACCCGCAAGGGCGCCAGAACCGTAGGGAGAAACTGCCGCGCGGATGCTCCAGTCTCGCAGGCGCTCAAGATCGCGCACGAGTGGCCACGCGTGGGCCAGCAAGTGATGCGCGAGCAGGACGGGCTGCGCGTGTTGCAGGTGTGTGCGGCCGGGCATGATGGCGTGCGGATGAGCTGCCGCCTGGGCCGCGAGGGCATCGATCAGGTCGATGACGTCATGACCAATAATGCGGGCGTGATCCAGCATGTACAGCCGAATGAGGGTCGCAATCTGGTCGTTTCGACTGCGGCCAGCCCGAAGCTTGCCACCCACCTCGACACCGGAGATGGCAATGAGGCCACGCTCCAGCGCCGAGTGCACATCCTCATCGGATTCCAGGGCCACGAACTCGCCGCTACGCAACTGCTCGCGCAGTGTCTCTAGCGAGTCGAGCATGATGGTCAGCTCGGCCTGAGTGAGGTACCCGGCTGCTGCCAAAGCGGTGGCGTGCGCTCGGGATCCGTTAATGTCATATTCGGCGAGCACCCAGTCAAACTGGGTCGACTTGCTGAGGGCAAGCAACTCCGGTGATGGACCACTGGTGAAACGGCCACCCCACAAGGCGCCAGCTTCAGAAGCGCGCGATGTGCTGTCGTTGGAAGCGGTCATAAAGAGGTCTACTTAGCCTTGAGTTGCCTGATCGCGGCGAGCCGAAATCTTGCTGGGAAGTGACCAGATTTCGATGAACCCCTTAGCCTGCGACTGGTCGAAGGTTCCGCCGGTGTCGTAGGTGGCCAAATCGAAGTCGTACAGGCTCTGGTCGGAGCGGCGCCCGGTGATGACAGCTTGGCCACCATGGAGCTTGACGCGTACTTCGCCGGAAACGTACTTCTGGGTGTCGTTGATGAACACATCAAGTGAACGCTTGAGACCGGAGAACCAGAGGCCGTCGTAGACCAGTTCAGCCCACTCTGCTTCGACGCGACGCTTGTAGCGGGCCAAGTCGCGCTCGATGGTGAGGTTCTCGAGCTCTTCGTGAGCGTTGATCAGCGTGATTCCCGCAGGAGACTCGTACACCTCACGGCTCTTGATGCCGACAAGTCGATCTTCGACCATGTCGATGCGGCCAACGCCTTGGGCGCCGGCAAGCTTGTTCAAGAGAACAACGGCCTGAAGTGGGGTGACGGCCTTGCCATCAATAGCAGTGGGAACGCCCTGCGTGAACGTGATCGTGATTTCGGTGGCTTCACGAGGGACCGAAGGGTCTGCCGTGTAGGTGTAAATATCCTCGATGGGAGCATTCCAGGGGTCTTCCAAGAAGCCGGTCTCGACCGCGCGACCCCACACGTTTTGGTCAACGGAGTATGGGCTCTTTTTACTCTGCGCAATAGGAAGGTTGTGCTTGGCCGCGTATTCGAGTGCCTTGTCACGCGTGAGCGCGAGGTCGCGAATGGGGGCAATGCACAGAAGGTCAGGGGCAAGGGCGGCAACAGCGGCCTCGAAACGTACCTGGTCGTTGCCCATTCCCGTGCAACCGTGGGCGATTGAATCAGCCCCGAGTTCCTTGGCGGTTTGCGCCAGATACTTGGCGATGATGGGGCGGCTGAGGGCCGACACCAAGGGGTAACGCTTCTGGTATAGACCGTTGGCCTTGATAGCAGGAACAATGTAGTCGTTGGCGAACTCGTCGCGCGCATCGATAACGACGGCTTCCACCGCGCCACACGCAAGAGCCCGCTGTCGGATATCTTCCATGTCTTCGCCCTCTTGGCCGACGTCAATGGCCATGGCCACGACCTCTTTACCAGTGGCATCTTTGAGCCAACCAATACCCACAGAGGTATCGAGGCCACCAGAATAGGCGAGTACGACGCGATCAGACATGGTTCTCCTTACGAAAACTTCGGTGGGACAATTCTAGGCGTTGGAGCGCAGGAGCCAGACGAGCAGGGCCTTCTGCGCGTGCGTGCGGTTTTCGGCTTCATCCCAAATAATGCTCTGGGGTCCGTCGATAACTTCCGCAGAAACTTCGTAACCGCGGTCGGCAGGGAGACAGTGCATGAAGGCAGCATCTGGCTTGGCGTGGGCCATCAGCGCAGCATCCACTTGGTATGCCCCGAAGACGGCAACGCGTTCCGCCTTTTCGTTCTCTTTGCCCATGGAAACCCAGGTGTCCGTCACGACGACATCGGCACCGGCAACGGCGTCCTCAGCGAACGTGGTGACAACGGCAGAACCGCCCGTTGTCGCGGCAATCGAGACGGCTTTTGCGACTACCTCCTCGGTGGGGTGGTAGCCCACAGGAGCGCCAATACGAACGTGCATTCCCGCCGTGGCGCACGCCAAAAGATAGGACTGCGCCATGTTGGAGCGGCCATCGCCCAGGAAGGCAACAGTCAAGCCAGCCAAAGAGCCCTTGTGCTCGCGAATGGTGAGGAGGTCAGCCAAGAGCTGGCAGGGGTGGAAGTCATCGGACAGTGCATTGACAACAGGTACGGTCGTGCCGCGCGAAATCTCCTCGAGGCCACTCTGGGCGAACGTTCGCCACACGATGGCAGCAACCTGACGCTCGAGCACGCGAGCCGTGTCGGAGGCGCTTTCTTTGCTGTTCAGCTGACTATCGGCCGTGGAAATAATGAGCGGTGAGCCACCCAAATCGGTGATGCCCACCGCAAAGGAGACCCGGGTGCGCGTGGAGGTCTTGTCGAAGATCACGGCAACGGTCTGGGGCCCGGCAAGGGGGCGTTCGCTCCAGCGGTCGGCCTTCAGACGGGCGGCGAGATCCAGGATCTCGGACTGCTCGGCGGCAGTGATGTCGTCATCGCGAAGAAAATGCCGGGTCATGATGCTACTTTCGTGCTCGGGATAAAGGGCCAGTCTAGAACGCCAGAGCTAGTCGGGGACGACTTCGGTGCCGCTACCCGATTGTGTAAAGATTTCGAGAAGGATGGAGTGAGGGATGCGCCCGTCGATGATGGCGGCTTTGGCCACTCCCCCACGAACGGCTTCGAGGCACGCGCTCATCTTGGGGATCATTCCTGATTCAAGATTGGGAAGAAGCGTGTCGAGCTCCGAGGCGGTAATCATCGACACGAGCGAGTCGCGGTTCGGCCAATCGCTGTAGAGGCCTTGAACATCGGTGAGGATGACGAGCTTGGCAGCACCGAGGGCCACGGCGAGCGCTGCGGCAGCGGCATCCGCATTGACATTCAGGGATTGGCCTGCAGTGTCTTTATCCGGAGCAATGGACGAAACAACGGGGATGCGCCCGGCGTCGATGAGCGCGTGCACGGCATCGGGGTTCACCCCTACGACGTCGCCGACGAGTCCGAGATCCACCATTTCGCCATCGATGAGCACACCGCGGCGCTCCCCCACAAACAGCCCGGCGTCTTCTCCCGAGATTCCAGCGGCGAGGGGGCCATGTTCGTTCATGTGACCGACGAGGTCACGACTGACTTGGCCGGTGAGCACCATGCGCACAACATCCATGGCTTCGGGGCTGGTGACCCGGTATCCACCACGAAACTCGCTCTCAATTCCAAGGCGCTCGAGCATCTTGGAGATTTGCGGTCCACCGCCGTGCACGACGACGGGCTTGATGCCGACGGTGCGCAGGTAGACCATGTCTTCGGCGAAGGCTCGGGTAAGTTCTTCACTCACCATGGCGTTGCCACCGAACTTGACGACGATGATTTCGTCGCGGAACTTCTTCAGCCACGTGAGGGACTCAATGAGGGTCGCGGCTTTGACCGCGGCAGCGGCGTCTTCTTCGGTACGAATCTCAGTCATGATGAACCCTTAGCTGTGGAGCGCGCGCTTAGCTCGCGTAGGCGCTGTTTTCGTGCACGTAGTCGTGCGTCAAGTCGTTGGTCCAAATGGTGGCGGATGCGGGACCCGCTTTGATATCGATGACGACGTCGACCGCGCGCGGCGACAGGTCTACCAGAGTTCGAGACTCCCCCGGTTCCCCGGCAATGCAGAGCTTCACACCGTTGAAGGCAACATCCACGTTATAAGGATCAAAAGTTGCCTGGGTCGTTCCCACTGCGGCCAAAACGCGACCCCAGTTGGGGTCATTTCCGAACATGGCCGCTTTGAACAGGTTGCTGCGGGCCACGGTGCGGGCAACATCCACTGCTTCGTCTTCGCTGATCGCGCCGGTGACGGTGATGGCGATGTCGTGGCTGGAGCCTTCGGCATCCGCCTGTAATTGCAACGCCAGGTCTTTGCATAACGCGGTCAACTCGAGGGTGAAGTCTTCGATGCCGGGTTCATGACCGGATGCACCGGACGCCATCAGCGTGACCGTGTCATTGGTGGACATGCAACCGTCGGAGTCGAGGCGATCAAAGGTGACCCGCGTGGCCTGGCGCAAAGCCACATCAAGCTGTTCGCTCGAGAGCATGGCATCGGTGGTGATGACGACGAGCATGGTAGCAAGCCCGGGCGCCAGCATTCCGGCACCTTTCGCCATTCCGCCAATGGTGTACGCCACGTTGGTAGCGGCGGATGCTGTCGCTGCCGCAGTCGCCGCAACCGTGCGCACGGAAAGTTTGGGAACAGAGTCGGTGGTCATGATCGCGTGGGCGGCGTCGAGGCCGGCTTGCTCGGAGGTGGCACCGCCGGTGAGAATCGCGAGCCCCGCATCCCACACGCCCGTCTTCAGCTTGTCTAGATCGAGTTGCTCGCCAATGAGGCCGGTGGAACACACCAGTACGTCCCCGGCGGAGATGTCGAGGCGCTCGGCTACCGCTTCTGCCGTGGCGTGGGTTGTTTGAAAACCTCGCGCGCCGGTGTAGCAGTTGGCGCCGCCGGAGTTCAGCACAATCGCATCCGCAATGCCATCGGCCATCACCTGCTGGCTCCACAGAACAGGATTTGCCTTGCAGCGGTTGCTCGTAAAGACCGAAGCCACGTTTTTCAAGGGTCCTCGGTTCTGCACAATGGCAAGGTCCCTCTTGCCTGTTGTCTTCAGGCCGCAAGCGACCCCTGCGGCCAGAAATCCGGCGGCGGCAGTCACACTCATTTTTGCACTCCCTTCACAGCGGAACTTACGATCACGGGGCGACTCCGTTGACGGGGAGCCCCGTTGCCTCGGGAAGCCCCAAAGCGATATTGGCGGATTGGATGGCAGCGCCGGCCGTTCCCTTGACAAGGTTGTCGAGGGCACTCACCACAACGACACGACCAACCGTGGTGTCTAGGGCGAGCCCGATGAGGCAGGTGTTCGCGCCGAGGGTGTCAGCGGTGCGCGGGAATTGGCCGAGGGGCAATACTTTCACGAATGGTTCGTTTTCATATGCCGCGCACCAGGCGGAATGAAGCTGGTCGAGCGTGACCCCGGGCTTGATCCGGGCAGTTGATGTTGCCAGAATTCCGCGCGCCATGGGCACGAGAACCGGGGTCATTGAGATAGACACCTCGTGAGCGCCCGCTTTGCGAAGGTTTTGCAAAATCTCCGGGGTGTGACGATGTATTCCCCCCACGGCATACGCACTGGCGGAACCCATGATTTCACTTGCCAAAAGTTCAGCTTTGAGGCTTTTGCCGGCTCCGGAGGGACCAACTGCGAGCACCGAGACAAGGTCCGTAGATTCGATGAGATTCGCCCGGATTCCCGGGGCTAGCGCGAGAGAGACAGCGGAGGCATTGCAGCCGGGGGCCGCGATGCGCTTGATTCCCCGAAGGTTGTCCCGCTGGGTGCCTTCATTGGCGAGCGGAAGTTCGGGAATGCCATAGGCCCAGGATGGCGTGTGATCCCCGCCATAAAACGCCTTCCAATCGTTAGGGTCATCGAGGCGATGATCGGCTCCACAATCGACAACCAAAGTCTCGTGCGAAAACTGGGCCGCGAGGGCGGCAGAGGCACCATGCGGGAGTGCCAAGAAGACAACATCGTGGTCGGTAAGGTTCTCAGCGGTGGTTTCTTGCAACACAATGTTGCCAAAACTGCGGAGATGGGGCTGCACATCAACAAGCCGTTGACCAGCATTCGAATGAGCCGTAATGGTGCGCACGTCAAACTCCGGATGCCCGGCGAGCAAACGCAACACCTCGCCACCGGCATAACCAGAGGCACCAGCAACAGCAACCGAGAACGTCATGACTCAAATCTAGCGGTGCTTAGGTGTCTCCCGCCTTCATCCGCGGCGTAAACACCGCAATGTAGATACCGGCAACGACGGCGACGGCCGAAGAGATTCCCAGCGGGATGATGCCATCCCCCGGGCCCATCTCCCACAGAAGGCCCGCCCAGATGGACGCCAACAGAATCGCAAAACCAGCGAATCCTTGCAGTCGGGCCTGCGCCTGAAGTTGCTGGTGTTCGGGAGCAAGCTTGGACGCCCACGATTTTCCGACCGTGTCGTTGACTGCGGCAAACCCGCCATACACAATAACCAAGGCAATCGCTACGGCCGGATCGGAGGTGAGAGCAAGCCCTCCATAGGCGATAGCAAAGCAAGCCAGGCCCAGCGCATAAACGAATTGCGGCGGAAAACGGTCGGCCAGCGCACCCGCGGGAAAGCTGAGCAGAGCGTACGAGATATTGAAGATGAGGTAAGCCCCGACCACCGAGGTGACCGAGAATCCCTGCAGGCTCAAGTGCAAAAGGATCAGGGCATCCGGAAAGTTAGCCAAAGAAAAAACACTGAGCACCGTGATGAGACGGGCCAGCGGGGCGGGCAATCGGGCAGAGGGAGACGCTGTGGCGGGCACTGTGGCGGATGAGAATTTAGTTGTGGGTGGGGGTGTGATTGTGGCCGGCGTCGCGCGCGGAGGTCGCTTCTCGCTGTCTTTAACGAGCAGAACAAGAATGGGCGAAATCACGGCAGGGATGACTGCTATCCACAGGATGATTCTGAGGTTTTGATCAAACAAGCTCAGAAGAAGGAGGGCTAGCGCTGGACCAACCACTGCGCCCAAGGTATCGGCCGTGCGGTGAAATCCGAGGACTCGTCCTCTTTCGCTGCGCTGTGTGCCGAGAAACAGAATGGTGTCACGAGGGGCGGATCTCAGTCCCTTGCCAAAGCGATCCGTTACGCGTCCGAGAAGAACGACGGGCCAGGAGAACGACAGGGCGATGATGACCTTGCCGACCGCCGCCCCCGTGTAACCAAGAAAGACGGCAACCTTGCGCGGCAAAAAACGGTTGATCTGATCGCTGAAGAGTTTGGTCGTGGCGGCGGTGCCCTCGGCCAGTCCTTCAATGATTCCGACAACAGCGGCGGGAGCTCCCAAAACACTATAGAGAAAGATCGGCATGATCGGATACAGCATTTCACTGGCGGCATCTTGCAGGAACGACACCCACGACAACGTCCAGACGTTGCGACTCAACCAGCGCGGCCGTTTTAGGCTCATGCCAAAGATGCTACTCGCGGACGAGCTGCATTTGGAGTCAGCGAAAGTGCCGTCGGCCCCTCTGTGCCAGGCTGGTTGTGAGTTACTTCACGATGAAAGAGTTATCCAGCACGGTGCCTTGCGTCGAAACACCACCAAATCCGACCCAGTTGTTGATCCCTTCATCGAGACCACACGAAATCCGACTTATTTTTTGGCGGATTCTTGCGGTCAGCGCAACAGTAGTTCCGTCATCATCTCATTCGGGGTTGCGAAGTCCAATCGTTTGCGGGGGCGTTCGTTCATTTCAAAAGCAACACGGTCAAGGTCATCCTGAGAATAAATATTCAGGTCAGTGCCCTTGGGAAAATATTGTCGAAGTAACCCGTTAGTGTTTTCGTTCGTAGGGCGCTGCCAAGGCGAGTGAGGGTCACAGAAGTAGATATCGATATCGGCGGCGATACTGACTTCCTTGTGGCGGTGCATTTCTTTTCCTTGGTCCCAGGTCAGGGTGCGCCGTATCTGATCAGGGAGAGCACCCATCTTTTCGATAAGCCCGTCACGGACGGATTCAACCCGGTTTTGGCCCGGGGGTAGATGAACAAGGATCACAGAGCCGGAGCGACGTTCAACGACGGTGCCGATAGCACTCTTCATGTCTTTGCCAACGATGAGATCGCCTTCCCAATGCCCGGGAACAGCCCGATCAGCGGCTTCAGGCGGGCGGTCAACAATCATGATCATGTCCGGGATTTTTCCTCGACGCTCGCCCGGTCGCCTATTGGGTTGACGCGTGGTCCGCCCCGTTCGCAACTGGGTTACCAGCTCGCGTTTAAGGCCCCCGCGGGCCAGTAAATACAAGGATTGGTAAATCGTTTCGTGTGACACCTGCATCTCCGCATCGTTTGGGAAGTCTCGTCGCAGGCGGCCAGAGATCTGCTCCGGGGAGAAACATTGTTTCAAGTCCGCCTGAACGCGTTCACGGAGAGCTTCATTCGTGGTGAGCTTAGCGACCTTGGGACGCCGAGCATTCTCGAAAGCCCGCGCATGAGCCGTTGTTGCCCGACGACTGGAATACGCGGCAGCGTGTCGCTTCAACTCCCGCGAGACCGTTGACGGTGAACGACCCAACTCGCGGGCAATCGCTCGAATGCCCTGCGTCGCGTGCAACGCCAAAATCGTTTGGCGTTCTCCCATCGTCAAAGATCGGCCCTTCAGATTGCGCCCCCATCGGGGGCGCATGCCACCGTTCTCCTTCACGTGTTTGCGCACGGTCGAGGCATTCCAACCGATAAGAGGACCTATGTCTTCAGCTGAAAGCCCGGCCTGTTTCAAGTCCCATAACTTGTGGACAACGTTTCCGAGCATCCGCTCAGAATATGGATCCGCGATATCAATCAACACCCTTCAATTCTCAGGTGTTGCATTGACCGCTTGGACCCGCGTTTTGGCAACCCGGATTTCGTGGTATTTGGACGCGTCATGACTCTTCCCGGGTCGGATTTCGTGGGGTCTCGGCCGTCGTTCGTGGCGTCTCGCCACCGCCCGAGAAGCAGAACACTAGACAGCCCGCCAAGGGCAGGCCGGAGATATGGACAGGCTCGCGCCACGTGGAGGCTGCTGCTACTCGCGGAGGGTCGCTCCGAAACGGGAATGAGCCAGGGCAACGCCAGCATCCTTAGACACCGTTGCCTCGGCCGCCGTGAGCGTGCGGTCCTTGGCACGGAATCTGAGAGCAAAGGTAAGGGAGCGCGAGCCGTCGGTGACGCCGGGGCCCTCGTAGACATCGACGAGTTGGGCATCTTCGAGAAGATCTCCCGCGCCTTCAATGACGGCAGCCAAGACATCGCGGGCAGGCACCGTCGAGACGACAACCAGGCTCAAGTCCTGAGTGGCCGCGGGCATGGTCTGGATATCATGCGCCCGATGGGGAACCCCAGCGTGCGCGATGATCACATCGAGGTTGATCTCGAAGGCGGCCACAACGCGCGGCAAGTGGAACTCCTCGGTGACCGATGGCACGAGCTCACCGGCAAAGCCGACGACCTCATCCGAGCCGTTATTCGAACCGTTATTCGAAACGTTATTCGCTGAACTCGCAATCACGATCTCAGCCGTGCGACCAGGATGGAATGCCCGATGCGCTCCCTGACGAACGGCGAGCTTCACGCCCGAGGCCAACGCAATCTGCTGGATGGAGGCAAGCGCATCCTGCCAATCGAAAGCAACCGGCTTCTGGCCGGGCTGGCGCTCGAGAGCATCACCAATGAGAACCCCGGAGACGAACCGAGGCTGGGGAGGAATCGCGGCGTGGAGGGCGGCTTCCTGCTCGGAGGTGGGCCGAACGGCACCGGCGAGCAAGCCGTGACCGTAGGTAACCCCAGCGGCCGGCAGGAACACGAGACCGGTCTCAAACAGCGACACGCTGGTGAGCCCGCGGGATCGATTGCGCGCGGCCGTTGCCAGCAATCCGGGAAGCAGCGAGGTGCGCATGTTGCCCTGCTCGCTATCCAACGGATTCACGAGGGTGACCTGCGGGATGCTCGCCGCGACAGCATCGCCGAAGAGGTTATTCGTGGTCTCGTCGAGGAACGGGTAGCTCAAGATTTCCGTGTGTCCGGTCGCGGCCAAGGTCTCGCTCACGCGGCGGCGAACCTGCTGGGCCACCGTGTAGCCGCGGCCGGGAGGGGCAACCGGCAGGACAGCGGGAATGAGGTCATAGCCGACGATACGGGCAACTTCTTCGGCCAGTGTCCACTTGTCGGTGAGGTCGGGGCGCCAGGACGGTGGGGTGACACTGAGCCCCGTTGGGGAAGACGTGAGCGTTGCCCCAATTTCACTCAGCGAGGAACTCACTTGAT
The DNA here is from genome assembly GCF_014137865.1 of Alpinimonas psychrophila. Lineage (GTDB taxonomy): Bacteria > Actinomycetota > Actinomycetes > Actinomycetales > Microbacteriaceae > Alpinimonas > Alpinimonas psychrophila. The sequence goes on along the minus strand of NZ_JACGWU010000001.1, from coordinate 351,819 downwards.
CGGCGGTGTATTCGTAGCCGATCAGGCCAGAGACGAAACCGGTCGGAAGTTCGATAGCGGATGCCGCTACAGACGCGTTGAGGTTCGAGCCGGCGTCGTCAATGGTTCCGCCCGCGAGATCAACCAATAATTGCGCAACCCGGCCAACCGCAACCACGGCAACCTCGGGGTCGACACCGCGCTCGAAACGACGCGACGCCTCCGAGGGGAGCTTGTGGCGCCGAGCGGAACGGGCAATAGTGACGGGATCGAAGTTGGCAGCCTCAATCAGAACGTTGTGGGTCGCATCCGTTATCTCGGTGGTGGCCCCGCCCATGATCCCCGCCAGACCGATGGGACCGGAATTGTCGGTAATGAGCAAGTCTTCGACAGAAAGGCTACGCACCTGGTTGTCGAGGGTCGTAATTTTCTCTCCCTCCGTCGCCCGGCGCACCACGATGCCCCCGGAAAGGGTGTCGAGATCGTAGCCATGCAGTGGTTGACCGAGCTCAAACATCACGTAGTTGGTGATGTCCACGATGAGGGAGATTGAGCGCACGCCGACCAGCCTGAGGCGAGCCACCATCCATGGTGGCGTCGGCTTGGTCGCATCTACGCCGCGTACGACACGAGTAACGAAAGCGGATGCCCCCGCGCGCCCGCGAATGGGGGCATCATCAGCGATAGTCACGGGAAACTCGGTGCCAAAAGAGGTGGCTACAGGGGCTGCGCCGGTCGCCGGCAAGTACAATGCTGGGTCGCGGAAGGCGGCACCAGTGGAGTGGGCGTACTCTCGGGCGACACCTCGAACCGAGAAGGCGTAGCCACGGTCGGGAGTCACGTTAATTTCAACGGCGGCGTCGTTCAACCCCAGGAGTTCGAGCGCGTCGGTGCCGACCTCCGGGTCCACGCCCATTTCGGCCAGACGAACGATTCCGTCGTGACCTTCGCCGAGGCCTAGTTCTTTGGCCGACGCCATCATGCCATCGGAAACGTGGCCATAGGTTTTACGAGCCGCAATCGGGAACGGGCCAGGAAGGACCGATCCGGGAAGGGTAACGACGACTTTGTCACCCACGAAGAAGTTGCCGGCACCGCAGACGATACCGTGCACGGGATCCCCGCCATCGGCTGCTTTCTGACCATCGGCCGCCACTCGAACCTGGCACCAGCGAATAGTCTTGCCGTTGCTCTGAGGTTCTTCCTCAAACGAGAGAACCTCCCCTACAACGATGGGGCCACTCAGTGCAAAATCGTGCAGGTCTTCTTCTTCAAAACCAACCTTCACCAGGGCGGCGTGAACCTGCTCCGGGGTCGTTCCTGGCTCGAGATCAACGTACTCGGCAAGCCAACTCAACGGGATACGCATCAGACAACCATTCCAAACTGCTGGCTGAAGCGAACGTCGCCCTCGACCATGTCGTGCATGTCGCCGACCTCGTTGCGGAACATGAGCGTGCGTTCCACGCCCATACCAAAAGCAAAGCCCGAGTAAACCTCGGGATCAATTCCCGCCGAACGCAAGACGTTCTGGTTGATCATGCCGCAGCCACCCCACTCAATCCAGCGAGCACCGCCAACGAAAGTTGGGTGCCACACGTCGAGTTCGGCGCTGGGCTCAGTGAAGGGGAAATAGTTGGGGCGCAGGCGAATCTTGGCGCCCTCGCCAAACATGAGGCGGGCAGCGTGCTCGAGTGTGCCGCGCAGATGCGCCATGGTCAGACCCTTGTCGATGGCGAGGCCTTCAAACTGGGTAAAGACCGGAGTGTGCGTGGCATCCAGTTCGTCTGTGCGGTACACGCGACCGGGAGCCAGAATGTAAATCGGTACCTCACGCTCAAGCATGGTGCGGACCTGCACGGGCGAGGTGTGGGTGCGCAGAACAAGGTGCGCTTCAGCGGGCTCCACAAAGAAGGTGTCTTGCATGGCGCGCGCGGGGTGATCCTCATCAAAGTTCAGGGCGTCGAAGTTGAACCACTCGCTTTCCAGCTCGGGTCCCTCAGAAATTTCCCAGCCCATGCCCACGAAGGCGTCGCAGATGCTCTCTTGCAATAACATCAGCGGATGCCGTGCTCCGGCACTCCAGCGACTTGCGGCTGCGGTTACGTCAACACTCTCGGCCGCAAGCTGCGCCTGCTGTTCCACAACGAGAATCTCTTCTTCGCGCACGGCAAAGGCTACGGCAACGTGACCCTTGGCCTGGCCCATCAATTTGCCCGCTTCGGCCTTGGCCTCGGGGGCTACGGAGCGCATCAACGCGTTCAATTGTGACAGCGGGGATGCCTCACCGAGGTGAGCGGTTCGCACTACCTTCAGCGCGGCGGAGTCGGCGGCCACGGCGATGGCGGCGAGCGCCGAACTGACAGCAGCTTTTACGGCAGATTCGTTGATTTCTATAGGGGCAGACACGAGACCCAATCTTACTTTGTGCGGTGCGGGAGCTCGGTACTGAAAGACGAGCCTAAGAAATCGCCGAGCCACATTCGCACATCCGCCAAGGAACGAGCCGAGATCGTTCCGGCTCGAGAAGAGATGCGTTCGCGCGAAATCGTGCGCACCTGCTCCGTCATAGCCCACGACTCTTGACCGAGACCGGCATTCACTGAAATTGGGATGTGATTGGGCCAGCGCCGGTTTCGACTCGTGATGGGAATAACGGATACGAGGCGGGTCGCCAATTCAAGATGAATATCACTCGATACAACCAGCATTGGCCGGCGGCCCCCCTGCTCTCTGCCTTGTATGGGATCCAAATCCGCCCAGACAATCGCGCCTGGGATCAGCGAGAGCTCAGGCATTACCGGCATCCGTTAGCTCCACGGTTTCCCACATTTCTGTTTCTTCACGCCAAGATTGCATGTCCGCCTCGGACGTGTTGGCGATCGCCGCGCGCAGCGCGTCGAAGCGAAGTTCGCGATCCGCGAGATCGATCAGCATGTCGAGGTACTCGTTAATGGTGCGCTTAGCGCGCTGGGCATGACTCTTCAGCCGATCACGGGTCACCGGCGTGACCTTAATCGTCGTCATTGCGGTAGTCATACTTTGAGTATACCAAAAGGCATACTCTTCGATGATTCTTGCCAAGCATTATGCTCGCAGGTGTTGTCACGTTACGCGGAGTCGGATTACAGCGCGTGGAGGCGCAAGAACTCCGCGACGTCTTCGATTTCTTCAACCGAAATCGAGTGCCCGACGTTGGAATACAGTCGCGCGTCGAGATCGCTGTGCTCCGGAAGCCACTGGCGTGTGAAGGCGACGAGGTCTGGATGAATGACGGGATCGTGGGGATCGCGCGCCCAGAAGACTGGTGGGAGAACGGCGGCGAGCCGGGCATCCCGCTCGCGACCCGACGGCGTCTCGTCATCCACGGCAAAACCGGCGAGCACAATGCCCGCGTTGAAACGCTCGGGGGCATGGCGCAACAGCTGAAGGGCCATGACGCCACCCTGCGAAAACCCGAGCACGGCGATGCTCGGAAGTTCGCCCACCTCAGCTTCGAGGTCATCAATCCACGCCAGCAATGACTCGGTAGACGAGTTGACCTCGTTGATATCCCGGTTGAGCATGCCGGTAATCGGGTCAGGAGTGATGTGAAACCAAGTGAAGCCGGGACCCGAGGCGTTTTGCCCACGAAGAGACGCAACGACAAATTCCGGGGGCAAAAACTGTGCCAACGAAAAGAGGTCGCCCTCGTTTGAACCGTAGCCGTGCATCATGATGAGCAGCGGGCGATCGGCCAGAGCGGAGGCGACCTCGTTCCGAGGAACCGACCACCGAACAACGGAGCTATCGATGGGCGGTGTGATCATTTTTTAGCTCACACCCAGAAGGTCGATGACGAAAATGAGCGTCTTGCCGGAAAGGTTGTGACCGCCACCAGCGGGGCCGTATGCCTGTGCGGGAGGACAGACCAACATGCGACGGCCGCCGACCTTCATGCCGGGGATGCCTTCTTGCCACCCCGAAATGAGCGAGCGAAGAGGGAAGTTGATGGAGGCACCGCGGTTCCAGGAAGCGTCGAACTCTTCGCCGGTTTCGTATTCGACGCCAACGTAGTGAACGTCAACGGTTGAGCCGGCGAGGGCTTCGGCGCCGTCTCCGACAACCATGTCGACAATTTCGAGCTCGGCGGGGGCTGGGCCCGAAGGGGCATCGATTTCTGGCTTCGTAAGTTTGGATTCAGTCATGCGTTAATACTGGCAGAGTGGAGCTGTGAATGGCTCCCCCGTGACCGACCCCGTTGGAGAAGACTCCCGCGTAAACGCCCAACACGTGGGAACGCTCGGTTTGGCCCAGGGAACCGCGTTGTACATCGCCTCCGTGCTCGGCACCGGAATCTTGGTACTCCCCGGGTTGGCGGCGAGTGTTGCCGGGCCCGCATCCATCATTTCTGTGCTGGCCGTCTTTGTTCTGTCGATCCCCTTGGCCGGAACTTTTGCCGTTCTGGCTGCTCGGTATCCCGATTCCGGCGGAGTAGCCAGCTACGTTCGCCGCACGATGGGCAACACGTTCGCCCGCATGACGGGCTACTGGTTTTATTTCGGGGTAGCCGCCGGAATGCCCGTAGTGGCCGTTCTGGGTGCGGAGTACGTTGTGGCCATCATCGGCGCGGATCGAACGGCATTGCTTATCGTTGCGGCCGTCATTTACCTTCCCCCTTTTGTGCTTAACCTGTTTGGCGTGCGACTGGCAGGCTGGGTGCAATTGGGGCTCACGGCATTGCTTATCGTCGTCGTTATTGGTGTCGTGGCCTACGGGATGCCCGCCGTGCGCCCGGGGAATTTTCAGCCGTTCTTCCCCCACGGAATAACGGGTATCGGTCAGGCCATCAGCCTTTTTGTCTGGGCTTTCGCCGGCTGGGAAGTCGGCACGCACATCGCGGCGGAGTTCAAAAATCCGCGTAAAGTTATCCCCCTTGCCACCGGCATCGCCCTCGTTGTCGTGGGCGTCGCCTACCTAGCGCTGCAGTGGATTACCGTCGGCGTTCTCGGCGAAAAAGCCGGTGAGGGCACGGTTCCTCTGCTGGCGCTGGTGGATGCAACCGCCCCGAAAGCCGGCGCCGTCATCATCGCCAGTATCGCTGCCATTGTCTCGCTCGGGGTACTGAACGCCTACCTCGCCGCCGTGGGAAAACTCGGTGCGGCGCTGGGGCGCGATGGCGATCTCCCCCAGTGCCTCTCCCCCGGATCCGAAGCCAACGAGGTGCCTCGGCGCAGCCTGCTGATTGTTCTCGCGATCTCCGTCTTTTTCTTTGGCGTTCTCGTGGCGCAAGACTTTAACCTGTTGGTCCTCATCCCTATTCATCTCTCGAGCATGATTTCGATTTATGCCCTCGGAATGGTCGCCGCGGTTCGCATCTTTGACCGCTGGAGTTTCTCTTGGTGGCTTGCCGTCATCGCGACCGTCATGACCGCCGGACTCCTCGCCCTTGCCTGGGCAAATCTCTATGTGCCTCTCGGCATAGCTCTCGTCGCCGTGATGGTGGGGCTCGTGAAACACCGCACTCTTCGCGTTCATGGCGATATGGCGGGTTAGAACGTCAAGCCTGAGCGCGTGAAGCTTCGGGCGTGAAGCTTAGAGCTCCTCGTGGGTGTTGGGGTCTCCGCCCCAGAGTCGGCCACGTTCCAGACCGGTCAATGCTGTCATTTCGTCTTCTGACAGCGTGAAGCCAAACACGTCGAGGTTTTCCTTTTGTCGACTGGGCATGCCGGACTTGGGGATCGCTATGAGCCCCATTTGGGTGTGCCAGCGCAGCACTGCTTGAGCTGGGCTAACACCATGAGCCGTTGCAGCGGCGAGAACAGCAGGTTCAGCGAGGAGATCTGTTCCCCTTCCGAGGGGGCTCCAGCATTCTGTGACGATGTTGTGCGTAGCGTGGAACGCCCGCAACTCTGCCTGCGGAAAGTAGGGGTGAAGTTCAACCTGATTGACAGAAGGCACAATGCCGGTTTCGTCGATCAGTCGCGTGAGGTGTTCCTGGGTGAAGTTGCACACACCGATAGACCGGATCAGACCATCTTCCTTGAGCTCCATCATGGCCTGCCAGGCATCCATGTAACGATCGACACTGGGGTTCGGCCAGTGAATGAGGTACAGGTCAACAACGTCAATGCCGAGCTTCGCTCGCGAGGTCTCAAACGCGTTCATACATTCGTCGAAGCCGTGCCCAGACCCCGGAAGTTTGGTCGTAATAATGAGGTCTTCGCGCGCGACACCAGACTCCCCGATTGCGCGCCCCACCTCACCCTCGTTGTCATAACTTGCCGCGGTATCGAGCAGGCGGTAACCGCTGTGAATACCAGCGACAATGGATGCCACCCCCTCATCACCCACCAACTTGTACGTGCCGAGGCCAATCTGTGGAAGAACAAGGCCGTCGTTGAGAGTGCGAATAGGGATTGTGCCGGAGGAGGTCATTCCTAAATTCTAATGAGGGAGACGACATCTCCATTGGCCGGAGTGCGCATGGCCCGGTGCGCGTGGCCCGGTGCGTTTGACCTTGGATGTAAAAAATCATTGTGCGTTCGAAATATGTGGCGCACACTGAAAGAACTGATTTACTCATCGCCCGGTTGATCTGGATGGCATTGCCTCGATCCCGGGCGGTGAGTAGTTTTATGAGTACGATGACAAACCCAAATTTTGCGAACGACCCCGAGCAGACCGAGTCAGATTTGGTTCGGCTTGAACGGCGCTGGACTGAGCTCCTGAGTGAGCTTCGGGTAGCCCAAACCGGCACTCAAATATTGACGGGTTTCTTACTTTCCCTCGTGCTTCAACCGCTCTTCCAGAGCATCACCGCGGGCGAAAAGCTTCTTTATCTGTGCCTCGTTATTCTTGCCGTTTTGGCAACAGTGCTGGCCATTGCCCCAGTGAGTTTTCATCGAGCTGTCTTTGGCCGCCCGGGAGCCAAGGCATCCATTGTGGCTTCGACGCATTTGATTCTTCGCTTGACGTTGGTCGTCATCTCGCTCGTGCTTTCCGGAACGGTGGCCTTTGTTTTCGCAATTGCGGTTGACGAGTCCGCCGGAATCATCGCCGGAATCATCGCTTTCATCGGCATCGGAATCGCGTGGGTCGTAACTCCGTACCGTGCACTGCGAGGTCTCCCCCGCTAATACACCGTTACCCTTGAAGGTATGCGGTTTTCACATCTTTATAGCCCTCCTTCCGATGCCACACCTCGTTTTGCCGCCCTTATCAGTGCCGCTGACGGTTCTTTGACCGGGGCACTTTTTGTTGACGAACTCCTCGACGAGGCGCCCCGCGACCTTCAAGAGTTTCTTGAAAGTGACCCCGTGACGCAGCGCCGGGTACGCGACACCATTTCCGTCGCCCTGAAGAGCGGCGCTTCCCTGACTCCCCCCGCGGAGTTTTCCGTCGGGCCGGCCATTCTTCGCCCACCGGCGATCATTGCGATTGGCTTGAATTACGCTGACCATGCCGCGGAACTCGGGCTGGATCTCGCCGCCGATCCGACAATCTTTGGGCTCTGGCCGAACTCGTTGGCCGCCGATGGAGACGATCTTTCCTGGCCGGAAACTCTGAGCGCCGCCGTGGACTTTGAGGTTGAACTCGGTGTCGTCATCGGGCGCGATGTCAAAAACGCAACGGTAGAAACGGCCCTCCAAAGCGTTTTTGGGTACACGGTTGTCAATGACATTACGGCTCGAGATATCCAATTTCGGGAACAACAGTGGATCCGCTGCAAATCATTCGATGGATTCACGCCGGTGGGGCCCGTTGTCGTAACCTCTGACGAGATTGCGGACCCCCAAAACCTGCGGCTCCTCACGACCGTCAACGGGGTTGTTTTTCAGGACAGCAATTCGGCGAAGATGATTCGCTCGGTCGCGGAGTTGGTCAGCTTCCTTTCACAAGGCATCACACTGAAGGCAGGAACGCTGATTTCGACCGGAACCCCGGCAGGAGCAGGGTTCTCACGCGAACCGAAGGTTTTGCTCGGTGAAGGCGATACCGTCGTGGTCACTATTGAGCAAATTGGCTCGATTTCAACGACCTGCCACGTCACGCACGAGAACTAGAACTTCTGGTCTCCGGGACTTCGGGACTTCGGGACGTCAGGACTTCGGGACTTCAGAAGTCGGGGACTTCGGGACGTCAGTCCTACGCTTGCATGCCCGATATTTTGGCCGGCGACATTTCGCGCAACACGTCCTCGCGCGTCATGAGGCCTGCCTCGACCACAAGATCTGCGACCGGGCGACCGGACTTCAGCGCTTGCTTTGCGAGTTCCGAGGCGGGTCCATAGCCAATAAACGGGATGAGGGCCGTGATGACCCCCACACTTGTGGAGACCATGCCCTCAAGCCGTTCGACGTTCGCGGTGATACCGTCGATGCAGTTCACGCGGAGGGTGAGGCAGGCCTGCGACATCCAGCTCACGCTCTGAAGGAGTGAGTAGGCGATCACGGGTTCGAAGGCGTTGAGCTGCAGTTGGCCGGCTTCGGCCGCCATCGTGACCGTAACATCGGCACCCACAATGGCATACGCCACCTGACTTACGGCTTCAGGAATGACGGGGTTCACTTTGCCAGGCATGATGGACGACCCCGCTTGACGTGCCGGCAAGTTGATTTCGCCGAACCCGGCTTGAGGGCCGGAGGAAAGCAGGCGAAGGTCATTGCAGATTTTGGAGAGCTTTATGGCGGAGCGTTTGAGAGCACCGCTGAACGACATAAACCCGCCAACATCGCTCGTTGCTTCGATCAGGTCCGGGGCAGTTTCGAGCTTGAGCCCGGTGATTTTGCTGAGGTATTTGACGACAACGGCGGAATAGCGTGCATCCGCGGTAATTCCCGTGCCAATCGCCGTGGCGCCTAAGTTCACCTCGGACAGCATCCAGATCGTCTCGGTCAGCCTGTCGTAATCTTCGCCGAGGGTGGTGCCGAAGCCATGAAACTCCTGTCCTAATGTCATCGGAACAGCGTCTTGCATCTGCGTGCGCCCGACCTTCAAAACATGCTTGAACTCGACCCCCTTGGCAAAGAAGGCGTCCCGCAAAAGACCCAGTTCCTCAAGAAGGTGGCGTAGCGAGAAGGCAAGGGAAATTTTCACGGCCGTCGGGTATGAATCATTCGTCGACTGAGACCTATTCACGTCATCAATCGGGTGAAGGAAGTGGTACTCGCCCTTGGCGTGCCCCATCAACTCCAGGCCGCGATTTGCAATGACCTCGTTGGCATTCATGTTGGTCGAGGTCCCCGCGCCGCCCTGAATCACACCGACGACGAATTGGTCATGCCAATGGCCTTCAATGATCTCTTGGCAGACGTGATCAATGACGTTTGCTTTGTGCTCATCTAAAACGCCGATTTCGGCGTTGGCCCTTGCCGCGGCCTGCTTCACACAGGCAAGCGCGATGATGAGTTCAGGAAAAACGGAAATGGGCCGCTTGGCAATGGGAAAATTCTCCATAGCCCGTGCGGTGTGCACCCCGTAATACGCGTCTGCGGGAACTTCGAGCGATCCCAACGAGTCGGTTTCCGTTCGGGTCACGCTCGGATCGACGGGTATTTGAGCATTCCCCGCAAAGTTTCCCACACTATCGGTGGAGGAAAGAGACAGAGTGTCTATTGGCCTGGTGGATGGGGTGGCATCGAACACGGATATCGGCTCCAGAGGCGACGTCGCTCATTCGGCGGCGGCTACAGTCCCGAGTCTAGGACGAAAGTCGCCGCAACATGCCGCGAATGAACTTCTTCTTGCCCTCCGTGTAGGGCGGAAAAATGAGCCTCAGAGTTTCGGGCCGCAACGGCTTGGAAAAGATCGCTTTGCGATGGCTGAAGGTATCGAAGGATCCTTTACCGAGGTAAGAGCCCATGCCACTGGCGCCAACGCCACCGAACGGCAGCTCAGGGACGCTCAGGTGCATGACGGCCGTGTTGAAGTCGATGGCTCCTGAGCTGGTCCTCTCGAGGAAGGCCTTGCGAACCGCAGCATCATCTGAAAAGACGTAAAGTGCAAGCGGCTTGTCGAGCGTCAAAATGAAGGCAATCGCGTCATCGATGCCTTCCACTGTGATCATCGGCAAGACGGGGCCAAAAATTTCCTCCGCCATGATCGGGGCGCGCCTCTCAACATCGGCGAGAATGGTGGGCGGAATGAAACGCGTGTCGGGGTTGCAGCGACCGTCAGCGACGACGCGACCGTCGCTCAAATATTCGACAAGCCTGTCGTAGTGGGCTCCATTGACGATGCGGCCATAGTCAGGGCTCTTCTCCGGTTCAGCGCCAAACAAGGAGGCGATTGCCGCCACGAAATGGGCTTCGAGGGCCGCCTGAATCGATGCACTCACCAGAATGTAATCTGGGGCCACGCAGGTCTGACCGGCATTGAGAAACTTTGCCCAGACAATGCGCTGGGCGGCGGCTTCAAGGTCTACCGAGTCGTCGATATACAACGGCGATTTTCCTCCCAACTCCAACGTGACGGGGGTGAGATTGACGGCCGCAGCGGCCGCAACAATGCGACCAACTCGGCCATTGCCTGTGTAAAAGATGTGATCGAAACGCTGTTCCAGCAACCAGCCGGTTTCTTTGGCCGCACCCTCAATGACATGCACAGCGCGCGTATCCAGATAGACCGGAATCAAGGCCGCGAGTGCGGCGGAGGTTGCCGGACTCAATTCGCTGGGCTTCAAGAGGACACAGTTGCCTGCCGCGAGCGCCCCCACCACGGGGGCTAGAGCGAGCATGAGGGGATAGTTCCAGGGGGCGATGACCAAGGCGACTCCCAGCGGTTCGCTCACGATGGAGGCCCGGGCCGGCATCATAGCTAGGGGAACCCGAACCCGTTCACGCGAGAGCCACTCCCCTAGATTCTTCAGGGCGTTCGTGATCTCCCCGATGACAATTCCAATTTCTGTCAGCTGCGCTTCGGTGGCGCTCTTGCCGAGGTCGGAGAAAAGGGCGGCTTCCAAGACGCTTTCGTTCTCAACGATCATGTTGCGTAATGCGCCGAGTTGGTTCTCACGCCATTCACGTCTTTTTGTTACTCCAGAATCGAACGTTGCGCGCAGGGAAAGGACCGCAGTAGCGGCATCCGACTTCTTGATAAGCGTGGTCATGCACGATACTTTACGCTCCCGCGCCCAGACTCTTGGGGACACGCAAAAGGGGCCGGACCTCGATGGCCCGACCCCCTGATTACTGCAGTGAAGCTAAGGCGGCTATTTTGCCCCGTCAACCCCGTCCGAAGCCAACAGTTCTTCCTCAATTTTGCCGCCGTAACCCTCAGCCTGAGGGTCTCCGTGGAGCCCGCCGGAGACGGCATACTCCTCTTCAGGAGAAAGCACGAGGCGCTTGCGGCCATAGAAACCGAAGATGAGCAACATCACCACGTAAACCACAGCAATGGCTGCGATTGCCGGGCGAGCAGGCTCGTTGATAAAGAAGCCGAAGAAGATGGCCACCGAGATAACGCCACCGATGATGGCGCCGGGAACGCCCCAAGGACTGACGTAGGGTCGCTTCGCGTTCGGGAACTTCTTGCGAAGAATCAGGAACGAAATCATCTGCAGCACGTAGGCAATGACAGCACCCCACACAGCAATGTTCAGCACGATGGCACCAGCAACTCCACCCGCGCCACCGAGCGAGTCGACGACTACCAGGGCGATGAAACCAATGACCGCTCCGACGATGAGAGCGACGTAGGGAGTTTCGCGCTTACCTGTAAGGGAGAGCATCTTGGGGTAGTAGCCGGCACGAGAAAGCGAGTACATGTTGCGCCCGTACGCGAACATGATTCCCTGGAGCGATGCCAACAGGCCGATCAATGCAAACAATGCCAGGATGGCCGCCGCCTGGTCTCCCACAATTACGCGGAACCCATCAAGAAGTGGTTCGCCGGCCGTTCCCGCAGCATCGGCACCGATCAGTGCCGTGTTGAGGAAGAGGACGAGGAGACCCGTGATGATGAGGGTGGTTCGGGCCCAGAGGCCTGCCTTGGGAATGTCGCGAACCGGATTGTGCGACTCTTCTGAAGCGAGGGGGAGTTCTTCAATTCCCAAGAAGAACCACATCGCAAACGGTAAGGCGAACAGGATGGGCGTGATCCCGTGAGGCAAGAACGCCGTCTGGCCAGCATCCGGAGTTATGTTCCACAGTGACGCCCAGTCGAGCTTGCCCGAGGTGAGGGCCATGACGGAGAACACTGCCAAGATTGTCAACGAAATAATGGAGACGACAATCGCGAACTTGAACGAAATGGCAGAGCCTGCAGCGTTCAGCGCAATGAAGACCACGTACAAGACGATCCACCACATCCATAGCGGCATGGTGAAACCAAGCAACGTGGAGGTGATCGAGTCAGCGTAGGAGGCTGAGAAGTAGACGATGACCGCCGTCGTCGCGACATACTCGATGGTCTCCGCGAGACCCGTAACGAATCCGCCCCACGGCCCCATTGCCGATCGAGCGAAGGAGTAAGCGCCGCCGGAGTGGGGCATAGCCGACGCCATTTCTCCGATGGAGAAAATCATTCCGTAGTACATTGCGATCAAGAGAATGAAGGCGATGAGCATGCCGCCGAAGCCGGCGTACGCAATACCGAAGTTCCAGCCGGAGAAGTCTCCGGAAATGACCGCAGCAACGGCGAGACCCCACAGGCCCCAGATTCCGGCGGAACGCTTAAGAGTGCGTTTCTCGAAATAGCCAGCTTCAGCAGTGGTGTACGTCACCCCTGAGACTTTCAAGGTGTCTTTGGACATAAAAGTTTTCCTTTTCGCTCTGGTTGATTGATTACTCCAGGGAGGCTGGAGCACACAACGCTGTGAGTTTCCTTGGAATGACTATAGAGCTCTATTTGCTCGATGTAACTACCTTTAGCAAAAACTTTGTGTTAACTCCGCTGGCTACTTGAGCAAGAAATGGTGTGATTCGAGACCGAGCTGTGTTCTAATGGTGGGAATCCCAACCTCAACGCAGAGAGGCAACATGACACGCGCATCCGGATACCTGACCCCCGATGCTCTGAAAGCGCTCGTCGCTAACGGAGAAATCGACACCGTCATCGTGGCTTTTACCGACATGCAAGGACGCCTCGTCGGCAAGCGCATCTCGGCGCGACTTTTCGTGGAGGACACGCTCGATCACGGTGCAGAATGCTGCAACTACCTCCTTGCTGTTGATGTTGAGATGAATACAGTTACTGGTTTTGAAATTTCGAGCTGGGAACGTGGCTACGGCGACATGGAGATGATTCCCGATATCTCAACACTGCGGTTGGCCCCCTGGTTACCCGGCACTGCCCTCGTCACCGCCGACCTCAAATGGTTGGATCACGAACCCGTCGTGCAGTCACCGCGCCAAATTTTGCAGGCCCAGATTGATCGGTTGGCCGTCCACGGCCTCGTTCCCTTTGTTGCTACAGAACTGGAGTTCATCGTCTTCGATGACACGTACCGCGAGGCGTGGGCCAAGGGCTACCGCGATCTGCGCCCGGCCACCGATTACAACATTGACTACGACTTACTAGCCTCAACGCGCATGGAACCGATGCTGCGCGATATTCGAAACTCCATGGATGGCGCCGGCATGTACTGCGAAGGCGTCAAAGGCGAGTGCAACTTGGGCCAGCAGGAGATTGGCTTTCGCTACGCCCAGGCCATGGTCACGTGTGACAACCACTCGATTTACAAGAGCGGTGCTAAGGTCATCGCCGAGAAACACGGCAAGTCCCTTACTTTTATGGCCAAGTTCAACGAGCGTGAAGGCAACAGCTGCCACATTCACATCAGTCTGCAGGGAACCGACGGTACTCCCGTCTTCGCGGACAAAACTGCCGAGCACGGCATGAGCAAGCTGTTCCGGCACTTCCTCGCCGGTCAAATCGCCGCGATGCGCGAACTGTCCATGTTCTTCGCCCCCAACATCAACTCCTACAAGCGCTACGTAGACGGCAGCTTTGCCCCCACGGCTGTGGCCTGGGGTCTTGATAACCGCACGTGTTCCTTGCGGGTAGTGGGGCATGGCCCAGGGATGCGAGTAGAACAGCGCGTGCCGGGCGGCGATGTCAACCAGTACCTCGCCGTTGCAGCTCTCATTGCCGCCGGCCTCCACGGCATCGAAAACGAACTCGAACTTGAGCCCCTCACCGAGGGAAATGCCTACGTTGGAGACGCCCCGCGCGTTCCCACGACCCTTCGTGAGGCGGCAGCCCTGCTGTCACAATCGGCCATTGCCCGCGAAGCCTTCGGCAACGAGGTCGTCGATCACTACCTCAACTATGCCCGGGTCGAGCTTGCCGCCTATGACAGTGCCGTGACCGATTGGGAACGCATCCGTGGCTTTGAAAGGCTCTAACATGACCCTTGCCCCATCATTTCGGCCGATGATCGGCCTCACGACCTACCTCGAGCAGGCTACGACCGGGGTCTGGGATGTTCAGGCTGCTTTTTTACCGAAGATCTATTTTGAAGCAGTGAACTTAGCAGGCGGAATTGCTGTGCTCATTCCGCCCCAGCCCGTCGATGCCGGCATCGCCAACCGCATGCTGGATGGCCTCGATGGCCTCATTATTTGCGGCGGCAAAGATGTCGATGCTGCGCGCTATGGCCAAGAAGCTCATCCCAAGAATGACGATCCCCGTCCTGACCGCGACGCCCTCGAGGACGAACTTCTCAGTGCCGCCATCATTCGAGGCGTTCCCTTCCTAGGAATCTGCCGAGGCGCTCAAATATTGAACGTGAACCGCGGCGGCACCCTGATCCAGCACCTCCCCGACGTGATTGGCGCCGACACGTATCAAAAGGGCAAGGCGGAGTTCAATAGCGTGGATGTGGAGGTCGCCAAGGATTCCCTGCTCGCAACAGTCCTTGGCTCAACGGAGCCCGTGGCCGGTGACATGTACCATCACCAGGCGATCGGCGTGTTAGGAACTGGGCTCACGGTCGTGGGTTCAACGAGCGATGCCGTGATTGAAGCCATCCAACTGGAAGGCGTTCCCTTCGGGCTTGCCGTGCAGTGGCATCCGGAACAACGCCTCGATGACATTCGTCTTTTCGAGGGGCTCGTCGACGCTGCTAAAACCTACGCCGCAAAAACCCATGCTGCTAAAACCTCTGCCAGCACTTCACGATCCGGGAGTCCCTCATGAGTTACACCATCATCAATCCCGCCACGGAAGAAGTCGGCGAGACGATCGAGCACCTCGACCTCGAGCAGGTGGACGAGGCCATTGCGAGGGCAGCCATCGCGCAAAAGGAGTGGGCCGCCCGTAATCCCGCCGATCGCGCTGCCGCGCTCCGTTTATTTGCCGATGCCGTGGATAGCGACACCGAGAACTTGGCCCGACTCGAGGTGCGCAACTCGGGTCATCCCATCAGCCAAGCACGCTGGGAAGCGGAGCACGTGCGCAACGTTCTCGAGTACTACTCCGCCACTCCCGAACGACTCTTCGGCAAGCAAATTCCCGTGGCCGGTGGTCTCAATGTCACGTTCCAAGAGCCCCTCGGTGTGGTCGGTATCATCACGCCATGGAATTTTCCCATGACCATTGCCTCCTGGGGTTTTGCGCCTGCACTGGCCGCGGGAAACGCCGTCCTCCTCAAGCCTGCCGAGTGGACGCCGCTGACGAGCATTCGCTTAGGAGAGCTGGCACTGAAGTCCGGAATGCCGGTGGGCCTCTTTCAAGTTCTTCCCGGTCGAGGATCAGTTGTGGGCGAACGCTTCGTCACAAACAAAACCGTTCGAAAGGTTGTGTTTACGGGCTCGACAGCGGTCGGTAAACACATCATGGCCGGATGCGCCGACCAGATCAAGCGCGTGACGCTTGAACTCGGCGGCAAAAGCGCCAACATTATCTTCGCCGATGCCGACCTCGAAAAAGCCGCCGCTGCCGCTCCCTACGGAGTCTTTGAAAATGCCGGCCAAGACTGCTGCGCTCGGAGTCGCATCCTGGTTCATCGAAACGTCTACGAGAAATTCATGGAGCTCTTGGAACCCGCCGTTAAGGGCGTGAAGGTTGGCGACCCGAACGATGAGGCGACCGAAATGGGGCCCTTGGTTTCAAAAACACACTTCGACAGCGTCACGTCGTTTGTGCCCAACGATGCCCCCATTGCGTTCCAAGGCTCGGCCCCCAGCGGGGCCGGCTACTGGTTCGCTCCCACCGTACTCACGCCGACTTCTCGATTGCATCCCAGTGCCGTAGAGGAAATCTTCGGTCCCGTCGTCACCGTGTTGCCCTTTGACGATGACGATGACGCGATTGCCTTGGCAAACGCCTCAGACTATGGTCTCTCCGGTTCGATTTGGACCCGAGATGTTGGCCGCGCGCTCCGAATCGCTCGCGGTGTCGAGTCGGGCAACCTTTCAGTGAACTCCCACTCCTCCGTTCGCTACAACACGCCCTTCGGCGGTTTCAAGCAGTCGGGGTTGGGGCGCGAGTTGGGGCCCGATGCCGCGCTTGCTTTCACCGAAACAAAAAACGTCTTTATTCCCGCCGACTAACCCCACCCTCACCCAAGAAGAGAGCCATTATGAGCATTGAAAAAATAGATCTCACCCAACGTTTGGCCGGCAAGGTAGCGGTCATCACCGGGGGCGCGAGCGGTATTGGCTTTGCCACCGCCCAGCGTTTTGCGGCGGAAGGGGCCATCGTCGTTATTGGCGACATGGATGTCGCCGCAGGCGAGAAGGCCGCCGCGGCCGTGGGCGGATTATTCGTGCAGGTCAACGTAACCGAAGAGGATCAAGTCGACAATCTCTTCAACACCGCCTACAAGGTCTACGGTTCCGTTGATATCGCCTTCAATAATGCCGGAATATCACCCCCAGAAGACGACTCCATCGAAACTACCGAGCTCCCAGCTTGGCAAAAAGTACAAGACGTCAACTTGAAGTCCGTCTACCTGTGCTGCCGTTCGGCCCTTCGCCACATGGTTCGCCAGCAAAGCGGCTCCATTATTAATACCGCCTCTTTCGTTGCGGTTCTCGGATCCGCCACGTCGCAAATCTCCTACACCGCCTCCAAAGGTGGCGTTCTAGCGATGAGTCGTGAACTTGGTGTTCAGTTTGCACGCCAAGGGATTCGCGTCAATGCTCTGTGCCCAGGTCCCGCTGACACTCCGCTCTTGCAGGAGCTATTTTCGAAGGATCCGGAACGTGCCCAGCGCCGCCTTGTCCACATTCCCATTGGCCGATTTGCCAAGCCCTCGGAGCTCGCGGCCGCGGTAGCGTTTTTGGCCAGCGATGATTCCTCCTTCATCACCGGATCAACATTCCTCGTGGACGGTGGAATTTCCGCGGCCTACGTCACTCCCCTATAACGAGAATGAAAGAACTGCTTCTTCGCCCCGTGCGCGGGGGCAACGCTTTCGAGGAAACAATAGAGCGACTCTTGCAAACGATTCGCTTAGGGTTGGCTTCGCCTGGTGACCAATTGCCCCCCGAACGTGAGTTGGCGGCCATGCTGGAAGTCAGCCGCGATACTGTTCGGGAGGCAATTTCTTCGCTGGTCGACGCCCACTATCTCGTTGTTCGTCGCGGGAGATACGGCGGAACATTCGTTGTAGACGTTGTTCCCTCCGGTGCAATTACGTTAGGGCGGGACGGCGAACTCCTTACCCGCACACACTTCACGCCCGCCGAGATTGCCGACATTCTCGTGCTCCGCGAAATTCTTGAGACCGGTGCCGCGCGGCACGCGAGCGTTCGGGCTCTTTCAGCGGCGGAGCGGGAGCAACTCTGGGCCGTATTGGGAGAAAGTCGCACGGCGAATGATTCGGATTATCGCCGACTCGATTCGCGCCTTCATCTCTTCATAGCGGAGCTGACCGGTTCCTCCACCCTTCTGGCCCAGGTTGCCCACTGTCGAATGCGCATAAACGAATTATTGGACGGCATCCCCCTGCTTTCTCCCAACATCGCGCACTCCAACGAACAGCACGAACAAATTGTGCTGGCGATTCTGACCGGTGACGCGCAGGGGGCAGAAGCGGCGATGCGTGACCACGTGTCGGGTTCGGCGTCTCTCCTTCGGGGATTCTTGGCCTAATAGCCCAAGCATCACCTGAATCTTTGCGTCGTCACATCTGATTTTGGTGCGTAGCATTGAACCATGACACGGGCGAATCCTCCTTCAGCAGTAGACCTCGAAGCCCAGGGAATTACCCTAGATCAGCAAATTCCGGCCCACGCCGTCATTCGCGATGTCCCCCTCATAGGTACGACCGAAAATGTCACGCTCACAACGACACTGCTCGCTCCGCCGAATGGTGTTGCTGAACGCGGCGTCGTCCTGTTCACGCCCGGTTTTACGAGCTCACAGGCAACGTTTTACCCCATCATGGGGTTTCTCGCCGAGCGCGGATACCGGTGCATCACGTTCTCTCAGCGCGGCCAGCCCGGCTCGTCAGGGCCGTCACACCCTGAGGACTATCCGTTGTCCGCTTTGGGTAATGACATCATCGTCCTCCTAGATGAGCTCGGCTTCGCCTCGACTCCCGTTCATCTTTTGGGCCACAGCTTTGGCGGCGTCGTGGCGACCGAGGCCATCCTCACGCACCCCACGCAATTTGCATCGTTGACCCTGTGGAACTCCGGTCCGAAGAAAATGGATGATGATTTCGCCGGCCTGATCAAGGCCCTGCATACCCAAGGTCCCCGAGCCCTCTGGGTGAAAGACCGAACCGATGCAGGTCTTGACCCCGATGCCGACCTCAACGGGACCCTCAATAATATCGAACAGTACTATTTTGATCGCCTCATGGCGACCAACCCCGCCCAGCTCGAGGCTGCCCTCACGATTCTCGCAACCCAGCAGGACCGTACAGAAGCACTGGCCGAGATACGAACGGAGACCGGCCTTCCCGTGCTGATTTCCCACGGCGCGCAAGATGACGCGTGGCCGATTGAGTGGCAACGCGAAATGGCGCAGGCGTTGAATGCCGAGTATTGGGTCATCGCCAATGCCGGTCACTCCGCGCACGCCGATCGTTCCTACATTAGCGCCCAACTGTTAGCGACCTTCTGGGACACCGCACTCTAGGTTTGCCGGTGGATCGTGACGTCGATCGCGATGTGGATCGATGTGTCGCTAGCCGTCTTGGCGGTCGATGGCCCGTTTCAGAACGTGCATCAGAGCCTCGAGCTGCACTGAATCCTGAGATCCGGGCTCGACATTGATGCCCTCAAGAGCCCGAACGGCCAGGCCCTGCTTACTGTCAATGAGCTCGGCAATCTTCGCGTCAATGGTCTGAGCGGCGATGATGCGCCAGGCGGTGACCGGCATTTCTTGACCGATACGGTGAACCCGGTCAATTGCTTGCGTCTGCTCCGCGGAGGTCCATGACAACTCCGCCAAGACGACATTGGAGGACGCCTGAAGATTCAGGCCCACACCGGCTGCCGTCAACGAACAGACCGCGATTTGAACCGTTTCATCCTTATTGAATGCATCAATGGCGATCTGGCGTGCGGGTGTTGTCTGGTCACCGCGAATGGAGACGTGCTTAATACCTTGAGCGGTGAATGCTCGTTCGGCCCGGTCCATGACATCGATGTGCTTAGCAAAGAAGACAACCTTGCCCACGGAACGAGCCAGTTGAGCAGCGTAGTCCGATGCCAGCCCCGCCTTCGCTTGGCCAATCTTGCGCACCATCGTGAAGACGTTTTCGCCTGTTTTCGCGCCCTTGGACTCGTCGAGCTCGTTCTGAGCCACCAGACGGATGAGGTCGGCGGAAGAACCGCGGAAACCACCGGCCAGGCCCATTCGGTTGTACTTTTCCAGCAGTCGTTTTGCCAATTCTTCTTCGGCAGCCCGAATTGAGCTTCCCAACTCGTCATCGAGTTCAACAGGTAAGTCGACAACGCGCTTTGCCGGGAGGTCCTTGGCCACGTCAATCTTCTTGCGGCGAACAATTCCAAGGTCAATAACAGTCTCGCGAGCCGAGGCGTAGAAGCCCTTGTCGGCCGGTGTGAGGCCCACGGACTCAAGCTTGGCCAGGAGTTCGGCCGAGGGCTTGTCGCCGTCGATCCAACCCAAGAACTGCCAAATTGCTCGGAAATCATCTATATCGTTGATCAGTGGTGTGCCGGTCAACGCGATTCGCAGAGGATTATGGCCGGGGGACCCTGCCACAATGCGGTTGGCGAGGGCCAGAACGTTCTTCGACCGTTGAGACGCGAGGTTTTTGATGAAGTGCGCTTCATCAACGACCATGCCTTTGAAGCCCATCTCGCCGATCCACGAAAGATGGCGATCGATGACCTCGTAGTTGACGATAATGACATCGGCGAACGCATCCACTTCTTGACCGTCACCGTGGATGACCGTTGCCCGGCGACCGGGAATCCAACGCTCGACTTCTCGCGCCCAGTTCATCTTGACCACATTTGGGACGACGGCGAGAAGCGGAAAAGCCCCCGCAACAGAGGCCGCAATCAGGCTCTGGGCCGTCTTGCCGAGTCCGGGCTCATCAGCCAGAAGGAATGTGCGATGTCCCTCACGGACGCTCTCGATGAAGCGAATCTGGTGAGGCATGAGTTCTCGCCCCTTGGGCGAATAGCGATCGAGCTTGGGAACGTTCGGCATGGGCATGCAGGCGGCACCCCCGCCGGCACCGGTTTCGAAGGACTTGAAGAGCGGGCCCAAAAGTTCCCAATTGGAGAGTCGCACCATTGGCGCCACAGTTACGTGAGATTTCTCAAAATCCGGTTCGAGAAAGGGCATCGACCGCAGACGCGCCTTGACTGATATTGGCAGAACCTGCTTCACCGCAAGTTCGGGAGAAAGCTTGTGCGCAACCTTTGGCACGTGCATTTCGGTTGTGATGATGAGATCTTCTGGGGCTACGACCGTTCCCGACTCGACGAGCCAGTCGCGGCGCATTTTCTGGGCCACAGAGGATGTGGCGTGGTCTTCTTCAAGCAGACTAATCAGTGAGGTGTCACGACCAGCAGTCTTGGCCAAAATCGTTGCAACGCCATCGAGACGCTTCATTTGCTCCGCGCGGGAGGAATCAGAAAGCTCAACGTCGGCCTTGACGCGGGCGCGTTCCTCTCGGACGAGGAACGCTATGACTTGAAACTTGGTGCGGTTGGTCGGTCCAACTTTTTTGCCCGTTTGGGCCTTGGCTTCCACCTCGCGCACCTTGCGAGCGAGAATGGGAATGAGCCCCGAGTTATCGAGGGCGTTGCGGCGAGTGCCGATGCGAGCCACGTGATCTCCTGTTTATGTGCGACAGCAACGTCTGGACTATTCGCCCCCAACGATGCCTTTCCAAACCAACCCACTGACGTTGCGCAACTCGCATAAAGCGAGGGCGACGTAAAAAACGCGGTTCTGGTTCCGCTTTATTCTAGCCCTTTGGGGCGGGCGTCTTAATCATGAAGCCCCCCAGGAAAAAAATTGCCGCCGCGGCGGCTTGCCCCAGCAACCAGGGTTGTCCCGAAAAATTGTCGCTAATGCGCACGATGGGGTTAAAGACGACCGCCACGATTCCGAACAGAACGATGAATACCGCCGTCTTGGGGTTGTGAGCCTGAACGGCAAAAACACACATAATCGCGGCCAGAATGCTGACAGCGAAGAGGACCGTGAGAAACCATTCGCTTCCCATGACAACCATGCCGATAAAGACGGCGCTCACACCCAAGATTCCGGGGACGATGCCCGGACGAATCATGTCCGGTTGGCGTGAATGTTGAGTGCTCATTATCTTCGAATTCTATCGACCAGAGCTGGGTGTTGGCCCTAAACCCCGCCGCCACCACCGCCGCCACCGCCACCGCCCGAGAAACCGCCGCCACCACTACCCCCCATGCTGGAGCTGGAAGATGCTCCCGCCCAGGATGAACTGGCCGTCGATGCGAACGTCGAAAGTGAGGCCGCGAACAACATCGCATTGAATCCCGAAGTGCCTCCGTACCACGTGGGTTGCGTATCACTGGCCGCGTAGAGGTTCGCTAACTCTGTGGACCACTCTTTTTCAAGACCGAAAAGAACCGCGTAGGGCAAGACTTTTTCGGTGAGCTTTAGCCGCAGTCGCAGGTCAGTGGTATCGACGGGAACCCTCAACGTTCCCTTAGGAGATTGGAGGACGCGAAGGCGATCCGTCTCCGCCAGGGAAATATACTCGCGTAACCCTTTCAGGTGGTCGCGTAAAGCTGCGCCGGATGCCGTGAGGGGGTGAACATTGACACTAAAGACGAGGGTCAACAGCGCTGCCACGACGACCAGCATGGCTAATAAGAAGGGAGTCGCCCCACCCAGCTCCTCGGCGGCCATAGAAATTGCCAAGAGAATTGCCGTTATCGCGACGAGACCGGAAACGCCAATGAGGACGCTCGGGACTATCGTGCCGATAGACCCGCGAATGCCGGAATTTCGCGACGAGCCGGCAACGCGGGACCGAAGCTTCGATAGTTTACGATTCACGCCCACATCGACCGCGCTGAGTCCACGTTGCGCCCCCGGAACCAGTTGGTCCCCAAAGAGTGCCGCCAAAAGCTCCCGTTCCTCCGACTGCACCCCCTCCGGCGAAATCAGTTCAAGAACAAATTCCTGCCCGGCCTTAGTTCCCCGGCGCCCCCACGCGCTCGGTCCAGATAAGGTGATTTCGCCTTCGTCCAAGATGCGGAGGTTACCCGAGACCGCGAGGCTCATGATTGCCGCGGCGACAGCCTTGCTGGAACGCCCAAAGACCGTTGCCGCCATGAGGGGTGTGATTGTCGGCGGCGGACCATATTCGGCGACAATGATGCCACGCCCCGGGTGGTCACGCCACCGGGTGCGCCGAATGATCAGGGTGAGAGCAAATATTCCCACGCTCACAATGGCCAAGGCTAGTAACGGGATGGCCCAGGGTGAGGCGAAATAGGCCGTTTGACGCTGTGCGAAGGTCCCCGGGGCAAACTCGATGGCCACCGTGAGGTTCTCGCCCGGAGCCAATCGTTTTGCCCTGGCCGTGAATTGTGCAGTCACGCCCAGGGCAGCCCGATCGAGAGCCGAGCAGGCCAGATGTGAATTGGCCGCCCCTTGATAGCATGCCGCCGGGCCGGTGAGGGAACTTGCGAGCCATCCCGGCATCAAGACGACCGCGACGACATTATCGAAGGGTTGCGCCCATCCCGTGCCGTTTACGTCCCAGTAGAATTCCTGCTTACCCCCGCCATCAGCCGGCTTAAGAATCACGTCGCGCTGCGTGTACGTGAGAACGTACGTGTTATCGCCGTGAACGAAGTTTTCTGAGGCAATGGTCACGACCAAGAATCCCCGTGACTCTTCTGCCGTGTAGGGCAGCGCAACCCCGTTGCCGTCTTCAACGGATTCAAGTCGGAGATTGGTGCCATGGCCGTCATAGTCGACAGGAATCGCCCGCTGAATACCATGGTTTTGATCAGACTCGGGAAAAACCGCCGTCAGTTTCTCTATGGTCGTCAGAGTGGAACGACCCGTCCCATCAACGCCGAGAAGATAGGTGGCGTGCATCGATGAAAATGAGAAATCATTGACGTCGGCAGCAGCTGTAGAAACAGAAAAGCCGCCGCCTAGAATAGTGGCTCCTGCGAGCAATATTCCGACAACGACTTTTCGAAACCAGTTGTTCATGACTCTATTCTGCGCCACATTCTGTGGGCGCAGGGAAACTACGGGCGTCGGTAGCGAGCGACCTCTGGACAGTCAAAGGGATCGCGGGCAGCGAGGCCGACGCGGTTCAGATATTGAATGACGATGCCGTAGGAACGCATTAGCGTCGTCTCGGTGTACATAATGTTCTGCGCCTCGCAATGAGCGATGACCATTTCACGAGCCCTGGCCAAGTGAGGACGGGGCATATTGGGAAATAAGTGATGCTCAATCTGGTAATTGAGCCCCCCCATGAAGGTCGCCATTCCGCGGCCGCGGATGTTACGCGAGGTCAGAACTTGCTTGCTCAAAAAGTCCACTTTGGCGTCTTTGGCGATCATAGGCATGCCCTTGTGGTTCGGAGCGAAGGATGCGCCCATGTACACGCCAAAGACGGCGAGTTGCACACCCAGGAACGCAAAAGCCATTCCCATGGGGAGC
The DNA here is from genome assembly GCF_014137865.1 of Alpinimonas psychrophila. Classification (GTDB taxonomy): domain Bacteria; phylum Actinomycetota; class Actinomycetes; order Actinomycetales; family Microbacteriaceae; genus Alpinimonas; species Alpinimonas psychrophila. Next base: position 327,804 of record NZ_JACGWU010000001.1, on the reverse strand, counting down.
ATCAGGAACAAGACGGCAACGTACGCGGCCAACCGAACACCGATGAGAGAGAGTTCCAGGGCGCGACCCTGAATGCGCTCCTTCTTTTCAAAAAGCGTGCGAATGGACAGGTAATGCAAGTTCAGACCCTCAAGAGTGAGCAGAGGGAAGAATAGGTAACCCTGGCGTTGGGCAATCCAGCGCATTAAACCACGCTGCTTGGCAGCATCTTCTTCGAGAAACGCAATGGTGTCGTATTCGATGTCGGGGTCTTTGCCAATGGTGTTCGGGTTGGCGTGATGGCGAGTGTGCTTGGTCATCCACCAGGCGTAGCTAATGCCCACAACTCCAGCGGCAAGAAAACGACCAATGCGGTCATTGGCTCGGCCAGAATCGAACACTTGGCGATGAGACGCCTCATGGGTGATGAATGCAAACTGGGTCAGAAGGATTCCTAAACCACCGGCAATGAGAAGTTGGAACCACGAATCGCCGATCATGATGAACCCGGTCATGAGCCCGCCGAGGGCCACGACGAGAAGAGCAAAGAGGGCAATATAGAAACCGCGAGTCCGCCGAAGAAGCCCCGCTTCTTTCACTGACTTCAGAAGGACACTGTAGCTATTGACAAGTGAGGGGGCATTTGGGTCACGAGTAATGGTGTTTCGGATGGGGCCGAGAGTTGCACTCTGCAGGGTCATATCGCCATTTCTAAAGCTTGAAGCAACTTTTCAGTCGCGGGGGGGCGGTGCCACTTGCGAGATACAAAGAACACTAATGACAAATGTACCCTTCATTTCTGGGGACGAGCCGAGTGTTCAACCGCGCCGCGGAACTATCACCGAAAACTTTTCAGGCGTAATGAGTTCAGTACCACAAAGAGGCTCGAGAATGCCATGGCCGCCCCCGCCAACATGGGGTTCAGGAACCCGAGTGCGGCCAGCGGTATGGCGGCCACGTTGTACGCAAAAGCCCAAAAAAGATTCCCGCGAATTATTCCCAGGGTTCGCCGTGACAGGCTCAGGGCGTCCGCCGCCGCGGAAAGGGTTCCGCGCACCAACGTGATGTCACTGGCGGCAATGGCCACATCAGTGCCCGTCCCCATCGCCAGCCCGAGGTCTGCCTGAGCCAGAGCCGCAGCATCATTTACCCCGTCACCGACCATAGCCACGTGACGCCCATCGGCCATCAACTCCTGAATCACGGCAACTTTACGTTCAGGGCTGGCACCCGCGATGACTCGGGAAATTCCAACGTGGTCCGCAACCGTGCGGGCGACGCCTTCATGATCCCCCGTCAGGAGAATTGTCTGAAGCCCCATGGCGTTGAGACGGCTGATCGCGGCAACGGAGTCGTCGCGCACAGTGTCAGTGACGGCAAAAATTGCGCGCACACAACTGTTCCATCCGGCCAAAATAGCGGTCCCTCCGGCGCTATGAGTTGACGCGATGAACTGACGCTGGTCGGCGCTCAACAGCAGGTCATTGCGTTCCATCCATTCCACAGTGCCGGCCCATACATCGATCCCGCCAACCTTTCCATAAACACCAACTCCGGCAGTGGAACGGAAATCCACCACCAGGCTGCTGTTTGTGACATTCTGACGATCAGTTTCCCGGGCAATTGCTTTTGCCACCGGATGCTCGGACAATCGTTCCAGCGCCCCCACACGTTGAATCGCCTCGCTTTCATCCGTTCCCACGGAGACTCGAATCTCGGCGACGCTCATGAGCCCGCTGGTGACAGTACCCGTCTTATCGAGAACGACAGTGTCGATTCGTGACGAGCTTTCAATCGCCTCAGGGCCGGAGATAATGATTCCCATTTGTGCCGCGCGGCCTGTGCCGACGAGAAGGGCCACCGGAGTGGCAAGCCCCAAGGCGCAGGGGCAGGCGATCACGAGCACCGCCACCGCGGCGGTGAACCCGCCGGCAAGCGGCTGCCCCAGAAGGAGCCATCCGGCCAGTGTCGCAAAGGCAATCACGATAACGATGGGCACAAAAATTGCGGAAATTTTGTCGGCGAGACGCTGCACGCCCGCCTTGTGGAGCTGGGCATCCTCGACCAACTTGGCCAACTGCGCTATGCGAGTATTTTGCCCAACGCGCGTTGCCATCACGAGGAGGCGACCATCCAGAGCAATTGTGGCACCCGTTACCGCCGAATTGGCCTGAACCTCCACGGGAATAGACTCACCGGTCAGGGCGCTCTCGTCGACGGCAGTGCTCCCCTCGATGACCGTGCCGTCCGTCGCAATGACGTCACCTGGCCGAACAACAAAAACATCGCCTACGTTCAGCTCTTCAATGGGAATCCGTGACTCGACACCGTTGCGCATGACAGATACTTCATAAGCACCCAGCGCCGCTAAGGCTCGTAATGCTGCTCCGGCACTGCGCTTGGAACGATCCTCAAGGTAACGTCCCAGAAGCAAGAATGTCGTCACACCAGCCGCGGCCTCAAAGTAAATGTTGCCAGTTGGGTCTTGTTGCCATGCAAACAATTCGAGACCGTGGCGCATGCCAATATGGCCTGCCATTCCAAAGAACAGTGCGAAGACGGACCATCCGAAGGCCGCAAATGTTCCCAGTGTGATAAGGGTGTCCATGGTGAGGGTGCCGTGCCGCAGGTTGATAAACGTGGCGCGGTGAAAGAGCCACCCTGCCCAAAAAACCACGGGCGTTGCCAGTACCAGCGAAACCCACTGCCAATAGTCAAACTGCCAGGCCGGAACCATTGCCATCGCGACAATGGGTAGCGTGAGAATTACCGAAACAATGAGGCGGACCGCGAGCGGTGCCGATCCTGCAGGAGCCGAATGGTCATGCTCATGGGCATCGCGCTTCGAAACGGATACTGGGACATGAGCCGTGTAACCGGTTTTCGCCACCGCGACCAAGAGATCTTCGGTGCTAATGGTTGCCGGAAAATCAACCCGAGCCGTATTGGTGGCCAGATTCACCGCCGCAGAAACGCCCGGCAACTGGGTCAGACTCTTTTCGACGCGTGAGACGCAACTCGAACAGGTCATACCTTCTATGTCGAGAACTACGGTGGATTCGGATCCTGACGTCATCATCGTGCCTTTCCTCGAGCAGTAAAACACTCACCACGTCCAGAGTATTCCCACGTGTTGGCCAGTTTGCATCCGAACTAAAAAAAATTGCACGCCAGCCTCGGGGAAAGGCTGGCGTGCGAAATCTGGGACCGGAATAAACTAGTTTGTGGGAATCGGAGCGGCCGTGGGGGCACTCTGACCTGGGGTCACACCGGGAATCATTTTCATTCCTTGAGCGTCACGGTCTTGGGGAAGCATGCCGGGCCCACCCTGCAATTGGCCGCGCTGCTTTTGGCCGTCGGGCATCCGACCGTCTTGCATTTGGTCAGCCGACATTTGGCCTCCCGGCATGCGCGAACCAGCTTCATCCATTTCGTGGGAAATCCTCAAGGGTCCATGCGAAGCGGTAACGGCGCCAAGGGCGATTCCGCCGCCGAAGACTCCCGCAAGCAGAGCAACCCCCGCAGCAGAAATTCCAATGATGGCGCCTGTGCCGAGGCGGCGGGACCGAATTGCCGTCACAGAAGCGTACGGAGCCGACGTACCAGCCTCCCCGCTTTCAGCGGGCGGGATGTACGCTGCAGCTTGTGCTGATACTGGAATCGTCGCAGCAGCGGCCTCTGCGCTACCTATTTTGTCACTTTTGTTTTTGTTCTTGTCGTTTTCAACGTTCTTTGGCATTCTCATGCCTCCTTCATGTCTTCGAAAGATCTGTGAAAGATCCGCTCGACCGTTCTGGCCGATAGGTACACTTTGGAGGCTCTCCCTATGGGGATGCTATGAGGAAGCCCTACGCGACCCGTGAGCTCTGAGACCGCTTGAGGGCTGCCGCCGTAATGCTCTTGGCCATGCCGTTGAAGATCAGCCCGTGAAACGGCAGGATTGAGAACCAGTAAAGCCGCCCTCCTAGACCCTTCGGGAAGAAGATGGCCCGCTGCTTGTAGTGAGAACCCGAACCGGACTCACTGGGTGTCACTGAGAGTTCAAGCCAAGCCAACCCTGGTAACTTCATCTCCGCACGCAAGCGGAGGAATGATCCGTGGTCAACCCGCTCCACTCTCCAGAAGTCGAGGGCTTCCCCGACTCGAAGACTCGTCGAGTTAATGCGGCCCCGGCGGAGCCCGACTCCCCCGACCATTTTGTCCATGAGACCACGCGCCGCCCAAGCAACGGGAAGAGAATACCAACCGTTGTCTCCACCAATCCCCTCAATGATCGCCCACACGTCCTCTGCGGGTGCAGTGGTGTCTTGTTCTTTGAGGTCAACGTAGACCGTCTGGCGTGCCCAATCCGGGTCGCTGGGCAAAGGATTACTCGGAGCGCCATCAACGCTCGTGTTCTTCCAACTCGTCTCAACCTCGCCCGACTGAAGCTTCTCCAGTGCCAAGTGGACGGAACGACGATACGGCGTAAGGCCGCCTTCAGGCTCGGGAATGAAATCGTTGATGTCGCGTTCGGTCACCACACAATCGTGTTGCAAGCTGGCAATGATGGGAACGGCCAAAGCGCGGGGAATTGGAGTCACTAGATTGACCCATTGGCTTGCGAGGTACGGGGTAAGAACGGGGAGTTTCAGGATTGCACGTTCCTTCATCCCGACTTCAACGGCGTAGCCATTCATCATGGCGCTGTACTTCAAGACATCCGGGCCGCCAATATCAAAGGTGCGATTGACCTTCGACGGCAGGTCAGCCGCCGCAATGAGGTAGTAAAGGACATCTCGAACAGCAATGGGCTGAATAAGGTTACCCACCCACTTCGGTGCCGTCATCACGGGCAAGACATCGGTGAGGTGGCGAATCATCTCGAAACTCGTGGAACCCGAGCCAATGATGACGCCGGCCTGCAACGCCGCCGTAGGAACGCCGGACTCCAGAAGAATCTCACCCACCTCTGCGCGGGATCGAAGGTGTTTGGAGAGATTTTCGTCAGCAGGATGCAGTCCGCCTAGGTAGACGATTCTGGAGACGCCGGAGGACGCCGATGCCTGCGCTACGTTGCGCGCACACACGAGCTCTGTCTCCTCAAAGTCACCCTTTTGACCCATGGAGTGAACAAGGTAGTAGACCACGTCAACACCAGAACATGCCAACATTACCGCCGTTGCATCGGCAAGATCGCCCTCAAAAACTTCGACGTCTGATGCCCAAGGAACGTCGCGGAGTTTCTCGGAATTACGCACAAAGACACGAACGGCAAAACCGGCTTCAAGGAGGCGGGGGACAATTCGTCCACCGATGTACCCCGTGGCGCCAGTAACCAGTGCGAGACGTTTACTCATGCAAAAATTCTACGCTGGCAAGCTGAGTATCTTTCGGCCCCAGCGTCAGCAGCCAACACTCCCTTTTTAACGAGACAAGGACCTGACATCTAGTCGATGCCAAGCCCTTGTGCGCTGTGTTGACGCTTATTTTCCGCCGCAGCACGCGCCGCCGCAGCAGCCGCCCTCTTCGCCGCCACCTACGGTAGCGGAAGGGGTCTCAAGCTTGATGTCCGCGATTGCCATGTGTTCTCCTTCGTTAAGGGGTGACCCAACCGAGAAATTTTTCCCCGCCGAGTCAAGGTCTGCTACCAGTGTGCGCCTAGTTTCGGTTTGGGTCAACATGCGTTCGCTCACGGCACGCCTTTTCTGTGGGGCCATTCACGCCTCGACCGGGTTTATCAAGTCTGGATCGTTATTCCGCACATTACCCACTCGTTTGTTCACGGGCCTGAGTTCAATCGTTTCGGCAATGACCGCGGAAGAATCTGAGAGCAGCGAGACAGCACTCGCGGCCGAACTCAAGGTATCCCCTAGCCAAGCGTCATAGGCGCTGGGCATCAACATGACCGGCATGCGGTCATGGATTTCTGCAGAGTGACCAAGGGCGTCCCTCGTGATGATGGCCGTCGGTGCGCTGATGAAATACGGCACTTTCGTTCCGTCTCCCATGACACGCCATTCGTAATAGCCGAGTGCGGGAATGATGCCGCGACGGCGTCGAAACGCCTCCCGAAACATGCCGTTTGTAGAGACGCTTTCGATACGCGCGTTGAAGGGCTGGGGACGCTCACTAATAGACTCTTTCCACGCCGCAACGAAGCCCCAGTGCGCGGCATCAAGGACGTGGTGGGCCTCCTGGTTGGGAAGATCTGGTGCATCGCGAATATGCGACACTTGCACTGAGGGAGCACCATTGAAGTTCTCGGGGACGTTCGACCACTCTGCTATCCCTGCGAAGAGTTCAGGCAAAGCAGTGCTGACGGTTCTCGCAATAGCGAATCTTCCTCACATGTTGCAATTGTGCTGCAGTGAGCCGCAAGGGGCTGATTACTCTGCAGAAAGCTCCACAAGTTCTTCTTCATCTTCGTTGTTGCGTCTTCGACGTATGAAGATGAATCCGAAGGCAGCCAGTGCCGACAAGGCTCCGGCCACTCCGCCCGCATCGAGCACGACGGAGGCAAATGATTTCGTGCTTCCCAGGTCGGCCGAAGGTGAGGCCGTTATGCAGGCCTCGTTCGCCGCAATGGCATCCGCCGCGAGAACATTCGCCTGGTCGCTGACGAGGCGGGACGTTCCACGGTGCCCCGAGGAACCGATATTGGACGACAACGCAGAAGGACTGTTCACGTTGACACTGTCAGCGACGATACAGGCCGCGGAGGCTTGAGCAGTCGCCAGAGTTGATTGGGGCGGCTGCGGTGAAGGCATTGTTTGAGGCGTGGGAATTACGGAAGCGCTGGCAAGTGCTGCTGCGCTCGACGTTGTTGGTGACGGAGACGTCGTCGGTGTCGCGCTACCCGTCGACGCTGACTCTGGATTCGCAACGTCACTGGAGTAGGTCAGGTTTCCGGAGCTATTGATGTTGAGGTACGCCGTAATTTGCGCCAGCGCGCCGTCGGGCTTGACAGCATCCAAGATGAGGCGGTGAGCGCCGACCTCAACCTGGTTCGGCAGGTGAGCAAGGTAGGAAATCGCCCCCGTCGCGTCAGTGAAACCAGTTGCCACGATGACGGGACTGGAATGCATTGTCAAGGTCCAGGGCGAATCAGGCATCATGTTGCTCGCGGAAACTAGCGTTTCCGCTCCTGCAACGACACCCCCGAGGGAAAGGTTGAGAGTGAGCGTCGCGACAGGCACGAGAGTGATCGTCAGCGTCTGGGTGAGTGAGGACGTGTTCCCGGCCGCATCTGTAGCGGAGATGACAATGATGTGGACGCCTTCAGCGAGCGGCGCGGAGGTGTAGGACCAGCCACCGTCTTCTTGAACAAGTGCGATGTGATTGACGTCATCAATGAGAACGTTCACGATGCTTCCAGCGCGTAGGCCCGATGTTCCCGAAAGCGTTGGAGTGTCATCATCGCCCGCTAATACGGCGCCGCCGTTAATGCTGATCGTCTCGGCTGTCGTGTCGACGGTCAACGTTTGTGTTGCTACCGCCGTGTTACCTGCCACATCAGTGGTCGATGCCTCAACACGGTACGAACCCTCGGCAAGAGTCACAGCCGACGTTACGGCCCAGGTACCAGAAGTGTTCACCGAAGCCGTCAAAACCTGTCCAGCAAAACGCACGACAACCGTTGATCCCTCAGGGGCCGTCGTCGTTCCAGAGACAGTGGGCGTCGTGTTGTTGACATCCAGGGTCACGCCGCCAGCAATTGTGAGGAGGTCCGGAGTGGTATCGATGGTTAACACCTGCGTGAATGTTTTCACAGTGCCATCAGTATCCGTCACAGAAACAACCAGAATATGGACACCGTCGGTCAAAGGCTCCGGGGTATAGGACCACGTGCCAACAGGGCCAACATTTGTCGTGATGTGGTTGGTATCGATGCTGATCTGGACCGGGCTTCCCTCGGGAAGCTCTGAGGTGCCAGAAATTGTGGGGGTTGAGTCATTGCCCAAACGAATGGCACCACCAGTGACGGTGACAGCCCTAGCCCCTGGAGTCGTCACAGTCGTGTCAATCGTCAAAGCCTGCGTGAAGGTTCCGACATTGCCGGCAGCATCGGTGACCGAAGCAACAACATTATGGGTGCCGTCCGTCACAGCAGGAACCTGAACCGACCACAGGCCAGCCGTAACCATGGCAGTCACAACCTGACCCGCAACACTCACCACAACCGTTGAGCCTGCCGGTGCCGAGGTTGTTCCAGAAACGGTGGACGCCGCCGTGTTCACACTGCGCGTCAGACCACCATCAATACTGACCGTGTCCGCGATCGTGTCAACGGTCAAAGTTTGTGTGAAAGTTCCAATATTGCCCAGACCATCGGTAACCGTCGCAACAACGTCATGGGCACCCTGCGTTAGTGCTGCCGCTTGGATCGACCAGTGGCCGCCAGCACCAACGATGGCGGTGAGGTTCTGACCCGCAACACTCACCCCAACAACGGAACCAGAGGGAAGACCCGTGGTACCCGTGATGGTTGGCGTCTCGCTGGCAACGAGGCGTGCAAGGCCACCATCTAGAGCAACCGACTCATTCGTTGTGTCGACCGTCAATGTTTGGGTTGCCGAACCCGTGTTACCTGCAGCATCTATAACCGAGGCAGTCACTGCATAGACGCCATCAGAAATCGCGGGAAGAGCCACAAAGAATGTTGAATCAGCGAGGACCGTCGCCGTGACAACCGTCAAACCAGGGGTAACAGCGACCGTCACAGTCGAGCCGACCGGAGCCGACGTCGTTCCAGAAACGTGAGGAGTAGCAGTGGTGACCGTCAACGTCGCGCCACCATCAAGAGCAACAGTGTCGGCCGTCGTATCAGACTCAACCGGCGGAACTACGACCGTGTCGACCGTCAAAGTTTGTGTTGCCGAACCAGTGTTACCAGCAGCATCAATAACCGAGGCAGTCACCGCATACACGCCATCGACAAGCGAGGGAAGGGCAACAGAGAATGTTGAATCAGTGAGGACCGTCGCCGTGACAAACGTCAAACCAGGGCTCACAGCAACCGTCACAGTCGAGCCGACCGGAGCCGACGTCGTTCCAGAAACGTGAGGAGTAGCAGTGGTGACCGTCAACGTCGCGCCACCATCAAGAGCAACAGTGTCGGCCGTCGTATCAACGGTCAAAGCCTGCGTGAATGTTCCGACATTGCCGGCAGCATCGGTAACTGACGCCACAACATCATGGATGCCGTCCGTCAGAGCAGCAACCTGAACCGACCAAAGACCAGCCGTAACTGTAGCCGTCACAACCTGACCCGCAACACTCACCACAACAGTTGAGCCATCAGGAGCCGAGGTTGTTCCAGCAACAGTGGACGTCGCCGTGTTCACACTGCGTGTCAGACCACCATCAATAGCAACAGTGTCGGCGGTTGTGTCAACAGCAGGCGGAGCCGTTGCGGTGTCAACCGTCAAAGTCTGCGTGACTGTTGCGACATTGCCAGCAGCATCAGTTACCGAAGCAACAACGTCATGGGCACCATCAGTAAGCGCAGCAACCTGAACTGACCAAAGACCAGCCGTGACCGTGGTCGACACAACCTGACCCGCAGCAGTCACGACAACAGTAGAGCCAGCCGGAGCCGAGGATGTTCCCGAAACGGTGGGCGTCGCACTTGTGACGTTCACGGTCAGACCGCCATCAATAGTGACATTGTCCGCGATCGTGTCAACGGTCAAAGTTTGTGTAGAGGTTCCAATATTGCCCGCTGCATCGGTAGCCGTGGCAACAACGTCATGGGCGCCCTGCGTCAGCACTGCCGCCTGTATCGACCAGTGGCCGCCGGCACCAACAAGGGCCGTGAAACTTTGACCGGCAACCGTCACGCCCACAAAAGCACCAGCCGTGAGGCCCGTGGTACCAGAAATAGTCGGTGTCGTGCTCGCAACGAGACGCTCAAAGCCACCATCAATACCGATAGTCTCCGCTGTCGTATCGATGGTCAACGTTTGTGTTGCCGAACCCGTGTTACCGGCAGCATCAGTGACCGACACCGTCACCGCGTACATGCCATCGACAAGCGAGGGAAGGGCAACAGAGAATGTTGAATCAGCGAGGACCGTCGCCGTGACAACCGTCAAACCAGGGGTAACAGCGACCGTCACAGTCGAGCCGACCGGAGCCGACGTCGTTCCAGAAACGTGAGGAGTAGCAGTGGTGACCGTCAACGTCGCGCCACCATCAAGAGCAACAGTGTCGGCCGTCGTATCAACGGTCAAAGCCTGCGTGAATGTTCCGACATTGCCGGCAGCATCGGTAACTGACGCCACAACATCATGGATGCCGTCCGTCAGAGCAGCAATCTGAACTGACCAAAGACCGGCCGTAACTGTAGCCGTCACAACCTGACCCGCAACACTCACCACAACAGTTGAGCCATCAGGAGCCGAGGTTGTTCCAGCAACAGTGGACGTCGCCGTGTTCACACTGCGTGTCAGACCACCATCAATGGCAACAGTGTCGGCGGTTGTATCAACGGTCAAAGCCTGCGTGAATGTTCCGACATTGCCGGCAGCATCGGTAACCGAAGCCACAACGTCATGCTGACCTTCAGAAAGCGCAGGTAGAGCAACAGAGAATGTTGAATCGGCGAGAACCGTCGTCGTCACAACGGAAAGCGCAGGGGAGACAGTGAGCGTGACGGTAGTTCCGGCTGGAGCCGTGCTCGTTCCAGAAACTGTGGGGGTTGCACTGATGACGTTCACAGTCACGCCGCCATCAATGGTCACCGCGTCAGCAACAGTGTCAACCGTCAGCACCTGAGTGAAGGATCCCACGTTGCCTGCGGCATCGGTAGCCGTGGCAACAACGTCATGGGCGCCCTGCGACAAGGTTGCCGCCTGGATCGACCAGTGCCCCTCGGCACCAACCAGGGCTGTGAAACTCTGACCGGCAACCGTCACGCCCACAAAAGCACCAGCGGTGAGGCCCGTGGTACCAGAAATAGTCGGTGTCGTGCTCGCAACGAGACGCTCAAAGCCACCGTCAACACTGACCGTGTCAACAGTTGTGTCAACAGTCAATGCCTGAGTGGCCGACCCCGTGTTACCGACCGTATCCGTGACCGTTGCTGTCACTGTATACACGCCATCGACTAGCGAGGGAAGAGCAACAGAAAATGAACCGTCAGGTTGAACCGTTGTCGTCAAACTGTGAACGCCGACCGTCACACTGACGTTCGAACTAACGGGAGCCGTTGTTGTGCCCGAGACTGTTGGGTTCTGAGTGCCGACTGAGCGACTTGCAGCTCCACTTAACGTAATGGAGTCTGGGGTCGTATCGATCGTCAAGGCTTGATTCGCCGAAACAGAACTGCCGGCACTATTGGAAACCGTCACGACGACAGCGTGAGTACCATCGCTGAGCGGCGTCGGCACGTTAACGGACCACGTTCCAGAAGCAGTCACGGTGGCGTTGAGATTCTGATTTTCAACGGAAACACTCACCGAATCGCCTGGCTGGGCATCCGTCGTTCCCGAGATCGTGGGGGTGGCATTGTTTGTTGTTACGCTGCTCGCGTTGACAAGAGAAACCGTTGTAATGGATTGCGACATGGCGCCCGTGAAGAAGCTCGCCGGAATTGTGACGGCGGCGTCGGTCGAAATTGTGCGCCCAGCAACATTGGTGCCCGCCCCAAGGGTCACAGCAGCTTTAGCCAAGAATGTGCCGACGACATGAGACCCTGCACCGGTCGTTACAGCGCCAGCCACCTGCCAAAAAACGTTGGAAGCCTTTGCCCCGTTGGCTAAGTTCATTGAGACGCCGGCCGTTGTGTTGAGAGCGGCATCAATCTGGAAAATGAAGACGGCGTTCGCGTCTCCACCGGCGTCGAGGGTCAGTGCGCCCGTCTGGCCTACGGCGGCGACTGAGTGGTACACGCCTGGGGTTAGAGTCAGGCCAATAAGGTCTCCGGGAAGGACCTGTGTTGCCGTGCGCGATCGTGCCTCCGTGTAGGCGGTGCGAGCATCGGCGAGAGCCTGCAGCGAAACGGCGTCAAGATTGTGGGTCTGTCCGCCAATGGTGGCCGCGCCATCGCTTGTCAGAATCCCATCCGGTGCAGCCACACCAACGTCGCCGGGGAACGTGCTATTACCGCTGATTGTCAACCCGGCAGGACTCAGCGCCGAGAACGACGCAGCCGAGCCGAGAGCAATGGGGCCGTTAGTTGTAGCGGCGGCGATACCACCGGGCACAGCGAAGAGTAAGGCCCCGACGAGAGCCAAGGATGCGAAAGAGGAAACGTGAGGAAGAGTAAAAATCTTCACTGATCGGGGTCGTACCATCTTGCTTGTGCGTATACGCAAAAAACACCCCAATGTGGAGGACTAACTGGTCCACCTCGTCTAAAGTATGGGATTGCGCGGCGATAAATTGCGAAATACGCCCTCGTGTCGGCGATAGTGCAGCTTTCCCCCGCAAATAGTGCAGGTTAATACCCGATTTTCTCCAATTTCGGGTGTTAATTGCGTTAATTTTTGCGCAAGTCCAGAGTTTGCTCGCAGAATTTCTTTCAGCTAGCGCAAAGAAATAAAGATTAGTATTTTTCTCATGCGTCGCCATGCTCTCAAGAAAAGAATCCTTGCTCTCGTGCTCGGTGCTCTTTTCGTTGGCTTGGCCCCGTTGGTCCACGCTCTCTGCGTTGCCCCGGTAACCTCTGCATCATCCATGGTGCACATCATGGCGGACGGCAGCTCCATGGTGATGGGCAATTCAACGACGGCCTCCAGTGGCACATCAGCGTCGTCGGCAGCATCAGCATCAGCATCAGCATCAGCATCAGCATCCACACCCCTGACGGTCGCCCCCTCGACACTCGGGTCCGTCATTGTGGCGGTCGGCCTCGCAGTCCTGACCTTCTTCGGCCTTCGTCGGTGCGCGAAGACCCCGTCAATACTTACTTCCAGGGCCACGGGTCCTCCTACCGGCACCGACCACTGGCCCGGGCGATTCCTCCTTCGGCCCTATGCCGTGAGTCTCGATTCTTTGGGCATTAGTAGAACGTAAACGGTCGTGGAGTGTTCGGGCCCTCATTGGCGAACCCATACACAAAAAGTCAGCCCCTTCCAACTATTACTTTTACTCCACTACTTATAAGGATTAACAATGTTTTCACGCACCAATTTTTCACAGACTATTTTGACTGGAACAAATGTCCGCACCGCGGGCATCCTGGCCGCTGCACTCGCTACCACCGTGGCCTTGTCCGGATGCACGATCAACGTGGGCACACCTGATAACGGCATGATGGGCAACGGCTCCACAACCTCCATGATGGGGTCCTCGAACTCGAGTGAGTTCAGCAATACCGATGTCATGTTCGCGCAAATGATGATTCCCCATCACCAGCAAGCCGTGGACATGTCGGATCTCGCTCTGGCGATATCCGCGAACCCAGAAGTATTGGCACTGGCTCAAAAGATTCGTGATGCTCAAGCGCCCGAAATCACACTCATGACGAGCTGGATCGAGAAGGCCGGGGCAACAACGACCATGGGTCATGGAACGGATGACATGGGCATGGGAATGGGCGGCATGATGTCGGATGATGAGATGACGGCGTTGAATAACGCCACCGGAACGGCCTTCGACACTCTGTACCTAGAGGGAATGATTGCTCATCACGAGGGTGCTCTGCAAATGGTAAAGATGATTTCAAACTCAGGCAACGCGGAGGTCAAGAAGTTGGGCGATGCCATCGTGACGGGCCAGACAGCAGAGATTGCCCAGATGAAAACAATGTTGGCAAAGTAAGGCGTGCACATGACAACGACAACGTTTCTTGATGAAGGCATGACCTGTCAGCACTGCATCAATTCGGTCACGACGGCCGGTTACGTGGGGCGATTGGCCTAACGCACGGAGTTTGGGGGCGGTGCTGTTAGTGCGTGGCGCCGCTGCCAAGTTCCAGCATGACGACGCCGGCGATAATGAGGCCAATGCCAACGAATCCAAGTGTCGAAATTTGTTCCTTGAACAGGACGACGCCGGCAATAGCAACGAGGGCCGTTCCGGCCCCGGCCCAAATTGCATAAGAGACAGACACGCTCAGCCCCTTGTTGAGTCCAATACCCAACAGCACGAAGGCTCCTAGGTAGCCGATGACCACGACGACCGACGGAATGACCTTGGAGAAGCCCTCACTGAGTTTGAGCGAAATCGTTCCGACGACTTCAAACAGAATCGCGCCAACGAGCAAGAGGTAAACCATGGGTTAATCATGGCAGTCCTTCAGCACTGATTGACGAAGTCTCGTGATACCTATTTAGCACCATGAATGCGACGGCCAAGTTCCTGAGCGGTCTGTGCCAACGCGGGAAGGAGAGCGTCGATCATGAGCTTCAGGCGAGCGTCCCCCTCGGGTTCACTAATGGGGAAGGTGACGGCGATGCCCGCCGCCGGCCATCCCGCATGATCGCGCACGACGACACCGATTGAGGCAAGGCCAGGAGTAATCTCGCCGTTCTCCACGGCGTACCCGTCGCGCTGGGCTTGGGCCAAGAGTACCTTGAGTTCACCATACGACTGAGGCCCACGCCCCTCACGCTGAGTGAAGGCACCTTTGTCGGGATAGAGAGCTCGAAGTTGAGCCGGTGGTAGCGCAGAAAGGAGCGCCCGCCCGCTGGCCGTGAGGGGGGCAGGCAGTCGCACCCCAACATCAGTGACAAGGCTGGGACGGCGAGGAGCGCGTTCTTCGACGAGGTAGAGGACATCCGTGCCATGTAAAACAGCGAGGTGAGCGCTTTCCCCCAGCCGATCGACGAGTTTGTCCAGAAGTGGTGTGCCGAGCCGGGTCAGCGGTTGCTGACGAGAGAAACCGGAAGAGAGTTCGTAGGCGGCAAGGCCCAAACCGTAGCGGCGTTCCTCAGGTATGTGCACGACGAAACTGCGTTCGACGAGCACTGTGAGCAGGTGGTACACCGTCGAACGCGGCAAATCGAGCGCCGTGGCAATCGTGCTGGCGGGAACAGGACCACGCTGGCGAGACAGATGTTGCAGGATTCGCAGGGTGGCATCCGCGGCGGGAACCTTGGAGGATATCTCGGATTTTCGGCTGACCATGCGACACAACACTTTCATGAAGTCTGTAATACCGGACAGTCATGAGTGTAGACCCGCGTTTGCGATCTGCGGCGGGGTGTGGAATCGTTGCATGAGTAATCTTTCACCGATCACAATCGGACGAGGCCCGGTCAGCATCGACAGCGTCGTTGATGTTGCCCGTTTCAATTCCCCCGTCTCACTCGACGCAGCGGCTCTCATAACGGTGGCCGATAGTCGGCAGATCATCGAGAATCTGGCGTCTGACCCGCATCCTCACTATGGCATTTCCACAGGCTTCGGAGCCCTAGCAACGACCTACATCGAGGGCGATCGGCGCGCGCAATTACAGACCAGTCTCATTCGATCCCACGCCGCAGGAAGCGGTCCCGAGGTGGAGCGCGAAGTTGTGCGCGCCCTCATGCTTCTGCGACTTTCGACGCTGATGACCGGTCGCACAGGAGTTCGCCCCGTCGTGGCCGAAACGTATGCCGCCATGCTGAACGCCGGAATCACCCCCGTGGTTCGCGAGTATGGTTCGCTCGGGTGCTCCGGCGACCTCGCACCACTGTCTCACTGTGCGCTGGCGGCCATTGGGGAGGGGGATGTTCGGGACGCATCCGGCATATTAATGTCCGCCGCTCAAGCTCTTGCAGCCGCCAAGATCGCCCCGCTCGTGCTCGCCGAGAAAGAGGGTCTCGCGCTCATTAATGGGACGGATGGCATGCTGGGCATGCTGGTCCTCGCCCTCACTGACCTGTCCATGCTGATCACCACGGCCGATGTTGCCGCGGCGATGAGCGTGGAAGGACTGCTAGGAACCGACCAAGTTTTCGCTTCGGATTTGCAGGCTTTGCGCCCGCAGGAAGGGCAAGCCGTTTCCGCGGCGAACATTCGCGCTGTTCTGGCAAACTCCCCTATTGTGGGATCTCACGCTGGCCCGGATGACGGTCGCGTTCAGGATGCGTATTCGCTGCGGTGCGCCCCTCAAGTTCATGGCGGTGCACGCGACACCGTCACCCACGCCGTCACAATTGCCGAGCGCGAGCTCGCTTCCGCCGTCGATAATCCCGTGCTCACCGTAAACGGTCGCGTTGAGTCGAACGGTAACTTCCACGGAGCCCCAGTGGCCTACGTTCTCGATTTTCTAGCGATCGTCGCCGCCGATGTCGCCTCCATGAGCGAGCGCCGTACGGACCGTTTCTTAGACCGCGCACGGAACCAAGGCTTGCCCCCGTTTCTGGCTCATGAGGTTGGGGTGGACTCGGGCTTGATGATTGCCCAGTACACGTCGGCTGGCCTGGTATCTGAAATGAAGCGTCTCGCTACCCCCGCCTCGGTCGATTCGATTCCTTCCTCCGCCATGCAGGAGGATCACGTCTCAATGGGTTGGCATGCCGGTCGCAAACTGCGGCGATCAGTGGATGCGCTCAGTCGCGTTCTCGCGATTGAACTCATGACGTCTGCGCGAGGTATTGAACTGCGCACACCGCTCGCTCCAGGCATTGTCTCGGCCGCCGTCATCGCCCACCTGCGATCTGTTGGCGTGCAGGGCCCCGGGCCCGACCGCTTTCTCTCCCCTGAGATTGAAGCGGCTTCCGCTGCCGTTCTTGACGGAGATGTTGCGCGCGTTGCCCGCGCTTCGTCACCCATCGAGCTTTCCTAACACCGGCACCTTATCCCTTTGACGCTCATTCCCATTTTGGAGGAATTGAAATGAACACCTCGATGTCACCTGCAGCATCCGGACCTCGCCCCGTTCGCGCCGCCCGCGGCACCACGCTCACTGCCAAGAGTTGGCAGACAGAGGCGCCCTTGCGCATGCTCATGAACAATCTCGACCCCGAGGTTGCGGAACGCCCGGACGATCTCATCGTCTACGGAGGAACTGGCAAGGCCGCTCGCAACTGGGAAGCCTACGATGCCATCGTGCGCACCCTCGAGGGACTCGAGTCTGATGAGACGCTTCTCGTACAGTCCGGTAAACCCGTCGGCGTGTTTCGCACGCACGAATGGGCGCCCCGTGTGCTGATTGCCAATTCCAACCTTGTCGGGGACTGGGCAAACTGGCCCGCTTTTCGAAAGCTCGAGGCCGAGGGCCTCACCATGTATGGCCAGATGACGGCCGGGTCTTGGATCTATATCGGCACGCAAGGTATTTTGCAGGGCACCTACGAAACTTTTGGCGCAGTTGCCACCCGACATTTTGACGGCACCCTGGCCGGAACACTCACTCTCACCGGCGGATGCGGTGGAATGGGCGGCGCTCAGCCGTTGGCTGTAACCATGAATGACGGCGTTGTCTTGATTGTGGATGTCGACCCGGCCCGCCTTGCTCGCCGCGTCCAACGCGGTTACCTCGATGAGTTCACGCACAACATCGACGAAGCCATCGCGCGCGTGCTCGCCGCCAAAGAAGCTCGCATCCCTCTCTCGGTTGGGCTCGTGGGCAATGCTGCTACCGTCTTTCCCGAGTTGTTGGCCCGCGGTGTCGCCATCGACATCGTCACAGATCAGACCAGCGCTCATGACCCGCTTTCCTACCTCCCCGAGGGTGTGACGGTCGAGGAGTGGCATTCCAAGGCCGAAGCGGACTCGGAGTGGTTCACCGGCCAATCGCGACTTTCCATGGCCAAGCAGGTCAAAGCTATGGTCGAATTTCAGGATGCCGGAGCCGTGGTCTTTGACTACGGAAACTCCATTCGCGCCGAAGCCATCCTCGGCGGCTACGACCGGGCGTTCGAATTTCCCGGTTTCGTGCCGGCCTATATCCGCCCGCTCTTTTGCGAAGGAAACGGCCCGTTTCGCTGGGTTGCCCTCTCCGGGGACCCCGAGGACATTGCCAAGACCGACAAAGCGATTCTCGAGCTTTTCCCCGAAAACGAACATCTCCGACGTTGGATAACCAAGGCCGGCGAGAAAGTCCATTTCGAGGGGCTGCCGGCACGCATCTGTTGGCTCGGCTACAAAGAACGCCATCTGGCCGGGCTCAAGTTCAACGAAATGGTGGCCTCAGGCGAGCTCTCGGCGCCCATCGTCATCGGGCGCGATCATCTCGACTCGGGCTCCGTCGCCTCCCCCTACCGGGAAACTGAAGCGATGGCCGACGGCTCTGATGCGATCGCCGACTGGCCTCTCTTGAATGCTCTCCTGAACACGGCATCCGGTGCCACCTGGGTCTCCATCCATCACGGTGGGGGTGTGGGAATTGGCCGTTCGATTCACTCGGGCCAAGTCACGGTGGCCGATGGTACTGCCCTCGCTGCCCAGAAACTCGAGCGGGTCCTCACCAATGATCCTGGAACGGGCGTCATGCGCCACGTGGATGCGGGCTACCAGCGGGCGGCAGAAATTGCCGTCGAACGAGGCCTGCGCGTTCCCATGTGGGAAAAGTAAGCTCCATTCATGACACGAACGCTCTTCACCAATATTGGGCTCCTGGTCACGAACGACCCCGATGTTGGTGCGGGCATAACCGGTGAGATTAAGGATGCCGCCCTGCTGGTGGACCTCGGCCGCATCGCTTGGGTGGGAACATCGGCCGCCGCAGAAGTCGCGGGTGGTTTCGATATCGACCACGTCATCGACCTCGGGGGGCGCTGTTTGGTGCCGGGATTCGTGGACTCCCATTCACACCTCATTTTCGCCGGCGAGAGGAGCGCCGATTTCGAGGCGCGCATGAGCGGAAGAAAGTATTCCGCTGGCGGCATACTTTCCACCGTGGCAGCCACACGGGCCGCCTCCGACGATGAACTCCGAAAGCGCCTTGCCGCTCTCATCAAAGAAACTCAGGCTCAGGGCACCACCACAATCGAGATCAAGAGTGGCTATGGGCTCACCGTGCACGACGAGGAGCGGCTCGTTCGCCTCGCCAGCGAGGTGACGGACGAGGTCACCTTTCTCGGGGCTCACGTCGTGCCCCGTGAGTATCGCGGCGCGGCCAGTGCCGGCGTGAGATTGTTGAGGGACGGCGAACTCGGCACACGCGAAGACTACGTCGACCTCGTCGTCGGCCCCATGCTCGACGCGTGCGCGCCGTTTGCCAAGTGGATCGACGTGTTTTGCGAAGAAGGCGCGTTCACAATCGAGGAGAGCCGCCGGATTCTGGAGGCGGGTATTCACGCCGGTTTGATGCCCCGCGTGCATGCCTCTCAACTCGGCGAGGGGGAAGGCATACGTCTCGCCGTTGATTTGGCCGCCGCCTCCGTCGATCACTGCACGTATCTCACCGACCTCGATGTGGCCGCCCTCGCTCGCTCCGAGACCGTGGCGACTCTCTTACCGGGCGTCGAGTTTTCCACACAACAGCCGTATCCGAACGCTCGCCGTCTCATCGATGCGGGCGTGAGTGTGGCCCTCTCTACCGACTGCAACCCTGGGTCGAGCTTCACCTCATCCATGTCATTTTGTATCGCTCTTGCCGTGCGCGAAATGGGGATGACACCAGCGGAAGCACTGTGGGCGGCAACGGCGGGTGGGGCTCAGGCGTTGCGTCGGGAGGACGTGGGCCGCCTCACCATTGGTTCCCGCGCTGATCTCGTGGAGCTCATCGCCCCAAGCTATGTTCACCTGGCCTACCGTCCGGGGGTGCCGCTCGTGCGGCGTGTGTGGAAAGACGGAGAGCTCCTCACGGCGTGACGCCACTCCTTGGCCACTCTTAGGCCACAGGAATTGCGCGGTGATCGCGGCGACTGCGGCGCCATAAGGCCACGACGACCACGGCTGGCCACAGCGATTCCATGTCGGCAGCGAACCGCTCGACCAGACCGATGTTGGGCTGGCTGAGGTCGGCCCAAACGCCAAGGAACCAAAAGCAGAACACGCCCAATAGCGCGGTGCCAAAAATCGCACCCCACGGGCGAATCAGCCACGGGTACTTCTTTGACCGCCTCATGCCGAGGACCGGCCAGATGGCCAACAGGATGAAACCAATCATGGCGCTGTAGCGATGCTCTGGAGTACTTCCGGCCATCGTTGGCAGGGGAAAAATAGCAACCGCAAACGTCATGAGACCGGCAATGAAGATGGCTGTTCGGCCTGGCAAGCCGATTCCCGTGGCGTAAACGGCGGTGATGAGATGACAAATTCCCGTCATCACGAACAGAGTCGTGAGAAAAAGATGGGTCGAGGTATCGAGCGCGGCAAGCTCGCTGATGGTTTGCTTGATGGGGTCGTACGTTGGTGTCACGGCCTCAGATATGACGGTGCCCCCGATGAAGAGGACCGGCGCCAACAGGCTGGAAATAATCGCCGGGCGACGCACGAGAACGATTTTCGTCATGGCGCTACGCTAACGGGCGTTTACCCCTGCAACGGCTTCCAACACGCACAGGGCGGCGAGGCGAATGGTGCGGCCGTCGGGTGAATCGGCGGAAGCATCAACTTCCGTGAGATCGAGAGAGTAAACCCGTTTATCCGAGGCCGCTAACCGTGCCGCCTGCCGAAGCTGGTAGGCGCTAATTCCCCCAGGTAGCGCAGCAGGACAGGCCGGTACAACGGAACGGTCGCAGACATCGACGTCGAGGTCAACGTGGATCGGGCCTCCGCTCACACCCGCAATGTCAAAAGCCTCTGCCATGACGTCAGCCATAGAACGCCGCTCAAGTTCGTGCCGGTGAATCACGGTTATGCCCAGATCTTTCGCTCGGCGCGCATAGGCAGCGGAATTCGCGAAATCTTGAATGCCGATTTGAACGATGCGACGGGGATCAAGGCCGGCCTCAATCAGTCGCCGCACAGGAGATCCGTTGCTGATGCCGTCCCGCAGGTCGTAATGCGCATCCAAGGTGATCAGCCCCGCCACGCCGATGGCACTCCCCCACACCCCCAAGGCGGTCGCCACCGTCACTGAGTTATCACCGCCGAGGGCAATAACGAGTTTCGAACGAGCGGATGCCCGACCCACCAACGCCATCGTGCGCGTCTCCCCGCCCGCTCCATCGGGCTCCACAACATCACCGAAATCGACGGAAACGACCTCTGTGAGGTCGGAGATCTCACCACGCCCCCGATCGGGGATCAGTGCCGGACTGTACCGCCGAAGCGCCTCTCGGATCGCGGCCGGAGTGAGGTGCGCGTTTGTCACCGAAAGCGAGGTGAGCGACGCCGGAATGCCCACGAGGGCGACATCAATATCTCTGTGCAGTGGAGCAGATTCCGCGCGGTAAATCGGGGCGGGCCAGTTCCCCGCCCGTGGCCACAGGTCATCGTGCGAAAGGGGTGCCCTAGCTGGTGTGTTCACAGGGTTGACGCTAACAATTCCCTGACGTCGAGGCCAGAGTCAGCTCTGGTCGGCTGTCTGTAATGTCAGACAGGCCATGGGTGAGCGCGCCCCAATACTTTTCGTTGCCTTCTCCCTAAAACGAGAGCAGTATTAGGGTCATGACGGGGGAAAAGTCACGACGTTGGGTGCTTCCAACACTCATTACGGCGGGTGCCATTATTCTGGCTCTAGCGGGGGTGTTGATCTGGATGCTCGTGGCCGGGCCGGGAACCGGGAAAGCGGCCCCAACTCCCTCGGCAACATCGATGTCGCCAACGCCAACCCCCACTTCGACGGCTTCACCCACTTCAACGCCATCGCCAATTCCTGCACCGACTCAGGCGCCACCCCCCGATCCTGTCGGCCCCAGTGCCGCGGATATTGAGAACATCAAAGCTGCCATTGTGACGGGGAACACCCAAGCACTGGTCAGCCACTTCACGAATCCTGTCATGGTCATCTTGGCTGCCAGTGACGGCATCGGACCAATGACTCCGGATGCCGCGGCTGTGTTCTTGGCGCAAAGATTGGCCAACAAAACAGAATGGAATTTCGACCCAACACCAGCGCAACTCGACAGCTGGCGGGCCACTTTCTATGAGCAGTATTTTCCCGTCGGTGCTCTCGTTGGCTTTGACGCTGAAGAAGACAAGATTTCATTTACCTTCACAGGCACCCAAATTTCAACTGTCTTCGTTTCCGGCCCAGGAGACCTCTAAAAATGTCACGGAGGAGACGTACATATAGTCACGGTAGATTTAATCCATGACACCCCCGGAAACAACAGCACCGACCCAGGCAGAAACTGCCCCCGAATCTATTATGTTTACTGAGCTCGGCCTCGCTGACGCAGTCCTCAAGGCACTCAAGGACGTGGGCTACGAAACGCCCTCCGCAATCCAAGCCGCCACCATTCCGCCGCTGCTAGCAGGAAAAGATGTTGTCGGTCTCGCTCAAACCGGAACCGGAAAGACAGCAGCTTTTGCCTTGCCTATCCTTTCGCGCCTCGACCTCTCCCAGAAGAGCCCGCAGGCTCTCGTTCTCGCTCCCACGCGCGAGCTTGCCCTGCAGGTCTGTGAAGCATTTGAGAAGTACGCCTCCCACATGAAGGGGGTGCACGTACTGCCCGTCTATGGCGGCCAAGGATACGGTGTTCAGCTCTCGGCCCTTCGCCGCGGCGTTCACATTGTTGTCGGTACTCCCGGCCGCATCATGGACCACCTTGAAAAGAAAACGCTTGACCTCACGCAGTTGAAGTTCTTGGTTCTTGACGAGGCCGACGAAATGCTCAAGATGGGCTTTGCCGAAGACGTAGAAACGATCTTGGCCGACACACCTGCCGACAAGCAGGTCGCTCTCTTCTCGGCAACGATGCCTTCTCAGATTCGTCGCATCTCGAAGAAGTACCTCAACGAACCTGAAGAAATTACCGTCAAGAACAAGACAACAACCTCGGCGAACACCACCCAGCGTTACCTCCTGGTGTCGTATCCCCAAAAGGTGGATGCGTTGACGCGCATCCTCGAGGTCGAAAATTTTGAGGGCATGATCGTCTTCACCCGTACCAAGAATGAGACCGAGACTCTGGCCGAGAAGCTTCGTGCCCGCGGTTACTCGGCCATGGCCATCAATGGTGACGTTCCCCAGGCGACTCGTGAGCGCACCGTGGAGCAGTTGAAGTCCGGCAAGCTCGATATTCTCGTCGCCACAGACGTTGCCGCACGCGGTCTCGATGTTGAGCGCATCAGCCATGTCATCAACTACGACATCCCGATCGACACCGAGTCCTACGTTCACCGCATTGGTCGCACCGGCCGCGCCGGCCGATCGGGTGCGGCTATCAGCTTCGTCACCCCCCGTGAGCGTCGCCTGCTGGATGCCATTGAGCGCGCCACGCGTCAGCCCTTGACGCAAATGCAACTTCCCAGCGTCGAGGACGTCAACGTGACGCGTCTCGCTCGTTTTGACGACGCCATCACCGAGGCTCTTGGCCAAACGGACCGGATCCTCAAGTTCCGTGAAATTGTCGGCCACTACATCGAGCATCACGATGTTCCCGAAGCCGATGTTGCCGCCGCCCTTGCTGTCGTTGCTCAAGGCGATATTCCGCTCTTGCTGTCGGCTGAAGACGAGCGTGCGGCGCGCTACGAGCGCGAGGAACAAACGCGCAAGGATCGTGCCGAACGCGGTGACCGTGGAGATTCGCGCGGCGGACGTAATGACCGCAATGATCGTGGCGACCGTGGTGGACGCCCCTCGCGGGACGACCGGTACAGCCGTGACGATCGACCTCCTCGTGACCGCTTTAGCCGCGATGATCGCCCTCCGCGCGATTTCAGCGAATCTCGTGGCGAGCGCCCGGAGCGACGCCCGCGTGATAACAGCCGGGTTATGGCGTCCTACCGCCTTGAGGTTGGAAAGCGCCAAAAAGTCGAGCCTCGTCAAATCGTAGGGGCCCTCGCCAATGAAGGTGGACTCAGCCGCGAAGACTTTGGTGCAATCCAAATCCTTCCCGATCACTCCATCGTGCAGCTACCGGCGGACCTCTCTCGTGATGTCTTTGCCAAGCTTGAGAACACACGCATCAGCGGCAAGCTCATCGAGCTTCGCGCGGACCATCCAGGTGCTGGCCGTCGCGACGAGCGGGAAGAGCGCCCCGAGCGCAAGCCCCGTCACGAATAGGCGGTCACCGCTGCCGATGCCGGCTCAACCCATGCTCGAAAGAGGGCTGAGTCGGCATTTGCCGTTGACTGAAGGTCTGGGTTCGGCTGCGATCGGCGGGACCCAGCTTTGACATGACGCCAAATTTGGTGCGAAACGCAGGAGCGAAGTGCGGAAGATAAAACTAAGAATCCCTCTCATTTCTGAGAGGGATTCTTAGTTGCGACATCAGTTGCGGGGACAGGATTTGAACCTGCGACCTCTGGGTTATGAGCCCAGCGAGCTACCGAGCTGCTCCACCCCGCGTCGTTGTTTCAACTTTACCATGCCGCAGTGGTACCCGTTTACACGCGTGGCAATCACCCAACTGTGGTCCGCGACACAGAGGCTGAATCGACCGACGAAAGACTCATTCTTACGGTCACCAGTGCGGGGTCTACCGGCACGTGCGAAATCAGGATGATGGCTCGGTTGGTGTCCGATGCCGCCGTCAAAATGTCACGAACGAGTTCATCGGCGAAGCCAGGATCCACGTTGGCCGTGGGCTCATCGAGGATCAGAACGGGAAAGTTGTGAAGCAAGGCTCGGGCCAGCCCCAAGCGCTGAGCCTGCCCGCCAGAGACGAGTGTCCCGCGCTCCCCCACCGGGGAATCAAGCCCACCTCGTTCGGCAACCCAGGCATCCAGGCCGACGCGCACGAGAACACTGTGCAATTGAGCATCCGTCGCATCCGGGAGAGCGAAGACAAGATTCTGGCGAATGCTGTCATCAAACAGATGGGGACTTTGTTCCACGAGGCCCACAACGCTGCGGACGTCATCCGCATCGAGGCTATGAACGTCAACATTGTTGATCCGGTAGGTGCCGGTGAATTCAAGAAATCGAACAAGAAGATGCGCGAGTGTCGTTTTGCCGGAACCGCTGGTGCCCTCAAGCAGAAGGCGGTCGCCCGGATTGAGAGTGAGGGAAAACCCGTTCAACGCCGGGCTGGTTGCTCCCGGCCATGATGCCCCGGCATTGTCTAGCGTCAGACCGGTAAAGACAGAAAGATGGCTTCGAGTGGAGTCGCGTCGAGTGCCGGCCGAGCCGGCAACATCCACCGTGACGAAGCCAGGAATCTCAGGCGGAACGGTCGTGGGGGCGACGGAGGCAACACGTTCGGCACTGGTTCGAACAACGCGCCACGCACTCAGTGCTTGTGGAAGAGACTGGAATACCTCAAAAACGGCAATGGGAATCAAGACGACCATGGCCAGGTAAGGACCCGTAAAGACGCCCCAGCCAAGGCCCGGAATCTCATTGGAATTTGCGACGAAAACGAGTGCGGGAACCCCATAGTAGAGAGCAGCCACGGTTGCTAGTCCCGCGAGAAGGGAGACCAGAGCGGCGACAACCCCCGAGCCCAGGGCGCGGCGCAGTTGAGCCGTCCGTAGGCTCGCATCGGCGGCTTGGATTGTGGCAACACGAGAATCGAGTGCCGAGAATGCCGTGAGAACATCGATTCGACCGAGGGTATCCATGACGGCGTCATCTAGGGCCGCCCGCCGCGGTGCAATCTCCTCATCGACAGCGGAGGAGATCCGCGACTGCACGAGCGATCCCACAACAGCTGCCAGGATGAGCGATATCAGTAAGGTGACGCCGGCTAGGGGAAGAATTATCCAGACTGTCGTCACGCTGAGGGCGGCGACAATAACGGCGGTCAACGCTGGGGAAACCACCCGCAGGGGAAGGTCCTGCAGCTGGTCAACATCGGAGACGAGCCTGGATAGCAAGTCACCACGTCGCGTCCCCGCTAATCCGTCAGGAGCCAGGGGAACGAGGCGCCGATAGATGGCCACGCGCAAGCGAGCCAACGAACGAAAGGCCGCATCGTGACTGGCGAGGCGTTCCCCATACCGAAAGCCGGCCCGCGACAGCGCAAAGAATCGCACCCCCACGATGGCGACGTTGAGATACATGATCGGAGGCATATCCGAAGCACGGGTTATGAGCCACGCCGCGGTTGCCAGCAGTCCCACCGCCGCAAGTCCGGTGACGACAGCCATGATGAGGCCGGGGGCAAACTGACGCGGCGAGGGCTGGGCAAGGCGAAGCACCTCACGTGTCTCGGCACTGACACCTCTCACGCGCTTACCTCGGCTTCATGAATCTGGGCGGCACGAGCGTCGGTCGCGAGGAGGGAGGAGGCTACCGGAGGTGTCAGGTCGAGAATCACGTCTGCAGCGGCAATGACCGAGCGACGGTGACTCACGATGATCACGGTTCTTCCTTCATCAACAAAGTGCCGAGCACCCGAAATGACGAGGTCCTCCGTCACGGCGTCTAGGGCCGAGGTAGGCTCATCCAGGATAATGACCGGTGTCTTGCACACGATTGCACGATAGTAGGCGCGAGCAATGGCAACCCGTTGTGCTTGCCCGCCGGACAGGCCACTTCCCCCAACGCCCAACAGGAGTTCCGGATCGAGAGACTCCGCTGCCGCCAACGTTAAAGACTGTGCAAGGACCGCGGGATCTACCTCGGGTTGACCGAGACTGACATTGGCGGCAATCGTTCCGGCCACGAGGCTTGGTTTTTGAGAAGCCCAGGAGATATCGGCACGGGCGGCGGCGGCTCCCGTGAAGAACGTATCTCCCCAACCGATATCACCCGTGTATTTCACAAAGCCGAGAAGTGCCGAGAAGAGGGTGGTCTTGCCCACTCCGCTGGGGCCGGTGATCACTGTCAGGGACCCGGCGGGGAAGGAGGTCGTGAGACGATCCAGCACAACAATGTCACCGTGGGCCACCGTCAAGCCACGAACGGTGAAAGCAGGAATATCCGTCATCAATGTCGCGGGGGCCATTCCAGAAAGGGTGACCATAAACTCCCGCCCGTTAGCGCTCGCTTCCTGGTCGTCACGCCGCACCCCCAGGGAATCCGTCATGGAGGAGTCCAAGGCTCCTTGTTTCCGAGAACGACCAGAGCTCATCCCGGATGCGGCATCGAGAACCTCGAATACATCTTCGGCAGCGGCTACACCCTCAGCAGCAGCGTGAAACTGTGTGCCCACGTTGCGAAGGGGGAGGTAAGCCTCAGGAGTCAGCAACAAGACGAAAAGCCCGATGGCGAGCGTGAGGGTCCCGTCCACCAACCGAACGCCGATGGACACGGCAACGAGAGCTACCGAGAGCGACGCAACCAACTCGAGCACAAAACCGGACAAAAACGACATGCGCAACACCTTCATGGTGCGGAGCCGATACTCGTTCGTGAGGCTGGCGATGCGCTGCTCCTGTCGACGGGCGCGGCCAAAAATTGTCAGTGTCGAGAGGCCCTCAACGACATCGAGAAAACCGGAGGACAATTTTGTCAGTTGTCGCCATTGCTGGGCCTGAACGGCCTTTGT
The DNA here is from genome assembly GCF_014137865.1 of Alpinimonas psychrophila. Lineage (GTDB taxonomy): Bacteria > Actinomycetota > Actinomycetes > Actinomycetales > Microbacteriaceae > Alpinimonas > Alpinimonas psychrophila. The sequence continues at coordinate 300,478 of NZ_JACGWU010000001.1, read as the reverse complement.
GGCTCGCCCGATGAGCGCCATGAACAGTGGAATGAGGGGCAAGGTGATGAGAACAACAAAGCCCGTGAACAGATCCTGGGTGAAGAGGATGACAACGATGATGGGGGTCGCGATCGCCGTCAAGATGAGTTGGGGGACGTAATTGGCGAAGTACTTATCGAGAGCCTCAAGCCCCCGCCCCACGACCGTAGTGAGGTGAACGGTATTGCGCGTTGACAACCACGAGGGCCCAAGCTTGGAGAGGGCTTGCATGAGCTTGAGACGTAACTGAGATTTAACGGATGCAGCCCCGCGAGCGGCTACGACATCATTGAGCCACAGAACAGCCGATCGTGCCAGCACTGCTGCAGCGACCATGACAACGTAGTGAAGAACCTCCGCAAAAGGGGCCCCGGCAACGGCAAGTCCGACCGCATTCGCGACGCCCCAGGCAAAAAGGAGCGTTGTTGCGGTTTGTGCGAGCGCGAGAAAGGCGCCGACGACAAGGAATACCCTTGCCGCCGACGCATATCTGACAAGCCGCGGATCGAGCGGCGAAGTAGCCATGCCTCGGAGCCTAGTGCGCCGAGACTAGCACCGTCGCCCGGGTCACGCGCTTGCGGAATATCCAGTACGTCCATCCTTGATAGGCCAGCACCAACGGCAAGGCAAACAAAGCGGTCCACGTCATGACCGTCAAGGTGTAATTCGATGACGATGCGTTCTCGATGGTGAGGCTGTAGGCCGGATTGTTGCTCGCGGGCATGACATCGGGGAACAGAGCCAGGAACAGACTCAGGACAGCGGTGGCAATGGTGAAAGCCATGAATCCGAAAGCCCATCCCTCGCGCCCACGAAGGTTCAACACGTACGACGCGATGAGCGCAACCGCCGCTATTACCGCGACAGCACCGGAGAGGAAGCTCCCGTAAGCCAACGTCGTCCAGACCAAGAAAGTAGCCGCAACCACAATCGTCAGAATGCCGGACTTGGTGGCCAGAACACGAGCACACTCACGAAGCTCACCGTCGGTTTTCAATGAGACGAAGATAACGCCGTGCGTGAAAAACAACAGCAACGTGGTGAGCCCGCCCAGCAGGGCGTAGGGGTTCAGCAGGGGCAACAATCCACCCGAATACGTAAAGGAGGCGTCAAGCTCGACACCTTGAACGATGTTCGCGAAGGCGACACCCCACAGCAGGGCGGGAACGGCCGAGCCAACGATAATCATGCCGTCGAACCATTTCTTCCAGCGCGAGTCAGGGTTCTTGTGACGGTACTCAAACGACACCCCACGCACGATCAAGGCGAGAAGAATCAGAAGGAGCGCGAGGTAGAAACCGCTGAAGAGCGTGGCGTACCACTCGGGGAAAGCGGCAAAGAGACTAGCCCCAGCCACAATGACCCAGGTTTCGTTGAGATCCCAGATGGGGCCGATCGTATTGATGAGAACACGACGATCGGTGTCATCCTTGCTCAAGAAAGGCAGGCTCATTCCGACTCCAAAGTCGAAGCCGTCGAGGACAAAATAGCCGATAAATAAGAAGCCGACAATAAAGAACCAAAGGTATGCGAGATCCATGGGTCAGCTCCTAGTAAACAGTTCCGACGAGAACGGGCTGCTCATCATCTGAGCCGTCCACCTTCGTCATTTCAATGGGTGCAGGTCCGGCCTGGGCCGTCTTGAGGAATAGCTTCACTTCCACCACAGCGAGAATGCCGTAGACGAGGGTAAAGGCTATGAGCGAGATAAGAACGTCGAGTCCGGATACCCCGGGAGAAACTCCCGCTTCTGTCTTGAGCAGACCAAAGACAATCCACGGCTGACGACCCATTTCGGTGAAGATCCATCCCACGCTCATGGCGATGAGAGGTAAAGGCCATGACCAGATGGCGATTTTCCAGATCCACTTGTTTTTCGGCAGACGGTGCCCACGTGTGAAGAACAATCCCGCTGTTGCGACGATGGCAGCGACAGCTCCGAGGCCAATCATCCAACGGAAGGCCCAGTACGTGACCCAAGTAATGGGGGAATAGTCGCCGGGGCCGTAAGCCTTGACGTAGGCAACCTGAAGGTCATTGATGCCTTCAACGGTGCCGTTGAAGGTATGCGTGGAGAGGAAGGACAGCAGGCCCGGAACACGAACCGACCAGATTTCCGACGAGCCGTCCGGTGTTCCAATACTGAAGATCGAGAAGCTTGCCCCGGCCGTCGTGGAGTACAGAGATTCAGCAGCCGCCATCTTCATCGGTTGCGCTTGGACCATGGCCAATCCCAGAGAGTCGCCGCTGATGAACATCAGCACTCCTGAGGCCAAGAGGCCCCACAAGCCCAGTCGCAATGCCGGTCGCATGGTTTCAAAGTGTTGACCGCGAGAGATATGCCAGGCAGCTACCGAGACGATGATGGCCGTGGCCACCATGATGCTGCCCAGAATTGTGTGCGGGAATTGGGCCAAGGCGATGGGGTTGAAGAGCACAGCGACAATATCAACGAGCTCAGCCCTCCCCTTCTCCGGGTTCATGGCGTATCCAACGGGATTCTGCATGAAAGCGTTGGCGGCGAGAATGAAATATGCCGAAAGGATGGCCCCCATGGAAGCACACCAGATAGTGGCAAGGTGCAGTCCACGCGGTAGCTTGTCCCACCCAAAGATCCAGAGTCCAATAAACGTTGCCTCAAAGAAGAAGGCCAGCAGGCCCTCGAAAGCTAACGGCGCTCCGAAAATGTCGCCGACGAATCGCGAGTAGTCAGACCAATTCATGCCGAACTGGAACTCCTGAACGATTCCCGTGACGACACCCATGGCGAAGTTGATGAGGAAGAGTCCGCCAAAAAAACGCGTCAGCTGCAGGTACTGCGTCTTGTCGGTGCGATACCAGGCCGTCTGAAAAATGGCCACGACGAGAGCCATGCCAATGGTGATGGGAACGAAAAGAAAATGATAAACGGTGGTGAGACCAAACTGCCACCGTGCCAGTGCAAGCGGATCAAGCCATTCCATTAGTGACTCCCCTGGTGTTGCATCTCGTTCTCGCGGTTAACGCAAAAAATTTTGGGTTGTTCTGAGAACAATCTGATTCTACGACTCGTAGAGAACATGGACCACCATTAAGCGCAAGAGTATTTCCATTCATCAGCACAGATTCACTGGATGCGCCCAGCAAGCCCTTTTCACCGGGAGGGCCCTTCAGGAGACCCCCACGACCCGCAAACAAGCCTCACACCAAATTCCCAGCGATGCTGGGAGCGGCAGGACAATAATGGCGCACGTGAACCTCATTTTGGAAGCGCAAGATATCGCCAAGTCCTACGGTCAAGGATCCAGCAAGTTTGATGCACTTTCGGGCGTCTCCCTTGCAGTGACAGCAGGAGAAAGTATTGCCATCATTGGCAAGAGCGGATCGGGGAAGTCAACCCTCATGCATCTCCTAGCACTGCTCGACGAACCTGACGGTGGCCACCTCCTCGTTCACGGGAAGGACGCCGTGACGTTCAAGAAGAACGAGCTGAACCGCTTCCGCAACGAAGACTTTGGGTTCGTGTTTCAGCAGTTCTTTCTGATTCCGAACGCCACGGTGTTGGATAACGTCATGTTGCCCCTCACCATTGCCGGCGTCGGTGCGAGAGAGCGTCGTGAGCGTGGCATGGCAGCCCTGGAACAACTCGAACTCGCCGACAAAGCCAAGAGCAAGGCCATCAACCTCTCCGGGGGCCAGAAACAGCGCGTCGTCATTGCCCGCGCGCTCGTCAACAACCCCAAGGTAATTTTCGCCGACGAGCCGACCGGAAATCTTGATAGCGCAACGGGCCTCGTCGTTGAGGACATCCTTTTTAAGCTCAATCGCGAAAAAGGCATCACGCTTATCATCGTGACGCATGACGCAGATCTGGCCGCCCGATGCGACCGCCAGATATTCATGCGCGACGGCCGCGAAGAAACGACAGGAACCGCAAAATGAGAATTCAAGACGTCGTCGCCAGCGCGGTTCGCAACAGCTTTCGCAACAAACTGCGAACAACTTTGACGGTTATTGCCATCTTTATCGGCGCCTTCACCCTCACCATCACCAGTGCTATTGGGACGGGAGTTTCCGACTACATCGACACCCAGGTGACCGCCATCGGAACACCCGGGATCTTCACAATTTCGAAGGCAACTACACCGGGCATTGTCAGTACTGGGCCGGCGACCTACGATCCCAACGCTGCCGTCTCGTCTGGCGGAAGCGTCATTGGCCCGAACGGCCCGACGGGTCTCAACGGGTCGCTCCCAGCCCTCAGCAAAGAAGATTTGGCGACCATCGGCGCCGTACCGGGCATCACGGCCGTGAACCCTTTGATCGCCGTCACCGCCGACTACATCCAATATGCCAATAATGGAACCTACAAATTGCGGGTCAACACCAATGCGGCGATTTCCAAGGCGAGTCTGGCGGCTGGAGCGCAACTCGACAATTCCACCGCCGATTACCAATTGCTCATCCCCAATACCTATCTTGAGAACTTGGGCTATACGGATGCCGTCAGCGCCGCCGGGTCTGTGGTGACCATCGGGATCAAGGATTACCAGCGCGTGGCACACACCGTGACAGCCACCGTAGTGGGCGTGCAGAATGACACATTATTGGGCAGCGGTGCGGAGCTGAATACGGCCCTCCTGAACGAGCTTGACTCCATCCAGAATTCGGGGAAGCCTGCTACAACTGCGGAAGGGTACTCGGCGGCAACAGCAAACTTTGACCCAGCTCTGAGTGCGACCGACGTGCAGGTCCTTCAGAAGACTTTGGCCGATTCCGGTTACAGCGCAAAAACGGTGGCAGACCAAATAGGCACGTTCCAGGCAGTAATCGATGGCATTGTCGGCGTGCTGAATGCCTTTGCTGGAATCGCCCTACTGGCCGCGGGGTTCGGCATCATCAACACCCTGCTCATGAGTGTTCAGGAGCGCACCCGCGAAATCGGTCTCATGAAGGCAATGGGCATGGGCTCGGGAGCAATCTACGCACTCTTCAGCCTCGAAGCTGTCTTTATTGGCTTCTTGGGCAGCGCCATCGGAGCCCTCGTTGCCATCGGTATCGGCACGCCCCTGAGCTCCTTCCTCTCGACAACGGTGCTGTCAGGACTTCCCGGCTTGAACATCCTGCAGTTTGCACCGGCATCCATCGCTACCATCATGGGAATCGTCATGTTCATCGCTTTTGTCGCCGGCACGCTGCCGGCCTCGAAAGCCGCCCGCCAGAATCCCATCGAGGCCCTCCGGTACGAGTAACGTTCCCACCGGCACGGGCAATAACAGTCGAAGGCCCCCTCCGTTCTGGGAGGGGGCCTTCGACTGTTATTGGCTGGCGTGCATTACATGCTGGCAGCCAACGCCCGATCCAAGGCAGCGGTCAGGCGAGCATCTGCCGCGCCAAAGGCCGTCCAGTCACCCGCAATGCGCGCTGCTTCACGGTCGGCAATAGCCGACTTGGCATCCTGCAATGCGGCGTTAAGTGCTGCGTTGGGTGTCGTCGTTGTGGTGCCCGTATCGGTAGAGGGAGTATCCGTGGCTTTTGTCGGCGTGCCCACTCCTGAATTCCCACCGAAGAGAACATCAAGTGCCTGCGGCAACGTGTCCTGGAACGCAATCTTGTCGCCGAAAGCGACCAAGATTTTCTTCAGCAGAGGATAGCTCGTATTACCCGTGGACTGCACGTAGACCGGCTGAACGTACAGCAATCCGCCACCGACAGGAAGGGTAAGAAGGTTACCCTTCAGCACGTTGGTTGACCCCTGGCTCAGCAGGTTCAGCTCCTTCGAAACGTTCGGGTCAGCGTTGAAGTTATTCTGCACCTGGCCCGGTCCCGGAACCGTGACGTCCTTGGGAAGCGTCAAGAGCCTCAACGTGCCGTAACCCGCAGAAGGCTTGCCCGCCGTTGACCCAGCATCCGAATCTGCCACCAAGTACCCCGTCAAAACGTTACGACTATTGGTACCGGTCGCATCCGGAATGAAGGTGGAGTAAATCGAGTAGGCCGGTGCATCTTGACCGGGAGCCTGCATGGTCAAGTAATACGGGGGCTGGAAGACCGACGTATCGACCGCTGTCGGGTTATTCGGCGTGATCCACGCGTCATCACGCGAGTAGAACGAGCCTGCATCGGTCACGTGGTACTGACCAAGAATCGCACGCTGCGCCTTGAACAGGTCCGCTGGGTAGCGAACGTGGCTGAGCAGGTCACCGCTCATCTCGCTCATGGGCTTTGTGTTGGCCGGATAAATCTTCTGCCAAGTCTTCAAGACGGCATCGTTTTCATCCCACGCGTATAGCGTGACCTTGCCGTCATAAGCATCGACAGTGGCCTTCACCGAGTTACGGATGTAGTTCACATTGTCGATCGCAAAAGTTGACGAGGTCGTTGCACTGTCAGAAATTGCGGCGGAGAGGCTCTCCACCCGAGAATACGGGTAGTTCTGGCTCGTGGTGTATCCGTCAATAATCCACACCATCTTGCCGTCTACCACCGAGGGATAGGGGTCGGAGTCGAGGGTGAGATATGGGGCAACCTTTGCTACCCGGGTACGGGGATCGCGGTCGTACAGGATCTGAGAGTCGTTGGAAACAGCATCCGAGAGAATGATTTCTTCGCTCTGGAACTTCAGGGCATACACGAGGCGCTTGAAGATGTTGTCGAGCTTGGGACCGCCATCGCCAGCAAAAGTCGTATACGTCTGCTGGTTCGTGTCTCCCGCTGCAGGGTAATCCAGCTCAACCGGACTGCTGCCCGCAGCGCCGCCAACAATTGAGTACTGAGGGGATTTCTCGCCAAAGTAGACACGAGGTTCAAACGTGCCAAGTGAACCGGAAGTTGGGATTCCCGCTTCGAGGAAGACCGGTTGTCCATCGGTGGAGTTCTCGGTGCCGTAGGCGGCTACGAGGCCATACCCGTGGGTGTAGACAACGGTGTTGTTGTACCACGACTGCGAGGAACCAATACCGGCTTGGTTCAGCTCACGGACGGCGACCACGGAGTCTTGACTCTTGCCGTCGATTTGGTAGCGGTCAACATCCAACTCAGCGGGGAAGCTGTAGTACTGCTTGAACTGCTCAAGCTGCGCAAATGATGCCGTGACGAGAGCAGGGTCGATGATGCGGATACTCGCGGTTGTTTCTGCATCCGCGCGCAATGCACCGGGAGTCGCATCTGTCGTCGCGTTGTACGGGATCTCTTGAACATTAGCCACACCATACGCTTCACGCGTCATGTCAATGTTGCGGGCAATGTAGGGGGCTTCGAGGCTTCGCTCGCTCGGGGCAACCACGAATCGCTGAACGACCCAGGGGTACCCCATGCTCAAAACAAGGCCGGTCACGACTAGGAGCGCCGTTCCGACGACTGGCAGTCGCCACCGCCCGGTAAATGCCGTGACCACAAACAGGAGGGCGACAAGGATCGCCACAACCGACAAAATTTGAAGGCCCGGGATCTTGGCATTCACATCCGCGTAATCAGCACCGGTCATCAAGCCACTCGCGCTGGTGAGAGTAGCAAACTGGTCAACCCAAATGCTCACGCCTTGAAGCGCGATATACACGGCACCCAAGATTGCCAGTTGAATGCGCGCGGCCTTGGCCACCCGAAGTTCACGCTTGGCAACCGAAATTGAACCATAGACATAGCTCGTGAGCAATGCCGCAATGGCGCTCAGCAAGATGATCGCCGAGAACAAGCCAATCACTGCCTGATAGAAGGGGAGCTCAAAGAGGAAGAACGAGATGTCAAGCCCGAATTGTGGGTCAACGGTTCCTGTGGGCGTGCTGTTCACGTACAGCATCGTTGTCTGCCAGCGGGTCGCCGTCGAAATTCCGGCAAAAAGCCCAAGAAGCGCCGGAACGCCGAAGGTGAGCAACCGGCGAAGCGGCTCAATGATCTCTTGGTACCGGTCGAGCTGAGAGCTCAAACGCGCGTAGACAGGGCGGCGGCGGTAGGCAATTTCGATGCTCAGCCACACCGGAACGGCCATGGCGATGAATCCGGCGACGAAGAAACCCGCGCTGGCAAACCACTGCGTCAAGAGCACGTTCAAGAAGCCGAGCTGCTCGAACCAGAGCACTTCGGAATAGACACTCGCAAAGACAAAGAATGCAATCAGAAGCACCACCAACACACCGATGGTAATGGCGAGCGGTGTGCGCGAGGACTTGCGCCGAACAGTGTTGGAATTAGTCACGTATAACCCTTAATGGTGTCGCGTATCGTTGTGGATCAATTCTGACATGTTGCCAGCGTGCTTGTCTTGGCGTTCATCTCCCCGGCTTTATCGCCGTACTGGTTAGTGAAGGCCAGAACATTGAGAGAATCTTGAAGAGTGGTGACGGCATAGACATCGAGTCCGCTCGGAATATGTCCGACGACTTCGTCACAGTTTGACGACGGAGCCAAGAAAACTGTTGCTCCGGCGGCTCTCGCACCGTAAAGTTTCTGCCGAATGCCACCGATAGGGCCGACTATTCCCATCGAATCGATGGTGCCGGTGCCGGCAACATGCGCGCCTCCCGCAATGTCTTGAGGGGTCAACTTGTCGATGATTCCGAGGGCAAACATCATGCCGGCGCTCGGTCCGCCGACATCATCTAACCGGATGGTGACGTCAAACGGGAAATCATATTTTGCTTTGGCGCCGATACCGATGATGGCGTTACCGCCGTTATCAATGGGGGTAACTGTGCCCTCGGTTGTCACACCGAGGTGAATGAAGTTCAGCGTCGCTGGAACGCCGGCGCCGCTAGCGGCCACAGCATCACGAAGTCCTTGCACACTCCTGACGGTGGTTCCCGCGAATGCCGTAATAACATCGCCAGATTGCAACACCGATTCCGCCGGTGAATTCTCGGAGAACCCATCGACTTCGATTCCGGCGACAACGTCGTAGCCGAGCTGGGTGAGAGCTGCGGCAATCGCATCCTGCTGCGAGTCCGTCATGAGCGTGGTGTTGGCCGCGTCGCGTTCCTGTTGAGACTCGTTCGACGGGAAAATTGCACTAGCGGGAACGACGGCCTTCGACGGGTCGAACCACGCGCCTATAATTTCCATCCACGACGGAAGGTTCTCTGGGTTGCCCAACACGGAAACCGTGAGCAAATCCAGCGCGCCCGTAGTGGAGAACGTTGTGGCACCCGAAATTGTGATGAGAGGAATTTTTGTCTTTTGCGTCTCGCCGGTAGCCGTCTGGGCGCTTGTTTGCGAGCTCGTGGCAGCATCTACGGGAGCATTAACCGTGACCACGCCCAGGGTGTCAAAGACCGGACCAGGCTGTTCAACTACGTAAGGGGACGGCACTACGGCGAGAGTCAAAGCGACAATCACCGACCCCACCAACAAGCCGATTCCGGCCGACCGTCGACGTTCCTCTCGCGTGCTCCGGGTCTGATTCGACGCCGTGGGTTCACCATTTTCATCGGTGTGGAACAGCGTCAACGCAGATCCTTTCACTGATCTCTTGTCGTGGGCAATGTTCGCGCGTAGCGCACGCAAAGAACCTAAAGGAGAGGGGGCTTACACAGGCACTATTGCTAGCGTAGATTCACGCCCTGAGAATCAGCTGGTTATGACATCGGCGTTTTGCCCAATTCCTCCATTTTTTATTTAAGGATGCCCATCATGACGGATGACAACAATCCGACACCCGAAGATGAATTTCGGGACATGTTGCGTGACATCCTGTCAGGTAAAGAAGGGGTGGATGCTGGCAAGCTGGCAGGCGCCGCAGGGTTGCCTAATGACCCGGAAAGCTTGGCGCGCCTCATGAGCCAGCTTCAGGCCGCCATGAACGCCGGGGGTGACGCGATCAATTGGGGGCAGGCAACGGACCAAGCGAAATCCATTGCCGAAACGGGCGTTGAGCGCGTGACCGCTATCCAACGTGCCGAAATTGATCAGGCCTTCCACGTTGCCTCACTCTGGTTGGCCGACGTCACCGACGTGACTGACCTCGTGCAAGCCCCGCGTCTCATCACTCGCCTGGAATGGATCGACGCCACGATGCCACTCTGGATTCAGCTCGCTGAACCCGTTGCCAACAGCATCGCGAACGCTCTGACCAACGTGCTCACGGATCAGGCTCCCGAAGAAATGAAGGGCATGATTGCCGGAGCGTCCCAGCTCATGAAACAAATCGGCGGAACCCTCTTTGCCATGCAATTGGGTCACGTCGTCGGCCAGCTCTCCACCGAAGTTGTCTCCGGTGGCGACGTCGGCATCCCTCTCTTCGACGACGGCCAAGCAGCTCTTGTCCCCCAGAACATGGCCGAGTTTGGCGAGGGACTTGATATCCCGATGGACCAAGTCCACCTCTACCTCGCGGTGCGCGAGCTCGCCCACGCTCGACTCTTTCGCCACGCACGGTGGTTGCGCCTGAACCTCATCTCTTCCATTAGCGACTTTTCCCGCGGTATTTCGATCGACGTGACGCGTCTCGAGGAACTCGCCGGAAACTTCGATCCAGCGAACCCCGAAGAACTTCGCGACGCCATGGCAAATGGTGCCCTGATCCCGCCAAAAAGTGAGGCGCAACTGGCCGCTCTCGCGCGCTTGGAGACACAGTTGGCCCTCATTGAAGGGTGGGTAGATGTCGTGACCTCAGCCGCCACGAATAGGCTCCCCCGCGCGAGCGCCATGGCGGAAACGGTGCGGCGGCGTCGAGCTTCAGGGGGACCGGCCGAATCTGCCTTTGCCACTCTTGTGGGTTTGGAACTGCGTCCCCGTCGTCTCCGAGAAGCAGCTGTTTTGTGGCAGCTCATCACTGAGGCCATCGGAGCCCAGGCACGGGATGCCCTCTGGTCCCATCCGGACTTGATGCCCACCGCCGAGGACCTTGATAACCCCGGCGCCCTCGTTGCGAGGTTGACGGCCCAGGCGCTCGGTGAGGTAGCGGAACCAGACGAGATGGACCGTGCTTTGGAAGACCTCCTCAACGGCAAAGACTTCGACGAACCGACACCGTAGTCACGGGCTGTGGAGGATTCGCGCGCGACTTCTCTCCGGTGGGCCACGATGGCCACATGCTCAAGCTCGATCCATCCCACATCATGCTCTGGCGCTCTCCCTCCAGCGTGCAATTTGGCGCTGACGAAGCGGTGGCGCACGTTCCCGTCATGACGACGGCCTCCGAACGCGTCCTCACCGCTTTGAGCGCCGGGGTGAGTGAGGTTTCACTGCACGCCATTGCCCGCGACGCTGGGATGAACCCGGATGCGCTCGAAACGTTGCTGGAGATGATTGCTCCTGCCCTCTATGACGTGGATGCGATTCCCTATTGGCGCGTCAGCATCGACGGCAGCGGCCGTGCCGCCGATCACGTGAGATCAATGTTGATTGCCAGTGGACACCTCGTTGTGACCGCGGAGCCAGACCTCGCCATTATCTTCGGACATCACGTCCTCCGCCCCGACCAAAGCGGCGCCTGGCTTCGACGTGATGTTGCCCACCTCCCTGTTCTCTTTGGAGACACACTCGTTCGAATCGGACCTTTTGTGACGCCGGGGGTGGGGCCCTGTTTACATTGCGTCTACCTTGACCACGCAGATCGAGACACCACGTGGCCCATTCTCGCCACGCAATTATTGAATCGTCGAAGCCACCTTGAGACAGCACGCACCAGCCTGGAGGTGGCCGCCATGATTACCCGATGGATTGACAATGCAGCGGGCCCAGGAATGCCAACAGGCCTCCGTAATCGCCACCACCTTTGCGACGGTCTCAACAGTGGTGAGGTCGTTCACGTGGAGGGCGCTACTGGCCGGACGACACGCGCGACTTACCGCCGCCGGCCGGAATGCGCATGCCAAGCTCTGCCACAAAACGTGACACCGATCGCGAGCCGGCGCGCTGAGACCCCTGTTCCGACCAGGACACTGAAAGGCGTTTTCTCGCCCGCGTAACGGCAACGTACACCAGTCGTCGTTCCTCGGCGATCGATTCGATACCTGTGGCATAACTGATCGGTATCAGACCCTCAGACATTCCAATGATGTGCACGGATTCCCACTCCAGGCCCTTAGCCGAATGCACCGAAGCCAGCGTAACAGCGTGCATGGTGGGCTCGTGACGGGCTTCTTGGCGAGCCATCAGCTCATCGGTGAAGGCCCGAAAACTCATTCCCGTTCTCGCCTCATCCGCCAGGACCATGAGGGCGTTCAGCGCCTCCCATTTTGCGCGCACGGCACCCAGAGTATCGGGAGCCGTTTGCGTCCAACCGAGAGACCGCAGCACGTCACTGACCGATTTAAATAGCGGCTCCCCCGAGATTGAAACAGAGGCACCCCGAAGGGCAAGAATGGCCTGTTTCACTTCGGGAAGGTCGAAGAACCGTGTCGCACCGTGGACCAGGTAGTTAATTCCCTCATCCGAGAGGGCCTGCTCAAGCGCGGCACCCTGAACGTTGATTCGATAGAGCACCGCGATGTCTTCGGGTTTCGTACCCGACGCAATTTCACCCGCGATGCGGGCGGCCACCCCTCGTGCTTCGGCAGCATCATTAGGATACGTACTCACGTCAGGAGCGGGACCATTAGCCGTTTGGGCAGTGAGTTGCAGAGCCCCCGCGCGATCACGCATGAGAGCGTTCGCCGCGGTGACAATGGGTCCTGTCGACCGGTAATTGGTTTCTAACCGCACGAGAGTCGCATCGGGAAAGGCCGAAGGAAATTCGAGAAGGTAATCGCTGGTGGCCCCGGTAAAAGAATAAATTGTTTGACTGGCGTCCCCCACGACACAGAGGTCTTGGCGGTCGCCCAGCCACAGATTCAACAAATGATGCTGAAGGGGCGAAACGTCTTGGTACTCATCAACGACAAAGAATCGATAGCGTTCGCGCACCTCCATCGCAACGGCTGGTTCGCTCTCGATCATTCCGGCGGTCAGCAGGAGAACATCCTCAAAATCTATTTGGGCCCGCTCATCTTTGAGGTTTTCGTAGGCCTGCTGAATGGCCATAACTTGGGACACCGCCAATCCGCCGGGCATGGATCGCCCATGAGCGCGAACTTCGTACGCCGCAAGCGTCAGGTTGCTCACCTTGCGCCACTCGACCTCCGTCGCAAGGTCACGGATGGTCGCGGTATCAACTTTCGTGCCCGCCACATTGGCTGCTTCGGCTAATGCTCGACTCTTTTTCTCCAGGATTCTCGGTGTCTGCCCACCGACTACCTGGGGCCAAAAATAGCCGAGTTGCTTCAGCGCCGCCGAGTGAAAGGTGACGGACTGCACCGGCCCCGCACCAAGGTGACGTAGTCGGGTGCGCATCTCGCCCGCGGCCCGGGCCGTGAAGGTGAGCGCCAAGACGCGATCGGGAGAATACGTTCCCGTGGCAACGCCGTAGGCAATCCGATGTGTGATGGCCCGAGTCTTTCCGGTTCCAGCCCCGGCGAGCACACGAACGGGACCCCGCAATTCTTCGGCAGCCTGACGTTGTTCAGGGTCGAGCGCGGCCAAAAGTTCTTCCGGCGTGGCGGGAACGAGCGATCCCGTCATTGCATCACGCTCTCGGTCTCAGTCTCGATCGCGGTCATGTCAGTCTGGTGCGTCACCTAGCGTGTTCCCAACCACGTGACGTCTTGATCAAGGGTTTCGCCCAACCAATGTTCGATCATGGCCCGCGCGATTGAGACGGGTCCCGGCAAAATAATGCTCTCGGTAGAGGCACGCAATTCGTCGCGCGTGAACCACCGAACGGCCAGAATTTCTTCGCCATCCGGGGTCAGCTTCTCGGGGTCGGCTCCCGGGGCAAGCTTGGCGTGAAAGCCCAACATGAGGGACGCCGGAAAAGGCCACGGCTGCGACCCAAGATAGACGGGGTCGACAACGTCAATACCGGATTCTTCAAAAACTTCGCGAATCACGGCCGATTCAAGCGACTCACCGGGCTCAACATAACCAGCCAACAGCGAGTAGCGGTTCGCTTCCCACAGGGCATTGTTTCCGAGCAGCAAGCGGTCGTCGTGATCGGTGATCATGACAATCACGGCCGGATCAGTCCGGGGAAAAACTTGGGCGCCATCGACGGTGGATGCTCGAATCCAGCCGGCCTGATCGGGAATGGTTCTCGACCCCGTTTTAGGGGAATGACCGTAGGAGACGTGCCAGTTTGCGAGGGCAAGAGCCTGCGTGAAGAGCCCAGCATCGCGGTCGGTGAGTACGGGAGCCACGACGCGTAGATCAGACCAGTCTTCCTCGGGCGCACCCAAAATGGCCGCTTGTTCGTCGGTCAGGATCACCGCAATAAAAGAAGTGCCCGCGGCTTCCCCGGGCGCCTCTTCGATGGATTCTCCAAGGTACAGACGGAGCGAATCATCGTCGCTGCGCAGAACAAAGCCCAGGGAATCCATGTCACTCGGGGCCAGCAGGACAAGTGCCCCCTGTGCCAGACGCGTCCGGCCCTTCCACATCACGATAACGCGGGTGGCCTCATCCGCCCACAGTTCGGCCAACAGGTCGGGCCGCGTTCGTGCCACACCGTTGCGGTCCGTGGAGTGTCGCGAAAGAGCAAGGCGGCTACTGAAATCGCGGGACATGGCACTCACTCAATCGAGAACGGGGAGCGCCTCAAGGCGTGGCGTTAGGCCACTGAAGCGCCGAGTCGACCTAGCCTGTATTCATGGCCAGATCTCATCTCACTCTAGCGGCGTTAGCGACATCGGCCGTAGCTGATTTCGACCCCGTTCGGTCCGCAAGTTTTTCCACAGGCGAGCATGGAGATTTTTTTGCAGCCGTGGTTGAAAACGCCGCCGGACGTGAACTTCTCGTGCGCGTCCCGAACTCCGCCGAAGCCGAAGCGCAGCTGAGCAGCGAACTCTATGCCCTCGAACACATGAGTGCCGGCATCCGTTCACGCCTCGCCTTTGAGGTCCCTACTGTCATCGGCCGCGCCACCATCGGCAAAACCTTTGGGCTCATTTTTGACTTCTTAAAAGGCACCTCCGTCTCGTTGGCCGACTTTCGCCAAGACAGCGATGTTCCCGTTTCGGTGGGGCGCGGAATAGCGGCCATCCACGCGTTACCGACGAGCTTCGTCGTCGATGCCTCCCTGCCGGTTTTTTATGCGCCTGAGGTGCAAAAACAGACTCGCGAGCTCGTCGACAAAGCCCGAGCGACAAACCTACTTCCCGCCGCCTTGGTGGCGCGTTGGCAGAATGCGGTTGATGACGCCGCACTGTGGATGTTCGAGCCGACAGTCACACACGGATCTTTGAATGCAGATTCTTTCCTGGTCGGCGAAGACTCCTTGACCGCGGTGCTCGGCTGGGCAACGCTTCGCGTGGGAGACCCAGCGTGGGACTTGCACTGGATGATTAACGTTGATCTCGACGCTCAGGACATTGCTTTCGGGGCGTACTCGGCGGCACGGCGATCCGCGGCAGATCCCAAACTCCGCCAGCGCGCAACGCTTTATTCCGAGCTTGAGCTTGCCCGTTGGTTGCTGCACGGTGTCGAGCAAAAGAGTCCTGAAATCGTCGATGACGCAATCAACATGCTCGATCGCCTTGTCGACAGCGTTCATGCCGAAACGTCGAGCCCCATTGCACCGGGTCTGGATGAGGCTCTCACTGTGACGCAAGTTGTCGAGCTCCTAGAGGACACCCCCGGTGGTTCACAGAGTGCCGACCCGCGAGGTGACTACCGGGGAATGCCGCCCGTGACCGATAACCAACGGTCTTCCAGTTCGCTTTCGGAATAGAGCCGTTCGGGGCGCACGATTTTGTCTTCGGCCACAAAGTAAAGGCACGCGTCAATTCGCTCAAGGTCGACATTGGCCCACTGCGAATAGGCGAGCCGGTAGAGCGCTAGCTGATATTGCTTGAGTTCGAGATCGCGCGCAGAGGCCGGCGCTTTTCCCGTCTTCCAGTCGACGATTTCGTATCGCAGTCCAGCCGGATCATTACGACTTGACTCAATCTCGTAAACCGCGTCGATCTTGCAGACGATCGTGTTCCCCCCAAGCGGAACCAAAATTTCGATTTCTACCGCGGTAGGTTTTCGTTGGCCCCACGGCGAGGCGAGGAAGGTTGAGGTGAGCTCCGCCAATTTCGCCTCATCAACAGGCCCCCGCGAGCCCGCGAATACCCCTTCGTCGCCATGTTCTGCCACATCACGTTCTCCCGGATGCGCATCGAGGACGTCGCTCATGCCCGTCATGGCCGACCTATTCTCTACCCACGAATGAAAAATAGTTCCGAGAAGGGTGGCCCGGTATGGCTTTTGCGGAAGCGGACGACGAAGTTGGCGGGCGACCCCTTCAGGATCGCTGACGAAGTCCTTAAACCGTGAAGCAGGAATCCGAGTGGGTAAGGCTATTTCCACTCCTTCTCCCGTTCGAGCACGTTCGGCGAGGAGAAGCTCGATCTCGCGGGCATAGGCAAGGGGGCCAGAGAGGCCGTCTGACTGTCGACGAGCGAGGCCGTCACGAACGCACTGGGCGGCACCCTCCACGCTTTTCCGTCGCGTTCCGAGCGGGGGAAGGGGCCACGTCGGCTGGTCCCCCGCGTCGCGTGCCTCGACTCCGGCGGAAACGTCACCTTTGGCGGATGCCAGACGTTCAGCCGAAACCTCATCATCAACGGGCATCGCTGGCAATTTCTCACAGAATCCTGCGTGCTCTATTTCGCGAAGAAATTCGTTGGGGCCGAGGAGAGTCTTACCAGACGACTTGAACGAACCACTGAGGAGAAGGTGCTGCTTAGCGCGGGTGATTGCCACGTAGGCCAAACGCCTCGCCTCGAGCTGGTACCGCATAAGGAGGCCTCCTTTGTACGCGGTATAGGACTCTTCGAGATCCTCCTGGCTATCCGCCGCCCGCCAATTCCAGGGGGGTTGCAGGTCGGAAAAATCGCCCCGTAGTTCGTCGGGAAGGGCTCCGAACGTCAACCATGGCTGAGCTTTGGAGCTTTGCACTCCCGGTAGTTCTTGATACTGGCGAACGACGGCAACAAGATGCCACTCAAGGCCCTTGGCTCCATGAACCGTCATCAACTGCACGACGTCACCCTCAGGCTTCGCGCTGGAAGGACTCATGCGCTCGCGCTTCTCAGCTTCTTTGAGCCATCCAAGAAAACCTCCGAGGGTTGCCACCTCGTCAGCCTGGAGATACGTCGCCACTGCATCCATGAAGGCATCGATACTGGCCTGACCGGAAGTCGATCTTTCGTTGGCTTCGGTTTCAATATCAAGTTCGAGCTCTTGAATGACGACGGTGACAAGCTCCCGCAGGTCGTTACTGGAGCGCTGCCGAAGCCGAGCCAATTGCTCTCCCGCCAGCTTCAAGCGACGAAGGCCCTCCTCGCTAATGTGTTCCACAGCCGTTGCGGGAATTTTCGCGCGTTCAGCAAGGTAATCGACAGCGTCAACGAGAGAAGCACCGTCTTCGGGCACGACAGAATCACGCAAAGCCTGTTTGACATCGTCGCTCAGAACGTGTTGCGAGTAATCTCGCGCCGCGAGCCAGACCGCTGTGCGCTTGAGGCCCATGAGATCCCGGGGCGCAATTTGCCACCGTGCGCCCGAAAGCAGTCGGATCAGTTCAGAATCGGCCGTGGCATCGTGCATCACTCGAAGGGCGCTGACGAGATCTACCACGAGAGGTTCCTCGAGGAGGCCGCCGAGGCCAACGACATGAAAACGGATCCCCGCCGAATCAAGGGCTTGTTTGAACGGCTCGAGATCGGCGATGCGTCGGCTCAGCAGCGCCGCCGTGGGACGCGGTGCGTTGTCTCCCGGACAGGCCTTCCATGTTGCGAATTGAGCGGCAAACCACTGGGCCACACTCTCGGCCTCGGCCTCGATGGTGGGCAGATACTCCACGCTCAAGGTGCCCGTTTTGCGGTCATCTCCCAAAATGAGGTCTTGAACCTTCGCGGCCGGAGACGCGAGACCCCGGGCAACCGTGTTGGCCGCATCGAGAACAATCTGCGGGTTGCGCCAGCTGTGAGGCAGGGGAAAGACAATCTTCGAGCCGTCGCCAAACCCAAAATCGCCAAAAAACTTTTTAGTGTCCATGCTGGAGGCGCTCGCCCCACGCCAGCCATAAATTGCCTGATTAGGGTCCCCCACAGCAGTGACAGCGACCGAGTGGAAAATCTTGGCGAGGAGCCGAGCCTGCACGACAGAAGTGTCTTGATATTCATCGAGCAAAACAACGCGGTATTGCGCGCGAAAAGCACTCGCTACGGATTCGAAAGATGTGCAAATTTGATAGGCCAGAGCAACCTGGTCACTGAACTCGATGAGGCCGCGGCGACGCTTTTCGCTGTCATAACGCTGAGCCAACGCCACCAAAACCGGAAGGGATTGACTTACCTGTCGCCCCTTGAGGAAGCTGTCTTTGGGATTCTTGGCACGGCTCTTAGGATTCACGCTAATAGGCAGATTTTCAGGAAGTTCGCGGCGCAGTTCCACAGCAAGCTCCAAAACCTGTTGCGGCGATGTCAAATTGTCGTTCATTGCCCGACTCAGCGAAAGGATTGCTTTCGTGACGTCGTCGAGGCGTTGATCAAGGTCCGTAATTTCGTCGACCGCACCGTCTCTAGCAACCTGACGGGCCAGCTGCCAAGCCGAAGCATCGCTCATGACGTGGGCTTCAGAATCGCGGCCGATCAGGTGCGCGTTCTCAATAAAAATACGGTTAGCGAAAGCGTTGTAGGTGGTGACGCTCGCCCCAAACATGTCATCAAAATCATCGGTTGACGGCAGGAGTCCGTTCGCGGCGAGATCAGCCAGGCGAAGGCGGATGCGCTCGGCAAGTTCTCCCGCCGCTTTGCGCGTAAAGGTCATGCCCAGAACCTGATCGATGGTGACGAGGCCGTTGGACACCAACCAGACCACGCGGTTTGCCATCGTTTCCGTCTTCCCGCTTCCCGCGGCCGCGATAACAATGCTCGAGGTGAGGGGTGACTCGATGATACGAATTTGCTCTTTGGTCGGCATCGGATAATGGAGTTTCTCGGCTATTTCCTTGGCCGAAATTCTGGGAGTTCTCGTGCCCGACTGGCTCACTCCGGCATCACTTTCGGTCGCGCCAATCATGCCGATACCGCCTTAACAACGTGAATTCGGCTCTCATACTTCGAGTCGTATTCGCCTCGTTCCTCCCGCGTGTAGACAACAAAGGTAAAGGAGCTGCCGGCCATTCCCGTGGCAGCTTTTTTAATTCGTTCTTCCATGTTCACAATGGGGTCGATTCCTTCGACGTTGAGCTCATGGGTCAACGCCGACTGATTAAGTGTTTTGTAGGTGTACGGAGGGACCTCGCTGGCTGAATCAGCCGAAACCTCGGGATTCTTCTCACGTTCGGTCGCCTGCGCCGAAGCAGTCTTCTCTTTGCCCCGTAAGTAGAGCAACCGCGCCCCGCCCAAGGAGGAACCAGGCTCAACGTTATCTACTCCGTCATGCACAAGCGCAAACTGGTAGCACAGCAGCTGCGGATGATCTTCGGCATTCTTTCCACTCGGAACGGCACCGGTCTTGAGATCGACGATGACAATGTTGCCATCCCTGTCTTTTTCAACGCGGTCGATAAACCCATGCAGCCGAGCCTGCCCAACTGGCACCGTAAATTCACATTCAACCGCAACGACCTGCGCGCCCGACGCTTCGAATTCTTGAAGATACGCGGAGAGTGCCCCGACCATTTTGAAGGCACGCCGTTGTTCGCGAACGGATTCCCAAGGCGCTTCGAAAGACAATTCGTGCCACCGATCATGGATCGGCTGCCAGAGGTCCTGAGGAGCAAGAGCGGTCATTCTCTTGTCGCCAACAGCCTCGATCACACTGTGAAAGAGTGAACCGACCCCCATTGCCGTGCTGGATTGACTGCCGACGGTCGAGGAAATGAACCATCCGAGTTGATTTTTCTCCCAGGCTTCGAGCTTCGAAGGTGAGACGTTGACAAGCTGGTCGGGTTCTGCCAAAAAGTCGACCAGAGGTTTATCCGTGGACGGCCCTCGGAGGCCGTACCACCCGTCGGGGTTGGCCCCGGGAACCTGGGCGAAAGCAAGCTCCACGAGGGCTGCACTCACAGGTTCTGTTTCGCGATCCGCCGACTCTCGACCACTCTCTTCAACGAGGGAGCGTCGCAGTTCTCCGACCAGGCCGCGCAGGGACAGAGGAACGTCGCGGCCTTGGGGAAGATCGCGGCGCCATTCCGTGGACGGTGCTGAAGGAAACCCTGCCGGCAGGTCGGGATTTGCCTTCGCTTCGAGGGAAGCCAGTAGGCGAAAAAAGGGGGATGGTTGGGCATCTTCGTTGCGCGTGGCAGTGACCAAGACGTGGCACGTGGCACGGGAAAGTGACAGAGCAAACATTCGCAGTTCGTCTTCCACGACCTGCCGGCGCGGATCCTCCACCGGCGGACTCTCGGCATAATGCGCCTCGACAATGTCTTGCGGGTGGAGCAGTGAGCCGCGCAGACGGAGGTTGGGCCAGATGCCCTCTTGGAGTGAGGCCACGACGACAACGTCGTATTCGGCCCCCACGACAGCGGTTGGCGTGCAGACGAGAACGGACTGCCCCAACGACTGGGGTGCCAAGGTGTCTTCAGGAATATCGGCGGCAAGAAGCTCAGAGATAAAGTCGGCCGCCGGTCGATCCGGTTCGCGCTCGACGAAACGCTTGGCGGAGGTAAACAGGGCCATGACACTATCGAGATTGCGATTAGCATCGTCGGCAACCAGACCTGAACCCAACGCATCTGCTGCCCAGAGATCAGATAGTTTGCTTCCCTCCCAGACACACCACAGCAACTCTTCGATGGAACCCCCCGTTGCCCCAAGAGCAGCAGTATCGGCCAGAAGCTGGGAGAAACGTGCGGCCCGTCGCGCAGGTCGCGAGTCAATGCTCACGAGACGGCCTGCGGCAGCGATGGACTCAGGAAGTAGCTCCTCGCCGGTCCTCGTTCCTCCGGCCAGCAATTCTTCGTGGCGCAGTGACAGTCGCAACCGGCGAAGATCAAGGATGCTCAGACCGCCGAGCGAACTCAGCAACAACTCATTTGTCAGCGCCAACGTCAGGGGCGACCGGTTGAGAGCGACATCGACAACCGAGATGAGGGCGCGCACGATCGGTTGATCGCGCAACGAACGATCGGACACCAACGTGCGGCTGGGAACTTCATGGACCGCTAGGGCCCGGGCCACGTGGGAAACGAGGCCACCATTTCGAACGATGACGACCATTCTGGAGTAGGGGATGTCACCAAAAATGTGATGTTCGCGAAGAATGCGGGCAACGGCCGCCCATTCAGTGGACTGGCTACCACGTTCGAGCAGGGTGACGGCGGCAGCCGAGGACGGTGCCGCTACCAAGCCCCTCCCTGAAGGAGTCAGCGCCGCGGCCTGGCGTTGAGTGCCCGCTGAAGCCGTTCCTATGCGGTCGGTTACGGCAGACACAGCCATTCGAATGGTGGTGGAATGACGATGAACGTTTTTCAGCACGTGGGTGGCGACCGCCACCCCCAAATACGTACTGGCCTCGCCCAACAAGTTCGGAACGGCACCTCGAAACGTGGTCGAAGCTACATCGGGGTCACCAAAAAGGAGTATGGGAACGCCTCGATCGGCGAAAGCGCGCAGCATATTTGCCGCCCCGTAGGTGAGTTCCTGGGCATCATCAACCACGACTAGTTTTGTCTGGGGCATCGTCGCGGGATCTCTGAGGGCGAGAGCGGCGATCGCCACCATTTCTGAAGAATCAAAGTAGTGCGTTTTTGCCTGGGAGATCGTGTCAATGTAGGTGCGCCAGAACTCGCTAGCCGCCACCCACTCTTCGCGGCCGGCACGAGTACCAAGCTCCCTCAGTCGCGTGGGGAGGTCATCGGAGCCCGGCAACCGTTGCGTGTCAACACAGCGGGCAAAAAGTTCACGAAGTTCGGTTCGAAAAATACGACTCGCCCGCACTTCGGGTGACAGGCTCTCGGGCCACCGAGGGCCCGTACCATCGGCAATGTCTCCTTCTAGAAGATCGCGCAGAATCTGATCTTGTTCCGAGCCCGTCAGCAGACGCGGTGCCTCCATCCCGTCACGGGCGGCCTTCTCGGCCGCGAGAGAAAAGGCAAGGGACATGGGCGTGCGCGCCATCGCACCGTTGGTAGCGCTGTGCAAAATGGTCGCCAATACGTCTCGGAGGCGATTTGCCGCCTGACGCCCGGGCGTCAGGATGATGATGTCGTCGGGGCTGAGCCCGCCCTCCACACGATGAGCAATAAGCGCTTTCACAAGGGATGTTTTTCCTGAGCCAGGAGCACCAACAACAACAGCGGATTGCGTCAAGGGGGCGTCCAGGACGGCACGCTGGGATGCATCAAGAGTGTGCGCGCTGAGCTGCTCGTGAGCCGTTGGGATAAATCGTGTCTCTGCCACGCTCCCAACGGTAGCGGTTGCCACTGACAGGGGCGATGGTGGCGGGGCCGTCATCTCCGCTCTGGGCGGAACCGCCGCGAGGAAGACCCCTCAGCTGTGTAGGGTTGAGGCATCGTCATCGAAAGGGAAACTTCCGTGGAAATCCGCATCGGCATTGTCAACGCACCTCGTGAAATTGGGTTTGAGACCGCCCAGTCGCCCGCCGACATCGAAGCGCTCGTCGCTGATGCTCTGGCCGGCAAGGCCCCTTACCTGAAGCTCTCCGATGACAAAGGCAAAATGTACATCATCCCCACAGCGACCATCGGCTTTGTGGAACTGGGCAACGACCAGTCCCGCCGCGTCGGTTTCGTCGGCTAGTAATGGAGTTGTTGTTCGTCGCTCTCGGCGGCGCCATCATTGGCTTGATTGCTCACTACGCACTCTCGGGCCAGGTTCGTCGGGGTGTGGTTCTCCTCCCTGCCCTTGCCACGGCGCTCATCAGCGTTCTGTGGGAGGGACTGACCTGGGCCGGCCTCGCCTACGGTGACTTTCTCATTTGGGGAATCGCCTTTGGCATAACGATCATCGTCACGTTCGGTGCGGGCGTCATCCTCGGTCGCCGCCGGACCGTCTCTGACGACGAATTCTTCTCAAAACTCTCCAGGACGGGCCGCACGGCCTAAACCTAGGAACATACGGTCTGACTCCAAGAACCTGAGCTCACTCGCGCAACTGTTTTACGCCGTGAGACCTACGCCGTGAGACCGAGGCCGTCCATCCGTCGCGTGTGGGCGGCAATGAGGTCCGTGAATACCGGTTCGATGCGCTCTTCGTCGGTGGCACGATTGCCGGAAACGTGCAGGGCGCTCCGCGCAACCAGTTGCGTATCACCCACGAGGCGACGACCCCACAGGGCTAACCGCGAGGAAAGTTTCTCGTCGGCTTGAATTCCGGCGCGAAGTTCCGCCACGATAACCTCTGCCGATCTATCCGGTTCCAACAAGACTTCGAGACGTTTGCCCATATCCGACGGCAAACCAGCCAAAAGGCGGATGAAGAAGTCATCAAGGAACCCGGCCGTGAGATACACGCCGAGCAACATTTCATACCAGTCCCGGCCATGAGTAAGTTTTTCAAACTGGTCGATAGCCGGAGCAAAGGGCTGCATGGCAACGGCGGGATCGACGTCCAGCGCACGCAATTCGGCCACAACCCCCTGGTGTTTGGCCAGAACTTCTCCCGCAGCGGCGGTCAGCCCCTCTTTCGCCGCGAGATCGGGCGCAGAATTAATGGCTCTCGTCAGGGACTCGAAGACGGCCAGCTCAAAATAGGCAACCTGGCCGAGGTACGCCACGGGATCAGGAGACATGTCAGCCAAGTCAACGCGCGTACCCCGAGGGATGCCCTCCGAGCGCGGTCGGACAACGGGGACAGTCGCAGACGCGCGACGTTTTTTCAACCACTCAAACACCTTGATAGCCTATGCCTTTACCGGCATATCCGGCGTTGCCGGGGTAGAGTTGAAGAGTTGTCACCGGCATTGGACCGCTGACCCTACGCCGCAGACTAAAAAGAACCGGCGTGGATCTTTTTTATGAACAGGCGTACCGTGACTTTTCTTGACCTTGCAATTGATGCAGATATTGCCGAGGCTCTTGCCGCAAAGGGCATCCTCGAACCATTCCCCATCCAGACCCAAACCATCCCGCTCGCCTTAGCTGGCCAGGACATCATCGGCCAGGCAAAGACCGGCACGGGAAAAACCTTCGGCTTTGGCTTGCCCATCATCCAGCGCCTCGGCCTAAACCCTGAGCCCGGCGTCAAAGCCCTCGTTGTCGTGCCAACCCGCGAATTGTGCATTCAGGTCACCGAAGACCTCGAAATTGCCACCTCCAATCGAGCGACCAAAATTGTCTCCATCTACGGTGGGAAGTCGTACGAAGGTCAGATTGAGCAGCTCAAAGCGGGCGCCCAGATTGTGGTCGGTACCCCCGGCCGTCTTCTCGACCTTGCCGGCCAGCGCCTCTTGAGCCTCGCTAATGTCTCTGAAATAGTTCTGGATGAGGCCGACAAAATGCTCGACTTGGGCTTCCTCGCCGACATCGAGAAAATCTTCGCTCAGATTCCCGCCACGCGTCACACCATGTTGTTCTCTGCCACAATGCCCGGCCCGATCGTTGCCATGGCGCGTCGCTTCATGAACAAGCCCGTGCACATTCGCGCTACCGACCCCGACGAGGGTCTCATGCAGGCCAACATCAAGCACCTGGTCTATCGGGCTCACGCGCTCGATAAGGACGAGGTGATTGCACGCATCCTGCAAGCTGAGGGTCGCGGTAAGACCGTTATCTTTACGCGCACCAAGCGTGCTGCCTCGCGTTTGACCGAGGAGCTTACCGACCGCGGTTTCCCCGCTGTTGCTGTTCACGGTGACCTCAGCCAGGAACAACGTGAGCGCGGAATGGCCGCGTTCAAGGCAGGCAAGAAAGAGATCCTGGTAGCCACGGATGTCGCGGCGCGCGGTATCGACGTCGATGACGTCACCCACGTGATCAACCACACCATCCCAGATGACGACAAGACGTACCTGCACCGCGCAGGCCGCACGGGTCGTGCCGGCAAGACTGGTATCGCCGTGACCTTCGTCGATTGGGAAGACCTGCACAAGTGGGCTCTCATCAACAAAGCCTTGGAGTTTGGCCAGCCCGACCCCACCGAAACGTATTCGTCTTCCCCCCATTTCTTCACCGACCTCAACATTCCCACCACCGCCAAGGGCCGCCTCAAGTCGACCCCACCGATGAAGGGTGCGGACAGCATTCGTGGCGGAAGAGAGCGTGGTTCCGACAACAAGCAGGGTAGTGACGGTGGCGCCAACTCGCGTCGCCGAGTCAACAATGCACCCAAGCATGTCAGCCCCGAAGGCACCCACGGTGCGCCGGCCGGCGGAACGCACGACGGTGGCGGTAACGAGCATCACGATGGCAACAACCCACCCCGGCCGAGGTCACGCAACCGTCGTCGCGGCCCAGGACTTGCCGGTGGTAATGCCGTCTAAGAAAGAAGTGGACTACCCGGGATAAACCGGGTCGGCTCCCACGCCCTGCTCGATGATGCGAACCAGCATCTCGGGCAGGGTGGCTCTTTCGCCCGGCTGATTGGGCTTTCCCGTGCCGTGATAGTCGCTCGAACCGGTGGCGATGAGGTCGAATTCATCAACAAACTCCTGCAACTTGGCGACTCCCGTCGGAACATTTTCGCGATGCCCCAACTCAAAACCCGCGAGCCCGGCAGCATGCAGCTGCAGGAAGTACTCGCGGGGAACGACACCGCCGTGTCGATTCGTTGCCGGATGCGCGATGATCGGAACCCCTCCCGCTGCGCGAATGAGTTTCACTGCCGCAACGGGATCCGTGGCGGGCGTGGGAACGTAATACCGCTCCTTACTGTGGAGCATGGTCGCAAAGGCTTCTTGACGGCTCTGAACAATAGAGTTCTGGATGAGCGCGTCCGCGAGGTGCGGGCGGCCGAGAGTGCTGCCATCCTGAGACTGGGCCAACACGTCATCCCACGTGATGTCATAGTCTTCCGCCAGAAGTGTGGTCATCTCTTCTAGACGCCCACTACGTTCGTGAACCAGACGTGCCATCTCGACCCGCAGCCCTTCGTCGCTGGGGTCAAATAGGTAGGCCAACATGTGCACGCTACCGCCACCAACCCTGGTGGAAAATTCCATGCCCGGAATGAAGGTCATGTCGAGTCTCTGACATTCCTTGGCCGCTTCATCCCAGCCATCAACGGTGTCGTGGTCGGTGAGCGCCATCGTGCGAACTCCCGCGTCGAAGGCATCGCGCACAACCTGAGCGGGGGTGCCGGTGCCATCCGAGATATTGCTGTGAAGATGAAGATCGATGGGCCCGTGAGCCCGAATAAAGCCATCCATACTGCCATGCTAGTTGTCGATGTTCTCTCGTTTTCTTGCCCCCCTTGTCGGCCTGGCCTCCATGGCATTTCTTGGCCTCGCATTCTGGCCCGAACTTGTCGGACTTTCACGAACCTGGCCGTGGGCCGGGATCGTCGCGTTGCGCGGATCCGCCGTGATCGTCGCCCTACTCCTGGCCATTGGGCTCCTCCTCCTGGGCAGACTCGGCCGGCCAATTCGGACCCTAACCAAGCCCGTCGGTTTTTGGTTGGTGGTCTTCATAGCCGCATCCGGATGGGTGTTATACGACCGCGGGTTGGGATTCGACAATGGCTCCACAACGGCGAGTGCTTCGAACGCCCAACCGGGTGACGTCACGGTGCTGTCCTGGAACACAATGGGCGACAAACCTGCGGCGCTCGCCATCGCGAACCTCGCCCTCGAAAACCAGGCGAACGTTGTCGTGCTCGTCGAGACCAGTGCAGAGACGGCCCATAACGTGGCCCTCATCATTGGGCAGGGCGGCATTCCCGTCACGGAGCACGCTATCGCCTTCGACAGCGACTACATTGCCCACTCGACCGTGATTCTCATTGCAGATTCTCTGGGCGAGTACGAGATCGACGACAGCGTCGGCAACACGGCGATATCGCCCAGCATCATTGCTGTACCCGTGAGCGGGCAGGGCCCAACCCTTGTGGCGGCGCATGCCGTCTCGCCCAATGCGCTCTCGATGGGCCTGTGGCGCAGCGACCTTAACTGGCTCAAGGCTGCCTGCGAGCGCGACAACGTGATTCTGGCAGGGGACCTGAACGCAACGGTCGATAACCTCAGCGGAATGACAACTCCTGGAACGACCGGTACGCAACTCGGTTCATGCGTCGACGCGGCATTGACGACGAAAAATGCGGGGGTCGGCACCTGGCCTTCGTGGGTGCCGGCCTGGTTAGGCGCCCCCATTGACCACGTGATGGCATCCCCGTCGTGGACAGTCTCGGCATTTCGTGTTCTCACCGATGTTGACACCGGGGGTGCCGATCATCGGCCGGTCGTTTCCACGCTCACTCGCACTCCCTGACGGTGGGTACGTGGGTGCCTTACCCCGCGTTTCTGAAGGGGAAGAATGCCCTCGCAGAAGGGTCCTTACCTCAGGCTCCGTGACAGACTAGAGCTATGACCGGCAAAGACACATCCCCCGCAACCGATGCCCGCACCGATGCCACGAACATTGTCCCTGACCAAGACGCAAATCGATCAACGACACCGAGTTCCGAGCGTTTTCGACAGTACATTGCGAGTGGCTGGGCGGAGCGCGAAGAGGTCGTTCCTGCCCTCCGCGAGCAGGCTCCGTTTGCCGCCGCTCGCCGCGAGAAACTCAGTGCAACCCACGCGGGTGAGCGCATAATCGTTGCCGCCGGAGCGCTCAAGCAACGCAGCAACGACACCGAGTATCCGTTTCGGGCGCATACCGCTTTCAGCTGGCTGACCGGATGGGGTTCCGATAGTGAACCCGACGCCGTGCTCGTGATGGCGCCGCTTGACACCCCCGGTATCGACGGCCTGAGTCACACAGCCACCCTGTACTTCCGCGAGCGCGCCGGGCGCGACTCCGACGAGTTCTACGCGAACTCCACGATTGGTGAATTCTGGATTGGCCCCCGCCCCTCCCTGGCGCAGGTTGCTGCCGACTTAGGGATCGCTACCGTCGACCTTTCCGAACTCTCTCCCGAGGACCTCGCCCTCGCCGAGCTTCCCCTGAGCGAAGACCTGGCCCGTGACCTCAGTGAGATGCGCCTCGTGAAAGACGAGTGGGAGATCGCAGAAATGCGCAAGGCAATCGCCGCGACGGCGCTGGGCTTTGCTGATATCGCGAGGGTTTTGCCCTCTATCGCCGGCAACGTTCGCGGAGAACGCCTCGTCGAGGGTGCCTTTTCCTCCCGTGCGCGGCTTGAAGGCAACGGCGTTGGTTACGACACCATCGCCGCAAGCGGGGCCCACGCGTGCATCTTGCACTGGACCACCAATGACGGCACCGTCAACGATGGAGACCTGATTCTCATCGACGCCGGCGTAGAACTCGACAGCTACTACACGGCCGACATCACGCGCACGATTCCCGTCTCGGGTACGTTCAGCCCCGTGCAACGTGACGTCTACGAAGCGGTACGAGCGGCCGCGGATGCGGCGTTTGCGATTGTGAAGCCGGGCATCCGGTTTAAAGATATTCATGCCGCGGCGATGGCTGTTATTGCCGAGAAAACGGCCGCGTGGGGCATGCTCCCCGTGAGCGCCGAGGAAGCAAAATTGCCCGATAACCAACATCACCGTCGCTACATGGTGCACGGCACGAGTCACCACCTGGGGCTTGACGTGCACGACTGCTCGCAGGCCCGGCGCGACATGTACATGGATGGCATTCTTGAGCCGGGCATGATCTTCACCATTGAGCCGGGGCTATATTTTCAGCCGGATGATCTCACCGTTCCGGCCGAATTTCGTGGAATTGGCGTGCGCATCGAAGACGACATTCTGGTCACCGCGACCGGGGCCGAAAACCTCTCCGCGGGAATACCCCGAACTGCCGACGAGGTCGAGAAGTGGGTTCGCCCCATGAACGCCTAGGCATACTGAGCAAATGATCTCGGAGAACCTGAGCTCGCGTCTCGCCAATGACGCTGTTGTCTTAGTGCGAAAATGGCTCGCTGAAGCCCAGAACTACCCCGTGGATTCTTCGGCCAAACAACTGGCGGGAGTGCTCAAGGACCCCAACGGTCTTGCCTTTACGGTGGGTTTCGTTGACGGCGTCGTGCGCCCCGAAGATCTTCACGTGGCAGCGCGAAACCTCGCTATTCTGGCGCCCACTGTGCCGTCTTTTTTGCCCTTGTATTTGCGTGCCGCGGTGCGCTTGGGTGGTCTCCTCGCGCCACTGATGCCCGCTCTCATCATCCCCTTGTCTCGACGAGTACTGCGCAACATGGTCGGCCACCTCATTGTGGACGCAACTGATGCCAAGCTCGGCGACGCCATTTCAACCCTGCGTCGTGAAGGCATCCGCCTCAACATCAATCTCCTCGGGGAGGCGGTTCTTGGCGAGCGCGAAGCGACACGACGTCTGGAGGGCACACGAACTTTACTTCGCCGCGATGATGTCGATTACGTCTCTCTTAAAGTCTCTTCCACCGAGGCACCACATTCCCCGTGGGCCTTCGACGAAACAGTCGAACACCTCGTGGGGCACCTGCTCCCTCTCTACGAACTTGCCGCCGCCAGCGCCACCCCCAAGTTCATCAACCTTGACATGGAAGAATTCAAGGACCTCGACATCACGTTGGAGGTTTTCATGCGCATCCTGAATCACCCTCATCTTGTGGGGCTGGAAGCCGGCATTGTTCTGCAGGCCTACCTGCCAGATGCTCTGGCCTCGATGATGCGCTTGCAAACGTTTTCTGCTGCTCGCCGTACCCACGGCGGGGCAGGCATCAAGGTGCGTGTTGTCAAGGGCGCCAATCTCCCTATGGAGCGTGCGGAAGCGACCCTGCACGATTGGCCGCTGGCTACGATGCACAGCAAGCAAGAGACCGACACAAACTACAAGCGCGTCCTCGACTACGCCCTTGACCCCAATCGAATCGATAACGTGCGCGTTGGTGTCGCTGGCCAGAATCTCTTTGACATTGCCTTTGCATGGCTTCTCGCCCAAGAAAGGAGCGTGACGCACGGGATCGAGTTCGAAATGTTGTTGGGGATGGCTCAGGGCCAAGCCGAAGCTGTTAAAAAGGATGTGGGCGGCCTTCTGTTGTACACCCCCGTTGTCCACCCGGCTGAGTTTGACGTCGCAATCTCCTACCTCATCCGTCGGTTAGAGGAGGGCGCAAGCCAGGACAACTTCATGTCGGCTGTTTTTGAGCTCGCCGTCAACGAACCATTGTTCCAACGCGAAGAGGGCCGTTTTCGAGCTTCTCTAGCGGCGCTAGACGATGTCGTGCCAGCGTCGCATCGCGTACAGAATCGTTTCCTCCCAGCTGCACCCATGCCCACAAACGCTTTTCACAACACGGCCGACACCGATCCCGCAATCGCCGCGAATCGTGTCTGGGGGCGAGCAATTCTTGCCCGGGCGGGCGCCTCCACTCTGGGCATTAACACGGTCGAAACCTCGATGGTCCGTGATCACGACCAGTTAGACGCAGTTTTCGCTATCGCTACATCGGAAGGAGCGCACTGGTCTGCGCTGAGCGCCGAGGCGCGTGCAGAAATTTTGCACCGTGCGGGCGAGATTCTGGAGGTACGGAGAGCCGATTTGATGGAGGTCATGGCTACTGAGGCCGGAAAGACCCTAGATCAATCAGACCCAGAAGTCAGTGAGGCAATTGATTTTGCCCACTACTACGCGGAGCAGGCGAAGAAATTGGGGCGCATCTCCGGTGCAGACTTTACCCCCGCCAAGCTCATTGCGGTTATTCCCCCGTGGAACTTCCCCCTCGCAATTCCCGCCGGATCTACGCTGGCTGCCCTGGCTGCCGGATCCCCCGTCATCATCAAACCGGCCGCTCTGGCTCGTCGCTGCGGGGCTGTGATGGTGGAGGCGCTCTGGGAAGCGGGCGTTCCTCGCTCAGCCCTACAACTCGTAAATGTGACCACGCGAGAGCTTGCGAGCGCACTCGTAGCTGACCCCCGTGTCGAACGCGTGATTCTCACGGGTGGGTACGAGACCGCAGAACACTTCCGATCGCTTCGCGAAGATCTGCCGCTCCTCGCCGAGACAAGTGGCAAGAACTCCATCATCGTCACGCCAAGCGCCGACCTCGATTTGGCCGCCAAAGATGTCATTTCTTCAGCGTTTGGGCATGCGGGTCAAAAGTGCTCGGCTACATCCTTGGTGATTCTGGTCGGCTCCGTCGCCACCTCCGAACGTTTTAGACACCAACTCATCGACGGCGTGACCAGTTTGACCGTCGCCTATGCCACCAATCCGTTGGCGCAGATGGGGCCTCTCATCGAACCGGCACACGGAAAACTCTTGGATGCCCTCACAACCCTGGATACGGGTGAGACATGGTTGGTCGCACCACAGCAACTCGATGGCACGGGCACACTCTGGACACCGGGAGTACGTGAAGGCGTCGCTGCCGGTTCACATTTTCACCTAACCGAGTACTTCGGTCCGGTTTTGGGCATCATGACAGCCACAACGCTTGACGAGGCTATCGGGCTGGCCAACGCCGTCGAGTTTGGTCTCACTGCCGGTATTCACTCGCTCGATCGCCAAGAAATCGGACTCTGGTTGCAAGAGATCCAGGCGGGAAACCTTTACGTCAACCGTGGGACCACCGGCGCCGTCGTTCAGCGTCAACCATTCGGAGGCTGGAAGAAATCTGCCGTCGGCGCAGGCAGTAAAGCGGGCGGTCCCAACTATCTTTTTGGCCTCGGAACCTGGGGCATCGCCGCGTCGTCCGATGGCGGAGTCGCTCCGGTGCACGAGCACGTGCTGACCGTCATCGATGCACTCAACCGGTCGGGGTTACTATCCGGAGGCGAACTGGCCTGGATTCGGCAGGCAGCGAGCCTTGATCAATATTCCTGGTCGACAGAACTGGGCATAGCAACAGACGTATCACAGCTCGGAGTGGAACGCAACGTCTTCCGTTATCGCCCCCTACCCGTGCAGATTCGACTCACCGAGACGGGGAACCCCGTGGAACTCATGCGGGTTGTGCTTGCCGGGCTGCGAGCCGGATCCGACTTCACAATATCCGCTCCAACCACACTTCCCGATGGCATCTTGTGGGCACTGAATGCCTCCTCGCTCCGTGTGGATCAACGATCCGATGAGTCATGGCTCACGGTTCTCAAAGAAGGCGGACGGGAGCTCTCAGGTACCCGTATTCGACTCATTGGCGGATCAGGGGAATCTGTTACGCGAGCCACCGCAGGACGACCAGATATCGCCGTCTACGCGGGCAATGTTGTTCTGGCCGGCCGCATCGAATCACTCATTTTCCTCCGGGAGCAAGCAATCAGCATCACTGCGCATCGTTTTGGTTCTCCCAACCATCTAACGGATGCTCTGATTTAGCTCCCTGTGCTCAACCTCACGAACATCTTGGGCGGGTAAGTTAGAGGTGTGAGTGGCCAGAGAGTATTTGTTGCCCGTTTAGCCGGGTGTGGCGTTTTTGACCCCGCGGGAGACAAGGTGGGCCGAGTTCGCGACGTCATGGTCGTGTACCGCAACGAAATGGCGCCGCGCGTTGTGGGCTTGATTGTTGAGATTTCCGGCAAGAAACGCCGCGTTTTCGTCTCGATTGGTCGCGTGCAGTCGATGGCCAACGGCCAAGTTATCACCACGGGCGAAATCAACCCACGGCGTTTCGAGCAGCGTGGTGGCGAAGTTCGTCTGCTCGCCGAATTCTTGGGGCGCAAAGTTGACTTCAATGACGGTAGTGGCGAGGCCACCATCGAGGATTCGGCCATCGAAGAGACGGCTCCCGGAGAATGGGCGATCAGTCAGCTTTTCGTCCGCCGTCCACGCAACGGTGCAGCCCCGCTCTCCAAGGGAGCAACGGCTCTCGTTCCATGGAATCTCATCACGGAGGTACAAGCCGAGGGTGAAGCTCAGTCCGCAGAACAGCTCATTGCCAGCTACTCCGAACTGCGACCCGCTGACCTCGCCAACACTCTCCTCGACCTGCCTCAGGAACGTCGACTCGAGGTCGCCGAAGAGCTGCCCGATGACCGTCTTGCCGACGTGCTCGAGGAGATGGACGAGAGTGACCAGATCGAAATCATGGCGCAGCTCGACAACGATCGCGCCGCCGACGTGCTTGATCAGATGGAGCCGGACGACGCCGCCGACCTCATTGCCCAGCTGCCCGGTTCACGGGGTGAAGAACTTCTCGCGCTCATGGAACCTGAAGAAGCAGAAGACGTGCGCATGCTGCTCATGTTCGGCGCCGACACGGCCGGTGGTTTGATGACCACCGAACCCATCATTCTCTCTGCTGATGCCACCGTCGCCGAGGCGTTGGCGCTGATTCGTCGTCATGAAACTGCCCCAACGTTGGCGGCGGCGATTTGCGTTACATTGCCTCCTTTTGAAGCCCCCACCGGCCGTTTCTTGGGCATGGTTCATTTTCAGCGCCTGTTGCGCTACCCGCCCCACGAGCGCATCGGTACCCTGCTGGACACCGGCCTGGAGCCCATCTCCGTCAATACTTCGGCCGCCGAGGTTTCGCGAATTTTGGCGAGCTACAATCTCGTTTCTGTACCCGTCATTGACGAAAACCACCGCCTTGTCGGTGTCGTGACGGTGGATGACGTGCTCGACTACCTGCTGCCCAACGACTGGCGCAGTCATGATGACGGCGGCTCGGTGAAAACTGACACAGCCGCCATACCGGTTTCTCGCCTTACCTCGGCGGCCGCCCGCATCACCGTGAGGAGGGGCTCCCGTGGCAAGAAATAATCGTTACGATGAGCGCTTTGACACGCCCAAAGGCTTGCGCGTCCTCTCGTCTCGCCCCGGGCAGAGCAATGACCGTTTTGGTCGGTTGACAGAGTCCATCGCCCGCGGAATGGGAACGCCCTGGTTCCTCGTTGGGCTGTCTATTTTTGCGGTCGCCTGGATCGTTTTCAACTCTTTTGCTCCCGAGGCATGGCGCTTTGACTCTGCCGCCATCGGCTTCACTGCCCTCACACTAATTCTCTCCCTCCAGGCTTCCTATGCTGCGCCCATGATTCTGCTCGCCCAGAACCGCCAAGACGACCGGGACCGCGTTCAGTTCGAACAGGACCGCCAGCGTGCCGAGCGCACCCTCGCCGATACCGAGTACCTCGCTCGCGAAGTTGTCGCCCTGCGGCTCGCCCTCAAAGACGTCGCGACCAAGGATTTTATCCGCTCGGAATTGCGCTCACTCCTCGAAGATTTAGAAGCCGATGACGAACCCGCGGCTTCCCCCACGCGTGAATAGCACATCCTCCCTCGCCATTGCGCTGACAACTGCCGTGACAGCCGCAGTCGGTGCCGTTCGTGATCCCGAACTCCGTTTAAGCCTTGCCGAGCTGGGAATGATCGGACCGGTCAGCGTCGAAGGAACGACCGCGACCGTGCAGGTTCGCCTCACCATTGCCGGATGCCCAGCAGCGCGCTCCATCGAACGTGATGTCGAAGCGGCCTCTACGGGAATCGTGGGAATCGAAACCACCACGGTTGACGTGCAGGTCATGACCCCGGATGAGCGGGCAGCCCTCCTCGCTCGTCTCAAGCCCGGCGGCCGCCGGGAGAATCCCTTTGGCCCGGGAACCTTGACCCGCGTTATTGCGGTTACCAGCGGCAAAGGGGGCGTCGGAAAATCCACGCTCACCGCCAACCTCGCGGTGGCCCTCGCCGCCCAGGGCATGTCGGTCGGTATTTTGGATGCGGACGTGTACGGCTTCTCCATCCCCGGACTCCTGGGCCTCGCCCCCGCGGGCATCGCCGTCAAACCGACCCGCCTCGATGACATGATACTTCCGCCCATCGCTCACGATGTGAAGGTGATCTCAATTGGCATGTTCGTCGAAGATGCCTCCGTTGCCGTTGCGTGGCGTGGCCCCATGTTGCATCGCACGATCACGCAGTTTTTGACGGATGTTTACTTCGGCGATCTCGATATCCTGCTGCTGGATCTTCCTCCCGGCACCGGTGACGTGGCTATTTCGGTCGGGCAATTGCTACCCAACGCCGAGGTGCTCGTCGTCACCACCCCGCAGTCCGCGGCCGCAGATGTTGCCGTGCGCGCCGGTGTCGTGGCTCGCCAAACCGGCCAACGGATTCTCGGTGTCGTGGAGAACATGGCGGGGCTTCCGTTGCCGGACGGCTCCGTTCTCGAGCTCTTCGGTTCCGGTGGTGCAGCCGAGGTTGCCCAGGCCCTCTCCGCGGGGCAGGACACCCCCGTTGCCGTGTTGGGCGAGATTCCGCTCAGCATCGCCCTGCGCGCCGGTGGCGACGTCGGAGACCCCGTTGTGGCGGCGCACCCGACTGACCCTGCTAGTCAGGCGATTGTCGCTTTGGCCCGAATCATCTTGACGGCCGGTCCGTCGCGCGTGGGCACCTCACTCGGGCTCAGCCCAAAATAATGACATACCGTGGCGACGGAAAGTTGGCTTTACGGTGTAGTTGTGCTTGGTGCTAAGTCGATTCGAGGTCAAAGGGTGTGGGTAGCGCCCGATCCGCTTCATCGCGCAGCTTTCGTTCCTGCCGTTTGACGTAAGCCGACTCCGAAATCGGGGGTGCCTTCAACGGGGACTTCACCGTGGCGGCAGGCTCGTCCGGATTAACGACGTCTAGGAGTGCCTCGCGAATGATCCGCCGAGGGTCATATTGGCGGGGATCGAGTTTTTGCCACTCAACTTCATCAAAGTCATCACCCAGCTCGTCTTTCATGCGCGCTTTGGCTCCCGTGGCCATGTCGCGCAAGCTTCGGACCAGCCGAGCCAGCTGCGACGCGTAATGCGGCAAGCGTTCCGGGCCTAGCAAGAAGACGGCTATGACCCCGATCACGAGGAGTTTATCGAACGTCAAACCAAACACACTACGAGACTACCGCCCCGAATTGTCTGCCCGCCCCTAGTCTGGAGGCCAAGGAGAGCGCTATGTCACACAATGAATTGAATTGGATGTTCGCGAACGAGTTCGTGCCCGAATCCGAGGTCGGAGCCAAGGCTCGGGCGCTCTCGCTGGAGCATGGAATCGAACCCGTGGCTCTGGCCATTGGCGCGCAGCTTGGTCTCATCGCCGCGGCAACGGGTGCCACCAACATCGTCGAAATAGGTACCGGTCTTGGCGTCTCGGGCCTGTGGCTCTTAAGCGGTGCCCCTCTGGCGACCCTCACGTCCATTGATGAGGAATTTGAATATCACGAACTCGCCCGCACCCTCTTCACGGAGGCCGGTTACCCCAGCTCCCGTGTTCGCCTCATCACCGGGCGTGCGCTGGATGTCCTGCCACGCATGAATGAAAACTCCTACGACATCGTTGTCATCGATGGGGATCCCAAGCAACTCCTGGAGAATATCGAGCACGCCCTGCGCCTCGTGCGCATCGGTGGGACGGTCTTACTCCCGCACGCGCTCTGGCGCGGTGAGGTCGCAGACCCCGCCAAAAGGAACGCCCTGGCCAGCGCTTTCCGCGCAGTGCTGAACGAAGTTAATTCTTCTGACGCGGTCATTACCGCGCTCTCCCCCGCCGGCGATGGACTCTTGCAGGTCACCAAGATCGCTTAGCCCTGTTGCGCGAGCCATTTAACGTATGAGAGCCCCGCACGCAGCGGGGCTCTCATACGTTAAAGCAATCGGCTCACGTTGTCCGGCAATCATTGGCGGCAAAAAAAGACGACGTTGTTAAAGCAAAAATACTTCTGAAGGACTAGGCAACGGCCGGGTTGACGACCGCGTCGAGGACGCCGTGCAACTCTTTTGCCTCGTCAGGGTTGACCGACACTACGAGGCGTCCGCCACCTTCGAGAGGCACGCGCACAATTATGAGGCGACCCTCCTTGACGGCCTCCATGGGTCCGTCTCCGGTTCGTGGCTTCATTGCAGCCATGTGTTTTCCCCTTTCACATATTGGTATGTCTCTATTATCCCCGATGGAAGGGGCCTCTCATAACCAAGCGGACGTCCCTCAGCACACGAATGTGTGCTCATTTGAGCAGCGAGGTGCATGTTTATGGTGGCGTCCAGTCGTATCCATCCACACGCCAACAAATCAACAGCCAGCCCCATTGCAGGGCCAAACTCACCAAGACCAGCACAATTCGGTACACGCGCGACCGCGGAGCCGCAAGAGCACCCAGCGCGGGGAACAGTGGCGCCAAGAGCCGAAACGTGCTCGATTGCGGAAAGAAAACAGCAATGAGGTACAGGCCATAGCTGGCGAGCCAAAAACGGACGTCGACACCAAGTTTTTTGACGGCGGGCGTCAGCATGAACACGATGAAGACCAGAACGATACCGGCCAACGCGAGGTAGCCCCACAGTCCCGGTAACCACCATTGCGATGACAACACCCACGGCATGAACGGGAGCAAATCTTGATAGCCGATATAGGCCGAACGCCATGCTAACTCGGTGCTGAGGTAGGCATCCGGA
This sequence comes from Alpinimonas psychrophila, assembly GCF_014137865.1. Lineage (GTDB taxonomy): Bacteria > Actinomycetota > Actinomycetes > Actinomycetales > Microbacteriaceae > Alpinimonas > Alpinimonas psychrophila. Next base: position 263,080 of record NZ_JACGWU010000001.1, on the reverse strand, counting down.
ACACCCGTTACGACCCCGGCAATGACCAACCACAACAGACCGCCGACAGCCGCGATGAAGGCCACAACCGCCACCAAAACGCGCTCACGCATCGGAAAACGGCCACGGCTGCGTTTGCCAAAGCGATAAATCCAGTGAAACCCCAGCGCGAGTGCCAGAGCCAACGCCGCCGGGCGGGTGAACGACAGCACCAGGATGACGGGAATCATCCAGCCGTATCTCCGGAGCATCAGAAGATAGAGCGCCACCGCAATCAGGAAAAGCTGCATCGACTCCGCATAGGCCAACTGGAACAACGGCGAAACAGGCGCGATCGAGAAGAGCACCACAGCGAAAAGTGCCTGCTGAACGGGGACGACCCGCGCGAGAAGCTTATAGAAAACAAGTGTGGCGGCAAGGGCAAAAACCAGCGATACTCCGACGGCCGCGACGTTCCAGGGTACGGATCCGATCACCATGACCCCGCGAACAATCGCCGGATAAGCAGGAAGGAACGCCCACGCACTTTCACCCACGTGGCCCTCGGCCGTGATGGGAAGTTCACTCGGGTACCCCGACACGGCGATGATGTTGTACCACCGGCCGTCCCACAATGACGAAAAATCTAGGAGGGAGGGTTGGGCACCGGTCCAGGCGTTAGCGGCCTGGTTGTTGGCCAAAATTGCCAACATGACGGTGGTGACGATGCGCCCCCCGGCAAAAATGAGGAAGACAGCAAGCCACCACGGAACGCGGGGGCCGGGCGTCGGGCGTCGGCGCACGCGCGCACTCCCCGTTCCTCGCGAGGCTTCGCGACTGTTATTCACCCAACAGCCACGTTCGAAGCGCGTTTTCGCACTCAGTAATCTGGCGCACGGCGACACGTTCATCATCAGCGTGAGCCAACGTCGCATCGCCTGGACCAAAGTTCACGGCGGGAATCCCCATGGCCGAAAATCTCGCGACGTCGGTCCAACCGTATTTGGGGGTCGGTGCGGCGCCCACCGCGTTCACGAAGTTGAGGGCAATCGGAGACGTCAATCCAGGACGGGCACCTTCCGCCTGATCGATGACGACTACATCAAAGCCGGCAAAGATCTCGCGCATGTGCACAATCGCCTCGGCCGCCGAGCGACTGGGGGCAAATCGGTAATTCACGTGAAGGGTGGCCTCGTCGGGGATGACATTGGTAGCCACTCCCCCACTGACGCCCACGGCGTTCAAACCCTCGCGATAAAGAAGGCCCTCGACCTCAACCTGACGCGGTTCGTACGCACTCAAGATGGCGAGCGCCGACGCGAGCTTGTGAATAGCGTTCTCGCCTGCCCAGGCGCGAGCCGAGTGAGCGCGCAAGCCACGTGCTCGAATATCCACCCGAATAGTGCCGTTGCAGCCGCCTTCGACCGTGGAGTTACTGGGCTCGCCCAAGATCGCAAAGTCCCCCACAAAAAATTCCGGATGCGTATGCGCGAGTCGCCTGAGTCCGTTCCGCTCCGCATCGACTTCTTCAAGGTCGTACCAGATCCAGGTGATATCGAAGGCCGGCGCCGTCAGTTCGACGGCAAGCGTCAATTGAACGGCCACGCCCGCCTTCATGTCCACGGTGCCGCGGCCCCACAACCAGTCGTCCCCGAGGGAATCTTGCTCCCAGTGGGTCGGCAGATTGTCGTTGAGGGGAACGGTGTCGAGGTGTCCCGCGATGATGACCCGCTGTGGGAGTCCGAAATGTGTGCGGGCCACAATCGTGTTGCCAGCGCGAGTGAGCTCTAGGTGCGAGTAGGTCGAAAGGGCATCCATAATGGCGTTGGCAAGGGCCTCTTCGTTACCCGAAACGGACTCAATGTCGCAGATGGCGGCGGTTAAAGCGACACTTCCGGCGGTGAGGTCAAGAAGCACTTGCGACGCGGACATGCCCCTACTTTATCGCCGAGAACTTCTGCCGGGTAACTCCTGGCCAGTAACCTTGAGTCATGGCTTCGACAGACATTCATACGCATGCTTGGGGCTACGGCCTAGCAACCATTTCGCGCGACGGCACCATTCTCGACACGTGGTTCCCTGAACCAATGCTCGGCACCCTGCCCGCGGGCCGTGAGAAGTGGATCGCTCCCGCAGCGCTCGAAAACCTTGCCGGCGAAGACAACCGCCGTGAGGTGACCATTGAGATTGTCACGGTGGAGATTGACCTTCGCGAGCCTCCCGTCGGTGCTTCCGATTCCTACCTTCGCCTGCACCTCCTCTCCCACTTGCTCGTTGCCCCCAACACGATCAACCTGGAGGGCATCTTCGGGCAGCTGAACAACGTGGTGTGGACGAACGCTGGCCCTGTGCATCCAGATGTCTTTACTCGCCTGCGCCCACAACTCCTGCGGGCCGGTATTCAGGCCTCGGGGATAGATCGCTTTCCCCGTCTCACCGATTACGTCACCCCCGATCGCGTGCGCATTGCGGATGCCTCGCGCGTGCGCCTCGGCGCCCACCTGGCTCCAGGAACCGTGGTCATGCACGAGGGGTTCGTCAACTTCAATGCTGGCACGCTCGGCACTTCCATGGTTGAAGGGCGCATCTCGCAGGGGGTCGTCGTGGGCGACGGTAGTGACATCGGCGGTGGCGCATCGATAATGGGAACCCTCTCGGGCGGGGGAACCCAGCGGGTCTCCGTCGGGCAGCGCGCGCTGCTCGGCGCGAATTCTGGCATCGGGATCTCGATCGGTGACGATACCGTCGTCGAAGCCGGCCTCTATGTCACGGCTGGAACCAAGGTGCTTGTCATCAGCGACGAGGGAACGGTGGAGGTCAAGGCCGTTGAGCTTTCGGGTAAGGCCGGGCTGCTCTTTCGCCGCAACTCCGCAACCGGCGCCGTAGAGTGCCTCTCGCGAACGGGCGCGGGAATCACCCTGAACTCAGCCCTGCACTAAGAGGCTTGCTAGCTCAAGCCGGGGAGGTTGCGCTGAACCTCGCCCGTGTAGAGCTGCTGGGGACGACCAATCTTGGTCTGGGGGTCTTCGTTCATCTCACGCCAGTGGCCGATCCAGCCAGGGAGGCGCCCAATGGCGAATAATACCGTGAACATGCGCGGAGGGAAGCCCATGGCCTTATAAATAACGCCCGTGTAGAAGTCCACGTTCGGATAGAGCTTGCGCTCGCGGAAATAGTCGTCGTTTAAGGCGATGCCTTCAAGTTCCTTGGCGATGTCAAGGAGATCATTCTTGACGCCCAAAGCCACGAGAACCTCGTCGGCACTCTCCTTGACGAGAACGGCCCGAGGGTCGAAGTTCTTGTAGACGCGGTGCCCGAAGCCCATGAGACGAACACCGTCTTCTTTGTTCTTCACACGCTCCACGTACTTGGCAACGGACTCGCCCGAATTCTTGATTTCACCCAGCATGGTGAGAACCGCCTCGTTTGCGCCGCCGTGAAGGGGACCAAAAAGGGCATTTATGCCGGCAGAGACCGAAGCAAAGAGATTGGCGTCGGTGGAACCGACTAAGCGAACCGTGGAGGTCGAAGCGTTCTGCTCGTGGTCCTCGTGCAAAATGAGCAGCCGTTCGAGGGCGTTCACGACGACGGGGTTCATCTCATAGTTTTCGGCACGATTGCCGAATGTGAGTCGCAAAAAGTTTTCGACGTAGGAGAGCGAGTTATCGGGATACAGGAATGCCTGACCAATGCTCTTCTTGTGAGCGTAGGCTGCCATAACGGGCAACTTCGCGAGCAGGCGGTAGGTCGCAATCTCAACGTGCTCGGGGTTATTCGGGTCAAGAGAATCTTCGTAGTACGTGGAGAGCGCCGAAACTCCCGCTGAGAGTACGGGCATGGGATGCGCATTGCGCGGAAATCCCGAGAAGAAATCCTTGAGGTCTTCGTGCAGCAGAGTGTGCCGGCGAATGTTCTCTTCGAACCCTTCGAGCTCAGTGGCGGAGGGAACCTCGCCATAGATGAGGAGCCACGCGGTCTCGAGGAACGAAAGGTTTTTGGCAACCTGATCAATGGGATACCCGCGATACCGAAGGATTCCCGCATCGCCGTCGATGTAGGTGATATTCGACTTGGTGGAAGCTGTGTTCACAAACCCATAGTCAAGAGCGGTCAAACCGGTCTGCTTGGTGAGCGTCGACAGGTCGATAGCGTTGGCGCCTTGACTGCTGCGCAACACCGGAAAATCGGTACTGACCCCGTTATAGGTCAGGGTAACCCGGTCGGTCACAGTGATGGGAATGTTGCCAGCGTCGGCCACGAAGACTCCTAGTACTAACTGCCTGGGTGAGCGGTCTACCCGAATGCCTTTTGTGTTGGCACAGCGGGGGTTTCATTAAGTTTATGGGCAAAAACGGCCCTCAGTGACCGAGCAGTCCATTTAACTGTCTTCCGCTAGACGTCGTACTGTCAGGAGTTTCTCAGCTAAGACAGGCAATCATTAGCCTTGTGACCATTAGTGACCGCAATCTCGGTGTTGTGCCCCGAACCTTTGGTGACAGATTCGGTGTTCCCGCAAAAAAGCGTTGGTACCTCGCAAAGAGAAACCTGTGGCTCGCCATCCTTGGCACGCATGCCGTCTTCTTTATCGGGCTCTCGGGAACCATGCTGGCGGGAAACGTCCAAGGCGACCTCCAGATTTATCGTCACTGGGCTTTTCAGGGACTCGTTCACGGATCCTGGCCTGGCATCGACTTCGCGTGGGTCTATCCCGAAATTGCACTAGGGCCCATTGTTTTTGCCGGGTTGTGGGGTTTTGGCTTCTACCTCTTCGTCTGGCTGTGCATGATTTCCGTGCTGAACATCGCCTCTTTTATCGTTCTTCTGGGCCGACGAACCTCACGTTCACGCATGATTGCCGCATGGTGGTGGCTTGCTATTCTTTTTGTCCTTAGCCCCGTGGCACTCCTGCGTCTCGACGGTTTAACTGCCCCCATGGTCGTTATCGCCCTCGCCTTGTTGGCGCGTTGGCCTTTGGCAACCGGTTTTATTCTCGCGACAGCGACTTGGATCAAGGTGTGGCCGGCGGCAATATTTTTGGCCATCGTTGCGACCTCGCGAAACTGGCTCGCTGTTGTCATGGCCGGCATCATCACGTCGGCCGCTTTCGTTGCGGCCATTCTGGCGGTCGGCGCCGGCGACAACATTTCTAGCTTCATCACGATGCAGTCAACACGCAATCTGCAACTCGAGGCTCCCGTCGCCGCTCCGTGGCTGTGGATGTCCGTCGCCGAACAGCCCGGATTCCTTCGGTTTTACGGCGAAAGCCTGGAAACCTGGGAGGTCACCGGCCCCGGCTCGGCTTTCGTGGCCAAGCTCATGACACCACTTATGGCAATCGCCGTGGTTGCCATCATGGGATTGTTGTGGCGTGCCCGCAAAAGAGGGGCGCCCTCTCAGGAGTTACTCCTCGTGGGGTCACTGGCCCTCGCAACGTCAATGGTCGTCTTCAACAAGGTTGGTTCGCCCCAGTACATGCTCTGGCTGGTGCCCATCGTTGTCGTGGGGATTGCACTGAATACGCGCTCCTGGCGTGTGCCAGGGAATCTCATGATGGCCATCAGCATTATGACCACAATGGTCTTTCCTATTTTCTACATGCCGCTGGTCAACGGCAGTCGTTATGCCGCCGTGCTCCTCACGTCACGAAACGCGCTGCTGGTCATCCTCCTCGGCTGGACCATCATGAGACTCGTGATGCTCGGTCAGTCGGCCTCGAAGAAGAGTGATTTCACAGCCGTGCAGCAAGCACAATTTTCGCAAAAGGACTTCCCCGTCTCTTCCACGACGCATTAGACGCTCTGCCGTGTGAGGCCCGCCGTTTGAGGTTTACGCGGATGCCCTCAGGCGCGCCGCAGCCTGAGCGATTCGCTCATCCGTTGCGGTGAGCGAAAGGCGAACATGCTGGGGATAGACGTCCCCGTAAAAGTGGCCGGGGCCGGCCAAGATACCTAAGGACGCAAGACGTTCGATCGATACCCAGGCGTCTTTGCCCTCCGTCACCCACAGGTACAGGCCCGCTTCGCTGGCATCCAGAGAAAATCCCGCCGCGATGAGCGCTGGCAACAGAACATCTCGACGAGCGCGATATAGCTCCTTTTGCGCTGCGACGTGAGAGTCGTCGCCGAGCGCCACCACCATAGCGGCCTGAACCGGGCCGGGCAGCATCATTCCGGCATGCTTGCGAATGACCAGCAGTTGCTCCACAAGGCCGCTGTCGCCCGCCACAAAGGCTGCGCGATAACCTGCGAGGTTTGATTGCTTGCTGAGGGAATAGGCGCAGAGAATGCCGCTGAGCGAGCCACCGGTCACGCGCGGGTCGACAATGCTGGGGATTCGCTCATCAGCCCAACGACCGTCCCAGCCCAACTCTGCGTAACACTCGTCGTTGACAATGACAGCGCCCAGCACTCGCGCTCGGTCCACCCGTACCTTGAGGGCCGCAACATCAAGAACACGTCCATCCGGATTCCCGGGACTGTTCAGCCACACCAGCTTGGTCTCTGCCGGCCAGTCGTCCGGATCATCCGAAGCCCACGGCGTCGCTCCCGCAATGGCAGCACCAATGGCATAAGTCGGGTAAGCAGCGCGTGGGTGAACGACCACGTCGCCAGGGCCCAAACGCAACATGAAGGCAAGCCAGGCCACGAATTCTTTCGACCCGATGGTGGGAAGAACGTTATCGACACACAGCCCAGAAACACCCCGGCGACGTTCAAACCATTCAACAATTGCGCCGCGAAGAGCGGGCGTGCCCACCGTCGTCGGGTACGCGTGGGCATCCGTGGCTTCAGAAAGAGCGGCACGAATGAGTGCGGGTGTGGGGTCAACCGGGGACCCAATTGACACGTCGACGATGCCATCGTGATGGGCCTGTGCCTGCGCCGCATAGGGCGCCATGGCGTCCCAAGGGTATTCGGGAAGCTCCGCGAGCACGGGAACTAGACCTGCGGAGGGAGCGCCAAGATGACCGCATGGTCGCTCTTGATGACGCCGATTTTGGCGGCGCCCCCGGGCGAACCAATCTCTTCGAAAAACTCGACGTTGGCTTTGTAGTAGTCGGCCCACTCTTCGGGGAGGTCATCCTCGTAGTAGATGGCTTCAACAGGACACACCGGCTCGCACGCTCCGCAGTCCACGCACTCATCGGGGTGAATGTAGAGCATGCGTTCACCCTCGTAAATGCAGTCCACGGGGCACTCGTCAATGCACGCGCGGTCTTTAACATCGACACACGGCAGGGCAATGACGTAGGTCACGCGGGCTCCTTAGCTACTTGGGTTTTACGAGCCTTCAGTCTACTTTGCTTGACGCTCGGGCAACTTCGGCCAAGCCACGATGATGGTTGCAATGAGCGTGGGGGCAATGGCCCAAATACTTCCGGCGAGGTTATTGGGAACCAGCACAGACCCACCTGTGCTGCGCTGGCTGAAAATGTAGACGCTGATAAGAACGCCCAACGCACCAAAGATGACGCTCACCCGCTCGCCGCGAACCAATCTCAGGCCAAGGAGATACGCCGCAACTGTGCCCAGGGATGCGACGAGCCCCCACGGGATGTCGATTCCCAGAACCGAAATTGAGCTTTGGTGAATAACCGTGGTGACGGATCCGACAAGGGCTCCCACAAGCAGCGCCAAGACCCAGGATGCAATATTTGACCATGAAAATGACGAGGCAGACCGAGCAGGCTTCACTGAATTTTCCATCACTTAGAAATTGTAGCGAGGCCCGTTGAAAAGTTTGTGGTTAGGATTACCTAAGTTAGGTAAGCCTTACCTATATTAATCAAACCGAAAGCTGACGCGTCTCCATGTTTGCAAATCTGTTGATAGGGCTCCGAGAAGGCCTCGAAGCTGCTCTCGTCGTGTCCATACTCATCACGTATCTTGTTCGGGTTCAGCGTCGGGATGTTCTCCCCAAACTGTGGCTGGGGGTTATCGCAGCCATCGTGCTGTCCCTTGCCCTGGGCGCCCTGCTCACTTTCGGTGCGTACGGCCTGTCCTTTCAGGCACAAGAAATGATCGGAGGGTTGCTTTCCATCCTTGCGGTGGGTCTCATTACGTGGATGATTTTTTGGCTCGCTAAGACATCCGCAAGCCTCAAGGCACAGCTCCACAGCAGCCTCGACCGAGGGCTCATTGCCGGTGGGTTGTCGATTGCACTCGTGGCCTTTTTTGCCGTGGGACGCGAGGGAATCGAAACGACACTTTTCATCTGGGCGGCAGTGCAGGCATCCGGTGAAACGACCCTGCCCCTATTGGGTGCCATCATCGGTATTGGAATCGCCGTGCTGCTGGGTTTCCTGATCTACCGCGGAATGCTGAGAATCAATCTCACCGCATTCTTTCGGTGGACCGGTCTGCTCCTCATTACGGTCTCCGCTGGCGTTCTCGCCTATGGAGTGCACGACTTGCAAGAAGCGGGCCTGCTTCCCGGACTCCATGCCCTGGCGTTCAACGTAACGACGGCCATTCCTCCCGACAGCTGGTACGGAACGCTCCTCAAGGGCATCTTCAACTTCTCGCCCGCCACGACCTGGTTTGAATTCTTCACCTGGTGGGCATACATCATCACGGTAGGACTCCTGTTCTGGCGCGCTCTGCGCCCTCCCACGCCTGTGGCCCTCAGCTCGACCGCTCCCACCTCGACCGCCCAAACTTCAACCGAAAGCATCCAGATAGCCTCATGAACTTCGCTTCCCTCGCCAAAACGTTGATCGTCTCCACTGCTGCTACCGCCCTCGCCCTCTCGTTGGCCGGTTGCGTACCCAACTTGAGGGGCACGCAAACCGACGCGGGCAACGGCCCCATCTCCGTCGACAGCTCTGCCGATGCCTGCTCGCTCTCGATCACAAGCGCCCCGAGCGGCAATATTCAGTTCGTGATTACCAATTCCGGCAGTCAGGTCACCGAGTTCTATATTTTGGCAAACGACGGCCTGCGCATCGTGGGCGAGGTGGAAAATGTCGGCCCCGGAACCACCCGCGATCTCGTCATTCAAGCGTCGCCAGGCACCTACTACACGGTGTGCAAGCCCGGCATGGTGGGTACCGGAATTGGCAACGCAGCCTTTACCGTCACTGACTCGGGAACGGAAATTGTGCGCAGCGCTGACACTCAAGCCCTCATCGATACTGCCGCCACTAACTATGCCTCGTACGTGCGCAATGAAATTGACCTCCTTGTCGCGGGAACGGATGCCTTCGCGGCGGCCTACGTATCCGGAGATTTTGACGGGGCGCGTACTCTCTACCCGTCGACCCGCATGCATTGGGAGCGCGTCGAGACCGTGGCTGAATCATTCGGAGACCTTGATCCCAAACTCGACCTGCGAGAAGCTGACCTTGAGGAGGGCCAAGAGTGGACAGGATGGCATGCCATTGAGAAGGACTTATGGCCGCAGAATGCCGAATCAGGCTTCATTGCCTATAACCAGACAAAACGAGATCACCTCGCTGGTCTCCTCGTCGCAGACACCGCCACGCTGAAAACCAACGTTCACACTCTCACGTTCACACTTCCTCAACTCACCAATGGAGCCATCGGGCTCCTCGACGAGGTTGCCACCGGAAAAGTAACGGGTGAAGAAGAAGCTTGGTCGCACACGGACCTCTGGGACTTCCAGGCCAATGTTGATGGAGCTCTCGTTCTCTTTGGCGGCGTTCGCGAGGTTTTGTTACAAAAAGACCCCGCGCTCGCCGCTCAACTCGACACGGAGTTCTCTACTCTGCAGGGACTCCTCGACGGGCAACGCACGGAAAGCGGATTTCGCCTGTACACGGAGCTTGGGGTCGCGGAGGTTAAAGCGCTTGCTGACCAGGTGAATGCCCTCGGTGAGCCCCTCAATAAACTAACCGCCGCGCTGGTACTGAAATGAAAGAACCCCTCAAGCTCTCCCGCCGGGGTCTCCTTGGCTTAGCCGGTGTGGGATTAGCCGGTGCGGGCCTCGGCGCCGGAATCGCGGTGGGAGTCGACGGTGTGACGGGCGGCGGGATTGCCAGTCGGAACGCCGCGAACGATCCTCCCGGACTGCGGTATGACTTTTACGGCACGCACCAAGCCGGCATCACGACCCCCGCGCAAGATCGACTCCATTTTGCCGCATTTGATGTGGCTCCCGGGACCAGCCGGGCGGACCTGATTGAACTCCTCCAAGATTGGACCGTTGCGGCAGCAGCGATGACCCAGGGCAAGGAATTAGGGGAGTTCGGGGCGGGTTCCGCAAACTACGACGCTCCGCCAGAAGACACCGGCGAGGCCGTGGGACTCCCTGTTGCCGGCCTCACGGTCACCATTGGCTTCGGCCCCACGCTGTTTTCTTCCTCTACGGGCGAGGATCGATTCGGGCTGCTGTCGCGCAAGCCCCCCGAGCTTGTCAACTTGCCGCATTTTGCGGCCGATGATCTCGATCCCGCCTCCAGCGGAGGTGACCTGTGCATACAGGCCTGCGCAAACGACCCCCAGGTGGCGGTGCACGCGATCCGCAATCTCACCCGAATCGCCTTTGGACGGGCCGTCCTGAAGTGGTCGCAACTGGGCTACGGCCGAACCTCCTCCACCAGCACGAGTCAGAAAACCGAGCGCAACCTGTTCGGGTTCAAAGATGGCACGGCCAACATCAAGAACGAGAATGCCTCGGATGTCGCTGACTTCGTTTGGACGGCTTCCTCCCCAAGCTCTCCCTGGATGGCTGGCGGAACCTACCTCGTGGCGCGACGCATTCGCATGACCCTCGAAACGTGGGATCGCGCCTCACTCCGCGAGCAAGAGCGAGTAACCGGTCGCACGAAGGCGGAAGGCGCTCCCCTTTCCGGTGGTACTGAATTCTCAGAGACTGACTTCAGCGCCACCGCAGCGGATGGGTCCCGCGCTATTGACCCTCAATCGCACGTGGCGCAGGCACACGCCTCGCACAACGGCGGCGCAAAATTGTTGCGGCGCGGCTACAATTTTGTCGATGGAAACGATGCCCTCGGGCGACTCAACGCCGGGCTCTTCTTCATCAGTTTTCAAAAATCGCCCGAGCAATTCGTCACGATTCAAAAAAATCTGGCCAAGAACGACGCTCTGAACGAGTACCTCAAACATGTGGGGTCGGGAATTTTTGCTATTCCGCCGGGAGCGCCTGTAGGAAGTTTTATCGGATCCTCCCTCTTCCTGACGTAAGGTCAGGCCGATATCGCCCGTCCTTCCAATCGACGGAATGAAATGATGGCCCTGCTGGAATGCCAGGGGTTAGGATTACCTAAGTAAGGCAACCCTTACTCTTAGGTTTTGTGAAAGAAGTTGTGCCATGCTCGCGAATCTCTTGATTGGCCTCCGCGAAGGTTTAGAAGCATCACTCATTGTGGGCATTCTCATCGCTTACGTCGTGAAAATTGATCGCCGTGATGTCCTTTCCAAGATTTGGGTTGGCGTAGCGGTTGCGGTTGCTGTTTCTTTGGCCATCGGAGCTCTTCTCGCCTTCGGACTAACGACGTTGCCCCCGAACGTTGAACCGCTCATCGCGGGAACAATGTCGATTCTGGCCACGGGCCTTGTGACATGGATGATCTTCTGGATGGCCCGAACAGCTCGCGACTTACGCGGCAACCTGCAGAGCGACATCGACAAGAATTTGGCCGGCGCCGGCTGGGGTCTCGTCCTCCTTGCTTTCCTCGCCGTTGGCCGTGAGGGCATCGAGACCGCCGTCTTTATTTGGGCTGCCGCTCAAGCAACCCAAGACACTGTCCTCCCTCTTCTCGGAGCCGTCATCGGATTGGGCATCTCCATCACCTTGGGCTACTTCATCTATCGGGGCATGGTGCGCCTCAACCTCGCAAAGTTCTTTACGTGGTCTGGTGCCTTGCTCATCATTGTGGCGGCCGGCGTTCTCATCAATGGTTTTGGTGACCTTCAAGAAGTTGGTGTCTTTCCCGGTGCCAACGCTCTCGCGTTCGATATCTCGGGCGCCGTGCCGGAAGAGAGCTGGTACGGCTCGCTCCTCAAGGGAATCTTCGGGTTCTCTGCCATCATGAACTGGAGTCAAGTGATTCTTTGGGTTGCCTTCGTGGGCACAACGCTGACCTTATTCCTGCGCATGTCACTCAAGAAGACGCTCCCGAAACCCTCTCCGTCGGCACCTTCTTCCACGGCGACGACTACTGCGATGTCTACTGCGACGTCGTCACCGGCGACACTACGCAGATAGCAGTAAAAGCGCCTGGTCCGCGTTTCTGACCGTTATTGTCACACTCCAGGTCCGCGAATCGTCCGTCTGGTCTGTACCGCAAATCGTACTCATCGTGGGCGGTAAATGCCGAGAAAAATTAGACGCCCAACGGTGAACAAAAATCCCTCACGCCCCTGACGGGGGTGAGGGATTTTGCCAGCAAAAAAGCTGCCTAAATCTTGCAGTCAGGGTTATTCGTTCTGCTTCTTCAAACGGCTCGTGTTGCGCGCTCGAGCGGCAGCAGCGAGCTCAACCTTGCGGATGCGAACGAATTCAGGAGTGACCTCAACGCACTCGTCTTCACGAGCGAACTCGAGGCACTCTTCGAGTGTGAGCTTGCGCGAAGGCGTCATGCGCTCAAAGCTGTCCGAAGTGGACTGGCGCATGTTCGTGAGTTGCTTTTCTTTCGTGATGTTGACGTCCATGTCGTCGGCACGGGAGTTTTCGCCGACCACCATTCCTTCGTAGACCTCCTGCGTGGGCTCCACGAAGAACGACATGCGCTCCTGCAAAGCGACCATGGCGAAGGGGGTTGCCACGCCGGCGCGGTCAGCCACGATGGAACCGTTGGTGCGGGTAACGATGGCGCCCGCCCAGGCCTCATAGCCGTGCGAGACGGCGTTCGCGATGCCGGAACCACGCGTGATGGTCAAAAACTCGGTGCGGAAACCGATGAGGCCACGCGAAGGAACGATGAACTCCATGCGGACCCAGCCAGTGCCGTGGTTGCTCATGGACTCCATGCGGCCCTTGCGAGCGGCCAGGAGTTGCGTGATGCCACCGAGGTACTCTTCGGGAGCATCAATGGTGAGGTGCTCGAATGGCTCGTGTACCTTGCCATCCACTTTCTTGACGACAACCTGAGGCTTGCCCACGGTGAGCTCGAAGCCCTCGCGACGCATGTTCTCCACGAGGATGGCCAGAGCAAGCTCTCCACGACCCTGGATCTCCCACGCGTCCGGGCGACCGATGTCAACAAGCTTGATCGAGACGTTACCTACCAGCTCGCGGTCCAGACGGTCCTTGACCATACGGGCGGTGAGCTTGTGGCCCTTGACCTTGCCGATGACGGGCGAGGTGTTGGTGCCGATGGTCATCGAGATCGCGGGGTCGTCCACCGTGATGGTGGGCAATGGGCGAACGTCGTGAGGGTCAGCGATGGTCTCACCGATGGTGATCTCGTCGATACCAGCGATAGCGACGATGTCGCCGGGGCCTGCAGTTTCTGTGGGGAAACGGTCGAGTGCCTTCGTGATCAGCAGCTCGGTTACTTTCACGGTGGTGACGGTGCCATCGTTCTTGACCCAGGCAACTTGCTGGCCCTTTTTGATGTGGCCGTTGAAGATGCGGAGGAGCGCGAGGCGACCCAAGAAAGGCGATGCGTCAAGGTTGGTGACGTGCGCCTGCAGCGGGTGCTGGTCATCGTAGGAAGGTGCCGGAACATGCTTCAGGATGGCGTCGAACAAAGGCTCGAGGTCATCGTTATCGGGAAGAGATCCGTTTTCGGGCTTGTTCCACGATGCCGCACCGTTACGACCGGAAGCGTAGACAATCGGCACATCAAGGATGGCGTCCAGGTCGAGATCAGGAAAGTCATCAGCCATGTCGGATGCGAGACCCAACAGGAGGTCTTGGCTTTCGCCGACGACCTCATCAATGCGAGCATCGGGACGGTCGGTCTTGTTGACCAAAAGGATGACGGGGAGGTTAGCCTCAAGGGCCTTACGCAAAACAAAGCGAGTCTGCGGCAGTGGGCCCTCGGAAGCGTCAACGAGGAGGACGACGCCGTCCACCATGGACAGTCCGCGCTCAACCTCGCCACCGAAGTCGGCGTGGCCAGGGGTGTCAATCACGTTAATGATGATGGGGCCGTCGACCGCGTGAATTCCCTCGTAGCTCACCGAGGTGTTCTTCGCGAGGATCGTGATGCCCTTTTCGCGTTCGAGGTCGTTCGAGTCCATCATGCGCTCTTCGCCCGCAAAGTGGGCGTCGAAGGAGTTGGTCTGCTTGAGCATCGCGTCAACAAGCGTAGTCTTGCCGTGGTCAACGTGGGCGACAATTGCTACGTTGCGTCGGTCCGTGCGGAGGGCGTGCGCCATGAAAAAATCCTCTCGGCGACCAGCTCGGTCGACGTTGGGTCAGAATAATAACTTGCTGAGACTTAAACGGCCTCAGGCACCCAAACGAATGTTGGCCCCAGGAATAGCGTCCAGCAGTCTCTTAGTATACTCCTGCTTCGGATTCTCGAAGACTTCACTCGTCGTCGCGGCCTCGACAATTCGCCCTTTGTTCATGACAGCGACGTTGTCGGCGATGACGCGAACCACGGCGAGATCATGTGTGATGAACAGGTACGTGAGCGAAAGTTCGGTCTGAAGTTCATGCAGCAACTGCAAAATCTGCGCCTGCACGAGAACGTCCAAGGCCGAAACGGCCTCATCCAGAATGACAATGGCGGGCTTCAACGCAAGCGCCCGCGCCACAGCAACACGTTGGCGCTGACCTCCGGAGAGCTCGTTGGGATAACGGGTGGCGATGGCTCGAGGAAGCGATACCTGATCCAGAAGCTCATAGACACGCTTGCGTCGCTCTGCTTTCGTGCCAACGCGGTGGGTATCCAGTGGCTCAGCAATGGTGTTCTCGATGTTGCGTAGCGGGTCCAGCGAACCATAGGGGTCTTGGAAGACAGGTTGCATGCGTCGGCGAAGGTTGAAAAGCTCTTTGGGCGAAAGCTCCCCTGTGTCAGCACCGTCGATTTCGATGCGGCCGGACGTGAGCTTCTCGAGCCCCAACAGCATCTTTGCGACCGTCGACTTGCCCGAACCGGACTCCCCCACCAAGGCCATGGTCGTGCCGCGCGCAATGCTAAACGACACGTTGTCCACCGCGGTGAACGGCACGGTCTTGAATCCGCGACCACGAATCGAGTACACCTTCGTGAGTCCGTCGACCACAATCGCATTGTCGGCAAGGGCATTGTTCTGAAGGGCCGTGTTTTCGGCGATCCCCGCTCTCGGACGGTCCGCGATGGCGGCGAGGTCGAACGCCGCAGCGGTGGCGGGCACCGCAACAACGGGAGACGTCAACGTTGACTCAACACCTTTTGCTGCCGCCGTCAAACGCCGTGAGGCCAGGCTCGGCGCCGCGGCGACGAGGCGCTGAGTGTAGGGATGCAGGGGGTTGCGCAAGATTTCAAGGCTCGGTCCGGCCTCCACAACCTTTCCGCGATACATCACGACGAGCTGCTCCGCGCGCTCGGCGGCGAGGCCAAGGTCGTGCGTGATCAAGACGACGGCCGTGCCGGAGTCGCGCGTCAGCGAGTCGAGATAGTCGAGGATGGTGCGTTGCACCGTCACATCGAGGGCGGAGGTGGGCTCGTCGGCAATGAGCAACTTGGGGCTGGCCGAGAGTGCCATACCAATGAGCACGCGCTGACGCATTCCGCCCGAGAACTGGTGCGGGAATTGGCGCATGCGTGCATCCGCGTCATCAAGACCGGCCTTGCGCAGCACCTCGATGGCCTTAGCCCGAATTTCCTTGCGGCCGACAGCGACGCCGTTGGCTCGAACAGATTCTTCCACTTGAAACCCGACGCTCCACACGGGGTTGAGGTTGGACATAGGATCTTGGGGAACGAAACCAATGTCACGGCCTCGAATGCCCTGCAGCTCTTTTTCGGAGATGGTCGTGAGGTCTTGGCCGTCGAAAAGAATACTTCCGGCCGTGATGGCTCCGGTGCCCGGCAACAAGTTGATGATGGAGTGCGCGAGCGTGGATTTGCCCGAACCAGATTCGCCTACGATGGCCAGAGTTTGGCCCGGCATGAGCGTGAGGTCGATACCATCGACCGCGGTCACGGAATCTCGCTGGGTCGAGAATTCAACCTTGAGACCACGAATCTCCAGCAATGGTGTGATCGCTGAACGCGCCCCAGATCCGGGGGTTACAGCAGAAGTCGGTGTGGCAATGCTCATCGTCTCGCCCTCGCTTTCGGGTCGAGCGCGTTTCGAATAACTTCGCCCATCATGATGAAACTCAGCGCCGTGATGGTCAAGGCGAGAGAAGGATAAATCAGAGTCTGCGGCGCGTTGCGGAGATCACTTTGAGCCTGGCTGATGTCGTTGCCCCACGACATGAAACTGGTCGGGAGCCCAACACCCAGAAACGACAGAGTGGCTTCAGCGACAATGGCAGCGGCGAGCGACAACGTCGTGATGACGATGACGGGAGCAATCGAGTTGGGCAACACGTGGCGCATCAATATCTTAAAACGGCTCACGCCAATCGCGGTGGAGGCCATCACAAAGTCCGCGTTCTTGACCCGTAGAATCTCCGCTCGCAAAACTCGCGCTGTAGATGGCCACGCGAAGAGGCCAATCGCGAGGGAAATGATGATGATGTTTCGGTAGGAAGAGAAGACCGACATGATCACGACAGCAGCCAAAATGTAAGGAATCGCGAAGAAAATATCGCCGACGCGCGAGAGGATGGCATCGAGCCAACGGCCGTAGAAACCGGCAAAAGCACCGAATAAGACGCCGAGGCCTGCCGTCAAAATCGTGACGATAATTCCCACGCTCAGCGAGGTGGAGGTTCCATGAATAATGCGGCTATAGACATCGCAGCCCTGCTTGGTGAAGCCCAAGGGGTGACCGGTGATCGGCGCCCCGTTGCTGTTAACCAGCAAACAGTCGTTGTTGGGTGGGACCTGCGTAAACCATCCCGGAAAAAGCGCCACGAGCGCGACCAGAATAATGATGAAGCCGGAAATGTAAAACATGGGGCGTCCACGCATGTCACGCCATGCATCCAGCCAAAGGTTGCTCGCCTGAGCTGAGATATTGACCGAGTCAACTTCAGCTAGGGGCGTCTCATCAAGTGGCGCTACGTAATGGTTCGAACTATTTGCCATAACGGATCCTTGGGTCGAGCGCTGCGTAGAGCAAGTCAGTTAAGAGATTGACGACGAGGTAAATGATTACCATGACGGTGACAAAAGACACCACCGTGGGGCCCTCGCCGCGAATAATCGCCTGGTACAAGGTTCGGCCCACTCCGGGGATGTTGAAGATACCCTCAGTGACTGTTGCCCCCACCATGAGTACCCCAAAGTCAACCGCCAGAAACGTGACAACAGGAATAAGCGAGTTGCGAAGAATGTGCACGCGCACGATTCGCCCCGAGGTGAGGCCCTTGCTATAGGCGGTCCGCACGAAGTCCTGACCGCGTGTTTCGATAACGGATTCACGGGTGAGCCTGATGATGTAGGCCACGCTCACAGTGGCCAGCACGATGCCGGGGAGAATGAGTTCATTCCACGGGGCCGTGCCACTAACAGTCGGTCTCACCCAGCCAAGGTTGATCCCAATGACGAGTTGCGCTACGAAGGCGATCACGAAGATAGGCAGCGAAATCAAAATGAGGCTGACGACCAGCGTCGAGGAGTCAAACAGCTTGCCCTTGCGAAGCCCGGAGATCAAACCAATGGTGATACCGAGAACCATCTCGAGAAACAAAGCGATGGTTGCCAGGCGCAAAGTGACGGGGAACGTTGACAGCAAAATCTCTGAAACAGGTTGACCGGAGAACGAAACGCCGAAATCGCCGCGAAAAATTCCGCCAATGTAGATGAAGTACTGAATGATGAACGGCTGGTCCAGATGGTATTGCGCACGAAGTTGAGCAGCCACGGCCTCGTTCACACCGTGTTGACCGAAAAGAGCCACAACGGGGTCTCCGGGCATGGCAAAGACCATGAAGTAAATCAGAAATGTCGTCCCAAAGAAGACAGGGATGGCCTGGAGCAGGCGACGAAGAATGTATCCGAACACAATATGAGCCTAGGAGGGTGGGGTGACGATGCTTGCGCATCGTCACCCCACGGATCCTTTAGGTGACTATCCCTACTTCTTCATAATCGAGTAGTACAGGGGCACGGAATTCCAACCGAAGACAACGTCGCTCACCAGCGTGGAAGAACCGCCGTTGACGTTGGCGTACCACAGGGGCACTGCCGGAAGATCTTTGAGCATGATGACCTGCGCATCTTGGAAGGCCTTGTTGGCATCGGCCAGCGAGGTTGCCTCATTACCCTTTAGGAAGAGAGCGTCAACCGCGGGGTTGGAATAATCCCCATCGTTAGCGCCAGCTTTTGTCTGGTACAAAGGCTCCAAGAAGTTGGCCAAGGCTGGGTAGTCTGCCTGCCATCCGGTTCGGAATGCCGTCGTGACCGTGCGATTTGTGATCAAGGTGCGGAGTTCCTTGAACGTCGGGAATGGCGCACCCGAGGCCTCGATACCGAGGGTGTTCTTGATGCTGTTGGTTACCGCATCAACCCACGGCTGGTGGCCGCCATCGGCGTTATAGGCAATCTGGAAGCTGCCGGTCCAGGGCGCAATGGCATTGGCCTGAGCCCACAGCTCTTTGGACTTCGTGGCATTGAAGTCGAGGACATCAGAACCATCCAGTGAGCCCGACCATCCGTCGATAACGGGAGAAGTGAAGTCACGAGCAGGGGTACGCGTTCCATCGAAGATCACGTTCGTGATTTCATCGCGGTTGATGGCCAACGAAAGGGCCTGACGACGAAGCTGGCCCTCGGCACCGGAGAAGTGGGGAAGGTTTTCGCCAATCGTGAAGGACTGGAAGATTGCCGCAGGCTGGTTGACCGCACGGTCCCCCAAGTCAGCAGCGTAGCTCTTCATCGCACTGTCCGGGATAGCATCCAGAACGTCGAGGTTCTCGCTCACGAGGTCGGCATAAGCTGCATCAAGGGACGCATAGAAGACGAACTTCACGCCGCCGTTGACGGGCTTGCGACCGCCAGTGTATTCGGAGTTCGCGATGAGATTGATGTCAACGTTGTGCTTCCACGCGCCAGCCTCAGCGAGTTTGTAGGGGCCGTTGCCGATCGGGTTCTCACCGAATGCGGCGATATCGTCATAAGCGACCTTGGGCAGGGGGAAGAACGCCGTGTAGCCGAGGCGCAACGGGAAGTCCGACTGGGCTGATGTGAGCTTCACCGTGAAGTTGAGGTCATCCTGAACGGTCAATCCCGTCAGAGGCTGGTCGACGTCGTAGCTAAAGCCCTCAATGACATCAAAGAAGTAGCTATTGAGCTGGGCGTTCGAGAGCAATGCTCCATACTGCCACGCATCGACGAAGGACTGTGCCGTCACTTTTTCGCCGTTGGTGAATTTCCAGCCGTCGTTGAGTTCAATCTTGTAGGTCGTGTTGTCTGTGGTCGTAATCGCCTTGGCAACCTCGTTGACCGGTGCCCCGACCGCGTCGTAGTAAACCAGGCCTGCAAAGACTGAGTCGATGATCTTGCCGCCGCCGGTCTCATTGGTGTTGGTCGGAATAAGCGGGTTCTGCGGTTCGGAACCGTTGGCGGAGATGATGTTGGAGTTACCTGCCGCTGTACCTCCGGCAGAACACCCTGTGAGAACGAGGGCCGTTGCCGCTGCGAGAGCGATGACCCCTGTTCCAAGTCGTGAAATACGCACGTTTTGCCTCCTGAATTTTCATTGGAAGCCCCAAGCAGATGACGGGGGGCCCAAATATAGCGTTACTTGAGACTATTCAGCCTCAGCGTTTAAGTGGTCCTTCGATGCATGTTCGTTACACAAATCTTGCCACAACGCCGATTTCCTTTGTCGATACCCTCCTGAGCAACATTTTCGCGCGCAAGACGCAACGCATATTCGCAACATTTGAGCATTCATGTCGACCACAATGTCGGGGATCCCCCACGGATTAGATGCGGCTCGTGGTTCTAGGCTGTGGATCGTGACCTACGAACGTAAACGAGCGTGGCTCGAAATTGCCATCGTACTGGCGCTGTCCCTCGGCGCCTCAGCGGTGTACTCAATTGTGGCCCTGCTGAGGCGGTTGGCCGCCACCGAGGCACTGAACGCGCAGACCGCGACGCTGAATGCCCCGCTCGCCACAGAGCCGATATTTGACCTGATCTACCAGCTACTCGGCATTTTCTTCGGGCTCGTTCCTGTGGTTCTGGTGTTGTTCCTGCTCACGAAGCCAGGCACCAACGCCTTCACCGCACTCGGTTTTACTCTGACGCAACCCTGGCGCGACATCGGCCGTGGGTTTTCTCTCGCCGCCCTGATCGGCATTCCGGGGCTCGGGCTGTATCTCGTGGGCAACGCCATCGGCATCACGGTCACGATCGTGCCGACAGCGCTGGACACCTACTGGTGGACGCTCCCGATTCTCGTTCTGTCGGCACTGCGAGCTGCTCTCGTTGAGGAAGTCATCGTCGTCGGCTATCTCTTCACGCGCCTGCGCGAGTTGGGGTGGCGCACGTGGCAGATTATTGGCGTGAGCGCGCTTTTGCGCGGAAGCTATCACCTCTACCAAGGCTTCGGGCCGTTCATTGGCAATGTCGTCATGGGCGTAGTTTTTGGCATGGCCTACCAACGCTGGGGCCGCACCATGCCGCTGGTGATTGCCCACTGGATTCTGGATATCGTCTCGTTCACCGGTTACGGATTGGTGAAGGCCTTCGTTCCTGGCTTCCTGCCGGGAACCTAGGAGACGGGCGGATGCGCCGACCAACGGAACAAATTGGGCGACTCCTGCGTTAGTCCTGACATGAGACAAATTGTGTACAACGTGACCGGCGCCCCCGAAGTTCTTCACCTGGTGGAACGCGACATTCAGTTTCCGGCCGCGGACGAGGTTCGTGTGTGCGTCATGGTCTCAGGCGTCAACCCGACGGACTGGAAATCGCGGCGCGGGTCCAAGGATGGCGAGGCCTTGCCCTTTGCCGAGGTTGTTCCCAACCAGGACGGCGCGGGGGTCATCGATGCCATCGGTGAAGGGGTCACCGAGTTTGCCGTGGGCGACAGGGTCTGGCTCATGTTGGCGGCGTGGCAACGCGCATCCGGCGGTACGGCTCAAGACCACACGGTGGTCTCGATTGACCGCGTTCGCCACCTTCCCGACGGCGTAAGTTTCGAGCTCGGCGCTAGCTTGGGTGTTCCCGCAGTCACCGCTCATCGCGCTTTGACCGTCTCCGAGGATGGTCCCTCGCGCTTGGCGCCGGGCGCTTTGGCGGGCAAGACCGTCCTTGTTGCCGGAGGCGCGGGAGCTGTCGGGCACGCCGCCATCCAGTTGGCGAGGTGGGCCGGAGCAACCGTCATTACGACGATTAGTTCGAGCGCAAAGGCCGATCTCGCCACTGCTGCGGGAGCCCACCATGTCGTGAACTACCGCGAGGGCAACGCGGCCACCGAAATCAGAGCACTTGCCCCCAACGGTGTGGACCTGATCGTTGAGGTCAGCCCGGTGCAGAATTCTGCTCTCAACCTTGCGGTCATCGCCAATCGGGGCTCCATCGCGGTCTACGCCAATAATGGCGGGGATGCTCTGATTCTGGATATTCGGAGTCACTTTAGCCTGAACATCCGGTATCAATTCTTGTTGCTTTATACCGTGGGTCAGGCGGCTTTGGATGCTGCTGCCGAAGACATCACCGCGGCGTTATTGGATGATGCTCTGCCGATTGGCGAGGGCGCTGGGTTGCCCCTGCATCATTTCACCCTTGAGGAGACCGCCGCCGCTCATGCTGCCGTGGAGAACGACATTGTGGGCAAGGTGCTTATTACCTTGTCCCCAACATTTCAGAGGTTTTCGTGATCACACATCCACGCTTTTCTCGGGTTCTCGCGGTTGTTGCTGCCGGCGTTCTTGCGGCGACCTTGGCGGCCTGTTCCGCCCCGATCGTCGGTTCGCAGGCGTTATCCGGCGTGGCCGCCACCACGGCCATGCATCAGGTACTCGCGGCTTCTCTTGCCAAGGAACAGGAAGCGGGCGTTACCGAGCAACACACGATCGGCGACACGAAGTTCATTCTCGTATACGACGCCGCGGCCCCCGAAGGTAAGCAAGTAGCGGGCATGAACACGACCCAGTCGGTTGCCTATTACGACACCCCTGCCGCCCTGTCGCTGAACAAGTTGAAGACGTATCTCGACAGCGTCGGCGACTCTCTGGGAACGGTCACGTACGACGGCACGTCCTTCACAATTCATAACGGCGACACCACGATTGTTCTCATGGTCAAGAATGACCTCATAGAGGGTTCGGCCATTACGGCCGGGGCCTCGTCAACACCTCAGTTGGTAGCCACCACGTATGCCCTCAGCGACATTGCGAGGAAAATGCTCACGGATGCGGTTGTGAACACTCCCAAACCATCTCTGTCATCGCAGTAATAATTGATGGTCAAACTAAAGCTTCCGCACTATTAGCTCAAACTAAACTAAAATTCTTAGAAATTGATTCAGGAAAGTCAATTAAAAAATATGGTAAGATGCGCTGTGTCTTTTTACGCCCACTTTGCAGAACAACATCTTTCGGCGATTCGCCTCGAGATGAGTATTCAGCGAAATCTTCGGGGGTTGACCTACGATGACCTCGCGAAGTCCTCCGGGGTTAGCCGGCGAACCCTCGTGGCGATCGAGGGAGGCACTTCACGCGGCTCGGTAGAAACATGGATGCGCATCTGCGCCGCGTTTGGAACAACCTTTTCCCAGTTCTTGGAAGATTCTGCTGCCGCACACGTCGTCACCCTAGACGTACCCCTTATTGGGAAACCTGCCGAACCGGTAGCCGGCACTATGCAGAGCGCTGAGCTCTAAAGAACCAAAGAAAAACTCTACGCTTGTGCAAGTTCGTTTGAGGAAATTAGTGCAAAAATCTTCACCGTCACGGGAACTTAATGACCTCGCGTTGTCAGTCCTAGATGATGTACTGATGGCATGGCAAGCCACGGGGCACTTTCCGAGCAAGATATCTCTGCTCTCCAGTTGCAGATGAGTATGAAACGCGCCAATAGCGGCCTCACGTACGATGCTTTGGCGACAAAATCTGGCGTGAGCCGGCGAACTCTCATCTCGATTGAGACCGGTACTTCCCGGGGATCGCTCGACAGTTGGATGCGCATCTACAACGCACTGGACACCGATTTTGGCGCCTTCTTGCATGGTCTAAAGAATCCCCCGCCTCTTGAAAATTCCAAGAATTTGTACCCCGAAATGCCGCTCGCAGAATATATCGTGCAAAACGAAACCCCGTCGTACGAGACCTAGGATTTCACAATCCCGGCAACGCCGTGGTGGACTGCACTCGTGCCCCCTGTAGACAAAAAACCCATCCCTTTTCCCGACCTCGACGTGCTCCGGCGATTCCTGAGTTCGCGCCGTAGTGCGATGAATTTGACGTACGACCAGCTGGCTGAGTTGAGCGGTGTCAGTCGCCGCGCGATTGTCGCCGTCGAAACCGGCAAGTCCCCTGGGTCAATGGAAACGTGGTTGCGTTTGTCGACCGCGCTCGAGATTGGGTTCGATGAAATTTTCTCGGTCGTGACAGGCAAAGTCACCACGGTCAGGGATGACTTCCTCAATCCTGTCTCACCGAAGTCTGCCTCGAAAGAGGACAGCGCGCGCGCTTAGCTCTCGAAGGCCTCCGGCGGTGGGCAGGAGCACACCAAGTTGCGGTCACCAAACGCGTTGTCCACGCGGCGCACGGGCGGCCAGTACTTGCTGCGAATGCGCGTGGTGCGCGCCACGGCATCCAGGCCCGGAGCGAAGGGATACACGGCCGTCTCGCGGGAGTACGGATGCTCCCACTCCCCCGCGATCGTTGCGGCCGTGTGCGGGGCGTTCACAAGGGGGTTGTCATCCGCTGGCCAGAATCCGGCGGCAACCGCATCCGCTTCGGCCTTGATCGTAATCATGGCCTCGATGAAGCGCTCAATCTCGATCAGGTCTTCGCTTTCGGTGGGCTCAATCATGAGGGTGCCGGGAACCGGGAAGCTCATGGTGGGCGCGTGGAAACCGAAGTCGACGAGACGTTTGGCAACATCGTCCACGGTGATTCCCGTGGCGTCGGTGAGGGGTCGCACATCGAGGATGCACTCGTGGGCCACGAGGCCGCTGTCGCCGGTGTAGAGCACGGGGTAATACTCCCCGAGGCGGCGCGCCATGTAGTTCGCGGCCAGAACGGCGCTGGCCGTTGCGGCCCGAATGCCATCTTCACCCATCATGCGAATGTACGCCCACGATATCGGCAGAATACTGGGGCTGCCGTAGGGTGCTGCCGAGATTTGGTATCCGCCGTGCTCGATTGTGGAGACGACGCCATCCAACACGAGAACGTGATCCGAGGACTGCATAGCGAAGTGTCCGGGCAGGAAGGGGGCGAGATGCGCCTTGGCAGCGACAGGGCCCACACCAGGGCCGCCACCACCGTGCGGGATGCAGAAGGTTTTGTGCAAATTGAGGTGGGAGACGTCGCCGCCGAAGTCACCGTAGCGGGCGAAACCCGTGAGGGCGTTGAAGTTGGCGCCATCCACGTAGACCTGCCCACCGGCGGTGTGCACTAGGTTCGTGATCTCGAGAACTTCGTGCTCATACACCCCGTGTGTGGAGGGATACGTGATCATGAGAGCGGCAAGGTGCTCGCCCGCGGCACCAATCTTGGCGCGTAGATCGCCGAGGTCGACATTTCCGGCCTCATCACAGGCCACGACGACAACCGTCATGCCTGCCAGAACAGCGCTGGCCGCGTTCGTGCCGTGCGCACTTGAGGGAATGAGACAAACGGTGCGCTGGGCGTGACCGTTGGCATGATGGAAGCCACGGATGGCCAACAAGCCCGCGAGTTCGCCCTGGCTCCCGGCGTTGGGTTGCAGGGAAACGGTGTCGTACCCGGTGACGTCCACGAGCCACTTCTCGAGCTGCGCGATGAGCTCGAGGTAACCTGCGGCGTCGCCTGCGGGAGCAAAAGGATGCAGTCCCGCGTATTCGGGCCAGGAGACGGCCTCCATTTCGCTCGCAGCGTTGAGCTTCATGGTGCAGGAGCCCAACGGAATCATGCCGCGGTCCAGCGCGTAGTCATAGTCGGCCAGACGCTTGAGGTAGCGCATCATGGCGGTCTCAGAATGGTACGAGTTGAAGACCTCGTGGGTGAGGTAAGTACTGGTGCGCACGAGGGCGGTGGGCAGGGCATCCGGAGCGTTAAGGTACTCGTCGGTCTCTCCGAAGAATCGTGCGACAGCCTCAACCTCACCGCGGGTCGTGGTCTCATCGAGCGAGATGCGCAGGGTGTCATCGTCGACCACATTGAGCAGGAATCCTGCATCCTTGGCAATGTCAAAAATGACGGATGCTCGACCAGCAACCCGCACCTCGAGCGTGTCAAAGAACTGCTCGTGCGCGAGCTCAGAACCGCCAGCCCGCAAGAGGGCGTCGAGGGCGGTGGCTTTGGAATGAACCTCCTGGGCAATATCTTTGAGCCCTTGGGGTCCGTGATAGACGGCGTACATGCCGGCCATGACCGCGAGAAGTACCTGCGCCGTGCAGATGTTCGAGGTGGCTTTGTCGCGACGGATGTGCTGCTCACGGGCCTGGAGCGTGAGGCGATACGCGGGCTCACCGTTAGCATCGACCGAGACACCGACGAGGCGACCGGGCATGCTGCGCTCGAGCCCCGCACGCACCGCGAGGTACCCGGCGTGCGGGCCGCCGAAGCCCATGGGAACTCCAAAACGTTGGCTGGTGCCCACGGCAACATCGGCGCCAAGTTCTCCTGGCGAGGTGATCAAGGTGAGCGCGAGCAGGTCGGCGGCCACGATAGCGATAGCGCCCATTTCTTTGGCGGAGGCAATAACGGCGGTGGGGTCAAAGATGCGACCGGACGCTCCGGGGTACTGCACCAAAAGGCCAAAGCACTCGGGAATCTCGACACCCTCAGCACCGGCAGCAGTAGCAGCAGCAGCAAAGTCAACTTCGACGAGTTCGATGCCCATGGCGTGCACGCGCCCAGCCAACAGAGACTTGGACTGCGCAAAAGTATCGGCGTCGACAACAAACACGTTCGAGGAAGACTTCGAGGAGCGCCGAGCCAACATCATCGCTTCGACGACTGCGGTGCTCTCATCCAGCATGGAACCGTTCGCCGTGGCGAGTCCCGTGAGATCCGTGACCATCGTCTGAAAGTTAATGATGGCTTCGAGACGACCCTGCGATATTTCAGGTTGGTAGGGCGTGTAGGCCGTGTACCAGCTGGGGTTTTCAAACACGTTGCGCTTGATGACCGCGGGAGTGATCGTGTCGTAGTACCCCTGGCCGATCAGCGAGCGGCGAACAGTGTTGAGGCTTGCCAGCTCGCGCAACTCGGCGAGCGCCTCCCGCTCGGTGGCGGGTGCCGGCAGGAGGGTCGTGCCGGGGGCGCGGAAGCGATCCACGTGGATGGACTCCGGGATGGCTGCTTCGATGAGGTGCTCGATGCTGTCATATCCCAGGTGCGCGAGCATTGTGGCCTGTGCGACGGAGTCTGTTCCAATGTGGCGTTGGGCGAACGCGTTCGACATGTGTTCCTTAAACGTTGTTGGTGTTAATTGGTGTTATAGGTGGTGAAACGCCGGTTACTCACCCGTGAGCGCGGTGTACTCATCCGCGTTCAGCAGGGCAGGCAAGTCGGTGATGCTGATTTTGATGAGCCAACCGCCACCGAAGGGGTCGTCGTTGACGAGTTCGGGGTTGGAGACAACAGCATCGTTGACCTCGAGGACGGTTCCTGTGGCGGGGGCGTAGAGCTCGCCGACAGACTTGGTGGACTCGATCTCGCCCACGACGGTGCCGGCCACGACTGCGGCCCCGACCTTGGGCAACTCGACATAGACAACGTCGCCGAGTTTCTCCGCGGCGTACGCCGTGATGCCCACGACAGCACTGTCGCCGTCGACTTTCAGCCACTCGTGTTCTTCGGTGTATTTCAGTTCCTGTGGGTTAGCCATGATCAGTTCTTCTCTCTGCGATAAAAGGGCAATTGAGTGACAGTGTAGGGAAGTCGTGTTCCGCGAATATCAACGAAGACGACAGTGCCGAGAGCCGATACTGACGGATGCACGTAGGCCATGGCTACCGGATAACCCAGGGTGGGAGACAAGGCCCCCGAGGTGATGACGCCCACGCGGGTGTCGGCGCTGGCATTGGCGCTGAAAACCTCATAGTTGGCACGGGCGGCACGCTTTCCTTCGCCCACGAGTCCGACCAACACGGGAGCATCGGCAGACACACCGCGCTCGATAGCGGTGCGACCAACGAAGTCGCCTTCTTTAGTCAACGCGACAACGCGACCGAGGCCGGCCTGAACGGGAGCAGTTTCGAGACCAAGTTCGTGACCGTATAGCGGCATTCCAGCCTCTAGACGCAAGGTGTCCCGGCAGGCAAGGCCCGTGGGCACGAGCCCGCGGCCCTCCCCGGCTTCGCTCAGCGCAATCCACAGGGCCGCCGCTTCGCTTTGGTCAATGTAGAGCTCAAAACCGTCTTCGCCGGTATACCCGGTGCGACCGATCAGAACGGGATGCCCCAGAAATACTGCGGGCAGTGAGGCGTAGTACTTGAGGGTCTCAAGCGTAGGCTCCGGGCGCGCGTGGGCGTCTTCGGCGAGAGAGAGCCCCACGGTGTGGAGCAAAATCTGGAGCGAGGCGGGACCTTGCACCGCGATGAGCGAGGTCGCATCCGATTCGTCTATGACAGTGACATCAAAATCACCGACGCGTGCAATCAGAGCATCGACCGCGGCAAAGCGATTGCCCGCGTTGGCCACGACGAGAAAGCGGGTCTCTCCGAGGCGGTAGACCACGAGATCATCGATGATGCCGCCGTCTTCGTTGAGCAACAGGCTGTACTTTGCTTGCCCGAGGCTAATCGCCGAGAGCTTGCCGGCGAGCGCATAGTCGAGGAACGCACCAGCCGCGGGCCCATAGACAGCAATCTCAGCCATGTGCGAGATGTCAAAAATACCGGCGGATGTTCGCACGGCATGGTGCTCAGCGAGGTCACTGTCGTAGCGCACCGGCATCTGCCATCCGGCAAAATCAGTGAAGCTGGCACCCAACTCTTCATGCAGGGCATTCAGCGGGGAATAGCGAGGGGAATCAGACATGAGTTCTCCGTTCGGTACGAGACCAACGAGTAGGAACTCCCCCTCTGTCATTTGTGCCTGAGAGTTTCACCGTTCGCACCTCTCAGCGCGACACAACTTTCACCTTGGGCGAGACGACTAGAGACATCGTCTTCTTTTCAGAGCGGCCTGTTCGATGCGGTACGAGTACCTGAGAGATTGTCGGGGAGGATTGCTCCTTCGGTGTTCGCTAACGCGAACTCTCCCGCATCGTGCAATTAGCCACGTGTTCAGTTATTTGTTGCTTTCAGCATACCGTCGAAATCTAGTGCCGCGGTGGGCTCTTCTTCTGCTTTTTGAGCTTCTCGCCGGTCACGATATCGATCGCGATGGCGCCCGTCGGCAGGTTAGATAGATCTGGTGCAATTACGTCGGTTCCTAGATTAGAGTCGGGCAAGCCAAACGTGGGCTCGGCTTCTCCAAGGCGCTCTAACACCAGCATGTGCGTTCGCTTCGTCAGAGTTTGTCCCTTGAAGAAGTCAGGCTTAATCCCGCGCCAGACCAGCATGAGCACGAAGCCCAACACGAGAGCACCGATACCGACAACGGCCACGGCGCCCATGCCAAAGATGGTGACGTTGTTGCCGTCAGCATCGGTCAGCCAGTTAGGCATGGCGAACTGGAACAGACCGTAGAAAAAGACAGCGAAGAGCATTCCACCGCCGAGGAAGGGGAAGAGTCCTCGCATGATGAAGTTACGGAACGAGGAAGTAAGCGTGCGGCGGTAGAACCACACGGCGGCAAACCCGGTGAGCCCGTAATAGAACGCAATCATGAGACCGATTGATCCAATCAGTGCGGTCAGCAGGTTGGGACTGATCATAGTGAAGAGTAGATAGAAAGCCGCAGAGATAATGCCCATACCGATCGTGGCCCAGGTGGGGGTCAGAAACTTGGGATGAATTTTGGCAAACTTCTCGGGAAGAGCCTTGAACACAGCCATGGAGAGGGCAGTGCGCGCGGTCGGCAGAATGGTCGTCTGTGTCGACGCAGCAGCCGAGGTCAAAATGGATGCGGCTAAGAGAAGCAACATGATCTTGCCAATGGGGCTGTCACCAAACAGGGCCGGCCCTATGGCCGAGAAAATATCACTGGCATTGTCGGGGTTACCCAACCCCACGCCGTCGGTACCGACACCCGCAAAAGCGACGGCCGCGGTGGCGACTAGCGCGTACGTTACCAGTAGGAGAAGGGTACTGATAATGGCGGCGCGACCTGGCGTTTTTTCGGGGTCTGCTGTTTCTTCGTTAATGGAGACGGCCGTGTCCCAGCCCCAGTAAATGAAGATGGCGACCAAAATCGAGGGCGCGATGACACTGCCAAAGTCAAGAGTGAAGGGGTTGAACCAGTCGAGGGTGGGCACCAACGAATAGCTTTCGGCGGAACCAGAGTAGACGCGCACCAAAGCCGTGATAGCGAAAACAACAAGAATCACAACCTCGATTCCGAGCAATGCATACTGCAACTTGGCAGAAACTTCGATACCCCGGAACGCAATCCATGTCATCAGAGCGATCCAAATGAGGCCTGCAAGAGTAGACCAGAAGACATCACCCGAGAGGTTGGAGACCCCAGGAATGCCGATTTCTCCCATGAAGGTAAAGGAGTAGGACCCGGCGATTTGGGCCAAGTTGGCCATGACAATGACATCGGCAGCAATGATGCCCCAGCCTCCCATCCAACCGGTAACCGAGCCGAAGGCGCGGGTAGCCCAGGTAAATGTGGTACCACAGTCGGGTTCGGCCTTGTTGAGTTCTTGGTACGCGACGGCAATCAAATACATAGGGATAAACGCGAGCAACATGATGCCCGGAGCCTTCACACCTGCCAATAATGCACCGCCGCTGGCGACGATGAAGCCGAGGCTTGCCGCCAAGGAATATGCTGGTGCCGTCGAGGCCATACCGACGACGACACTAGAGAAAAGTCCGAGTGCGCCAGTCTTGAGACCCTTACTCGCCTGTTTCTCACCTGGTTGCTGCCGTCCATGCTGAGTTTGGCCTGAAGGTGAGGTCGTAGCGGACATGAATGTGCTCCTGTTCGATGCCGTGATGCGCGAGAGAATCTGATGACGGAAATTACCCGTCAGGTGGCAATCATCTTTGATGCCCCCAGAAAAAACCTTGACTCGCAGGAATCACTTTAGCGCTCAAACGTTTCTTTCTTGCAACATTTTTACGGATAATATTCCCTGTTTTTATAGAAATTCCGACGAAAACGGTTGAAAATCTTCATACTTTCACCGGTTTGCTCTTCGCAGTGGCGTTCAAGTCACATTGACACTAAGATATATCTACTTAGAGTCGCTTTGACTCTTTTATTGATGGAGGTGATTCTGTGAGTGAGGTTGTGTCGCCGAATTTGGCCGTCTCCACCGTGATCTTTAGGTTGCGCCCAGGCGCCGACGGTACGAGCGAATTGGCGTTGCCCTTGGTGCGTCGTATTCGTGCCCCCTATGAAGGCCGGTGGGCGCTCCCCGGTGGACCGCTCACCGCACACGAAGATTTGGCTCAAGCGGCTTCGCGCACACTCTTGGCGACCACGAGTCTGCAACCTCGGTATCTTGAACAGCTTTACGCATTTGGACAGTTAGACCGCTCCCCCGACGAACGCGTTGTTTCGATTGTGTATTGGGCCCTTGTGGCCAGCGATGAAGCCGAACGCACTATTGAGAACGACAACGTGCGCTGGTTTGTTGCGGATGAACTGCCCGAACTGGCCTTCGATCACAAGCTCATCGTCGAATACGCCCTGTGGAGACTGCGCACCAAGCTCGAGTACAGCCAGATTGCACACGGATTTTTGGGAGAGACGTTCACCCTCGCTCAGTTGCGCGAGGTCTACGAAGCCGTGCTCCAAAAACCGCTTGATCCCGGCAATTTTCGTCGCACCATGGAGGGCTCCGGCGCAGTCGTTGCAACAGGTGAGCGGCTCTCGGGCACGCGCCACCGGCCACCCCAGCTCTATAAGTACGACACATCCGTCAACCCTGCCGATCAGGGACCGCTTTCACACCTCACCGCGCCCTGCACACTGGTGCCCGCGAATCCCTCCACCACAAGCTTCCGAACCACGACCCACGCATCTGCCTCAGGAGTGTCCGCATGAATCCAACAGCCTCTGTTAACGACCGCATCCAGTTAATCGTGAATGGTGCAACAGCTGAAGCTGGCGTAGCCGCGTGTAGCCCTGATCTTGCCAAGGGTCCGTGGGAGTTTGACGCGCAACCCCCCGGCTATGGGCCCGGCTCCTCGATGGGCGACGTCATCCCCACGGGTTCGCCCGTGCAGGGGGGACTGCCAACCGAGTACAAGACGGCAACAAACGACGAACTGCACGAGCGCATCCGGGTGGCCAAAGAAACGCTCGGCGAACGCGTCGTCATCCTAGGCCACTTCTACCAACGCGAAGAGGTAGTGCGTCACGCCGACTATCTGGGCGACTCTTACCAGTTGGCCGTGCAGGCAAAGAATCGCCCCGAAGCGGAAGCCATCATCTTTTGTGGCGTGCATTTCATGGCGGAGACCGCCGACATCTTGTCCTCGGCGAATCAAGCCGTGATTTTGCCGAACCTTGCCGCCGGATGCTCCATGGCTGACATGGCTGACATTGACTCGGTCACGCAGTGCTGGGAAGAGCTCACTGCGCTCTACGGCACCGAGCCGGATGCCGATGGTCGCGTTCCGATTATCCCGGTGACCTACATGAACTCCTCCGCCGCGCTCAAGGGTTTCTGCGGTGAAAACGGGGGGATCGTGTGCACCTCTTCCAACGCCGAAACCGTTCTGAAGTGGGCATTCGAACGCGGTCAGCGCGTGCTGTTTTTTCCTGACCAGCACCTAGGGCGCAACACGGCCAAAGCCATGGGCGTGCCGCTGGAAGCAATGCCGCTATGGCACGGGCGCAAGCCTCTCGGGGGCAACACTGCAGTGGAATTGGCCGAGGCTCGGGTTATTTTGTGGAACGGATTCTGCTCGGTTCACAAGAGATTCAACGTGGGCCAGATCGAACAGGCCCGCAGGGATCACCCGGGCGTTCGCGTGATTGTGCATCCCGAATGTCCCATGCCGGTTGTCGATGCCGCCGACGAATATGGTTCGACTGAGTACATTCGCAAGGCTGTAGCCGAAGCGACTGAACCCACCACGTTTGCCATCGGTACCGAAATAAACATGGTGCAACGGCTCGCCGCCCAGTACCCGCAGCACACCATTTTTTGCCTGGATCCCGTGGTGTGCCCCTGCTCGACGATGTATCGCATCCACCCCGGTTATCTTGCCTGGGTGCTCGAACGTCTCGTCGCCGGAGAGGTCGTCAACCAGATCGTCGTTCCAGAAGACGTTGCCCTTCCTGCACGGGTTGCCCTCGAGCGCATGCTAGCTGCGAAGCCGGTCTAGCGCCCGATGGTACAAACACGTTCGCGCGTTATCGTCATCGGCAGCGGAATTGCGGGGCTGATTGCCGCTGTCGAAGCGAGCCGAAACCACTCCGTCATCCTGATCACGAAATCAAACCTTGCCGAGAGTAATACGCACTACGCACAGGGCGGGATTGCCGCCGTTGTGACCGATGACGACACGGTCGCCGAGCACGTAACCGACACGCTCGTCGCCGGTGCCGGTTTGTGCTGGCCCGAAGCCGTCAACGTCTTGTGTGCGGAGGGCCCTGGGCGCATCAACGATCTCGTGGCGCTCGGCGTTGAGTTTGATCGCCAGGGAGAGACCTTCGCTCGCGGCCTGGAAGCCGCGCACTCGCATCCCCGAATCTTGCATGCCGGGGGTGACGCCACGGGGGCCGGGATCAGCAACGCTCTGGTCGCCGCGGTTCGTGCCACCAGCACCGAAATTTACGAACACACTTTTCTCGTCGATATTGCAACGGAAGTAGACGCGGACGGCCGAAAGAAGGTTATCGGCGTGCATGTCTTCGACACCGCCGGAACGCGCTTCATCGAGGCCGACACCGTCATCTTGGCCAGCGGTGGGGCCGGTCAGCTTTACCGCCACACGACCAATCCTGCCGTCACCACGGGAGATGGGGTTGCCGCGGCGCTCCGTGCCGGTGCAGTGCTCTCCGACGTCGAGTTTTACCAGTTTCACCCCACTGCACTGGCTGTTCCCGGGAGCTTCCTGATCTCGGAAGCCGTTCGCGGTGAGGGTGCCGTACTCATCAACGCCGCCGGTGAGCGGTTCATGAAGAATCTGCACCCCCTCGCGGAGCTGGCTCCCCGCGACATCGTGGCCCGAGGCATACAGGCACAAATGATGGCGCAGGGCGGGCAACCCGTTTTGCTTGACGCCACCGCTCTGGGTGAGTCTTTTCTCTCGGAGCGTTTCCCCTCCATCACCGCGGCATGCCGATCCTATGGTTTGAACTGGGCTACCGCCCCGATTCCAGTGACCCCCGCGGCACATTATTGGATGGGTGGCGTCGCCACCGACAGCTGGGGCCGCACCAGCATTCCCGGGTTGTATGCCGTTGGCGAGGTTGCCTGTACCGGAGCCCACGGCGCCAATCGTCTCGCCTCGAACTCGCTGCTGGAGTCGATTGTGTTTTCCCATCGCGCCGTTTCTCATCTGGGTCAACCGTGGCCCGAAGATGCTCCGGCCGCCCGCTGGGGCGCCCAGGGGCCGTTGCTCGAGTTGGAGCTCACAGATCACTTGACGGCCGACGCACCCGCTGCCACTAACGATGCGGATGCCGCTCGTCGACTCGCCACCCAAGTTGTCGATCGCGTGGAACTTCAGACAATGATGTGGGACAACGTTGGCCTGGCCCGCACCCGAACCGAGCTGGAATCAACTCTGGAGCAGATCCGGGGGTGGCGGCCCGCCGATCCGGCCCACCGTCTTTTTCCCGACTGGGAGGACGCCAATTTGTTGCTCCTGGCCCAGGCGCTGACGCAATCCGCACTGGCCCGCCACGAATCTCGCGGTGGTCATTATCGTCTTGATTACCCCGAGACGAGCCCGGCTCTTGCTCGCCCCATTACCATCGCCCGAAAGGTTTAGCCATGTTGACTCACCGCGTTATTGCCGATGTTGTTGGTCGCGCCCTCGACGAAGATGCCCCATGGGGCGACCTGACAAGTGCCTATTTGATTCCCGAGGATGCCACGGCGACCGCCGAACTTGTCGCTCGTGAGGCCGGAGTGTTCTCCGGGGGGGACGTGTTTGCTGCCGCTTTCACGCTGACCGATCCTGCGATAACGGTCAACTTGTTGGTCGCCGACGGCGCCGCGTTCCAGAAGGGCGATGTCTTGGCTCGCGTGCAGGGAAATGCCCGCGGGATCCTCGGCGCCGAACGCGTGGGCCTCAATTTTGTTCAACGCATGAGCGGCATTGCCACCCTCACATTCGAGTACGTGGCGCGCATTGCGGGGACCAGTGCTCGCATCGCTGATACGCGCAAGACCACGCCGGGGTTGCGGGCATTCGAACGCCACGCCGTTCGCTGTGGCGGGGCTCGCAATCACCGGTACTCACTCTCGGATGCCGTGATGGCCAAAGATAATCATCTCGCGGTCCTGCAGGCCGGTGGCCGTGACCTCGCAACCGAACTCGCGCGAATACGCCGTGAACTCCCCCATACCGCCCATCTTGAAGTTGAGGTTGACCGCCTCGACCAGATCCCAGTTATTTTGAGCGCCGGCGTCGACACCATCATGCTGGACAATTTTTCGCTGGCCGACCTGCGTTCGGGAGTAGCTCTCATTGCCGGTCAGGCCGTCGTAGAAGCCAGCGGCGGCATCGACCTTAACACCGTTCGAGACGTTGCCGAGACGGGCGTAGACGTCATCTCGGTGGGCGCGCTGACTCATAGTGCCCCCGCCCTGGATCTGGGCCTCGACGTGACGATCACGACCGCACCCACACTCACGGCGAAAGACTAGTCGATTGCCAATCCCGTCATGATCTATCTCGATAATGCCGCCACGACTCCGGTTCGTCCCGAGGCGTTGCAGGCTGCCTGGCCCTGGCTGACCAGCGAGTTTGGTAACCCCTCAAGTACGCACGAGTTGGGCCATCGGGCATCCGGTGCGTTATCGAATGCGCGTGCCACCGTTGCAACGTGGCTGGACTGCCGCCCCAGCGAAGTCGTCTTTACCTCCGGCGGCACCGAGGGTGACAACATCGCCATCTTGGGGCTTGCGCTGGCAAACCCCCGGGGTCGTCACATCGTCTCCGCACACACGGAGCATGAGGCGGTACTGGCCTCAATCGACGCTCTCGTGCGGCTGCACAACTTTGAGGTGAGCTGGTTGCCCGTCTCTTCCTCAGGCGAGGTGACTCTCGCTGACGTGAACGCAGCCCTTCGCCCCGGCACCACCCTGGTGACGCTCATGCTGGCCAACAACGAGATCGGCACGATTCATCCCATCGCCGCTATCGCCGAACTCGCGCACGCCGTGGGGGCGCTCATGCACACCGATGTCGTTCAGGCGGCTGGCTGGCTTGATGTGCGCGTCACCACCCTCGGCGTTGACGCGCTCACCCTCTCGGGGCACAAGCTTGGGGCCCCGAAGGGGAGCGGCGCGGTCTACCTTCGTGGACGGCTCGCCGTGGAACCCCTGCTCCACGGTGGCGGCCAAGAGTTTGATCGTCGTTCCGGTACCGAGAATGTTGCGTGGGCGGTTGCTCTTGCTACCGCCATTTCACTGCTGGATGACCCCGCTCAGGAAGGCCCCCGTGTCGCCCAGCTCCGCGACATCTTTATCACTTCTGTGCAATCGGCAATAGATCGGGCCCAACTCACAGGACCTCAACTTACCCGCCATCCGGCCATAGCATCATTCACCTTTGCCGGGCTCAACGGTGAAACCTTGCTTCTGGAGCTCGAGGAACGCAATGTCATCGTCTCCAGCGGTTCCGCCTGCGCGGCCGGCAAGACCGACCCTTCCCATGTGCTTCTCGCCGTGGGAATTGACCCCGAAGTTGCCCAGACATCGGTGAGATTCAGCTTCTCGCACGAGACCACGGCCGAGGAGCTCACTCGCGCTGTAGCGGCTCTCACCGAGGCCGTGGCATCCGTCACCGCGCTGGCCGGCTAACGCCACAAACGGATACTCCTGGGACAGAAAAGTCGTTGCCGCCCTTTCTCAGCCAAGGCGGCAACGACTTCTGCATCTTTTGGGGGAAAGACTTCGGTTACGCCTTTTTGGCAGCGCTTACGGCAATCATGCCGAAACCGACCTTGTTCAAAACATCGGCCACAACGTAGATCACGGCAGCAATGGCCGCCGCTTGGGTAATGTCAGCGCCGCCAATGCCCATGAACTGCTGAATTGCGGTACCGATGGGGTAAATCGCCCAACCGGCAATAACGAACCAACGCATGGTCTTGACAGCACGCTGAGCGTAGGCGGGACCGGAGGAGATATTAACACGCATGATCTGCATGATGATGTACACCCAGGCAAGAGTGGAGATGATGAAGAAAATGTAGTTGCTAGCCGAGCCGACAACCCCAATTTCACCCAGGTATCCGGTGACAATCATGATGAGGTCGGCAATGACCAACCTCGTGACCATGCCGGCTTTTGCGCCGCCGGCAAGAGAAACGATCAGACCAAATTCAACGAGCAGAAGAGGCGTCGTGATCAGCCAGTCAATGTAGCGAAGGGGCATCGTCGCGTTAATTTCCGTGACGGTAATCATGCCGCCCGGGAACATGACGGTGTCTTTCATGACGTAATACATAATTGCGGCAATGAGAGCAATGACAGCTGCATAGGTGCCGACCGAACGGTGCTCTGGTTTCAGGTCGCCACGTTCCATGAAGAAATAGAACGCACCCGCCGCCATCGCCACAAAGCCCAACATGAATGCTGCTTGGACAATTTGAAGATCCATAATGTTCCTTTCACAGTTAACGCATTAAGGTCCATAAAAAATGAACCGGTGACACTGAGCATAGGGGTTTACCCCTATGTCTGGTCACGCTTTGTGAAAGAAATATTTTCGTCGAGCGAGGCTGCCGAGCTGTTACTCGCTTTCGAAGGCCGCCATCGCCTTGTCAACCATGGCAAAGAGTTGCTGGGCAATCTCTGCCCGCTGTGAAAGTTGATGACTCCATGGAAGGCGAACTTCAAGTTCGCCATCTAAAATCGTCGCGCCAAAGAACACAGCGTGCTCGTCGAAACCAATCAACTTGGCCGCTGTGGCGTCATGTTCTTTTCCCAAAACCTGAACGATCAGGAGGTTATTGTCCGCCTGATTCGCGTTCATGTATCCGCAAATTGATTTCACAACGTCGTCGCCAAAAACGGCCATGGGCTTCTCCTTCTCAAGAATTAGTTACTGCCAGTTTGCACCACATGAACCAGGGCTTCATTATGTTTGAGGAAACCAGGTTTCCACGGTGGATCGAATCGAGCGAAGTAGTGGTTGCCCTGAACTTGGAGACCCGCGGTCAAAACCGCCGTCATGAGTTCGGCGCCCTTGCGTTCAAAACGCGCAGCGTTCCAACTTCCTGAGAATGGAAGTACTGCCGCGTCATGGG
Organism: Alpinimonas psychrophila; assembly: GCF_014137865.1. Classification (GTDB taxonomy): domain Bacteria; phylum Actinomycetota; class Actinomycetes; order Actinomycetales; family Microbacteriaceae; genus Alpinimonas; species Alpinimonas psychrophila. The sequence continues at coordinate 225,418 of NZ_JACGWU010000001.1, read as the reverse complement.
CTGCCACGGCAACGGTGGAGACCTTCGAATTTCGCGGAACAGGAACCTCGGTCACCGAAACGCCTTCGGGCAGCACGAAGCTGACGAGATGCGCCTTCTCCGCTGTTGATTCCTGGATGACCGGGGCTGTCATCGCGAACTTTGTACCGGTTGCGTTGGCGCCGCTAATGTACGAGATAAGCGGACCAAACGCAACATTGCCCGCCCGCATGAAATCGCCTTCGACTTCAACCTGCAGAAGAACGTAGTCGGGGTAGTGACGCAGTTCGACCTCGTCGAATTTTCGAATCAGGCGAAACGGTTGCTGAGCGGTCATGCTGGTTACCGCCAGGCTCCGAGAATCACACCCATGATCGTCAGGTTCACTACGTCACTGCCGACCTCGAGCAACCAGACGCGAAAACCTGCACCCGCAAAGAGGCGATGGCCCAGCGATGATGCGGCCGCCAAACCGATGCCAACGAGGAGACCGGTCACGCCGCCCGCAAGAGCACCAAATGCAGAATCTCCCGCCGCCACGAAGTGAATGATGACGGCGAGCGTGAAAGCCTGTACAAGCGCGCCTACGAACGTGGAGGCGAAAACGATGGCCATGTTCAAGTTTGCTCCGGGATCTACCCCGGCCTCCTTGCCTATCAACTTCCACCACACCGGGAAAAAGGTCTTAGGACCAAACCAGATAGCTCCAGCGACAAAAGCAGCAACAGTGGCGGCGACAATGGCAAGCCAATTCAATTCAATGAAGATCATGGTGCACATTTTGCCACCAATTCACGATTGTTGAGGGGATTTCTGATTTCTTGTGGTGGGCGGCCCGCGGCAAAGGGCTCGCGAGGATGTAGAGCGAAATACGAGACTTGAGCCCTAACGAAGTGCCCGAGCCACCAACGCGCGCCATGCTCCAGTGGACCACAGTGCCCAAATAATCAGTAGTGGTTGAATGAATAACCGGATGATACGGGCCGCGTCGTTATTGAGCCCAAACGCATCAATATGGTTGAGCGTCTGCGAAATGTTTCCCGGAAAGATAGCTAAGAAGAAGAACGCCACGATCAACCCAGTGACGGCCTGTTGCTTGGGCCACAAAATGAGGCCAGCGCCGAGCGCGAGCTCGACGACCCCCGAGGCCACAACCACGAAGTCTGCATCCAGCGGCACCCACGCGGGAACTTGGGCAACGAAGGTGGCTCGCGCAAAGCTGACATGAGCAACGCCCGTGAAAAGAAGCGCGGCGCCCAGAAGGATGCGAGCAATTTTGCGTCGAAGTAAAGATCCCGGCGAGAGCACGGAATGTTTCTCGGGGTGAGGGTTTGGTGTCTTCATCAGGACTCCAGACTAGTTCCGACCGTGTTCGTTAGCGGTCGAGTACGGCGATTTCTCCGGGGGCCAGACCAGCGACACCAAACACGAGGTGACGCGTGGCAATCTTGTCGGTGAAGAACCGATCGTGGCTCACGATGATGACGGCGCCCGGAAAATGCAACAGCGCCTGTTCCATCACCTGGGTGCTTGAGAGATCGAGGTGGTTCGTGGGCTCATCCAGAACCAGCACCGAGGCCCCCGAAAGCAGACACTGCGCCATCGCGACCCGGGCCCGCTGACCACCCGACAGGTTCCCAATCTTTTGCTGCAGGTCTGCTTGCGAGAACTGGAACATCGAGAGAAACCTGTTGACCGACTTTCGCGTGGCGGTGAAGGCGAGGCTCTCCGGCATCGCGTTCACGGCGTGGGTCACCGTGTCATTCACGTCGAGATCGGCGAGCACCTGGTTGTAGGACACCACCCTCGCACCGGCGGCCCAATCCGCCTCGCCGGAATCGGCCTTCTCCTCGCCGGTCAGCACCCGCAACAACGTCGACTTGCCGCTACCGTTCGACCCCAAGACAACGACGCGATTGCGGCGACGCAGCTCAAACGTCAGGTCGTGGAACAGGGTCTTGTCGCCATAGGACTTGCTCAGTCCCACGACGCGACACAGAACATCCTTGACATGCAACCCGCCATAAATGTCGGTGATGATCTCATCCACCGGGCGCGGGGTGCGTGACTTTTTGATGTGCGCGAGCTGGCTGCCAAGATTTCTGCTGGCAGCCTTGGCGGCCTCCCGACGATCGGCGATACCCTCGGCCTCGAAGGCCAGCAGTTCAGACTCATGAACGAATTGCTGTTCGAGATTCTTGAGCCGAAATTGCTTCTGGATGATGTACTCACCGAAGTTGCCGGGATATTCCTGCAAGTGAAAGTTTTCGACCTCGATAATGCGGGTGACCACGGTATCGAGAAACGCCCGGTCGTGGCTCACCACAATGGCGGCGCCCCGGAAGTCGCGGAACCAGCCCTCCAGCCACTCCACCCCCGAAACGTCCAGGTAGTTGGTGGGCTCATCCAGAAGAAGAACATCGGGGTTTTCGAGAAGGATCTTCGCCAGGGCGGCTCGGTTGCGCCAGCCGCCAGAAAGCTCGTCGATCGCGCAGACGCGGTGTTCCTCGGCAAAGCCCAAACGTGTGAGGGCCGTGTCGATGCGACGCGTGTAGTCCCAGCCGTCGAGGCGTTCCATCTCTCCGAAAAGCTCGGACTGACGGTGAATCAGGTCATCAAGAACGCTGGGTGAAGGGTTCCCGGCGATGGCGATGTCAATGCCCGCGAGCTCAGCTTCGATGGCCTTGATCTCGGTGAACAGCTCATCCAGCACTTCGGTGATGGTCTGGGCGCCGTTCAGCTCTGAAAACTGTGAGAAATAGCCCAGCTTGACGCCGGGCTCCACAACGACGGTTCCGGAATCGGGGGTTACCTGTTCGAAAATGAGCTTCAAGATCGTGGACTTCCCCGAGCCGTTGCGCCCAATCATGCCGACGCGGTCGCCATTTTCTAGCTTGAGAAATACCTCACGCAGAACGGGATTCTTTTCAAACGTGACGCTCACGTCGTTCAGCCTGATGAGGCTCATATTGGGGCCAATCGGTATTGGGGGCGCACTCGATATCTCAAGCAATCAGCGAATGCGAGAGTATTTCTGCGAGATGACCCCGCTGGGCCACGCATTGGAGGTGTCGAGGGTAAACGCCAACGGTCCAAATCCTTGCTGAAACAGCGGCAACCCTGTTCCAAGGATAACGGGCACGCGTGTGATGGTCATGTCGTCCACGAGGTCAAGCTTCACGAAGCTGCTGATCAGTTTGCCGCCGTCGAGGTAGACATGTTTAAGCTCCCGGCGCGTCCAGTCTTCGACCGCTTCGGTGGGCGTCATGGTCGTGAATTTGACACCTTCACGGGAAATTTCGGTATCACGCGTGAACACGAACAGTGGCCTTTTACCAAACGGCAGCGGGTCCATTGGGGCGATGAAATTATAGGTTCCCCGGCCCATGGCGAGGGAATCAATGCCGGCCATGAACGCGGTATAACCGTAGTCCTCACCCTCTCCGACGGCCGACTCGAGCCACTCCAGCGAGTTATCGGTGGTGGCGATCAGGCCATCGAGGCTGGTGGCTATAAAGACGGAGATGCGCGGGCGATGTGACATGGCGTAGTCAGCCTAATGCGAAGCGCCGATCGACCTTAACGAGGCTGGACTCGCCGAAACCAAGAAGCTCGCCGGGGTGAACATCGACCTCGTCATCAACGTCAACCTTTAGGGCGCCACGAAGGCCGCGTTCAAGCTGTTGACCGAGGGGCTTCTGCCGTGACCAGCAAGATCATCTATGACCAGATGAAGTCGCTCCTACCCAAGTAACGACCCCAATAGGTTTGCAGCAGAGAAGTTCACGACGTTATGGCGCCTTACTTTGAGCGGCGCCCCTTTTGCTTTGTAAGGAAGCGCGTGATGACGGGCCAGAGCTGGTTGAAAATCAGGATGCCAATCACCGAAGCGAAGACCGAGCCGACGGTATCGGATACAAAATGCACTCCAGCGTAGACGCGAGCGTACGCGACGACCACGACAAAAACGATGCCGACAGCGATCAGGAAGTTTTTGGGTTTGCCCTTACCCACTAAAAGCAGCAATGCGTAGGCCAGCCCAATGGCAAAACTCACGTGGCCGCTGGGGAAACTAGTGTCAGCTTGAAAAGGCACGACAATGTTGATGAGCTGCGTTGGGTCCGGGCGATTCTCGTGAAAAAGTAGTTTGAAAATCTCAACGGGGAGCCACGCGGCAGCAACCGCCAGCCCGAAGCCAACGGCAGTCCACAGCGACTTGCTGAAAATCCAGACGATGAGGGCGATCACGACTGTCAAACCGATGGCGTAGGCGGGCGAAAAGAATTTCTCCACGCCTTGGGCCAAGAGGTCGAGAACGCGATTACCGTTCTCGTTGACAAAAATATTGATGGTGATTTGCGACGAGCGAGCATCGGGATAAAGAAGTCCCCACGCGCCGATGCCGAGAGTAATGACGAGGCTGAGAACAAGCCATAAAATCGGGTGAGCGATTCTCGGAATCACCAATTTTTTTGTCATGGGTTCACTTTACTAATCTCAGTTTCGTAATCCTGAGAGTTACCACTGCGCGTATTTATTGGCGGTCGCGGCGCGAAGCGAACCCAACCTTCTCCTCCACGTAATCCGCAAAGCAGATTGAATTTGTCGCGTCGGCGCCCGGGCGCCAACGGACCAGAATCTGGCCGCCAGCCTCGAAGACGGCACTCTTAGGATCCTGAAGCCCGTCCGGCGTCCAGCGCACTACGCGAGCATCGAAGTTCACCGTCGCGCCTTCGGTGAAAGGACCTCGAAAAGCAACCTCGCGAAAATGACGACGAGCTTCGGCCGACAACGATTGGTTATTGGGATGCCGTGGTGGAACAGCGCGTGTGCTCGTTCCGACAGAGAAGAGCGTTCCCTCCGGACTCAGAAGGAGGACCCCTAATCGCCACACCTGGCCAAGAGGTCGAAACCGAGCTCGCGAAGAGCCAAACCAGCGACGGCGGGCAGGCTCATATTCAGCGAGCTCCTCGAAGGGGATCCCGGCTTCTTTGAGCGCGGCGATACTCTGATCGATTGTGTCTTGGATTCCGGCGTTCACGATTCCTCACTTCAGTCTGCTATCACGAGAGTAACAAAACCCAAAGGGACGGCACCGGCAATTAGATTCCACTATGAAATTTGTGATCCGCAAGGCCACACTCCGGAGAACTGGCGTGCCTCACGGTTTGGAGTCAACAGAACCGACAGCAGTCCCATATGAGTCGTTAAAGTGCTGTTCCGCGAAGCTTTTCTTGCTCACGGATGGCCTGGCGATCCACCATTTTTCTCATCGCCGCCATGGGTTGAGCCATCCGAAAATTACCTGTTAACTCAGCCTCACTTCTATCGAGGAAGGCCCAGTAACCCGCGGTGACAGGGCAGGCATTTTCTCCGACGCGGACCTTAGGGTTGTAAGGACATTCACCGCAGTAGTTGGTCATTTTGGAAATGTATGCGCCTCCCCCCGCATAGGGTTTTGTACTCATCATTCCTCCGTCAGCAAACTGAGACATGCCGATCACGTTCACCGGCATCACCCACGGCGTTCCGTCAACGAAGGAACTGATGAACCAATCATTAAGTTCTCGTGGGTTGAAACCTCGTTGCATTGCAACATTTCCCAAAATCATGAGCCGTTCAATGTGGTGAAGCCATCCTCGATCAGAGACCTTAGCAATTGTGTGGCTGACACAGTTTGCTTGGACGTGAGTCGAATCCAGCTCTTTCCACGAGGGCGGAAGTTCCGCGGTGGCGCTAAGGAAATTAAGGCCCGTATAGTCTTCGCCAAAATGCCAATACAGATGCCAGACAAAATCTCGCCATCCGATAACCTGCCGGATGAAACCCTCAACCGAAGACAAGCGGGCATTGCCGGAATGGTAGGCAGCCTCAGCTGCCAGTGCAACCTCAAGAGGGTCGAGCAGTCCAAAATTAAGAGGCACGCTCAGCAGGGAGTGGGACATGGCCCAATCACCCTCTAACCCCGCGTCTTCATAGGGACCAAAAAGATCTAATCTTTCCGCAATAAAGTGCGTTAGGGCCGCGAGAGCCTCCTGTCGCGTGACGGCAAAAAGTCGCGGACCGTCTTTACCTGAAAGCTGAATCTTGCCCTCGGCCTGCCACCTCATGAGGTCCCGTCGAACCCCGGCATCAATGTCATCCTCTGTCGGCTGCCACGGAGGGGCGACGGGGAGGGAGGACACTTTCTTTGGCGCTGGCAACCGGTTTTCGTGATCGAAATTAAACGCACCACCGATCGGCACAGCGTCGTTCATGAGAAGGCCTGTGCGGCGGCGCGTATCCCGGTAGAAGTCTTCAAACACAAAGCCCTTGCCCGATTTGGGTGCCATCCACGAGGCCCAGCGATCCTCATTGGTGACGAATCCTCGACTAGGAAAAACAGTAAATCGCTCCGAATCCACGAGTTTCCGGTAACCAAACGACGTGGGATTAACCACCGTAAAAGACGCCGCGCTCGACGCCAAAAACTCTCGATAACTCGGCGCCTTGACGAGCGTGACATTGTCATCTTGCGCGCGGTGACGAATTGCGCTGAGGATCAGGTGCGCCTTCTGCCAATGATAAGGCCGAGCTGCCAACCGCCCTATGCTCTCGAGGAGAACAATGGGTTCGCCGAGGTCAAAATGCGGCCCTAATTGGTAGGCAAAAAGCAACTGCTGCATGAGCGAAATTTATCACAAGGCCTGCGCAAAAAAGCGCCCCTATTCTCTGCCGTCCTCGAGTGGGATGAGCAGTGTGCGGAACGGACCAGCGTTAGCGTGGAGGCCCCAAATACGATCGGCGACGTCGTCGATTCCGTTGGGAAGCTGAAGCTGTGGGATGCCCCCCGGAATCACAAGTTGACCGACACGAATGCCCTGATCCGCTAGAACATCATGGAGCATCTCACCGTAAGCGCTTTCAGCCGGGAACGCGATCGATGTGCCGGCGAAGCCAGCACGTGCCTTCACCGAGGTTCCGCCGTTGATCAGGATGATACTGCCGTTGCGTGCTTCTTGCATTGCTGGTAACACCGCACGCACCGCGTGGATGAGCCCGAGAGCTGAGAACTGCAATGCTTCGAGCGCCAACTCCGCAGTCATTTCAAGCACTGGCTTTAGATAGTCACGCGAAGGGAGCGGACTGTACTGCAGCGTAGTAATGGGTCCCAACTCCGCTGCAGCACGGACAAGTGCGTCACCAAGCTCCGCCGGTACTCGTACATCTGCCGCGTAACCCCTCGCGGTCACGCCGACGCCTCTGAGCTGCGCAGCCATGTCGTCGAGCTTCGATTGGGTGCGCGAGATCAGCGCTACCGAGAATCCTTCGTGCCCGAACTTTCGGGCAACTGCCGCGCCGAGTCCCGGTCCAGCTCCAATGATTGCGATAACAGGCACAATGGACTCCCTTGATAATCATGGTGACCGGAGATCGGTCAGGTCAGAAAAAGTCTATGGGAATCTCGGCTTGCTGCCATCGCCGGACCGTTGTGAGGTTGCGAATGCAACCTGGGGTAGCTAGACGTTTAATCTGAATTCGACCACGTTGCCATCCATGGTGAAGTGGATGCCTAAATGTTAATGGTGACCAGACCGAGGTTGTTTGTACTGAGTTCGTCCGCGTACATGGCGCATCTGTCTTTCTTTCCCCCAGGTTCATGCGAGGAAACCGCTCCCGCTCCGCCGACCCACTATTCGGGAGAACTTATGCTACCTTGCAGGTACAGACCACCGGTCAATCCTGACAAAACTAACCGGTGACGTTGAAATCTCACTAACGCAATTGAGAGGACTGAATTATGGGTATCGGTTCAGGAATTTTCGTCTTTGTCGTGGGCGCCATCTTGGCGTTCGCGCTGAACATCCAGGTCACCTGGATCAACCTCCAGTTCGTCGGCTATCTGCTCATGGGGGCTGGGATCGTGATCTTCATCATCTCGCTCGTACTTGTCATGAAGAGGCGCTCGTCGTTGACCACAACACGCACTGCAGTGGACCCCTCAAATGGCGAGCAGGTCGTACAGCACGAAACCAAGAGCGACAACATCTAAACCTCCCCTGATCTGCTTTAGTTAATGAGGCGCCAGGGTTTGATCTGGGTTTTCTGCAGGTCGTCATGGCAAAGCCCCGGGCCTTGGTTCCGGGGATGTTCCTATTGTGCCCTGCGCCACGGCTTGACTATGCGGGCTCTTTTATTGCCCGTGTGGTTACTTGTTCTGAGTGCCAGAGGTTAGTTTGAGAAGCGGAACTCGACCACGTCGCCATCCTGCATAACGTAGTCCTTGCCCTCCATGCGGGCCTTGCCCTTGGCGCGGGCTTCGGCGATGGAGCCGGCAGCCATGAGGTCCTCGAAGGAGAATATCTCCGCCTTGATGAACCCCTTCTGGAAATCAGTGTGGATGACGCCGGCAGCCTGAGGAGCGGTCCAGCCCTTGTGGATGGTCCAAGCGCGGCACTCTTTGGGGCCGGCGGTGAGGTAGGTCTGCAGGCCGAGGGTGTCGAAGCCGATTCGGGCAAGCTGGTTCAGGCCCGACTCGGATTGTCCGGTGGACTCCAGGAGTTCGGTGGCGTCAACCTCGTCGAGGTCGATGAGCTCGCTCTCGAGCTTGGCATCCAGCAGCACGGCCTTGGCTGGCGCCACGAGAGCTTCCAGCTCGGCGCGCTTGGTTGGGTCGGTGAGCACTGCCTCGTCCACGTTAAAGACATAGATAAAAGGCTTAGCTGTGAGCAGGCCCATTTCCTTGATGGGCTCAAGGTCAATTGTCGAGGAGGAGAGCGGCTGGCCGGCATCAAGAAATGCCTGAGCGGCGAGCGCGGTCTCGAGCGCGATGGGCTCGGCCTTCTTGCCCTTAACCTCTTTTTCAATACGAGGGATAGCCTTCTCCAGCGTCTGGAGGTCGGCAAGAATCAGCTCGGTGTTGATGGTCTCCATGTCACCGGCGGGGTTAACTTTGCCATCGACGTGAATGATGTCGGGGTCGGCGAATCCGCGCACGACCTGTGCGATGGCATCCGCCTCACGAATGTTGGCCAAGAACTTGTTTCCCAAGCCCTCGCCCTCACTGGCGCCGCGCACGATGCCGGCAATGTCTACGAAGGACACCGGCGCGGGCAGAAGGCGTTCGCTGCCAAAGATGGTCGCGAGCTCCGCGAGCCGCGCATCCGGGAGGTTAACAACCCCGACATTGGGCTCGATCGTGGCGAACGGGTAGTTCGCAGCGAGCACCGAGTTTTTGGTCAGCGCGTTGAAGAGGGTTGACTTGCCCACGTTGGGGAGTCCGACGATTGCAATTGTAAGAGCCACGAGAGTCAATTCTACCGGGCGGGAGTTCCCCTATAGCCCCGATGCCTTCGTTGCACGCGGCTAACTCTGCACGAATTCACTAGGACGAGCCGGCCAGTTCCGGAATCATGGAGGTCATGTGGAAAATTGACCCGGCCAAGACTGCCCTCCTCGTAATTGACATGCAAAACGACTTCGTGCTCGAAGGCCATCCCATGGAGGTGCCAGAGGCGCGCACCGCTATCCCCTATATTCAGAAACTGATTGCAACGAGTCGCGAGCTCGGAATCCCCGTTATCTATTCCCAGCACACGTTGCGCGATGATTTCGCGGTCTCTCCGCTCGAATCGACCTACAACGAACGACTTCTGACCGTGGGCATGCGCAAAGGAACTTTTGGCGTGCAGGTCATTGATGCGCTTAAGCCCGCTGAGAACGACATCGTCATTGAGAAGTATCGCTATGACGCCTTCTATGCCACGAATTTGGAGCCCGTCCTTCGCTCCATCCGGGGCTTGAATCAGATTGATACGGTGATCATCACGGGTACCCTCACCGAGGTCTGTTGCGAGTCGACGGCGCGCGGCGCGTACATGCGCGATTACAAGGTTGCCTTTGTGTCGGATGCCACGGGAGCCCTCACCGCGCCTGCCCAGGTGGCGACCGAGAACGTCATGCGCACGTTCTTTGGCCGTGTGTTGACGGCCGCCGAGACGGACTCCGAGCTTCGCGGGAGCCTGTAATCGCTCTCCGATAGATGAAAAGGGATCGAGCCCCAACACGGTTAATCGCCGATTCTGATGCCTTCCGCAATGTGGTGATAATGTCTTAACAAGTAGCCAAACTCTGCTTCGTGTCAACGCTGACTGGCCTAAGGAAACTCACTTCACATGAATCCCAAAGAAAGTATCCTGCCCCTCGGTCTTTTCATGGACCTTGAGCGCTCGGGCCCAATCCCCCTGTACTTTCAGATTTCACAGCGCCTTGAAAAGGCAATCCTAGAAGGTGACCTTCCACCCGGCTCACGCTTGGAGAACGAAGTCGCCCTTGGGGAGCGTCTCGGGCTGAGCCGCCCAACCGTTCGTCGCGCAATCCAAGAACTGGTGGACAAGGGTCTTCTCGTTCGTCGCCGGGGAATCGGCACGCAGGTTGTGCACGGTCAGGTGACGCGGGGCGTCGAGCTCACGAGCCTTTACGACGACCTCGCTCAAAGCGGAAAGAAGCCTTCGACCATTCTGCTGGAAATGAACGTGATTCCAGCGGATTCAAAAATTGCGGCAGCGCTGGCCATCGAAGAAGGTGCCCCCACCCTTCACCTGCGTCGAATTCGCTTGACCGACAATGTTGCCGTTTCTGTGATGGAAAACTGGCTCCCCACGGGGCTCATCGACCTCGTCGCCGAAGATATCGTTGAGCACGGCCTCTATCAAGTCATGCGCTCACGCGGCGTCACGATGCGCGTCGCGAAGCAACATATTGGTGCCCGAAAGGCCACGGCTGAGGAGGCGAACCTGTTGGAAATTGACAAGTCGTCGGCACTCCTGACCATGGATCGTACGGCCTATGACAGCTCTGGTCGCGCTGTGGAATTTGGCCACCACTGCTACCGCCCCGACCTCTACTCATTCGAAGTAACGCTCGTCGAGAAGTAGCTAGCCTGCCAAACGCCTTGGGGGATATTACCTCAGCCATTGAGCTTGCCCCGCAAAGATCCCGGTTACCCGCAGTTAGGTATTCCGGAAGCAGGCCCGAGGCCCAACCCCAAGCAAGCCTCGTTGGTCTTGTGGCATCGACCGTGAGCATGTCGGAGGTAGCTCGCTTCACTCGACGGCAAATGCTTTTCGGAACTGATCTAACCCTGCCGCAACGTCTCCGCGAACCCATCCCTCAAGTCCGATTGTTCCTTCATAGCCGAGCACAGTCAGCTCCGCAGCAATTGCAGAAAAGTTGATTTCCCCTGTCCCCGGATGCCCTCGCCCTGGAACGTCGGCTACTTGAATCTCACCAATCCACGGAAGCGAATCCCGAATCAATTGAAGGAGATTCCCTTCGCCGATTTGGGCGTGGTAGAGATCGAGCATCATGCGCGCATTTGGATGATTGACTTCGCGGATGATTTCTAGCGTGTCTTTGGCCCTCGCCAAAGGAATCCCCGGGTGATCCACCACAGTGTTGAGATTCTCGAGACAAAACGTCAGCCCGTGGAGTGCCCCCAGGTCGCCTAGTCGAAGCATGGTGTCCCGCGCCGTAAACCACATTTGACCTAAGGGCCGGAACGTGGGACGAGCCGCCAATCCTGCGACCAGCTCTGCCGAGTGCACGACGAGTCTTGTGCAACCAAGCCGTTTCGCAGTTTCAACGAGTTCGGCGGCGGTCTCAATGACCCTGTGGGCATTTTCCCTGTCTGAGACACTGCCCTCAAGGTAACCGGTCATTGAGACGATGGGTATTCCGGTCGATTCGAGTTTCGCCACGTCCTTCGAAGTGGAATCCCACATCTCTACCGCGAAGCCTTCGGAGTCGAGAATTCTCACGCGCTCAACGAAGGGAAGGTCTTCATAAACCATCTCGGCGCATACAGCCAGCGTGAATGATTGCGTCATGATCTCGAACTACTTGCGGATGACCTGAATCTCATGCGTCAACTGCTCGAGCTCGGCTCCGCCGGCCATGGCCTTGATCAGCTCATCCAGTTCAACCTTGCCGCGCTGGAAATCAGCGATCATGCGACCACGATTGAGAAGGTAGAAACGATCGCCAACGAGGAACGCGTGGTGCGGATTGTGCGTGATGAAGACAACAGCAACGCCTCGATCCCGGGCCGCAAGGACATACTTCAAGACGATTCCAGACTGACGGACACCGAGTGCACTCGTCGGCTCATCCAAAATGAGAACCTTCGCGCCGAAATGCACCGCCCGAGCTATCGCAACAGCCTGGCGTTCCCCGCCAGAAAGTGTGCCAATGGCCTGGTTGGAGTCTCGAAGATCGATGCCCATCGCGAGCAACTCTCGCTTCGTGATTTCTTTCGCGAGCTTGGTGTCCATGATTCCAAGAGGCTTCCACCACTTCTTCGGCTCATTGCCAAGGAAGAAGTTGCGCCAAATGGACATCAGGGCAACCGTCGCGAGGTCCTGGAAGACCGTGGCAATGCCCCGGTGAAGTGCATCACGAGGTGAGGAGAAGTCAGCATGCTCGCCCTCAACAAGGAACTCCCCCGATGACGGCTTGTGCACACCCGCAAGAACCTTGATCAAAGTTGACTTGCCCGCACCGTTGTCACCCAAGACACAGGTCACTGTTCCGGGCTCAACCTTGAGGCTGACATTGTTGAGCGCCGTCACGTTACCGAAAGACTTGGTGACATTTACGAGTTCAAGAGCTGGCGTCGTCATTTGCGGGCACCCTTCGCTTTTCTAGAGATGAATGAGTTGACAAGGACCGCGGAGAAAAGAATCACACCGAGGAAGGTGGAGACCCAGTCTTGGTCCCAGAGGGCGAAAGGAATACCAATCGCGGCGAGGCCCATGATGGCGGCACCAATCGATGCACCGATCGCGGAACCAGAACCACCGGTCAGGAGGGTTCCACCGACCGCAGCGGCAATAATGTAGTAGAACTCTTGGCCTACACCCTGACCTGCCTGCATGCCGTTGAGGCGAAGGGCAAGCATGATACCAACGAGGGCGGCCGCCACGGAAGTCATCACAAAAAGGGTGACCTTGGTGCGATTGACGGGGACTCCCGCATTGCGAGCGGCATTAGCGTCGCCGCCCGATGCGAAGATCCAGTTGCCGAATGTGGTCTTGGTGAGGAGCCACGTGGCCAAGATGGTGACGATAATCCACCAGACGACTGTAATTTGAAACTGTGCGCCGCCGAGATCAAACGTTGTTGCAAAAATCTTGCGAGCATCCTCAAAGCCGGCGCCTTGGTCAATGTTGGAGACTCGAACGGATCCCGTAAATCCCTTTGTCACCGCCAAGTTCGCTCCCTTGAGGACAAAGAATGTGGCCAGCGTAACAATGAAGGAAGGGAGGCCCGTCTTGATCACAAGAAGACCGTTCATGAGCCCAATACCGGCAGCGAAAACCAGCGTAAAGCCGATGGCCGGCCAGATGGCCCAGCCGAATTGTGAAACGAGAATTCCAAGGAGAAGGCCTGATGTTCCCACCATGACGCCTGTCGAGAGATCAAACTCTCCGGCAATCATGAGAAGTGCGACGAAAACGGCAATGATCCCGATGGGAGCCGCGAAGTCGGTCCAACCGGCTGTACCCTGCAGGGTCGCAAATTGGCCGGTGGTATCAACGACGGCGAACATCACGTAGATGACGACGGCGCCGATTAGAGCGCCAAATTCAGGGCGCCTCATGATATTCGTCAGGAAGGAGACGTTGCTTATCCGCTCGTCTTTCGTCGCGGTCTTTGTGTCTGTCATCTTCGGCAGATTCTTTCGTTCGGTGTTGCGGGTTACGGGTTCCGGGTTTTGGAATGAAGACTGGCCGGTAAGCCTGCGGCTCACCGGCCAGTCTGTCACCGCTTGGTGTTAGCGAGTACCAGCCGCAACAAGTGCCATAACAGCGTCGACATTCTCGGCAGTTACAAAGCCAGGACCCGAGTAGATGGGCAGTCCGCCACCGAGCTCGTTACCGTTGTTGATGGCCAAGTTCAAGAGAACGACGGCCATGTAGCCCTGAGCGTACTGCTGCTGGTCGACAGCGAAGGCAATGGTTCCGGCCTTAATTGCCTTGAGAGCATCGGCTGACATGTCGATCGTTCCGATCTTGATGGCACGGCCCGATGCAGTTGCTGCAGGAAGCGCAGCACCGGTGGCTACGTCAGCGTTCAGTGCAAAGATTCCGTCGATCGTGGGGTCAGCTGTGAGAGCTGCGGCAATCTTTGCCTCTGCACCAGTGAGGTCTGCCAGAGCACCATCAACGTTGAAGTTCGTGACCTTACCCTTGAAGGTTTCAGAGGCACCCTTGCAACGCTCGGTGAGGCCAGAGTTAGCAGCTTCCTGGATGGGGCAGAGGATGTTCTTCAGGCCCATTGCGTTGAACTTCTCGCCAGCAGCGCGGCCAGCGACAATTTCATCTTGACCAATGTGCGTAAATGCACCGAGCTCAGCGAAGACAGCAGAGCCCGAGTTTGCCGTGACGGTGGGGATGCCAGCGGCATGAGCAGCAAGCATTGCCGTCTTGATAGCAGCGGGGTCGGGAGCCGATGCGGCGATTCCTTGGCAGCCAGCAGCAATACCAGCGGTGATGGTCTGAGCTTGCTTGGCCGAGTCGTTGGTCGAGCCCTGGTAGTCGAGAGTTACGTTGAGGTCAGCAGCTGCTGCTTCGGCACCCTTTTGGAAGACGGACCAGAACGTTCCGCCATCACCGTGGGTGTAAACGCAGATCTTGTTGCCTTTAACTGCTGCTGCGCCTGTCGTGCTGGAGCTGGTGGCTCCGGCCGAACAGCCTGCGAGCGTCATCGCGACAACTGCTGCAACTGCTGCAACAGAAGCGATCTTGATTTTGAATGTCATTGACGTGCCTCTCTTCATTGAGTAATTGGTGGTTACGACGTCACACATCTTTGTCATAACATTTGAAGTATGTCATAACATGCTTACATTGCAAATCCCGATGAGGCCAAAAGTTATCAAACCGAAATGGTTGAGTATCGATCCACTGGGGGTTTTGATATTCGATCGGATTACTCGGGGTGCGCGCTAGACAAAACACCCGCACATCCATAGTATTTTGGAACGGTCCATGATGCTTGCGGAGCTCAAAAAATCGCTTACACAATAAATAAAGGACACTGATGTCACAACACAAAATCGCTGGGGCCCCCATTTCATGGGGCGTGTGCGAGGTGCCCGGCTGGGGCCACCAAATGCAACAAGATCGTGTACTGAGTGAAATGACGCAGGTGGGTTTCAGCGCCTGCGAGTTCGGCCCTCTCGGTTTTCTTCCCGAAGAGCCCGCCCTGCGCAGCGAGGTTCTCAAGAAGCACAACCTGACGGCTGTTGGCGGATTCGTTCCCGTCGTCCTCTATAAGGCAGACCATGATCCTGAGCCCGAGATTCGCAAGGAGCTCGAAGCTTTCAGGGCCGCCGGCGCCGAAGTAATGGTGCTCGCCGCAACAACAGGCAACGACGATTACAACAGCCGTCCTGAATTGACGGAAAACGAGTGGGCCCTTCTCCTCAGGAATCTTGACAAACTCGAGAGTGTTGCCGCTGAATACGGTGTTCGCGCCGTCATCCACCCTCATGTCGGCACCATTGTCGAAGGCCCCTCAGACATTGAGCGCGTCGTCAACGGTTCGGGGATCGGATTCTGTTTCGATACGGGACACATGATGATTGGTGGAACAGACCCCGTGAAATTTGCCCAGGACCATGCCGATCGCATCGGTCATGTTCACCTGAAGGATGTGCGCCTTACAGTTGCTAAACGCGTCATTGATGGTGAAATCAACTATTACCAAGGCGTCATCCAGGGTCTCTATGCACCCGTTGGTCAGGGCGATGTTGACATGAAAGCAATCCTGGCCGCTCTCAACGCTGCCGGCTACGCAGGTTGGTACGTCCTAGAGCAAGACAACGTGTTGAGCCAGGAGCCGGCCGTTTCCGAGGGCCCAATTGAGGATGCCCAAGCCTCGGTCGACTTTCTAAAAGCCGCTCTAGCCGAGCTCGATTAGAGCTGGACCACTCCCCTGTGTCGACAAAAAAACGTCCCACCATTAGAGATGTCGCCCTCGAAGCCGGGGTCTCCAAGTCGTTGGTTTCCCTCGTGTTCGCCGGCAAGGAAAAGGTGAGCCCCGAACGTCGGGCCGCCGTCTTGGCCGCCGCAAATAAACTCGGGTTTACTCCCAACTCTTGGGCGCGCTCATTGGCTACTGGGGCAAGCAATTTTGTCGGCATCCTGGTCGTTGATTTGCACAATCAGGTATACACCGAAATAGCGGACATCGTTCGGATCGCGCTCCTCGCCCGGGGGCACGAAACATTCATGACCGCAGCGATCATTGTGGAAGTTGGTGGACGAAAGATTGTCGAGCCCTCGACTGTGCAAGCCCTTTTGGATCTTCGCCCTAAAGGCATCTTGGTCGTAGGAGACTTGCCGGATGAACGCCCCCTGCTCTCTGTCCCTGCCCACATTCCTATTGTCAAAGTCCTGACCATACCCTCAGACGCAACTTCTCGGGAAGTCAACCTCCGCAGCAATGACGACGAAGGAATGCGCCTCATCGTTGAGCATCTTCAAGCTGAAGGGCACAAGCACGTTGTGTATGTCGGGCCAATGGATGGTGCCGTCGACACATCACGCTTCGAGGGCTATCAACGGGCCATGACACGCGTTGGTCTGGCTCCCTTGAGCCTTGATGCCACCGATCGATCCGAGCAGGGCGGATACCGGGCGACGGTTAAAGCACTTTCCCAACACAGCGAGACGAGCGCCATCGTCTGCTTTAATGACGTTGTTGCCGTAGGAGCTCAAGACGCCATCAAAGAAAGCGTGGCAGCAGGTCACGCCCATATTGCGCTGACGGGCTATGACAACACGCACGTTGCGTCGCTGAGGCAGATCTCGATTACAAGCATTGAGCAAGAAAAAGTAGCGATGGCGCTAAAGGCCGCGGAACTCTTGACCTCGGAACGACCCTGGTCTGAACTTGCTGGTCAAGACATTCAGTTTGTGCCCACCCTCGTTATTCGCGATTCGACGCAGCGCCGTTAGGCCAGGAAGAAACTTTTAGTTTGACGTCAGTGTAGTGTTACGCATGAGAATTGGACCGTTCCAGACTTTGTCTGGAAACCTCGACGGGAGAGTATGCAATGGAGCGTAAGAGCCTTTTAGTCAACGGCGTTTGGACAGCCCCGCGCGCGGGAAAGTATGAAGACATCCTCTCCCCCTATGACGACAGAATCGTCGGAACTGTAGCGGTTGCCGACGCTGAAGACGTGAATGTTGCGTTGGCTGCGGCCACCGCTGGGGCCAAGGCCTGGCGCTTTACCCCCGCCCACGAACGGTTTGCAATCCTGCTCAAGGCAGCACTTCTCGCCGATGAGCGATCGGAAGACATCGCCCAGGTCATCAGCGCCGAAAACGGTAAAAGCCTCGTTGAAGCTCGCGGCGAAGCTGGTCGATCAGGGGAGATTATTCGTCTCGCCGCCTTCGAGGGCAGCCAGCTCTACGGAGAGTCCCTCCCCTTGGACGCCAACAAGGGAACGGGCTTCGAGAAAATAGGTTTCACGCTTCGCGAACCCGTTGGCGTTGTCGTGGCCATTGCACCGTTCAACTACCCGGCTCTCCTCGTTCTCCACAAAATTGCTCCCGCGATTGCGGCCGGTAACGCCGTCGTACTCAAGCCCGCACGTGCGACACCTCTAACCAGCATTGCCCTCGCGCAGTGTTTCCAAGACGCGGGGCTCCCCGATGGTGTGCTGAACATCGTCACTGGCTCGGGCGCCCTGCTCGGAGATGCCCTTGTCAGCGATCCCCGCGTTCGCAAGGTTTCCTTCACTGGCTCGACAGCAACAGGCGAGCACATCACGAGGGTTGCCGGCATCAAGAAGCTCTCCCTCGAACTCGGTGCCTCCGGGCCTGTAGCCATCCTGCGTGACGCCGACATCGATTTCGCCGCAGAAGCCGTAGCTCTCGGCGGGTACATCAATGCCGGTCAAGTCTGCATTTCTGTCCAACGCGTGATTGTCGACGACCATATCGCTGCTGATTTCATTGATGCGCTCAAGAGCAAAGTGGAAAAAATTAAGGTTGGTGACCCACGTGCGGAGGACACAAAGGTTGGCACACTCATTTCCCGTGCCGAGGCTGACCGCGTAACCGCCGCCCTCAAGCGTGCGCAAGCCGAGGGGGCCACGCTGGTCACCGGTGGCGAGCAAAATGGAACTCTCATTCAGCCGGCGATTCTTTCCAACGTTGACCCACGGGCATCCATTGCTCAAGACGAGCTCTTCGGCCCTGCCGTGGCCATCAGCACAGCCCGTGACACCAACCACGCCATTGAATTAGCCAACAGCACCGTTTATGGCCTCGGTGCCGGTATCTTCACCAAGGATGTCTCGGCCGCGATCCAAGCTGCCCGCCAAGTCGAATCTGGCGTCGTCCATATCAACTGGACTCAACTATGGCGCGCCGACCTCATGCCCTACGGTGGCTACAAGTCCAGCGGTATCGGCAAGGAAGGCGTTCGCTCTGCCGTAGCCGAAATGACTGAAGTAAAAACGGTCATCCTGCACGGTAGAGCCTGGAACTAAGGAAGAAAAGATTATGACTACTCCCAACTATGGTGAAACCGTTCGTCTTACGGTCGCTCAAGCAATCGTCAAATACATCGCCGTCCAGTACACCGTCTCTGATGGGGTGCGACGGCGCTTCATCCCGGCTGCGATGGGAATTTTCGGACACGGGAATGTCGCCGGACTTGGTCAGGCACTAGACCAGTACAGTGACGATCTTCCGTTCGTTCAGGGACGCAATGAACAAGCCCTGACGCACGCTGCCATCGCCTTCGCTAAGGCCTCCAAGCGCAAGCAGGCACTCGTTGTGACGGCTTCCATTGGGCCCGGTGCTTTGAACATGGTGACGGCGGCCGCATTAGCTACGGTCAACCGTATTCCTGTGCTGCTTCTCCCCGGCGACACCTACGCCACCCGGCGCCAAGGTCCCGTCCTCCAGCAAATTGAGCTCCCCCACAGCCCCGACATCACGGTCAACGATGCTTTCCGCCCCGTCTCAAAGTTCTTTGATCGCATCACCCGCCCCGAGCAACTCCTCACGGCACTGCCCCAGGCTTTCCGCGTCTTGGCGAATCCCGTGGAGACCGGGGCCGTTGTCATTTCCCTCCCCCAAGATGTGCAGTCTCACGCCTTCGATTTTCCGGTGAGTTTCTTCGCCGAAAAAGACTGGAAGATTCGCCGCCCCGAGCCCTCTTCCGATGACGTAGCGGATGTCGCAGCCGTCATCAAGGCTGCCAAGAAGCCCCTCCTCATTGCTGGCGGCGGAATCATCTATTCCGATGCCGTTGAGGCCCTGCGCGCGTTTGCCGACGCAACCGGGATCCCTGTAGCCGAAACGTTTGGCGGCAAAGGTGCTGTTCAGACATCAGCGGATTGGCACGTCTGGGGAGTTGGTCTCGAAGGCGCCCCGCAGACAAATCGTCTCGCTGAGCAAGCCGACGTCATCATCCATGTCGGCACACGCCTCACAGACTTCGCCACGGGCTCCCAGTCGCTTTTTCAGAATCCTGATGTGCGATTCGTCTCCATTAACGTTGCCGAATTCGACGGTATTAAGCAGGGCGCAAAGACCATCATCTCTGATGCCAAGCTCGGGTTGACTGCCCTCACCGCAGCCATCCTCGGGTATCGCGTTCCGGAAAGCTGGAGCGCGGATATTCGCGAGAAGATGTCCCAGTGGCGCGTCACGCGTGAGGCCGCCATCGATACCCAGGTGACCTTCGATAAGACAACCCTCGTGGGCTCAGAAAACACCGACGCCGTCATCACGCAGGGGCAGCTCCTTGGCGTGCTGCAGAAGCACATGCGCGAGGGGGACACCCTCATTGCGGGTGCCGGGAGTCCTCCAGGAGATATCCAGAAGGTGTGGGATGCGACCGGTGGCCGGACCGCTCATCTCGAGTTCGGTTTCTCGTGCATGGGATACGAATTGCCCGCGGCCATCGGCGTGCGCCTGGCTGACCCCAACCCCGCCCACCGCGTTGTCACCTTCATCGGTGACGGCACCTTTGTGATGGCCCCCACCGAGCTCGTGACGGCTTCCCAAGAGCACCTGCCACTGACCATCGTGGTATCTGAGAATCACGGTTACCAAGTGATTCGACGCCTGCAAATGTGGCGCACTGGAAACTCCTTCGGCAATGAGTTTCGCTACCGCGAGGAAGGTCCGGTCGTGACCGAATCGGCGAGCGCTGGCGGCAAGGCACCGCGCCTTGAGGGGAACTTTCTTAAGTTGGATATCGTGCAAATGGCGCTGGGCATGGGATGTGAGGCCTACCGCGCCGAGAACGCAGCAGAGTTCGCAAACGTTCTGGATGCAACCCGCTCATCCAACGGTCCCGTGGTTATCGTGGTGCCCACGATTCCTCACGCAAACCTTCCCGGCTCAGAACTGTGGTGGGATGTGGCCCCGGCTGAAGTCTCCGAACAAGCCTGGGTTGCCGACATTCGCGCAGACTATGAAATTGGTCTTGCCACACAGAGATGGCATGGCTGATGGCACGACTGCTGGCGAGCTCTCCGCTCGATATGGGCGCCCTGCGCCAACGTTTCATTGCCAATGAGTCAACCTATGGCACTTTCCTTGGGCTCGGTTCGCCGATGGCCGCTGAGGTGGTTGCCACCAGCGGTGTGGATTGGGTCCTCATCGACCAGGAGCACGGTGGCGGTAGCGAGGAACAACTCGGAGCCACCATTGTGGCTGCGGGTGCCTACGGTGTGGGCGCGTTCGTGCGGGTCGAGTCGCAGGAACGTATTCGCATTGGGCGGGCTCTCGACGCGGGGGCGGCCGGTGTGATGGTGCCTCGAATTCGTTCCACGGCTGAGGCTATCGAGGCCGTGCGGCACATGAGCTATCCCCCCGTTGGGGATCGTGGCGTTGCCACCTACAACCGTTCGGCCCGGTGGGGCGGCGACCTTTCGGTGCTCGAGTCGGGCCGCGATGCCGCGTGCATCATCCAGATTGAAACGCTGGAGGCACTGAGTGCCGTAGATGACATTGCCCGCGTTGAGGGTGTTGACGTTCTGTTCATTGGCCCGCTGGATTTGAGCTTCGCTTTGGAAGTCCCCCGAGACTTCACCCACCCCGTCTTTGTCGAGGCCTGCCACAAGGTTTTGGCCGCCGGCAAAAGGGAAAACATTGTCTGCGGAATTCTTGCCCCCGATGCCACCAGTGGCAGCCGCTTCAGAGACATGGGCTTTACCTTCATCGCCGTGGGAAGCGATTCCACGCTCCTGCGCAAAATTGTTACCCAAGAAATATCACAACTAAAGGAACACGCATCATGACCGCAAGAACTGTTGGAGTCGGCCTCATCAGCGTTGGCTGGATGGGTAAAGTGCACAGTCGTGCCTACCAAGCACTCCCCGTTGTCTACCCCGAACTCGGAATCAAGCCGAGACTCATCATTGCGGCCGATACCTCGCAGGAACGCGCCGACTACGCCGTCGACGTCTTGGGCTTTGAGCGGTCAACGCTTGACTACCACGAGGTCTTGGCCGACCCCGAGGTGGAGGTCGTCTCCATCTGCGCCCCCAACTTTCTCCACGCGGAGATTGGTATTGCAGCGGCCAAGGCTGGAAAAGCATTCTGGATCGAAAAACCCGTGGGTCGCGGTGTTGTCGAAACCATGAGCGTGCAGGCCGCGGCGGCGGAAGCCGACGTTCTCACCACGATCGGTTTCAACTACCGCAACGCTCCCGCCATCGAACACATCAAGACTCTCGTCGCTGACGGCTCACTGGGCCGCGTCACCAACGTGCACGGCCGCATGTTCGCGGACTATTCTTCTGAACCCAACGGTGCACTGTCATGGCGCTTCATTCGCGGCCTCGCCGGAAGCGGCGTTTTAGGTGACTTGATGGGTCACCTCATTGACCTGATGCACTACACGGTCGGCCCTATTTCCGACGTCAACGGTATGACGAAGACCGTTTACACCGAGCGACCCGTGTTGCAAATGGGTCAGGGCACTCACTTCGACGTGATCGAGGGTGGCGAAATGAAAGCCGTGGAGAACGAGGATTACGCCGCGATGATGGTGAAGTTCGCGGACTCCGCTCAGGGTGCCGGTGCCATGGGCACTCTGGAGGCATCCCGGGTTGCGGTTGGCCCGCGCGCCAGCTATGCCATCGAGATTTATGGAACCGAAGGCTCCGTGAAGTGGGACTTCGAAAACATGAACGAGATTCAACTGGCGATCGGACGCAAGGGCGTGCACCTCGGTTACCAGCGTGTCATGGTCGCTCCGGGCTTTGGTGATTTTGATCACTTCCAGCCCGGCGCGGGAACAGGAATGAGCTACGACGACCTCAAGGTGATTGAAGCGAAGAAATTCTTGGAGGCCTTCGTTGGCGGCCAGGCGTTGAACTCGAACATTAATGATGCCGTCGCTGCAGCCCGTGTTGTCTCTGCCGCGGAGACGTCGGCGGATTCCGGTGCCTGGGTTACCTTGTCTGCTGAAGCGGGCACGACTGCCGCACTCCGGGCCTAGTTCCATGCTCACCGTTGTTGGTCTGGGACCGGTTGATCCAGAAATTGTGCAACCTGTCCTGGGCCCACAGATCCGGTTCATTGATGCCCCATCGCATGCCGATCTCGCCGAAGCCTCCGGTGCGATCGTGCGCGCCGCCTATGTTGTTGGCGTGGACCAGCTTGACGCCATGCCACACCTCAAGGTGATTGCGCGCACCGGAGTGGGAACGGAACTGGTGGATGTTGCCGCGGCTGCGTTGCGAAATATCCCGGTGCTCATTACCCCCGGTTCCAACACCAATGCTGTTGCGGAAGGTGTCTTTGCCCAGACCCTGCACCTTGTCAAACGTCTCGGCCCGCTGACGCAGATTGTCGCTCAAGGGCGCTGGAGCGAACGCACGAATTACCCTGTGCACGACGTGGAAGACGCGACCATCGGAATCGTTGGCTACGGCCGCATTGGGCGTCGGGTAGCCGAGATCGCCTCCGCCTTTGGGATGCGGGTGTTGGCTTTCGACCCCTACGCCGACATCCCCGCCGAGCGTCGGGTGGCCGACCTCGCAGAGTTGGCGCAGCGGAGCAACGTCATCACCTTGCACGTGCCCTTGACCGAAGAAACCCGCCACATGGTCAACGCCGACTTTCTCGACGCAATGCCACCCGGAGCCGTGCTCATCAATTGTGGCCGTGGACCCCTCCTCGAGTTAGAGGCCGCTCACGCGGCGCTGATTTCTGGGCACCTCGGCGGCTTAGGGCTCGATGTCTTCGATGAGGAGCCACCGGCTTTTCATCCTATTTTTTCGCACGAGAATGTCGTGCTCACCCCGCACGTGATGGGCCTCAGCATCAATGCCACGCGGGAAACATTTCGGCAGGCCGCCAACGGAGTCAAGGACGTTCTGGAAGGTCGCCCGGCACCCCACCAGGTTCTGCCCTAGCCACTCAGAGAAGTTGAGAAACATGAGAATTGCTGTCACCGGTTCAACCGGATTTGTGGGAAGTAACGTTGCCTCCGTTCTGAGTCTGTACGGCCACGACGTTATGGGCCTCGTTCGTCGTGAGCCCGAAAGCCCCGTGCCTTGGGAGACGCGTCTCGTTGATTTCTCGGACATCGATTCGCTGGCTGCCGGCACGGTTGGGGTGGATGCCATCGTGCACTGTGCCATTGCCAACGATTTCAACAAACTTCTGGCAGATCCCCCTGCCGCCTACGACGCCTACGTCGGCATGACGAGCCGGGTTGCCCAGGCAGCCAAACGAAACAACGCCCACATCGTGTATATCTCCACCGATTGGATCATGGATGGCACGGGGCACCTCGAGCCCGAAAACCATCCCGGAAACGCTATCAATTTTTACGGCTACCTCAAAGCTTTAGGTGAGCAAGTCATCCGTGATCTCGCCCCGACCTCGGGCGCCATCTGCCGCATTGCCGGCGTCATGGGCCGCCACCAACTTGCCGAAAGTCCCCGCAGTCAAGACGTTGGCTTTGGCTATTTCGTCTATTCCCTCGTCGAGGCCCTCCAGGCTGGATTACCTTTTGATGTCTGGATGGGCGACCGCGTCAACCTCATCACGACCCCGTCGTTGGCGGCCGAAATTGGCGCTCAGGTGGAACGCGTCATCACCCTTGGTGCGGCCGGAACGTTCCATCTCGTCGGCGACGATGCCATCGCTCGCTGGGACCTTGCACTACTGGTGTGTGATGTCTTTGAACTCGATGCCGGCTTGCTTCGTCAAACCGAGCCTCCAGTGGATCAGCTATTCCCCGCAGCTGTCCCGATGGACTCATCCCTTGGCAACGCCCAGACCAAGAAGGTCCTCCAGCTCGGCTCTACGCCACTCGTGGAGCTTCTGCGCGTCTTCAAGAATGAGCTTGAGACGCACCAACTGGGAACCCTGACTAAGCCGATACGTCCTTAGGGTCTGCCGCTGCTACTGAGGCGGGAGCTGACGATGAGGTAGGAATTGCATCGGGATGCGATTCGCCTACAGCGCGACTGACGAGACCGGCAGCGACGAGGAACACCAGCGGCGCAACCAGCGCGCCCATGAGGCCAAAGGCCCCGGACAACTGGCCAATGATGGGCCCGACAACGATGTTGGCCACGTAGACGATGGTCCACAGGAAAGTCATGCGAGCGTGAACGCGCTTCTCATCATCGCCCATCGCAGCAATACACATGGCCAAACCGATGGAGTCACCGAGCCCCCAGAGCAAAATTCCTAGGAGGGGGATGCCCAGAACGGGAGTGAAAATAAAGATGATGATGCCGGCGCTGGCGGTGATTGCGGAGAAAAGAACAACGTTGCGTCGCCCGATGCGGTCAGTGATGGGCCCGCCCACAAAGCGCATGACGACAAACCCCAAGCCAAACAGGGTGTAACCAAACGCTGCCAACGCGGGAGAAAAGCCATTCTGCACGAGGGCGACCGGAATCCAAACGACCCCCACTCCTTCCGCAAAAACGAAGGCGAAGGCGATGACGGCAATCTGCCGACTTCGAGGTTCCCGGGCGATGTCCTTGAACGAGATCTTTGCTGCGCGAACGCCACCCTCGGCAACGTGGGCCATCCGGCCGTTCGTCTTGCCGATAAAGAGAGAGGCAATGGCCGAGAGGGCAATAACGATGAGGCCGATGGAAATGAAGTTGGGGGTGATGCCCATTCCAGCAGTGCTGACAATCCCTACCAGGAGGGCTCCGAGAAGAACTCCCACACTGAATCCCCCTGACAGGGCCGGTACACGACTCTTGGGCGATTCACGGTCGATATTGCTGGCTTCAAGGTTGTTGTCGTAGTCGGCCATTCCGAGCGGCAAGCCAAGCAAAACTGTGACGATGAAAGACATTAGGACGTTCTTCCACTCCAGGTTTAACCCCAGGAGCGCCAGTGCGCTTCCCATGACCGTATAGGACAGGAGCGAGAAGTTTCGGGAGCCGATCCTCCCCACGAGCCTCTCAGAAATCAAGACGCCGGTAACCGCTCCGACGCTGAGACAGGCGGCATACCAGCCCATCGATGGAAGGTCGAGGTTGAGTGTTTCGCGAATTTCGGGCCCACGGTTGGACCATGTAGCGAGAAGCACTCCACGGGTGAAGAACAGGGCGAAGATCGACCAGAACCACACCACCATTGCCCGGGGGACGCGCGGTGACAGAGTTGGGAGTGCTGTGATCATCGTCGTCCTCAGGAAGTAATTGTGCGAAATATTGTGGCGCAAAGGATATGTCCGCGCGGCTGCTCAGAACCGCCGCGCGTCTTACTATGAGAGCTTGCCGCGAACGTCAATCGTTTTGCCGGTGCGGGCAGATTCGAGAGCTGCGTCCGCCAAGACGAGTGCCGCGCGACCATCCTCAAAACTCGGGTTAATCTGCGTGCCACTGCGAATACTGTCGAGGAACAGCCCGAGCTCGCGGCGGTACGAAATGGCATAACGGTCGAGGAAGAACTCGAGGTAAGGCTTACGAGCCTCAACGGCCGCTTTGCCGTACTTCGCAACGGTGGTCTCGGCGATGTTCTGGGCGTAGAGCATTCCTTCACTTCCAAACGCCTCCAGGCGCTGGTCGTACCCGTAGCTGCTGTGACGCGAGTTAACGATCGTGATCAGCTCGTTGTTGTCACCGCGCAACGTGACGACAGCGGAGTCGTAGTCGCCTTCTTCTTTGATGTAATCGCTAAAGCTATTGGCACCGACGGCCGTCACCTCAACGATGTTGGGAATGAAGTAGCGCGCCATATCAAAGTCGTGAATGGTCATGTCGCGAAAAATTCCGCCGGAGACAGCAATGTAGGCCTGAGGAGCGGGCGCGGGGTCACGGCTGATGATGGTGAGTTGTTCGAGAATTCCGATGTCGCCCTCGGCAACACGCGTGTGAATCTCTTCGAACTGGGGGTCGAATCGACGGTTGAACCCCAAAGCAACATTGGCCTTCGCCGCAGCAACTTTTGCACGCAACGCATCGACACGAACGATATCGAGGTCAATGGGCTTTTCACACAGAACGTGAACTCCGGCATCAATGGCAGCGCTAATCAGGTCAACGTGCGTCGGGGTGGGCGAAGCAATGACGACGACATCAACCTCACCGGAGGCAAAAAGTTCCTCAGGATTCTTGGTTATCTTGCCACCGAATTGAGCGGAGATGCGCTCCGCACCCTCGATGAAGGGATCACAGACCCACGTGAGTTCAGCACCCTTAGTGTCGGCAATGCTGCCCGCGTGCACAAGGCCAATGCGGCCGGTTCCAATGAGGCCAATACGAAAGTTTTGTTCCATGATGTTTCTCCTAAAGATGTTGGGATTTAGTTAGAGTCGGTCAGCGGTGCCGCGCCCAAGGAGGGGCCTCTGGGCCGTTCGATTCTCGAGATACTCGGCGCGAGCCTTCTGAGTGCTGGGCAAAGTGGAAACAGCCGCAACCGGCACGTCCCACCACCCCTCACCGTCGGGAGCGTACAAACGAGGATCGTTATTGATGTGGATCAAGGTGGCGCGGTTCGATGCCTTCGACTTCGCCATGGCAGCGCTCAGGTCAGCAATCGCGTTGGCTGTGGGCTCGATGGAGATGACGTCGAGGCCGTAGCTGGCGGCGTTGGCCGCCAAATCGATGGGGAGAATCTCGCCCTTCTCGAAGTTGCCTTCATCGTCTTGATAGCGATACAGCGTGCCGAAGCGCTGGGACCCAATATCTTCACTGAGGTGACCGATCGACGCGTAGCCGTGGTTCTGAATCAGCACGATGATGAACTTGATTCCCTCGGCAACGGCCGAGACGATTTCGGAGTGCATCATCAAGTACGAGCCATCACCGACCATGACAATGGCGTCACGGGTCTTATCGGCCCGAGCCACACCGATACCACCGGCAATTTCGTAACCCATGCACGAAAAGGCATATTCCACGTGGTAGCCCAAGTCGTCACGCACACGCCATAGCTTGTGCAGATCGCCGGGCAGTGATCCCGCGGCACACACCACGACATCACGCGGGTCCGAGGCCTGTTGAACGGCACCAATGATCTCGGCCTGGCTGGGGAGTGCGAGGCGACGGTCAACGAAGGACTCATCGACCGCGGCGTCCCACGTGGCTTTATCACGCGCGTAATCAGCGACAAAATCTGCCGCCACATGGAAACCCGTGAGAGCCTCAGTCAACTCGAGAATCGATTCACGGGCATCCGCTACGACCGGAATAGCGCTGCCGTGCTTGAACGCGTCGAAGGAGGCGATATTGATGTTGATAAAACGCACGTCGGCGTTCTGGAACGCGGTGCGGCTGGCCGCGGTGAAGTCGCTGTAGCGCGTACCGATTCCAATAATGAGGTCAGCCTGAGCTGCGGCACGGTTGGCAGCGGTTGTTCCGGTGGCACCAACAGAGCCAAGGTTTTGGGCGTGATCCCAGGTGAGCGACCCCATCCCGGCCTGCGAGAGACCAACCGGGATGCCGGTCGCTTCGACGAAGGCGCGGAGGGCGGCTGCAGCATCCGAGTAGATGACGCCACCACCGGCGACGATCATGGGCCGCTTCGCGCGTGAAATGGCACGGGCAACCTCGGCGATGATGCCCCGGTCAGGGCGGGGGCGACGAATGTGCCACTCGCGGTCGGCCAAGAATTCAGCCGGAACCTCGATGAGTTCGGCCTGCACATCTTCGGGGAGCGAAATAGTGACCGCGCCTGTCTCAACCGGGTCAGTCAAAACGCGCATCGCGCCCAGGGCTGCTGAGAAAAGCTGCTCGGGACGATTCACTCGGTCGAAGAAACGCGACAGCGGCTTGAAGGCGTCGTTGACGCTCATGCTGGCGTCCTGCGGAAGCTCCAGTTGTTGCAAGACGGGATCGGAGACGCGCGTGGCGAAGGTGTCTGAAGGAAGCAGAAGAACGGGAAGACGATTTGTGGTGGCAACGGCAGCGCCGGTCAGCATGTTCGTGGACCCGGGCCCAACGGAGGCGGCACACGCGAAGGTCGAACGGCGACGCGTCATGCGCGAGTAGGCAATAGATTCGTGCACCATACCCTGTTCATTACGGGCCTGGTGATAGGGCATAAGGGTGGGCTCATCGACGGAGAGCTGCTTGAGGGCTTGCCCTATGCCGGCAACGTTTCCGTGACCAAAAATACCGAAAGTGCCCACTATCGTTCGTGCACGGTTGTCACCATCAACGGTGAACTGATGGCCCAAGAACTCAATGAGAGCCTGGCTCACGGTCATGCGCCTGGTTGCATTAGACGATGTCATGCTCGGTGTCCTTTCAAATTTATATGAGCGAAGTTTTTAGGCGGTGTAGGGAAGGCGCGAATCGAATTCTTGCCCCACCCAGGTATCGCGAATCCATGCGTGCGCAGGATCATCGCTGATCTCCCAGACGCGGTCAGGATCCGGGCCCGCCATGACGTTCAAGTAGTAGAGGTCGTAGCCGGGAGCCGCCACACACGGGCCGTGCCATCCGTGTGGCACGAGAGCAATGTCGCCAGTGTGCACTTCTTCCAGAATGTCGATGGGGCCAGCCTCGGAGGCATAAGTGCGCATGTAGCCAAAAGATTCCGCTGTTTCTGGGGCATTCGCACCACGGGTGACCGCGGTCTCGAAATAATAGATCTCCTCAAGCTGCGCCTCGTGGCCAGGAATAGATTCGTCGTGTTTGTGGGGCGGGTAGCTCGACCAATTCTCGGCAGGCGTGATGACTTCGCACACGATGAGGCGATCGGCGGCGAGCGCCACGGGCGTTCCAAAGTTTTGGACTTGCCGGCTCGACCGACCGGCGCCGCGTAGCTCGACCGGCACCTCGGCTGCGGGAAGGTACGCGACGGGGAATGCTCGTTCCGTGGGTGCCTCAGCCACGGAGACACGACCAGTACCGGTGATGATTGCCGCCGTTCCTGTGGGCAGATACAAGGTATCGGTCGGGCCATGAAAAACGGATGCGCGGCCGGTCAGTTTTTGGGTTACGGGCGCAGTCGATGCCCCGGCCTCCCCTGCAGCCGTGGTCGACAAGGTGTATTCGACGGTGAATGAGCCGGCAAGCGGCACGATAATCCGCTCCACCGCGATGGCGTCGAGCGTGACGGATCCGCCAGCAAGCTCGGCTACTCGAACTCCGGTGTATGTCCAGCCCGTCAACGTTCCATCGACGACGGATTCCCAGCCGTCACGCGTGAGGGAGCCCCTGGCGAAGAACCAGTCGCCGCGGCCTGAACCCGCCACGGTTTTGGTTGCTATGCCGGTCATGGTGTCCTCCGCAATGAGATGGGCCGTGAAATAAGTATGAGTTGATGACGGGCGTAGTGCGGGGCCGGAAGATTATTCTCCCGGCCCAGCACCCGCAACGCTATGAAACTAGTTTTGGGGAAATCCCAAGTTGATGCCGCCATGGCTGGGGTCAAGCCAGCGGCTCGTGATGGCCTTGCCACGCGTGTAGAAGTGAACGCCCTCGGCACCGTGGGCCTTGGTGTCACCGAACAACGAGTTCTTCCACCCTCCGAACGAGAAGAAGGCAACGGGCACGGGGATGGGAACGTTGATTCCGATCATGCCGACCTCAATCTCGTTTTGGAAACGACGAGCCGCTCCGCCATCGTTGGTGAAGATGGCGGTTCCGTTACCGAAGGCGCCGTTGTTGATGAGGTCAACACCCTCCTCATAGGAGTGAACACGCACGACCGAGAGAACCGGTCCGAAGATTTCCTCCGTGTAGGCCTTGGATGAGGTGGGAACGTTGTCCAGCAGAGTCGGGCCGAGCCAGAATCCGTTGGCGTCGCCGTCGACCTCGATACCACGACCATCGACCACAACCGTTGCGCCATCGGCGGCAGCGATGTCGATGTAACTGGATACTTTGTCGCGGTGAACCTCGGTGACCAGAGGGCCCATGTCGCAGTTGCGGCGGCCATCACCGATGGTGAGGCCCTTCATGCGCGAGACAATCTTCTCGATGAGAGCATCCGCAACGGGCTCAACAGCAACTATGACGCTGATGGCCATGCAACGCTCGCCGGCGCTACCAAAACCGGCATTGATGGCAGAGTCAGCCACGAGCTCGAGGTCAGCATCGGGCAAAACAAGCATGTGGTTCTTTGCGCCGCCGAGAGCCTGAACGCGCTTGCCGTTCTTGGCACCGGTTTCATAGACGTACTTGGCGATGGGAGTGGAACCCACGAAGGAAATGGCCTTGACATCAGGGTGCTCAAGCAAACCGTCAACGGCTTCTTTGTCACCGTTCAGCACGGTAAAGACGCCATCGGGAAGACCGGCCTCTGTGAACAAACGTGCCATCCAGATGGCGGCCGAAGGGTCTTTTTCAGAGGGCTTCAGAATGACGGTGTTGCCGGCCGCAATGGCCACGGGGAAGAACCACATGGGAACCATGGCAGGAAAGTTGAAGGGGCTGATGACGCCAACGACTCCGAGCGGCTGGCGTGTCGAGTAGACATCCACCCCTGTCGAGACGTTCTCGGAATATTCACCTTTCAGCATTTGGTTCATGCCACATGCAAATTCGACTACTTCTTGGCCGCGCGTGATCTCACCCAGAGCATCGGAGAGTACCTTGCCATGCTCGCTCGTGACGATTTCGGCGAGCTCACCTTTGCGAGCATTCAACAATTCACGAAAGTTGAAGATGATGGCTTGCCGCTTGGCAAGTGAAAGGTCGCGCCACGCGGGGAAAGCAGCCTTTGCCGAGGCAATAGCGGCGTCAATTTCGGCGGCATCGGCCAGACCCACGTGCTTGGTGACAACGCCAAGAGCAGGATCAAAGACGGGTGAGGTGCGACCGGATGTGCTGGGGCGCTCGGCGCCATCAATCCAGTGTGAAACGACAGGAAGGTTAGACATAGGTGATCTTCTTTCGTGAACTATCGAGTTCGGATATTTCTTCGGTGTGAAATTTAAGCGTCAAATTCAGATTCTTGAATTTAAGCGCCGTGAACGAGGGCTGCTGCTGCGTCAATAGCGCTCACGACATCCCCATCCTGAGGGTAGAGCAGGCTGCGGCCCACAACCAGACCCCGCACTCCTGGAAGCGCAAGTGCCTTGCTCCAGGCCTCAAATGTTTCTTCTTGGTTTCCTTCAGGGTCGCCACCGAGCAGGAGCGTTGGCAACGTGGTCGAGGCCATGACACGTTCCATGTCGGCAACAACGGGAAGCTTCAGCCATGTATACGAGCTGGAGTTACCCAAACCAGCGGCGATCGAAATTGAGAGGATAACGGCATCCGTGGAGAGGTCGTTACGAATTTTTCCATCGACCCATTCGCTCATAAACGGTTCCAGCATGATGGGCAGTGTCGCATCGACGGCATCGCTGACCGCCATGGCAGTTGCTTCCAACGTGGTGACCGAACCTGCGTCGGCGAGGTTGATGCGCAAGAGGTTCTTGGCGAAGTCCAAGCCCGAGCGCATAATGCTTTCAATGTCATAGGCCGTGTAACGGTCATCCATTTCAAAGGATGCGCCTTTGAGCCCTCCGCGGTTCATGGATCCGACGACAATTTTGTCATCGAGCAGGCCCAGTAACGCCAGGTCCTCGATGATGTCAGGGGTGCCCAAAACGCCGTCAACACCGGGGCGCGACAGTGCGGTGGCGAGGCGTTCAAGAAGTCCGTAACGATCTGCCATTGCACTCTCGTCGGAGCCGACACTGAGCGCTCCACGAGCGGGGTGGTCGGCGGCAACGATGAAGAGACGTCCGTCTCCGCGAATCAACTCGCGCCGTTTACGCGCAGCAAAAATCTCGGCGATGCGTTCCGGATGAGCGGCACGGGTTTCGCGAAGCTTGTCAAAGTCGAGATTTTTCATGCGTCGAGCCCCTTCAGGATTTCTTCAACTTCGGCCGTGGTCGGCATGGCGGTTGAACATTCACGGCGGCTGGCGACAAGAGCACCGGCCACATTTGCAAAACGGAGGATGCGCTCCAGCGGCCATTCCTGAAGCAACCCGTAACAGAGGGCTCCGCCAAAGCTATCGCCGGCACCAAGGCCATTGATGACATCGACAAAGTAGGGAGGAACTTCCACCGTCTCGGTGCGAGTCTTGGCCAGAACGCCCTTGGGGCCCTGCTTGACAATCGCAAGTTCGATACCGCGCTCGAGCAGAGCATCCGCTGCCCGTAATGGCTCCGTTTCTCCAACGGCAATGTCGCACTCTTCTTTGTTCCCCACGGCAACGGTGACTTTGCCCAGAGCCTTGTCAACCTCGGCGCTGGCCAACTCGGGAGAGTTCCAGAACATTGGTCGGTAATCGAGGTCCAGGATGGTGAGAGGCTTGCGGCCGCGCGCATCCCAGGCGACATGGTGCGCCGTGCGGCTGGGCTCCTGGGACAGACCCGTGACGGTTGACCAGTAGATCTTGGCGTGCAGGATGGCGTCAAGGTCGAGCTCGGTGGCGTTGATCACGAGGTCGGGGGCCTTGGGCTCGCGGTAGAAGTAGAGCGGGAAGTCATCGGGCGGGAATATCTCGCAAAAGACTACGGGCGTGTTCAGGCCGGCGACACCGGAGACATACTCATCACTGACGCCGAGGCGCGCGAGCTCCTGGTGAATATACGTGCCAAAGGGGTCGTTACCCGTGCGGGTAATGACGGCCGCTTTCAGGCCATGCTTCGCTGCGGCGACAGCAACGTTGGTGGCGCTACCGCCCAAGTACTTACCGAATGTGGAAACGTCTTCAAGACCAACCCCATCTTGAAGGGGATAAATGTCGACACCCACACGACCAATCGTGAGGACATCAAAGGGAGTGCGCGTTGAGGCGGTCATACTGCGATGTACAACTTTCCGTGTTCGTAGGGTGACGGTGACACTTTCACAACTGTGTGACTTTCACTATGTTATGACATATTGACATCAAAATTCTACTCGCTGGCAATCTTGGCGGGAAATTGCTGTGGGGGACGGGTCGCCGACCCGCAAGTGTCAGTCGTGACTGGCACACTGAAGACATGGATCTCATACTCGTGTTAGCCCTCGGAATCATCGCGGGCCTTGCCGTCGGCTTGGCCCTCGGTTGGCTGCTGAAAGCCCGTGTGGGCGCGGGGATTGTGCTGGAGGATCTAGCCCCTCGGCTCGCTGCGGCCGAAGCGACCGTCATCGCAAAAGACGCCCAAATCTTCTCGCTCGAGCAGCGCAACCGGGAGCTTGGTGACGAGAACCGACGCCGCGCTGATGAAGAAACCGAGCGAGCGCGGGAAGAGCACAAAGTGCTCGAGGCCCTCGCGCCGGTGAAAGAGACCCTTCGCACGATGCAGACCAAGGTGTCTGAACTCGAACAGCAACGCAGCCTGCAGTATGGCGCTCTAGAACAGCAACTGAAAGAATCTCGTCAATTTGGTGAGGAACTCCGCGCTACCACCCAGTCTCTCGCCAGCGCCCTGTCGTCGAATAGCGTTCGTGGCACGTGGGGCGAAGCTCAACTTCGCCGACTCGTAGAGGTCGCCGGCCTTACTGCACATGTCGACTTCGATACCCAGCAGACCATGACAACTGATACCGGGGTTATTCGCCCCGACATGATTATCAACCTGCCCGGCGGCAAGACCATCGTCATTGACGCCAAGGTGCCCTTCAACTCCTATCTCGAAGCTAGTCAAATTCCCCTCACAGCAACGGGCGAGCAGGCTGCCCGACGCGAGACTCTGCTCAAGGCTCATGTGAAAGCTGTCCGTGCACACGTAGATGCCCTCAGCAGTAAGAACTACTGGACCGGCTTCGACTTCAGCCCCGAGTTCGTGCTGGCCTTCATTCCGAGTGAGTCCCTCTTGGCATCGGCGCTGGAAGCCGACCCGACTCTTCTGGACTACGCGTTCAGCAAACGGGTGGCACTTGCCTCCCCCGTGAACCTGTGGGCCGTGCTGAAAACAGTTGCCTACACGTGGCAACAGCAAGTCGTCACCGATGAGGCCAAGAAACTCTTCGATCTTGGTAACGAACTTTACTCACGACTGGCAACGATGACGAAGCACTCCGAAGATCTGCGCAAGGCCATCGAGAGCACGGTCAAGCACTACAACGGCTTTGTCGGCGCGCTGGAGACTCGCGTTCTCACCACAGCGCGCAAGTTCCCTGGCATCGATCCAACAAAAATCATCGCGGAGAGCGCAGAAATCCACGAAGCCCCTCGCCCCATCACCGCGGCCGAACTAGTTGATCCTGAATTGGCGCTGCCAACGGGCGAGCCCGCGTAATCGCGTTTTTTTAACAGTCACCTCTCCGTGCGAGCGGAAATTTGACACCTTGAATTAGGTGCATGATTGAGAGAATGCCCTCCCCGCGAAATTTTCCTGAACCGTCCCTCCCGCTGTGGCGTGGGCGCTTTCTCGTTTTTGCAGGGATTCTGCTCGTTGCGCTAAACATGCGCCTCGCCGTGGCCGGGCTGTCGCCCATCATCCCGCTGATTCAGCAAGACTTTCCTCTCAGCATCTTCGCCATCTCATTCCTCGGCTTCATCGCTCCCCTGTGTTTCGCCCTGGGCGGTATTTTTACCCCGAAGATCGCTCGCCGCGCTGGCCTTGAATACACCGTCGTGATCGCCCTCACCCTGATTATCATCGGTCACATTCTTCGCGCCACCGCCGCAAACTGGGGTGGTCTCAGCGTGGGAACTTTTCTTGCTCTGCTCGGGATGGGTTTCGGCAATGTGTTGATGCCGCCTCTGGTAAAGAAGTATTTCCCGGACCGCATCCCCCTCATGACCTCGCTCTACATGACGCTCGTGGCAATTAGCTCCCTCCTCCCCCCGCTGATTGCCGTGCCGCTTAGCCACAGCATTTCTTGGCGAGGATTCCTTGGTCAGTGGGGCATCATCGCCGTCCTAGCTCTCATTCCTTGGATCATTGAGATCTCACGAAATCGCAGCGCCGCAAAAGCTGCTGCCCTTGCTGCAACGACCGAGGTTCACCCGGACCATGTTGCCATCTGGCGTTCTTCCACCGCCTGGGCAATCGCGATTATCTTGGCCGTCTCCTCCATCAATGGCTATGCCATGTTTGCCTGGATGCCCATCATCCTGAGTGATATTTCCAACGTCTCCCTCGTTCAGGCGGGTGCCTTGCTGGGAGTCTTTGCGGCGATGGGAGCACCTTTTGCGCTCATCCTGCCCATGATTGCGGCTCGTGTCCGGCGGGTCGATTACCTCGTACACATCGCCACGGCCTGTTTTCTCGTGGGCTATGCCGGATTGATTTTCTTCCCGACGCAGGCAACTTTGCTCTGGGTCATCATTGCCGGCTCGGGACCGTTGCTTTTTCCCCTGGCGCTCGTCATGGTCAACTTGCGGACTCGGACCCCCCGGACGTCGATGGCGCTCAGCGGTTTTGCGACAACTATCGCCTACGTTGTGGCACTGTCCGGCCCGCCAGCTCTCGGCATGCTCTTTTCCGTCACGGGCAACTGGACCGCGGCTCTCATTTTTCTCACCGTGATTTCCCTTTCGGGATCCGCCGCCGGAATTGTCTTGGCGCGCCAGCGAATCGTCGACGACGAGCTCGTTCGCCCGATTTCCTAACGACTAGCGGTCGGTGGCGGATAGAAAGCCTTACATCCAGCGGTCGGCCCGGTAGTCAGCACGAACGCGGCGAATCGTTCCTGAGTGACCACGCAAGATGATGCTGTCGGTGCGGATAACGGGCCCCATGCGGCGAACGCCGTCGACGAGACCGCCATCGGTGACACCCGTGGCGACGAAGAAGGTGTTATCGCTGGAGACCAGCCCGTTGGCGTCGTAAACGTGGTCCATCTTGAGGCCCGCATCGATTCCGCGCTGGCGCTCAGCCTCATCCAAAGGAGCCAGAATGCCCTCAATAAAGCCGCCCAAGGCCTTGATGGCGCAGGCCGTCACGATTCCTTCGGGGCTTCCGCCAATGCCAACGCACATGTCGATGCGGGAGTCATATCGCGCCGCGTTGATTCCGCCGGCCACGTCACCATCCAGCATCATGCGGGTTCCAGCACCGGACGCACGGATCTCGTCAATCAGTTGAGCGTGACGCGGGCGATCCAACACCGCAATACTCATGTCAGAAACAATTTTGCCCTTGGCCTTTGCCAGCGCACGAATGTTATCCCCGATGGGGCGACGGATGTCGAGCACGCCAACGCCCTCAGGCCCAGCAACAAGCTTGTCCATGTAGAAGACGGATGAGGCATCCAGCATCGTGCCGCGGTCAGCCACCGCAATGACCGAGACGGCATTTTGGCGCCCGGCGCCGGTCAGGCTCGTGCCATCAATGGGATCGACGGCAATGTCGCACGCCGGGCCGTGGCCATTACCAACTTCTTCGCCGTTGAAGAGCATCGGGGCGGAGTCTTTCTCGCCCTCACCAATGACGATGACGCCGGCGAAGTTAACCGTGGTTAAGAAAGCACGCATGGCATCAACAGCGGCGCCATCGGCAGCGTTCTTATCGCCCTTCCCAATAAAGGGGTAGGCGCGGATGGCCGCTGCCTCGGTGGCACGCACCAACTCCATGGCCAAGTTGCGGTCGGGGTGCAGATCCTGGGTTCCGGTGTTTTTACTCATCACATTTTTCAGCTTATCGGTCAGGCTGATAGTGGGGTGAGGGCATGCCGTGAGCGGCCCCGGACACGTCAGGGCTCTCGCCTAGAATTGTCGGGATTTCACTAGAATGATTCGAGGGCTTCCCTGCTCTACATGCCATTGTTTGCGGCCAAGAAGGAGACATCATGCCCGTTGCAACCCCGGACCAATACGCTGAAATGCTAGACAAAGCGAAGGCCAACGTTTTTGCGTACCCCGCGTTCAACGTTTCCAGCTCTCAAACTCTTAACGCAGTTCTCCAAGGCCTCACCGAAGCAGGTTCCGACGGAATCATTCAGGTCACGACCGGCGGCGCCGATTACTTTGCTGGTCACACCGTCAAGGGTCGCGCCACGGGCGCCATCGCATTCGCCAAGTTCGCTACTGAAGTGGCCAAGAATTACCCCGTCACCGTTGCGCTCCACACCGACCATTGTCCCAAGGGCGCCCTCGACGACTTCGTCTTGCCCCTCATTGCCGCAAGCCTTGAGGAAGTCAAAGCTGGCCGCGAACCCCTCTTCCAGTCGCACATGTGGGATGGTTCGGCTATCCCTCTGCGGGAGAACTTGGAAATCGGCCACCTTCTGCTCTCCAAGATGAAGCAAATTAACGCCATTCTCGAAGTTGAAATTGGTGTCGTCGGCGGAGAAGAAGACGGCGTCAGTCACGAGATCAACGACAGCCTATACTCCACCGTCGAAGACGGCCTCAAGACCGTTCAAGCGTTGGGCCTCGGCGAGCACGGCCGCTACATGGCTGCCATGACGTTTGGAAACGTTCACGGCGTTTACGCTCCCGGTAACGTCAAACTTCGACCCGAAATTCTTAAAGAAATTCAGGATGGCGTGGCCGCCGTTCACGGCCACGGCCCCAAGCCTTTCGACCTCGTCTTCCATGGCGGATCGGGTTCCACCGACGAAGAGATCGCCACGGCAGTCTCCAACGGTGTCATCAAGATGAATATTGACACGGACACTCAGTACGCCTTTACTCGTTCGATTGCCGACACAATGCTGAAGAACTACGACAGTGTGCTGAAGGTAGACGGCGGCGTTGGTAACAAGAAGGTTTACGACCCACGCGCGTGGGGGAAGATCGCCGAGACTGCTATGGCGGCTCGCGTGATCCAAGCAACACACCAGCTCGGCTCCGCCGGGCACTCGGGCAAGTAAACCAAGGGGACCATCGCATTTATGTCTGAAGACCAGAAAAACCCTCCGGCGCAACCAGAGTTCGGCGAGCTTGCACCGGAGGGCTGGTCGTGGAATCCCGAAGCAAATGCGCCCCACACTCCAGAGACACTAAAGGCGGCAGAGGCGGCCGCAAAAGCCGCCGCAAAGACAAAAGCGGCAAGCACTGCGACCAGTGCCAAGGTGGCGAGCGCACCCACAGCGAATCAAACCCCTGATATTTCCCAAAAGCCCGGCAAGCTACCCAAGCCAGTCGGGGGCGCAAAACCACCCAAACCGCCGAAAGCCATCGCCGCCATATTCGGTTCTCCCCCGAGCGCCGATTCGAATCAGAACCTCTCCGAAGAAGAAAAAAAGACCCGAACAGTGGCCTTGGCCAAGTTGGCATCAGATCGCTTCATCACGTGGGGGTTGCTCGGAGTCGCCGTATTTTCGATCGTCTCGGGGCTCGGCGACTACGTCAACCTCACGCGAACCCTCAACGCCGCCTTCGATCAGCTGAACACCATGGAGCCGGGCCTCAACCTCGCCCCTTACGCAAACATGGGCTTGGCTAAAATACTCGGCTGGGGAATTGTTTTCTCCCAAGCCATCGTGATCGGCCTGACCTTTTGGTGGGCTATCCGTCGCATGCGCGCCGGCAAAATGGCGTTTTGGGTTCCCGTCGTCGGCTTCGCTATTTCAAGCGCCGTGGTTCTGGGCTTTATGGTGTTCGCGTTCGTCGCAGACCCCACCGCGTGGAACGCAATCCTGACCTACATTCAGAACACTTCCGCCACAAAGACGCCCGGTCAAAACAGCTAAATTCGAAAAATTCTAGACGCGACCGCCGCGAGCGCGAGCGTCTTCTTCGCCGGTGACGTTGAAGCGCAGTTCCTTCGGTAGCGAGAAGAGCAAGTCTTCCTCGGCTGTCTTCACTTCTTCGACCGTGTCATAACCACCCGTAGCCAGCAACGCCATCAGATCCTGAACCAAATCTTCGGGAACGGATGCCCCGCTGGTCACGCCCACGGTCGCCACGCCTTCGAACCACTCGGGCTTGACCTCGTGCGCGTAGTCGATGCGGTACGCGGCGCGGGCGCCATATTCGAGGGCAACCTCGACGAGACGGACCGAGTTGGAGGAGTTGGCAGAGCCCACGACGATGACGAGGTCGGCATCCGGGGCCACTTTTTTTATCGCTACCTGACGGTTCTGCGTGGCATAGCAAATGTCATCACTGGGGGGATCTTGCAGGTTCGGGAAGCGCTCGCGCAACAGACGCACCGTCTCCATCGTCTCGTCCACGCTGAGCGTGGTCTGAGATAACCACACAACCTTGTTGGGATCCTTGACGACAACGGTGGCAACCGCCGCGGGGCTGTCGACAATGGTGACATGATCGGGGGCCTCACCGGCCGTGCCCTCAACTTCTTCGTGACCGGCATGACCGATCAAGAGAATTTCGTAGTCGTCACGGGCGAACCGAACGGCCTCGCGGTGCACCTTGGTGACCAAAGGGCAGGTGGCGTCGATGGTCTGCATGTTGCGGTCGGCAGCCTCTTTGACTACGGCGGGAGAAACGCCGTGAGCGCTGAAGACGAGGTGGGAACCGGCGGGAGCTTCATCCACTTCGTTCACAAAAATTGCACCGCGTTCCTCGAGCGTGGAAACGACGTGCACGTTATGCACAATCTCTTTGCGCACATAGACCGGCGAACCGTAGAGGTCGAGAGCCTTTTCGACGGCGATGACCGCGCGATCGACACCGGCGCAATAGCCACGGGGGGCTGCCAAGAGCACTTTCTTGGGCTTGTCGACGGGAAAATTGGGGATTGTCAGGGCCTGGCCGCGCAGGCGGGGCATGCCAAGACCTATCGATACGTTACTCACCTCTCAAGTCTAAGTCGGTGGTGCGCGCTAGCCTTGTCAATCATGAGTGATGTCAGCGCAACCCCCGACGAGCCGTGGCCCGTTGCCGCCCTCACGACCAAGCTCAAGTCCTACCTAGACCGCTTGGGGTTGGTGTGGGTGGAGGGCGAAATCACCCAGTGGGACGTTCGGTCTTCCGGGGTTTTTGGCAAGCTCAAAGACCTCACCGAAGACTCGACTATGGGGTTCACCGTCTGGTCCTCGGCGAAGTCGAAGATGCCCGCCGATCTCAAGCAGGGCGACCGCGTTATTGCCCTCGTGCGCGTAGATTTTTGGAAGAAGAACGGTCAGCTCGGTCTGAATGTGCTGGAGTTGCGCCATGTGGGCCTCGGCGATCTGCTCGAGAAGCTGGAGCGCCTGCGCAAACAGCTCGCGAGTGAGGGCCTCTTTGACGCCTCCCGCAAGCAGGCTTTGCCGTTCCTGCCCCAGTGCATCGGGCTCATAACAGGTAAAGATTCGGATGCTGAGAAAGACGTCCTCAAGAATGCTCACCTCCGCTGGCCCCAGGTCGTCTTCAAGACCATTCACACCCACGTTCAGGGAGATCAGACGATCGGTGAGGTAATCGCGGCGCTGGCCAAGCTCGACGCGGACCCCGAGGTAGACGTCATCATCGTTGCTCGCGGTGGTGGCGACTTTCAGAACCTTCTCCCCTTCAGCGACGAGCGGCTCGTGCGTGCCGCTGCTGCGTGTGTCACTCCGATCGTCAGTGCCATCGGGCACGAAGCCGATAGCCCGCTTCTCGACAACGTTGCCGATCTGCGAGCCTCCACCCCCACGGATGCGGCGAAACGCGTCGTTCCCGACGTAACGGAGGAGCTCGCTCGGATTCTCGATGCACGTGGGCGAATCCAAACGCGAGTCACCGCCTTCGTGTCCGGCGAATGGGAGAAGCTGCAGCAAGTGCGCTCTCGACCGGTATTGGCCGACAACGAGTGGATCATCACCAGTCGCGCCGAAGACGTCATGCGGCACGTTCAGCGTGGGTCCGATTTGGTGGAACGTCGCCTTGATCGCGCGGCGGCCGAAACTCAGCAGCTCCGAGCCCAACTTCGTGCCCTTTCGCCCCAGCAAACCCTTGACCGTGGCTACGCCATTGCTGTCATGAAAGACGGACACATTGTGCGCGCCGCTGCTGATGCTCCAGCCAAGACATCCTTTGCTCTCACACTTGCGAACGGCGTCATCGACGCGGTCAGCAACGGACCCCGATCGGTAGAATCATAACCATGGCAGCCCCAGTAGATACCGCAAAGCTCAGCTACGAAGAAGCTCGCAACGAGCTCGTCAATGTCGTCTCCGAACTCGAGCAGGGTTCTCCTACGCTGGAGCAGACTCTGGCCCTGTGGGAACGCGGCGAGGCCCTTGCCACAAGATGTGAGGAATGGCTCATCGGTGCCAAGGAGCGCCTGAACGCTGCTCGCGCCGGCCTCGACGCTGCTGCGACAACTGTCGATACCTCTGCCCCACCGGCATGAGCAAGACTCCCAAAGAACCAAAGATTGTTGCCGGGCTCGGGCGCCCCGAGACGGCGTCGGAAACTCAGGCCAGAAAAGCCGAAAACTCCCGCCTGTATGTGCAGCGCAAGACCGTGAACAACCTCGTGCTCTCGATGCTGGCCACCGTCGGCCTTGTCGCCGTTATCTTTTTCGCTGTCCCTCGTTCGAATGTCACGCCGAATTGGCAGGTTGACTACGTGGCCTTGAGCGAACAGGCAGCGCTCAGCATGGGGGGCACACTCGTCACCCCACAGATGCCTGAGGGGTGGGCAGCAAACGCCGCCGAGGTTCGCTCCAGTGCCTCCGATAGTGTCACAAGTTGGTACGTGGGCTTCATTACGCCCACGAGCGAATTCATTGGTTATAAAGAAGCCCTCGTGGCGAACCCCACGTGGGTTGCCAACACGTTGAAGGGCCATTCACCTACCGCCGCGCGCACAATCGGCGGCATCGTGTGGACCGAATATGACTACCGGTCAATGGAAGATGCGAAGAATCTTGCGTATGCCCTTGTGACGGTCCACGGAGACAGTACTTTTGTTTTGTACGGTACGGCAAACGACGCAGAATTTACCACGCTGGCCGAGAAGATTTCGGCCGAAATCGAAAGGAGCAAATCATGACGATCGTCACTCCTGCCCATGCCTGGAAGCAGATGTCACTCGGAAATGAGCGCTTTGTCGCCGGCGCACCCGCCCATCCTCACCAAGACGTTGATCGCCGCAATGAACTCATCATTGAACAAAAGCCTATGGCAGCACTCTTCGGATGCTCAGATTCCCGTTTGGCCGCAGAAATCATCTTCGATAAAGGGCTGGGCGACCTTTTTGTGGTGCGAAATGCAGGTCAGATCATCTCGGATTCGGTGGTCGGTTCCCTCGAATATGCCGTCGGAGTTCTGGGGGTTCCCCTCATCGTTGTGCTCGGTCATGACAACTGTGGCGCTGTCAAAGGCGCCATCGACATGCTCGGCCCCGATGCCGTTGAGCTCCCGCCCCACATTGCGAACCTCGTAGCGCGCATCACACCAGCCATCCGACGGGTCGCTGGTGCCGCCGGTCTGTTCGCTCCCGATGGAACGCTGGACCCCGACTCCGTTGATGCTCTCGCCGTCGGGCGCGAGCACCTGCGGGACACCATTGCTGAGCTCCTGGAGTCCTCCGAACTCATCACGGCGGCCATCGCTGAGGGTAACCTTGCCATTGTCGGCGCCAACTATCGACTCGGTCAGGGTCGCGTTTTACCCGATGTCGTCGTCGGAATGATCGAATAGATTCTTCCTTTAAAAAATCAGTCACAAACCAGACAGCAAGGATGCCTTTCGTGGTCGAGAACAACGCAACTGAGTACCGCATTGAACACGACACCATGGGTGAGGTTCGCGTCCCCAAGGATGCCCTCTACGCGGCGCAGACGCAGCGTGCGGTGGAGAATTTCCCCATCTCCGGTTCCGTACTGGAGTCGGCCCACATCGCCGCTCTTGCCCGTATCAAGAAGGCGGCTGCCCTCGCCAACGCCCAGCTCGGCGTGCTCGATGAGGAGATCGCGCAGAACATTGCGTTGGCCGCCGACGAGGTCACCACCGGCAAGTTTGACGGCCAGTTCCCCATCGATGTCTACCAGACCGGTAGTGGCACCAGCTCAAACATGAACATGAACGAGGTTCTGGCAACGCTGGCGACCCGCAGCCTCGGCAAGCCTGTGCACCCCAACGACCACGTGAACTGCTCGCAGTCCTCCAACGATGTGTTCCCCACATCCGTTCACGTTGCGGTTACTAGCGCCCTCATCAACAACTTGATCCCCGCGCTCGACCACCTTGCCAAAGCCCTAGAGGTCAAGGCTGACCTGTGGGCTACAGCGGTCAAAGCCGGCCGCACCCACTTGATGGATGCCACCCCCGTCACTCTTGGCCAGGAATTTGGCGGCTACGCTGCCCAAGTTCGCTATGGCATTGAGCGCATTGAATCCGCTCTCCCCCGCGTCGCCGAGGTTCCCCTTGGTGGCACCGCCGTTGGGACTGGCATCAACACCCCCAAGGGCTTCCCTCAGCTCGTCATCGCGTTGCTCGCAAACGAAACAGGTCTTCCGATTACCGAGAGCCGCAACCACTTCGAGGCTCAGGCCAACCGCGATGGTCTGGTCGAAGCATCCGGTGCCCTACGCACCGTTGCCGTCTCGCTCACCAAGATCTGCAACGACCTTCGCTGGATGGGTTCAGGCCCGAACGCCGGTCTTGGCGAATTGCACATCCCTGACCTGCAGCCCGGCTCCTCCATCATGCCCGGCAAGGTCAACCCCGTCATCCCCGAGGCTGTTCTCATGGTCTGCGCACGCGTTATCGGAAACGATGCCACCGTCGTGTGGGGCGGCGCCTCCGGCTCGTTCGAGCTCAACGTAGCGATCCCCGTCATGGGCACCGCCATTCTCGAGTCAATTCGCCTTCTCACCGAGTCGAGCAAGGTCTTAGCCGACAAGACCATCGTTGGTCTCGTGGCCAATCTTGACCGCGCTCGCGCTTTGGCCGAGTCCAGCCCCGCCATCGTGACACCTTTGAACAAGGTCATCGGTTATGAGGCTGCCGCCAAAGTTGCCAAGCACGCCGTTGCCAAGGCGATGACCGTGCGCGAGGCCGTCATCGACCTCGGGTTCGTTGAGCGCGGAGAGGTCACGCTGGACCAGCTAGACACTGCCCTGGACGTGCTGTCCATGACGCACCCCGGCTAAACAACACCGCGTCGTCGCCCATCGCGACAGCACCGCTTCCTCAGCTCAAACAATGAGAATTGCCCCCGCGGACAAACGATCGACACCACCGCGCCCAAAATACTTACGCTTCCGCAAACACATTCGACATGCCACCTTTAGTGACCTCAAACCGAAGATTTTCGTCGACATGCCTCGTTTGGCGACCTCGGTCGGCGTGTCGGCCACCAAACGAGGCAACTCGATGAGGGCGGGGGATGTTCAGGCCACCAAACGAGGCATGTCAATGAAGACGGGGGATGTTCAGGCCACCAAATGAGGCAACTCGATGATGCGG
Organism: Alpinimonas psychrophila; assembly: GCF_014137865.1. Taxonomy (GTDB): domain Bacteria; phylum Actinomycetota; class Actinomycetes; order Actinomycetales; family Microbacteriaceae; genus Alpinimonas; species Alpinimonas psychrophila. Next base: position 180,768 of record NZ_JACGWU010000001.1, on the reverse strand, counting down.
CCCGGGGTCGCAGCGCGTTCAGTGCCACAGAGCGCCCGTAGCGCCCTCATTGCCGTCACGCGAACCTGTTGACGACTGCCCTGACTCTCTGATTGAGGAGGAAGAAGAGACATGAGCGTGAATTAGCTGGGGAGGAGGAGCCCCAGAGCAACCGCAATCCAGAAGCCGAGCAACATGAACGGACCGAACGGGATGCGGCTTGTCCGCGTTCCACGACGGGCGATCAGGATGACGGCACTCGCGAGGCCACCCAGACCAAATGCCAGCAGTGGCGAGAGTACGCTCACCGTTGGGTCAACAAGGCCAGCCGCGATTCCCAAAACGCCGGCAAGCTTCACATCCCCCATTCCCATGCCACCAGTAAGGCTCAGGAGCAAAAGAAACAGCATGTAGGCCGCACCTGAGATGAGGGCGATGAGTTCCGCCGGCAAGACCGACCACGGGATTACCGTTGCGGAGAAATCGCCGTCTGTTACCCAGACCAACACCAGGCTCACCGCTGCCACCAGATAGCCCGGCAACACGAGGCGATTGGGGAGGCGCCGCGAGCCTATGTCAATAACGAAGAGCGGCACCGTCACCGCGGCAATATATGCCAGCAACAGCCAGCCCCAGGAATTCATATGCGCACGCTAATGCAAAAGACCCCCGCACGGCGGGGGTCTTCCACAAGTTGCACTATGAACACTAAGAAGTTTGTTGCGTTTTGAGATTTTCAGGCTGATGTAGGCCGCCCAAGGCCGCCTTAGGCGTTGTAGTCGGGCGACTCCAACAGCTCGGTGACGAGAGCTGCAATGGCACTGCGCTCGGAGCGGGTGAGCGTGACGTGACCGAACAACGCGTGCCCCTTCAGGCTTTCAATGACGCTCGCGATACCGTCGTGACGACCGACCCTCAGGTTGTCGCGTTGGGCTACGTCATGAGTCAAGATGACGCGCGAGTTCTGCCCAATGCGACTGAGTACGGTCAGGAGCACGTTGCGCTCCAGCGACTGGGCCTCATCCACGATGACGAACGAATCGTGTAGCGAACGGCCCCGGATATGCGTGAGCGGCAAGATTTCGAGCAACCCACGGTCAACGACCTCATCCAGAACGTTCTGAGATACGAGGGCGCCGAGGGTGTCAAAGATCGCTTGACCCCAGGGGTTCATTTTCTCGCTGGCGTCACCGGGAAGGTAGCCGAGTTCTTGGCCGCCTACCGCATACAGCGGCCGGAAGACCACGATCTTCTTGTGCTGTTGACGCTCCAAAACGGCTTCGAGACCGGCGCACAGTGCGAGCGCCGACTTCCCCGTTCCGGCACTCCCCCCAAGCGAAAGAATTCCCACACTCGGGTCGAGAAGCATGTCGATAGCGAGACGTTGCTCGGCCGAACGACCGTGAAGTCCGAAGACATCTTTATCGGCGCGAACAGCCTTGACTTCACCCTTCTCGCCGACCCGACCGAGAGCCGAACCGCGTCCAGAGTGAATGATGAGCCCGGTGTTGACGGGCATGTCTACTGCTTCGCGCACGCGAATCGTGTCGGACTCGTACAGCTCGGCCATCTGCTCGTCGCTGAGGGTAATCTCGGCGACTCCGGTCCATCCGGAATCGATAGCAAGTTCGGCACGATACTCCTCAGCTGACAGGCCAATGGAGGCGGCCTTGACACGCATGGGTAAATCTTTGGAAACCACCGTCACGGCTAGGCCGTCGTTAGCGAGGTTCATGGCAACCGCGAGGATTCGCGAGTCGTTATCGCCCAACTGCAGCCCCGAAGGCAAGACAGCCTGGTTCGTGTGATTCAACTCAACGCGGAGGGACCCGCCGTCACCAATGGCAATGGGAAAATCGAGCCGCTCATGTTTGACACGCAAGTCATCGAGATGACGCAACGCCTGCCGGGCGAAATAACCGATTTCGGGGTCATTCCGTTTTTTCTCCAGCTCGCTAATCACCACCACGGGAATGACCACGGCATGTTCGGCGAACCGAAACAATGCCTGCGGGTCAGACAACAAAACCGAGGTATCTAAGACATAGGTACGCTCGGTTTGACGGACTTTTTCACTTGTCTGGCGCAATCCCGAGGTGCGGGATCGTGTGGCGCCACTGCTCTGCGGGCTCATGACTAGAAACTACGTCGGCTTGCTCACAAAAGGCACGCGACACGCCCTCGTTCATCAAGGCGACACATGAGTGTTAAACGTTAGCCACCATAGCGACGATCGCGCCGCGTGTAGTCACGCATGGCACGCAAGAAATCGACCTCGCGCAGGTCGGGGTACATGGCTTCCACGAAGTAGAACTCGCTGTGGGCGCTCTGCCACAACATGAAGTCGGAGAGCCTTTGCTCACCGGATGTTCGGATAACGAGATCCGGATCCGGCAGCCCTCCCGTGTAGAGATGGGCGCTGATCAGTTCCGGCGTGAGTTTCTCGGCCAGATCGTCAATGCTGCCGCCTTGCGACTGATGTTCGGCGATGATGCTGCGCACCGCATCCGCAATCTCGGCCCGGCCGCCATAACCGATAGCAAGGTTCACATGAAGCCCCGTGTTGTTCTTGCTGCGCTCTTCCGCGGCGACGAGTCGCTCGAGAAGGGGTGCGGGAAGGCCTTCATCGTTTCCGACGTGCTTGATTTTCCAGTCGCGATAAAGGGAGAGGCCCTCGGCCAGATCGCCAATAATGTCGAAGAGTTCGGTGAGCTCAGCCGTGTCGCGACCCGTCAAATTATCAGTGGAAAGAAGGTACAGAGTGACCATCTGGACCCCGATGTCATCGCACCAGACCAAAAACTCGGGAACCTTGAGGGCACCGGCGCGATGCCCATGGGAGGCGCTCTCCAAAAAACGCTCTCTGGCCCAACGCCGGTTTCCATCCACAATCATGCCGATGTGGTGCGGAAGCACGTCGGTCGTAAGACCATGGCGCAGTCGCTTTTGGTACAAACCATAGAGAAAGCCGGGGCGATGTGCGTGGGAATTCACGCTTCTTACGTTAGTCGAAGTCCGTCCTCGTCAAGCAGCGAATGATTGCGATCCTTCACAGCCGATTGATAGGAATATTCGGGCACTGTTATGCCATGACAACTTTGCCCCCCGCCACTATCGGCCGCACGCTCCTCAACAAGGTGCCCGAAGTAACCCTACTTTTCTGGATCGTCAAGATTATGTCCACCACCGTCGGTGAGACGGTCGCCGATTTCTTCTCGACCACACTGAGCCTCGGCTTGAACGGCACCACCGTGGTCATGTTGGCGTTGCTTATCGTCGCCCTCATCGTGCAGTTCCGTCAACATCGCTACGTGCCCGCCGCCTACTGGGTCACCGTCGTGTTCATCAGCGTCTTTGGCACACTGGTGACCGATAACCTCACCGATAACCTCGGTATCGAACTTTGGATGACAACGGTCATCTTTGCGATTGCGCTCGCCGTTGTCTTCATTGCCTGGTTTGCGACTGAACGCACCCTGTCGATTCACTCGATCACAACCTTTCGTCGCGAAGCCTTCTACTGGCTGGCGATTCTCCTCACGTTTGCGCTTGGTACAGCCGGCGGCGACCTGTTCTCCGAGGGTCTCGACTTGGGCTACCTGCTTTCGGGCATCATTTTTGCGAGCGTCATTGCCGTCATCGCGGGCGCTCACTTCTTCTTCAAGCTGAACGCCGTCCTCGCCTTCTGGGCTGCGTACGTACTCACTCGCCCTTTCGGTGCCGCATTTGGCGACCTGCTCTCGCAACCCACCGATGCGGGAGGATTGGGGCTCGGAACAACAATCACCAGCGCCGTCTTCCTGGTGATTATCGTGGTCATCGTTACTGTTCTAGCCCGCAGAGAAAAGAAGGAACAGCCAACGTTGGAGTAACGCGGGCTCGCTCAAGGTCGTATTCTGGCGAGTATGAATGCACGGGACGAAGAAACAAAACCAGTGTGGCGCGGCTGGATTCATGCCGGCGTCTTTCCCATTGCGATTGTCGCAGGAATAGTGCTCTTGGTTCTCGCCCACGGCCCCGCCGCCAAGTGGAGCTCTGCCGTCTTTGTGTTGACGTCACTGCTACTTTTTGGCAATTCGGCGCTGTACCACCGCTTCACCTGGAAGCCACGCACCAAAATCATCCTGAAGCGTATCGATCACGCGAATATTTTCTTGCTGATCGCGGGCACGTACACGCCCCTCGCGGTGCTCGCCCTTCCTCCCGCGCAAGGCACTCTCCTGCTGGTAATGGTCTGGTCCGGAACGGTGCTCGGCATCGCCTTCCGCGTTTTTTGGATTAGCGCCCCACGTTGGCTCTACGTTCCGCTCTACGTTCTGATGGGATGGGGCGCATTTGCCTACATCGTTCCTCTGTTCACCGCGAGCGTTCCGATGATGATTCTGGTTCTGACTGGCGGTCTGCTCTATACCGTGGGCGCCGTCATATACGGAATGAAGAAACCAAACCCCGTTCCGGGAGTCTTCGGCTTTCACGAGATATTCCACTCACTGACGGTTTTGGCATTCTTATGCCACTGGAGCGCGGTGCTCATCATTGCGCTTGCGCCGATGTACAACGCCTAACGGGCTTTGACAGCCCTCCAGCATGAGCCCAAACGCGACTAGTTGGCGGCTTGGCGATCTTGCTCAGCCGCCTCACCAGCCGCAACCTCGGCGTCGAGGAGGATTCCTACTTCTTCACGATAACGTGAGCGACGGATGCGGCGCACCAGGTCAAAAACCAACAGAACCGTCATGCCCGCTATGAAAAACGTTGCAAAGAAACCTACGACGCCGGGCGTCACCAAGTTCGGGTCAAGCTCAGCTGCGACAAAAAACACAGGTTCCTCCGGTGGTGCCATCTGAAGACTTTTTACAAAAACAAGGAGCACAAATTGCGCATACCCTTAGAGGTAAAGCGTACCGTCGGTGGGCAGGAATATCTCTGGGAGAACCGTGTGAGCACGCAGCTCGATGACCGTTACGGCCGCTCCCCCAAAAATGCGAACCCGCTTCGTCGGCGCATCCTTCTGGGGTCAATTGCTGCGCTGACGTTGGGGGCAATTATTGTGTGGTTACTGTGGACCGATGTCTTGGGGCTCAAGCCCAGCGTCGTCTTCCGGGACACCGGGCACTCCCTCATCAGCGATGCTCAGGTCAGTGTGAGTTTTGATCTCACCGTCACCGAGGGTCGCGAGGCGGCCTGCGCCATCCAGGCTCTTAATCCCGACTTTGCGGTCGTGGGCTGGAAGATTTTTGTCTATCCGGCGTCGACGGAACGCATCCGTCAAATAACCGAGACCGTCACCACATCGGAGTTCGCCACCACAGGTTTGGTGTACTCCTGTTGGCTCACCTAGGCTGTTACAACTCGTTGGATAAGGATCATCATGGCTGAAGCGCCCATCGCAAAATTCATCAACCAAGCGGCTTACGACCGTCTCGAAGCTGAGCTCGAAACGTTATCGACCACAGGCCGTGAAGAGATTGCACTGCGCATTCAGTCCGCTCGTGAAGAGGGCGACCTCAAGGAAAACAGTGGCTACCACGCAGCCAAAGACGAGCAAGGCAAGATTGAGGCGCGCATTCACGCCCTCAAGTCCCTGCTCAAAGATTCCACCGTGGGCGAGGCTCCGGTAAGCAGCGGTGTCGTCGAGCCAGGAACGGTTATTACCGCGATGGTTGCCGGCGACGAGTCAGTCTTCCTATTAGGAAATCGCGAAATTGCGGCTGGCACCGACTTTACGGTCTACAGCGAAGCCAGCCCCATGGGCGCCGCGATTCTTGGCCTCAAAATTGGGCAGTCCGTCACGTTTGAAGCTCCCAACGGCCGTGAAATCCACGTCGAGATCACGAACGTCGCCACCTTTACTGGCTAAAAGGTCAGTTCTGCCGGCGTGAGCAGCCCTGAGACATCCCCAAAAAGGCGAGGGTTGCTCGGGTCAATACTGAGGACCTGGGTTCCATCGGCAATATCGCTGAGCCGAATCCACACGGGGGTGGCGCTGAGCCGAGACTGAAAATAGTAGGTTGGCTCGTCGAGTTCACACACCGAATACCACCACGTCGGGTAGACGCCCCATTGCTCATCCGGAGCGCCGAAGGGCACGGCGACATTCTGGATGAGCTGAAACACTCCCGCGAGAGCCTGATCCGTGGTCTCGGGCTTCGGCAGGTAGTTCAAGAAGTAGCTAGCCCGAACGAAGCGGTCCATGCTCTTGATATCGCCGGGAGGCGGTAGCTCGCCGCCGAACGGTGCGTAACGTGCGAGGTTCTCGAGCTGCTCATCGAGAAGCGGCGAATTCGCCATCACACGGTATTCACGGCCGTGGTGGACAATCAGTTCCCCATTGTGCGGTTCGATAATGGCCGAGTCGCCCGAGGCATCCTCGATGGCAAGATGCACACCAATTTGTTGACCGCGAATGTCGGGAGAGAAGAGTCGATACGAGGCGAGGTCCGCCAACACCTCCGCAACCGTCGTGTAGTTATCGAGAACGTACTGAGCCCACAGCGCGTGCGTGAGCCCCGGGCGATCGTCAACTGCCGGCCACGTGACGTTGTCGAGATACAGGAGATGTGCGGCGAGGCCGTGCTCATTGATGCCATCGGCGGCACCGACCCCCCACATGCTTGTGCTCACGCTCGAATACTTTGATTCCCAGGTCAACGGCTGGGGATCCCCCACCGCCGCGCGCTTGAGGCCCCGCGGCAGAAACCACAACTCGGGCTCGTCGGACACGCCCCAGTCCATGCAGCGACTTGTGACATTGGCGATTCCGTTGTTGTTCCAAAAAATGCGCGTGCAGATGATGATCCCCTAAATGTCGTCGCTGATGCGAACCTTGAAACCCTCGTCGCGCAGGCGCTTTACGACGAGTTGGCGGTGTTCTTTGCCACGCGTTTCGATGTGCAACTCAAGTTCGGCCTCGCCAATCTGCAAACCGCGCCCGTGACGCGTGTGCAACACCTCGACCACGTTCGCGTTGGCGTCGGACACGATCTGCGCCGTGCGGGCAAGTTGCCCGGGGCGATCGGGAAGCATTATGCGCAGCTTCAAGTACCGCTCAGAGGCGGCCAGTCCGTGTGCCACGATGCGCTGCAAGACCAAGGGATCAATGTTGCCACCGGAGAGAATGGCGACCGTTTTACCGGCGTCGGTGACTTTGCCTGCCAGGATTGCGGCGACACTAACGGCTCCGGCCGGTTCGACGACCATTTTGGCGCGTTCCATGAGCATGAGCATCGCACGAGCGGTGTCGTCCTCACTCACGGTCACCACCTCGTCCACGGCATCTTTGATGATGTCAAAGTTTTGGAGGCCCGGTTTCGCGACCGCGATTCCGTCGGCAATGGTCGGATGCACGTCAATCGTCACGGCGTGCCCAGCGGCCAAGGAGGGAGGATAGGCGGCGGCGTTTTCGGCCTGAACCCCAATGATGCGCACGGTGCGGCCGAGTAGCGCAGCTTTCTGCTTGACGGCGCTGGCGACACCCGAAATGAGCCCGCCGCCTCCGATGGCAACGATGATGGTGTCGACATCAGGAATCTCGTCCAAGATTTCGAGGCCCAACGTTCCTTGGCCGGCAATAATATCCGCGTGATCGAAGGGGGGAATAAACATAGCCCCGGTCCGCTCCGCCATCTCGATAGCGGCCGCCAGAGACTCATTGAAGATGTGACCCTCGAGCACGACCTCGGCGCCGTAATCGCGCGTGGCCTCCAACTTGGGAAGGGCTACGCCCAACGGCATGTAGATGGTTGCCTTGATTCCAAGTTCTCGGGCGGCGAGAGCCACGCCCTGAGCGTGATTGCCCGCCGACGCCGCCACGACGCCATGGGAACGCTCTTCGGCTGTGAGCTTGGACAAACGGTTGTAGGCGCCACGGAGTTTATAGCTGCCGGTGCGCTGCAGATTTTCACATTTTAAGAACACCGGTGAGCCCAAAATACTGCCCAGAAACCGTGAGGTTTCCATGGGAGTGGGTTGCGTTACCTCAGTAACAACAAGTCGTGCGGCCTCGAACTCGGCAAGGCTTGGTCCGGCAAACGTGGTGAGCGGCATACCCCCGATTCTACGACTTTAGAAGCTGCCCCCGATGGCACGCAAGCGGTCGATTCTGCTTTGCAGTGGCGGATGGCTGGCGAACAGGCGAGCGACCACGCCGGGTTTGTCGGGTTCGGAGATCCACATGTGCGCCATGCTGGTGGGTTTTTTCTGAAGCGGACGACCGTATTGCCCCAACTTGGCGAGCGCTCGGGCCAAAGCCTCGGGATGCCGTGTCGTGAGAGCCCCCGTGGCATCAGCCAAATATTCGCGCTGGCGGGAGACCGCGAGTTGCACCATCGTCGCCACCAGAGGGGCCACGATCATCGCGACGAGGCCGAAGATGAGGACCACGGGATTCCCGCCACCGTTGTCACGGCTACCGCGGGCGAAAAACGACATCCGTAACAAAATATCCGCGATGAAACCAACGGCTACGACGAGACCGAACACAATGACCGAAACGCGGATGTCATAGTTCTGAACGTGCCCCATCTCGTGCGCCATGACCCCCTCGAGCTCGTCATCTTCCATGATGTCGAGCAGACCAGAAGTAGCGGCCACAACAGCGTGCTTGGGGTCGCGCCCCGCGGCAAAAGCGTTCGGGGCCGGGTCGTTGATGATGTACACCTTGGGCATCGGCATGCCCGTAGTGATGGCGAGGTTTTCGACAATGCGATAAAACCGCGGGTTATCGGACTTGTCAATCTGGATGGCGCCGCTGAGGGCTACCGCCTCGGAGCCAGAAAGGAAGTACTGAAAAATGACGTAGGCGATGGCGGCACCAACGGTCCAAAAAATGATATTGGGATCTTTATACCAAGCCCCGGCAACCCACCCCAGACCGCCGATGAGGACCATAAAAATGGCCATGATGAAGATCGTGTTGCGTTTGTTGCGCGCAATAGCGGAATACATGACTAACCCTGCTTGTCAGAGTGAAGAGTGGGGGTTGAGATCTGCGGCTTCAGTGGTGATTAGAACTGAACGCGAGGGGGCTCGGCGATGGCCGCGGCATCCGCGACGTCAAAAAAGTCACGGTTATGGAAACCCAGTTGCTTGGCAAACATGTTGTTGGGGAAGATTTGAATCTTCGTGTTGAGCTCGCGCACACCACCGTTGTAGAAACGACGGGCAGCCTGAATCTTGTCTTCCGTATCGACAAGCTCACCTTGCAGGTGCAAGAAGTTCTGGCTCGCGTGAAGCTCAGGGTAGGCCTCAGCAACGGCAAAGAGACTCTTCAGGGCTGCCTGCATGTGCCCCTCAGCAACCGCGGCATCCGCGGGACCGCTGACCGAAAGAGTCTCGGCCCGAGCCTTGGTTACGGCCTCAAAGACACCTTTCTCATGAGCCGCATACCCTTTGACGGCCTCAATCAGGTTGGGCAACAAATCGGCACGGCGCTTGAGTTGAACGGTGATGTCACTCCACGCTTCGTCAACGCGAACGTTCAGCGTCACGAGGGCGTTGTATGTCGCCCACAAAACAATGCCAATAATGACAACGATTGCAATAACAATGAGGAGCGGAATCAGAAAGTCCATGTTTCAATCGTAGGCCGCAAAGGCTGAATGTCTGCTCCGAGAAACCGGCGCAACTCCTGAGCCTGAGCGGTGAAAAAATTCCGCCGCACGCCCGCGCCGGCTGCTGAGTCGAAAATCCCTAGCGGCCTGCCGAATAGGGACCACGAAGATGCTCTTTCACGAGCTCATCCATCTGTTCGTCACTCAACTTGTCGACATCCTTGGCGTCACGTTTATCGGAGCGACGCCACACGATGAACAGCAGTGCCAACACCGGAATATCGACCACTTCGGCGATAGCCCACAGCAGGTCGCCTGATAGCTGCTGATCGCGCAGCGGGTTCGGAAACCACAACGGCAGGACTCCGGCTACGGTACCTACATGATCGGTAACCGTCTCTTGAATTCGAATGACGATGCCCGGGATCGCATCCATCATTAGCTCGGCAAACACCAGCAAAAACTGAGCCGTGATAAGAAACGTCGTCACACGAACGTTGCGCACCGACGCCGGCAAGATGATGAGCAGACCCATCAGCGGCACGACAATCGTAAAGATTGCTTGCGAAATATCACTTTGCCGCAGTACGCCCGCGAAGGGCGTCACAAAAACCATAAACAAGGCGAGGGCAAAGAAGGTCGCAAAAACGGCGTTGGAGATGAGCCGCAGTGGCCAGGATCTCAGAATGGTGCGCAGGACGCGGCGGGGCTTGCCCCGGAGGACTATCAGCGCGAGGGCGATGGGTTTGCCGAGCGAGAGCCCGGCCGGAACCACGAACAACAGCAGAACCACGCGGGTGGTAAAGGCCCAGCGCAGCTCGGTGCTGTACGTTCCCAGAAAACCGAAAGACACCCACGCGAACGAGCCCAGCCCGAGAACAAAGAAATACGCGGTGAGACGCCGCGGCCAAGCGTGCCCACGGCGGCGCAGCGACCGGACTCCGAGGAGGTAGAGCATGGCATAAACGACGATCGCCGCGACGGCGACGGCGTCGAAATGCCACGTGGCAAGAAAAACTAAAACGGGAGGCATTGTTGTTTAATTTTAGTTACTTCGTTTGACCCGCTCGTTGAATAGCCGTAGCGATGATGGTGACGTGTCCCGTGGTGTTCGCCATTGATGCCGGAGCCGAGTCGGCCAGTCGGTAGGTAAAACGTAGGTGATCGACGCCACCGGGCGTCAGAGCGTCTGAACCCGGAAGGTTGATGAGTCCTGTGACCGGGCGGTCAACACTCACTATTTTCGCCACTGCCCCGCAGGTAAAGTTTGGCGTGTTGCCAACCCACGGAACCGTGCACGAATCGATGGCGAGTTGAAGGCCATCTGAAATGGAGCCCGTATTCGTGCCCGCCACAGCAATCTGAATGGTGGAGAGATTCAGGGCACCGAAGTTTGAGAGATCGGACACAAACTGGACAGAATCAGCGGGCTTGAGAGGACCGACGGTCGTGTCCAACTGCGCCGTTGCAGTTTCGTTCCAAGAGAGCTTCACTGTTCCCGCACCGACGCTGACACTGCTCACACTCGAATCACTGAAGGTTCCAAATACACCGGACGACGCCAGGGCCACGGACGTACCCAAAAAGACAATTCCAAGGATTACAGGGACTAAGACCCGAAGTCGAAGGTGATTCATGATGCCTCCTGTGCAACGCTTTCATGCGCCCGGGGACGGTGCCAGACAGAGCGGAGGATCCACAAGGCGACCACGAGTACGCCAGTTGCCAGAAGCCAGATGGGAGCAAGGGGTTGCGCCAGCCAAATCGCTGGGTACCCGAGAAAAGGCACCGATGTTTGGAGGCGCCAGACCGTCGCATCGGCAATCGTGACGATCCACGGATCGGCTTGAGGGTTATTGTCACCCTGGGTGGTAGCAAAAAGCACGTCGGGGTTCCAGTTGGAGAACTGATCGGCTTCATTGGGACCGTAGACATGCGTGATGCGGTGGATGACACGTGTCGACGGCTGCGTAGGATTCGAAAACACAATAACGTCGCCGACCTGAATGCTACTTTTAGAAACCGGTACCGTCAGTGCCATTGACCCCACAGGCATATTAGGGGCCATGGAGTTTGACAAGACGGGTACTAATCGTGCCGTCCCCGTCGCGGAGAGAGCAAAGATTGCCACGGAAAGTAACACTCCGAGACCGACCAAACTTGTGATCAGAACACGAATAGCGAAGAAGATGCGGCGAGCTCGAGGAGACACCACTGGCAGATGCAGTGCAGGCAGATGAACTGCCGGTACATGCAAACCGTGAGGCATGTGGTGTCTCCTTGCGAGCTAACTATTTACTGTCGAACAGGTGAAACGTTAGGTGATTCGATTTTTAGCTCGTTGCACCGGCACGCTGGACAGCAACGAATGTGAAGCTCAGGGCCGTCGATGCATTTTGGTATGTGTTGTCAGCGCCCACTGGGAGCCTGAAAACAGCCATTGCATAAATAGGTACAGCACCGCCATCGGTGTTAAACGTCCCTGAGGTGGTCGCGGTTAGGCCAAAGTCGCTAGGCGCAAAGGTGTGAATGGCGTGAGTGGAAACAAAATCGTTGAGGTTTGTTGCGGCTGATGTCACCGTGGGGGCGCTACCAACGCATTCAACGAGAGGCCCTGTTGTGGGAACAGGTGAAATTGCTGTCCACGCAACTGGGCACGTCAGAACAGTGAACTGGAGTCCGGTTGTTGCATCCAGTAAGGACCCGCCGCTGTTGCCTTTTCCATCGTTGCCCAAGACTAGTGACGCACCACTGGGTGCGACGAACGATAGCTCGAGTCCGGAGGCCAAGTTTCCTGCACCGGCCGTCGATGGCAAGTTAACTGTCATTTCTTTGTAAACGACGTCACCCGGTGCCATGTCGCCAATTGTCATAGCGGTTACATTTGTAATCTTAACGGCACCGGCATCGGCTGAAATTGATGCGTTTCCGGTTGACGTGAAGGTTGCGAACGCACCGGCACCCACGATGGCGGCACCACCGATAAGGACACCACCGGTGGCAACGATTTTTTCGAGGGTTCCAAGTTGACTAATTTTCTGTGACAAACGCATGATATTTTTTCCTTATTGTTGGGTCTGAAGGCCAGTGATGATGCTCTCGCCATTTCTTGGCGAAAATCTGAGAAACTGCTTCTCGCAGTTGACCGTGCTAGCAGCCAGCCGCGCTGACAGCATCGGGTGTTGTCGATGAGGTGCTGGCGCCTGAGAAAACGCCCTCCCAGCGATACAAGTCCGGACGGACTCGATATTGGAAGTCATTGGACTCCCCGACACGATCATCGAGGAATGAGGTTGCAGCGCCTGGCAGGATAGCTATGCTCGTCCAGCCGGATGGAGCTGCCCCCGGGCTTCGAGGTATGTTTCGTCGTTGAATAGTCCACGACGTAGCTCGAGAGTTTTCCGTCCAGGAGAGAGAGGCCTGCGGTCGCCCACTGAGACAACTCGAAATGGGCGGTGCCACAACAGCGCTCTCTGACCAGTCACCAGCGGCAACGGTTGGAACGGCGCTAGGATAGCTGGTGAAACCTTGCGGAATGAGAGCCGCGGCATCCACAAATATGGTGATGCTAGCTGAAGAAGTCGGACCGTTCACTCCCTCAGTCGACTGATCAGCGGCAATGTAGTTTGCTACGACTGGCCCGACAAAACCGGAGGTTGGGGGAATGTAAGTACAACTGGCGCTCGAACACGTAAGAACACCTTGGCTTGGCGAAAGAATATCGGCTGAGGTGATAACAAGGGTGCCCGGGCCACCGTCCGTGTCATTGGCCAACGGCGCAATCACTATGGTGGGGCCGCCAGTGGTAACGACGGCGCGGTCGGCGCGCGTTAGTGGGGCGACCGCAACAGCCGAGACAGTGACTGTCACGTGAACATTCCACGAGCGACCTAGTTGAGAAACAGAGTAATCAAACCCGTCCGTTCCGGTAAACAACTCTGATGACTTGTACGTGCAGAAACCCCGAGTTTCCCCCGCATCTGAGCACTTCACACTGCCGAAAATAGGTGCACCCGGTATCGTGGTCTTCGCTTCACCGATTGCTCGTGGGTGAGAGGTGAGCTGCGTGCGAGAGACGCCAACGCCAGTCGGAAGGGTCTGGTCGTTCGTGAGGACATCAAAAGTTGTTGCGGCACCCTGCAAAACGGTAACGGCGTCGACGACCGGAATAGGCCAGACCACAACTGTTTTGGTCTGAGTTGCAATGACCATGATATGTGTGGAACTCGTTCCCACGACGCCGGCTGTAGCCGTGGCGTACCGTTTAACGGCGTCGTTGAATGTCGCCAGGTATGTGGCCGTTCCGACAACAAACTCTTTGGGCAACAGAATTCCGGGATCCCCCGACCAGACGTAGGAGATAGTGGAAATACCCGGGACGCCATTGACCACAATCGGTGGAACGGTCAGGGCGACGTTGCCGCTGTTGGTAACAACAAAAGTGTAGGTAATTGTTTCGCCATCAAACACAAGATCAGAAGGGCTCGGGCTGTTCGAGAGTGAAATTTCTGGAACGCCGAGCGTTCCCATTCCCGCACCCAATGAAACGGCGCCCGACGTCGAAAGCGTTCGGCCGGAAATAACAGTATTCGCACCGACCGCAATGGCACCATTTGCGAGAATTGTTCCCGCAAATGTCGCATCGGCTCCGATGTTTACGGCGCCGAGCACCTGCCAGTAAACATGCCGAGCCTGAGCGCCGTTGATGAGCACAACCGAAGTCGAGGCAGCGCTATTGAATGCGGCTCCAATTTGAAAGATAAAAACGGCGTCGGGATTGTTCAGTGCATCGAGTGTCACCACTCCAGTGTTCGCAATAGCGGCTGTTGCTCGATAGACGCCAGGGACGAACGTCGTGCTGATAATATCGCCGGCAAAGAAGGCCGTCGCTGTTCGTGAAGCGGCCTCCGCATAGGCTGTTTCAAGATCTGCTCGTGCTTGCCCGACGCCGGCAACCGCGGCGCCCACTGAGGCTCCAGCGCCCGTCGTCGAAGAAGCACCAGGACCAACCACGGCGCTTCCAGCTACGTCGGCACCCGCACCGACCGTCAAAGCACCCGCCGAGATAGAGGAATAGGCCGAGGCCGTTCCCAAGTAAATGTCGCCCGCTGCGTCGGTGGCTGACGAAGCCAACGGATTCATAATGGCCAATAAGGTCGAGATGACGGCGACGATTGTCGTCGCGGTAGCCAGACACTGTTTATGCGATCCATGAACAGGGCGAACAGTCAGATGCGAAAAGTGAAACACCTGTGATAGCCCCTAAGTTGTCGTGACGGCGTTAGAAATTGGACGATGCCTAATCGACTTCGTTAAGAAACTTTTGTGACACCACGGAGTGTCACAAAGTGGAACTTCGGCCACACCAGAAGTCTCAATTACAAGTTCCTAAAGGTGGTACAGCTCCGTTGCTAAATATAAGGCCACATAAGCAGGCCGCGGCGGCAAATATGCATTTAGTGCTGTTATCTGCCCCCGAGACCGTGTATAAGCAGTGAAAGTTCTATGAATTACCTATCAACGTCCGCTGCGAGCAGACTCAATATGGACAGAGTTCGTTACGAAGACTCCACGTCAGGAACCGGGTGCAGAAAGCCACACTTAAGCAATTTCCGGTTTTTGCCGCGATAAAATGGTGCCCCCACTGGGATTCGAACCCAGACTGTGACGATTTTAAGTCGTCTGCCTCTGCCGGTTGGGCTATGGGGGCGTGCCTTGCAAGAGTAGCAATGTAAAAGGGAGGCCCGAAGGCCCCCCCCCTTTACATAGACACCAAAATTACTTAGGGCGTGACGCGAATTCTTCAAAGGCGACGCGAGGAGTCTCGCGGGCTTCGAGGGAGACAATGTCGCGGCCCAGCCAGAAGTTGTTCCACCAGCCGCCTGCTACCCGGAACTTGCGCTCGAAGGAAGGCATAGCGAGACCGTGGTAGCCGCGGTGAGCGATCCAAGCGGGCCAGCCAGTGATGGCAAGCTTTCCGGACTGGAAGACACCCACGTTGAGGCCGAGGCCAGCAACGGCTCCCAGGTTCTTGTGGAGGTAGTCCGTGGGGCCTTCGCCGCGAAGGGCGGCGACAAGGTTATTTGCCAGCAACTTTCCCTGGCGAACGGCATGCTGAGCGTTGGGAACGCAGAAACCGCCTACGCCACCACCGGAGAGGTCGGGGCACGCTGTAGCGTCGCCGGCACCCCAGGCGCCCTCGAGGATTCCCTCGTCGCCTTCAACGCGAAGGTCGGCGCGCAGGCGCAGGCGTCCACGCTCGTCCAGCGGGAAATCTGTGTTCTTCAAGATGGGATGCGCCATGACGCCGGCGGTCCAAATGATGAGGTCCGAAGCGAAGCTCTCGCCGGTGGACAGCTCGATGATGCCGTCCTTGGCCGACTTCAGCTGGGTGTCCAGGTGAACGGTCGCGCCGCGCTCGTCGAGGTTTTTGAGAACCCAGTGGCTGGTCTTCAGCGATACTTCGGGCATGATGCGGCCCATTGCCTCGATGAGGTGAAAATGGGTGTCCGCGAACTCGAGTTCGGGGTAGCTCTTGATGAGGTCGCTGGCGAGTGAACGCAACTCAGCGAAAATCTCGATCCCAGCAAAACCGCCACCGACAACAACAACCGTCAGGAGTCTTTCGCGCTCGGGGCCGGCCGGCAGCTGGGCGGCACGATCGAAGTTGCCGAGAATCCGGTCGCGAACTGCGATCGCTTCTTCAATGGTCTTGAGGCCAATAGCCTCATCGGCGACTCCAGGGATGGGGAATGTACGAGAAACAGCGCCAGCAGTGAAGACCACGTGGTCATAACCTTGAGTGAAGCTCTCCCCAGCGTTGGGCAGAATCGTCGCAGACGATGTCGCGTGGTTAATACCCGTGACCTTGCCAGCGATGATGCGCGTGGTCTTGAGGTGGGAGCGGTGAGCAACAACAGCGTGACGCGGCTCGATCGAACCGGCAGCGACCTCAGGCAGGAACGGCTGGTATGTCATGTAGGGAAGGGGGTCAACAATGGTGACCTCGGCTTCGCCTTTTTTCAGTAATTTTTCGAGCTTCCACGCGGTGTAAAAACCAGCGTAACCGCCGCCAACAATCAGAATCTTGGGCACAGGGAAATGTCTCCAGTCACAGAACAGGGGGTGTATTTGGTTCGTCTTCGATGTCTTCCGTCTCAGGGACATCTGGAACAGAACGAACGCGCCGGATAACGCCAATGCTTCCCAGCACTATAAGCGTAGCGAATCCTAGGAGAAACGCTAACGGGAGCGCGAGGTTTGTGCTCTGAAACAGTGTCGGGGCCCCCGAAAATTGCGACCATTCATCAGGGAGCGGCAACGGCGTAGCCGTCACTGTCGAATCGGGTGTGGGGGCCTGCGTTGATTCCGCCCGGCGATAGAGGTGAATCCACTGTGCCAAATCGCCAAGGGGGTTTGCCTCGACCGCAGGGACGTCAGCCGAGACAGCAGCGCCAGCGTTGATGATCCCGTACCCATAGGTGGGACTCGGCACAGCACCGACCGGGGTAGCCGTTGCGAGCACGCGCTGAATCACATTCGCGGCGTCGAGCCCAGGGTGCGAAGCCCGCACCAAAGCCACCAGCCCGGAAACCAGCGGCGTTGCGCCGCTGGATCCAGACCATGTCATGTACTGACCAGACGCGGCAACCCCCACCAGTTGCTCACCAGGGGCAGCGACCCCAATGGTGATGCCTTGGCTCGAAGCGTCGTAACTTGCCTCGCCGTTGGCGTCGAGCCCAGCGACGGTGAGCACCCCCGGGATTGTGGCGGGAGCACCGACCTCTTCGGTGCCCGTGCCCCGGTTGCCGGCCGCCGCCACAATGACCACGTCATGGTCAAAGGCATATAAAAAGGCGTCATCCCAGCTACGAGGCCACTCGAGAGAATTTCGGGTGAGCGACATGTTGATGATGGTCGCTCCGTTATCAACTGACCAACGAATGGCCTGCGCGATTTGATCGTCCGAGGAGATATCGGTCGCGACCCCTAAAGCAACGGACGCCGAGAGCAGTGACACCTCGGGAGCCGCGCCGATGACACCCGCATTCGCGCCCGTGCCACGCCCGGCGAGTAGTGACGCCACGAGGGTGCCGTGATCGGGGGATGCCCCGATTGGAGTTCGACCGTCGGGAGAACCGATTCCCGAGAAGTCTGCACCGCCGATGACGGCATTACCGAGGTCAGCGACATTGCCAATTCCCGAGTCAATGACAGAGACAACGACGCCGCCGCCGCGCGTGACGTTCCATGCGTCATAAAATCCATAGGTACTGAGCCAGTACTCCATGCCGCGAATCGTGTCGGCTTGCGCGGGCAACGCCTGCCCCAGCGTAAGAGGGATGACAGCCAAGAAAGCGAGTGCCACGCTCACCAGTCGCTTGCGCACAATCATGCGTCGTAAACCAAGCATTGGCAGACGGTCGGGGTCCAGGAACAGCGGGCCAGCGCTAGGTCTCCAATGGGGTTAATGCCTGGGCCAACCGAGAGTGAATGCCCCGCGAGGGCATGCAAACACTTGACCCTCACAGGCATTCCGCCCGCCGAGATTCCCTCCAGCTCGGGAACGAGAAGGATGCTCTCGCGATCGGCAATATAGGTCTCATGAGCGAGCAAATATGCCGCCTGCATCGCTTCATCCTCGGCCAAGACTTGGGAGAATTCGTTCATCACCTGCGTTGCTTCGAGCTCTGAAATGGCAGCCGTCGCGGCGGGGTGGGTCAGGTAATACAGTGTGGGAAAAGGCGTGCCATCGGCTAAACGGGGCGCCGTGGCAACAACGGTGGGGGCGCCGCACACGCACCGGGCGGGAATACCAATGACATCACGGGCGAGACGACCCAACTGGGCTGAGACCAGACGAATGTCTTCGGCCGTGGGAGTAGGAAAAGGGGGTCGCATGTCAGCCTCCGGTGGGCGCGGGGAAGGTCGGCGTGAGCTCCGCGGGGGTTTGCGTGCCCAGACCCGCCACGAGGAACGATCCCAGCAATCCGGCAACCCAATCGTTGTTGGTGTTTTTCAATTCGCTTGTTTCTTGCACCCGCTTGTTGGGGTCCAGCGTGACGTCATTGATGACGAGATAACTGATTTCCCCGGGCATGACGTAATAGAGCCGGTCGCGAGCCTGGGCGCGTACATAGGCCGGGTCATCCCAACGTGCGCGCTGCTTGGTCAGATCATCCAGCTCGGTCTGAGTCGATGTGCTGATCGCGGTCAAATCCGCGATTTGTTGCCGCTGTTCGATCAGGATTCGCAGCTGAGGGGCCAGAATCAAAACTCCGAGAAGCGTGAGCCCCATGATCAACATGGTGAAGCCCGACAGTCGAATGCTGCCGAGCCAGACTCCCGCCTTATTGGTGCCGACGGCCATCGCCACCGGCACCTTTGTCAGGCGTGAGTTTTTCACCATTGTTGTGAGATTCTTTTTAAGCCTAGGCCGTGAAACGAGGGAAGGCGGTGCGACCGGCGAAGAACGCAGCCTCATCCAGTTCTTCCTCGATGCGCAGGAGCTGGTTGTACTTAGCAACGCGCTCGCTGCGGGCAGGAGCACCTGTCTTGATCTGACCAGCATCTGTTGCCACAGCAAGATCAGCAATCATGGTGTCTTCGGTCTCACCGGAGCGGTGCGACAAAATCGCCTTCATGCCGTTGCGCTGAGCCAGCGCCACAGCGTCGAGCGTCTCGGTGAGGGTTCCAATCTGGTTGACCTTGACCAGGATGGAGTTACCGGCCTTCTTAGCGATTCCATCGGCGAGGCGCTTGGGGTTGGTGACGTAGAGGTCGTCGCCCACAATCTGCAGCTTGTCACCGAGTTGGGCGGTCAGGTGCGTCCAGCCTTCCCAGTCGTTCTCGTCGAGAGGATCTTCGATGGATACCAAGGGGAACGATGCGGCGAGGTCGGCGTAGTACGCGGTGAGTTCGCCAGCCGAAAGCTTCTTGCCCTCGAACGAATAAGCGCCGTCGTGGAAGAACTCGGTAGCCGCAACGTCAAGCGCGAGGCCGATGTCGGTACCCGGCTTAAAGCCGGCCTGCTCGATGGCCTCAACAATGAATTCAAGAGCCGCACGGTTGTTGGGCAGGTCGGGGGCGAAGCCACCCTCGTCGCCAAGGCCCGTGGAGAATCCCTTGGTCTTCAGCAGCGACTTGAGGGAATGGTAAACCTCCACACCCCACCGAAGCGCCTCAGAGAATGACTCGGCACCGAGGGGAACGGCCATGAATTCTTGAATGTCGACACCGGTGTCAGCGTGAGCGCCACCGTTAACAATGTTCATGAGGGGAACGGGCAAAGTGTGCGCATTCGGGCCGCCAAGGTAGCGGAAGAGGGGAAGATCGGCCGAGTCCGCGGCGGCCTTGGCAACAGCGAGGCTCACCCCAAGAATAGAGTTTGCGCCGAGGCGCTGCTTGTTCTCGGTACCGTCGAGCTCGATCATCATGGCGTCAATAAGGCGCTGATCGCTGGCGTCATAGCCCTCGAGTGCCGGGCCAATCTCGTCAATGACAGCAGCTACAGCCTTCTGCACACCGCGGCCCAGGTAACGGCTCTTGTCGTTGTCGCGCAGTTCGTAGGCTTCGAAAGCACCGGTGGAGGCACCCGAGGGAACAGCGGCGCGCGCAAGCACGCCATCTTCGAGAAGAACCTCAACTTCAATCGTGGGGTTGCCACGAGAGTCGAGAATTTCACGGGCGCCGATGGCGTCAATGATAGCCACGTTTTCTCCTTGTGCATAGGTGTTTCACTGAAAATACATGAGAGGGAATTACAACAATTCTACGCGAGCCACATCCGAGCACCCAGAAACGACGGGCGGCTAGGCCAAAGGCTTCACGAGAAGGCTTTGCGCATCCGACGCCTCCGCGCTGACAAAGGCAAAGCTGTCAAAACCGGCAATGCGCGCACGCTCCAAGAGGGGCGTGACATTCTTGACACGCTTTTCGAGGCGAACGCGAACACCGCGAGCGATGAACTCGTTCTTGAGAGCGATGAGTGTTGTCAGCGCGACATCGATGTCGTGCACGAGCACGATGGATTCACCGATCGCGGTTTCGTCGACCGTGATCAGGTCGACAATCCGCTCGAACCCAATGGAGAACCCGGCAGCGGGGACATCCTGACCAAGGAATCGACCGATCATGCCGTCATAACGACCGCCGCCGCCGATCGAACTACCGGACGCGGGATGGGCAATCTCAAAAATCGTGCCCGTGTAGTAGCCCATGCCGCGAACCAGGGTGGGGTCGAAGCGAACCTCGACGCCCTCGGGCAAACCGGTGAGAGCGTTGGCCAACGTCTCGAGGGCAGCCACCGCATCCGGATCGATGCCATCCGGCAAAACACTCAAAATTCCGGGTGTCGTCAGAGGGACTCCCCCGCCAGCGAGCTGTGGCTGAATGCGTTTGAGCAGTCCACCGAGGACGGCCGCCGAATCGGCCCCAAACTCCGCGAGTTCAGCAACGACGCCCGGAGCACCAATCTTGTCGAGCTTGTCGATCGAAATTAGAGCCTGGGCAAAGCGTTCCTTGGCGAATCCGCAGTAGTGCAAAATGCCGGTCAGGATGCGTCGATCGTTGACCCGAATTGTGCACCCCGTGAGACCGAGGGCGGCCAGGGTGAAGGCGGTAGCGCTGATGAGCTCGACTTCGGCCAGTTGGCTCGCCTCACCAATAATGTCAATGTCACACTGCACAAACTGGCGGTACCGACCCTTTTGGGGGCGCTCCGCTCGCCACACGGGGGCGATCTGGATGGCCCGAAAAACGGTGGGCAACTCGGCCCGGTGACTGGCGTAGAAGCGCGCCAAAGGAACCGTCAGGTCGAAACGCAGCCCCAAATCGGCAAGGGCATGGGCGTCGCCGGATGCTGCGGCAGCAGAAAGGTCGCCATGGGTGAGGCCGCGCTTGAGAACGCTGAACCCAAGTTTCTCGTTATCGCCACCGAGGCCGGAGTGAAGGCGATCAAAGTCTTCGACCACGGGAGTTTCAATCTCGTCAAACCCATGCGCAGAATAGGCCTCACGAATGATGCGCAACGCCCGCTCACGTTTAGCTTTCTCGGCGGGAAGGAAATCGCGCATACCGCGGGGAGGGGAAACGTCACGAGCCATGGGGCTATTCTCCCACTTCGCTCTCGCGAATCTCGGCCTGGAGTCCTCGCAGTGTGTTGCGCAGGGCCCGCTCGGCATCCAGCCCCTGGGTTCTGGCTGAGGCGACAATCGCCAACAGTACAGACCCCAATTCCGCTTCCGTTTCGACGGGGAACGGGGCGGGGCCACCGATGTCCACGATGCCAATTTTCTCGGCCTTGCCCAAAATCTTGTCGGCCAAGGCCAGTGCGGGCATCGCCTGCGGAACGCCGTCGAGAGTCGAGGTGCGGCCCGGTTTCTCCACGCGCTTCAGGTCGTCCCAGACGGCCATAACGTCATCAGAGGTATCGGCCGAGGCATCGCTAAAAACATGCGGATGCCGGCCAACCATTTTGGCGGTCATTTGAGCAGCAACATCATTAATGTCGAATTCTTCGCCGGGCGTGTTGCTGGCTAGATCGGCATGAAAAAGTACTTGGTAGAGCACATCGCCGAGTTCTTCGAGGAGCTCCTCGCGACTCCCGGATTCGATCGCGTCGATGAGTTCGTAGGTTTCTTCGACGAGGTACTTCACGAGCGATTCGTGGCTTTGTTCCGCGTCCCACGGGCAACCGCCGGGGCCCCGAAGGCGCGCCATGACGGCGACAAGTTCGTCGAGCTCGGTAGCGAATTCGGCTCCGCCGAGTGGTGCGGAGATGATGGGGCTGGTCATCGGTTCCCTCCAGATGTTCAGCCCCATCATCTCACCGCATCCGAGAGACTGCGGACGCGGGCGGTACATCCGACCGAAGTCGGCTTTGACTGAAGCTACGCGGAGAGACGCCCGCGCAGGTCAGCCAATTCTGTGGTGAGCTCGGAAGGTAGCCGGTCACCAAACTGGTCAAAGAATTCCTCGGTGAGATCGCACTCGTCGAGCCACAGTTTTTCGTTGACCTCGAAGAGCTTGCCCAGCACCTCATCGTTAAGGTCTAGGCCCTCAACGTTCAAGCTGCCCTGAGACGGAACGAGACCGACGGCCCCGATGGTGGCGTGCGCTTCATCGTCAACACGGCGAGCGATCCACTCGAGGACTCTTGAGTTCTCGCCGAATCCGGGCCACATGAAGGATCCGTCATCATCTTTACGGAACCAGTTGACCTGGAAGATTTTGGGAGCGTTGGCGCCCATCTTCTCGCCGAGAGCCAACCAGTGACCCCAGTAGTCAGCCATGTTGTAGCCGCAGAAGGGAAGCATGGCGAAAGGGTCGCGGCGAAGCTCCCCCACGGTGCCCTCGGCCGCGGCGGTCTTTTCGCTCGAAACGGTGGCGCCAATGAAGACGCCGTGCTGCCAGCTGAAAGCCTCTGCGACGAGAGGCACGTTGGTGGCACGACGGCCACCAAAGATGATGGCGTCGAGCGGAACTCCGGCAGATTCAAACCAGTCATCGGCCAGTGTGGGGCACTGCTGGATGGGAACCGTGAAGCGCGAGTTAGGGTGAGCTGCCGGGCGTCCGGAATCGGGGGTCCAGTCTTCGCCGCGCCAGTCGATGAGGTGCGACGGGGTCTTCTCCGTCATGCCCTCCCACCACACGTCATTGTCGTCGGTGAGAGCAACGTTGGTGAAGATGGTGTTTCCCCACACGGTGCTCATGGCGACCGGGTTCGTGATCTCGCCGGTGCCAGGAGCGACACCAAAGAAACCGGCCTCGGGGTTGATGGCGCGCAACCGGCCATCCGCATCGGGGCGAAGCCATGCGATGTCATCACCGATAGTCTCGGCTTTCCAACCGGGAACGGTGGGGCGCAGCATGGCGAGGTTTGTCTTGCCACAAGCCGAGGGGAACGCGGCGGCAACGTGGTACGCCTTGCCCTCGGGGCTGGTGAGCTTGAGGATGAGCATGTGCTCAGCGAGCCACCCTTCCTGCAGGCCCATGTAGGAACCGATGCGCAGCGCGAAGCACTTCTTTGACAGAAGGGCGTTTCCGCCGTAGCCGGATCCGTAGGACCAGATTTCACGGGTCTCAGGGAAATGACAAATGTACTTGGTGGAGTTGGAGGGCCAAGCAGAGTCGGCAATACGCAAGCCACTCTCATCAACCAAAGGCTGACCTACGGAGTGAACGGCGGGAACCCAGGGGGTCTTGTCGTCAATTTGCGCCAGGGCGTCGAATCCCATGCGGGTCATGATGCGCATGTTCAAGACGGCGTAAGGCGAATCCGTGATCTGGATGCCGACCTGCGAGATGGGGCCGCCAAAGGGACCCATGGAGAAGGGAACAACGTAGAGGGTGCGGCCGCGCATGCTGCCGTCGAAGAGAACCTTGAGTTCGGCGTTCATGGAGTCAGGGTCGCGCCAGTTGTTGGTGGGGCCGGCATCCGCTTCGTTAACGGAGCAGATAAACGTGCGGTCTTCGACGCGGGCGACATCGTCAGGGTCGCTCCGGGCGAGAAAACTGCCGGGACGAAGTTCGGAGTTCAAGGGAATCAGGACGCCACCGGTCACGAGCTCGGCGGTGAGTGCGGTCCATTCGGCGTCGGACCCATCGCACCAGTGAATGTTCTCGGGCTTGGTGAGGACAACGATGTCGCTGATCCAGCGCAGAAGGGCACGGTTGGTGACGAACTCGGGGGCGTTCAGCCGCGTCGTAACGGGGACTTTCTGGCCCAGTGTCACGGACGAATCAGCATTTGAAACGGTCTTATTCACATCAGTCATAGTCACAAGAGTCTCCTTTGTCTCATCCCCACGTCATATCGTCACAAGTAAGGGAAGAATATTTGGTGGTAATTCGATTATTGCCCCGCGACCGTGGGTCCGACCCTGGAATTGAGTGGAAATATTCGGGCTTTTTCGCATATGGTAAAGAAATGGAAACTAACCTCTTGGTTTTGGGTAAACGCATCCGTCATTTTCGGGCGGCGGCGGGCCTCACCCTGGAACAGCTCGGGGACAGTGTGGGGGTCGTCCCCAGTCAACTGTCGCTGGTCGAAAATGGGCGCCGCGAGCCCAAGCTCTCCCTGCTCACCGCTCTGGCGGCAACGCTGGGAGTCTCGATCGCCGATCTGCTGAGCACCGAGGCCCCCGACCGCCGCTCGGAGCTAGAGATCGAACTCGACCGCCTGCAACGGGGTGCTCTCTATTCCGATCTTGGGCTCCCCCAGGTTCGAAACACCAAGACTTTGCCCAACGAGGCGCTGGAAGCAATCGTCGGGTTGCACCGCGAAATGGAGCGACGTGCGCGGGATGCCATTGCCACCCCCGAGGAGGCACGGCGCGCCAACACCGAACTTCAGCAGAAAATGCGGGAACAAAATAACTACTTGCCCGAGATTGACGCGTTAGCCGAAGACATGGTTCGCCAAAGCGGTCACGAGGTTGGGGCTCTTATGCACCGAACCGTGACCGAGATGGCAGCCCGCATCGGTTTTACCCTCATTTACGTGGATGATCTTCCCAACTCCGCGCGCAGTGTCACTGACTTGGCGAACGGTCGCATTTATCTGCCTCCCGCCTCCATCCCGGGTGGGCACGGTCTGCGTGCCATGGCTCTGCAGGCGATTGCTCACCGCGTGCTCGAGCACGAGAAGCCTGTCAACTACGCCGAATTTCTGAAGCAGCGTTTGGAGATCAACTACTTTGCCGCAGCCTGTCTCATGCCCCGTGCCCGCTCGGTGGCGTTTTTGCAAGCGGCGAAGAAGGATCGCAACATTGCCATCGAAGATTTTCGGGATGCCTTCGGGGTCACCCACGAAGCAGCAGCGTTGCGTTTTACCAACCTCGCTACAAAATATCTCGGGCTCACTACTCACTTCTTGAGGGTGAATGATGACGGCGGTATCTTTCGGGGCTATGAGAACGACGGCATTGATTTCGCCTCCGACCCGACGGGATCCATCGAGGGCCAAGTGGTGTGCCGCAAGTGGCCGTCACGGATCGCGTTTGAGCGCACAAATCGCACCACGGAGTTCTACCAATACACCGACACTCCCGCGGGCACCTTCTGGGATACCACCCAGACCGGCACCGGTGCAGGCGAGGACTTCTCCATCAGCGTCGGCGTCCCCTTTGACGAAGCCCAGTTCTTTCGCGGGCGCGATACCACCAACCGTCAGGTGTCAACGTGTCCCTCAGTGGGGTGTTGTCGGCTCCCCGGCGGCGAACTCACCAGCCGTTGGGAAGGCAAAGTTTGGCCGAGCGCACGCATGCATGCGCATGTGCTTTCTCCCTTGCCAACCGGCCGGTTTCCTGGGGTCGACGACATTGAGGTCTACTCATTTCTGGAAAAACACGCGCGCGCAGACGCGTAAAACTCTTACTTTTTGCCGCCAAAGAGGCGTGCGAAGAAACCAGGTTCAACAGGGTCATCGGCATGACCTTGGCATTGCTTGGCCTTGGGGATTCCCCGCATGACCTCGTTGACGTGCTGACCGCAACCGGCCCAGCTTGCTTTTCCGCACTTGCGGCAGGTGACTTGGCGACACATAGACGTTCCTTAATTTGATGGGAAACTTTAGTATACCCCCCAGGGTATCAGCTTTCTTCGGTGGCATGCCTTTGTCGGGGCCTCTTGACAGGATTTCCATGCGCGTCAGCCCTAGGCTGGAGACATGTCCAGCAGCTCAAAGCGCAATATTTTTAGGTCCGAACGCTACGCAGCACTCTCGCTGGCCGGGGCTGCTGTCCTCGGACTCGTGCTGGCCAACTCTATCGCCGGGCCAGGGCTTCTTGACCTCTTTGGCTCTCATTTGGGGATTGGCGCCTTGGGCTTAGACCTGAGCGTCTCCCACTGGGTGACCGACGGCCTCCTCGTCATTTTTTTCTTCATCATTGCGGTCGAGCTTCGCTACGAACTCACCAACGGAGAACTGAACTCCTTCCAACGCGCCCTTGCTCCGGGAATCGCCGCTGTTGGTGGCGTGATTGTGCCTGCCCTGCTCTTTATCCTCATCGCCGGACCGAGTTTCGCTGTCGGCTGGCCTATCCCCACGGCGACCGACATCGCGTTTGCTCTCGGACTCATCGCCCTCGTGGGACGGGGACTCCCCACTCGCGTGCGGGCGTTTCTCCTTGCCCTCGCGGTTCTCGATGACCTCATCGCCATTGCCATCATCGCTTTGTTCTTCACGGAGGGTACCAACACTGCCGCGCTGATCGCCTCGGTAGTCTGCATCCTGGCATTCTGGCGCCTGGGACGCGTCAAGAAGGCCAAGACTTTGCGCAACATTGGACTCGTGCTTCTGGCTCTTGCAACGTGGTATTTCGTGCTCACTTCCGGCGTCCACGCCACAATCGCCGGCGTCGCGCTCGGCCTCGTCTTGCGCCCCAGCATCGCCCGCAAGGCAGCCCATGCGTTGCAACCTTTCACCAACGCAATCGTCTTGCCCTTATTTGCTTTCTCGGCAGCGCTCGTCGTCATTCCCAACGTTCCGTTGGCCGACCTGAGCCCCGTGTTCTGGGGAATTGCGATTGCCCTGCCGCTGGGAAAGATCATCGGTGTCACAATTGCGGGATCAGCCGTCTGGTTTTTCATTCACCGCCACGCGGTCAAACAGGCCGCCGCCGCCGGCCTCCCCAAGCCCGAAGCAGGCGTTTTCGGTTGGGATCTCGTAACGGTTGCTGCCGTAGCTGGTATCGGCTTCACCGTCTCTCTGCTGATGAACGAGCTTGCTTTCACCAACTCACCCCATCTCAGCGACGAAGGAGTGCTCGGCGTGCTGGTCGGCTCAGCAATCTCTATTGTTATCGGTGGTGGCCTCGTGGTGTGGCGGGCCAAGCATTACCGCAACACTAAGGCTGCGGCGAAGGCGTTGGGGAAGGCAAAGGGAAAATAGCGTCAAGGAAGTTGGCGGTCCAGGCGATGAGGTCACCGTCGGCTGGCAGTGGGAGCGCGATGACGCGCGCGGCTGCCATGTACTTGGCGCCCGGATACATGCGGGCGAGCCGCACCTGAATCGAATCCGGTAAGTCGGCCGGGGTCACGCGCAAGTTGGACCCCATGACCACCACCTCACTAAGGCTCGACTTGTGGGCACGACGGCGCAGGCGAGATACCTGGATGAGGTTGTGCACCTGAGCAGGGGGCTCACCGTAGCGGTCGGTAAGTTCATCCAGAACCTGATCGATCTGTTCGTCACGCGAATTGGGGCCACTGGCCACCGAGAGCTTTTGGTAGGCCTCGAGGCGCAGGCGCTCGCTGTCGACGTAATCTTCGGGGATGCGGGCATCAACCGGAAGTTCGAGGCGTAGCTCGGTTTGACCCTCGGCGACGTCGCCGCGGAAGACAGAGACGGCCTCGCCGATCATGCGGAGGTACAGGTCGAAGCCGACGCCCGCGATGTGACCGGACTGTTCGCCGCCCAGCAGGTTTCCGGCGCCACGTATCTCGAGGTCCTTGAGGGCAATCTGAATACCGGCGCCGAGTTCGTTATTGGCGGCGAGCGCGGTGAGGCGATCGTGGGCCGTCTCGGTGAGCGGCGCGCCGTCGTCATAGAAGAGATACGCGTAGGCGCGCTCGCGGCCACGACCCACTCGGCCACGCAACTGGTGCAACTGACTCAGACCATATTTGTCGGCGCGATCCACGATGAGGGTATTGGCGTTGGCAATATCGAGACCGGTCTCGATGATGGTGGTCGAGACGAGAATGTCGAACTTGCGTTCCCAGAAATCGACGATGACACGTTCGAGGTTGTGCTCGCTGAGCTGCCCGTGGGCTACGCCGATGCGGGCCTCAGGCACAAGTTCGGCCAGCTGGGCGGCCACGCGATTGATGCTGGAGACGCGGTTGTGCACGAAGAAGATCTGCCCCTCGCGCAGGAGCTCGCGACGGATAGCAGCCGAGACCTGCTTCTCAGAATACGGGCCCACAAAGGTGAGGATGGGATGACGATCCTCGGGCGGTGTGGCCAAGGTCGACATTTCGCGGATGCCCGTGACCGCCATCTCCAGCGTGCGCGGAATCGGGGTGGCACTCATTGCCAGGATGTCGACGTTGGTCTTCAACTTCTTGAGCGAATCCTTGTGCTCAACACCGAAGCGCTGCTCCTCATCGATGATGACGAGCCCGAGGTCTTTGAACTTGATCTTCTCGGAAAGGAGGCGGTGCGTACCGATGACGACATCCACCGTGCCATCCTCCATTCCGGCAAGGGTCTCTTTGGACTCCTTCTCCGTCTGAAAACGGCTGAGCGGGCGAAGGTGCACGGGGAACCCGGCGAAACGTTCGGCGAAGGTCTCCATGTGCTGACGCACGAGCAGCGTGGTCGGCACGAGCATGGCGACCTGCTTGCCGTCCTGCACCGCCTTGAACGCGGCGCGGATCGCAATCTCCGTCTTGCCGAAACCAACGTCTCCAGAGATGAGGCGATCCATGGGGATCGGCCGCTCCATGTCCGCTTTGACCTCGTCGATGGTGGTCAGCTGGTCGGGGGTCTCCATGAACGGGAACGCCTCTTCGAGCTCACGCTGCCACGGGGTATCCGGGCTGAACGCGAAACCGCGACTGGCCATGCGGGCCGAGTACAACTTAACGAGCTCAACCGCGATGTCGCGCACGGCCTTGCGCGCCTTGGACTTGGCCTGCGACCAGTCGCTGCCGCCCATCTTGGAGAGCGGCGGAGCTTCCCCTCCGACGTAACGGGTGAGCTGATCGAGCTGGTCGGTGGGGACGTAGAGCTTGTCCCCGGGGTACCCTCGTTTGCTGGGGGCGTACTCAATGACGAGATACTCGCGGGTGGTCTTAATGGGATTGCGACCACCACCGGTGGTCTCCCTTTGCACGAGTTCGAGAAAACGGCCGATTCCGTGGGTCTCGTGCACGACGACGTCGCCGTTCACGAGTTGCAGGGGATCGACGACATTCTTGCGACGGCTGGCAAGCTTGCGTGGCTGCCGGGCGTCGTAGCTCGAGGACCGACCGTAGAACTCGGCTTCGCTGATGACCGCAATTTTGGCCTCGGCAAGTTCGAAACCACTTTCGACCGAGGCTTGAACGAGATAGGCCACGCCGGGCTCCATCTTCTCGGGCAGCTCATGCACAATGCGACCGGCCTGATTCACTTCGGCCAGCACGCTCGCAGCGCGCTCCACGAGGCCATGTCCTTCGGCGGCAACAACAACCGACCATCCGAGCGTCAGCAAATCAGCAACGTGTGTGACGGCGCCATCTACGTTGCCCGCAAAGCTCGGCACGGGATCCGCGTCGATGCGCACCGTCAGAATTTCGTCGAGATCGAGCTCCTCCGGAAGCGGTGCGGGCCCCGATTGGAAACCGCTGAAGGTCCACCAGGGGGCATCCGTAATGCCGTTACGCAACTCGGTAACCGTCAAGAAGTCACCGGTAGACAGGTCAATCGGCGAGTTCGAACCCTCCGAGGCCGCGTTCCACGCTGCATCGAGAAACTCGCGGTTCGTCTCGGTCAAATTGATGGCCCGCGTGGCAACGCGCTCAGGCGACAGAAGCGCCACTGCGGTTCCGGCCGGCAAATAGTGCGTCATCGGAACCAGACGGTCGACCAGAGCCGGGGTCAACGACTCCATTCCCTCGACGGGGATACCCTCGGCCACCTTGGCGAGCATGGCGGCCATGGCCGGAAATTCGTGTTGCATCTCGCGGGCGCGCTGACGCACGGGTTCGGTCAGCAACAGCTCACGACTCGGGGCCAGCACGACGTCGGTGATGTCGCCGTCGATCGAGCGCTGATCGGCGACTGAGAAGGCGCGAATGCTGTCGACCTCATCACCAAAGAAATCGATGCGGAACGGATGCTCGGCGACGGGCGGGAATGCATCGAGGATTCCGCCGCGCACGGCGAACTCCCCACGGCGCGTGACCATGTCGACCCGGGCATAGGCCAGATCCACCAGTGACCGAGAGAGCTCAACCAGGTCGTGGCCACGCGAACCGACACTCAGCTCGATAGGTTCAACATCGCCTAAGTTATCGGCGATGGGTTGCAGCGCACCGCGCACCGAGGACACAACAATGAAGGGGTGCTCGCCGTTCCACTTCGCCATGCGGCGCAGAGCATCAAAACGGTGACCGACAATCTCGGGACTGGGGCTTAGACGTTCGTGGGGCAGCGTTTCCCACGCCGGAAAATCGCAGAGTTCGGCATGCGGCATCAGGCTCGAAAGGGCGGCGCGGAGGCGCTCTGACTCACGGTTCGTGGCCGTGATCGCCAGCAACGCGGGCGGCTTGCCGGCGCTCTGACGTGCCTCGAGAAGTGCCGCAATCAGCGGCGCATTGAGCCCCTCGACGAGAGAGAAATCACCGTCACGCGTGGCGTAATCGAGAGCTTTTTCAATGGTGGGGGTACGCGAGAGGGCGCGCGCCAAACCCTGAAATACCATAGCTCCAAGTCTACGCTCTCGGTCGTCGCGGGCAGTCGGTGAGAAAATCCGGCCATGGAAAGTTCATCCGTCCAAACCTGTCTCGAGAAACCCGGCGTGGTAACCGCCCAAGGGAAATACCTTTGTGCCCAGCTGCTTGTGGGCCACACGATCTATCCCGCGGAGCGCAAGGCCGTCTTCGCATCGAGACCGCACGAAATCCGACCTGGCAGAAAACTTCTTCGGCGAGATCGCACGTGGTCCGACTTTTTCGCACGTTAACCCCGATTTCGTGTGATCTCGACGTGGCCCACAACACTCAGGCAACAGGTGCCCTCAACGGTGGACTAGTCCCGTGCGGGCGGCGGCGAGTTGAATCGTTGCTGAGCGGCCGTGAGTCCCTCGACGACGATGGTCTCCACCGCATCCGTTGCATGGGCGAGAATGTGCGGCAGAATTTCGCGCTCGTTCCTGGAGAAATCTTGCAGCACGAAGTCGGCGGCATCTTGGCGGCCAGGAGGGCGTCCGAGACCGATGCGCACGCGAGTGAAGTCGGGACTGCCACCGGCCGCGATGATGTCGCGAAGGCCGTTATGACCGCCGTGACCGCCGCCATGCTTGATGCGCACGACGTCGAAATCCAGATCAAGCTCGTCATGTAAAACGATTAGCTGCGAAGGTTCGATGTCATAGAACTTGAACAGGGCGGCAACGGGGCCACCCGAAAGGTTCATGAATGTGTTGGGCTTCGCCAGAATGACCTTGGGGCCGCCGGGCTTCAGCCAGCCCTCAGCAACGAGGGCATTCGCCTTATGAGTGCGAAAAGTCGCCCTCATGTCGCTGGCCAACTGCGAAGCCGCCATCTGCCCAACGTTGTGGCGATGGCTGGCATAGCCGGGCCCGGGGTTACCGAGCCCGACTACTAGCCAGGTGTTTGTCGACAGAGCTAATTACTCAGATTTGGCGGCGTTGGCGCCAGAGAGCTCGGCGTCCGCAAGAGCGGCAGCCTTCTCAGCGTCGTGCTTTTCTGCGTGGATCTCGTCCTTGTGATCTGCGTGAGCAGCGTCATCGGCTTCTTCTGCAGCAAGTTCACTGTCGGACTCGGCCGAATCGGCGCCATCAGGAACGTTGACATGAACGACAACAGCCTCGGGGTCGCCCACGAGAGTGGTGCCGGCAGGAAGAACGAGGTCTCCCAACAGAACGCGGTAGCCGGGGCGGGCACCCTCGACGCTGACGTCAATGAACTCGGGAATGTGGGTTGCTTCGGCCTCAACCGAAACGCTCTTGACATCGTGCTCGAGAACAGTTCCGGACTGAGCGGTGCCAATAACGTGAATGGGAACCTCAACGAGAACCTTTTCGCCCTTGGTGATGGCAACGAGGTCAAGGTGTTCGATGATCTGAAGAACGGGGTCCTTCTGAACGTCCTTCACGAGGACCAGGTGGCTCTCGCCGTTAATCTGAAGGTCAAGGATGGCGTTCTTCTTACGAAGGAGAAGGCCAATTTGGTGAGCAGGAACAGAAACGTGAACCGTTTCGGCACCGTGGCCGTAGACGACGGCAGGAATCTGGCCCTTTGCGCGCAAGCGGCGAGCGAAGCCTTTGCCAAATTCGGTACGGACGTCGGCGGGTACCTTGTTGGTGAGTTCAGCCATGATGGCCTCCTATTCTTGCGAGGCCGTAGCCCCTCATTATGTTTTCAACTCGAACGCATGTCAGCGTGAGGAAAAGGCGAGAGCCACATTCCACCGCGTCGATTACGGATGCTCACCGCAACTAACTGCGATTCAACGGGCATCCCTCGCCGAAGTTCGACTCTCAGCCTACCCGCTCTAGATGCGGCCGGCAAAACGCTACGCTTAACAAGGGAAAACTCCCGTGTTAGAGACTGCTTTTGAGGAGATTTACGTGAGCGTTGCTGCCGTTGCAAACATTGGTGTTGTTGGCCTGGCCGTCATGGGTTCGAACTTAGCGCGAAACTTGGCCAGCCGCGAGGGCAACCGCGTTGCTGTCTATAACCGCACGTTTGCCCGCACCGCCCTTCTCCTCGAAGAGCATCCTGAGGCTAAATTTGTTGGCAGTGAATCGATTGATGACTTTGTCGCCTCGCTCACCACACCCCGCACGGCCCTCATCATGGTGCAAGCCGGCGCCGGCACCGATGCCGTGATCAATGAACTCGCTGCGCGCTTTGAACCGGGCGACATCATCGTGGATGGCGGAAACGCGTTGTTTACCGACACCATCCGTCGTGAAAAGGCCCTCAGCGCAAACGGCATCCACTTTGTTGGTGCGGGAATCTCCGGCGGTGAAGAAGGTGCTCTCAAAGGCCCCAGCATCATGCCCGGCGGTTCGGTCGAGTCGTACAAGACGCTCGGCCCCATCCTTGCGTCTATAGCTGCCATCGCCGAGGGCGAGCCGTGCGTCACTCACGTGGGCACCGACGGTGCTGGTCACTTCGTGAAAATGATTCACAACGGCATTGAGTACGCCGACATGCAGCTCATCGCCGAGGCCTACGACATCCTCCGGCAGGCAGGCCGCTTCTCCCCCGCGGAGATTGCCGACATCTTTACGCAGTGGAACACGGGTGAGCTCGAGTCCTACCTCATCGAAATTACCGCTGAAATTCTCAAGCAGGTTGATGCGAAGACGGGCAAGCCCCTGGTGGATGTCATTCTCGATGAAGCTGGCTCCAAGGGCACCGGCGTGTGGACCGTTCAGACCGCTCTCGACCTCGGGGTTCCCGTTTCGGGCATTGCCGAAGCCGTATTTGCTCGTTCGCTCTCGTCGCAGACCGCCCAGCGCGCCGGATCGCACACACTTCCCGCCGACGCCACCTTGTGGAATATCACCGACAAAGAAGCATTTGTTGAGGATGTTCGCCGCGCCTTGTACGCCTCGAAAATCGTCGCGTATGCCCAGGGATTCGACGCCATTCGTGCCGGTGCCAAACAGTACAACTGGACGATCGACTTGGGTGCCGTGTCCAAGATTTGGCGCGGGGGCTGCATCATTCGCGCCCAGTTCCTGAATCGCATAGCCGATGCCTACGCGACCGACGCGAACCTCCTGAGTTTGCTGCACGACACATACTTCACTGAGGCAGTTTCACGCTCGCTCGCCTCGTGGCGTACCGTCGTGGCACACTCGGCCCTCGCCGGAATTCCTGTACCCGCCTTCGGCTCGTCACTGTCGTACTACGACGGCCTCCGCGCACCGCGCCTTCCTGCCGCCGTTGTTCAAGGGCAACGCGACTTCTTCGGAGCCCACACCTACAAGCGCAGCGACATGCCTGGCATCTTCCACACCCTGTGGTCGGGTGACCGCACCGAAATCGACGCAGTGCCCAGCACGCACTAATGGGTGGCCTCATAGTCGATGACCGCATAGTCGTCATTGGCGAGGCGCTGATCGACCTCATCCAACAGACCGATGGCAGCTACCAAGCCAAGCCAGGTGGCGCACCGGCAAACGCTTCCATTGCCTTGGCTCGTCTCGGCGCGCACGTGAACTTTGCCGGTCGGATGAGCACGGATGGCTTTGGTGAGCAACTTCACGCCTGGCTCGCCACTGAGACCATAGACCTTTCTCTCGTCGAACGAACGGCCGATCCGACCACTTTGGCGGTCGCTGTTCTCGATGAGAACGGCAAAGCAACCTACAGCTTCTACGTCAAGGGGACCGCTGACTGGGGGTGGACACTGGGGGCTTTCGAAAACCTCAAGGTTACCCCTCCGTGTGCGATCGTTATCGGGTCTCTCGCGACCGCGATCGACCCTGGAGCCACCGTGATCGAACACCTCGCGGCCAGCCTGCATTCCTCGCAGAGCTCAACCGTCGTGATTGACCTCAACATCCGCCCGGGCCTCGGGTTTGACCGTCATACTGAACGTCTGCGCGTTGACCGCCAAATCCGCCTTGCCCACGTCGTCAAGGCCAGTGACGATGACCTCGCGTGGCTGTTTCCCGAGCACACGCTGGACGAAACTGCGGCAGTCTGGGCGGCCGACGGCCACTATGTCATTATGACCCGCGGCGCCGATGGGGCAACTCTTTTCACGCCGCTGGGTGAGACCGTCAGTGTCTCGGCTCCGGTCATCGCACTTGTCGATACCGTCGGTGCCGGCGACTCGTTCCTCGGGGCAACACTCTATGGTCTGCAGCAACGCGGTGCTCTGGGGCGCAATGCCGACGCGCTCCTGGCAGCGGTTTCCGTCGACCAGTGGCGCGAGCTCCTCACGCTGGCCGCTCGCGTCGGCGCCATCACGTGCTCACGCGCGGGATGCAATCCCCCCACATTGGCAGAACTCGAACTGGCCTAGAAATCGATGGCAGCGGCTTGTGAGTTCATCACCTCTGCACAGGCGGACCCATTAGTTTGTTAACCAATTCTCTGTTCTCAGCCCGGGCACACGGTCGAACTCTCTGGTATTTGATGTGGCGAGAACGAGGGCCCGCGCGCGCGCCTGCGCCGCAATGAGAATGTCATGAGTTCCAATCGGAGTGCCCGCTTTGTGCAACCCCGCACGGATGTCGGCGGCATGCTCGGCATCCTTTCGGTCAAAATTCAGCACCGAGAGATTGGTCAGTAATGCTTCCAGTGAGGCCTCTGCCTGTTGCGGCCAGCGCGATCGAGCAACGCCGTAAAACAACTCCGAGACCCCAATACTCGAAACGGCAAGATGTCCTTGGTTGGCGATGAATCTCTCAAGCAGTGATGTCGCTCGATGACGTTCAAGCTCGATAAGGACATCCGAGTCAATTAGAAATCTCACTTGCTGAACCAGTCGGAAGGTTCTTTTTCGGGGGGAAATTCTTCACGGTGGAGGTTGAAGTCTTCGGGTAGGCGAGGACCATGCTGTGCCCACCACTGCCAGCCGGTGCCCTTGGGCACCAGGATGCGGGCATCGCCCTGCAGAATGATGTCCACTTCAGCAACATTGGACGGGAACGCAACGTCCTTCGGGAGACGAACCGCTTGGGTGGTGTTATTGAAAAAAAGCTTGCTGGATACCATCGGAGTCTCCTTGTATACGTTAGAAGTATATACAACAGAGTGCGTGATTTCCATAGCTCAACGTAAGCCAAATTCTAGGGCAAAAGACAGCGCCGGAAGGATGGCGACGATGCGGGTGACTCCAGGTGAGTTGGGGAGGAAAGGAACCTTACGCGGCGCCCTCGAACATGGAGGTAACCGAGCCGTCACCGAAGACTTCTTGGATCGCACGCGCCAATAGCGGGGCGATGGGAAGAACCGTGAGGGTGTCGAAGCGCTTCTCGGGTGGCACCGGCAAGGTATCGGTGACGACAACCTGGTCGATGAATTCAGATTGAAGAAGTTCGACAGCGGGGTCCGAGAAGACAGCATGCGTGGCGGCTACAACAACGCCGATGGCACCGGCAGCCTTGAGGGCTTCGGCGGCCTTCACAATGGTGCGTCCCGTGTCAATGAGGTCATCAACAATGAGGCACACGCGGCCCTCAACTTGACCGACGATCTCGTGGACCGTGACTTGGTTATGCACCTTGGGGTCACGACGTTTGTGGATAATGGCCAGTGGGCAGCCGAGCTTCTCGCTCCAAATGTCCGCCACGCGCACGCGGCCCATGTCGGGTGAGACCACAGTGAGGGTTGCGGGGTCGAGCTGAGCGCGGAAGTGCTCGAGCAACACTGGCATTGCGAAGAGGTGATCAACCGGGCCGTCGAAAAAACCTTGAATCTGAGCCGCGTGCAGATCGATGCTCATGATGCGGTCGGCGCCGGCAGCCTTGAAAAGGTCGGCAACAAGGCGAGCGGAGATGGGCTCGCGACCACGGCCCTTCTTGTCTTGACGGGCGTAGGGGTAGAACGGCGCCACGACGGTGATGCGCTTGCAGGAGGCGCGCTTGAGGGCATCCACCATGATGAGTTGTTCCATGAGCCACTCGTTGATGGGGGTGCTGTGCGACTGAAGCACGAAGGCATCGGCCCCACGAACACTTTCGTCATAACGAGCGTAAATCTCGCCATTGGCGAAGGTTCGCAAGTCTGTCGTCGAGACCTCGCAACCGAGTTCGAAGGCGACTTGCTCCGCAAGTTCAGGATATGCCCGACCGGTTACCAGAACGAGTTTCTTCTTGTTCTGAACGACTATTTCGGTCACGGTGCCCCTTTGGCTTGTGAAACGCTTGCGCTATTTATCGTCGGAGCGTTCGGCAGCTATTGCAGCGGCAGAACCGGAACGGTTGGTGACGACCCAACCATCCATGTTGCGTTGTGGAGCAACGGAAATAGCCAACGAACCGGCGGGGACATCTTTGCGAACGATGGTGCCGGCTCCGGAGTATGCGCCATCACCAATTCTAATCGGCGCGACAAACACGTTATGCGATCCCGTTCGAACGTGAGATCCAATGACGGAATGATTTTTCGTCACGCCGTCATAGTTGGCAAAAATGGTTCCAGCACCGATATTGGTGCCCTCACCGATGGTGGCATCGCCGACATAAGAGAGGTGCGGCACTTTGCTTCCCACACCGATGCGAGCGTTCTTCGTCTCGACGAACGTGCCGATCTTGCCGTCAGCGTCGAGGTAGGTTCCGGGGCGAAGGTAGGCGAAAGGACCTACACTGGCACGGGCGCCGATGACGGCGAGCGTCGCATCCGTTCGTTTCACGACCGCGTTCTCTCCCACTTCGGTATCGACAAGCGTCGTATCGGGGCCGATGATGGCGCCGGTTTCGACGACAGTGGCGCCGAGAAGTTGGGTGCCCGGCTTGATTTCGACATCGGGGGCCAGTTGCACCTGCAGGTCAATCCAGGTGGTCGCAGGATCGATAATCGTGACGCCGGCTAGTTGCCATCCGCGAACGATCAGGCCGTTGAGCAATGAAGCGGCGCGTGCCAGCTGAGCGCGGTCGTTAATGCCCTCAACCTTCCAAGACTCGGTGAGTTCCACGGCGGCCACGGGAGCACCGGATGCCCGCAAGAGGCCAATCACATCGGTGATGTACTTCTCACCCTGCGAGTTCTCTAAGGTGAGGTTTGCGAGCTGCTGCTTCAGCGGGGCCAACGAGAAAACATAGATGCCGGCGTTGATCTCGCGAACGTCGCGCTCTTCCGGCGAGGCATCTTTGTGTTCGACGATGCGGTCGAGCCGACCATCCGCTGCACGAATGATGCGACCGTACCCATCGGCGTCATCCAGGGTGGTGGAAAGAATTGTGGCCGCGGTCTCATCTTCGCGGTGAGCGGAAACAAGACGCCTCAACGTATCGGCATCGAGCAGGGGGACATCGCCATTGACCACCAGAATATCCCCGTCGAAACCAGCGGGGAGAGCGGCAATGGCTAATTCGACCGCGCGACCCGTGCCCGGAATATCGTCTTGGTCGACGATGATGCTGGAGGGAAGGTCCACTTCGATGACCTCGACGAGCGCGTCGCGTTCGTGGCGAACCACCGTGACGACGTGAGCCGCCTCGAGC
Source organism: Alpinimonas psychrophila (assembly GCF_014137865.1). Classification (GTDB taxonomy): domain Bacteria; phylum Actinomycetota; class Actinomycetes; order Actinomycetales; family Microbacteriaceae; genus Alpinimonas; species Alpinimonas psychrophila. The sequence goes on along the minus strand of NZ_JACGWU010000001.1, from coordinate 142,373 downwards.
TGCTTGGCCGTGGCTAAGACATGACTGACGACGGAAACGCCGCCTAATTTGTGCAACAACTTAGGCGTCGCGCTTTTCATGCGGGTGCCTTGGCCTGCCGCCAAAACGATGATGGCGAGGTTTTTGTCAGCCATGGGATTCCCTTCATCCGCTCCGCCACCAGGATTCGAACCTAGACAGGCAGCTCCAAAGGCTGCCGTGCTGCCATTACACCATGGCGGAATTATGAAATCAGTCGTTCAATCTCAGTATGTACAGTCTGCCAGAAAATGACGCGGGATAATGAGGGCATGACACCCGAGAACGATGAAGTCGACCGAATTGTGGAATCGTGGCGTCGTGAGCGCCCGGATCTCGACTTCGCTCCCCTGCAGATTCTTTCCCGGGTCGGCCGCTTGGCAAAGATGCTGGACCGGGCCCGCCGCACGGCGTTCACCCGTTCCGAGCTGGACTCGTGGGAGTTCGATGTGCTCGCCGCCTTGCGGCGCGAGGGCGACCCCTATCAGCTCAGCCCCAAGGGCTTGCTAACCCAGACCCTCGTTTCCAGTGGCACCATGACAAACCGTATCGACCGCCTCGTGGGGCGCGGTCTGGTCGAGCGCCGCATGGACCCCAATGATGGACGCGGAGTCCTGGTCAAGATGACCGCTGCTGGCCTCACGCGAGTGGATGCCGCCATCACCCGCCTTGTCGATGCCGAAGCTCTGCTGCTCTCGTCGTTGTCGCGTTCCGAGCAGGCACGCCTCACGGAGTCCCTGCGGCGCCTCAGCATCCAGGTCGATCAGCGCGACGCGCGCCTGTCCTAGCCTGCCGTTAAAGTGCTCTATTTCGCGAGAAGCTCCGAGAGTTCAAGCCACCGCAGTTCGAGGTCGGCGATGGTCGTCTCGGCCTTGCCGATGTCATCTGACAGCGCACCAAGGCCCACATAGTCGTTGGGATCGTGGCTCGCCATCTTGGCGTGAATCGCCTTGACGTCACCCTGTTGCTTGGCAATCTTGCGCTCGATTGAGGAGAACTCCTTCTCGGCGTTACGCAGGTCGGCACCGGTCAGCGACGAAACGCGCGCGGCGGGAGCAGCGGAGCCCGAAGGACCCGCAGACTCGAAACCAGCAGAGCCGTGCGAGGTGGGCGCTCCGGTAGCCGTTCCCGTTTTGGGTGCCGCCATCTGCTTGGTGCGTAGCTCCAGGTACTCATCCACGCCACGCGGAAGGTGGCGAACGTGCCCATCCATGACCGCGAATTGGTTGTCGGTGACGCGCTCCAGGAGGTACCGGTCGTGCGAGATGACCAGCAACGTTCCGGGCCACGTGTCGAGAAGGTCCTCCATGGCGACCAACATGTCGGTGTCGAGGTCGTTGGTGGGCTCGTCGAGGATGAGCACGTTGGGCTCATCGAGCAGGATCAAGAGCAGTTGCAGTCGACGCTTCTGGCCACCGCTCAAGTCCTTGACGGGGGTCGACAGCTGAGCGCTGGCGAAGCCCATGCGCTCCAAAAGCTGGCCCGGCGTCATCTCCTTTCCCGCCGTGACATAGGTCGTCTTCTTGCCCGCGATGACAGTGCTGACGCGATCGTTCTGCACGTCTTTCAGTTCATCGAGCTGCTGCGTCAGGGTGGCAATTTTCACGGTCGTGCCACGCTTAATGCGCCCACTCGTGGCCTTGACATGGCCCGAGACGAGGCCGAGCAACGTGCTCTTACCCGCTCCGTTGATACCCAAAATGCCGGTGCGCTCGCCCGGCGCGATGCGCCAGGTGATATCGCGCAAGACGTCGTTTTCGCCATAGCTGACGGAGACGTTCTCGAGGTCTACGACATCTTTTCCGAGCCGCTGCATGGCCATGGATGACAGCGTCACACTGTCCCGGATGGGCGGCTCGTCTTCGATCAGTTGGTTGGCTGCTTCGATGCGGAACTTGGGCTTGGTACTCCGGGCGGGTGCTCCGCGACGAAGCCACGCGAGCTCCTTGCGCATGAGGTTCTGGCGCTTGTTTTCGCTCGCTGCCGACATGCGGTCACGCTCCACGCGCTGCAGAATGTACGCCGCATAGCCGCCTTCAAAGGGTTCGAGAATGCGATCGTGGACTTCCCAGGTCTGTGTGGAAACCTCATCGAGGAACCACCGATCGTGGGTGACCACCACGAGGCCACCGCGGCCGTTCGGCCAACGCTTGCGCAAGTGACCAGCCAGCCAGGAGATACCCTCCACGTCGAGGTGGTTGGTGGGCTCATCCAGAAATATGACATCGTAATCACCGGTCAGCAACGCGGCCAAGGCCACCCGGCGACGCTGGCCACCGGAGAGATCGCCCACGAGGGCATCCCAAGGAATATCAGAGACGAGCCCGGCGAGCACGTCACGCACGTTGGCGTCACCGGCCCAAATGTGCTCTTCGATGCCGCCAATAATCGTGTAGCCGACGGTAAGAGTGGGGTCAATCTCATCGGACTGGTCGAGCATGCCGAGAGTCAAACCACCACTGCGCGTAACACGGCCGGAGTCGGGTTCGATGCGACCCGCGAGAAGAGAGAGGAGTGTGGATTTTCCGTCACCGTTACGACCGACGACACCAATACGGTCGCCATCGTTGATTCCCACGGTCACGCCGTCAAAGATGACGCGGGTGGGGTATTCGAGATGCAGGGATTCTCCGCCGAGGAGATGAGCCATTTAGTCGTTCACAATCCGGGCGCCATGCACGGGACCCGTGACGCGCAGTGCGTGATGCTGCGCAGCGCTGAGGGTCACCTGCAAATCGATCGCCGCTTCGTTATCTGCCATAAGGAAGGCAATGGTGGGCCCCGAGCCCGAAACAATTCCGGCAAGAGCGCCGTTTTTCTCGCCCAGTTCAAGCACAAGCTTGAGTGATGGTTCAAGGTGCAGTGCGGGTGCCTGCAAGTCATTGGAAAGCGCGTCCGCCAGCATGTGCGGGTCTCCGGCACGCAAAGCGTGCAACACCAAAGGATCGACCTGAGGGGAGACCGGGGACGGCGCGATGTCGTGAACGTTGCGTTCGCGATGGGCGTCCAACTCGGAATAGACCGTCGGGGTGCTCAAACCAAAGTCGGCAATGGCCAGTACCCAATGAAAGTGGCCTTTGGCGAGCGCCGGACTCAACCGATCACCTCGACCGGTACCGATGGCCGTTCCGCCGAGGTACGAGAAGGGAACATCTGAGCCGAGTTGGGCGCATAGTGCGAGCATGTCGTCTCGACTTAGGTTTGTTCCCCAGAGGGCGTCACAGGCCACGAGCGTTGCCGCCGCATCAGCGGATCCACCGCCCATTCCCCCTGCGACGGGAACGTGCTTCTCAATCTCGAGTCGCACTCCGCCCCGATATTTTGTTTTGCGCGCAAGGAGTCGAGCCGCCTTAATGGCCAAGTTTGTCGCATCGACCGGAACGCCCTTGGAATCAATGGGGCCGGTGAAAGAAACAGAAAAATCATCCGCGTGCCAGGCACGCACATCTTCATAAAGCGAGACGGCTTGGTAGGCGGTCGCAACGTCGTGATAGCCGTCTTCCATGACAGCGCCGACCTTCAGCGAGACGTTAATCTTGCCGGGAGCCCTGGCGTGAACCACGTCCAATGAATGTGTCTCCGTCATACTTCCAACTTAGCGTCGGCGGGCCAACGACACGAAGTCGGCAACCGTCAACTGCTCCCCTCGGAGGGTGGGATCGATGCCGGCAGACTCGAGAAGTGCCACGGCATCCGCACTCGTTCCGCACAGGGTCGACAGCGCCTGGCGCAGCATCTTGCGGCGCTGGCCGAAGGCAGCATCCACCAACTCAAAGGTGCGACGACGCAGCGCTTCATCCCCGGGTTCGGTTTCGAAACGTTCAAAACCGACCAGAACAGAATCCACGTTGGGCACGGGCCAAAAGACTTGGCGGCTGACAGTGCCCGCGATACGCCACGTGCCATACCAGGCCGCCTTCACGCTAGGACCCCCGTAGACCTTCGACCCAGGAGCAGCCGCGAGACGGTGTCCCACTTCGGCTTGCACCATAACAACGCCCGACCGGATGCTCGCAAAATGTTCCATGAAATGAAGCAAGACCGGAACAGAAATATTGTACGGAAGGTTCGCGACCAACCGAGTGGGCGCATCCGGCAGCGCCATCACTTTCATGGCGTCCTCATGAATGACGGTCAGCGACGTACCGGGAGCGTGTTCCGAAATCGTGAGCGGTAGCTGAGTCGCGAGTCGACCATCAATCTCAACGGCTACGACAGCGGCACCGGCTTCGAGTAGGCCAAGGGTGAGCGAACCCAGCCCCGGGCCAATCTCGACCACGGTATCGCCGGCCTCGACCTTGGCTACCTTCACGATTTTGCGCACAGTGTTGGCGTCGATGACGAAGTTTTGGCCGAGCTTCTTGGTGGGAGTGACGTCAAGCAGTTCGGCGAGCCTGCGAACCTCGGTTGCCCCGAGCAACGTCACGGCTGATTCAGGCACCAACGGTCAGACCTTCCTGCCAGGAACCGTAAACACGCTCGGTATTGATCGCCAGCTGCGCGCAAAAATCACCGAGGTCTGTCGCGAGGTGTGTGGCCATCGCACGCACGGTGTGCGGAGTGAGGTACGGAGCGTTGGGGCGGCCGCGGAAGGGCTGTGGGGTGAGGAACGGGGCATCCGTTTCCACCAGAATCAACTCGCGGGGGATGATGCTCAACGCCTCGCGCAGGTCGTGGTTCTTCTTGAACGTGACCGTTCCAGAGAACGAGAGATACCAGCCGTTATCGGCGGCGATGCGGGCCATGGCAGCGTCGCCGGAGAAACAGTGGAAGACGGTCTTAGCGGGGGCGCCAACACGGAGAAGGGCCTCGATGACGGCCTCGTGAGCATCCCGGTCATGAATTTGCATCGCGATGTCATGCTTCTTGGCAATGCCAATATGGGCCTCGAACGAACGGAACTGTGCCGGCTGACCGTCGACCCCTGTGCGAAAAAAGTCGAGGCCAGTCTCCCCCACGGCGCGCGTTCGGGGCCAGGCCGCAAGTTCGTCAATGACGGCGAGAGCCTCGTCCAGCTTTCCAGCAGCCTCATAACGCGGTGCCTCATTGGGGTGAATCGCGACAGCCGCAATCATTCGTGGCTCCGTGGATGCAACCTCGGCGGACCAGCGGGAAGTCTCAACGTCGCCGCCTACTTGAACAACGCCCATGATGCCCACTGTCGCGGCGCGCTCCAGATGCTCGTGAAAGTCGATGGGGTTTTCTCCATCGGCAATCTCGAGGTGCGTGTGGTTGTCGTAGGTTCCCACCGGTAATGCCTCCGGAAGCGGCGGGTATGTGAGGTCACGGGTTTGTCCGTGCTCCGCGACCTTCTCACGCTTGCGGATATATGCCGATTCAGTCATATGAAAACAGTGAGCCTATTTCGCGGTTTCGACGGCGTCTTCAAGTGCGGCTTCGATGCGCGGGAACAGTGGCTCCAGGGAAGCAGTCTGAGCACCTGCGACCAGCTGACCCCAGACGCCAGAAGAGCGCACCGGCTGAGCAGTAAGCTCACCCAACGAAGCTTCGGCTCCGAGAGCGACCCACAACTTATGAGTTGAGCGAGGAATCACAGGGGAGAGCAACACGGCGAGCGCCCGCAGGCCCTCGAGTGCCGTGTATAAGACGGTGGCTAAGCGATCGCGGTGAGCCGCGTCCTTGGCCAAAACCCACGGTTCCATTTCGGTGATGTACCCGTTGAGCGCCTCGACGATTCTCCAGATGGAGGCGATAGCCTCGTGCATGGCTAGGCGCTCGATGGCGTCATCGGCCGTCACCACAGCGGCGGCCACAATGTCGTGGATGGCCTTGTCGGCATCCGTGTACTCCCCCGGCGCCGGCACGACACCATCGAAGTAGCGGCCAACCATAGCAATCGTGCGCGATGCTAGGTTGCCGAAACCGTTGGCAAGCTCGGCTTGGTAGCGGGCTGACAGATCTTCCCAGCTGAATGAGCCATCTTGGCCGAAGCTGATGGCGCTCATGAAGTAGTACCGAAACGCATCCGACCCAAAGGTGTCGGTGATCTGGTTCGGAGCAATGCCCGTCAGTTTGGACTTCGACATCTTCTCACCGCCGACGAGTAACCAGCCGTGACCGAAGACCTGGTGAGGCACCTCGAGGCCGGCAGCCAAAAGCATGGCGGGCCAGATAGCAGCATGGAAGCGAAGAATGTCCTTGCCCACGATATGAGTGGCCGGCCAACGGCGAGCCAACATCTCGGCGTCATAACCGTAACCGGAAGCGGTGATGTAGTTGAGTAGCGCGTCGAACCACACATAGACAACATGACTGTCATCCCACGGAAGCTTGATTCCCCAGTCGAAACTGGAGCGAGAAATCGACAGATCCGAAAGGCCCTGCTTGACGAACTGAATGACCTCGTTGCGCGCCGACTCGGGCTGGATAAAGTCGGGGCGCTCCTCATAGAGATCTAGAAGCTTTTGCGTGAAATCGCTCATCCTGAAGAAGTAGTTCTTCTCGTGCAGCATCTCTACCGGCTTGGAGTGAATGGCACACACCTGCTGGCCGACATACTCCCCGGTGCCTGCGACCAGATCGCTCGCCTGCTTGTACTCCTCACAGCCAACACAGTACGAACCTTCGTATTCACCGGTGTAGATGAAGCCTGAGTCATAGATGTGTTGCAAAAACTTTTGGACATTTTCTTCATGGCGCGCATCCGTGGTCCGAATGAAATCATCATTAGAAATGTCGATGGTTTTCAGAAGCGGCTTCCACGAATTCTCGACCAAGCGATCGGCCCACTCCTGAGGTGTTGAGCCATTTGCCGTGGCCGTGCGCAGAATTTTTTGGCCGTGCTCATCGGTCCCGGTGAGCAACCACGTGTCGTCTCCGGCCTGACGGTGCCAACGTGCAAGAACATCTGCGGCCACCTCGGTATAGGCGTGCCCAATGTGGGGAACGTCATTAACATAGAAGATGGGCGTAGTGACATAGAAACTTTTGCCGGAAGACATGGTCTCTATTCTAATTTGAGCAACAAGGATGCGAGGACCGCGTGACCGCGACCCACGAGCACGCCCACTTTTCTAGGCCAGCGCGGATTCTCATCACCGTGGCGGCGGCCAGTATTGCAATTTGGGGCATCCACAGCGCTCGCGATGTTATTGGCCCTCTCGTTCTGGCGGCGGTGCTCACGATTGTGGCGCATCCACTTCGTTATCGCCTCGAGAGGTGGGGCTGGCCTCGGTGGCTAGCCACGGCTGTTGTCGTTCTTGCCGTCTACGTTGCCCTCGCAATTTTTGCGACACTCCTCGCTTTTGCCGTGACACAGTTCGCGCAGCAATTACCGGATTACGCCGATCGTCTCACGGCGGTTTCCGATCAATTGATTGGCTGGATGACATCGGCCGGCATCGTCCCCACCGGCACGGAGAGCTTGATTTCAGGATTCAATACCGATCAGCTCGTGGCGGTGGGCCTCAGCGTCGCCAACTCCTTCTTTGATTCGTCCGTTGGGCTGATCTTGGTGGTGGCCTACGTCATTTTCATGGCGGCGGATGCAGCTTTCGTTCCGGCGCTCATTGCCGAACTTGCCGAACGTCGCCCGCGCCTCGCGGATTCGTTCAACGCGTATGCCGTGGGCGTGCGCCGCTACGTGGTCGTGAACACGATTTTCGGCATCTTCATTGCCGTTCTCGATGGAATCATTTTGGTGGCGCTCGGCATCCCCGGCCCTCTGACGTGGGCGGTTCTCGCATTCATTACTAATTACATCCCGAACATCGGGTTTGTCATTGGGGTCATTCCGCCCGCCATCATCGCCCTTCTCATTGGCGGCTGGCCTCTCGCGATTCTCGTCATTGTTCTTTACGCCGCGGCCAACATGATTCAGACGCTCGTGCAACCTATCTTTGTGGGCGTGCACGTGGGGATCGGTTTTACGCTCACGTTCGTTTCCGTCATTGTCTGGGCAGCGATCCTCGGACCGCTGGGCGCGCTGCTGGCTGTTCCTATGACCCTGCTGGGACGCATGGTGCTCATCGACTCAGACCCCAATGGTGACTGGGCCGCTCGGCTGACCGGCAATCTCATGCAAAAACGGAAGCCGAAGGGCTCCACTCGGGATTCCGAAGGCTAATGGCTAGCGGATAGCCCCCCGCTCCCCCATCCGCAAGAAAGGCTCTACGAGCAAGCAGGTCTCACGCGCTAACGCGGTAGGGGGAGGTCGCCCAGTCCGTTCCCTTTGGAGGGTGCCGAGAGTGCGGAGTGTGCGGAATGCCCCTCGAGTGCCGCCTGGTAGAGGTCGCGTTTGCCTAACCCCGTAGCCTCGGCGACCTGCGTCGTCGCTTCTTTGAGACGCACGCCGTCGGCAATAAGAATGCGCACCTGAGCAAGCCCTGCTTCAAGACCCATGGTCGCAGGTTCGGCCCCCGCAAGAACGAGAGCGATTTCACCGCGAACGCCCTCAGCCGCCCAATCAGCAAGTTCAGCCAGCGTTCCCCGCTTGACCTCTTCAAACATCTTGGTGAGCTCGCGGCACACCACGGCCCGGCGATCGGCTCCGAGGACGTCGCGGGCATCGGCCAAGGAATCGGCGATCCGGTTCGGCGATTCGAAGAAGACCATGGTGCGGGTTTCGCGGGCAAGTTCGGTGAAAAGCGTCGTGCGCTCTCCCGGCTTGCGCGGCAAGAAACCCTCAAATGTAAAGCGATCGGTAGGTAGCCCGGCCACAGCGAGAGCCGTGATGACGGCGCTAGGGCCCGGGAGTGCAGTGACCTGAACACCAGCGGCCGCCGCCGCTTCAACGAGATGAAATCCAGGGTCACTCACGGTGGGCATGCCGGCATCGCTGAGCACGAGAACGTCGGCCTCACGGGCAAGTTCGATAATTTCGAGCGATTTGTAACTCTCGTTGTGATCGTGCAGCGCAATGAGGCGGGGGCGGTTTTCGATGCCCAACGCTGCGAGGAGCTTCTTCGTCGTGCGGGTATCTTCGCTGGCGATGATGGTCACCGTGTCGAGCATCTCCACGAGACGGCGCGACACATCGCCGAGATTGCCGATGGGAGTTGCTCCAAGAATGATCACTCCTCCAGTCTGGCACTGCGTTCGCTCGCTAGGATTCCTCTGTGAGCGATAACGCACAGCCTGAGCAGGGGAACCCTGCAGAGAAGCCCGCTAGCGCGCTCACCCGCCGCGAAGCCCGGGCGGTGCGCGACGCCGCTCTCGGAGCCACTGCCGAAGCCACTGGGGTGCAGGCTCCTCCGGCTATGCCGGTCGTTACCCTTACTGCTCCCGTTGCCGTTGCCGCCGATACCGACACAGACGACACTCCCCGCGGAACGCGCCTCGACGCCTGGTGGGGTCGCACACTCTCAACCCCAACTCGGCTCAAACTCTGGTACTGGGGCGGGCCCCTTGCTGTCACCGCAATTGGCGCCGGCCTGCGCATGTGGGACCTCGGGCAACCGCACTCGCTTGTCTTCGATGAGACCTTTTACGTCAAGGACGCGTGGAGCCTCTTCAATAACGGATACGAAACGACGTGGCCGGCCGAGACTGACCCGCGTTTTGCGGCGGGGGAAACGAACATTTTTAAAACGGATGGCTCGTATGTCGTGCATCCGCCCTTGGGTAAATGGCTCATAGCGTTGGGGATGGCAGCCTTTGGGGCCGGCAACGCATTCGGTTGGCGTTTTTCGGTGGCAATCGCAGGCATCCTGATGGTGCTACTGATTGCTCTCATTGCCCGACGCCTCACGGGCTCAACACTGCTCGGCGTTATCGCCGGGGGCCTGCTCGCGATCGATGGACAGGCCATCGCCCTGTCGAGAGTGAGTCTGCTCGATAACTTTGCGGCCCTTTTTGCTCTTGCGGGCTTTGGGCTCATGCTGATTGATCGAGAGTGGTCTAGGCGACGGCTCGACGACCTCGTGACTGCCCGGCGAGCGCTTGGCCGTTCGCCCAGTTGGGGACCCACGCTTTGGTGGCGGCCGTGGCTCGTGGCTGCCGGCCTCGCGTTCGGTCTGGCCTGCAGCGTCAAGTGGTCGGGCATCTACTTTTTGGCCGCGTTCGGCGTGTATGTGGTTGTCATGGATGCCCTCGATCGCAAACGCCTCGGTCTCCCTTTCTGGATTTCTGCCTCCATTTTGAAGCAGGCACCAGCGGCGCTCCTCGCCCTCGTGCCGATCGCCTTCGTGACCTATCTGCTGTCCTGGACGGGCTGGATTCTCACCGCCGGCGGTTACGGCCGCCACACCATTACAGCCACGAACGGCCTCGCGTGGCAGGGTACGTTCTCGTGGGTCCCGGAATGGGCCCAAAACCTCTGGCTGTACCACCAATCTGCCTATACCTTCCATACCGGGCTCACTGTCTCGCATCCGTACCAGGCCAATCCCCTCACCTGGCTCTTCATGATTCGTCCCACGAGCATGTATTACGAGGGCTCGAAGCTCGGCGAAAACGGGTGCACGTTTGACTCCTGTTCCACCGCCATCACCGCGCTCGCAAACCCTCTCATCTGGTGGGCTGGCACCGCCGCCATTGCCTACCTGATCTACCGCTTCGCTCGCTGGCGCGAATGGCGCGTCGGCTTCATCTTGATGGGCATGGTCGCTGGCTACCTGCCGTGGCTGATGTACATGAACCGCACCGTTTTTCAGTTCTACGGCATCATCTACGAGCCGTACATGATTTTGGCGCTCACCTTCACGATCGGCATCATTCTGGGTAAGCGAACGGATGCCACCTGGCACCGACTGAGCGGCATCCGGGTCGTCGCCATTTATCTGATCTTTGTCGTTCTCGTCAGTGCCTTTTTCTTCCCGATCTGGACGGGCATGCAGATTCCCTACTGGTTCTGGCAAGCCCACATGTGGTTGCCAAGCTGGATCTAGCGCATCCGTTACCGCATGTGACGCATGGCACCGCCTAGTTTTACTAACTCAGCTAGCGTTAACCCATGGCAGATCGCGAGTACGGCTTCAAGACCCGTTCCATTCACGCAGGGAACATTCCCGACGCGGTGACGGGCGCCCGCGCGCTCCCCATTTACCAGACCAGTGCGTTTGTCTTTGATGACACGTCGGATGCTGCAGCGCGCTTCGCGCTGCAGAAGTACGGCAACATCTACTCGCGATTGGGCAACCCCACGGTCGCCTCGTTTGAGGAACGTATTGCGAGCCTCGAGGGTGGCCTTGGCGCCGTTGCCACGTCATCGGGTCTCTCGGCGCAGTACATCACGTTCGCCTCCCTCGCCGGTGCCGGCGATCACATTGTTTCCTCGGCCAACCTCTACGGCGGTTCCATCACACAGCTCGATGTCACCCTCCGTCGTTTCGGTGTTGAGACTACTTTTGTGCGCTCGGCCAACCCCGAGGACTACGCGGCGGCCATAACCGACAAAACGAAACTCATCTTTGCGGAATCCGTGGCAAACCCCTCCGGCGAGGTGGCCGACATCGAGGGTCTTGCCGAGGTTGCGCACGCTCACGGCATCCCGCTCATTATCGACTCAACCATTGCTACCCCCTACCTCTCGCGCCCGATCGAGTGGGGAGCAGACATTGTTATTCATTCCGCCACCAAGTTCTTGGGCGGGCACGGAACCACCCTCGGCGGGGTTGTTGTGGAGTCGGGGCGTTTCAATTGGAACACCGAAAAGTTTCCCCTGTTTGATGAGCCCGTTCCTAGCTATGGCGGCCTTACTTGGGCCGGTAACTTTGGCGAGTACGCCTTTTTGACCCGTCTGCGCGCCGAGCAGCTGCGCGACATTGGTCCCGCGCTTGCGCCACACTCAGCATTCCTCCTTGCGCAGGGCGTCGAGACCCTGCCGTACCGCATGCAGGCGCACGTCAATAACGCTCGCGTTGTTGCCCAGTGGCTAGATGCCGACCCCCGCATTGAGTTCGTCCACTGGGCCGGCCTCCCCTCGCACGCCCACTACGAGCGCGGCCAGAAGTACTTACCCATAGGCCCGGGCTCGGTGTTTAGCTTCGGTGTCGTCGGCGGGCGTGACGCCGGTCGCACCTTCATCGAGTCACTGAACCTTGCCAGCCACCTTGCCAACATTGGTGACGCGAAGACGCTGGTTATTCATCCGGCATCGACGACGCACGCTCAACTCAGTGAGCAGCAGCTTCTTGACGCGGGCGTTCTGCCCGGCATCGTGCGCATCTCGGTCGGTATCGAAGACGTGGAGGACATCATTTACGACCTCGACCAGGCGCTGGATGCCGCGGTCAAGGCAGGCACCACAGCAGGGAAGGGAAAGTAATGGCTACTGAACTCATCACACCAGAACTCGTGACACCTGAACTGGTGACGACACAACTCTCGAACGGCCTGAGCTGCGACCTGCCGGCGAACTCTCCGCTGGCCAAGATGTTGCGCAGCCAGCGCACCTGGATCGGTCCGGATGCCAAGGAGCGCCTGAAGATTCTGCGCCAAGCGAAGTCCATTGCCATTGTGGGCATGTCGCCTAACCCCGCGCGCTCCAGTTACTTTGTGGGCACCTACCTACTGCAGTCCACCAACTACCGCGTGTACTTCGTGAACCCCAATGCGAAAGAGATCCTGGGCCAAAAGGTGTACCCCGACCTGGCATCATTGCCTGAAGTGCCTGACATTGTGGATGTGTTCCGTAAAGCCAGCGATATTCCTGCAGTCATCGAGGATGTCTTGTCTGTCGGCGCTCCTGCCGTCTGGGTGCAGCTCGGCATCTTCAACGAGGAAGCCGCCCGTTACGGTGAAGAAAAGGGTCTCAAAGTTGTGATGGACCGTTGCTTGAAAGTGGAGCACGCTCGTTTTCACGGCGGACTCCGCTTGTTCGGCTTCGACACGGGCGTCATCACCGCCCGCAAGGCTGTCCGCTCGGACTAACGAGCGCAGAATGTGCATGAGATCTTCGACTCACGCACGAATTGAGCGCTCACAACCCTAGGCGTGCAGAAGTTGTCCCCCTAGGCTCGACTCGTGACTGCATACGTCTCGGCCTTCGACCTGTTCTCCATTGGCATTGGCCCCTCCTCCTCCCACACTGTCGGCCCCATGCGAGCGGCCAAGGCTTTCGCTGAGCTTCTTGTCGATGACGGCATTCTTGACGACGTCACCCGGGTCTCGTGCACGCTGTACGGCTCACTGGGTTCCACCGGCATCGGCCACGGAACTCCAGGGGCCATCATCTCTGGTCTCGCAGGCAAAACCCCCGAGACGTGCTTGCCCGAAAACGTGCGTGGCGCGTGGACCGGGCTTAGCGATATCCCCGTGCTGATGCTCGCAGGCACCCACCAGATTGTCTGCCAGCCGACCGATATTTCTTTCGAACCACGAACCCGCTTGCCCGGCCACCCCAATGCCCTGACACTCACCGCGTGGGCAGTCGCCTCGCCGTCGTTCCCCGAAGGCGAAATTCTCGCGGCCGAAACGTATTTCTCCATCGGCGGGGGCTTCATCCGTCGCGAAGGTGACGACACCAACGCCGCAATCACAATCATTCCGGCCCTGCCATTTGCCACCTCGGCCGAGCTCATGGCGATGTGTGTCGAGAAGAATCTCAGGATCGACGAAGTAGCCCTGCGCAACGAGACGGCCACGCACACTGAGGCCGAAATCTGCGAACGCCTCGACGCCATCTGGTCGGCCATGACATCCTGTGTCGATGAGGGCTTGAATTCCTCGGGCATTTTGCCCGGTGGGCTTCGGGTAAAACGTCGAGCCACGCAGTTGCGTGAACACCTCGTCGCCGCGGATGCTGCCATTGAAAACCGCCGCGATACGACGATCGAGTGGTTGCACGCCTTTGCTCTCGCTGTCAATGAAGAAAACGCTGCAGGTGGGCGGGTCGTTACGGCGCCAACAAATGGAGCGGCCGGCATTGTTCCAGCGGTAGCCCACTACTACATGCGCTTCGTGCCTGGTGCCAACATTGAGGGTATTCGTCGATACCTCCTCACCGCGACCGCTATCGGGTCACTTTTCAAGGCGAACGCCTCCATTTCAGGAGCTGAGTCAGGCTGTCAAGGCGAAGTGGGCTCGGCATGCTCGATGGCCGCCGGCGCCCTGTGCGCCGTGCTGGGGGGAACACCACAGCAGGTCGAGAACGCCGCCGAGATTGCGATGGAGCACCACTTAGGTCTCACCTGCGACCCCGTTGGTGGCCTCGTTCAGATTCCGTGTATCGAGCGCAACGCCATTGCCTCCTCGACCGCGGTCAGCGCGGCCCGACTCGCCCTGCACGGGGATGGCACGCACATCGTGTCCTTGGATGCGGTGATTGAAACGATGCGACAAACCGGAGTAGATATGTCGACAAAGTACAAAGAAACCAGCGAAGGCGGCCTCGCCGTCAACGTGGTGGAGTGCTGAGGGCCTCAGGCAGTCTTGCTAGAACGTGCCGGGATGTGTTGTGGGCAGGGCGCAGACGAAGTTCGTGCAGAGGTAGGCCGTTGGTTGGCCGTCAACAGCACCCCGTCCGGCAAATAGTTCAAAGCCTGCCGCGGCGAAGGCTTGAGCCTGGCTCTCGGTTGCCACCGCAGTGATGCTCGTGGGAAGCGTGCGGACAACCCTCAGCATTTCTGTGGCCTCAGCCAAATCCTGTAGGTCGGGCACGATAACAACGAGCTGCCGAAGAGGTCGCGCGACTTCGCTGGCCAGATGCAGCACCGCCCCGAATCCGAGGGGATGCTGTTCGGCGAGACCCAGAACGCGACCCAGAGCACGCTCTGTGGCAACGCGGTACTTTTCGTCGGCCGTGAGCACGTACAGCATCCAGGAAGCACGAGCGCTCGAGGTCATCCCCGAGGGATACGCTCCCTCCGAGGGATCGACTTCGAGCGAGAGTCCCTGAGCCGACAAAACAGCATCGCCGCGGGGGGCCGCGAAGTTACCCTCCATCAGGGTGGTGGCGACGAGTTGGCGGGCAGAGATGGCATAGCGAACCTCGCCCGTGACGCAGGCAAGTTCGAGCAACCCGACAGCGAAGGCGCCGTAGTCCTCAAGCGTGGCGGGAGCCGCAGAAATCAGGCCGCCACGGGATGCTCTCACCAGGTGACCTTCGACCACGTGATTCTCCAGCAGATAGTCCGCGGCAGCGCGGGCGGCATCAATCCAGACGGGGTTGAGAGCAAACCCAGCGCGACTGAGCGCCGCGATCGCTAGACCGTTCCAGCCCGTGAGTACCTTTGTATCCAGTGCCGGCGGAGTCTCCCGCGCACGTTGCTCCGCTGAAAGGCCGTAGTACCCGCCCTCGGTGCGCTCCCCAGCGACCGTACTCTCGGAATCCTGAGCCGCCGCAAAAGCACCGCCCGGCAGGCGCATCGTCGTAATGAGAAAGTCGCCGATGCCGTGCGCCGCGTCACGAGCCCACACGTTCTCGTCGCCAGCCAACCCCGGCCCCACCGCCGAGACCGCGACCGCCACATAATCGGCCAGGAGTAGGGCGTTGTCGTAGAGCATGCGTTCGTAGTGGGGCTCGGTCCAGTTGCCTTTCACACAATAGCGAAAGAATCCGCCCTCGACCGGGTCGCGAAGCTCCGAGATTGCCATAGCCGCCAGGGCGCGCTCAGCGACTGCCGCAAAGGGCCCACTGCGGTGAAGCAGAAACCCCAGACCGGGAGCCTGCGGAAACTTAGGATCCCGCCCAAAACCCCCGTTTATGCGATCTTCGGTACGGACAACGGCATCCGCGATGTCATCCAGGCGCGCGTCGAGATCAGCATTTTCGCCGGACCGCCCATTGTCCCCATCCCGAGAATGCACGAACAGGGAAGAGTCACTCGGCGAGCGTTTGGCCATTGCGGCAACAGCTTCGGTTACCCCTGCCGCATTGGCTTCTGCTTCTTCTCGGCGGTTGACCCACGCATCCGTTATGGCGTCGAGAACTTGCCGAAACGATGCCATGCCGCCACGAGGCTCCGGCGGAAAGTACGTGCCCGCATAGAAAGCTTGACCGGCAGGGGTGACGAACACCGTGAGCGGCCAACCGAGGTTGGTCGTGAAGGCACCCGCGGCTGCCATGTAGGCCGAGTCGACCTCGGGATTCTCTTCACGGTCAACCTTGACGCTCACGAAATTCTCGTTTAGGTAGGCAGCGGTAGCCGGATCGCTGAAACTTTCGCGCGCCATGACGTGACACCAGTGGCACGTCGAATACCCGATGGAGACCATGACCGGCACGTCACGTTCGGCGGCGGCAACGAAGGCTTCGGCGCTCCACGGAAACCAGTCCACCGGGTTGTCGGCATGCGAAAGCAGGTACGGGCTGATGGCGGAGGCGAGACGTTTGGCCATGCCTCTATTGTGTCAAAACAAACGCCTCAAAATCAGGTGAGACCAAGGAATTCGTCTACGGGGACGTCCGCCTTCTTGTTCTTGAGATTGAGGTACATGAAGACTCCGGCAATCGCCACCACAATCGCCACGATGACGGATGTCGTTTGGAACGCCTGCGCGTAGATGGTCTCCAACGCGCTCTGGCCGATTGCCGTCAAGTCGGCGTTGGTCGTGGTTCCGGTCGCAAGGTACGACGTGATAGCGTCCCAGTTGCCCTCCCCGGTCACGGCACCTTTGGAAGCTTTGTCCACGCCAGCGAGCGTGAAAGTGCTGACCAAAACGGTGGTTCCGGTGAGCCCCAATGCATAGCCAAACTGCCCCACCGTGACCTTGCTAGACGTGACCGGGCCAAAGAATTTGGCGGGAGCAAGCCTAATAAAGAGGTTGCCCTGAGACGTGGCGTTCATCATCCAACCGGCGCCCGCAAGGAGCATTCCTGGAATGAAAATAACATAACCGGCTGCGGGAGTCACGAGCGTGTAGGAGAGGAAGCCTACGACGATAAGGCCATAACCGATTGTCGAAAGTGTCCGCGATGCGACGCCCTTGCCGAGGAAAATACCGGCCACGAGGGAACCAATGATGCCCGCGAACGACATGGGAAGATTGGCGACACCCAACAGCCCAGAGGGTATGTGCGTGACATACTGCCAAAAATTAGGGAGCATCTGACTCATCGCAGCCGAACCAAAGTTCCAAAAAACTCCCATAATGACGGCGCCCAAGAATGCCGGATGCGTTAGAAGCTTGATCGGGAATACGGGAGCCTGTGATTTATTTTCCACAATCGCAAAAGCGGCAAAGGAAACGAGCCCCAGCAAAATAGAACCCCAGAAAGCCGGCTTTTCTAGGCCACCGCTGGCGGCACTAATACCAAAGAGGAGCCCCGCGACGCCGAGGGCGACAAAAGTCATGCCCCACAGGTCAACTTTTCCGCCCGGAAGTTTGGCGACTTTCGGAAGAATTCGGGGAATGAAGGGGAAACACAGAACGGAAATGAGAGGCAAAATCAGGTATGCCAGCCGCCAGTTGACGGCCACGAGGATTCCCGTGGCAATCATGGCCACGACCGGAATGACGCCGTTCACAATGTTAAATGTGGCCATGGCCGGACCCAATGCTTTGGGGGCACTCACCTCTTTGAGCATTCCGTAGGCAGCACCAAAGGTGACTCCTAAGGCGACTCCGGCAATGATGCGGCCAAGCAGATAAATGCCCGGGTCGGTTCCAACGGCGGTGATTATCTGGCCCAGAGAAGCCACCAAAATCGACACCATCAAGACTTGGCGGCGTCCGAGGCGATCGGCGAGGAGACCCCCGGGAATCACCGTAGCGGCGAGCGCGAGGGTGGAAATACCGGCGGCCAAGGACTGCACCGAGGCCGTGAAGTTGAGCTCATCCGAGGCCCGCACGAGGGCGAGGGAGGAGATGAGGGGGTCCGTCACCTGAATAGCCCCGAGGAGGCCTAGGAGGATGACAGCCGACCGGCGGAAGCCCTTCTCAGGAGCAGAAGAAACAGGTGTAGAAACAGACATACGTGACTTCCTTTTGCGCCGATGCGTGCAGCTCGTAACTAACCATAGCGATGCGAGGTAACAGTTCCTAGCCGAAAGACACTCCGCGGGACGCAATCTGATGCTATATTTGTATAGCATCCTAGGAGGGTTCCATATGCCACAAATCAATCTGCGCGTTGACAATGAAACAGAACGCCGCCTGCAACACCTGTCGGAGCGCACGGGTCGGTCAAAAACGTTCTATGCGACCGAAGCATTGATCCAGTATCTGGAAGAGAACGAAGACTATCTCCTGGCCAAGGATGCGCTCGAAGAGTTCACTCAGTCCAACGACGACGCGATTGATCTCGCTGATGTGGTCTGGCCTGCGTGAGCTACACGATCAGGTTCACCCCGAAGGCAGCCAAACAGGTCAGGAAACTTGACTCGGCTGCAGGAAAACGGATCCGTGATTTTCTTGAACGGAAGCTCTCCCAACTAGATAATCCCCGCCAGCTCGGTAAAAAACTCGTCAACGAAGAATTCTGGCGTTACCGGGTCGGCGATTACCGAATCCTCACAAATATTGACGACGACCAAATCCTCATCCTCATTGTCGAGGTCGCACACCGTCGCGAGGTCTACAGCAAGCCCTAATCGCAGCCGCAGCGTGACACGAGACGCCAAGTGCGATGTCCGTCCTTTTCGTCATCGGTAGATGTAATCGCGGCCCACATGAGTCACACAGGACTGGCTATCTCGTGCCAACTGAAGACTTCAGTGCTGCGCTCGAGCGTGCTCTCAGGTGAATACGTTCACCGTGCTTACCGAACATGCTGAGCAGCTCAACGGGACCCGTTCCGGCTGCACCGAACCAATGCGGATTCTTGGTGTCGAACTCGGCAGCTTCGCCCGCCGCCATGACGATGTCGTGCTCACCAAGCACCAGTCTGAGGCGGCCCGAAAGGACGTAGATCCATTCGTACCCCTCGTGTGTTCGTAGGACAGGGGTGCGATCGGTCGCTGGGATGGTCATCTTGTATGCCTGCGGCTCACCATGGTGGTTAGACAGGCGGGTAAGAGTCCGGCCGTCGGCACGGCTCGACTTTTGAGGAACACGCGGATCCTCGATCCTGGGTGACGTGACAATCTCGTCTAAGGGAACCGCAAGCGCGGCAACGATAGGTAACAGGAGCTCCAGGCTCGGCTTGCGCTGTCCCGATTCGAGTCTCGAAAGAGTGCTCTTCGAGATGCCCGTCTCTTTCGCCAACTCGTCGAGCGTAACGTTCTTCATTTGCCGGGCTTGCCTCAACCTCGGCGCGATCTGAGTAAGTTCGGTCGCCACTCTCTGTGCTGTACTCATAGGTACAGGCAATCAGGTTGTTCCGGTTTTAGCAACAGAAGTTCCCATTGTCCGCGCTCCACTGACAGTTTGTACTGTGGAGGTGGTCAAGGTGACTCGGAGTGACGCAGTGATTGTCGGTGCTGGTGCCGCTGGACTCAGCGCGGGGCTGGTTCTTGCGCGCGCGCAATCTTCCGTCACGGTCATAGATGCGGGTGGTCCACGGAACGCACCTGCTGCAGAGATGCACGGTTTTATTTCGCGTGACGGCATCCCGCCACTCGAATTTATTGAGCTGGGTCGCAACGAGTTACGCGGCTATGGGGCATCAATCATCTTCGACACGGTGCAAAGAGTCGACTTTGGCTCGGACAGAACGTTCACCGTGACGCTTGAGAGTGGAGCCACTGTGTACGCACGCACGATGCTCGTGGCAACCGGTCTGACCGACCAGTTGCCCCCCATCGCCGGCCTCAGCGAACGGTGGGGGACACTCGTTCATCATTGTCCCTACTGCCACGGATACGAAGTGCTCAACAAGAACATCGTGGTCATCGGCAGCCCCACGAAAGAGATGTCGATCAAGCAGGCGGGTCTATTACGCCGCTACAGCGACCGAGTCTCGCTCGTCACCAATGGAGTCGATCTAACCCATGACGAGCGTATTGGCCTAGAGACATTCGGGATCCAGGTGGTCGTCGGAGTGGTGTCGCACTTTGCAGGCAAGATCGGATTCCTCGAAGGAGTCGCGCTCGAGGACGGCACTTTGATCAAGTGCGAGGCGGCCTTCGTTGCACCGCGACCGCGCCCCAACGATCAGATCCTGGAAGCCCTAGGATGCCAGAAGAATGTGACCACCGGTCTGGTTATCGTGGATGGCTTCGGCCAGACAAGCGTCGCCGGGGTATGGGCCGCGGGCAACGTCGTGACCCCGACCGCCCAAGTCATCACCGCAGCAGGAGCAGGAAGCGCTAGCGCCATCGCCATCAACGGGTGGCTCCTGCAGAACGACCTCGACGCCACGATCGCGGCGCGACAATAAGAAGGAGCCCCACCATGTCATTGACGAACAACACGCTTGCCACCGCCCCGCCCACCGTTCATGCCCGAGCGGTGATCACGTGGATCGCGATCTTTCCCTTGGTCACTTTGGGCTTCTTCGCGATCGCACCATTTGCGACCGATTGGAACCCGATTCTCCGCGAATTCGTGTTGTCAGTTTTTGTGGTGCCACTCGCGGTGTACATCGTCGTTCCCCAGTTAGTGCGGCTCTACGGCAAGATCCGCACTACGCGTCGCTGACGCCCAGGGGTCGTGCCTCTCCACGGGAGGTCGACCCGCTCACCGGCGCATCCCTAGGATAAGCACATGGCGATGCAGGTTCTGGCTACTAAACTCTTCGTGCCCCTACCGCGCACCCAGGCCGTCCCTCGCCCCCGCCTCACCAGAAAACTGGATGCAGGGGCTGCCGCTGGTCGAAGGCTCACGCTCATATCTGCACCCGCCGGGTTCGGCAAGACCACGGTGCTCAGCGAATGGATCGCGGCATGCCGACTTGCCGACCCCGACCTCCGTGTCGGCTGGGTGTCGCTCGAAGAGAGCGACAACGACCCAATCCGATTCCTAACCTATTTGGTCGCAGCATTCGACGCCGCGCATGGATCGGCGACCTCAACTGGGGATGATGTGACGCGGTCGATGGAATGGACACTGACGGCGCTTGTAAACGACGTTACACACCATGCCAACCGGATACTGCTGGTGTTGGACGACTTCCAGCTGATCGAGGACACATCTATACGCGACGCGGTCACCTTCCTCCTCGATCATTCACCCCCTAATCTGCACATCGCGATTGCCAGTCGATCCGATCCGCTGCTTCCCCTCGCGCGGCTGCGCGCACGGGACGAACTCACCGAACTGCGGGCGACTGACCTGCGGTTCACCCCCGACGAAGTTGCAGAGTTCCTCACCCTAGCCACCGGCATGGCCCTGTCTCCCGGTGACATCGCCGCTCTCGAGGCTCGAACCGAGGGGTGGATTGCCGGACTCCAGCTTGCTGCCCTTTCCCTGCGGGAACGGCCCGACGTCTCCGAGTTCGTCACTGCCTTCACCGGCAGCAATCGATTCGTCATCGACTACCTCATCGAAGAGGTTCTTGAACGCGCGCCAAACCACGTCCGCGAATTTCTCTGCCAGACCGCAATCCTGGATCGACTCTCCGGGCCGTTGTGCGATGCCATCACCGGCAACTCGGACGGTACGGAGATGCTCGCCGCCCTCGAGCGTGCCAATCTTTTCGTCGTTCCTCTGGATGACCAGCGAAAGTGGTACCGGTATCACCACCTCTTCGCAGACGTGTTGCAGGCCCGACTCCTGGCGCACGGCGTCGCCCACGTGAATGCGCTGCACATCCGCGCCAGCGATTGGTTCGAACGCAGTGGCTCGCCAGAGGAGGCTGTACGACACGCGCTTGCAGGCTCCGACTTCCCTCGAGCCGCGAGGGTGATCGAGTCCACTATTCCGAGCGTCCGAAAAAGTCGACAAGACGCCACGCTGCTCGGATGGCTCGCCCTTCTACCCCCGTCCGTCATCGATTCCCGACCCGTGCTGCGTGTCTTCGCGGCCTGGGCCTCTCTCGTCGCCGGCGATATCGCAGCGGTCGAACCCCAGCTCGCCGCTGCAGAGCAGCAATTCAATTCTGCAGTGGACGGTGGCGCTCACGAGTCCGAGCCCGGTGAAGAACTGAACTCGCTCCTTGTCACCATCGCTCTCTACCGGGGTGCGGTTGCGATGGCCTTGGGCGACATGTCAGCGATTAGGACACACGCGCAGCACGCCCTAGATATGGCTACGCCGGACGACCACCTCGGCAGAGGCGCAGCGGCAGGCATGCTGGGCTTAGCCGCGTGGGTGAGCGGCGACCTCGAGGCAGGAGTGGGTGCTTTCCGCGAATCCGCCCGCAATCTGCGTCGGGCGGGCAATCATTTCGATGCCCTCAGTACAACTATGGTCGTTGCGGACATGCTGCTCGCGCTCGGTCTGCTCGAAGAAGCGCAATCAGGCTATGATCTGGCGTTGCGCGAAGCCGACGGGAACCCACCTGCCGCAGACCTGCACGCGGGCCTCAGCGAAGTGCTGCGGCAGCGCGACCAGCCAGAAGCCGCCGCAGAGCAGCTAGCTGCAGCCGTTGCACTGGGAAATGGCGCATTCTCGCACGAACACCAATATCGCTGGTCGGTCGGCATGGCCGGCGTCACACGATCCGAAGGAGATATGGAAGGCGCTCTCGGCTTCTTGACCGCCGCGGAGATGCAGTACCGACGGGGATTCTTCCCGGAGGCCAGACCTATCGGCGGCTTGAAGGCAAGGATCTGGATCACCCAACATCGTCACGCCGACGCCTGGGCGTGGGTTGTCGAACAAGCGCTGAGCAGTTCTGACGAACCCACCTACCTCAGTGAGTTTGGCCACATCACTCTCGCGCGGTTACTCATTGCGGAAGGCACCAACGAGGCTGTCAACGACGCCGAAGCGTTGCTCACCCGTCTCGCCCACGCCGCCAAACTGGGAAAACGCACAGGCAGCCTCTCCGAGATCTTGATCCTGCAGGCTCTCGCACGGCAGACTCAAGCACAGACAAAGCTCGCCCTAGAGTCGCTGGAACAAGCCCTCATACTTGCAGAACCCGAAGGCCACATCCGGGTCTTCCTCGACGAGGGCGCCCCGATGCTGCGGTTGCTGCGAACAGCCGCTGGTGCGGGCATCCAGCCTGACTTCGTGAGGATGCTCAGCCAGTCGCTAAGGAACGCCGGCGAAAACGACGCCATAGCGCCGATGGCCGAGCCCCTCAGCGAACGTGAACAGGGAGTCCTTCGACTGCTCGCGACCGAATTGTCCGGTCCCGAAATAGCTCGCCAACTTCACATCTCCTTAAACACTATGCGCACGCACACCAAGCACATCTTCCTAAAGCTCGAGGTCAATAATCGCCGCGCTGCCGTCCGCCGCGCGGAGTCCCTCGGACTCATATAGCCCAAGAATCACCATGTGCAAGACCCACATGGTGATGTCGGGTCACCACCTTCCTTCATAGCTTTAGGACGTCCCCAAGCGACAAGCCTGGACATCCCTAGCATCGGAGAACCGCCATGAGCATCACCTCGACCACCCTCACTCGTGCGGCCGCTGTCGCCGCAGCACTCGCAGGCGTCGCCTACGTCGTCATCCAGTTCATCCACCCGTCTGACGTCATTGAGTCCCTCTCCACGCAGGCGTGGGCGAACGTCCATGTCTTCAGCTTCGTCGAAGCAGTGCTCGCACTGATCGGTGTGACCGGCCTTTATCTTTACCAAGCACGAATGGTCGGCATCCTTGGCCTCATCGGATACGTGATGTTCGGCTTCTTTTTCATTCTGCAAGCATCGTTTAACTTCGCCGAAGCATTAATCGCACCCCTGATTGCGATCAATGCGCCCCAGCTCGCGGTCGACTTCGCTGGCCTATTCGGACGCTATCCCGCCGAGACCAACCTCGGCGCACTTGCAGCACTGCCGAACGTCGGTGCCATCCTCTACGTCGGCGGCGCCCTGCTGTTCGGCATCGCCACCATCCGAGCTCGCCTGCTCTCCCGCGGAGCGGGAATCCTCCTCATCGTCGCAGCGGTCGTGACTCCCATCGCTGGCGCCCTGCTACCTCACACGCTCGAGCGCATGGCCGCTGTACCAATGGGCCTCGCCCTGATCTGGCTCGGCTACTCCCTCTGGACGAACAGCCGCACGAACCCTTCGCAACTGACCGTGTCCACCGACTCCGACCGGATCACCGCCTGCTGACTTCGTGCAACTCGACGGACCCACGGCGATGACCCACCCACCAGCCGACGGCGACGCCGAACCCGGCAGATACGAGATTCGCCTCCGCGGGCAGCTTGACCAGCGCTGGAGCGATTGGTTTGAGGGATTCACGCTCACCAACCAGAGCGACGGAACCACCATCCTCACCGGTCCAGTGATTGATCAAGCTGCCCTGCACGGTCTACTCAGACGCGTCGGAGACCTCGGCGTAACCCTGATCTCCCTCAATGTCACCAACAATTCGAAAGAAGAACCCGATGAAGGACCCGCGCTTTGATTCACGGATCGCAACATCATGACCACAATCGCGACCGCGGTGGCAGTGAGAGGACCCCGGGGTCAATGGCTAGCCCCGACCGGCCTCATCCTGCTCGCACTGATCCCGATCCTCGCGGGCGTGATGCGACTCACTGAGTTGACGGGGAACGTGCTCCCCACTCCAGCCAACTCACGTTTCCTGGACTCACCCGTTCCAGTCATCGCCCACATCGTGAGCGTCACGATCTTCAGCCTTCTCGGCGCCCTCCAGTTCGTGCCAGCCCTACGGCGAAGCAGAGCTCGCTGGCACCGGATGGCCGGTTGCATCCTCATACCCGCGGGTCTGCTCACCGCACTCTCCGGAATGTGGATGGCCGCGTTCTACCCTCACCCCGCCGGCGACGGCGACGTCCTGGTGATATTGCGACTCGTCTTCGGCGCGGCGATGATCGCGTGCATCATCCTCGGCGTCCGCGCGATCTCCCAACGGAAAATCGTCTTGCACAGCGCATGGATGACCCGGGCCTACGCGATAGGGATCGGCGCCGGCACCCAGGCCATCGTGCTGATCCCTGGGTCGATCATCTTCGGCTCCACCCACGAGATCTCACGCACCACTCTGATGGGTGCGGCGTGGGTCATCAACCTCACGGTCGCTGAACTCGTCATCCGTCGGCGCACACGTCACCAGCTCGGCAATACCCAACTCAGGGTGACCGCATGACCGCCCTCGCAGCACCTCTCGCGTCCGCACTCCTGGCCGTCCCTGCCCTGCTTCACCACACTGACCTAAACGAAGGATTCACAAGATATGACCACGACAGCTACACCCGCAATTGACAAGGTTCGCCTCATCGGCGAGTTCGACCCCCATCTTTCCCGGTGGCTCTGGTTATTCAAGATGTTCCTCGCTATCCCTCACTTCGTGATTCTCGCGGCGCTGTGGATTCCATTCATTCTCACCACTCTCTTCGCTGGAATCGCAATAGTTGCCACCGGTCACTACCCGCGCAGGCTATTCGACCTCAATGTCGGCATTCTGCGCTGGAACTGGCGAGTGGGGTTCTACGTCTATGCAGGGCTGGGCACCGACCAGTACCCGCCGTTCAGCCTCGCTCCTCGAGCAGACTACCCCGCAAACTTCGATGTCGCCTACGACCCCCGTCCTTCCAAGGGGCTGGTGCCGCTCAAATGGTTCATGGCGGTGCCCCATCTCGTGATCGTCGCCCTCATCATGGGCGATCTACTCTCATTCGCCCAGCCAACGTATGTCACCTCAGGAGCCTTCTCAGTCCTCAACGTGCTGACGGTCATCGCCGGCATCTTTCTGCTACTCACGGGGCGATACCCTCGACCACTATTCGACCTGCTCATCGGAATCAACACATGGCTCTATCGAGTCCTGGCTTATGTCGCGTTCATGCGCGACGAGTACCCACCGTTCCGGCTCGACACAAATGATTCCGATGCCATCAAGCGTTGAAGTCGCCGGATTGACGAAACAGTACCGCGACGTCACAGCCGTAGACGACGTGTCGTTCGCGGTGCCTCAGGGCAGCGTGTTCGCATTCCTGGGGACGAATGGCGCGGGCAAGTCAACCACGATCGCCTGCCTCACGACGGTGGTTCGCCCTGACGCAGGACGACTCTCAGTCGGCGGCCACGACGTTGCCTCCGAAGGCGAGGCGGTTCGGCGGACAATCGGGGTGGTGTTTCAGGACTCTCTCCTAGACGACAGTCTGACGGTGCGCGAGAATCTCATGGTTCGCGGACTTCCATACCTTGGGAATCAAACGGCCATCCGGGAACGGATTGTTGAGCTTGCCGAGACAATGCAGCTCGACGAGATTCTCAACCGAAGGTACGGAAAGCTCTCCGGTGGCCATCGGCGCCGGGTCGACATCGCCCGCGCGCTCATTCACGACCCACAGGTTCTTTTCCTGGACGAGCCCACGACCGGCCTGGACCCGGCGAGCCGCCAACTCGTGTGGCGCACTATCCACGAGTTGCGCGAGCGCACTGGCCTGACTGTTTTTCTCACCACCCACTACATGGAGGAGACGGAGGAGGCCAATTACGTCGCGATCATCGATCACGGCCACCTCATAGCGGAAGGGACCCCAGCCGAACTGCGTGCTCAACACAGCTCGAGCGTCCTCACCCTCACCACAATCGCCGGTGCCGAGCAAGTCCACGTCGACGATGCATCGCAGGCCCGCCGGATCCTCATCGAACGGGGCGACTCCATTCTCGATTTCGAGTTTCGACACGGGCGGATGGATGACGTATTCCTTTCGCTCACCGGCCACACAGTACAGGCAGCCTGATGAACATCGTCATAACGCTCACCCGACGCAACCTGCTCATCTACGTCAGGGATCCGCTCAGCATCCTCTTCTCGCTGCTGGGCCCGCTCATCCTGTTCCTGCTCTACAAACTGTTTCTCGGCGAATTGCAGGTTGCATCGATCGTCAATCGCGCACCTGGTGCTGACTTTAGCCAGGTGCACGGTTTTGTCGACGCTTGGATGTTCGGCGGCATTGTTGCACTCTCGTCGATCACCACTCCACTCAGCGCTCTGTCCGTATTCATGGACGACGCAGGATCTAACCGATTCCGAGACTTTGTGGTCTCACCCATCAAACGCAGCCAACTGGTCCTGGGATACCTTCTCGCCGCATTCGCCGTTGGCATGGTCATGACGGTGCTCGTACTCGCACTCGGGCTGCTGTATTTGGGGTTCGTCAGTGGCGTCGTTCCGGGGGTGCCCGAAGTAGCCAGCGCCCTGGGGTCGGTTCTGCTCTCGACAGCTGCATTCACAGCGATGTGGGCACTCGTAGTCTCGTTCCTCCGCACCAACGGGGCCTTTTCAGCTGTGTCCACAATCGTCGGCACCGCGGTGGGCTTCGTCGCCGGTGCTTACATTCCGTTGGGGCTGATCCCGGAAGCGGTTCGCTCGACACTCAGTGCCTTCCCGTTCGCACAGAGCGCGATGCTCCTCAGGCAATCGCTAGCAGCCGACTCACTATCGAGTCTGGTCGGATCTACCGTGACGGCAACTGACACTTTGAACGAGTTCTACGGAATCGACCTAACTGTGGCCGGCTGGGCCGTGCCGACTTGGTACGCGATCGGTCTGCTCGCGCTCGTCGCCATCGTATTCACAGCGCTGTCCGCGGTTCGAGTTCGCGATCGCATCCGCTAGCGTCCATGTACTCGCGCTATCGCGTGCTGGTGCATGCAAGTACTTCTATCTGTAGCGATTTTTAAGCGACGCCTCGCCTGGGATCACCTGCTGTCCAAGGGTCAATTGGTCAACGTCACCCGCTAGATCAAAACCCAGACAAACACTGTGGTCCGATGTGTCGGACTGGTCGATTTTCGGCCCAGAATCGGCCCCAAATATTTTGAAGTGTGGACAGAATGTGGGCAAAAACCACAACAGGCCCGACCACATTCCAGAAGAAATCCTGGTCAGACCCGTTATTTTTGGTGCGCCCGGAGGCATTCGACCCCCGACCTATTGATCCGTAGCCAGCAGACCTGATAGCTTTTGGCGCGTTAACATTGAAGTACCCATGACCGAACTGAAGATTACGTACCCGCAAGATCTGCCGGTCAGTGCTAGGCGCGAAGAAATCTTGCGCGCAATCGAAGAAAACCAGGTCATCATCATCGCGGGGGCGACCGGCTCCGGTAAGACGACTCAACTGCCCAAAATGTGTCTCGAGCTGGGGCGCACGGCTATTGCCCACACCCAGCCCCGCCGTATCGCCGCCCGCGCGGTCGCCGAACGCCTATCAGAAGAGCTTGGTGTTGAACTCGGTGGCCTCGTCGGGTATCAAGTGCGCTTCACCGATCAGGCGAGTGCCGACACCAAGATCAAAGTGATGACGGATGGCATTCTGCTGAACGCTCTGCAGCGCGATCGCACGCTGAAGCGTTTCGACACCATCATCATCGACGAGGCGCACGAGCGCAGCCTCAACATCGACTTTTTGCTCGGCTACCTCAAGCAGCTTCTTCCCCAACGCCCCGACCTCAAGCTGATCATTACCTCGGCCACCATCGACCCCGGCAGCTTCTCGGCGCACTTCAACGATGCGCCCATCATCGAGGTCTCGGGACGCACGTTCCCCATCGAGATTCGGTACCGGCCCTTGGTCGCCGAACGCATGGCTACCGATGACCCGGATGACGATGACAGCCCCAAGGGTAAGACCGCCGAACCCTCGGCCTCGGACTATGTCGATGGAATCGTCTCGGCTCTCAACGAGCTTGAGCGCGAGGCTTCCGGTGACGTGCTCGTTTTTCTCTCGGGCGAGAACGAGATCCGCGACACCCAGGAGGCCCTCGCCGGCAATATCACGGCTGGGCGCATGTCATCCGGCACCGAGGTCCTGCCCCTGTATGGCCGCCTCTCCGCCGCCGATCAGCACCGCGTCTTTCAGACCTCGCGCATGCCGGGCATGAAACGTCGCATCATTTTGGCCACCAACGTGGCGGAGACATCGTTGACGGTGCCGGGCATCCGTTATGTCATCGATGCCGGGCTCGCCCGCGTGAGCCGTTACAGTCCGCGGGCCAAGGTACAGCGCCTTCCCATTGAAGCAATATCGCAAGCGAGTGCTAATCAACGTTCGGGCCGCTGCGGTCGAACCAGCGACGGCATCGCGATTCGGCTGTACAGCGAAGAAGACTTTGGCCGACGCCCCGAGTTCACCGACCCCGAGATTTTGCGCACCAATCTTGCCTCGGTCATTTTGCAAGCTACCTCTCTGGGCCTCGGCGACATCACAAACTTTCCGTTCCTGCAGCCACCGGATTCCCGCGGAGTCAAAGATGGCATCGACCTGCTGCGAGAACTCGGCGCGGTCACGGTTACCCAGACAGTTGCCCAGGCAGCTGCTCAGGCAGTTTCTCGCACCGAACCCAAGGCCACAGAAGCTCCCCTTGTGCTCACCAAAGTGGGCCGGGAACTCTCGCGGCTGCCCATTGAGCCGCGCTTTGGCCGGATGGTGCTGGAATCGGCAAAGCATGGTGTCTCACGCGAGGTACTTGCCATTGTCGCCGGTCTCACCGTGCAAGATCCCCGAGAACGCCCTCTCGAAAAGCGCCCGCAGGCCGACCAATTTCACGCCCGTTTCGTCGACCCCACCAGTGACTTTCTCTCATTGCTGAACCTCTGGAACTACCTTGAGGAGAAGCAAGACGAACTCGGTTCAAGCGCCTTTCGACGCCTATGCAAGAGCGAATATCTGAACTATCTTCGCGTGCGCGAGTGGCAAGACGTGTTTCGCCAGCTGAAGCAGGTCAGTAGGCCCTTGGGTATCACCCTCGAAGAGGCCAAAGTCGATCCCGATGGCATCCACCGCTCCATCCTTTCTGGCCTGCTCTCTCAAATTGGGCTGAAGGTAACCACCGAGACCCTCAAGAAACCGGATGCCCGCAGCAGTCAAGCAGGCGGCGCCGCCGGAGCCCGCAAACAACTCTCCGGCGAGTATCTCGGTTCACGCAACCAAAAATTCGTCATCTTCCCTGGTTCTGCTTTGGCCAAGAAAGGCCCGACGGCTCTCATGAGCGCCGAACTGGTGGAGACCAGTCGCCTGTTCGCCCGCATGAACGCGGCCATTGACACCGCATGGGCCGAGCAACTCGCGGGAGATCTCTGCAAACGCTCGTACAGTGAACCACACTGGGAAAAGACGCAAGGCGCTGTTGTTGCATACGAGCGAGTCACCCTCTTTGGCGTGCCCATCGTCGTCCGCCGTCGTCTGCAGTATTCGCGCATTGATGCGCCGCTGTGCCGCGAGTTGTTCATTCGCCACGCGTTGGTCGACGGGGAGTGGGATTCAAAACAGTCTTTTGATCGTGCCAATAACGCCCTGCGGCGTGAGCTGGAAGACTTGGAGGAGCGTTCTCGCCGCCGCGATATTTTGGCCGACGACGAAGCTGTCTACCGTTTTTATGACGCTCTGATACCCGCGGATGTTCTCTCCAGTCGCAGCTTCGAAGGCTGGTGGAAGAAGCAACGGGAGAAGAACCCCGACTTCCTCACGATGAAACGCAGCGACCTGCTCGAAGATGAGGAGGAAGTCGGTGACGAGAACGATTTTCCCTCGCAGTGGCAGCTCGGTGAACAACGCCTGGGCCTGAAATACCGCTTCGAACCAGGCCGCGCCGATGACGGCGTCACGGTGGAGATTCCCCTTCCATTGCTGGCCAGCCTGAATGACGAGAGCTTTGGCTGGCAGGTTCCCGGGCTCCGCCTTGAGCTCATCACTGGACTCATCAAGACGTTGCCCAAAGCCATTCGCCGTCAGGTTGTGCCGGCCGGGGACTGGGCCGCCAAAGCACTCGCCTCACTCCCCGAGCAGCCCACCGGTAACTTTCTCGCTGTGCTGGCGTCAACCCTGCAGCGCCTCAGTGGCGCCATTGTCACCTCCCTTGACTTTGAACCGCATCGTCTCGCTGATCACCTCCGCATGACCTACCGCGTTATCGGTGAGCGTGGCCAACATCTCGGCACAGACAAGAACTTAGCGGCACTGCAGCGCGGGCTGGCTGTTCCCGGCCGTGAGGCCGTCGCCCAAGTTGTGGAACGCGTGAGTAACCCGATTGAACGCTCGGGCCTCACAACGTGGGACTTCGCTGAACTCCCCCGCACTATCGATACCCAGCACGGCAGCAACACGGTTCGCGCGTATCCAGCGTTGGTGAAGGATGCGACCGGGGTTAGCATCCGTCTCATGGCTACCGAGATCGACCAAGCGCGGGCTCATGTCGTGGGCGTTCGCACGCTCGTGCTCGGCGTTATTCCTTCCCCCGCCAAGTATGTGCAGGAGCATCTCACCCAAAACGAGAAGCTCATCCTGGCGCAGAGCCCGTATGCCAACCTCAACGCCCTCATTGACGATGCGATCGCCGCCTGCATCGATAACGTTTTGTTCACCATGCGAGCGGATGGCCTCATCTTTCAGAAGGCCGAGTTTGAGACCCTGCGCGATCGGGTTCAGGGCATCATCATGGACACCCTGTTTGAGGCCGTGTCCCAGGTCTCGCGCATTCTTGTCGCCAGCCGGGATGCCCAGCGCGCCATCGCGAAGGCCAACAGCATGACCTTCCTCGCGGTGCTCTCGGAAGAGAAGGCGCACATCGCGCAACTGCTCCCCATGGGCTTTGTGAGTGCCGCGGGCTTGGCTCGTCTCCCCCGCCTGCTCACCTACTTGCGCACCGTCACCGCCCGCATCGAGAAGATGCAAGAGAACCCTGGGCGCGACCGCACCCTCGCCGCGGAGTTCGCGACGGCGCTCACCTTGTTCGAAGCTTCTGGTGGGCGCATTCCGTTGCCGGAACACGCTCCCGCGCACATTGCCCGCGCGCGCTGGATGCTCGAGGAGCTACGCGTGAGCCTCTTCGCCCAAAACCTGGGCACATCCGAGCCCATCTCGGTGCAGCGCATTCGTAAGGTGCTCACCCACGACGGTTAACCCCATCAGGACCGCACCGATCACGGCTCTCAATTCACGCGATCGGGAGGTTGTTCGCCGAGAGAACCGCCCGCTACAGAACCTTGGAGAGGAATGCCTTGGTGCGCGCATGCTGCGGGTTGGCGATGATCTCGCGCGGAACACCTGTCTCAACCACAACGCCACCGTCCATGAAGACCAGAGAATCGGCGACTTCGCGGGCAAAGCCCATTTCGTGCGTCACGACAATCATGGTCATGCCCGACTGCGCGAGACCCTTCATGACATCCAACACTTCGCCCACAAGCTCGGGGTCGAGGGCCGAAGTTGGCTCATCGAACAACATGAGCTTGGGGTCCATGGCGAGCGCTCGGGCAATAGCAACCCGCTGCTGTTGGCCACCCGAAAGGTGCGCGGGATAGTGCCCCATGCGATCGGTGAGGCCCACACGGTCAAGCAACTCTTTTCCGCGTGCGATTGCCAACGCTTTGGGCTGCTTCTTGACATGAATCGGGGCCTCTATGACGTTCTCGAGGGCAGTCATGTGTGGGAATAAGTTAAATTTCTGAAAGACCATGCCAATTTCGCGACGCTGTGCAGCAGCCTGCTTCGGCTGAAGTTCATAAAGAGTGTCACCCTTCTGGGTGTACCCAACGAGCTCACCATCGACGAATAATCTCCCGCCGTTGACAACCTCAAGATGGTTGATGCACCTCAAGAAAGTTGACTTACCCGAGCCGGAAGGCCCGACGAGACACATCACCTCACCTTTTGCCACACTCAACGAAATGCTCTTGAGGACCTCATTGGACCCGAAGCTCTTCGACACTTGCTCGGCGAGGACCATCGGCGGCACTGCCGCTGAAGTGGCAGCGACCGAAGTAGCCGGACTAGCAGCAGAAACGTCGCTCATCGTGAGTCTCCTCCATTCTTGTCGGCAATTGGCAGCGGAAGAGCGCCTGTCGAATCCGGCACGGTAGAAAGCACTCCCGTAGCCAGGCTCACTTTTTCACTCTTTTCCGGCTTGCGGTCGCCAACGCCGCGGGCAAAGCGCTTCTCCAGGAAGTACTGTCCCACCATCAAGATTGACGTGAAGAACAGGTACCAAATCGAGGCAACCAACAGCATGGGGATGGGGTTGAACGTCTCCGCAGAAATGTCGCGCGTTCGCGTATACAAGTCAAAGCTGTAGGGCACCGCGGTCACCAACGACGTCGTTTTCAGCATTGAGATAACTTCGTTGCCCGTGGGCGGAATGATAACCCGCATCGACTGGGGAATGACCACGCGTTGCATGGTCTGAAACCAGGTCATACCAAGGGCCGTTGCTGCTTCTTCTTGACCACGATCGACGGCCATCAGACCCGCGCGAACAATCTCAGCCATGTACGCTGCTTCGTTCAGTGCTAATCCGATGACGGCCAGAGTAAACGTGTTCAGCGCTGCAGTCGTCTGAAAAGACGCCCACGGTTGCATGAACGGGATACCGATGTCAATCGACTGATAGATGATGGCCAGCAATCCCCAAAATACGAGTTGAACGTACACGGGTGTGCCGCGGAAAACCCAGAGGTAAAACCAGGCCACCGACTTGAAGACGGGGTTAGGAGACAGGCGCATGACGGCCAAGATGATGCCCAGAGTGACGGCAATGATCATCGAGTACACCGTGAGTTGAAGAGTATTCAATGCGGCTTCGGATACTCGACGGTCAAAGATGTACTTCCCCACCGACGGCCAGTCATAGGCGGTTCGTTGGGATGCATCGAGAACAAAGAGAACAGCGAAAATAATGATGACGACCGCAATAACGTTGCGCCATGGGTGTTTCAGTTTGACAGCCCGGATGGGTCCAGAACTAGCGGATGCCTCTAGCGACGGGGATGAACCCGTCGCTAGAGGCTTGGCCTGGGGCCGTGAATCGGTCATTAGCCTTTGGCTGCCGCGTTGATCGTGATGGTCTTGATTGCGCCATCCCCGACACCCCAGTTATCCAAGATAGCCATGTAGCTGCCGTCATCAATCATGGACTGAAGTGCGGCTTGGATAGCTTTTCCGAGGCCACCGGTCTTGCTCACGGCGATACCGTAGGGAGCAACGTCGAAGGAAACACCGGCAGCTTGGAGCTTGCCGTTGGTGTTGGCAATAGCGGCCATCGTGACGGGCGAGTCGGCGCTGAGAGCGTCCACCTGTCCAAGGGCAACGGCATTGGTGGCGGCATCCTGAGTATCGAACTGCGTTTTCTCGATGGGGGCCTTGCCCGCAGCAACACAGGCGGCACTCTTGGCAGGAACCTCGTCGGTGTCTTCGTAGGTTGTGGCCTGAACAGCAACCTTGAGCCCGCAAGCGTTGTTGGGGTCAACCGTCTTACCTGCGGCCGATGCCCACAT
The DNA here is from genome assembly GCF_014137865.1 of Alpinimonas psychrophila. GTDB lineage: Bacteria > Actinomycetota > Actinomycetes > Actinomycetales > Microbacteriaceae > Alpinimonas > Alpinimonas psychrophila. The sequence goes on along the minus strand of NZ_JACGWU010000001.1, from coordinate 108,263 downwards.
AATGCCGGCCTCGTAGTAGTTCACGAAATCAACCTGAGCTTCGCGCTCGACCGTATCAGTGAACGACGAAACACCAATGTTGACCTTGTTGCCCACAACACTGGGGATGATGTTGGCGAACTGTGCCACTTGATACTCGGGTTTGAGGCCAAGCTTCGCGGCAACACCGTTAGCGATCTCGACGTCCCAACCGATGGGGTTACCATTGGCGTCCTTGAACTCGTTAGGCGGGTAGGTGGCGTCAATGCCGATGCTCAGCACGCCAGACTTTGCGATGTCAGCGGGAAGCAGCGCAACGGCGGCCGAGTCGACACCGATGGCAGCAGCCGTGGTCGCTGCCCCCGTTGTTGTCGCGTTGTTAACGCAACCGGTGAGGGCAAGAACCGTGATGGCAACGAGTGCCGGTATGACCAATCTCTTACGCATGTGTTTCCCTTTTCTCTTGGTGGTGAAGTGAGCGCTGTGGTGAAAGATGAAAGCGTCATAAATTTTGAGTCAGAAGAAAGCATACGGTTGCAAAACTTCTTCGTCTCGACGGTATGAGAAGCCTACTCAGGATTTCGTTACGGTTTCATTTCGAATGGCGGAATTTAAAACAAAAATGCGGCCGAGTCTCTACGACCAGACAGGTAATAGGACTCGACCGCAATAATCGCTCTTCGTTAGTGAGCGCCGACCGTTGCCGAGGCGTTGGATTCGTAACTGGTGTTGGTCGACTCAAAGAAGTTGACCAACTGAAGGGTGTCGTTGGCGGTAGCCATCCACTTCGCGGGGTTGGATACCTTGTACTCGGCTTCGAAGCCCAGCTCCTCGAGGCGACGGTCAGCCAAGTACTTGACGTACTGGTTGATATAGTTCGAGTTCAGCCCCAAGATGCCGTTGGGCAGGAGGTCGCGGTTGTATTCCTCCTCCATCTCGACGGCATCCATGATCATTTGCTTGATTTCGGCAGCGAACTCTTCAGTCTGAAGGTCGGGGTTTTCCTCCAGAACCGTGAGGATCAAGTTGATGCCGAACTTGAGGTGGAGTGACTCGTCGCGAACGACCCAGTCCATAAGAGATCCGAAGTTACGCAACAGGTTGCGCTGGCGGAAGCTGAGCGCCACCATGAAGCCCGAGTAGAACCAGATGCCCTCGAGAATGATGCTGTACGCAATCAGATTGCGAACGAAATCTTTCTTGCCCTCGGTGGTCGTGATGTCGAGAGTCTGCTCGGTCATGCGCTTGATGAACTTGACCTCGAACTCCTCTTTACGCGCCATCGAGGGAACGTTAATGTGCGAGCCGTAAGCCTCCTCGCGGTCGATGGGGAACGTCTCCAAGACGTATTCGAACGACATGCAGTGGTTGGCTTCTTCCCACATCTGCTTGGCGAGGTAGAGGTGACACTCGGGAGCATTGACGTAGGGGTACACGCCGAAGGCCAGGGCCTTGTTCACGAGCAGCTCGTTGGGGTTGAAATAACTCATCAGAAACGTGATGGCGTGGCGTTCCTCATCCGTCATCTTTTTGAAGTCGGCAATGTCTTCACCCAGCTGAATCTCGTTGGGAAACCACGTGTTCGCAACGGCTTGGTCATAGAGATCCATTGCCCACTGGTAAGTGACGGGCTTGAGCATCAAGCCTTGTTCAACGCCGGTACCGAGAATACCCATAATATTTCTCCTTGATTGGTCTACAAATACTGTCAAAAATTGCTGTGAAAAGGATGAGCCAAAACTGTTATTGGCAGGACTCACACTGAAGTTCGTCCATCGGGTCTACCGGAACGATGTATTCCTCGTTCATGATTTCCCTCCCGTCGCACCGAAGCCGAAGCCCCGTCGTGCTGGCGCAGGGACGGAGGGCTCGGCCTTAGCCACGGCCGAAACCGAGTGAGGGGCTGGAGCGGAAGCAGAACCGCTACCGAAGCCGAAGCCCTTCTTGGCGCCGCCCATGCTGTTGCTAATGTCCTCAGACTTGTTGACCTTCACAGTCGACTGCTCTGCGGTGTGCCGCGGCTTCATGTGCAGGTAGTACGTCGTCTTCACGCCGCGCTCCCAGGCCGCCGAGTAGATGCCCATCATTTCGCCGACGTCACGCGTCTCGAGATACATGTTGCGGCTAATCGCCTGGTCGATCCACTTCTGGGCGCGTGCGGCAACCTCAATGAAGGAGGACGGCGCAAGCTGGAAGCTCGTCTTGTAGGTCGCTTTGATATCATCGGGGATCAGCGCAATGTTCTGAACGTCGCCCTGGCTCCGCAGCAGGTCTTCGCGAACACGCTCCCAGAGGCCTAGCTTCTGAAGGTCCACAACCAAGTTGCGGTTCACCTCAAGGAACTTACCCGAGCTGGTGGCACGGCTGAAGATCTGCGAGAACTGAGGGTCAAGACCGGGAGTTGTTCCGGCAACCAGACCAATGGATGCCGTGGGAGCAATTGCCATCAGGGTTGCATTGCGGATGCCACCCTTCACACGCTCGCGCAACGCATCCCAGTCAAGGGTGGTCTTGCGGTTTACCGTGATGGGGATGCCGCGATCAGCTTCGGCCAAGTCAATGCTGTCGAAAGGAACAAGCCCCTGCGACCAACGACTGCCGGGAAAGTTCGTGTACGCCCCGCGCTCCTGAGCCAACTCGATGGACGCCTCAATGGCGGCGTACGAGATGTGCTCCGTGATGACGTCGATGAGGTCATACGCCTCTTCAGATTCGTAAGAGAAGCCCAGACGCTCGACGATGTCGGTGAAGCCCATGAGCCCGAGGCCAATCGCACGGTTCTGCGAGTTGGAGAAGTCAGCTTCTTGAACCGAGGAACGCGTGATGTCGATGAGGTTGTCGAGTTGACGAACGGCCAACTTGGCGCTCTCTGCGAGCTTGAGGTAATCGACCTCATTGTCGGCCGTGAGGTGGCGCGACAGGTTGATCGATGCCAAGTTGCACACCGATATGTTGTCTTCGTCTTGCGGCAACGTGATTTCGGTACAGAGGTTCGACAAGTGAATCGTGCCGGTGTTGTTGTTCAACGCTCGGAGGTTAATCGTGTCTTTCCACGTCAACCAGGGGTGGCTGGTGGACTGCAACGAAATCAGAATCGCCTTGAACTGCTCGCGAGCACCAATCTTCTTGTACATGTTCATGCGACCAGCTTCGGCCTCGGCCACATAGAAGTTGTAGCGCTCAGAGAACGCCTTGCCGTAGAGCTCGTTAAGATCGCCAACTTCCAAGGGATCGAAGAGGTACCAGGAGTCGTCGTTCTGAACGCGCTTCATGAACTCGTCGCTGATCCAGACGGCGGTGTTAGCCGTGCGGGTACGACGGTAAGGGTCGCCAGAGTTCTGACGAAGGTCAAGGAACTCGGGGAAGTCGAGGTGCCAGTTCTCCATGTAGAAGCACAGGGCGCCGAACTTCTTGCCGCCCCGGCTCACCGCACGCAGGATGGAGTCGATGGTGTGCATGAACGGGATCGGCCCTGTGGAGGTCGTGTTGTTCGAACGGATGGGCGAACCTTGGGACCGAAGCTTGGTCACCGAGAGGCCGATGCCACCAGTTCCCTTGGTAAGCCACATGACATCGCGCGTTGTCTTGGCGATGTGCTCCATGTCGTCTTGCATTTCCATGACGAAGCAGTTGGCTAACTGAGGGTAGATGGTACCGGCGTTGACCAGCGTGGATCCGGCGGCCAAGTACTCGAGCTGGCTCATCTTGCGGTAGAAGTTGAGGGCGTGCTCGGTGGGGTTCGCTTCGTTGAGCGACAAGCCCATGGAGATTCGCATCCAGAAATATTGAGGAACCTCGAGGGGGTCGCCATTGCGGCCTTTGATGCCGTAGCGATTGTTCAGCGTGACGACACCGATGTACTTGAGCAGCTCATCGTGGATGGGCTCGATCTCCGCGGCCAGGGCGTCGAGATCAAAAAGCGAGGTGAGACGAGGGTCAAGCAAACCCTCTTCGACTCCGCGGATCATATTGGCGGCGAAGTGCTCGCGGTGCAAGTTCTTCAGTTGCGAGGCGGTGGTGTAGTCGCCCAGTACACGCTTGTAGATGGTCTTGAGAAGTAAACGAGCGGCGACGATGTCGAACGCGGGGTCATCTTTCACGTTTTGCAAAGCGACTTGAATGACCGCTTCATCGAGCTGCTGAGTGGAGATGCCATCGAATAGCGTGATTTCGAGCTCCGAGGCAATCTGAGTGACCCACGCAATGGAGTCATCGAGACCCTGTGAGGCCTCTTCGATCGCCAAATTAATCTTGTTGGCGTCATACTGCTCGCGCTGTCCGTTGCGCTTTACGACGGTAATTCCCACGTCTTGTTATCTCCTTGCTCGATTTTCGTCTTTTAGGTGCTTGACCACTATATAAGGGGTGACGATGGTATTTGAATCCCTACATGTTGTAGGCGTGTCGTCCACACCTGTGGATAAGTTGTGCCGAATTATGCACATGTTCATGCACGCGCCCCCAGCTGTTTACTGACTCCACAGGCATCCCGGCCCCCGTAGACTGGGTCTGTTGTGAAGACTTATTGGGACATCATGAAAACGCCGGGGGTAGCCCGAGTTTTGTTGTCCCAACTCACGGCTCGTTTCCCCTTCGGAATGGTGTCGCTGGCATTCCTTATCCACATCGAACACGTTTACCACTCCTACGCAGCCGCCGGAGCCGTTCTCGGGGCTCTCGCACTGGGGCAAGCCCTCGTCGGTCCCATCACCAGCCGCATGATGGGCATCTTCGGAATTCGCCCGGTCATTGTTTCCACCATTGTCGTGGTCTCGATCACGGTGTGCGTCATGGTCTTGTTCCCGCTGCCCATTTGGGTCCTTATGGTCCTCGGTCTGGTTTCCGGCGCGTCGATGCCGCCTATCCAGCCGGCCGTTCGCACGATGTACCCCAAAATGGTGCCGTCAACAAAGTTGACTCCCCTCTTCTCACTGGACGCCTCCGCCCAAGAAATCATCTGGATTGTGGGCCCGGTTCTGACAACCTTCGTTGCGGTGCAGATCAGCAGCGCGGCCGCGATCTTTTTGGCCGTCGGATTTTTCATTGTTGGCGGGGCGTGGTTCCTCACCTCCCCCATCGTTGGCCGGGTTCGCATTCCCCGCAGCAAGACGCGTTTTGGCGGCGTGCTCAAGCGTCCGACCGTCATCATCAGCACCGTTGTGGGCCTTCTCCTCGTGGCCTCGTTCGCCGCGGTTGAAGCAGGCATTGTCGCCATCTTTGGGAACGGCGGCCCCACCGCTGGCTGGGTTTTGGCCATCTTTGCGCTTGGTTCTCTCTTCGGCGGTCTCGCCCTGGGACACCGGGAGATCAGCTCCTTCTCGCTGACGGCTCGCATGTTCGTCGTTGCCGCCGGCATGGGACTGGCCGTTTTTTCCACCGACTTCTGGTGGTTGTCGATCATGTTGTTCATCTCGGGGATCGGCGTGGCGCCGGCCCTCACCGTACTGTTTGCCAACGTTTCGGCCACCCTAAAGTTCAGCGAAACTGCCGAAGCCTACGCCTGGATCGGCAGCGGCCAACTCATCGGTGTCGGGATGGGTTCCGCAATTGCGGGTCTCACGATCGATGCTTTTGGTCCCGCCGCCGCGATTCTTGTCGCCGCCTTGTTCGCCGGTACCGGAACGGTGGCCGCCCTCATCGCCAAACCGTGGAGTCCGGACCTCCGCAATCGCGACCTCAGCCCGATCCCAGACACTGAGCCCATCCCCGTTCAACACTGAGCGTTCGCTGAAAATTCATTCCCGCTGATCGCCGACGAGCATTAGTGTTTTTGTATGAAACGATTGCTCGCGCTCGGCGTCCTTGCCTCGGCATTACTACTGACCGGGTGTTCAACCGGCGGATCCACTGCACCGTCCGTCTCCTTGCTCGATTCTGGGATGGTGACGTCAGAAGGCCTCAAAGCCAATCCGAATGGGAGCGTCGCCACCGATTCGAGCGGTGCTGTGGTGACGGACTCCTCCCGTTCCGTGGTCAAGACGAGCGCAGTCTCGGTTGCTGTCGAGCATCCGTTCGATATTGCTCCTGAACTTGCGGCCATTGCCGCCCGAGCCGGCGGCTACGTGCAAGACAGCAGCAGTTCCCCCGCAAGCGATTATCAGAGCGAGAGCGCCTTTGCCACCCTCCGGGTTCCGGCCGACAAACTCAACTCCGTGACGGAGGAGGTTCTCGCCCTTGGTTCCTTCGTATCATCGAGTCAGAGTGAAACAGACGTCACACTCCAAGTGACCGACGTCGAGGCTCGCATCGCCAGCCTCACAACCTCGATAGACCGCCTTACGGCCCTCATGGCAAACGCCACGAACACTGCGGACCTCTTGGCCGCAGAGAGCGCCCTCACCCAGCGCCAGGGCGAGCTCGAGAGCCTGGTGGGTCAACGCGATTACCTAGCGAACCAAGTCGATTTGGCCACGCTCTCCGTTTCCGTGATTCAAACCACTGATGCGGCCCCGACCTCCCAGAGCTTCTGGGATGGCCTTTCGCAGGGCTGGCAATCTGTGATCAACGTTGGCAGCGTGCTCGTGGTTGCCCTCGGATTCTTGTTGCCGTGGCTTGCCATCATGGCAGGAATTGCTCTCGTGGCCGGGGCCGTCATCTGGCTCAGCGTGCGAGCAACACGCTCCCGGCGCGGCGCAGGGCCTCCGTCAGAATCGTCGGACTCGTCGCAAAATTGATGCGCACGTGGCCGGCGCCTTCGTCCCCAAAGAATGAACCGGGGCTGAAGGCTACTTTGCCTTGTTCCTCGAAAATCTGGGCGGGGTCACCAGCGAGCTGAAGGGGCCGGCAGTCCACCCACGCCAGATAGGTCGACTCGGGCAAAAAGTAGTGTGCTCCCGGTAGATGCTTGGCCACGAGATCCCCGAGAAGATGCCGATTCGTGTTGAGGTCGGCGATGACCGCATCGATCCACGGGCCTCCCGAGTGGTAGGCCGCGGCGTGAGAAATTACCCCGAGGTGGCTCGCGCCGTGGACATGCCCCTCACGCAGCGCGTTCAGGTCTGCCCGCGATGGCGGACCCCCCACAACAAGGGCCGCTTTCAAGCCCGCAAGGTTGAACGACTTTGACGCGCTCGTCACCACAATGGCCGACTCGGCGCCAGTGACGGTGAGGATGGGAGTGAACTCGTGGCCCGGCATCTGCAGGGGCGCATGAATTTCGTCGGAAATGATCCGAATCCCATAGGTGGTTGCCAAAGCCGAGAGCATCTCGAGTTCGGCTCGCGTGTGCGAAACGCCAGTGGGGTTGTGGGGGTTGCTAATCAAAACGATGCCGCCAGTGCGCGCTTTCTTGATGGCCGCGAAGGCAGTTTCCAGGGTCTCCGGGTTCAAACGCCCTTCGGGAGTCAGCACCGCGTGCAGGAGTTTGCGCCCCATCCGTGTGACATATTTCTCGAAGGGTCCATAGACCGGGGGGGTGATAACAACGGGAACATCCTCGCCCGAGATCTGCGCGATGACCTCCGTGATACCGGTCAAAACGTCAATGACGGCGAACGTGTCGACCGGATCCACCGTCCAGTTCCAGCGAGCGAGGGCAAACTCGGCAAAAGCTTCCCCGTAGGCGTCACCGTTCCCATACCCGGTGTCGCCCATCTCCATGGCGTTCTGCACAGCATCGATAATGGGCTGGGCCAGAGGAACATCCATTTCGGCAACCCACAGGGGAAGAATGTCTTTTCCGTAGCGCTGCCACTTAGCACTCTGGCGCCGTTGAAGTTGCGTCAAGCTCAATGTCTGGAGGGGGTGAAAAATCTGCATCGACGTCATGACCAAAGCCTAAGGCTGCAGACGCTCGAGTTTCCACGTCCCATCGTCCAGTGCCGTAAATCGAAGGCGGTCGTGAAAACGCTTCGAGCGCCCCTGCCAAAATTCGATGCTGGACGGAACAACACGAAAACTTCCCCATTTTTCGGGACGGGGAACATGCGTCCCTTCCGGATATTGCGCCTCAAGGGCGGCCATGCGTTCGTCCAATATTTCCCGGCGAGCAATGGGCTCGGATTGGTCGCTGGCCCATGCCGCAAGCTGCGCTCCTTGCGGGCGCCGGGCGAAATAGGCGTCCGACGTCGCAGCATCCGTGGCAACGGCCGTGCCCACAATCATCACCTGTCGTTTCAGGGCATACCACGGAAAAAGGAGCGCGACCGAAGGGTTTGCCCGCAATGATTTTCCCTTGCGGGACTCATAGTTCGTGACAAATTCGAAGCCCGTGTCGTCGAGTCCCTTGAGCAATACCGTTCGGGATGTTGGCTGCCCGTCCGCGTCAACGGTGGAGATGACCATCGCGTTGGGTTCAAAGATCTCCGCTTGTTCTGCCTCGTGCAGCCACGTGGCAAATTGCGCCATCGGATTCTGATTGATGTCGATCTCGTTGAGGCCCTTAGCGCCGTAATCCGTGTGTCGTGTCAACGATTCCATGGGCTAACCCAGCGCCACAATAAGCGCACAAGCGAAAAGGACCATTGCCACCGGGGTCATCACGAACCTCTCGGGCCTACTACGAGAGAGAGCGTTCATGACAACCCCAAACGAAAGGTAGACCGTGATCATCCAGCACAAAAGGCCCCCGACGGGACCGAGAACGGGAATAACAAGCACACCGGATGCCGCGAGCAGAATGAGTGAGAACGCTGCGTAGAGAACGACCGCAATAATGCTCCCCCGCCGAAGTCGAGGCGGGAGGACATCATTTTGTCCACCCCAGGCGAAGCGGCCGAGGGGCGCTCCAAAGACCAACGCCAGCTGAAAGATGGCGAGGAGCGCGATGAGGACAGTGAATGTGATTGCGGCTATTGAGGTCATGATAATGAGCTTCCTGGCGTGTGGGTATTTTGCTGGCGCTTCAGTGCCCGACGCAAGGCCGCGACGATAATGGCGTGATCAACTTCTTGGGGTAGCCCGCTGACGGCGACGACGCCGACTTGCAAATCACCTACGCGAAGAGGGAACGCACCCCCGTGTGCGGCGTACAGAAGGGGGTCGACTTTGGCATCCGTCTCAAATTTTTGACCCGAGAGAGCGAACCGTCGACCGACCAAATAGGAGGACTCGTTGAAACGGCGCACGGTGCGCACCTTTCGTTCTAACCAAGAATCGTTATTCACGGAAGCGCCAGAAAGTGCCGCATGAAAGACACGTTGCTCACCGAAGAAGATGGCCACCGCCGCAGGATGCTTCGCCTCACGCGCCAGGGTAACGATGTCATTTCCGAGCGCCCAGGCGTCGTCGTAACCGAACGCCACGAAACGCAGTTCACGATCCTGCTCCTCGAGTTCAGCGACCAGAGCTGTCAGATCAAGGGCATCGGTATCGCGCTGTTCACTCATGAGGATGCCTTCGGCGTGAGGGGTCCGCGCACAAGTTTGTGCTGCGCTGCTTGCGCGACCGGGCGAATCGTAATCATGTCGAGATTCACGTGGCCAGGAAGTTCGAGCGCGTGCACGATCGTCTCGGCGATATCATCGGCGCTCAGCGGGTCAACCACATCGCGATAAATGGCCTCGTACCGGTCCGAATCCCCACCAAACCGGTTCAGCGTGAACTCCTCCGTTTTGACCATGCCCGGAGCAACTTCGATAACCCGGATCGGCTCTCCCGCAAGTTCCAGACGCAAGGTCCCCACAACACCGTGTGCCGCAAACTTCGCGGCGTTATAGCCCCCACCACCCTCGTAGGAGGTGAACCCGGCGGTCGAGGTGACGGTGAGGATATCGGCGTGACCGACCGCCAGGGCGCCCCGGCGCAGAAGGGGAAGGAGGGCACTCGTGACGCGCTGCATCCCCAGCACGTTCACATCGAACATGCGTTGCCAATCAGCCGGGTCGCTGTCCTCTACGGAGGTAGCGCCAAAAGCACCGCCGGCATTGTTGACGAGGGAATGCACCGGGCCGGATTTTGCGAGGTAGTCGCGCAGGGCATCCACGTCGGATTGTTTCGTTATGTTGGCCACAAAAGTGTCGGCACCGGTTTCTGCGGCCAACTTCGCCAAACGTTCCGCGCGGCGGGCAACCCCCACGACATTCCAGCCGTGGGCCCGAAAACGCCGAGCAGTAGCTTCACCAATGCCGGAGCTCGCCCCGGTTACAACGACACGCTTAGTAGTCATGCGTCAACGCTAGTGTCTTTCACTCCTTGTAACATGACCGCATGCGTGGAATTGGGCTCGTACGGAACCTCTTTTTGGCGACGCATCCGGGCCCCTCCCTTGCCGTCACGGCCGTCACCATTGTTTTGGCCGTCACCGCTGGCTTGCCGCTCGACCGACTCGTGCTCGTGGCACTGGCCATGCTGGCCAATCAGTTCTCCATTGGGCTTTCCAATGACTGGCGGGATTCGGCCCGCGACACCCGTGCCGCACGAGGTGACAAGCCTCTGGTTACGGGCCTGCTCTCCCCCACGCTGGTGCGCAACGTGGCCTTTGTCTGCGTGGTCATTTCGCTCGGGCTCAGTGCGTGGTTGGGGCCGTGGGTCTTGCTCGCGCAGGTTGCGGGCATTGCGAGCGGCTGGATCTACAACCTCGGCGCTAAGGCAACCGTCTTCTCCTTTGTGCCGTACGTTGTGGGATTCGGCATTCTGCCGGTGATCGTGAGTCTCTCTTCAGGCACGCCCGTTCTCGCCGCACCCTGGGTCATTGCCGTGGCTGCGGTGCTTGGCGTGGCGGCCCACTTCGCCAACGCATTACCCGACATTGAGCATGACCGGTCGGAAGGGATCCTCGGGTTGCCGCAACGACTGGGGGCACGGGCATCCGGCGTTATCACGTACATCGTTCTTCTCTTCGGCGCGACGATTGCCTTCTTTGGCCCCGGCGGCGCGATTTCGGTGGCTCAGTGGATCGGTCTGGGCGTGAACGTTCTTATTGCTGTCGTGGGCGTCTGGCTCGTTGTTCGGTGGTCCCCAAATCAGCCGCCGACCCGCCTCGCGTTTCAGCTCATCATGGTTGCGGCGCTGGCCAATGTCGTCATGATTGCAGTTGCCGGGACCAAGATTCTCGCCTAAATGTGAAAACGGCCCACCCTCCGGTGGACCGCCTCACATTTGGTGGATCTAGGCAGACCCCGTCAGACAAGCAAAGCTTGTCCTCCTCCTCGAATCAGCAGATAGTTAAATGTGAAAACGGCCCACCCTCCGGTGGACCGCCTCACATTTGGTGGATCTAGGCAGATTCGAACTGCCGACCTCTTCATTGCGAACGAAGCGCGCTACCAACTGCGCCATAGACCCGTGGAACTGAGAATATCACGCACGGCCCCATTCCAAAAAGCCGTGCGCGAATCTAACCCCCTGCATTCGGGTTACCCGAAACGTCCATTGACATAGTCAAACGTTCGGGGATCAATCGGCGAATCAAACATCGCCTCCGTGTCGCCGTGCTCCACAATGAGCCCGGGCGTTCCCTGCGAAGCCAAGAAGAACGCACACTGCGTCGAGACGCGTTGAGCCTGCTGCATGTTGTGCGTCACGATGACGATGGTGACGTCGTTCACCAATTCCAACATCGTCTCTTCGATGACGCGCGTGGAGGTGGGGTCCAGCGCCGAACACGGCTCATCCATGAGTAAAACGCGCGGCATGACGGCGAGTGAACGCGCAATACACAGACGCTGCTGCTGGCCACCCGAGAGCCCACCACCAGGCGAGCGCAGGCGATCTTTGACCTCTTTCCAGAGGCCGGCTTTCTGCAGCGACGACTCCACCAAGAAATCCTTGCGGTCGTTATCGGCACGCACTCCGGTAAGTTTCAGGCCGGCGATAACGTTGTCGTAGATTGACATCGCCGGAAAAGGGTTGGGCTTCTGAAAGACCATGCCAATTGACTTGCGCGCGTCAACGAGTTTGCGCTCAGCGTCATAGATGTCTTGACCATCGAGCAAGACTTCGCCCGCGAGGCTGGCCGAGGGCACGAGCTCGTGCATGCGGTTCAGGATGCGTAAGAAGGTCGATTTACCGCAGCCCGACGGGCCAATCAGGGACGTGATCACGCCGGCCGGCATCGTCAACGACACCCGGTCGAGCACCTGGTGTGTGCCAAACCATGCCGACACATTGCGGCCTTCGAGAGACGCGAGTGGCTCGGGAGTTGGCGGCGGCATGTGGTTTCCGCGACGCATCTTCGGTTCGTGCACTTTGGGCGCCGACCACGGCAAGAGTCGGCGTTTAGTCTTTTCAAGCACGGCGCTAGGATCCGATGCTGGGGGTCGGTCTTGCGAAATTAGGGGCAAGACCTTTGTGATGTCGTTCGGTTCCACATTTGTCATGAGCTGATCCTTTTAACTAGAGCAGGTTAGGCAGGAGGCTCGTTACCTGGTCAGCAACGAGAAGTCCTGCGAGCAGAAAGAGGGGGACAAATACGACCCAGGTGCGCTGAAGGCCCACGCGCACAAAGGCCCACACGAGGGCAACTTCGATCAGTACCAAGAACTGCAAAGCAAAGACGAGAGCCCAAATGGAGCGGGTATCGGTGGCCAATTCGCGGTCCGCGGCGGGCAAAGTTACGAACGTCGTTTGACGCTGTCCAGACGGTTGAACCGCGCTGGTGAGTTGCGCATCCACACGAACGATGCCGGTGGGGACGAACGCCGGTCCGCGGGCCGTCTCAAGAATGATCCGCGAGGATCCTGCCTTCATCGCCGCGGGAGAGGGGTCTCCCGCGTAGCGAAGCCCCAATACCTCGAAGGTTTGTTTGCCTTGCCCGGTGATAACGCTAAATGGATCGCCCGGTTTCAATTCCTGGAGGCGAGAGAAGGGCCCGCCGTAGGCAGCAGCGCGGCCCATGATGACGCTCACCCCTGACTGCCCCGGAAGAACGGTGTCGCGGCGGTGACCCGGGCCGGCCTTCAAAACGCTGGAGCTTGTGCCCTCCACGATGACTTCGCGTACACCAATGGACGGAATATCAATTAAGGCGACCGGCACCCCATCGGTGAGGAGGAACTTCTGATAGTCACCTTCACTCACGGGAGCCGTAGCGTCGCTGAGTTGGACTCTGAAGGTATTGGTGAGTTGCTGCTGTGCTGCCGAATGCTGCAGGTTTCCCAGGATGAAGATATTGATAATGAGACCCAGGATGAGCACGCTCAGCACGGCAAGAGAGTTGCGGGTTATGAGCTCGCGGCGGGTGAGAACAATCGGCGGCCGAGCGCTCGGGGCACCCGCGTATTTGCCCCCGGGAACGAAGTTACGTGGACGCTTAGGCGGCTTGCGTGGACGCTTACCATCAGAGATCCGATGGCTGCCGAGGCCTGTCCCGTGTTGCGGTGCCGTCTGGGCTCCAGACTCGTGGCGCACAGGCTCGGGCCCGCCCGGCTCGAAATGGGCAGGGTCAGTGGCGGCTTCGACACGAGTCTCATCTTGCGTCTCAAAGATGTAGGGCTGTCCGGGCTTCCAGCCTTTAGGCGGCATGCGCCGCGCACGTTCGGCTGCCTGCTCGTTTTTTGATGCTGCCCGATCGGCTCGAGCGGGAGCCGACCAATGCGCAATTATTTTGGTTGCGGAGGACGCAAAGGAATCTGTGAGCTTTCGCCAGAAGGGCGTTTCGTGATTCTTAGGGTCTGACATTAGGCGTCGTCCTCACGGCTTTCTGAGGCTGGGGAGACAACCTTCGGAGCGCGGGGTGCCGGTGGTTTCTTGGCGACAGGTTTCGTGACAGCGTCGTTATCAGCGGCCGGCACACCTTTGGGGGTTCTGGGTGCTCGCGGCTTCTTCGGCACCACACTGGCTGCTGGTTCGAGGGGGTGTGGGCGCTCGGGTTCCGCTACGAAAAGAGGGTCGTCATCCAGCGATGCCTGAGCGTCAACAATGTGGGCTTCGGCGCGCACAATCGCCGCCGCATCCGCCAGAGTCTCAGCGTCATCCCGTCGCTGGCTACGCTCGGCACGACGGCCCTTTCCCATGATCGGTAGAAAACGCCACAGAGCATATCCAGCGACAAGAAGTCCAAACATTATGAGGGCAAAAAATGGCCACATCCAGACAACAGTGTCACGGGTGACCGCAGAAAGGTCAGTGCCCTCAACAGCAGCCGGAGGGGTCAACGTGGCATGCGCTGTCATGACAGGCCACTGGCCGACGTTCGTCAAAGTCGCTTGCACGGTACGAGTCTCCCCGGGCGCCAATCCCGCAACACTGATGGGGTCAAGATACGCGAGGGTGTCTCCAAGGGGAGACGTGAGCCAAAAATCCAAGCTCACGTCAAAGGTGGTGTTGGACACGTTCTTGACGGTCATGGCCAGAATTACCGTGCCGCCACGAGGAGTCACCAAAGGGGCGGTCGATGCCACGACACCCCCTGCGTAGAGGATGCCTCCTACATCAAGCGGGTTGGAGCCGAGTGCCTCCACGGCCGCTGCCGGATCCGTTTGCGTCGTCTGGGTCGTCTGGGTCGACGATGCGACACTTCCGGCAGTATTGACGGTTGAGGAGATGAGTGATGAGCCTGGGCCGGCACCGGCAAGACGCCGATCCGCTGTAATCGCAAATTGGCTGATGGTTTTGGTGTAAGGCTGTCCGCCGGCATCGGTCGCTTTTACGCCAAGTGAGTGGTTTCCGACTTCGAGGGTCGTAGGCAGAATAATCGTGACCTTGAACGTCCCAGTGCTGTCGGCAAAACCACTTGCCACGAGTTTCGGTGTCGAGTAGAGGTAGAGCTCAAAGTAGGAATAGGGTTGCAACCCCGCGACGACGACCTCGACTTGGGCCGTGTCCGCGGCAGCACCCACGGGAATAATGGCGCCAGCGGTCGGGGCTGGAGGAGCCTCGATCACGGGAACGCTGACGTTGATGCCGACAGGAGCCGGGGTTGCATCGACGGCTTGCGAAACCTGGGGAATGAGAAGACTCGAGAGGGCAATGGCGAGCACAACGCAGGCGCCCGTCGCAATGGATGGGGAACCGCACGCCAGGAGAGGAAGGCGCTTTTTCGTCACAATTCGGGCGTTTCCTCACGAGCACGCAGACGCGCTTCGGCTTCCGTGTATTCCATCCATTGCTGGGAGCGACGTTCGTTATTCAGACGCGAGAATCGAATGTAAAAGTAAACGAATCCTGCAGCGATTAGGAGGATGAGGAGAGCCCACGGGACAGCCCACGTTGAGGCTTCGCGGGTGGCGGTCGGCATGACGCCAGCTACCATCGCCTTATTCGCGTCAACACCAATAGACGAAAGTTTGGCGTTCATCCAGATCCACTGCCAGACGCCGGGGATCTCAGTGGTGACCACGTGCGTGGCTCCTGGAAGCAACTCTGGCACGGCAAAGTTGGCTTGTCCCGAGAGAGGAATTCCAAACAACCCGGTGACAGACGCGAATCCGCGCGAGCCAAGCGCAATGTTGCCCGAGTTTTGAACGGTGAAGGTGAGCACGAGTTTTCCATCAAAGGGATTGAGGCTGGGTTCGTAGGTGGACCCGAGACCGCTCACTGTCAATCCAGCTTGAAGGTCACCAGCAACACGAACATAGAGGCGTGTCCCAACACGCCGTTCCAGCTTGACCTGGCCGTCAATACTTGAAACCGAAGCGATGATTCCGCCAACGTGGTCGCCTGGGCGAGCATCCGCCGGAATGTTGACCACGAAGGGAATAACTTTCGTTGCCCCCGGTTCGAGAGTGATCACCTGACTCGGTACTCCCTCAAACGTGACCCAGGTCCCCACATCGACAACCGGAGCAGTCGTGTCCAAGAGAGAGAAAGAACCATCCTCCGCGTTGAAAGCATCGGTCGCCAAAATCGTGATGTCTTGCACAACGGTACCGTCATTAATCAAAATATATGCGTCACTCAACGTCTGCCCCGGAGCCGCCGCATAAGAGAAAGTCGTGCGCGTTGAATCGGCCTGGGTGCCGTCAGACGGAGCGCCCGAAAAACTCTGAGCGTCTTCAGCGCTGGCCGGGCTCGTGAAACCAAAACCAACGAGGGCAAACATGGCCATCGAGGCAAAAACGAGGGTTGCCGCTCTCAACGAGGCCCGAGGCGCCATGAATAGACGCGAACGATCAGATTGCATGTTCTATTACCTCAAAGCCATGTGTCTGGTGACCGTCGCAAATCTTAACGTGCAGTAAACGGAAGATGACTGAATCACTTATTGGGGTCGGCCGTCCAGTCACCCGTGCCGGCCGTGACAGTGATGCTCCGGAAGAACACCTTGGACGCTGACAATCCGTTGTTTTCGACACAGGCCACACCCAGGCTGTAGCTGCCGCCTTGAGCTTTGATCTGGGCAAAATCACCGTTGATGAGCCAATCGGGTGTCACCACTGGCGCGAGCAGACTATGGCTCCCTGGCCGGAAACCCAATGGGGCATTCATTTTCCAAGCAGAAGGAGACTTTTCATTTCCGCGCTCTGCCAGAAAGCTAAAACCACCTGTGGAGGATTCTGGGCACAAGAATTCGGCGTATTCTGTTGCCTCAACCGAAGACGCAAAGGCGTCGTCGTTCCACGCCATTTTCGTGCCCGGAGCAACAACGGCATCGCCGCCGTCGAAGATGAAGACGGGACCGTCTGAGGAAACGTCGACGACATTCCCGACCGTACCCGCGCACGAGGTCAGCGACGTAGCGAGAGCAAGAATGATGCCGAGCCTCAACATCCGCGAATATCTTTGGTCCACGAGTTCCCTCCAAGGTGGGATTGGGTCGTGCGAAAAATGGCGGGAAGGACCCGAAGGCCCTCCCCACCATTCACTTTTGCTAGTTCGTGATGAGCGTGAGCGTCATCGTCGAGGTGTAGGTTCCCGCAGGCTTTTCCTGAGGAGCCACGAACGTAAGAACACCATTCAATACGGTGTTTCCCACGGTGTTAGCGGCGGTACCGGTTGCGATGACAGCTGGGTAAACAGCAGCTCCCGCGACCTGAGTCACACCAGCTTGCGTTGCCACAGCGGTTGCGCTCACCTTTGCCGGAGCAAAGCCAAGCTGCGACTTGCTGATGGTGTTGGTGAGGTACGAGAAGTCATTGACCGAAGCGGACAATGACCACCCTGGACGCGAGCTGACGCGAGCATCGTTGACCGTGATGTCCGGCATGGCGCCGGTCGCAGTCGACTTGTTTGACACCAGAGTCGGAGTGTTGAAGGTGACGGTCGCATTAGCGGGAACTGAGAGACTCAGGGCTCCATCTTGTGCGGCGACAACGCCCGCGCTCATGCCCACAGAACCCGTAGTCGCGGAGACTGTCAGGATTGCGGAGCTGGAGTTCACGTTTCCGGCGCTGTTCGTGGCAACCGCACGGTACACGTCACCATTGTCAGCATCGGTAACGGAGGTCACAACGAGGGTACCCGTAGTTGCCCCAGCGACGTCAGCGAAGGTAGTTGTGGCTGTCGATTCAGCCTTCTGCCACTGGATACTGAGTTGAGCTGGGGTACCCGAGGTGGCTGCTGTGAACGTGACGTTCGAACCCACGGCAACCGTCTGCGATGCAGGCTGGGTTGTGAACCGGAACTGATCGGTGACCACGGCATCCGTTGCTGTCCAAGCGCCCGTGCTGGCCGTCACGCTGATGGTGCGGTAGACCGCTCCTGTGACGGTGACACCCGAGTTGCTCGTGCAGGCGACACCGAGGCTGTAGCTACCGCCGGCAGCTTTGACGGCTGCGGCGTTACCGTTCACCTGTGATGCGAGCGACAAGTTGGGAGACAAGACTGTCTTCGTTCCCGACATGAACGCCGACGCTGCCGATGCTTTCCAGTTGGCAACGATGCGCTCGTCGCCGGCAAGGGCGATGAATGTCTTGACACCCGTAGACCCGGTCGAGCAGGTGATCACGGCATTTGCATCCGTCGCGCTGGATGCACCATAGGCCTCTGAGGTCCAGGCCCACACGGCATTACTGGCGGCGAGCGCGGGAACGGCGTCATAAAGATACAGACCGGAGTCTGAGCCGTTGCCCTGCACGACAGCCGAAGCCGACCCTGCAGCGAGAGCGACACAGGCAATCGAGACAACCGCCACGGCGGCTAAGCGAATTTTCTTTGTGCTAAACATTATTTTCACTGTCCTTTTCGATTGTTATGGGATTTAGGAAGCGGCAATTTTGAAGGCGACACTGCTCAAGGGCGCAACGAATCCGAATTTGCCTTTGAGCGTTCCTGCCTTGGTGGCACCAGTGAAGGTGAGGTTTGCGAGGCTCTGGCTGGATGCAGGGTTCAGCAATGCCGCAAGGTTGGCGTCGTACTTTGCGTTGGTTGAGTCAATGCGAGCAAACTCCACAACCAAAACAGTGTCGCGACCCCATTTGGTGTCGGCGTAGTACGTGGCGTTGGGAACCATGCTGATTCCCGTGCCTGTAACCGGCGACTGCCCAGTGACGAGCGAACCGAGAACGGTCGTGCTCTTCATCTTGGCGAAGCTGGCACCCGTGTTCATCGCAACCCAGCGCGAAGCAGACATGGGCATGATCTGGTTAATGCCAAGCGCTGAAGCATCGTGCTCCTGGCCCTCAGTGACGCAGCCACCCTCGCTGACAGTTTTCAAGGTGGTTTCGGTCAACCCCAATTTTGAGAGCCAGTCTTTGCGGGTACCGGAACCAGCCTGGGGAATGACGGGCGTAACCGCGTAGGTTGCCAATGTCGTGGCATCGCACAAGTACAGGTTCGCCATGTCAGCGTTACTGATCGTGCCAATTCCCGCGACGGTCGAGGCGGAGTCGTAGGCGTAAGCAAAGGCGTCGCGGCCGAAGGGGACCTGCCATAGTGTTCCAGCAGTGTTCTCCGCAGAGGCACTCGATGAACGAGCGATATCGACCTGATCGGCGATGATCGTCAACGGAAGAACTCCACTGGCGCCGGAGGCGTTCGACGTGTAGCCGACACCATCGATGGAGCGTGAGAGGGCGAGTTTGCCGTCACCGGAACCATTGGGGCGAGCGAAACGCGTTCCGTAAGGCTTTGTGATGATGGAGGATGAACCCGTTGCATCGAACGAGCCGATAGTGGCACCGCCCGCAGTTGCCCGCACAGTGGAGCCAGTGAGGTTGGAGCCGTTTGCAATAGCGCTGACCACGTCTTCGAGCGTGTCAGATCCAACGATGGAGTAGCTGTTAGAAACAGGCTCAGCGTTGGCGGGAAGTGCAAATGCGAGACCGGAAACGGCAACGCCAACTGTCGCGCAGAGCGCAACAACCTTCTTGGAGATCACTGTGTAACCTTTCGTTTTTGTGCTGAGACCAACCCGATTAGGCAAGTCTTTTTTTTGAGGACAATGCTCGTGGTGAAAAGCTCGAGGCATTCCTCAAATTTGGGAAATCTTTAGGGGAGCCGCCGTCGAAAGCGCGAGAACAGGGGGAAGGCCGCTGCGGCACTCAGCCCCGACAATAAGCCGGCAGGAATGGCCGCCGAAACCGGACCCAGCACGGGGTCATCGGGCGTAGGTTTACCAACGAGGGCACCGGCAGGTGCGCCCGAAGCTTGTGGGTTTGGGTCGGTAGCGGCAACATCGCTCGGAAGCGGCACAGCGCGCCGCGCCGCGGTTTGGGAACTTTGACCACCTGCTGTCGTGCTGGGCGTTACCAGACTGAGCGGACTAATCCCCTGCTCGATCGCCGTCGCCGAGGCGAGCGCTTGGTCAGCCCATGATTGCGGAATCGGAGCGTAGCCGGGAGGCAACTGACCAATACTCGTTCCGGAAGTTTGGCCACTCTGCACGGCATACCGAATGAACCCGGAATATTTTGCCCTCAATTGCGCATCGGTTTGCAAGGGGTTCAACGCGGCGTACACCGGCATTGTGAGCGGATAGGCATCGGCTGCCGCCAACGCTTGGGCACTTTCAAAGTTGTACTCCACGACACTGGAATTCTTCTCTGTAGGGGTCATCGCTGCTGCTGCTGCTGCCATTCCCGCCTGTGTGGGAGCAACAAATTCGCCAGCCGAATTGAGGAGAGACGCTGTGACATTTTGATAGAGGTTGGCGGAAGCCGCCGTTGTGACGGCTACCACTCGCTGCGTGCCCGCAAGCTGGCGAACGCTCTTGCCATACTTTGGAGGCGTGCTGGCGGGGGTCCAGTCGCCCAACTCGAGCCCGTCACCGCGGAGGGTAAGGCTCGCGCCCTGATCAAAATCCGACGTGTACGGTCGCCACGTGACGAGGTTGATCAATCCCTCAGAGGCGGTAATTTTCTCTACCGGGTCGGCTTTCGGAAAGTTTGTTCGCGGGAGCTTCATTCCGGTTCCCGAGGGATTGATGCTGGAATTAGTCGAATACCACGGGTTGACCTTCATTCCCCAAGAGTCGGCGGCCCCGCCGAGGAAAGCTACCGCATCCGGATCGCTCATGACATAGCTCCAGAGCTGAAGGGCCTCATCCGACCGTCCCAAAGGGAGCAGCAGGTCGGCAAGCGACGGCCCCGAGAGCGCTTGATACTTCCACTCAGGATTATCGTCATTGACCTTAAGAAAGTCTGGATCTTTCGTCAAGTTGAGGGCATTGGGGCCAGCGTTGGAATAATTGACGTAACCGATGTGCGCGAGATTGCCGCCCGCCGGGAGCGATTCCACGTAGGAATTTGTCAGGAGCTTCGCCACCAAGCGGGGCGTGAGCTTCATCGAAGTGAATGCTTCAGCGTCTTTAGCGGCGTACCCCGCGGGCAAATCCGACGTGACGCGAACATTGCGATCAATGGAAAAGGAAAGTGCCAGTCCAGACAGCGCAACCGGGGCATACTGCACCGGGTCTTTTCCCGAAGACTGAAGCGGTCTGGACGTCAGCGCGAGCGGACTAGGAGAGGTCTGGCTGGCTTTCGTGAGGGCGTCCTCTTCGTTGCCCGTACTGAGGACGAACGACGACCCCGCCGCGCCCGAGCACAACTTTGGCTGCCACGAGGCGACCGCCCCCGCTATGAGCTCACTACCCGAGAGCTGCTTCTCCGTCCCGCCAATATCACAGCGAACAGCGAGTGGTTTGAAATCCAGTTTGAAAGCGATGTGGTGCTTCCACGCATCCCAGAACAATCCGGATTTTGTAATGCCACTCGCCCCGGAGTCGGAAACGCCGCGAGGGATCACGACGAGCCAGCAGGGTTGTGGTCCTTGCGAACCATCAAGCAGCGTCACGTTTGTACCGCAGCCCAAGTAAGGATTCTGAACGGCATTTTGAATCTCAAACTTGTAGGAACCGGATCCACCGGCACCCGAGCCCGCCCAGGGGACCTCGTTCGTCGTATATTGCGAATAGAACTGATTGGCCTGGAGGTTGACCCCGTTAATTCCTGCCGGCAACGCCACTCCATTTTGCAGTTTCTCACCGGTCGACTTTTGGACCCAACCCGTTATCGGGTCGAGGTAGTATGCATGGCGGCGACCAGAGGTATCAGCACCCGTGGGATCAGGGAATACAGAGGCAATGACTCCCCCATCGTTTGCGGCGCGAAACGGAATCCCGGTGAATGGACTGCCAACGGAAGGGCACGCATTCGCGGCCGTGTAGTCGGCTTCTTTTCCGGTTGTGTAAACAAAATCGTTCGGATCAAGAACGGGCTGGTTGATATCGTCGCCAGCGGGATCCGGATTCACATTGGCGCACGCAACGGTGTTACTTCGTGCGGCCCCTGCTTTGCCGGAGAAGCCGCCGTACTGGCACGTAGTGCGATCGGGATGACCCGGGTTCAGGGGGTCCTCCCCCCAACACTGGGCGATCTGAAGAAAGTTCTTTCCTCCCGTTGAGCCGTCCGGTTTGACGGATTGCTCCGCCCCCGTCCAAGAGACCACGATGCCCTGAGAGACGAGGTCACTCGTCTGTGAAACGGTCACGGCCAAATTTGGCATGGGGAATTTTTGATGCTGAGGATCCGCTGACGCCGTCAAATCGTAGTCCACAGCCGCCAGAGTCTGGCTGCTGGAGGAATTGGCATGAGCCGCTTGAGAATCCGTAATTGAAATCGCCAAACCCGTGGAAACGCTCACGAGGAGACCGACAATAATGCCGGTGGCACTCGCACTCAGAATGAGCGGGTTTTTACGATGGCGACGACGTGACAGCACAGCAACCTCTCAGGTGATTCCCACACTTTTGTGGGCATGTCACGAGAATAAAAGTGCTAAGTGTCTACGAAGTAAACGAAAAGAGAATGATTCAGTCACCCTAAATGTCGTTTTAGGTTTAGTGGTTTTAGCGCTTCCTTTTTTGCATGAGACGTTGCATTTGAGGGGCGACGAAAGGAGGCACAACGGCTGCGAGGACAACAAAAAGCCCCGCAGCTAACATGATGTTTTGAGGGGTCCCCCACGAGTCTTGGGCAAGGGTGAAGGGGGATGCCGAAACGGCACCCGCAACCCCCGTCCCCCCGGAGACTGAGTTGCCATATTCGTCGTAGGCCGTCGTCGACGCACCCGAGGCACTGGAGCTACCGGTTGCTGAACCTGATGCACTTCCGCCGTTCCCTGTTCCCGAAATTGCCGTCTCTGTTGCTGAGGCGCCACCGGTGCCGGTCGTGCACTGGTCAGGGCCTCGTTTGTCGCACGTGGCTGGTTGCGGTGCTGTTTGAGCCAGCAAGTTGTTATTGGGGTCCTCGCCGGGCTTGAACGTGGGGTTGTTGCAGGAACTGGGGTCAAAAGCAGGAACGGCAGTACCAGGAATACGCGCTACTTGCGTGAATCCGGCGATGACGAGGTTCATCGGAAGGGGCGAGTAGCCCAAATCGGCAGCCTGTTGTTGCCCTTCACACAGCATGTACTTGGCGAAGGTGCTGAGCGTCTTGCCCTTACCCACGGTGAAGACACCCCCAACCTCAGTGGGCACAATCATGTAGGAATAACTCGAGAGGGCGTAGGTCCGTGGATCTGCGTTGTTGTAGACCCCATCGAGAATCTGCGTGAGGTCACCCGCAATTTGAGCTTGTAAGAGGGCCACTGCCACAGAAGACGATGTCGGCTCTACGTAGTATCCAGCAGCGTTTAGGATCTTGGCAACGGGGAAACCGGCCTCGAGAGCATAGGAATACTCGACATAGGTTATGGAGCCCTCCCCATAGTCCTGGCTGACGTAACCGGCCACGCCCGATGATCCGCTTTGTCCTTTTGAGCCCGCCAGGCCAGGAAAGATGGAGGTCATTCCTGTGGTCCAAATCGAGGGATATTGTTTGGACATCCAGAGAGTGAACTGCGCCGTTGATCCCGAGCCATCCGAGCGCACGACCGGCGTGATTGTCTTGTCGGGCATCGCCAGACCGGGGTTATCGGCGGCGATGACCGGATCGTTCCATTTACTGATGGCACCGCTAAATATTTTGGTTACGGTGTCGCCGCTGAGGCGCAAGTTGGATACTCGCTGACCACCGATTTTCAGGTTGTACATGAACGACGTTCCACCGGCGACGATGGGCATGTAGGCGTAGCCTCGGGGTGGAATCTCCGCTGGCGATCCATCCTCCGGGTTTGCCTGAAACGGGATCTCGCTGACGGCGTAGTCCACCGTGCCACCGATGTAGTCGCGGCGGCCGGCGGAGGATCCGGTACCCGAGTAGTTCACAGTCATGCCGTAGTTGGACGCAACGTTCTTGCGCCATTGGTCCAGTGCGTTCTGAGACCATGTGGACCCAGTTCCCGTGATGGGGTCATAGGACTCAGCATTTGCTGCCGAAGCGCCTGCGAACACCATTATTCCAACCAGAACAATGCCAAAACTGGCGCTCAGGGTGCGGCGGCGAAGCTGCGATGAACGTGCGTGGGACGGACTCACGAAAGTGTCTCCTTAGGAGCGGGGGAAGAGGAATCTGGGCCAGAGGAATTCAGAGACGCAGCATCGCTGGGGAGCTCGAGAGCGCGCGCACGACGACCGGAAGAAATTGTGATGCGCATGGCGTCACGGCCGCTGCGCTCAACAGTGGCCCGCTGCTGACGAACCGAAAGCTGGCCGGGGCCCCTGCCCCCAAATACACGCGCCAGAGCGAACAACACCAGGACGAGAAGGAGAAGGACGGCGGCAGTTCCAAAGCCACGAGCCACCATGTTGGGCTCGGGCGACCTCACGAAGGCAAAGACCTGCAGGGGTAAAGAAATCATGGGGCCCTCAAAAGGGTTCAAGTTCATGACGGATGTCACACCAGACGTAAGCAACACCGGCGACGTTTCACCAATGCCGCGAGCGGTCCCAAGGATGACGGCGGTGACAAGACCGGACCGTGCCGTGGGCAGAACAACGTGCCAGACAGTGCGCCACTTCGTGGAGCCCAGCGCATAGGAGGCCTCGCGAAGATTTCCTGCGACAAGACGTAAAACAACATCCGAGGCACGAATGATGATGGGGAGCATCATGACCATGATGGCCATCGCTGCTGCAAACCCTGAGCGCTGGTGGGTGATCAGCGTGATAATCGCTGCGTAGACGAATAGTCCGGCAACGATGGAAGGCAAAGCCGTCATGGCATCGGAAATAGTGCGCACAAAGCGGGCAAATTTTCCACCAATTTCATTCAAAAACACAGCGGTCGTGATCCCCAGAGGGACGGCCAGGGCAAGGGCCATCCCAATCTGCATGAGCGTTCCCACAATGGCGTGGGCAATTCCACCCACAGTGAGCGGATCGAGAGGACCGGCAAGCAACATCGTGTCAAAAAAGAAGTTCGCGTGAGGAAGTGCTTCTTGGCCGCGAGCCAGGGTGTAGATGACAACAAAAAGGAGAGCGCCCAACAAAATCGCCGCTGCGGAGTAAAGAAGAGAAATCATGACGCGGTCTTTGACTTCTTGGCCATCTGCTTTGAGGGATACCAGCACCGCGTAGAAGCCCAGGAAACCAATAAAGGCAACGACAGCCCAGCCGACCTGACCCGTCAACGGGGCGAACCAGCCAAAGAGCAGGATGGCGACCGATATGCCCGCGGCAGCCGCACCAAAGACGTTGAACCTCTCCTCAAGAGGAGTTCCATGGATGTGGCGGCGGGCAGCGGTTTCGACGCCTTCAGAGTTTGGGATAAAGGTGCGAGCCCGAGGGTTCGGCGTGCCGTCATCCAACAGGCTCTCCACGAATGGCGCCGAAGTGGTGTCAGGAATAATTGTCATGATTAGCCGCTCTCCGCGCCGGAACGCGACCGCGCCACGATTGAGGAAGCCGTGAAGTTAATCGCGAGCGTGATGAGAAAGAGAACGAGCCCCGCAGCCATGAGCGCCGAGAGGCCAAACTGACTGGACTCCCCGTAGCGCAAGGCGATGAGGGAGGAAACGGAGTTTGTGCCCGTTTTCAGGAGCTCCCAGTTGATGACGAAGATGGGCGAAATGATCATGTAGACGGCGATGGTCTCGCCGAGTGCGCGGCCGAGGCCCAGCATGACGCCACCGATGATGCCACCGCGACCAAAAGGAAGAACGACGGTCTGAATCATGCCCCAGCGCGTTGACCCCAGGGCCAAGGCACCTTCGCGTTCGCCCATGGGCGTCTGCGAGAAAGCTTCCCGCATAACCGAGGTCTGCGTCGGCACAACCATCAATCCAACAACGATTCCAGCGATAAAGGCGGAAGATGTGAACGCGCTAGCCTCGGTTGCCAACTCGCCGGCAGCGTTTGATACGCGAAAAATGGGGATCCAGCCAAAATTTGTCGAGATCCACTGAGAAACCGGAATGACATTGGCTTGCAAGTAGAAGACACCCCAGAGCCCAAAAATGACGCTGGGCACAGCGGCCATGAGGTCGACCAAGGTGATGAGTGCAGTGCGCACCTTGGGGGAAACAATTTCAGAAATGAGGAGCGCGGCCCCCAGAGAAAGCGGAACTGAAACACACAAGGCAATAAGGGCGATCGTGATGGTTCCAAAGAGAACCGCCGCGATGCCAAACTTTTGTGTTTCTGGCGACCATTCTTGTTCCGTGAGAAAGGAGAAACCAGCAACGCTGAGCGCATCGGAAGCGCGCAGAGTGAGGAAGACGCCGACGGCAAGCATGATGCCGACCGTCGCCATGCCGGCCGCGTAGGAGACGTTGCGAAAGACGGAGTCCGAGCGTGAAGGCTTGGAAACAAGGCTGCGGCGGCCCGAAACGGGTTCGTGATTCTCTTTGCGATCGTGCTCGCGTTCACCTTCGAGAACAGGGGTACGCGAATTCGAGATGAGGACATCCTCGATCGATTGAAAACGGCTTCCTTCGGACAATGCTCACCTCACTCAACTCAATATTCTGCTGGCGCAAAGTGAACAAGAGGTAGCGGGAGGATTGCGACGAGATGGATTATAGGTTTTACATTTATCGGTTCAGGCAGCAGGAACCGGCGTCGATGATGTGCCGACGGTTGGTGCCGGGGTTTGGGTGACTGTCGTCGACGGTGCCGTTGAGTCCGGCGGGGCCAGCACCACCGTGACGGAAGACCCCAAGCGCAGCGATGCTCCCGCGCTGGGCGAGGATTCCATGACGTGGCCGGGCTGAGGCCCCTGCACCGTACCGGTCGTGATGACGACCGTGAATCCGGCAGCGTGCAGAAGCGTGATTGCCTCGGCTTGGGTTACCCCGACGAGAGTGGGCACTCGGTTCGAGCCCGAGGCGATCACCAGGCTCAGCGAAGTGCCGGGGGCTACGAGCTCCCCCGCCCCCGGTGTCAGGGCGAGCACAGTATCCGCCGCCAAGGATGAGTCTTCGACGCGTTCACCAGAAATCTTCAGCCCTGACCGGAGGATGAGAATTCTGGCGGCGACCGCCTGAGATCCACCAATAGCGGGAACGGAAATCATGGCGGGACCGTCAAACGTGGACGGTGTCGGCGATGGGCTCGTGGGCGGTGGCGTCGGGGAACCCGTATCGGTTGCCGGGATGGCCGAAGTACTGGCGCCCGCAGAGACGACACTCACTCCCACGACGGCCGCCAGCAACGTTGGAATGACAACGAGCCAGAACGAGCGTGAGGAACGACGCCCTGACGCTGCCGCCCCGACGGCAGAACGACCCCTAGCCGCGTTTGCCAGGTCGCGACCCGGAGCCTGCCCGAAAGCAGCTCCCCCGATCAACGCCGTGCGATTTCCATCTTCTGCAACGCTTGTTCGGGGAAGAACGCGCGTGCGTCCACCGTTATGGGACGCATCCAATTCGTGGCCGGCGATCGCAATGTCGGTCGTGTTCTCCGCCGACCGCTGTAGCGCCAGGTTTGCCGCCAGAATAGAAGCTCTAAAATCGGCAACCGAACCGAACCGGCTCACCGGTGCCTTGAGCATCGCTCGCACCACGATTCGATCGATTGCCGCGGAAACTTCTGGGCGCAACACTGAAGGCACCGGTGGCGGCAAGACAGCATGAGCGTGCAATGTCTCTTCGTGAGTGTGGGCCGGAAAAGGCGGTTGTCCCGTCAGAGCAAAGTAGAGAACGCATCCGACTTGATAGAGGTCTCCGCGCGAATCGACTCCGTTACCACGGGCTTGTTCGGGCGAAATGTAATTGGCGCTTCCGATGACGCCCGCGCGCTCGCCCTCATGAGCAGGCGCCACATGCCGAAGCACATGGGTACCAGTGGAGGATTCCCCTGCAATATCGACGAGACCAAAGTCAATGAGGTGAACACCCGAAGCGGTGAGAAAACCGTCGGGGCCGGCCTCCACCATGATGTTGTGCGGTGTCACGTCACGATGCACAAGCCCAGAATCATGAATCGCCGAGAGGGCATCCAAGACACCATCGGCCACGGCCAACGCTTCCGCCGGGGACGGCAGGCCCACCGTCTCAATGAACTCGGCCAGGCTCATGCCGGACGCAAATTCCATGGCGATCCACGCCCTGTTCTGCCGACGCGGATCGTGAATGCCAAAGTCGAGCACGGCAGCAAGATTCGGGTGCGTGATCCCGGCCGTTATTCGAGCTTCTTCCAAAAAAGCTACCCGCAGCGCAGCCGTTTGTGAGAACTGGGGGTGCAATATTTTGAGGGCAACGCGCTCCCCCGTGGCCATATCGGTCGCCTCATAGACGGAGGCGGAAGCACCACTGCCGAGCAGCCCACCGAGTTGATAACGGTCGGAGATGAGACCATCTTTGTCCGCACTCATGAGCCCGCTCGCTCAGCGTAAATGTTGGCCATCGCGGCAACACCGTCGACGTAGGACTCCACATGGTTGTAGGCAAAAATGGCCGTGCGCCAGCCATCGACGCCGGATAAATCGCCGTAATGACAGAGGTATCGTGCGGTCGCCAGCGCCGCATCATCGATTTGTTGAGGATCCCTGATGCCATCACCGTTACCGTCCGCGCCCCAGCGTTCCCACGTCGAGGGGATGAATTGCAATGGCCCGACCGCCCGGTCGAACAGGATATTGCCGTCAAACTGACCGCCATCGGTGTCGCTCACGGCGTCATAAGACGCGCCATCGAGCAGCGGCCCATAGATAGGCGGTTGCGTCACACCGTTGGCAGAAATATGCGACCCGGCGTGCGTGCCATGGCCAGATTCGACATTGCCAATTGCCGCAATGGTCGTCCAGGTCAGATTGCACGACGGCTGTTCGGCGTTCACCACCACAGTTGCCCCGGCATACCCCAGAACGGCACGAAGAGGAATCCCCGTAGATTCCGCTGCGGAGGCTGCCCAGGTTAGGTCGATCTTCTGAGCGTTACCGCCCTCAAGGGAGGCCAACTGGGTGTGGGTGCCCGAGTCATCCGCCGGAGCAAACTCCGCCGAAAGGGAGACGGGCGCACCGATGATTGTTGTCTGGGTGAAGGTGCCAGCTCGGGCATCCGGTTCATGAAGGTTGAAAAACCCCACAAAGACCCACACCGCACAAGCGATGAAAACGCCCATCATGACCCAGAGGCCAAGACGCGAAAGGGTAGGGGTGCTCATTCACCAACTATGAAAGGACCGCCTTAAGACAAGGCGACGCTCAGTTGGACAGCAGGTGTACTAAAGCCCTAATTGTTGGTGAACTATCCGGCAGCGCGGCGGCGGCGCAGTGCGGCATCCAGGTCAAGATGACCCGTTTGAGTGTGGGTACCGGTGTCGCCAACGACACCCATACTGGTGAATCGGCCGACGACCGGTGTTGGCGCTGGCGCCGAGACGCGGATTGCCGGGTTGATATTTCCCGCGGCGCGCAGGCGTTCCACGAGGGCCGCCTCGGCACCGGACAGACGCAACCGCTCGGCCGCAGCTTGGGAGGCAACAACCGCCGCCGCAATGGATCCTTCAGAAAGGTGCATCGGCCGAGGCAGAGCCGTAGGGGTCCAGGTTCGAGAGTTCGCTTGCGCGACAACCGGCGCGTGGTCTGCAAACGCCTGCGCCGCAAAGACGCCGGAACTGGCGCTGCGAGCGTTGACGACAACGGCCCCGGACAGTTCATTTTGGACGATGATGGCAACCGCAAACGCCACGCACGAGCCGGCCAAAAGTTGCCATCCTTGTTGCGTCACGATGAACGTGATTCCGGTAACAATTCCCATGACGGATGCCAACAAGACCACACTCGCGGCAAGACGTTGGCGGCGACGGCGAGCTCGCGCACGGTGACCAGCATCGTCATACCCAATCGCGGCCGCGGTGGCGGCACGCAACTGAAGGCGTGCCTGTGTCTCCGCTTCCCGGAGGACACGCTTTTGTTCGGCAACCCCGCGAGCCGACGCTTCGACTCGGAGCTCCGTGGGCAGTTGCGTGGTTTCAGCGAGCGCGCGAATTGTCTGTTGCATGCGAATGGCATTGAGTTCGGTGGCATCAAACGTGCGACGGCGGAGCCACGTGGGAATCAAATAGACGATCCACAGCGTCGCGGCAATGGCAAAAACCAGTCCGCCCCCAAGAAAGTCACCGCTCATGCTTCAAAGGTACGAGACATGTACCCCATTGCACTTTAAGCTCTCCGGGTGTGTTGAGGTTACGGAGAATCTGTTCCCGAGGCCGCCGCGGCAATGTCGCCCTCGGGAATATGCGTCGCCCCCGCCGGAACACTCCCGCTGAGCCAGCGATCGAGCACCCCTCCCGGCACGTCTTCGCGGGTCAACGCGAACGAAAAGTGGTCACGCCAATCCCCGTTGATATGGATGTAGCGGCGACGAAGGCCCTCGTAACGAAAGCCCAACTTCTCCACTACGCGCAGCGAAGCCGCGTTCTCGGGCCGAATGCAGATCTCCATGCGGTGGAGGTTCATCCGGCGAAAACAATAGTCCGTGGCCAGCGCAACGGCCGTCGGGGTTGCCCCATTCCCGGCGGCACGCTCGGAAACCCAATACCCCAGCTGTGCCGAAGACAACGACCCCATCACGATGCCCGACACGTTGAGTTGCCCCACAAATTCGCCATCCAGTTCAATGGCGAAGGGAAGCGCTCCTCCAAAACGGGCAGCGTTCAATAACGACCGGATGCTCCCCTTAGTGTCAAAGGAGATAAAACTTTGGGGCGTGGTCGCCTCCCACTTTCGCAACCATGACCGGTTCAGCATGAGCTCGCGTTCCAACGGCTTGGCATCTCGGGGCCGAATACCGCGAATCGAGATGCGGCCACTCGTCAGATCGGGGATGTTTGGGCTCATCCTGAATTGCTACTTCTCTTGCGCAGGGAGCGAAGCGGCGTAGTCAACCAACCACGCACTGAAGGCCACCCCCAGGTCCTTGCGGTGGGCCGCAATTTGGACCACGGCCTGCAGGTAGGAGAGTCGGTCACCGGTGTCGTAACGACGGCCAGAGAAAACGATTCCGTAGACACCCCCCGCAAGGTTGGTGTCTTTGGCCAGGACGGCCAAAGCATCCGTGAGCTGGATCTCGCCACCGCGGCCGGGCTTTGTCTCGGCAAGAACAGCAAAGACTTCGGGTTGCAAAATGTAACGGCCGATAACGGCGTAGTTCGAGGGTTGCTGCCCCAACTCAGGTTTCTCCACGAGGCCGGTGATCCGAACCACGCCCTCTTTCTCGGTCGCCTCGATGGAGGCAATGCCATAGCTGGAGACAAGCTCGTCGGGCACCTCCATCAGGGCGACGATTGTGGCGTTTCTCTCGCTGTGCTCCGCAATCATCTGAACGAGCAAATCGAATTCTTCGTCAATGATGTCGTCGCCCAGCAGGAGCGCAAATGGTTCCTGTCCCACGTGCATCGCGGCCTTAGAAACAGCGTGCCCCAGTCCGAGAGGATCACCCTGGCGAACATAGTGAATATCAGCTAAGTCGGTGGAATGGGTGACCTTATCGAGGCGAGAGTCGTCACCTTTCTCCTCGAGCCGCGCTTCCAATTCGAAGTTGCGGTCGAAGTGGTTCTCCAACGCATTCTTGTTGCGCCCGGTTATCATCAAAATATCGATGAGTCCCGCGTTTACCGCCTCTTCAACGACGTACTGGATGGCCGGCTTATCAACCACCGGCAGCATCTCTTTCGGCAGTGCTTTGGTTGCGGGTAAAAACCTCGTTCCGAGACCAGCGGCGGGAATGACGGCTTTTGTCACACGAGATTTCATGGTCGAAGTCTAGCCAGCGAACCTCAGTGTTCCCGAAAGTAGCGCCCATCCGGGCCGCTTAGACTGGAAACATGTCTGAAGACCTGCCCGACACCGCCGTGTCCACCAAGCGAGCCCTCAGGGCAGATATTCGTGAACGCCGCCGAGGAATGCCCGATCTGGCGCGCGACGCCGCCACGTCGAGCATCACCGAGCACCTCAAGAATCTTGTGGCGGCCCGCGGCATCAAGAGCCTCTCGTGTTATTTGGCTGGTCCAACGGAGCCGGAAACGCGTCCGTTCCTTTCCTGGGCCTTCGAGCAAGGCATTCGGGTTCTTCTACCGGTGTCCCGTGATGACGGCCTGCTCGACTGGGCCGTAGCCAACGGAACGGATGAAGAGAACGAGGGCCTTCACGGCCTCCCAGAACCCACCGGCGAGCTCCTTGGGCCGATCGCCATCAACGATGTCGACCTCATTCTCGTTCCCGCATCAGCGGTAGACAGTTCAGGGACGCGCATGGGCTGGGGTCGCGGCTACTTTGACAAGACTCTCGGTTCCATGGACAAACGCCCGCCCGTCTATGCGATCATCTTCGATGAAGAGCTGCTGGAAGACCTGCCGCGCGAAATTCATGACCAGCCCGTTGACGGTGTTGTTACCCCGTCAGCACTCATCACTTTCTGACCTCTCTACAACTTCTGCACCTACTAACGTCCGGAGATTCACCGTGCCAACCTATTCTTACCGTTGTACCGAATGTGACAATGCGTTCGACATTCAGCAGGCACTGAGCGAAGACTCCCTCACGGTCTGCCCCGTCTGCAACGGCAAGCTCCGCAAAATCTTCGCCATGGTCGGCGTGACCTTCAACGGCTCTGGTTTCTACCGCACAGACTCCCGTGCCGCTGCCGGTTCCTCCGGCAAGCCCAGTAAGGCAGGCAAGGCCAGCTCCTCGAGCTCTTCTAGCTCGTCCAGCGGCTCAGGCGGTTCGGGCGGCTCAAGCTCCAGTGGTTCAGGCTCCAGCGGCTCAGGCTCCAGCGGCTCAGGCTCCAGCGGCTCAGGCTCCAGCGGCTCCGCCCCCTCGAAGCCTTCCACTTCGTCGTCCGGCTCTTCCAGTTCTTCCAGTTCCTCAAACTAGTCCGAGTTCTCCTAAAGCCATGAACTAATCCGAGTTCTCCTGCGGGCTTGAGAACTCAGATTTGCTTGATCTCGTCCCGCCCTGCGGCACATCCTTCCCACAGTGGGCACTGGCGACGTCCCATCGTGCGTAACTCCTGTAATTTTTCCCACGCGTTCGTCCGATGGGAACAAAAAGCCCGAGAATACGGGGGTCTACTTCAGTCCTGCAACGTGACGTCCGAAGATTTACAGGAGTTACGAACACAACCGGCCCGGCACTAGGTCACCCCGCGTTAAATCGCCCGATATCCGGTCGCCCGACGTTAGACAGAACAGCCACCCGTCGGTGCGTTTGCTCAGAGCAGCAGATACTGCGGCTAGCCCCAGTGCGGTGGCTTGTCGCGGCGAAGTTGCTCGTCGTTGCTCGTGTTTGCCCCTGAACGAGTGCGCGTTGCCCGATCGCCCCAGTTTTCTGGGCGATCCCGCTCGGGCACTTCGGTGTCACTGCTGGCCGGATTCTCGGTAGATCCTGGTTGAATCCATTTCACACGCCGAGAAACCCTGGCCTTCTTTGCCAGCGCGGGAGTCGGCGAACCTGTCTCTCGAATGCCCGATTTCTTCGAATCGGCACTCTCGAGATCTTTCGCTTTCTTAGGCATGAGCTCCGGCATGCGCACCAGCACCCGCAGCATCACGCGCGGGCAACACAATCGGGCCGGTTGACACGTCATCGTCAGTGACAGCGCCGATCAAGCTCGCAATGCGCGTGGCCACGGCTTCGGGGTCGGCGAATAACTCGAAGCTGTGCACGCGCAGGTAATGCCAACCCAGGCGGCGCAGCATTTCCGGTCGCAACCGCAGCGACTCACGCAGGCTACCCCGACCGAGCAACGCATCGGTCTCGACGGCAACCGCCCGCCCCTCGAACGACGCAGCGAGAGCAATTTCTTCGCCGTGATTAAGTGAGACGGTCAAACCGCGAGCCACGAGGCGTTCGGCCAACTCGACGAGCATGGGTTCAGCATCCGCGTCATTCCGAACAAGAGTGGGGGTGCGATCCGTCTCCGAGAGAACTTCCGCGAGCGCCCGCATGCCGCCGCTGAGACGACTCTCTTCAATGTCACCGGGGCGGAAGCACGACACAATTTCCATGGATCGGCGGGCGCGCGTCATTCCCACGGCCAGCAAACGCTCTCCCCCCGGCTTGGCGAGGGCACCGAAGTCAGAGAGTAAACGACCGTGCGGGGTGCGCCCGTAACCGAGGGAGAAAATGACGCGGTCGCGGCTCTGCGCAACGGCCTGCTCCAACGTCATGACGGCGAAGGGTTCGGCGCGGTCGGCCAGAATAAATTCGGCTAAGTCACTGCGACGCGCAAATGCTGAGAGTACCGACTGCTCCACGCGAACGGCGTGCTTGGGGCTAGCCGTGATCACCATTAAAGATTCGGTGGGGCGGTCGGCCGCGTGAGCGAGCACCAACTCCACAACCTTCGCCACTTCGGCGTCGACGCTCTCAATCGCCCCAGAAACGGGGTCGGGCATGCCAGTACCGTCCGCGATGTACCGCAGGCGCAGGCTGGAGTGGCCGAGGAACGTTCCGGCCCAGGGAAGGGACGTAATCTTGCCGCCGTAGAAACGACGGTTCACCACATCGGCGAGGTCTTCGCCACCGGCACGATAGCTGTGCGTGAGCGTGCGAACGGTCAAAACCTCAGAAAGCTTGGCGAGGGCCGAGCGCGAGTGCCACGCATCTGCATCGCCCACGGGAGCACGCAACATGCCATTGCTGTCCTCACCAAGCCCGGTTTCAAAGCGCGAAGGTGTCTGAGTGACGGGATCACCGAAAACGACGATGGCGGAACCCCGACGAATAGCGCCCGCGTTTTCGGCAATGGTGGTGGCGCCAGCATCCAGCAAGAAAACAGCGTCAAAGGCAACATCTCTGGGAATCAGGTGCGCCTCATACGGCGAGCACGCCCAGATTGGTGAGATGGCTCGCGAAAGCCGTGGCGCGATCCGAAAGAGTTCGGCCGGGGTGATCTGGTCGCCCCGAAGTGTGCGGCGAAGGCGGTCAGCCTCATCGGGCCAGTCCACGAGTCCGATTTTCCAGAGGTCTGATAAACGGGCTGCCAGGAGTTGGCCGTTGGCCGAAGCGTGGGCCTCATCGACCATGCGGAAGTCCGATTCGAGACGATCCAAAATGGCGGTATTGGCGCTCAGAAGTGCTTTATCCTCGACCAGCATGCCTTCCAGAACCGACTGCCACCAGGCGAGTTCGAGCTCGTTGGCAACATCAGCCTCGAGTACATGCCGAGCCGAGAGATCGGCGAGCAGAACGTCTAAATCGAGTTCACGAAGGTATGCCAACAGAGTGGTGCGCTCCTGGAGATTAGCCAAAACTTCGGACTCCGCCGCCAGCGATCCAATCTTGTTGCGCAGACCCACCAGATCGAGCCGCACTAGAGACTCTGTCGTGCCCGTTGCCCCAAGCGGCATGTCGAGCTGCGTGAGGTCATCCACAACGCGTTGGTACGCGGCTTGCAAATCGCCCACGCCAACCGGCACTTCGGGCACGGCTCCGGCGACAACATAACGCTGCCACAGCACGCGTTGCTGCTGGATGCGCGTAAGCGAGTCATTCATATCTGACACGTTCGCGCCCGGGCGCACATACTCATCCGCGAGCTTGCGCAGGCGTCTACGATTGGCGCTCGTCATGTCGCCCCCGCGTCGCCCGGCCGTGGCCGTAATGAGCTCGGTGAGGGGACGGTCATAGACGGCGGGCAAGAACTTATCCAGCGTCTCGCGAATGTCGATGAGCAGGCGGATATAGATGCCCAGCTCGATCATGTTCTCGAACGGACGCATGCGGGTGCGGCCAAAAACGGTGTCCGCACGCTCTAGGAGTCGGGGCAGGTCAATGGCGTGGATCCGTTTGGCCAAGTCGTGAGCGGCCGTTGCCTCCGCGGTGGTGGAGAAATCGGCGCCGTACCAAGGCGAGTCATCGGGGCCGTACTTGAACTCGCCGAGGGCGGCCGCGGTGATCAAACTCTGCGCTGCGTCGGTGCGGCCAGACGCCAAGCCTTCGATAGCGCGCTTCGGAAGACGCGCGGTGGTTGCGGGAGCAGTCGGCAGCAGACTCAGACGTGACAGTTCCTCGAGCGCTTCGAGAGCAGAAACCCCCAGCACTTCGTCGCGGCGTCCGAGCGACGTGCGGTAGTCCACCAGAACTTTGCGCAACCGCATGAGCGCATCGTCAACATCCGTGACGTTGGGGCGCGTGGCCTTCTCGTTGCGCAAAATCGCGCTGATCAGGTCTTTGCGAAGGGTACGGGGTGAGACGGTCAGGCCGTCCAAGCCCACCTGCTCGAGCCGCTGAAAGATGGAGTCAAGGCTGGAGCGACGGGCTCCCACAATTAGCACGCGCTTGTGTTGCGCGGTCAGGGCGCCCAGCGCGTTGACGATGGTCTGGGTGCCTCCGGTGCCCGGAAGGGTCTTCACGACCATGCTGTTCCCGGCGAGAATCTCCGCAACAACTTGTTCTTGCTCGGCGTCCGCGTCGAGCAACAAGGTGTCGGTGGCCGTCGGGCGCTCGTCTTGGCCGGTGGCCACAACGTCGAGAAAACCATTATTGAGGGCGGCACGCGCCGAAATGTTGCCTGCCAACGCATCCAGCACCGGATGCTCCAACTGACGCACATCGGCCACCATGCTTGCCGACACGTCGGCAAACGTGGACACGAGGAGCCGCGGCTCCACGGCGAATGACGGCACATGTTGCGTCAAGCCACGCAAGCGATCGATCACCGGCTGCGGTTTAAACGTGCCGTTGTCGTGAGCCAAAGCCACAAAAGCCTCGGTATCGAGAGAAACCTGGAACTGACTTTCCAAGGCGCGCACCAATTGCGGGTTCACAAAAGCGCGACCGCTGAGTTTTAGTTCAAAGTCTTTGCCGTAGCGACGAAGCGACATGGGGCGCAAGAGCACGGGCCCACAAAAGCTGAGCTCTCCGAATTCCCACGTTGCCAAGCCAATGGCAACGTAGACCGATTCGATGCCGCGCATGGATCGCAGCTCAACACTTTTGGCGGCGATGGCCGTGGCCGCGAGCCGAGCATTACGCAGGGCAAAGTCTTCACGAATGAGGTGCGAGAGCAACGTGGACTGCCCCGAAATGAACTGCGGCAAACCGCCAGGATGCATCGAGGTGAGGTCAATTCTGGTGCGCGGAGTGTCGACGAACTGCAGCAGCGGCGAGGTGCCTCCGACCTGCCCGAGTTCTTCGCGCCATTCTTGCCACGTTGGTGCAGCGACATTAATGGCCGTGAACGCAGCCGAGTGCGACGTTGGCAACGGAGAAGACTCGGCAGATTCTGGCCGCGCTGTGGAGAAAGTTGCTGAGGTTATCGACACCGACGTGACCCGTTCTGTGGGCCCCGAATCGAGGCGGATGGGGTCGTCACTCATCGGGACGTTCTCATCTTCATTAGACGAGCCGCCATTATTCGCCGACGGATAACCGTCGGCAGACTTTCGATCAAGACGCCACACAGGCAAAACCCTATGCTCCCGGGGTACAAACATCACGTATTGACGCGGGGTATCGCGAACTTCTCAGCAAAGATTGCGGCTTCCCGGCCTCATCACAATGACTGCTACTCGCCACTGCGCTGCCACGGCCAGGCGAAGCACTACGTAGCTCAGATCGGTCAGAATGGGCTAAATGTCGCCTTTGTCGAAGCGGTCATAGAATCTCGGCTTCTTCGCTTGCAACTGCTGCATCCATTTTGTACCCGCTCAAGAATTTCCGGTACGGATTCTGGCTCCCGGGTGCGAACGAATCCCGCACATGGGTCCCAATGACATGCTTCAATTCAGTAGCGGGCTCCCCGACGAATCCCCACCGTCCTGCCTCGCCGGGTTGCGCGGATGGGAACCAGGAGTCGACGCTATAAGCGCCACGGACCACCCCGTGAGCAACGCCCAACGCATACTTCGCTTGATCACGCACTTCGCGTCGAATCTTCCAGTGCCCCCGAGTCACCTCGTAGAGTTCCTGATCGTTCATGTCAGGGAGCCAAGCACGATTGATCTTCACCATGATCAACGGCTCAGCAATCTGAGGGGTTGGCAAGGCTCCGTGGCGGGCAATGACTGCGTCGAGCGTCGCCAATCCGTGTTCTCCGGCATGATGGCCTTTGACGAGATTGGTGAGTGGTTGGTGGTTGGCTGCGAATGCGTCGATTACGGCCTGCTCAACCATAAACGAGGTCGCCTCATCGGTGATTCCTGTGCGCAGAAAGAGAAGTTCGACACGACTGCCGGATGCTTCGATGTCATTAATCTTATGAAGCTTGGCCCGCTCCGAGGCTGGGTTCTTTCCGGCTTCCTGAGAATGGGCGTTGATCCGGCCCCTTACACCCTTGCCCACGTAGAAAACACGCCCATCGCGTGGATCCCGAAGCGCATAGACGTAGTAGCCCAGGAGCTCTGCCACCTCATGGGGAATTGATTCGCGGCTGTTTTCCATTAGATCGACTCCCCTTCGGTCAACAGCGCACCGTCCAGCCGTTCGTCTTCGGCCCGATGATAGGTTCCCAATTTCTCAGTAAGTAGTTGGGAATGCTTGTTTGATTTATTGAGCGACACTGTCGTCCTTGCTGAGAAGCATCAGAACCTCTTGGCTCTCTTCTTCGACTCTACCGACAGGGGATGACTTTCTAGTCCTGACCACTTCGAACTAGCAACAGTTTCAACCATCCAAAAAATAGTGGCACTGGGGAGTCTCGAGCCCCACCCCAACGTTAGAGAACGTGCGGGCGTCTACTCCCGGCTCGTTTCACCACAGAGAGCGTTGCTATCGTAATGGGGCGGCCGGGCTAACATCTCACCATCGAACCTTTAGGAGTATGCATGTCGAACGAACCCAAACCATTCGAAGTCCACGAATCGGGCGTCCTGTTTCACGGAACAAAGGCGTCCCTTTCGGTGGGAGACCTGTTGGTTCCGGGAGGCGGCTCAAACTTTGAAGAAGGCAGGATCTCAAATCACGTCTACATGACCGCCACCCTGGATGCCGCAACGTGGGGTGCCGAACTATCCGCGGGAGAAAGTCCTGGACGGATCTATATCGTGGAACCGACAGGCAGCGTCGAAGACGACCCAAACGTGACGGATAAGAAGTTCCCCGGCAATCCGACTCGGTCGTACCGCACCCGGGAGTCGGTGAAGGTTGTTGGTGAACTCGTGGATTGGATCGGACACTCACCCGAGCAATTGCAGGCCATGCGAGACGGCCTCGCCGACCTAAAACGCCGTGGTCTCGCTGTGATTCACGATTAGAAGCGTTCGGGCACAAGCGTTTGAACCCTACCCAATTCACCATCCAGCAACCATATTTCTCCACGCTCATTAAGCTCAGAGACATGAGCATTCAGCGGATGGACAACGTCGCCATCATTGTTTCCGACCTAGACGCGGCTGTGTCGTTCTTCACCGCGCTCGGCATGGAGTTCGAAGGCCGGGGACAGATCGAAGGCCCGTGGGCGGACCGCACCGTTGGACTTGACGGCGTCCGGAGTGACATTGCGATGATGCGAACCCCGGACGGCCTCAGCAAGCTGGAGCTGACCAAATACCACACCCCAGCGCCGACAAGCACCGAGCCGGAGAGCCCGCCGCCGCCGCCGAACACGTTGGGCCTTCATCGTGTCATGTTCACCGTCGACGACATCGACGACACGATCGCCCGCTTGCGCATCCACGGCGCAGAACTCCTCGGCGAGGTGGCACAGTACGAGAGTACTTTCCGGCTTTGCTATCTCCGCGGCCCCGCGGGCATCATCGTCGCTTTGGCCGAACAAATTGACTGATAAACCAGAGCAAGCAACGCCGGAGCCTCTCAGCCAAACCAGTGGCCTATAGGGTCAAGCTATGAAGGATCAGGTTTTCTTGCTGCCCTGGACAGTTGATGATTTGCCGGTATTGCAGCGAAGTAACACTCCCGAGATGACAACGTTTCTCGGTGGTCCGGAATCCCCAGAGCAGCTGGTGAAACGCCAAGCGAACTTCCTCCGTCGGTGGGAAGACGACGAAGCGCGTATGTTCACGATCAGGACCGACTCCGAGGGCGAGCCCGTCGGATCTGTCGGTTACTGGAAGACGAAGTGGGCGAACGTGGGAGTCTACGAAGCCGGGTGGAGCATCGAGACTCGGTACCAGGGTCGGGGTTTAGCTTCCCGTGCACTGAGAGAGTGTCTGCAACACGCGGCAGCGTTCGGCGACCGTCAGGATGTGGTGGCATTCCCTCGCGTAGACAACACAGCTTCGAATTCACTTTGTAAATCTGTCGGCTTTGCGTTCCGCGGAGAGCAGGACTTCGAGTACCCAAAGGGAAATCCGATCAGAGTGAACGCGTGGTCATTTGATTTGACCGCACTCCGTCAAGAACACCCACTCTGATATCCGAATTTTCCGCTGAGCCTACCTCTCTGAAACGAGGTCCTCACGGTTAATTGTTGTGTTTTGTGGCCCGCTGGAAGGGCGGAAACGTCACAGCAACAGCACGCGGCCGTTCGATCGTTATGAATGGGTCTTATCTGGTGAAGTTGACGTGGATGGTGCCGCTCTCGGCCACTTCGGTCGTCACCGTGTGAGTGAGCTCGAGACCTCCGAGGTCATCCCACAGCCGAGTCCCCTTGGCGAGGATGATCGGGGCGATCATGAGGTGCAGGTGGTCGACCAGCCCGGCAAGCAGGAACTCCCGCGCGGTGCTGATCCCCCCGCCGACGCGCACGTCCAGGCCGCCGGCAGCCTCGGTCGCCTCGGCGAGTACCTCCTCAATGGCGGCGTTGCGGAAATGGAACGTCGTTCCGCCCTCCATTGGGATCGACGGACGCGGAGCAGTTTTGGTGAGCACGTAGACCGGGCTGCCAAACGGCGGATTGTCACCCCACCAGCCCTTCCAGTTCGGATCGTCGGGAAACGAGTGCAGGCCGAACATCGCCGCGCCCATGATCTCGGGTCCGACGCCCTCGAAGAACGCGGCGGCGTAGGAGTCATCGATGCCGGTCGTGCCGGTGCCGCTGGTGTCGCCGAAGACCATCTCGCGGAACGTACGAGTTGCGACATAGGCGGCGGTGAGGCGCTCCCAGCCCTCGCCCATCGGATTTTCGGGGGTTGGCTCGGCCGTCGCGGCATAACCGTCGAGCGAGAGAAACAGGTCGATGCGAACGCGGGTCATGTCAGATTCCCTTCGGAGCAGTTCGGATTAGGTGGATACCCAGCCGGTCGGCTTGGCGTTCTGCAAGGGTTCGCTGCTCGCCGAGCCACAGATGCAGGGCGTCGAGGGCGTCGGGGGCGATGCGGTCGATGACGCTTCGAAGTGCGGCATCCGAGGCGAGGAATGGCTGATCTGCCCATGCGGGAAGTGTAACCTTCGCATGCACAATTCGTGAACCTAGGATATTCAGTCCGTATGAGTACCAAGATCATCCAGGTTCGAGACGACACGTCCCGCCCCACAATGGTCGACGTGCTCGCGCGAATCAGTGCCCGAAGCAGCGTTGAGGCCAGTAGCGAGGACATCCGTTCGTTCATTGAGAATGACCGCAAGTACGCCACGGCACCCAGCCACACCGCCGTCATCGAAACCTGGCTCTAACGATTCAGCTCACCGGGCAAACAATCGATCAGACGGCTAGGTCCAGCCACGCGACGATGGCGGCGCGTGCTGCTGCGGGTTGTTCGTGGAACAAGAAGTGCCCAGCGTCTTCAATAACCGTGTAGGTGGCCGTCGTCAGTGCTGCCGCTAATTCTTCGGCGGCAGCAATCGGAATGAGGCGATCGCCAGCGCCGTGAATGATCGCGGTCGGGCAGGTAATCGCGGGCAGCATGTAACGCAGGTCAGCTCGGTTCATAACAGCTTGCTGCTGCCGGAGGAACGCGTCTGCGCCTAACGGGGTCGTCATTTGCCGCCAGATGGCGAGAAGTGTTTCGTTGGATTCGTTCTCTGCCGTGACCACGCCGGGGAAGGCGGCATCGATCAAAGTCGTGAATTGTCCTGCTTCAACAAGAGCCGATTGTCGAGCGCGGGCTGCTTTCTGCTCGTCTGTGTCGGCCCGAGCGGATGTGCTCACAAGCGCGAGTGCGATGACACGCTCGGGTGCCTGCCGCATCACCTCGAGGGCAACGTACCCGCCCATACTCGTTCCGAGAACAGCGAAGTCTCCTGTGTTCTCCCGCAGGAGACGTTCTGCCATGGCCGTGATGGTGTTATCGCGACGTGTGTCTGCGATGGTGACCTGCCCTCGCGACCAGAGCGTGTCTAGCACTGGGGTGTAGGTAAGAGGCGAGCAGAGGAGGGGCGGGATAACGATCGTCTTCATGGCTCAATTATTCCTCGTACCTGTGACATTGCTCAGTGAGCAGTGCCGTTAGGCGGACCCCTAAGCACAATCCCCCGCGAAGGCGGTACCGCGCAGTCCTTCTGGGCATGAGAGTCGTGGTTGCGCCGCCCGTAAGAAATTCGCGCTCAGGTGGTGCCCCTGGAGAGATTCGAACTCCCAACCGTTTCCTTAGGACGGAACTGCTCTTCCATTGAGCTACAGAGGCGTACCGCCAAAGTCTACTTAGGCTGCAGGGGTCAGGAATGCTTCCCAGGCCTCGTCGCGACGTTCGATGCCCACGGCGAACCACGAGGGGCCGGACGGCATGCGCGGGTTAACCAGCAAACGCCAGCCCATTTCGGCCGGCGTGCGGTCACCCTTGATGTTGTTACATCTGAAGCAACACGCGACAAGGTTTTCCCACGAGTCGGCTCCCCCGCGAGATTTGGGCCTCACGTGGTCAATCGTGTTGGCGGCCTTGCCGCAATAGCCGCAGGACTGCGAGTCACGGCGCAGAACTCCGCGCCGGGTAAGTGGCACCCGACGCGCAAAAGGAATGCGCACATAGCGCGTGAGCACGATAACGGTGGGCCGCTCAAAGAATTCTGACGTCGATTCAATCGGATGCTCAGCATCCGCCTTGATCACCGTGGCCTTGTTATTCATCACGAGCATGAGAGCTCGTCGAAATGAGACCACTGCTAGTGGTTCAAAACCTGCGTTGAGTACGAGAGTGCGCACGGGCGATGAGCCCCCTTCGATTTGTCCTACGTGGCGCGCAGGAGGCGGTGTCGAATGGTCGCAACGCGTGATTTCTCACGATGCTTGTGTATCAGATTAGCCCCAGAGTGTGAACGGGAGGTAA
This sequence comes from Alpinimonas psychrophila, assembly GCF_014137865.1. Taxonomy (GTDB): domain Bacteria; phylum Actinomycetota; class Actinomycetes; order Actinomycetales; family Microbacteriaceae; genus Alpinimonas; species Alpinimonas psychrophila. The sequence continues at coordinate 65,602 of NZ_JACGWU010000001.1, read as the reverse complement.
CGGCGCGCCTGTTAGCCGACGCGAACGAAGGCGACGTATTCGGCCGGGTTGGAGGCAACGGAGGTGAGGTACGACATGAAGCCGATACCGCCCTGAACAGCCAAACCGGGAGCGGCATAAATTGCAACGTGACCGCCACGCATCATGATGTCACCGGGCTGAACCTGGCTGGGGTCATAGAACACTGTGCCGTAGCCGCCGAAGCCCATGGGGCCGAGGTCGCCAACTTGGTACCCGAGGAGGCGAAGAGCCGACTCGACCAACATTGTGCAGTCACCAGACATGCCGACGAGTGAAAGCGCAGCAGACAACAGCGCCGAGTTTGACGGGATGCTGGAAACGTCAACACTTGCTCCACGTGTGGTGGGAGCGGTTCCGAAGTTGTTCGCTACAACCACCGGAGCGGCAGCCGTGGCGGAGAAAGCATCGCGAGCAGTGGAGGCCTCAGCCCCGGCAGCGACATAGAGACTCTGCGTTGTGCCAGAAGGAGCAACGAACGTGTTGTGGTCAACGGCGCCGTCGGCGGGGTTGAAAGCGTAGGCAGGAAGAGCAAAGGTTCCGATGATGCCCATGGCGACCGTCATGACAACAACTCCCGAAGCGCGGCGGCGCACAGAAATGCGGTTCGCACGAGGGGTGGTCGAAGACGCACGAGGGGCTTCGTTCTTGTTTAAGCCGGGGTGGCTCACAGCCACGGCGGTAGAGGGAACAGCAACGCGTGACTTCTTTGCACGCGAAGACGTGAAGGCGGCGCGAGCCGAAGAACCGAACGACGTGCGCTCGGCTTTTTTGCGTTCAGAACGGGAACCGTAGTGAACTGCAGATGAACTATTTTCTGAAGAAACTTCTTTCGAAGTCCCGTTACCTATTTCGGCCAAAGCATAAACCTCCGGCGCCTCAACAAGCTAGGTAGCTGCCCCACCACGATGCGGAATCCGCTTCGGTGCTCTCGCCAAGAGGTAGGGGTTGAGACGTCTGGGCGGGAGTCCGATAAACCCTTATGTGGTCTATCAGCGCTATCGACACTACGCGACAAACCTGTGAAAGTCATATTCGCCGCACATATTTATCACAAATAGGTAACGCTTCAATTACAACAGCTTGGGTTCGACAAAGACGTGAACCGCTACATCTAGTGGTAAATCAAGGATTTCTGAGGATTCGGACACCGAAATAAGCACCCTGTGATTGCTGCGAAAAAGTGCAACCGACACGCCGGGCATAACACCCACTGAACGGAAATTAGCCAGAAGTTCAGGGTCGTACTGAACAGGCTCCCCGAGCCGGCGCAGAATACCGGATGCCGTGGCACCCTCTGAAGAAACAAGATCAGTCGCTGCCGAAACACCCGCCATAAAGGATTCTGCGGCAGGAAGGCCGAGTTCTGCGAGACCAGGAATGGGATTGCCATACGGGGATTCAGATGGATTTCCTAGGAGGAAGAGGATGCGGCGCTCCACTTGTTCACTCATGACGTGCTCCCAGCGGCACGCTTCGTCATGGACGAACTCCCACTCGAGCCCAATGATGTCGCTCAGGAGGCGTTCGGCGAGGCGGTGCTTGCGCATGACGTGCGTGGCTTTGAGACGACCGTCTTCGGTGAGTTCCAAATGGCGGTCTCCAGAGACCAGCACGAGGCCATCGCGTTCCATGCGGCCCACGGTTTGGGACACGGTGGGACCGGATTGTCCGAGGCGCTCGGAGATGCGAGCCCGCAGAGGAACGATGTTCTCTTCCTCGAGCTCCAAGATTGTGCGGAGGTACATCTCCGTGGTGTCGATCAGGTCAGCCATGTCTATTTATCCCTGCCGGTTCGCCGTGTTGCAATCTTAGCGCCGCCCACCATCGCCCTCTTCGTATCGGCGTCGACCCTAGAATTGCTCTATGGCCGATATCACTATCCCCGCAGACCTCCTCCCCCTCGACGGGCGCTTTGGTTGCGGCCCCTCCAAAGTGCGTCCCGAGCAAATTGCCGCCCTGAGCGCCGCCGGCGCATCCCTGCTCGGCACATCGCACCGCCAGGCACCAGTCAAGAACATGGTCGGGCGCGTTCGACATGGCCTGTCGACTCTTTTTGCCTTGCCAGATGGCTATGAAGTTCTCGTGGGCAACGGTGGGTCTACAGCATTCTGGGATTCTGCCGCTTTCTCTCTTATTGAAAACCGCAGTCAGAATCTCGTGTTTGGCGAATTCGGGCAGAAGTTTGCCAGCGCGGCTGCCGCCCCTTTCTTGAGGGCCCCCGATGTCATCCATGCCCCTGCCGGTTCACGCAGTGAATTCGTTGTCACCGAGGGCGTCGATGTCTACGCCTGGCCTCACAACGAAACATCCACTGGGGTAATGGCCCCGGTCACGCGCGTGCAGGGTGACGACGGAGCGCTCACGGTGATTGATGCCACCAGTGCCGCTGGCGGTGTCGACTTGGATATCAGCCAAGCGGATGTCTATTACTTTGCGCCTCAGAAAAACTTTGCCTCCGACGGGGGTCTCTGGTTCGCTCTGTTCTCGCCGGCAGCTATCGAGCGCGTCGAACGCATCGCCGCCAGCGGCCGCTACATTCCGGAATTTCTGAGCCTCAAGAATGCTCTCGATAACTCTCGTCTCGAACAGACCCTGAACACCCCGGCCCTTTCCACGCTCATCATGATGGAGAACCAGATTCAGTGGATGAACGAGATGGGAGGTCTCGCATGGGCGGATTCGCGCACCAAGGAATCCTCCGCAGCCCTGTACGACTGGGCCGCTTCGGTTGACTACGCAACGCCGTTCGTCGCTCATCCTGATCACCGCTCGCAGGTTGTCGTCACGATTGATTTCACCGACGACATTGATGCGGCGCGCATTGCCAAGGTTCTCCGGGCCAACGGAATTGTGGACACCGACCCCTACCGCAAGCTAGGACGCAACCAACTTCGGGTTGCGACGTTTACGGCGATTGACCCCAATGACGTTAGAGCGCTCATTGGCTCGATCGAATACGTGGTCGGAAAGCTCTAGCTTTCTTGTTCCGCCGAAATGTGATCCTCGTGAGTCTCGTTATCTTCGTCGTCGCTATTATCTTCGTCTTCGTCAACATCGCCATCATGAGCTTCGTCCTCGGGAAGTGACTCTTCCTCGAACTGAATCCCGTCGATGTCGACGTCACGGACATCTTCAATGATGTCGCTTAAATCATCGTCATCGTCATCGTCATCGTCATCGTCATCATCATCATCGTCTTCCTCAACGACAACGGCCACATCTCCGTCGAGGGCGAGGCCCGATTCAGCCGCAACCTTCTGGGCTTCCAAGAAATCGGCAAGGCGCAAGGACCACGGCACCCACTCGGGGGCGACAAGGGCACCGTCGGTCGGCAAGAGGTCTGCTTCCATCGCCGTCGGCTCATCGCCTTCGACACGGCCGACAGAGACGTTCCATTGCCATCCGGGGTAGCCCGGCAACAGGCACGCAAAAATGAGGTTCAGGGCGCCGTCGTCGTTTTCGGTGCGGCCAATGGCCTCACCAATACTGTCTTCACTGGTTATTTCCCGAAGGGCAGCGAGAGCAACGTTGTTCTCCGCTTCGGTGACACTAGCGAAAGGCGTCCTATGCATCGAGTTCATCGGCCACGCGGCGCAATACGGCGGCGACCTTGCGACTGTGCGTCGAGTCAGGGTAGTGACCACGCTTGAGCGACTCGCCAATGCCATCGAGCAGGCTCACGAGGTCTTCCACGATGATGGCCATGTCGTCGGCAGGCTTGCGGTTGAGCTTGGCCATGCTGGTCGGTTCGTCGAGCACGCGAACAGACATCGCCTGAGCACCGCGCTTTCCCTCTGCTACGCCAAATTCAAGGCGCGAGCCAGGACGCACCTTGACGCCATCTGGCAGCGCAGAGGCGTGCAAGAAGACCTCCTGGCCATCATCGGTTGAGATGAAGCCGAAGCCTTTATCGTCATCGTAAAACTTGACTTTGCCGGTTGGCATTTTTCCTCCTGCAGTAGCGAACCAAGTGCCAGTTTACCGGGACGTAACCAGACACGCGTATCCTAGAGATTATGGCCATTGAAGAAACTCCGGAAGCGTCTCGACCAGAACGCGTTCTGGCAACCATGGTTGCCGTCGCGGTGGGACTTTCTGTATTGTGTTTTTTTGGCGTGATGCTCGCTGGCCCGTTGGGCTACAGCCTAAATTCGCAATTCGGCTATTTTATTACTGCATTCCCATTGGTTGGCCTGCCCCTCGGGTTCCTCCTTCTCCTCAGCTTGCTTATCGTGAACGGTCTTCGTCGCAAGCGCAGCTCGAACACGGTTGCTCGCTAACTCGGTGCTCCTTGCCTGATTTGCGGACCGTGTCATCTTCCCTCGCCCTCTCCAAGCACCTCCGAGAACTCTCTGACGAACGTCTGCAGGGGGTCATTGCAGAACGTGTTGTGTCGGCCACGGGGATCCGTGACTTTTTTGACCTAGCGGATGCACTGCTTGCGCCCATCGCCATCGACTCGGCCGTGGCGCGCATGCCCCGCCCCCTGCTGGCGTCATTGACGCTGGCACGGCCCAGCGCCCAGGCCAATGCCTTTGCGGTGGAACAGCTGCTGGCCCTCGATTCTGACGAGGGTGTTGTTATTTTTCCCGAGGTCCTCGCCCGCTTAGGCGAGCAAGGCACCGGCATTGATTTCTCTCAAGATCCCCCCGCCGAGCTCATTCTGGGAGAGACCCCGGAGCGACACTTGCGCGAGCGCGTCTCTCTCGAGCGTGGACTCGGAACCTCCATCGCACTAGAAGAATTGGCGCGTGCCGTAGGGGAAGACCCCCTGCGGGAACTTGCTCGCGGAGGCCTCAGTGCCGCCGACGCCACTCGCTTAACGGAGCGCATGCCACTCGGCGACATGATTCCCAAAGAACTACTGAGCTTGGCCGCTCGTGCCTCCCTCATCGAACGTCGGGGCGGTTGGTGGCTTGCCTCCGATTCCGTTTCTACCTGGATAACCGAGGAGGCTGCCGGTCGTTGGCTTGCTCTGACGCATGCTTGGTTTGATTCGCTCAGCCCCGCCGAGCGCTGGGTTCTCTCCGAACGATCCGACTGGGGAACATCCTTGAACGCGTTCGTGGAATGGGCTTACCCCATCAGCTCCGCATGGTTGGAAACCTCCATTAACGAAAGCATTCGGTTGGGCGAGTTGCTCGGCCTGAACGCCGACGGCCACCGCACCCAGCTGGGCGCTCTCGTCTTGGCCGGTGAGTGGGAGCAGGCCGAAGTTTTGGCTCTCGAAGCCGTTCCCCCCTATGCCGATTTGGTGTACGTGCAGCACGACCTCACCATCGTCGCCCCTGGACCACTACGCCCTCCAGCAGAATCTGCTTTGCGTCAACTGTGTGTCGTCGAATCTCGTGGGGTTGCGTCGACGTATCGCCTCACGGCGGCCGGTATTACGGCGGCGCTGGCGGCGGGAGGCACGGCCAACAGCATCCTGGCTCTGCTCACGCAACTTTCTGCTGTTGACCTTCCGCAGCCCGTTACCTACCTCATCGGTGATGTTGCCGACCGTTTCGGTTCCATCACGGTGCGGGCGCATGAGGCGGGATCTGTCATCAACTGCGCTGACCCCGTTGTGCTGCGAACTCTTGCAGCTGACCAGTCGCTCACGGCACTCACTCTCTTGCGCGATGCCGAGGGCGTTTTGCACTCCCGTCGTGAACCTGCCACCGTTGTCGGTGCTCTTATCGACGCTCGCTATCCCGCCGTGATGATTAACACCGCCGGTGCCATCGTCTCTCTTCCCAAGCGCGCTCGTACCATCGATATGCGAGTAGAGCACACGAACCCTCACATTGCCGTCGTTGATCGTTTGCGCGGAGCGCGCGAAGAGACCGGCAACGACGCCGCCCAATGGATTGCGCGCCAACTTGATCTGGCCGTTCGCGACCGTTCCATCATCGTCGTCACGGTGGGGCTGCCAGATGGCTCCTCTCGTGATTTCACCATTGAGCCTCGGGGACTCTCTAACGGGCGCTTGCGCGCACTTGACCGGGCAACCGAAGTCGAGCGCACGCTGCCCGTGGGAAGCATCACGGCCCTGCGACAAGCGGAGTAAATTAGTCAGATGTCCGACGGCCCCCTGATTGTCCAAAGTGACCGCTCTGTCTTGTTGGAGGTTGCGCATCCGTTAGCTGCAGATGCCCGCCACGACTTGGCGGTATTCGCTGAACTGGAGCGTGCTCCCGAGCACATCCACACCTACCGCATTACGCGACTGGGATTGTGGAACGCGCGCGCCGCCGGTCACACCGCCGATGAAATTTTGGGCACGCTCGAGACCTACTCGAAGTATGCCGTTCCGGCGAGCGTGACCATCGACATCACCGAGACGATCGCGCGCTACGGACGCCTCACCATTGAGCGTGACGAGGACGGTGTGCTCATTGTGCGCGGCACCGACAACAACGTTCTGACCGAGGTTTCGCGGTCCAAGAAGGTGTCATCCCTTCTCGTTGGTCAGCGTCCCGATGGTACCTACGAAGTTGCCGCTTGGGCCCGCGGACAGCTCAAGCAAGAGCTACTTAAGCTGGGCTGGCCGGCCGAAGATAACGCCGGCTACAAGCCGGGAGCCCCGCACGAAATCAGCTTGAACACCGAGAAATGGAACTTGCGTCACTATCAAGAAAAAGCCATCAATAACTTTCTTGACGGCGGATCCGGCGTGGTCGTGCTCCCCTGTGGTGCGGGCAAGACTCTTGTGGGTGCCGGCGCGATGGCGGCAACCAAGACCAACACCCTGATCCTGGTCACCAACACCGTTTCGGCCCGCCAGTGGCGCGACGAGCTGTTGAAACGCACGAGTCTCACGGCCGAGGAAATCGGCGAGTACTCGGGGCAAACCAAGGAAGTTCGCCCCGTCACGATCGCGACGTATCAAATTTTGACGGCCAAGCGCAGCGGCGAATTTGCCCACCTTGCCTTGTTGGATGCCCTCGACTGGGGCCTCGTCATTTACGACGAGGTGCATCTGCTGCCCGCACCGGTCTTCAAGCTGACAGCTGAGTTGCAGGCTCGTCGCCGCCTCGGCCTGACCGCCACGCTCGTTCGGGAAGACGGTCGCGAATCCGACGTCTTCAGCCTCATCGGCCCGAAGCGCTTCGATGCTCCGTGGAAAGAAATCGAGCAGGAGGGGTTCATCTCTCCCGCCGAGTGCAAAGAGATTCGCATTGATCTCGAGCCCGACGAGCGCATGATGTATGCGGCCTCCAGCGACTCAGAACGCTATCGCTTGGCGGCCACTAGCCCCAGCAAGCTCGCCGTCGTCAAGAAGCTCATCGCCCATCACCCCGGCGAGCGCATCCTCGTCATCGGTCAATACCTCGACCAGTTGGCCGTGCTCGGAGCAGCCCTCGGCGTTCCCGAGATCACCGGCGCCACTCCCATCGACGAACGTGAGCGCCTCTTCCAGGCATTCCGTGAGGGAAGTGAGCCCGTCATCGTCGTCAGCAAGGTCGCCAATTTCTCGGTCGACCTCCCCGAGGCCAGCGTCGCTATCCAGGTATCGGGAGCCTTTGGCTCTCGCCAAGAAGAGGCGCAACGCCTTGGTCGCCTCCTACGCCCCAAGACCTCAGGATTCACGGCGACGTTCTACACGCTGGTTGCCCGGGACACCGTGGATCAGGACTTCGCCCAGAACCGCCAGCGTTTTCTGGCCGAGCAGGGGTACGCCTATGAGATCGTGGATGCCCACACTCTGGAGTGACACCCGCGAGGCGCCGGCCGGCGTTACACGCCGAGCCAACTCCCAGCTTTCTCCCAGCCAACATGCAGATAATTGAGTCATGGAAGGCCCACGAATTCTCATTGTTGATGACGAACCGAACATCCGCGACTTGCTCACTACAAGCTTGCGATTTGCCGGTTTCGCCGTTCAGGCTGTCGGTAACGGCGCTGCTGCGATTTCTGCTGTTCTGGCAGAGGAGCCCGACCTCATTGTTCTCGATGTGATGTTGCCCGACATGAACGGGTTCAGCGTCACCAAGCGCCTGAGGGCCGCCGGCTACACCGCACCGATTCTCTTTCTTACGGCAAAAGACGACACCCAAGACAAGATCACCGGTCTCACGGTCGGTGGCGATGACTACGTCACGAAGCCCTTCAGCTTGGATGAAATTGTCGCCCGAATCAAGGCAATCTTGCGTCGCACCATGGCCGCCGATGAGGAGGCCCTCATTCGTGCCGGTGAACTCTCCATGGATCAGGACACGCACGAGGTCCTCGTGGGTGACACCAGCATCGATCTCAGCCCGACCGAGTTCAAGCTCCTGCGCTATCTCATGCTGAATCCCAACCGCGTTCTCAGCAAGGCGCAAATTCTCGACCACGTGTGGGAATATGACTTCAACGGAGATGCGGGAATCGTTGAATCGTACGTTTCCTACCTACGCCGCAAGCTCGATCAGTACTCCACGGAGCCCCTGATTCAGACTAAGCGCGGGTTCGGCTACATGCTGAAGGTCTCGAAGTAAACCATCCTTTTCTAACTGTCTGATTGCCCTCATGTCTGAGACCCTCTCCGAACGCTGGAACTCCGTATCACTGCGCACCAAGGTGACCGGTGTCACCGTTTTGCTGTTGACGCTGGGGTTGCTCGTCTCGGGGATTGGCACCATGGCCATGCTCAAGCCGGCCCTCATCGGCCAGCTCGACAGCGAGCTTCAGGCCGTGCAACAGGATCTCACGAGCGTTCTGGATGTCAGTAGTACCAACTCGCTGCAAAGCGCCCCGACAGATTTCTATTACGCCGTCTACGACGCCAGTGGCAAACTCCTCCAGCACAATTGGAATGACAAGACCGACAGCATCCGGCCCACCGTCGCCTCCGGCCTCACCCTCAATCAGGCAATTGTCCTTGACGGTACGATCTTTCCGATTCGCTCGGGCAACGATCGCACCCTCTTTCACGCCATCGCCGTACCCGTAACATTTCAAGATTCGGCCGGAACGATGGGGACCGTACTCGTCGCCCTCTCGACGGCTAGCGTCGACCGTCTCATGACGACGTATTTATCGATCTTCTTAGGCTTTGGAATCGGTGTCGTCATCGTCGGCGCCCTGCTCACGCGGTTTCTGGTGACCACAACATTTGAACCCCTCCGAGAGGTCGAGCAAACCGCGGCAGCCATTGCGGGCGGGGACTTCAGCCAGCGACTTCCCAGCTCCTCCCCCGTCAATACCGAAGTCGGTCGCCTCAATCGCTCGCTCAACACCATGCTGGGTCGCATCGATCGCGCCTTCACCGACCGTGCTCGAACGATCGACCAAATGCGCCGATTCGTGGGCGATGCCAGTCATGAATTGCGCACACCGCTGGTCTCCGTTCGCGGCTATGCCGAGCTGTACCGGATGGGTGCCTTACAGACCCCGGAAGAAATTGCCCAGGCCATGGACCGCATCGAAAAAGAAGCAATTCGCATGGGGGAACTGGTCGAGGATTTGCTCGAGCTCGCCCGCCAAGACGAAACGCGCCCTCTGGACCTCACCTTTTTTGATGTGCATGACATCGCCAACGATGCCGCTCTGGATGCTCGCGCCTTCGACCCCGAACGCACGGTCACCGTCACCGGTGACTCCGTCCTCGTCTCGGGCGAGGAGAACAAGATTCGCCAGGTTGTGACCAACCTCATGGGGAACGCCATGCGGTTCACGAACCCGGGATCACCCCTCGAGCTCAACGTGGCAGAAGACCTAGAGACGAAAGAAGCCATCATCGAGATCGTCGACCACGGCGACGGCATTCCCCCGCAAATTCGCGACAAAATCTTCGAACGTTTTTGGCGCGCCGACAACTCTCGCACCCGGGAAACGGGCGGAAGTGGCCTGGGTTTGGCCATCGTTTCATCGATTCTGGCGGCCCACCATGGCTCCGTTGATGTCGTGGAGACCCCCGGGGGCGGGGCGACCTTCCGCGTGCGCCTGCCGCTACTCCCCGACGAGGCCTAGGGCTCCCCTCCTCCACATGCTCCACCGGACTGCTTCCCGGGCTCGTCTCGAAGATTGGCCGTAGCGGTGAGCAGCGCGAAACCTAGAGTTCAACTCCAACGACAAGGAGCATTCCATGGCCATCTTCCGCGTAGACAGCGATGCCGTCACCTCGACCACTCAGTCCGTGCAGGCCTCCATAGCCCGCATCCAGGCCGAGGTGACCGGATTACACGCCCAACTGACAAATCTGCAGTCCTCGTGGCAAGGAACGGCCTCTGACGCCTTCCAGGGCGTTGTGGGCCAGTGGCATCTCACCGCCCGCCGTGTCGATGAGAGTCTTGCCGCCATCAACCAAGCGCTCACTCTCGCCGCAAACCAGTATGTCGAGATCGAGGCAGCCAACATGCGGATGTTCCGCGGCTAGCACCACAGGCCCGCCTGCCGCGCCCAACTTCGCCCGAAACGTTGGCCCGAAATCGACTTGCCTCGTTTCGTTACCGCCCAGCGAATATCTGAATCGAGTTGCCTCGTTTCGTGGCCGACACGCCGACGGGGATCGCGAAACACGACCACTCGGCCCTCAGTGCATCCGAACAGGCCGCGAAACGCGACCACTCGCGGCTCACGGCGCATTCCACGCACGACAGACACGCATGACAGACCCCTCGACATGTCTCCAGAAGGGGACGCGCGCGCGGAGAAAACTTAAACAACTCAGCAAAACGCGCTGGCAGCCCAACGAGAAATGCTCCCCGCCCAAGAGGCGAAGAGCATTTCTTCGTAGTGCATGTAAAGCATTTGTTCCGTAGGAACCGTTCGAGTAAGGAATCGCCCCGCGAGGGACGCCTCCCGAAATGGACTAGAAGTCCATGCCACCCGAAGGGTCACCCATGGGAGCAGGGGCGCGTTCTGGTTTCTCAGCAACAACGGCCTCAGTGGTGAGGAACAGTGCCGCAATCGACGCGGCGTTCTGCAACGCGGAACGCGTTACCTTGGCGGGGTCGATGATACCGGCGGCGAGAAGGTCAACGTACTCGTCGGTAGCGGCGTTGAGGCCCCAACCGATGGGCAAGCTACGAACCTTGTCGACGACAACTCCGGGCTCGTGACCAGCGTTGAACGCGATCTGACGAAGAGGAGCCTCGATAGCGACGCGAACGATGTTTGCACCGGTCGCCTCGTCACCCTTGAGCTCGAGCTTCTCGAAAGCAGTCTTGCCAGCTTGGATGAGAGCAACTCCGCCGCCGGGGACGATGCCCTCTTCAACGGCAGCCTTGGCGTTACGGACAGCGTCCTCAATGCGGTGCTTGCGCTCCTTGAGTTCGACCTCCGTAGCGGCGCCAGCCTTGATGACAGCAACGCCACCCGCAAGCTTGGCGAGACGCTCCTGGAGCTTCTCACGGTCGTAGTCGCTGTCGGTGTTTTCAATCTCGGCACGGATCTGAGCCACGCGGCCTGCGATCTGCTCGGGGTCTCCGGCACCTTCAACAATGGTGGTCTCGTCCTTGGTGATGACGACCTTGCGGGCGTTACCAAGAAGCTCGAGGGTGACGTTCTCAAGCTTGAGTCCGACCTCCTCAGAGATGACCTGTCCACCGGTGAGGATGGCGATGTCCTGAAGCATTGCCTTGCGGCGGTCGCCGAAGCCAGGAGCCTTGACGGCTACGGACTTGAAGATGCCACGAATCTTGTTGACGACGAGAGTAGCGAGTGCTTCGCCATCAACGTCTTCTGCAATGATGAGCAACTGCTTGCCCGACTGGATGACCTTGTCAACGATGGGCAACAGGTCCTTGATGTTCGAGACCTTGTTGTTCACGATCAGAACGTAAGGGTCTTCGAAGACGGCCTCTTGACGCTCAGGGTCGGTGACGAAGTATGCCGACAGGTAGCCCTTGTCGAAGCGCATGCCCTCGGTCAGCTCAAGAGTGGTACCGAACGTGTTCGACTCCTCAACGGTGACAACACCCTCTTTACCGACCTTGTCGATGGCCTCAGCAATGATGGCGCCGATCTCGGGGTCTGCAGCAGAGATGGATGCGGTAGCCGCGATCTCTTCTTTGGTTTCAATCTCTTTGGCGTTCGCAATCAGCTCTGCCGAAACAGCGGCAACAGCCTTTTCGATTCCGCGCTTGAGAGCGATAGGGTCTGCGCCAGCAGCAACGTTGCGAAGTCCCTCACGCACGAGTGCCTGAGCGAGAACCGTTGCGGTCGTCGTTCCGTCGCCAGCGACATCATCAGTCTTCTTAGCAACTTCCTTGACGAGCTCGGCACCGATCTTTTCGAACGGGTCGTCAAGCTCGATTTCTTTAGCGATGGACACACCATCGTTGGTAATCGTGGGGGCTCCCCACTTCTTTTCGAGGACCACGTTGCGGCCACGGGGCCCAAGGGTGACCTTGACCGTGTCGGCGAGAATGTTCAAGCCGCGCTCTAGGCCACGACGGGCTTCTTCATCAAAAGCAATAATTTTTGCCATGGTTGTTTTTCGTCCCTCCCGGACGTCAGAAAAATACTGGATTAGCACTCAAAACAGACGAGTGCTAACTCTCATTCTGGCACTCACTACCTGAGAGTGCAAGTGAGTTGGAGGGCGATTCGTGGTCGGCAGGCGACCTCCCGACACAGCTTATGGATTGAGCGTGACCGAGCCATCGCCGGGAGGCATCTCGATCCACGTGTTGCCGGGAGCCAAACGGATTGTCATTCCGTAATCATCCGTCAGACGGATGGGACTTGTCGCCGAATCCTTGCTCCACGTTGCATGAATCGTCTTACCCCCCGTGGACACCCACGCTTCACCGCTGGAGACCATGACGGTCTTGGGAAGGGTCATGAATTCTTCGATCGCAACGCGCATCACGACCACGTTGGTTGCGGCCAGTTGACCGCCCGCCTCATCGAGGTCGGAGCCACCCCACTGTGACCTCACATACTTGCCGGATGCCACGTCATACGCCCAAGAGTTTTCGCTGTAGTTACTAAAAACGGTCGTGATGCTACTGGTCGGGGTACCGTCACGGCCTGCAGAGGACAGTGCCGGACTGGAAGCGTACGCAAACTGTTGCTGGGGGGCAGCGAGCCCTGGGTTCTCGGCAATGACCTGTTGCGCGCGGAGCGCCAAGTTGTACGGGGCAACACGGGTGTCGATCCGGAACATGGTGGTGTCATTCTCGGTGATGTTTACGAGCCCCGTATCGAGGATCATGTTTCGAACTTCTTGAGGACCCCATCCGGAATAGGCGACGATGCCACCGAACGAGGAGACGATGTCGGGATCCATGGGCCGCACGGAGCGAACTGGCCCAACGACCTCGGGAACGTTGGATTGCCAGATCCCGACGTAGCGGGTGATGCCACCTTCGACGAGTTCTTCGAAGACGACGTCGGCCTGATTCAAACCAATCTGTGGTTCACAGTGTTCAACGTTGCAGATTTTCACCGAGAGAGCGGGGCCGGATGCAGCGCCTGCGGCCACGACGAGACCTGTCAACGGCGCAATTACTGTGGGGGCGGGCGTCGCGTAAGTAGAGACATACGCCGGTGATTTGCTCCCCGAGGGCGATGCGCCTGGAGATGAACACGCAACAACCCCGAGCACGAGGCCTGCCGTAACGACGGCGAACAGCGCACGGGACACATATTTCGAAGAGAGGCTCACCAGCAAAGACTAACGCCGCCCACTAGTGCGGACGGCGTTAGTTCGGGCGTGCCCGAAATTTCAAAAAAGGTTAGCCCAAACGTACAGACTCAGCCTGAGGCCCCTTGTTTCCAGTACCGACCTCGAATACGACGCGCTGACCCTCTTCGAGGACCTTGTAGCCGTTCATGTCAATAGCGGAGTAGTGGACGAAAACGTCCTGCTCGTCGCCGTCTACAGTGATAAAACCGTAGCCCTTTTCAGCGTTGAACCACTTTACGGTTCCATTCGCCATGTTAAATCTCCAATTGCAGTAACCAACCGACACCCACAAAACGCTGGTGCCGTTGAATTGATACTAGTCGACCAATCTTTGTGCGAGAAACTCAATGCCACCAAAAATTCCTCTAAATGGTAACGATTAGGTTGCAGCGGGAGTTTCTGTCGCCGTAATTGGCCCGAGAAAGTCCGCTCCGAGCACGACAGTGAGCTGGGCTGAACTCGAAATATAGGCATCCGTCAGGTCAATTGTTCCGCCGCCGGTATCCCATCCCCCGGCAACGAGCGTTGCCAAAACTCCCCGAGCGGCACCCTCCAGGCTGGGGTCGCCGTAGTACACAACAGTGTTCTGGACCACCTCACTCGCGTTAGTTCCGGACCCGACCTGCCATCCGGCCGCGGCCAGGGTTGCCACCACTGTCGTCGCGAGTCTTGGGGAGTCTGTGGCGTTCAAAACATTGACCAGTAGGGCCGGATCAAGCGTCGGAGCGGCCGTTACCTCGGCGCTCGGCGTGGGGCTCGGCGTGGAGCCCGCGAAGAGTGACGTGAGCTCTTTCAAACTCACCGTGTCACTGACGACGACGAGGCCGCCGACTCCGAGGGACACAAGAACTCCCGTCGCCAACGCCGCCCACGCAAACTTCACATACCCGCTTCGGGTTCGCTTGGGGGTACGGTGCGCACCGCGCCGTGTTAAGCCTTCAGGAATGTCGTCATAGGCATCCACAGTAATTTTTTTATTCATTTAGCTTTCGTCACTATTTTTGGCGGATTCGGGAGAAATTCGTGCCTGACGGTTACTGCTGCGTTCATTTTTTATGCGAAGCAGACGCTTAACCAGCATTGGGTCGTAGGCCAAAGCTGCCTCCGACACCAGCAGGGCGCCGAGAACTTGATAGTACCGAGCCCCCGAAAGCCCAAAAACCTGGCGGATCGAGTCTTCCTTCGCACCGGGATGTTGCCACCACTCCCGCTCAAAATCCAGAATAGCCATGTCACGATCCGTCAGGCTCCGTGGAGCGGGTTTTTTTGGCCTAGCTTCGCTCGATGCCATCCTCATCCCTCCCAAGACGTCTCCCTTCATCCTATGGGCGGATCCGAGTCCCTCCCCCCCTGAGGGCACTGCATGAGAACGTCACAGAGCGTCATTCACTGTCTTCTCACCACCCGTTCAGCATCGGCGCGCGTACAATTTAGGAGGAGGCAAAACATGGATTACACAGTTTCAAAGAGCAATGACGAATGGCGCGGCGAACTTACGCAAGAGCAATTTGCGGTCCTACGCGAGGCAGCCACCGAGCGCCCCTGGACGGGCGAACTCCTCGATGAAGAACGATCGGGGCTCTATACCTGCGCCGCGTGCCATGCCGAGCTCTTCAAGAGTGGCACGAAGTTTGATTCCGGATGCGGTTGGCCCAGCTTCTATGAGTCTATTAACCCCGAAGCTGTCCAGCTGATCGAGGACAATACTTTGGGAATGATGCGCACGGAAGTCCGTTGCGCCGCGTGTGGTTCTCACTTGGGCCACGTCTTTCCCGACGGTCTTGGCACTCCCACCGGCGACCGCTACTGCATGAACTCACTGGCTCTGGACTTTTCAGCCGAGGATAAATAAACCCGATCGGGCGAAAACGAACGTGGGGCCAGCTGTGGGACTCGAACCCACAACCCCCGCTTTACAAGAGCGGTGCGCTACCAATTGCGCCAAGCCGGCATGTACGCCCCGAAAGGGGACCTACCCCTTAACAATAACGAATCCGTGAACGCAAAAAAGCCCACCCTGGTGAAGGATGGGCTTTTTTGATGAATTCGAGCGTTACGGAGTCGGTGTTGGCGTGGGTGTTGCCGTCGAGTAGGCCGCCGCAGCGATCTGTAAGACAAATGCGTTGAACACCGCGGGATCCGTGAGGGATCCCTGATACTGAACACCGTTCACGAGAACCGTGGGCGTTCCACTTACACTGGCCACCTGCGAGCCAGGCAATGGTCCGGTAAGCGCACGATCCGTAGCCGACTGGGACCACTTCTCAAACGTTTTATCGTCGATGCACTTGTTTATCGTCGAGGTGTTTGCGGCACCGGTCGAGGCAATGAGCGCCTTGATGGCCGTGTCATCAAGCCCGGCCGTTCCCTCAGCTGGTTGCTGGGCGAAGAAAGCTTGGTTCATGGCCCAGAAGCTGTCGGGTGAGTAGTTTGCCACGCAGACAGCGGCGTTCGTCGCCCGCAATGAATACTTCGAACCAGCAGAGCGACTCGTCAACAGCGCGATGGGGTGAACTTCAACCGTGGCGGCGCCGCTCTCGACGAGTTTCTGAATCTGTACCGAGTTTGTCGTGTCAAAATCTTTGCAATACGGGCACAAGTAATCCTGATAAATGCGGATATCGATAACGCCAGCCGTCTCCACCGTCGGAACGATCGCGGCACCGTCGGCCAGCGCATCCGTCAGCTGAGCCTTCATGCCAATACCGAGAACGATTCCATCGCTCGCCATGTTGGCGGGGCCGGGGCCTGCCGGCTTGACAGAACTACTGATCGAAAGGCCAACAACAGCGATGACAGCGATGACAGCCACAGCAATACCGCCCTGAAGGAGCCAACGATTGCGCTTGTCTTTCTTAGCTTGCGCTTCGCGATGCTGTTTTGCCTTCGAACGGGCGTCTTCGCGACGCTCATTTCGGGTGGGCCGTGATCCTGGCGAACCAATGGTCATGCGGGTTTACTCCAAGGGGGGTCTGGGGTGTCACCGGCATGAAGCCGCCGGCGCATCTTCTAGCCTAGGGGCGAAGTCTGGAAGTTAGCTAGACAGCGGCTGAGCGCAAGCGGGAAACCTCATAGAGCGTGACGCTCGCTGCGATTCCTGCATTCAAGGACTCTGTGCTGGCCGAGATAGGGATTGAAACGATGGCGTCGCACGTCTCCGTGACGAGACGCGACAGTCCCTTGCCTTCGCTGCCCACGACAATCAACAATGGCCGCTCGGCGAGTTCGAGGCCCGGAAGATCTACGTCGCCATCGCCGTCGAGGCCAATAACAAACACGCCACGTTCCTTGAATGCCTTGATCGCGGCCGTCAGATTGGAGGCCATTGCCACGGGGCAACGAGCCGCCGCACCGGCCGAGGTTTTCCACGCGGAAGCGGTGAGACCTACCGAACGTCGCTGAGGCACGATGATTCCATGCCCGCCAAAAGCTGCGGTGGAACGGATGATTGCTCCCAAGTTGCGGGGATCCGTGATGCCATCGAGCGCCACAAAGAGAGGGTTCTGGCCCGAGGCAATGACCTCATCCAGAAGTTCGGTGGGGTGTGCGTACTCGTACGGCGGCACCTTCAGGGCCAGGCCCTGATGCACCGAGTCGTGACCGGCGAGGCGGTCAAGCTCGGGGCGCATAACCTCCATGATGGGGAGGCCGCGTTTGGTGGCAATGTTGAGGACTTCCTTGACCCGGTCATCCATTTCGATGCGGTTCGAGATGTACAAGGCTGTGGCGGGAATCTCCGCGCGGAGTGCCTCGAGAACGGAGTTGCGCCCCGTCACGATTTCTGCCTCGTCGACCTGCTTGGGGCGGCGAACCTGCGGCTTGCGCACGGCACCATCAGCCGAAGCCGGAGAACCCGGGCCGCGAAGCTTCCGGGTGGCCGCCAACTTGTCCATGTGAATCTTGCGCTTGCCGGCGGGGTGCCAGTCGCGCTGCGTTGCCTTCGGCGTAGGGCCCTTGCCCTCAAGCGCCTGACGGCCCTGTCCGCCGGAACCAACTGCTTTATTCTTACCCTGCTTGCGAACCGCTCCGGCTCGTCCTGGCTTACCGGCCATGAAGACTCCAATGTGCACCCGTGGGGGTGTCTTCTATCGTGATTCCTGCCGCGGCGAGATTGTCGCGGATTTTGTCGGCCGCCGCGAAATCACGTGTGTCACGCGCTTCTTGGCGGTTGAGAAGTAGTTGCTCCAGGAGGAGCTCGAGGGCTACGGCGCTGGGCTGTGTGCCGGTGTTGTTCCACTCGGGTGCTCCCGGGTTCAATCCCAGAACATCGAGCATCGCAACAATGCGTTCGGCGATGGAAACCGCCTTAGCAATCATGCCATCATCTAGCATCGTGTTCCCTGAGCGTACCTCGTCGAAGATCACGGCAATACCCTGAGGAATATTGAGGTCATCATTCATGGCCTCTCGAAACGCTTCCGGAACCTGCCCGGCAACAACATCGGCGGCGGCAGATCTGTTGACCCGGGCTAGAAAACCCGTGATTCGGTCAAAGGCGGCCTGCGCCTCGGCAATAGCGGTTTCGTGCAACTCTAGAGTCGAACGATAGTGTGCCGATCCGAGCAAATAACGAAGCACAATGGCATCGGATGCGGCCAACAAGTCGGCGGCAAAAACTGAATTTCCGAGCGACTTGCTCATCTTCTGACCGCCAATCGAGACGAGTCCGTTGTGCAGCCAGTACTGAGCGAAACCGTCGCCGGCTGCCTCGGACTGAGCCAGTTCATTCTCGTGGTGGGGGAAGCGCAGATCGAGCCCGCCGCCATGAATATCAAAGGATGAGCCAAGGTACTTGGTGGCCATCGCCGAACACTCGATGTGCCAGCCGGGGCGGCCGCCGCCCCACGGCGTTGTCCAATTTGCCGAATCGGGCTCGCCTACCTTGTGGCCCTTCCAGAGGGCGAAGTCGCGCGCGTCGTTCTTGCCGCGAAGGTCCGCGTCGGCCGCGGCATCCATGTCATCAGGATTCTGATGGGTCAGAGAACCGTAGGAAGGCCAACGGCGCGTGTCGAAGTAAACATCGCCCGAGTCATCGGCAGCAACGTACGCGTGACCGCGGTCGATGAGGCGCTCGATGAGCGCAATCATCTCGGGAATGCTCGCGGTAGCCCGAGGTTCGTAGGTCGGCGGAAGGATGCCCAACGCCGCATAGGCCTGCGAAAACTCGAGTTCCATGCGATAGGCCAGCGCCCACCATTTTTCGATGCCCGCCGCTGCCGCGTTGTCCAGGACCTTGTCATCAATGTCGGTCACATTTCTCACCAACGTGACGTCATACCCCTCGTGGGTCAGCCAGCGACGAAGGAGGTCGTAAACCAAGGCGCTTCGCAAATGTCCGACATGAGGACTGGACTGAACAGTGGGGCCGCACACGTACACAGAGACGCGATTGGGTTCGAGCGGAACGAAAGCCCGAAGGGCTCCTTCTTTCGAATCAAATAGGCGGATGCTCACCCGACATAGCCTACTGGCGGAGGCGAACGAGGGCGGTTGCCAGGGCGGCAATTCCCTCACCGCGGCCGGTGAATCCGAGCCCGTCGGTTGTCGTGGCAGAAAGGCTGACGGGGGCCCCGACCCATCGTGCAAGGAGCGCTTCCGCTTCGAGGCGGCGAGGGGAAAAGGTGGGGCGATTGCCAATGATTTGCACGCTGGCATGAACGGGCTCAAAGCCGGCTACGGAAAGAAGCCGAATTGTTTCGCGCACAAAAACCTCACCGCTCGCATTGGCAAATTCTGGCCGTGATGTTCCAAAGACGGCGCCCATGTCACCGAGGCTCGTTGCCGAAAGAAGGGCATCGCACAAGGCGTGCGCCACGGCATCACCATCGCTGTGTCCCGAGAGTTGTTTTTCACCGGGCCACGTCAACCCGGCCAGCCACAGGTTCCCCCCTTGGCCAAAAGCGTGCACGTCGACCCCTATTCCCACGCGAGACACTGCAGCGGGGGCTGCCATGGGGACTGCGGCTGCGGCTGGGACTGCGGCCACCGTAGCGCCGTCGAAACGGTCGCTCAGAAGATGGCGCGCCCGGTTGAGGTCCCACGAGGTCGTGATCTTGAAAGAGAGGGCATGACCTTCAATGACGTGGACTCGGTGGCCCGCGGCCGAGAAGACGGCAGCGTCGTCCGTGTAGTCCGCATGTTCGGCACGCTCGTAGGCGCCCACAAGATCTGCCCGCGGGAAACCCTGAGGCGTCTGGGCCGCCGCCAAGTCACGGCGATCGACAACGCCCAGAATCTCGCCTCCGGAACCAATTCTCTTGATGCTATCTACTACCGAAAGAGCCGGCACGATGCCCTCGCCCGTAGAGTCCACGGCTGCCACAACGGCGTCGAAGGCGGAAGCCGGAGTCAGTGCTCGGGCCGAATCGTGCACGAGCACAACAGAGATGCCAGGGTTGAGGCACGCAAGGCCGGCCTCGACCGAGGCATGCCGAGTCTCCCCACCGGCAACCACCGACATGATTCCGGGAATCACACCTGCGGCGCGCTCGCCGATGACGCGAGCCTGCTCGAGATGCGTTGGCGGGGCAACGATGACGACCTGAGCCGGCTCCAACATTCCAAAAACAGAATGTAGCGCCCGCTCGAGCAGCGTCTCCCCTAACAGCTCAACGAAAGCCTTGGGTTCTGTCATGGCAAGACGCGCGCCACTCCCGGCGGCCACCACAATCACGCCGACGCGCGGCGTGAACGAAGGACTCATGCGTGCTGATTCATGTTCGCTCCGAGAACGGGCTAAAGAATGAAAGCGTTACGCCTACGACGCCAGAACGCCATCGAGAACGAGGGATGCCGACTCTTCGTCGGTCTTCTCGGCCAACGCAAGTTCTGAAATCAGAATCTGACGCGCTTTGGCAAGCATTCGCTTCTCCCCAGCGGAGAGTCCACGATCTTGGTCACGACGCCACAGGTCACGAACCACTTCGGAAACTTTGATGACATCGCCCGAGGCAAGCTTTTCCAAGTTGGCCTTGTAGCGACGCGACCAGTTGGTGGGCTCCTCCGTGAAGGGTGCCCGAAGCACGTCAAAGACCTCCTCGAGGCCCTCTTTGCCAATGACGTCTCGAACGCCAACAAGGTCTACGTTCTCGGCAGGAACCTCAATTGTGAGGTCGCCTTGCGTAACGTGAAGCTTGAGGTAGAGCTTGTCTTCGCCCTTAACTACACGGGTCTTAACCTCTGTAATTTTTGCCGCACCATGGTGCGGGTAGACGACGGTTTCACCGACGATGAACTGCATGCGTGTTTCTCCTTCGAAGATAGTCCAGTTTACCACGCCAAATAGCCTCTGGTTTCGGGGCTTTTCCAGCAAAACACTGTGTACTACACTAAATCCATTTCATAATATCTTCCCGCTCAGCGGGGTGATGAAGCCGAGCCGCGCATGGTTTTTAGGCTAGAGTTGAGCTGTATTTGCTGTGATTTTCGGCCTTAAATGAGGCCGCACAGACCGCCCACTTGGAGGCTTTCGTCGTGAAGGTTCGTATCGCCATCTCTGCCATCTTGGCCATTGGGCTCGCCCTTGGTGCCAGCGGTTGCAACCTCATCCAGCCCCAGGCAACGACCCATCAGTACGATGCCAGCGATGGCATTGGCGTCAACGTGGGCGATATCAAACTTCGCAACCTCATTTTGATCAGTAATGACGGCCAGGCCGCCAGCTTGCTCATGTCCGCCATCAACACCTCCGGCAGTGACGTGAACTTGAACATCCAGTTCCTGTCCAAGGGGGCAATGGTAGACGGGAAACTGAGAATTCCCAGCTCGCAAACCCCCACCTCGTGGGGTGCCGCCACCGAGAACAAGATTGTCTTCGAAGGTATTGACACGCAACCCGGGTCGCTTCTCAAGGTGTACTTCCAGTATGGAAACTCCGACGGCAAGACTACCCTCGTGCCCGTGCTCACGACGGGTCAACCCGAATATAGCGGGCTCGAGCCCTCCACCGTTCTGCACCTCGGCACAAAGTAACTTTTTCAGCCCTCGCGGCGAGACTTCGCGGGGATGCTAACTGTGTGGAGCGTCGAAGCGATAGCCCAAACCACGAACGGTCATTAGCATGACGGGTTCTTTGGAATCAGCTTCGATACGGGAGCGGATGCGCTTGATGTGCACATCCAGCGTCTTGGTATCCCCGAAATAGTCACTACCCCAGACGCGGTCAATTAATTGGCCGCGGGTAAGAACGCGTCCCTCATTTCGCATGAGGTACTCCAGCAGCTCGAATTCCTTTAATGGCATGGGCGTCAGCTTCCCGCTGACGTGCAGAGTGTGGCGGTCGATATCCAGGGAGATATGCCCTGACGACAGCACGTCATCTGAGATCGGCGAGCCTTCTTCTATACGGCGACGCATGACCGCACGCACCCGGGCCAAGAGTTCCCGCGTGGAATATGGCTTCGTGACGTAGTCGTCAGCCCCAAGCTCAAGACCCACAACAACGTCGACCTCTGAGTCCTTCGCCGTCAACATGATGATCGGAACATTCGAAATGTTACGAATCTGGCGGCACACCTCGGTTCCCGGAATGCCCGGAAGCATGAGGTCCAGCAGAATCAGGTCGGGGTTTGCGAGCGCGAACATCTCGATTGCCTCAGGTCCGGTCTCCGCTACAGTCACTTCGAAGCCTTCACGCCCCAGCAAGAATGCCAGTGGTTCGCTGAGGGCTATTTCATCTTCGACGAGAAGGATGCGGGTCATGGAGTCTCTCCGTGGGGGTATTCGGTAGCTTCGGGCAATCGGATAGTAAAAGTTGAACCGTTATCGGGGCGAGACCACACGCGAACTTCGCCACCATGATTCTGGATGGTGTGCTTCACAATACTGAGTCCGAGTCCCGTTCCCCCGGTCGTGCGCGACCGTGCCTGATCGGTGCGATAGAAGCGCTCAAAAACGCGCGCCGCCTCATCCGGCGTCATTCCTATCCCTTGATCCGTGACGGCAATGTCGATGCAGTCACGTTGCCGAGTGACACCAATTCCGATGCGGGAGTTATTGGGGGAATATTGCAGGGCATTCGAAATGAGGTTGTCTACAGCGACAATGAGAGATCCGGCATCACCGTAAACAAAGGTCCTCGACTCACCACCCACCGTGACATCGACGTTCTTCGTCGTGGCAACAACGCGATTGCGATCGACGGCCTGAGAAATAATGTCGTCAATGCTCACCTTTTCGAAAGAGGTGAGAGCGCCTTCAGCTTGCAGTCGGGAGAGTTCAATGATTTCCCGGGTGATTCCCGCCAAGCGCCGGCCCTCCGTCTGGAGTCGATCGGCAAAATGTTTGACCATTTTAGGATCATCGGCTGCCTGTTCTATTGCCTCGGCGAGCAGCCCAACGGCGCCAATCGGCGTCTTAAGCTCGTGGCTGATATTGGCGACGAAATCTCGGCGAACCTCATCTAACCGACGAAACTCCGTCTTATCGCTGATGAGGAGAAGGGTGAACCGAATGCCATAGTGTGATGCCCTCGCAAAGATACTGAGCGACGCATCCCCGAAGGGGCCTCGGGCAACCTCAAATTCGCCGGTGAGGGAATCTGACCGGTCTCGAAGATTATCGACCATTTGGACAAGTTCCGGTGTAACGAGGCGTCCTTGCGAGATGAAACCCAGGGAATACCCGAGTGGTGAAGCCGTCATGACATTGTGCGACGGATCAACGATGATCGCGGGCACCTCCAAGAGTTCCATGAGCGAGGTCACCCCTTGGGGCACTTCCCAAGAGGAAAGTTTGGCGGCTGTTTGCTGTTGACGCGCGGCGGCAAAGACCAAGCTCGAAATTGCCGCGCCAGCGATTGCCCCGACGCCGATCGCGATGAGGAGAAGGTACTCAGTATTCATGTCGTGTTCAGGCTAATCCACCGGAGCGCCTCGCGGCGGTGTCGGAGGGGGCGCGATAGCGTGGCGGCGACAAGAGTGCTCAAGTGTTAACCAGAGTCTGAGTTTGCGTTAACCTGTTAGACATGTCTGGGATACCTTTTCGGGGCTAACTGAGACGGCTACCACGATGTGCCGGGAGGATATTCATGCGCGATGTATTTCAACAGGAACTTCATGAAGTTCAAGAGCGACTAGTGGAGATTGCTGAACTTGTCGCCGCTTCAATGAAGAATGCCACGACGGCATTCGGTGACGTCAACGTCGAGTTGGCAGAACAAGTTATTGAAGAAGACGCTCGCATTGACGAACTCGCGCTCAGTCTTGATGAACTTGCCATTCAGATTCTTGCCCGTCAGCAGCCTGTGGCTCGCGACCTCAGGATCGTAGTGAGCGCGCTTCGCATGAGCGCTTCCCTCGAGCGCATGGGTGACATGGCCGAGCACATCGCGCAACTCGCTCGGTACCGTTTCCCTGAACGCGTCGTCGCTAAGGGCCTCCGTGGCACGTTCCGCAAAATGGGGGAACTCGACGTCGAAATCGTCGGCAAGCTCGTTGAGCTTCTCCGCACGCAAAATCTCACTTTTGCCGAAGAAATTCGCGACATCGACGACAAAATCGATGAACTTCACGTGAGCGTCTTCGACAAGGTACTGAGTGAAAAATGGTCAGGATCAATCGGCGACACCGTGGACGCTACCCTCGCTTCGCGGTATCACGAACGTTTTGCCGACCACGCCGTCTCAATTGCGCGCAAGGTCAAATACCTCTCGACCGGCGAGTGGGCACCCGACATTTCAGCCACCAAGAAATCTGCCGAATAGCGCTTTTCTGCGTGGGCGACTTTCTACTTCTGAGCGCCCTGAGCGGCGACAGCGGCGGCACCCGCTGCAGCGGCCTCGGGGTCAAGATACTCTCCCGCACCGATGGGCAGGAAATTGTCGTCTAGCGTGTAGACGAGTGGGATTCCCGTTGGAATATTGAGCTCGGCAATGGCGTCATCAGAGATTCCCTCTAGGTGCTTGACCATCGCGCGCAACGAGTTGCCGTGGGCCGTAACGAGAACGGTCTTGCCTGCGGCAAGATCAACTTTAATGTCGGACTCCCAGTAGGGCAGCATGCGGTCGATGACATCTTTGAGGCACTCTGTGTTGGGGAGCGCGCCGTCAATCCCGACATAGCGCGGATCATGTACCTGCGAAAATTCACTGTTGTCACTCAGGGGAGGTGGTGGTACGTCGAATGACCGACGCCACAGTTGGAACTGCTCGGCGCCATACTCGGCGAGGGTTTGCGCCTTGTCCTTGCCCTGAAGCGCACCGTAGTGGCGCTCATTCAAGCGCCAGCTTCGTTTGACAGGGATCCAGGCGCGGTCGGCAACATCCAGAGCCAAGTTCGCCGTCTGGATGGCACGGGTCAGGACTGAGGTGTAAAGCACGTCGGGAAGGAGATTAGCCGCAACCAATAAATCGCCGGCACGCTTCGCTTCTGCGACGCCTTGTTCGGTGAGCCGGACATCCACCCATCCGGTAAAAAGATTCTTTTGGTTCCACTCGCTGTTACCGTGGCGAAGAAGGATGAGGGTGTGCGTCGTCATACATCCAGTTTACCGAAGGTGGTTGACTAGGAATCATGGCCGAAGGAACGATTACGCGGGGGACCACGAATCCCAACCGTTTACGCCGCGTCGACCGTTGGCTCCAGACGTGGCCCGAACTCAGGACGACAGATGATCCCCTCGTTGTCGACTTAGGTTATGGCGCGAGCGCCGTTACACCCCTAGAACTCATGCAGCGCCTGCGCAAGGCTCGGCCGGACGTGCAGCTGATCGGCTTGGAGATCCATCCTGAGCGCGTAGCTCTTGCCCGGAGGGAACTTGAGGAGGCTCGGGCACTCGCAGAGGCACGGGTGCTTGAGGGAACTCCCCCGCCGCTCCCTTTCCGCGGTACCGCTAGGGTCGCGCGTGATGTCGCGGACATGCAGAATGTCAGTTTTGAACGCGGCGGATTTGAAGTGCCGCTCCCCCGCAATCGCCGAGCCGTCATCATTCGGGCGTTTAACGTGTTGCGCCAGTATGACGAAGGCGAAGTGGCGCCCGCGTGGGAACGCATGCTGACGCGATTGCAACCTGGGGGCGTACTCGTGGATGGGACGTGCGATGAAATCGGGCGCATCGCCAGCTGGATTGCGGTCACTCCGCCCGGGATTCAGAAATCAGGTCACCCGGCCGTGCCGGGAGGACCTCAAACACTCTCGATTTCGCTCCGTCTCGACGAGCTGGAACTTCCGTCGATCGTGGCAGAACGTTTGCCGAAGGCTCTCATTCACCGCAACGTCGAGGGAGAAAACATTCATCGTTTTCTCACCGATTTAGATCGGGCGTGGCGCGTAAATGCACCGCTGCGCGACTTCGGAGCAACGCAACGCTGGATCGCTACGGTCAGCGCCCTACGTGACGCCGGCTGGCCGATTCGTGCCGGTCGAACCCGGTGGCGTTTGGGCGAGCTCACCGTGGACTGGGCAGCCGTCGCTCCCCTCGCTTGAAGATCGTCGGCCGTTCAATAAATCACGACTGGGCGGGTGAGCTACGCGATTGGGCGGGTGAGCTACGCGATTGGGCGGGTGACCTTGCCCAGACGCGGCATGCGCGGCACATTGGCGACACGACCGGCATCCGTCGGCACGATGACAATCTGAGCGGCGGCGATTTCGACGGCGTCGACATTCACCACGAGTTCAGCATCCGGGGCCACCGAGCGTTTGATGATGGCGAGCGCAACGGCCCCCTCCTCAAAATGGCGGCCCGAGGAGGTGATGCGCCCGACTTCCGTTTCGCCGAAGAAGACGGGAGTTCCCGCTTCTGGCAGAACAGCGTCGGAACCATCCAGCGTCAGAAAAACGAGACGCCGAGGGGGGTGGCCAAGGTTATGCACTTTGGCCACAGTTTCTTGGCCGCGGTAACAGCCCTTGTTTAAGTGCACCGCCGAGCGTAGCCAGTCAGTTTCGTGAGGTAACGCTGTCGCGTCACCCTCCGTCACGATACGCGGTCTCCACGCAGCAATACGAAGTGCGTCGAGGGCAATGAGGCCCGCGGGAGCAGTCTCTGCCCCCTTCATGGACAGCACGAGTTCGGGCATACGCTCGCGCGCCACCAGCACCTCGCGATAGTTCCATTCACCGGCAGGATGCTCAGCGGCATCGGCATATTGCCAACCGCCGGCAGACACGTGATTCCACGGATCGGCCCACACGAGAGCGGCTCCCTGGGGAGAAAGGGCGACTGCACCGAGCGCGGAAAATGCCGAGCCGCTATCGAAACACCCGAACGTCGCAACAGCATCAGAAGCATCGGCGACCTCGACTTGCTTCATGAAACGCATGCGGTCCAGCCACTTCACAAGCGACACAGAGCGGTCTTCGTCAACCAGTAGCCACGTGGTTACACCGTCATCCATGATGCGCATGGCATGTTCGATGTGGCCCTGAGGATCGAGGAGCAACGCCTCAGTACTGTCCCCGGGCTTCAGCGAGCGCAAATCCTGACTCAGCAGCGAATCCAGCCACGAAAGACGATCGGGGCCGGTAACAGTAACGACGCCGCGATGCGAGAGATCGACCACAGCGCTTCCTGAAAGGAGATCACGTTGCTCAGTGAAGGGATTGCCATAAGAAGCAGCGACCCCAAGCCCGATTGATTCAACGGATGCCGGCAAACCCAGCAGGGGTGATCGCACGGGAGACCCCAAGGAGCGAGGCACGCTCTCAGAAGCAGAAGGGTTCTCGGTGAACGGGGCGGATGCGATTAGCGCTGGCCCCGGAAGAGTTTGAAGACGACGATGCCAGCAACCCAAGCGATGGAAAGGCTCGCCAAAGCGAGGAGTCCAATGAAGAAGAGTTCCAGTGCAAGCAGCATGGTTTTATTCTAATCATTCGGCCAGGAGATCCGGTCATCCGCCGGGAAATTCACCCCCCGTTGCACGGAAAAGACGCTGGATTCTCGTGGGTTAGAATGAAACTGCAAGAGACGCGGAGGAAACATGGCGACCATCCTTATCTTGGCCACGCGCCCCGAAAGCGATGTGCTTCCTTCCCTTGAGTTGCTTTCGCACTCGGTTAAGACAATTCCCGCTCAGCCGGCAGAGCTGGTGAATGCCCCCAACAGCGATGTGATTATTGTGGATGCGCGAACAGACCTCGTCAGCGCCAAGAGCCTGTGCAAGATTCTGCAAGCGACCGGCCTGAGCGCTCCTCTCCTTCTCGTCATAACCGAGGGCGGCCTTGCCGCGGTGAGCCCCGATTGGGGTGTGACCGATGTGATCCTTGAAACGGCGGGGCCCGCAGAGGTGGATGCTCGCATTCGCTTGGCCTTGGGCCGTGCAAACAGCGCGTCTCACAGTGATTCACGCGTCTTGGCCTCGGGGGTTGTCATCGATGAGGCGAGCTACTCGGTCAAGGTTCACGACAAACCTTTGGACCTGACGTACAAAGAGTTTGAACTCCTCCGCTTTCTCTCCACACACCCCTCTCGCGTGTTCACCCGCGAACAACTGCTCAGCGAAGTGTGGGGCTACGACTACTTCGGCGGCACCCGAACGGTGGACGTGCACGTGCGACGACTACGCGCCAAGTTGGGCGAGATGGAACAGCTCATCGGCACTGTTCGCAACGTTGGGTATCGCTTCAATGTCGCGGATGACGCGCGCAAGGCCCCGCTGTCTGCATAGGCGTCGTTAAGTTGTTGGACACCTTCGGGACGTCTGACGTTTGACTAACCTGACAAGATATTCCTTATGGATGTACTTTCAGCCAGCGGCGCATTGGGCGCGACTCCCGAAGTCGGCGACGATTTCGACGACGATTTCGACGAATCACCCCTTGCCGAGGTTGCCGATTTGCCCCATGATCGATTTCTTGATCGTGAATTGAGCTGGCTCGCTTTCAACCAGCGCGTTCTGGAGATGGCCGAAGATACCGCCATTCCCGTTCTAGAACGAGCAAACTTTCTCGCAATTTTTGCCGCCAATCTCGACGAGTTCTTCATGGTTCGCGTCGCTGGTCTCAAACGTCGCATCGTGACCGGGCTCGCCGTCCCCACCAACATCGGAACGGCCCCGAGCGACGTTCTGGCGTCTATTTCCGCCAAAGCCCATGAGCTACAGGCTCGCCACGCCGCGGTCTACAAAGATGTGGTGCGCCCAGAATTGTCAGCGGCCGGGATCCATGTCGTCACGTGGGATAGCCTCGATGCAGCCGACCAGGACATCTTGGAGGAGTACTTCACCGACCAGATTTTCCCGGTCCTAATGCCGCTCGCCGTGGATCCGGCGCATCCGTTCCCCTACATTTCAGGGTTGTCGTTGAACCTCGCGATTCGAGTGCGAAACACAAAAACGGGCACGGAGGAATTTGCTCGCTTGAAGGTTCCGCCCATGTTGCCGCGGTTCCTGCGGATTGATAAGCGCGAAGAACTGTCCGACGTTCGCTTTATTGCGCTCGAGGACCTCATTTCCAATCACCTCGGTCATCTTTTTCCTGGAATGGAAATCATCGAACATCACGCGTTTCGGGTCACCCGCAACGAGGACGTACAGATCGATGAGGATGAGACCGAAAACCTCATCCAAGTGTTGGAAAAAGGGCTTCTGCGGAGGCGGTTCGGGCCGCCCATCCGTTTGGAAATCAGCCAGGCCATGGATTCTGTGACCCTCGATCTGTTGGTGCGCGAACTCGACATCACCGACCAAGAGGTTTACCGCCTGCCTGAACCATTGAACCTTGGCGGCCTATTTGGGCTTTCTGGCCTCAAACGCCCCGACCTGCACTACTCAGCCCACGTTCCGACGACGGCTGCCGAACTGCTGCCCAGTGAAACCGGTGAGCAATCCTCCATTTTTGCGTCCATTCGACGCGGAGATGTTCTGTTGCACCACCCGTATGAGTCATTCTCCACAAGCGTGCAAGCTTTTCTCGAGCAGGCCGCGGCCGACCCCAACGTCTTGGCGATCAAGCAGACCCTCTACCGCACCTCGGGCGACAGTCCCATTGTTCAGGCCCTCATCAACGCGGCTGAGGCCGGCAAACAGGTTCTTGCCCTCGTCGAGCTGAAGGCGCGCTTTGACGAGCAGGCCAACATCAGCTGGGCACGAAAACTGGAAAAAGCCGGCGTCCACGTCGTCTATGGACTCGTGGGTTTGAAAACCCACTGCAAACTGGCGCTGGTTATTCGTCAAGAGAATGGCATTCTCCGCAGCTACTCTCACGTGGGAACGGGCAACTACAACCCGAAGACGAGCCGGTTGTACGAAGACTTTGGGCTACTGACCGCCGATCCTTTGGTGGGCCGTGACCTGACGCGTCTCTTCAACGAGCTCTCGGGCTACGCGATCGAGAAGAAGTTCAAGCGCCTTCTGGTGGCACCCCTCCACCTTCGCAAGGGCCTCCTCAAACACATTGCCACAGAAACCGCCAACGCAATTGCGGGGTTACCCTCGGGAATCAAAATCAAGATCAACTCCATAGTGGATGAAGTAATCATCGATGCCTTGTATCGAGCGAGCCAGGCGGGTGTGCCGATTGATATTTGGGTTCGGGGCATCTGCGCCCTGAAAGCCGGTGTGCCGGGGCTCAGCGAAACGATCCGTGTTCGCTCGATTCTTGGGCGTTACCTTGAGCATTCGCGGGTGTTCATGTTTGCCAACAACGGTGAGCCCGAGGTCTTTATCGGCAGTGCCGACATGATGCACCGCAACCTCGATCGCCGAGTGGAAGTGCTCGTTCGTCTCGCCGTGCCAGACCACGTCGCCGAGATTGATAATTTCTTCACGTTGGCGATGGACGCGCAGACAGCATCCTGGTGGATGGACCCAGATGGGTCATGGGTTCGGCACGCCACGGGACCTGATGGGCTTCCCCTCACAGACCTCCAAGACACCGTGATGAAAGAGATTTCCCAACGCCGCCGCACCGGAGTAAAACGATGAGCCTGACCGTTGAGACGGCGGTCTACGCCGCTGGAGCAGTTTGTTGGCGAAACATTGGGGGCACCGTGCAGGTGCTGCTCATCCATCGCTCGGGCCGGCGCGACATTTCTCTGCCCAAGGGCAAAGTTGACCCCGGCGAAATGTTGCCCGAAACAGCGGTTCGAGAAATTGCCGAGGAAACCGGTCTGACGGTCGCCTTGGGCGTACCGCTGGGCGTCACGGAGTACGTCCTCCCCAGCGGCCGCAACAAGATCGTGCATTACTGGGCGGCCGAGGTCACTGAGAACGCGATTCACGCGTCAACCTTCATTCCCAACGACGAGGTCGCCGCCCTGGAGTGGATGCCCGTGGAGAGGGCACGCAAAGAGCTCAGTTACGACCCGGACCGCATTATTTTGGATAATTTCGCAGCTCTCCTGAAACAACAAATCACGGAGACGTTTGCCCTCATTGTTCTGCGTCACGCCAAGGCTGTGGAACCCACAACATTCAAAGGCGCTGATGTCGACCGTCCTTTGAGTCGCCGTGGTTCTCGTCAAGCAACCTCCCTCGTCAAGGCGTTGAGCAGCTGGCACCCCCGCCGCCTGATCGCCAGCACGAGTTTACGGTGCCAGCAGACAATGACGCCCCTTGCCCAAGCGTTGGGGCGCGACGTCAAGCTCGTCGAGGCCATCAGCCAGCACGCCTTCCACGATGACAGCGAGGACGTGCGCAGCCTCATTGGCAAGCGTGTGCGATCGAAGAAAACCGTCGTGATCTGCAGCCATGGACCCGTTATTCCTGAGCTCGTTCGTGAGATTGCTCTCGCAACGGGCACTCCATTGGGGAGTTTTGTCATGGAGGCAGGCCTTCTGGATACCGCTTCTTTCAGTGTGATTCACCTGTCGAAGACGCATCCGGCATCCGGCATCATCGCCATTGAAACCCACGACGCTTTAGTGTGAAACCCCTGCCGTTCACCTTAGGGAGAACCTGCGATTCATGTCGAGTTAACCTTGCGTTTACCTTGGGGCCAGTGGGGCGTTACTTCCACTGCCTACATTTGCAACGAGCCACCAACACTGGTTCGCGTTGTACTTACATTCCTGAAAGGAATCACCTCACAGTGAAAATCACACGCACCGGCCGTATTTCGGCCATCGTTGCAACCGCAGCCGTAGCAGCCCTCGCGCTGTCATCTTGCGCCAGCAACGAAGCAGCAGCACCCGTGGCATCCGTCTCCACCCTGACCGGTACATTGGTCGGCGCCGGCGCATCCAGCCAGGACAGCGCTCAGAAAGCTTGGACCGCTGCCTTCCAGATTGCCAACCCTAAAGTCACGATCAACTACGACCCCACCGGTTCCGGCGCGGGACGCAAGACGTTCATCGCTGGCGGATCTGCATTCGCTGGTACTGACTCCTCACTCAGCACGGACGAGCTGGCTGCACCCTTCGCTGCCTGCACCGCCGGTACGTTGCCCTTCGAGGTTCCTGCTTACATCTCCCCCATCGCTGTTATCTTCAACGTCGCGGGCGTAACCGAGCTCAACCTCGATGCTTCTACTCTTGCCAAGATCTTCTCGGGTGCCATCACCGTTTGGAACGACCCCGCAATTGTTGCTCTGAACCCCAAGGCCACCATGCCTTCGACCGCCATCACAGCAGTTCACCGCTCGGATGACTCGGGCACGACCAAGAACTTCTCGGACTACCTCTTCCAGACGGCAAAGGCTGACTGGGCAATCGACAAGCCCGCCGACCCCTTCCCCTTTGCAACCGGTGAAGGCGCCAAGGGCACTTCAGGTGTCGTTGACGCTGTCAAAAACGGAGTCGGAACCATCGGCTACGCAGATGCATCAAAGGCTGGCAAGCTTGGCGTAGCCAAGATCAAGGTTGGCGACAAGTTCGTTGGTTACACTGCAGAAGCCGCCGCAGCCGTTGTTGCTGGCAGCCCTGCAGTCGCGGGCCGCGATGCCACCGACATGGCGATCAAGATCAACCGCACCACGACCGACCCCACGCACTACCCCATCGTGTTGGTCAGCTACCTCATTGGTTGCAACTCGTACGTGGACGCAACATCTGCTCCCCTGGTCAAGGCCTACTTTGACTACATCCTGAGCGATGCAGGACAGATGGACGCCGCTACAAACGCCGGATCGGCTCCCCTCGCGGCAGCTGTTTCCGAAAAGGCATTGGCTATCGTCAACGCCATCAAGTAAATAAACTAGTACCCGGCTCGAAGGTCCTTTTCTGGACACTTTCGAGCCGGGTATTTCTTTGTAAGCCCCCTGTGCGCTAAGAAAGACATGTGACTCACGCTGTGACTGCCTCAAATCAGGTTCGCTCTCCGAAACGACGGGGGGACCAAGTGTTCTCAACCTCGGCATTGGTTGCTGGAGTTGCGATCCTCGTGGTCCTTGCCGCTGTCGCTATTTTTTTGGTCGCCGAGAGCCTCCCCGCCTTCCTAGCAAACCCTGCCGATATCTCCTCCGATGGATCAGGATTCTGGGGGCTGGTTGGCCCCCTCGTCTTTGGAACGATCTGGGCAGCCGCACTCGCACTCCTCATTTCGTTGCCCCTGTCGATCGGCATTGCCCTCTTTATCTCCCATATAGCGCCGCGTAAGCTCGCTCAAGGCCTCGGGTACATCATTGACCTGCTAGCGGCTGTTCCCTCGGTCGTCTTTGGCTTATGGGGTATCACCGTCCTCGCTCCGGCCGTCCAGCCGTTCTTTGTTTGGCTCGTTGACAACCTCGGTTGGATTCCCTTTTTCGCCGGCCCCGTTTCTGGAACGGGGCGAACCGTTCTCACGGTCGCTATCGTGCTCGCCGTCATGATCCTTCCCATCATCACCGCGATCGCCCGCGAAGTCTTTCTGCAAACACCGCGCCTGCACGAGGAAGCCGCATTGGCCCTCGGCGCTACGCGCTGGGAAATGATACAGATGGCCGTGCTGCCGTTTGGGCGCCCCGGCCTCATTTCGGCCACGATGCTCGGCCTCGGCCGCGCCCTGGGTGAGACAATGGCGGTTGCCATGGTGCTCTCGCCGTCGGTCATCATCTCGTTTGCCTTACTCCAATCGCAAAACCCGACAACCATCGCCGCAAATATCGCTCTCAACTTTCCGGAGGCCAGCGGCATCGGCGTGAATGTTTTGATCGGAACCGGTCTGCTCTTGTTCATCATCACGCTGATTGTCAACTCAATTGCCCGTGTCGCCATCAACCGCCGCAAGGCATTCTCGGGGGCCAACTAATGACCACCATGACCATGAACAGACCCGTTGTGGCGAGCGGATATCGCCCGCTCACGAAGCGAGTACAGCTGACCACACTCGGGCTCAGCGTTGTTGTTGCCTTCGGTATTTTTTTTATTTTGGATCTCGGTGGCGCGACTCACAACTTCAACATCATCGGTGCTGTTGTCGTTGCTGCCGTTCTTGACATCATCTTGATCTACGTGCTCTCGCGAATCTCTGAAGGGCGGCGCAAAGCAACCGATCGCCTTATGACGGGGCTCGTTACGACAGCTTTCTTGGTTACACTCCTGCCCCTGATTTCGCTCATCTTCACAACCGTCGTCAATGGCCTACCGCGCTTTGACATCGATTTCTTTGGCTCCTCCATGCGCAACGTTGTCGGCGCAGGCGGTGGTGGGCTGCATGCGCTCATCGGAACGTTAGAAATCACCGGCGCGGCTACCCTCATCTCCGTGCCGGTCGGCCTACTTTCCGCGATCTATCTCGTGGAGTACGGCCGCGGCCGCCTCGCCCAGGCGATTACGTTCTTTGTCGACGTCATGACCGGTATCCCGTCGATTGTTGCCGGGCTGTTCGCGTTCGCACTGTTCGCGATCTTCTTTGGCCCCGGCATTCGCTTTGGCATCGGTGGCGCAGTCGCACTGTCGGTCTTAATGATTCCTGTGGTCGTTCGTTCGACCGAAGAGATGCTCAAACTCGTTCCCAACGAGCTACGCGAAGCAGCATTTGCCCTCGGGGTGCCAAAGTGGTTAACCATTGTCAAAGTTGTCTTACCGACTGCTATCGCCGGGATTGTTACGGGTGTGATGCTTTCGATCTCGCGCATCATTGGTGAGACGGCCCCCCTGCTCATCATTGTGGGCATGAGCACGAGCATGAATTACGACCTTTTCAGCGACCGCATGGCGACCCTTCCTGTCTTTGTGTACACGGAGTATGCGAACCAAGGAATGGATACTCAGGCCTATCTTGATCGAGCGTGGACCAGTGCCCTCGTGCTCATTCTCATCGTCATGGCCCTCAACCTCGTGGCTCGCTTGATTTCACACTTCCTCTCCCCGAAGGGGCTCCGATAATGCCCCTTACCCTCCATCGTCCCCCCGCCTCCATTTCCAGCGAAACTGCCGAAGGATAAGACGTGTCTAAGCGCATCGAAATCAATGACCTCAACGTGTATTACAGCAACTTCCTCGCTGTCGAAGGAGTCAGCCTCACAATCGAACCCCGCACCGTCACGGCGTTCATCGGCCCCAGCGGTTGTGGCAAGTCAACCCTCCTTCGCACCATCAACCGCATGCACGAAGTCATCCCCGGCGCCCGCGTCGAGGGCGAGGTTCTCATTGATGGCCAGGATCTCTACGGCCCTGGGATCGACCCCGTCGTCGTCCGCCGCCAAGTAGGCATGGTCTTTCAGCGCCCCAACCCTTTTCCCACCATGTCGATTCGTGACAACGTCATTGCCGGCGTCAAGCTCAACAATCGCAAAATGTCGAAATCGGATGCCGATAACTTGGTGGAACAGTCTCTCCAAGGTGCCAACCTCTGGAACGAGGTCAAGGACCGGCTCGACAAACCCGGTTCCGGACTCTCCGGCGGACAGCAGCAACGTCTCTGCATCGCCCGGGCGATTGCCGTTTCGCCCGATGTTCTGCTGATGGATGAGCCGTGTTCGGCACTCGACCCCATCTCGACTCTGGCCATCGAAGACCTCATTGGGGAATTAAAGAATGAGTTCACAATTGTGATCGTGACGCACAACATGCAACAGGCCAGCCGCGTCTCCGACCGCACCGCCTTCTTCAACATCTCCGGCACCGGAGAACCGGGCAAGCTCATCGAGTTCGATGACACCACGACCATCTTCGAGAACCCCCACGTGCAGTCCACCGAGGACTACATCTCCGGCCGTTTCGGGTAATCAGACGCAAAAAGCCGAACCGCAGTGAACGCCTCACGGCGGACGGCCGCTCATGGCGGCGAAAAAATGGAGCCCGGGGTTACTGCGGTCCGGCTCTCATAGTTTACCAAGGCATCCCTGATGCACACCTGAAGAGTTCACAGTGAATCGTTGGCTTTAGATTTAAAAGCCCGCGGGCAGATTGCGGCCATACTTATCCTCTCGATTCGCACAGTCGAGTCCCACCTCTCGCAGGCAAATCTAAAAGATACGCGCTCCGCATGAACTCGTCGAGCGAACCTTCACAACGAACATCGCTACGTGCTTGTGACAATAATGATGGGGTCCGTGGTCGGCGACGTTGAGCCCCCGCTCGGTTCGACGGTCACCCCTACCGTGTCGCCCTTGGCCAAGGTTCCATCGAGCACTCTCCACGTAGATCCGTTCCCCGCTGCGGCGAACGTTCCGGCAGAGCGAGCACCCGCCGCGTCGATGTACCAGAGCTGATACGTCTTGTCTGAGGGAAGGAGCGCCAAGCCGTCCATCAGCAGCGCGGAGCTTCCCAGTTCCACCGACCACACAAGTTTGGCGTGTCCGCCTCCCTTGACATCAACACTCGCTTGCTGAAAATCGTTGGACGCGTTGATAGCGACGAGCTGATTGGTCTGTGCCAACTTTGCGTCGGCGTCAATGATTGTATTTGCGACGGCAACACCACCAATAACGAGGGCGACAGATGCCGCGGCCGCGGCAAAGATTGTGACCGGCCGGAGGAACCAACGGGACTGAGCCTTGCGTTCCGACGTCGTCGGAGAAGAGGATTTTTCGCGTGGCAAAGCGCTAACGGAGGCTAAAGCCCCGGGCAACTGTGGCGTCGATGCCACGAGGGTCATGAGGTTCAATTTAAGTGCCACGGAGGGCTCGACTGGTGTCACGGCACGACCAAGGAGCGACGCTGTCTCTCTCATTTCTGCCACCTCCTTTTGCATCGACTCGGACTCACCGAGGTGAGCTTCGACGGCGGATCTTTCTTCTGCACTGAGCGCGTCAAGTGCAAAGGCACCGGCCATGTTGTTCATACTGTTGTCGTCAGTGGAGCTCATGATGCCACCCCCATTTCGTCGCGAAGGCGAATCATTCCATCACGCAAGCGGGTCTTCACTGTGCCTACCGGCACGTCTAGAATCGTGGCCACCTCGGTGTGACTGTAGCCACCGTAATAGGCGAGCGTGACGGCCTGACGTTGCAGCTCAGTCAGTCGCGTCATAGCCTTTTCTACTTTCTCATGCTCAATGCGAATCTCCACGGATTCTGCCACATTGTCATATTCGGGATCATAATCCCGGATGCCGATTTTCGTGTCTCGCGTGCGGGACGCCTGTGACGCTCTCACCCGATCTACGGCCCGGCGATGAGCCATGGTGAAGATCCAGGTTGCAACGGCCCCCTTGTGGGGATCAAAGCGTGGGGCAGTCTGCCAGATCTCGAGAAAGACCTCTTGGGTTACTTCTTCAGACTGCGAGTGATCTCGTAACAACCTCGTGACCAAGCCAAGCACTCGCGGGGCGATGTGATCGTAAAGGTTCGAAAAAGCCCCTTGATCTCCGTCGGCTATGCGCTCGATCAAATCACGTTGGAGCTGGGCTGGTGAAAGTTCTTCGAGGTCATTCTCGACGTCTGTTTCCCTTGTCACAAGCCTCAGCATGACAGATGCCCTGCGCTCCGCCTATTTGATTGAACCCGTCCTGTGGTGATTACCAGCAACAGCGAACCGACGATTGCCACGAGTTGAGCAATTGCTGACGCAACCTTGTCGGGGTACCAGGCCGGCTCATAGAGAAACGGGCCGCCGATCGCAAGGAGGTCCAGAGGCGCGTAAACCGTGAAGACGACGAGCCCCAGTCCAACGGCTGCCACGGCCGCGGCAATCCACGCCGTTACCGGCCGGGGCCGAATAACCAGCAACGCCGCCGCAATGACGTTGCCGACAGCCTGAACCCTGAATAAGTCACCCTGCGACACGAGATTTCCCGGGTTGGCATCAAAGGGTCCCGCCAGCATGAAGTGTATGGCGGCGTTGACGCCGAACGCTGTGGCTGTCGCGATAGCTAAACCGAGCACAATGACCTTCATGGAAACTCTCCTACGTGATTCTGCTCATCAAAGAAAACCGGCGGGGAGCAAGTTCCCCCGCTCTCCGCCGGCCTGTTCTATGGTGCCTGGGTTATAGCGCGATTTTCTTGTCTACAGCTATGCCGCCGGCCAGAGCCGCCGCAGTGGCTTGCATGTGTGTAGCGGATGCCTGCAATAACGAGTAGTACAGGGGGTCGCCGGCGATATCAGCATCAATTGCCGCGAGCAGGGTTGTCGCATGCATCTCAAGCTCTGCCTGAACGGCTTCAGCCGGCAGCGTGGGGACAACCGAGTGAATCAATTGGCCGAAAGCAACGGCATAATCGCCGAGACCGGCTACGGCAGCGGCAACCTTGGCCTGGTCATTTCCGACCTTGCCGAGCGTGTACTCGACGAAGAGGGGAATGTGCGATCGCCATGAATCCAAAAAGGGCTGTTCTGCATCTGGGTAAGCAGAGCCGACTAACTTAGCGACGGCAACCGAGTTATCGTCGAGTGTCTGGATAGCGGCAGCAGTGCGAGGGGCCGTGAGGTCTCCGCCGTCCTGAAGCGCCTGATGGATCGCGGCACCGGCCAAGAAAACGTGGTCGTAGAGAACGCCCTGAAGAGCTGCCCGAAGGCCGGCTCCGGCACTGTTGACCGTATCGTGGTCGTGCACCGAGGGGGAAGTCGTTGCTTCTGGTGTGGCTGTTGCGGCTCCGGCACAGCCGGTAAGCGCGAGCGCTACGGCGAGACCAAGACCAGCGAATGCTGTTGTTTTGCGCATTTTATTTCTCCTAATTGTGATGTGCAGTTCCCAGGTGCAAAGGTTCGGTTTATGGCGTCGATTACTCGACGATGACCACGCCGTTCATGGCCTTGTGAATATCGCAGTAGTACGGATACGTGCCGGGGGTGGCGAACGTGAACTCGAACGTGCTGCCCGCCTCGCCCTCCGGTAGAAGGCGGTGGTCGAAAAGACCGTCGGGCGTCTGCGATCCGCGAAGCCCCGTCTTTTGATTGACGTCGCCCCACGCCCCGGTCGTCACAGTATGCAAAATGCGTTCGCCGTTTACCCAGCGCACTGTTGTGCCTGCCGGTACTGTGATCGTGTCGGGCATGAATTTGAGGCTGAGCGTTACGACGTCGCCCGAAGCCTGTTCAGCGCCGTGTTCTGCCGCATGGGTCGTTCCGTGCTCTGCCGCCTGGCCCGTTGCACTGCCGGAAGGCAGCACCTGGGATGGTGTGGAACCTGTGCATCCCGACAAAGCGAGGACCAGGATCGGCAGAACGAGAACACCCTTGCGGGTGATTGTGGATGCTTGTGACATGTAACTAGTTCGGAGCCCTCGCCCAAAGGGATTGGTCTTTAATTGTCGACGGGTTTAGGCGAGCGAACCATCACGATGCAGACGGGCGCAGACACTGAACTCGGCGGCGGTTTTGCTCAAGCGAAAGGCTTGCGTCGTGAGGGCTGTCGCACGTTCAGGGTTGATGAGCTCAGCGTCATCGGCCATGGAGGTACAGCCGTGCGCCAAGACCCGGCAGAACGCTGCCGAGCGATGCAGGGCATCCGCAAAGTCACCTTCGAAGGCTCCACGCAAAATCCGGTCGGCGAGCGCACGCATCTCCTCCGGGCCGGCGGGAACCGGGGCACCGGCAACGAGGGGGTCGGGAGTGACGGATATTTCCACCCCCCGCCCATAGAGAATGCTGATGTTCTCAGCGTTCGTGACAATCATGTCGCGAATGAGATACATGCGCCACAAGGCCCCCGGCAGGCTGTGCGGGCTCGAGGTTGACCACAGTTCGGCCAAAACATCGATGCCATTTTCATCGGCAAACGTCACAACACGATCGACTAGTTCGGGCTGCTGGGCCTCGCGAACCCTCGCCAGCAAGGCCCGGGCGCTCTCGTGCGCCAAGAAACTCACCTCTGCTGGATCTTCACCGCCGCGAAAAGCAGTGAACTCATGGCCAGCAAAAAGTGCGGGTTTGTGAAATTCATTCATCCCCTCCATTCTCCTACGAAGATAGGGTGATCTTATGGACCCCCTCGTTTTTGCGCTCATTCTGGTTGCCGCGCTCGTGATTATCTTCGTGAGAAAGCGCTGGGTAATTATGCTCAGCTACTCCGTGGCATTTCTCGCAACCGCGGCGTTGTTCGCCCACCACGTCACCGACGCCCTGAACGTGAGTTTCTGATGCCGGAACCTGTGGCACTAGAGCAACGCAACATGCTGCTGGGCAAACTAGGGTTCTGGGCCCAAGTCGCTTTTCTCGTCGCCTACATTGGTGTCCTTTCGGGTGCCATGTTCTTCTTTCAGTTCGCTCTGAACGAGTTGCCCTGCCCCCTGTGCATCACGCAGCGCATGGGCATGATGCTGTCTTCCCTCGGCGCCGTCTACGTTCTCGTGCAGTCCCTACGAGGCACACTTTCAACCTCCGGCTTTATGACGGGCCTGGGATTCTCCATCGTGGGAGCGCTGCTCGGCGCCTTCATGTCAGCCCGCCAGATTCTGCTGCATATCGCGCCCGGAGACCCCGGATACGGTGAGGCTGTTTTTGGCCTGCACCTCTACACCTGGGCTCTCGTGAGTTTCGTTGTCGTGCTTGTGTTTGCCGGCGTGATTCTCGTATTTGGCACAGAGTTCACTCCCATTGCCCCGACCTCGCCGGCGGCCCGCACCATTGTCTGGATCATCATCTGGATCTTCGTTGCCACGGTCGCCGTCAACCTCGTGGTTGTCTTCGTTGAGGAGGGCTTCAACCTCTATCTGCCCGATAACCCCGTGCGGTACGAGTTGCTCTATCAGTTGGGAATTCTGAAGTAGTCAAGCTCTCGTTAGGTGCTGGAGACTCCCGACGGCCCTGGAACGTTACCGACACCCCAGCCGTAGGCCAGCTTGTGGGCCTCCAAGACGAAGAATGATTCGGTCGAGAGTAGTCCGTCGATACCCTGCATATGGTCGTTGACCACATTGGTGAAGTGCTCGATGTCCCGGCACACGACCTCGGCCATCACATCAAATTGCCCCGTTGTCATGATGACATAGCTGGTCTCCGGGAGCTCTGAAAGTGCCTCGCATACCACACGAGCTTTGCCCGGGGCTGTCCGAATACCAATCATGGCAAGACGATCAAAACCAATCGCCAGGGGGTTAGCGATTCCCACGATTTGAAGGATGCCCGTCTCTTCGAGTCGGCGGGTCCGATAGCGAGCCGATGACGCCGGAATTCCTAAATCTTCGGCAATCTGGGTGAAGGACTTGCGGCCGTCTGACTGGAGGGCGGTAATGATCTGCCGGTCAATATCGTCCATATCAACGGGGGAAGTCATGCCTCCAACACTAGCGTCCAGCCCACGTTTAAGAGTCAAAACCGAGACCTAGCCAGTCCATCAGGCGCAGCCAAAGGTTGCGCCGTCCCGTGGCGTCTTCACGTGCCATGGACCAGCGCGTCAGCTGCACCCCAAGGAAGCGAATCGGTTCCGGCGGAAACGGAAATGCGCCCCGGCGAATCATAGCTAGGCGGGTTCTTTCCGTTTGCCTCCCCGACAACAAATCGAGCATGACGCGGCCGCCGAACCTGGAAGCGCTGACCCCGAGACCGGTGAATCCAATGGCATAGGCCACACGGCCACGAGCCGCGGTGCCTGTCGTCATGCAGAACCGTGTTGAGGAATCAATCACACCGCCCCACTGGTGCGTGAACGTCACGTCGGCCAACTGCGGATAGGTCGCACGAAACTGTGCCGCCAACTTCTCAAAAGTCTCTGGGCGCTGGGTTTTCTCTTCGTCGCGAGCGGATCCGAAGTTATAAATGGCGTCGTAACCACCCCAGAGAATTCGTCCATCAGGAGTCTTGCGATAGTAGTGAAACTGGTTTCCCGAGTCTGTATGGCCCACATCGCCTCGCCATCCAATGCTGGCAAATTGCTCTTCCGAAAGAGGCTCGGTAACGATGGCGTAGTCGTAGACCGGAACCGTGAGAAGTGACATCCGTTTCAAAAGCGGTCGCGTGAAGTTTGTGGCCAAGGCGACGAATTGAGCCCGGATGGTGCCGCGGGGAGTGACGACCGTGACACACTCTCGCTGATGCATTTCCACCGATATTGCCGGCGTCGATTCATAAACGAGAACGCCCAACTCAAGACAAATTCGCCTCAAACTCAGCACGAGTTTGTAGGGATCGACGAGGCCATAGTTTGGCGAATACATTCCTGCCACATAGGCCGGTGAGGTGGTCCAGTTCGACAGTTCTTCGCGCGGAATAAATGTTGCAGCATCGCCATGCGCAGTATTCGTCACGGCTGCGCTTTTGAGCCCCTCGGCCTCCCACTCCGTGCGCGCAAAGGCAACTCTGCCAGTCATCTGGAAGTCTGCTTCGACACCGTGACGCTTGAGTGTCTGCTCAATCTCGTGGAGATTCTCAAGACCGAGCCGAACGAGAGTGTCGATTTCTTTTGGCCAGCGCTTCAAACCGTTGGACAGACCGTGCGTCAGACTCGGCGAGCAGAATCCCCCATTTCGACCGCTCCCCGCATGACCACATTTTCCTGATTCCAGGAGGACTACCCTGCGAGCGGGGTCCTCTTCCTTCGCCAAAATTGCGGTCCAGAGCCCCGTATAGCCACCTCCCACAATGAGCAAATCAGTTTCAATGTCGCCCACGAGGGGATCTTGCGGTTCCGGCGCCAGTGCAGCATCAATCCATAACGAAACGGGTCGTGCACCCTCAAGCCCAACGGTGGGCGCACTCGCTGACATAGTTCTCGCCCTAGTTGTTGAGGTGGATGATGCCGGTGCGCAAATCACTCATATCGAGCAATGTGTGCTTACCGCCGATGCGACCCCAACCAGTGTTCTTGCCGCCAGCGCCGCCGAAGGGCATGTTGACGTCCCAGAAGCCGTTGCTGTCGTTGACGACAACCTGCCCCGCCTCAATTTCCTCCATGAAACGGAAGGCCTTGGTGAGATTATTGGTGAAGACCGCGGCTTGCAGCCCCAACCTGTCGGCGTTTGCAATGCGCAAAAGGTCGTCGTCTGATGCCCCGGTGATAACGGGCACAACGGGGCCAAATGACTCCTCCACGCTGAGCAAGCTGTCCTCGGAAACGCCATCAACGATGGTGAACTCGTAGTACAAATCT
This sequence comes from Alpinimonas psychrophila, assembly GCF_014137865.1. Classification (GTDB taxonomy): domain Bacteria; phylum Actinomycetota; class Actinomycetes; order Actinomycetales; family Microbacteriaceae; genus Alpinimonas; species Alpinimonas psychrophila. The sequence continues at coordinate 22,716 of NZ_JACGWU010000001.1, read as the reverse complement.
GTGGGGAAACCTGTGCGACGTCCGCCGCCGGCGAGAATATCAAACCCGCGGCTTCGCGCGTCGGCCAGATGACGATCCATCTTTTGGGCCACACCCTCGTTATTCAGGGGGCCGAGGTTTACCGAGGGGTCGAAGGGATCTCCAAGATTGACACCCGGAACGGTCTTGAGCAACTGCTCGATGAAGGCATCGTGCACATTGGCGTGAACGAGAACACGCTCGGTGGCGCAACACACCTGGCCGGCGCAGAAGTAGGCACCCTCGGCGGCAGCTCGTGCCGCGGCTTCAAGATCAGCGTCTTCGAGCACGATGACGGGCCCATTACCCGACAGCTCCATAATCGATCGTTTCAGCCCGGAGACGGCATTGATTTTCGCCCCCGTCGCAGAGGATCCGATGAAACCAATCGCGTCGATACCGTCGTGCGTGACGAGCTTGGTGCCGAAGTCGCCTTCGCCCGGAAGGATATTGATGAGTCCCTTGGGCAGGCCAGCTGCGTCAAATGCCTCCATGGCCGCCAGCACGGTAAGGGACGTGTGGGTTGGTGGCTTGACAACGTGGGCATTTCCGGTGGCAAGCCCCGGAGCAACAAATTCGGCGAGCATGAGCAGGGGAAAGTTCCACGGGGTGATGATGGCCCAGGTTCCGACAGCGCGATAGAACGTGAACATGCGCTTGTGAGTGTCGTTCGAGGGCATTGTTTCGCCGTGAAGACGAACGGCATCCTCAGCGTGAAGGTGGAAGAGCTGAGCAGCTTCCTTGACGTCAGAGAGAGACTCGGCGAGTGGCTTGCCCTGCTCAAGAGTCTGCAGCCGAGCCAGCACGTCGGCTCGTTTCAAGAGTTCATCGCCGATTCGGTGGCAGATTGCGGCGCGTTGCCACACGCCTACGCCGCGCCACGTTGCTTGTGCGGCCCGAGCGGCGCTAACAGCCCGATCAAGATCGGCTGAACTGGGAACCGGGAGTGTCCCAATAACCTGTCCCGTGACGGGGCTCACGACGTCTACGGATGAACCCGAGGTTCCATCGGTGAACTGACCATCGATATACAGCTGCTGACGCGGTGGTGTGGGCATTGAATTCACGAGGAGCCTCTCTTCGGGACGAACTATTTTCTTCAAAAAGGTATAGCGGCTAAGACCGGATGGCATTTCCGCCTGGGTTCTCACACTAATCAATCCAGATTGAAAGTCAACATATTTAGCAAATATTTGATCCATCATTTGCGAATTCAACAAGATTGTTACATAAAGTTGTTGATTTATGACTAGGGCCTCGACATACTTGAGCCACACACAGATACGACCGATCATCATCGTGGGCATTTTGCCCCCAATCACTAGGAGGCACTATGCGATCCAAAATAATTCCGCTTCTTGTAGTAGCGACTTTCGCCACAACAGCGCTAACGTCTTGCGCCGGCGCAACGACATCTTCGGCTCTGGACCCCAGTGCCGACGTCACGAAGCAGACACTGGTCGTCAGCAACTGGGCGGGCTATTACCCCGAAGGGCTGGCAGCAGACTTCGAGGCGGCGACGGGCATAAAGATCACCATCGTGAATCACGCCACCAACGAAGAAATCATGGGCAAGCTCACAACAGGGGCCGACTCCGGTATTGATGTTGCTTTTGTTTCTGGCCAGTACGCCCAAGCCCTCAACGAAGCGGGTCTCCTGCAGCCCATGGAGAAGTCCATGATTCCCAACGAAAAAAATCTTTACACCGAGGCCACCACCCTGAGCTACGACATGGGCAACAACTACTCCATACCTTATGCCTGGGGAACGACGGGGCTCTGCTACCGTTCGGATTTGATGCCAACGGCACCAACATCCTGGAATGATCTCCTGAACCCCGCCCCGGAGCTCGTCGGCAAGACGACAATGCTGTCGACCGAGCGCTGGATGGCACTGCCTGCTTTGAAAGCCATGGGAATGTCGGTGAACTCGACGAACCCCGATGACCTTGCAAAGGTGAAGACGCAGCTCCTCACGACAAAGAAAACGTTGCTGGCTTTTGACGACACTACGTTTTACTCCAAGCTCATCTCCGGTGAGTCGGTGATGGCGGAAGCGTGGGATGGCTGGTGCAACTACGGGATCGCGGAAGACCCCAACATTAAATTTGTCGTTCCTTCCGAGGGCAGCGACCTCTGGGTCGACACGATGACCGTTTTGAAATCTTCGCAGAACAAGGAGGCCGCAATGGCGTTCGTCAACTACATCCTTGAGGCAAAAACTCAAGCCTGGGTCGCTGAGAACATCCTGTACAAGGTACCGAACGAAGCAGCCATGAAACTGGTCGACCCTGCCGTACTGGCTTCTTACCCCAACCTGACGATGACTCCTGCCGAGCTGCTCAAGCAAGAGACCGTCATCGATCTTGGTGAATTCAGCCCCCAGTACACAAAACTCGCTACGGAAGTAATGGCCGGCTAACGCCGCCACGATCAGAGAACAGCAGATAGTTATGGCGCGCCAATCCCCTCTTCCCCCCGCCTCCCCGCGGGGGCTCCGGAGATGGACGGGCGCGCCATTTCTCGCCCCAGGATCCATCATGCTCCTCGTCTTTGTTCTGGCCCCCCTCGTTTTGATATTGGGCTACTCGTTCTTTCAGCGCGGACGTTTCGGCGGTGTGGTCTTCAACTTTTCCTTTGATAATTTTGCTCGCCTGATCGATCCGCTCTACGTCAACGTGATCATGACCTCCGTTGGCATGGGCCTCGTGGTCACCATCCTGGCGTTAGCGCTTGGCTACCCAACGGCTCTCGCCATCGTGCGGTTGTCCCCCAAGTGGCGAACGATCGCGCTCGTGGCGGTTCTGCTGCCATTTTGGACAAACTTCCTCGTGCGAACCTATGCCTGGATCTTGCTCCTCAATAATGCCGGGTGGATCAATCAGGCACTTCAAGGGATGGGGGTCATCCATGAGCCGCTCACCATGCTCTACACGCCGCAGGCCGTCGCAATCGGGTTGCTGTACATGTACCTCCCCCTCATGATTTTGCCGCTGTATTCGTCGCTCGCTTCTCAAGATGCCCAATTAGTGGAAGCGGCGACGAATCTTGGCGCAAGCCCCTGGCGGGTTTTTAGAACGGTCACTTTTCCGATGTCCATCCCGGGGGTCCTCACTGGCTGTGTTTTTGTTTTTGTGCCCGCCATGAGCAACTTCGTGATTCCCGAACTCCTCGGGGGTGGCAAGACTGTATTGATTGGCAATCTCATTCGAGACCAATTTCTTAAGGCCCGTGACTGGCCTTTTGGTGCTGCTCTCGCCCTCGTTCTTACTCTTCTGCTGATAGCACTCTTGGTTGCTCAGCAACGGGCATCCAAACGGCTCACGGACGGGCCCGAAGAAAGGAAGGTGTCATCCCGTGCGTAAATCCCGCCTCGCTAAATTTCCGCTGTGGTTGACCTACACATTCCTCTACGTGCCCATTCTTGTCGTCGTCATCATGTCCTTCAACGCTTCGAAGAACCTCTTTGTTTGGCGCGGGTTCTCGCTCGAGTGGTATCCGGCCGTCTTTGCTGATGGTGCCATCATGACCGGTCTTCAGAACACCCTCATTGTGGCCACGTCGGTCACGATTTTGGCGACGGCAATCGGCACATTGATGGCTGTGGGTATTCACCGGTACACCCGGGGAGGGTTGATTCGAGCCTTTGCGATCGCTCCAGCGCTCCTGCCGGACCTTCTCATGGCGGTCGGACTTTTGAGCCTGTTCTCATTACTGTCAATGACGCTGGGCTTGTATTCCGTCATCATCGCTCACACAACATTTGCGATGGCCTTCGTGACCGCGATTGTGCTCGCCCGGTTAGCCAACCTGGATCCAAGTTTGGAGGAAGCATCGAGGGATCTCGGCGCCTCAGCCGCACGCACGTTTTGGCGAGTGACCCTCCCCCAGCTCGCCCCCGGAATGATCGCGGGAGCGTTGCTGTCCTTCACCCTTTCCCTCGACGAGTTCGTCATTGCTTTCTTCACGACCTCGCCAACGAGTCCGACGTTGCCCATTGCTATCTATTCGATGGTGCGATTCGGCGTGACACCCGAAATCAACGCCCTGGCCACCATGTTGCTCCTTGTCAGCGTGCTCACCGTCATTGGCGCCCAGCGCCTGACCCGAATAACGGACTCCCTATGACAATTCCAGCCGTCACTCCCGTAACACCCGTGACCCGCTCCGCCGCCCCCCTGCTGGATATTCAGGGCGTCAATCATTCCTACGGCAGTGTCGCCGCTCTCAAGGACATCTCACTCTCGATCGCCGATAACGAATTCTTCGCGCTCCTCGGCCCCTCCGGATGCGGTAAAACGACTCTCTTGCGCTCCATCGCCGGATTCGAAACCCCCACCCACGGCGCAATTCTTTTGGACGGTGTGGACCTGACCACGCTGCCCGCCCACAAGCGCCCTGTGAACATGATGTTTCAGTCTTATGCCCTTTTTCCCCATATGTCGGTGGAAAAGAATGTGGCTTATGGACTCGAATCCGAAGGCGTACCGCGCGCCGAGAGTCGCCGAAGAGTCGGTGAAATTTTGGAAATTGTGGGTCTGACTGACATGGCGCAACGCAGGCCGGCCAAACTATCTGGCGGACAGCGACAGCGCGTTGCCCTGGCTCGCGCCATAGTGAAGAGGCCACGACTCCTCCTCTTAGATGAACCGCTCTCCGCTCTGGACCGAAAAGTTCGAGCCGAGATGCAGCTCGAGCTCAAGCGCATGCAGCATGAAGTTGGCATGACATTTGTGGTCGTTACACATGATCAAGAGGAAGCCATGTCCATGGCTGATCGAATTGCGGTCCTGAACCAGGGTCGCGTGGAACAGCTGGACACTCCCCTTGGCCTTTACTCGCGACCCGCGACTCGCTTCGTTGCCAGTTTCATTGGTTCGGCAAACCTCTTCGACGGGCGTGCAACAACGGATGGGATTGACGTGCCGGGTCTCGGCACATTCGCCGTACCCTCCGAGCTTCCATCCGGAAGTTCAGCCACCCTGGTGGTCCGACCCGAGGATGTTGTCCTCGTTGGCCCCAGTGAGGCCACGATGAGTGGCATTGTTGTCGACACATTCTTCTTGGGTGGCTCCTCAACAGTGTCCATCGAGGTCCCCGGCCAGGAGCATCCAATCAATTGCACCGTCCACGCCGCAAATGTTGCCTCCTACGGAGACCGTGTTGGCCTGAAATTTGACCTTCCGCGGTGCGTCGTTGTTGCAAATCCAGGCGGCTAGTTCGTGTACCAGCCTCTTGACATTCTGAAGTAGAGTTCATTTCGCACCACTTGAACGAAGCAGATTTAGGGGAGCCCCAAATGACACTCATGAGACTCATTTGGCAGTACATCAAACCCCACTGGCGCTTGCTCGTGGGCGTGGTCGTCTTTCAGCTGGCTCAATCGATTGCGTCTCTCTATCTCCCCACGTTAAACGCCCAAATCATCGACAAGGGCGTTGCAACCGGAGACACCGGATTCATTCTTTCGACCGGCGCGCTCATGCTTGGTATCACCTTCGTGCAGGTCATCTGCGCCATCATCGCGGTCTATTTTGGCGCGAAGGCGGCGATGGGCCTCGGCCGAGACTTGCGTTCCGCCATCTTCTTGCGCGTCGGCCAATACTCGGAGCGCGAAGTCACCCTGTTTGGTGCTCCCTCGCTCATCACCCGCAATACCAATGACGTGCAGCAAGTTCAGATGCTCGTGCTGCTGACCTGCACCATTTTGGTTTCGGCCCCGATGCTCTCTATTGGCGGCATCATCATGGCACTGTCGCTCGACCTCGAACTGTCCTGGCTCATCGCCGTGGCGGTCCCCGTCTTGCTTATCGCTATGAGTCTTGTCATTGTGCGCATGGTTCCGCTGTATCGCCTCATGCAGGTGCGCATCGACAAGGTCAACGGTGTCTTGCGCGAGCAACTGATGGGCATCCGTGTTATTCGAGCCTTCGTTCGTGAGCGTCGTGAGTCGACACGTTTTGGTGGAGCTAACGCGGATGTCACCGATACGGCGCTTCGTGCCGGCCGCCTCTTTGCCTTGATGTTCCCGCTCGTTCTCCTCATCCTGAATATCTCCAGCGTCGCCGTACTGTGGTTTGGGGCGTATCGCATCGATAGTGGGTCCATGGATATCGGAACCCTCATTGCCTTTTTGACCTATCTCATGCAGATTCTGATGGCGGTCATGATGGCCTCGATGATGGCCTTTCTCATTCCCCGCGCCTCGGTGTGTGCCGACCGCATTGACGAAGTTCTGTCGACCAAATCGACGGTGGTTTTGGCCGAAAACGGAATTACCGACTTCAGCGAACGCGGAACGATTACCCTCGACAATGTCAGTTTCGCCTACCCCGGCGCCGAAATGCCCGTTCTTCATGACCTCGCGTTTGTGGTGCAACCAGGCAAGACCACTGCCATTGTCGGCAGCACCGGCAGCGGCAAAACAACCCTCATCAACCTCCTCCCCCGCCTGTTCGACGCGACCGCTGGCAACGTGCTGGTCGATGGCGTGAATGTGCGTGAAGCGGATGCCGATGCTCTCTGGAGTCGCATCGGTCTCGTGCCTCAGAAGCCATACCTCTTCTCTGGAACGGTCGCCTCCAACCTTCGCTACGGCAAACCGGATGCCACCGATGAGGAGCTCTGGGCCGCACTTGAAACGGCTCAAGCTCGAGACTTCGTAGCCAAGATGGCAGGAGGTTTGGAAGCCGAAATTTCGCAGGGGGGCACCAACGTCTCGGGCGGTCAACGCCAGCGCCTAGCCATTGCGCGGGCGCTCGTCAAGAGACCGGAAATCTACATCTTTGATGACTCGTTCTCCGCCCTTGATCTCGCCACGGATGCCCGCCTTCGCAAGGCGCTTCATCGGGATGTCCACGGTGCAACGATCATTGTCGTTGCCCAACGCATCTCGACCATTATCGATGCCGATCAGATTCTTGTTCTCGAGAATGGCGTCATTACCGATCGTGGCACCAGTGCAGAGCTTCTCAAAAGTTCGCAAACCTATAGAGAAATTGTAGAGTCACAACTTTCCGTGGAGGAGGCCGCATGAGTGACACCCTGAAACCGTCTCGCCCCTCCGGCCCCCCAATGGGCCGCGGACCGATGGGCGGGCCCTCTCTTCCCGCAGAGAAGTCCAAAAATTTCAGTGCCTCCGCGAAGAGGCTCGTCAGCCGTCTTCGCCCCGAGCGTACGCTTATCTTTGTCATCACCCTCTTCGCCGTGGTGTCGGTCACGTTAGCCGTTCTCGGACCCAAGATTTTGGGCAACGCGACGAACATCATCTTCGGGGGCATCCTGTCGAAGATGCTTCCGGCCGGCATTACTCAGGAGCAGGCAATTGCGGGCCTGCGGGCATCCGGGCAGACATCGCAAGCAGACCTTCTTTCGGGCGTGAAGCTCACCCCCGGAGCCGGTATCGACTTTGCTCAGCTCGGCATGGTTTTGCTGGGAGTGCTCGTTATTTACGTGTTCGCCTCCGTCTTTAGCTGGCTTCAGGCCTACCTACTCAATGGAGTCGTGCAACGCACGATCTACCGGTTACGTGAAGATGCCGAAGCAAAGATTCACCGCCTGCCGCTGAGCTACTTTGACCGTATGCAGCGTGGAGAACTCCTCAGTCGCGTCACGAACGACATCGATAACGTCTCGCAGAGCCTGCAACAGTCCTTGAGTCAAATCATGACCTCGCTCCTGACGGTCATTGGTGTGGTCACGATGATGTTTATCATTTCGCCTCTGCTGGCCATCATCGCCCTCGTCACCATCCCCGTCACGATTCTGATCACCACGGTGGTTGCCAAGCGCGCCCAAAAGTTGTTCGCCGCGCAATGGAAGAACACGGGTGAACTGAACGCCACGATCGAAGAGACCTACAGTGGTCATGCTCTCGTCAAGGTGTTCGGTCGCCAAAAAGAGGTGACCGAGGTCTTTGCTCAGAAGAATGATGAGCTCTACGCCGCGAGTTTTGGCGCCCAGTTCATCTCGGGCATCATCATGCCCGCCATGATGTTCGTGGGAAACCTGATGTATGTGGTCATTGCCGTGTTGGGCGGACTGATGGTGGCATCCGGCAGCCTGAGCCTGGGCGACGTTCAAGCTTTCATTCAGTACTCACGCCAGTTCACGCAGCCCCTCACCCAACTCGGTTCCATGGCCAACGTCGTGCAGTCGGGCGTTGCCTCTGCCGAACGTGTCTTTGACCTGTTGGATGCGCAGGAGCAGTCCCCCGATCCAGAACCTTCGCAGACTCCCACCGGCGATGTTGGCAAGCTCGTATTTGATGATGTTTCGTTCAGGTATGCGGCCGATAAGCCGTTGATTGAAAACCTCAGTCTCGTCGCCGAACCCGGACAAACCATCGCGATTGTGGGCCCGACAGGGGCTGGCAAGACCACCCTGGTGAACCTGATCATGCGCTTCTACGAGCTGGATTCGGGCACCATCACGCTGGACGGCACCAACATCGCCCAGATGACCCGTGATGACCTGCGTTCACGCACCGGCATGGTGTTGCAGGACACGTGGCTCTTCGGAGGCACGATTCGCGACAACATTGCCTACGGTCGCCCTGATGCCACCGAAGAAGATATCCATGAGGCGGCAACGGCTACCTACGTAGATCGTTTCGTGCATACCCTGCCTGACGGCTACGACACTATCCTCAACGACGAAGCCGATAATGTCAGCGCCGGTGAGAAACAATTAATCACGATTGCCCGCGCCTTCTTGGCACGCCCGACCGTTTTGATTCTGGATGAAGCCACCAGCTCCGTCGATACCCGCACCGAGGTGTTGGTGCAGAAAGCGATGTCGGCCCTTCGTGCGGACCGCACGAGCTTTGTGATTGCGCATCGTTTGTCGACCATCCGCGATGCCGACCTCATCCTCGTCATGGAATCTGGCCGTATCGTCGAGCAGGGCACGCACGAGGCGCTACTGACCGCCGATGGGGCATACGCTGCGCTGTACAACGCGCAGTTTGCGGCCGCTCTCGACGAGGCCTAACGGCGAACTGGCCGGGTCTCGTGAACATCGTCGCTTCTCCTTCCCGTTCGCTGTTCCGCGGGCGCGCCGTCACTTTTGCCGGCATCTTTCTTGTCGCAGCAGGGTTGCGCTCGGCGGTCACCTCGGTTTCGCCCATCATGGCATCCATCGAAAAAGATGTGACGTTCACCCCGCTGACCATCGGCTTGTTGGGAATGATGGCTCCTCTGACCTTCGCCGTCGTCGGCACCCTGACTCCCCTTGTCGCCCGCCGTATCGGACTGGAATGGACGATGGTGGCCGCTGCCTTGTTCATCGGCCTCGGTCAGATTCTGCGGGCCACGGCAATAGAAACGACGGGCTTCTTAGGTTGGAGTATCGCCACGATGGCCGGAATCGGTGCCGCCAACGTGTTGCTGCCTCCGCTCGTTAAACGCTTCTTCCCAGATCGTATTTCGACGATGTCGTCGATATACCTGGTGGTCGCCGTAGCCTCTTCCATCGTGCCGCCTTACTTCGCCTCACCCCTCGAGCAGGCCACCGACTGGCGCATTTCCATCGGGAGTTGGGGCCTCATTGCCATCCTTGCGGTGTTACCGTGGCTCGGTACCATCTACACAGAACGCGGCACAGACCTTACCTACGAGGTCACCCACGCCCCGGGCATCGCACGCCGTGTCTGGACTTCACCCACGAGTTGGGCCATGACCCTTGGATTCGCGGTGGCCGCGTTTCAGACCTATGTCATGTTTGCATGGCTCCCCGCCATGCTCCAGGAACGCCTAGGTATGAGCGCCGCCGAGACCGGGGTTATGCTCGCCGTTTACGCCGCGATCACTTTGCCCATGGGGTTCTTCATTCCGCGCTTGGTGGCACGGCTCCAAAGCCTCTTTACCCTCTTCGCTCTCGCCTCCGGTTTTTTTGTGATCGGAAACCTGGGCCTGTGGCTCTTTCCCGGTGTGGCAACTGTCCTGTGGGTGGTCATCACCGGAGCCGGGCCAATGCTCTTCTCCATCACGTTGGTCATGATCGCTTTCCGCACGACGACGCAGGCCGGAGCCGTCGTGCTCAGCGGAATGGTGCAGGGTGTCGGCTACGCCCTCGGCGCCCTCGGACCCCTCCTCGTCGGCATCATGCATGGCGTTAGTAATGACTGGACCAGTGAGTACCTGCTGATCGTGGGGGTGGGTTTATTGCCCTTGATTTCGGGATTCATTCTGCGGCGCAAGTATTTTGCGGACGCCCCGCGCAACCAGGCCGACGACTCAAGCATCCCTGTATGAGTTCGGTCCCTGCGGTTCGGTAGAATAAATGCTGCACGAACGTCACTTGCGTGACGAGGGCCTCTAGCTCAGTTGGTTAGAGCATCGGACTTTTAATCCGAGGGTCGTCGGTTCGATCCCGACGGGGCCTACCAAAGAAATACCGGGTCAGACGCTATTTTTGAAAGTAGCGTCTGACCCGTTTCTTGTCTCTGGTGCGTATCTGGTGTTTATATTTTTGGCGCGTGCTGGGTCGAGGATGTGAGCTGCCCCAACTACGCGCTCGTTCGCGTCGTTAAACCGTTTACGGCTGGGGAGAACGACGCCGAAAACCGCTGAGTTGTCGAACGCCTCCCCGAGAAACCAAACCATAGGGCACCTCACTGAGTCAATCCAACCGATAGCAATCCCTCGTGCTAGTGGTTGCTGTCGACGAGTTTGAGGCCGACGACACAGCCAACAAGGCCGAAAATCAATAAAATTTTGAGGAGAGACGCCGGCTCGCTTCCGGAAATCATGGCGTAAAGCACGGTGAGCGAAGCCCCGATTCCGACCCATACGGCGTATGCCGTACCGACGGGAATGTCTCGCATTGCAGCAGCGAGGCCCCCCATGCTGAGCAAGAGTGCCACTCCGAAGACAACAGAAGGCCACAGTCTCGTGAATCCGTCAGACTTGCCAAGAGCAGTTGCCCAGACGGCCTCCAAAACACCCGAAACGATGAGTAAAATCCATGACATGACAATCCACCTCGATGGCCAGTCTTGTCGCGTTCCGGGTACTGATCCCTCGTCCGGCGCCACGTTTCGCAGCGTAAACCAAATATTACGTGACCGTCCTGTGCAGGAGCTGTGTCTGCAGTTCCCACCCAGGTAAGTTGGTTTTTACTGTTGGCCAGAAGGCAACGCAGAGTCGGTGGACGGAATGAATATGGACTCGAGCGGTTGATTAAAGAGGGCAGCAATGCGGAAGGCTAGGGGAAGAGCTGGATCGTAGCGACCCGTTTCGAGGGCGTTGACCGTCTGTCTCGAAACGCCGAGTTCGTCAGCGAGCGCTCCCTGAGTCCAGCCTCGATTTTGGCGAAGTACCTTCAGGTGATTCTTCATCGGTACTTAACGACTTGGGAGGCGACGAGCCAGCCCAGCATCCCGATGCTGTAAATGATCCACGCCATCCCGGGAACCTCAAGTCCCGCAATTGCCAAGAACCCGAACGTCACCGAGGCCAACATCGCGAGGGCAAAACCCGCAGCGAGCCCTTGGAGGAGAAGTTGGCGCTGGTAATCATCAATCCGGCGAATGTGGCGAAGCAGAGCAACCACGAGCCAAAGGGCGGGAAGCACTGGTAACAGTGCCCAAACGAATCGCCATGGACTATCGCCATCCAACTGCCCCCACAGGAGAACGGCAGCCAAGATAACGAAGTACGCAATCATTCCGGACCAGAACTCACGTAGGTAAGAGCGTGAAATAGCACGATCGCCGGCACTCACACCGGAGCTGTCAAGGTTGTTTGTCATAACTTGATCATGGCTCGTTAGACCGCGTTTGTCAAGCTTGCTTGTCTTTATGCCTCATTACGCACGGCGCACATCGAAGACTGACGCTCGGGATGTCTCAGCCTTGGTTGCTGAAAGCCGCGTCAAAAGAAGCTGTCGGAGGAGCCCAAAGCAGCTTGCGGACGAACGCCAATGCCTCAGGGGCACCATGGAGGCGGTCCATGCCAGCATCCTCCCACTCGATTGAGATGGGACCGGAATACCCAATAGTGTTCAAGGCTCGAAAACTGGCTTCCCAATCGACGCTGCCGTGGCCCGCCGAGACGAAGTCCCATGAACGCCGAGGGTCACCCCAGGGTAAATGTGATGAAAGGCGACCGCGGCGACCATCCTTTGGCCGCATTGTCGTGTCTTTACAGTCCACGTGATAAATGCGGTCAGCGAAGTTGAGAATGAATGCCGCAGGATCGATGTCTTGCCACATCATGTGAGACGGATCCCAGTTCAAGCCGAATGCGGGACGGTGCCCGATAGCGTCGAGTGTTTTTTCGGTCGTGTGCCAGTCATAGGCAATTTCACTGGGATGGACTTCGAGTGCAAACCGAACACCATTGTCATCAAACACATCCATGATGGGATTCCAACGGTCAGCAAAATCTTGGTAACCAGCTTCAATAACGGATGCTGGGACCGGCGGAAACATTGCAACATACGGCCATATTTTTGAGCCGGTAAACCCCACAACGGTATCAACACCCAACTTGCGGGCGGCGATGCCCGTGAGTTTGAGTTCTTGGGCCGCGCGCTGGCGAACACCCTCGGCATCTCCATCGCCCCACACTGTGGAACCGACGATGGCTTGATGGCGAAAATCAATGGGATCATCGCACACGGCTTGACCCTTGAGATGATTAGAAATCGCATAAAGCTTCAGATTGTAGCGATCGAGAATGTCGAGACGTTCCTGAACGTATGCGTCATCTTCGGCGGCACGCCACACGTCAAGATGCTCCCCAGAGCAGGCGATTTCGAGCCCGTCGTATCCCCACTCACTGGCGTACTGAGCGACCTGTTCGAGTGGGAGGTCAGCCCATTGGCCGGTAAAAAGTGTGATGGGTCTGGTCATTAGTGCTCCTTTGAACTCACTGCGAATCTAGTGGATTGCGGGCGCCGCAACTCGCGCGACGTCAACCCATTGTCGAGACTGCGCTGATTGCAAAACTGCTTCGGTGATGACGGCAGCGCGCAAACCATCTTCAAAAGTGGGGAGGTCCGGGGCAACATCGCCCTGAAATGACGCGTAGGCATCCGCCATGAACGCATTGAAGGCATCTTGGTACCCCTGAGGATGACCCGCCGGCAGGTACGCAAGTTCTTGGGCCGAAGCCGCTGCCAATTCGACGGAACCGACGTTCACGTTCGTCGAGCCATTCGGGGTGGAGGCCGAGAACTGCCCAGGGTGTTCCTGATTCCATTCAAACGATTCAAGTTCTCCATCGAACGAAAATGCCAACTGGTTCTTGCGTCCATGGGAAATCTGACTGGCAATGAGAGTGCCCGAGGCACCCCGATCCGTTTCAAACAGAATGGATGCGGAGTCTTCGGTAGCGCCACGCGCCGGATGTGGCCGCGCGAGGAGGGAAACAAGACGCGTGATTCTGTGGCCGGTGACAAATTCCATGGCATCACACCAGTGCACCCCAATATCGGCGAACGTCCGTGACGCGCCACCGACGGCTTCGTTGACGCGCCAGTTTGTTGCCGTTGGGAGGGCGAGCCAATCCTGAAGGTAGGCGCCATGCAAAAGGTGAAGTTCACCGGCGTCGCCGCGCAAAATCCTGGAGCGAATCTCGCGGACAGCAGGGTAATAGCGGTACACAAAGGGCACAGCCGTGGGAGTTTTCGACTCCGCGGCTCGACTGACGAGGTTGGTGGCATCCCTCACAGAGGTGGCAAGGGGTTTTTCGCACACCACGGGTTTTCCCACCGCGATGGCAAGCTCTGCTTGCTCGGCGTGAAAAGCGTTGGGGGTGCACACGTGCACCACGTCGACCGACTCAGATTCAACGAGCCTTCGCGCATCCGCCGCAACATGACGCACACCAAGGCGAGATGCCGCTTCAGCGGACTTTTCTGGCGAGGAACTCGAAATCATGATGACCTCGTGACCGGCCGCCCGAATGGCCCGCGAGTGCACTTCCGCCATAAAACCGCCGCCCAGGATTCCGGCGCGCAAGGGTGACTCCATTAGCTCGTTTTCTTTTTGCTCGACAGAGCGACGGCAACAATAATGATGGCGCCGCGAACAACTTGCTGCTGGCTGACGTCTAGACCGGCCAAAATCAATCCATTGTTGACGAGGCCGATGAACAAAGCGCCAAAAAGCGATCCGATGACGGCGCCGCGGCCGCCGAACAATGATGTTCCACCCAGAATTACGGCGGCAATAACAGAAAGCTCATCCCCCGTGCCCCACTGGAACCGTCCCGACTGGAGGCGCCCGGCGTAGAGCATTCCCGCAATGGCGGCGACAACTCCCGAAAGGAGAAGCACATAAAACTTGATGCGGGCGGTATTGACGCCGGTAAACATCGCCGCCTGAGTGTTGCCACCAGTGGCTCGAACCTGGCGCCCGAACTTCGTCTTGTTCATGACGACAGCACCCACGGCGACAAAGACCACGGCCCAGACCAACAGCGATGGAAGCGGGCCGAAATCACCGCCGCCGAAGATTTGAATGAAGGTGGCATCGGCAATGGGAACGGGAGCTGAGGCCGTAATCCAGCGGGCAACTCCGACGACCAATCCGAGCATTCCCAGCGTCACAAGGAACGAAGGGACCTTTAGCCAGGCAACGAGGCCACCGTTGATGGCACCCACGACGAGGCCAACAGCGAGTCCGGCGACGACACCGGCGACAAGCCCGAAGGAAGACATTGCCATGGCTGACACAACGGAGGCAAGCCCAGCGACGGAACCAATGCTCAAGTCAATTTCGGCAGTCGCAATCACGAACGTCATCGCCACGGCCATGATCGAAATCGTGGCCGTCTGACGGGCGATGTTGAGAAGGTTGTTGGTACTCGTGAACCCGCTATCGCCCAAGAGAATGGCGAAGAGAATAAATACTACGACGAAACCGACATAGATAATGTTTTGGCGCCAGTCGAAACGCTTGACGAATTTAAGACTGCGCATCATTTGGGTTGATGGGGTAGACATTTAGGCTCCTTGAACAGCGAGTTGGAGGAATTCTTCAGAAGGGATGTCGGCTCGCAAAAAATTGCGAACCACTTCACCGTCGCGGAGGACCAAAATGCGGTCACTTACCGAGAGCAGCTCAGGCAGTTCAGATGAGATAAGGATGACGGCCTTGCCGTCGTCAGCAATCTCACGAACCATGGCAAGAATTTCTTGCTTCGTTCCGATGTCCACACCGGCAGTGGGTTCATCCATCATCAGGATGCTGGGATCGGTCCCCAGCCACTTTCCGATCACGACCTTTTGCTGGTTGCCGCCCGAAAGCTTCGCAACAGGCATGCGCTGATCAGCGACTTTGATCGAGAACGTGGCGATCATCTCCCGGGCTCGCTCCACGATTTTCTGAGTGCTCAACAACAACCCACCCTTGAGCCCATCCAGGAGGGGAAGGGTGAGATTTTCTTGCACGGAGTGCTCAAGAACAAGTCCCTGCGCTCGACGATCTTCGGGAATGAGCGCAAGCCCCAGCGAGATGGCATGAC
The DNA here is from genome assembly GCF_014137865.1 of Alpinimonas psychrophila. Taxonomy (GTDB): domain Bacteria; phylum Actinomycetota; class Actinomycetes; order Actinomycetales; family Microbacteriaceae; genus Alpinimonas; species Alpinimonas psychrophila. The sequence goes on along the minus strand of NZ_JACGWU010000001.1, from coordinate 7,225 downwards.
CCGGATTGCGAATCGAAACGTTCTTTCCGTCGATCTCTACACTCCCCGCATGAGCACGGTCGATGCCAAATAGGGTGTTCACGAGTTCGGTGCGACCACTGCCCATGAGACCGGCCAAACCAAGAATTTCTCCGCGGTGCAGATCAAAAGAAATATTGGAGAGGCGTCTTCCTGATCCCAATCCGGTGACTCTCAGCACGGCATCCTTGCTAATGCGCGCGCTTCGATCCTCGTAGGTCAAATTTCCGGACATCTCTCGACCAACGATCGCCGCGACAATCTGTGCCGGGGTAACGTCGGCAAGTTTCGCCGTCAGAGCATTTTGTCCGTCGCGCAAAACGGTGATGCGATCGGCGACACGATAGACCTCATCCATGCGGTGGGAAATGTAGATGATGGAAATTCCTCGGGCCTTGAGCCGTTCAATAAGTTCGAACAACGCATTTGTTTCATGCTTGGCCAGCGACGCCGTGGGCTCATCCATGATGAGCACCCGGGCATTTTGCGCCAGGGCTTTTGCGATTTCGGTGAGCTGCCAGAGCGCTGTGGGCAAGTGTTCGAGGAGCGCCGTAACATCGACGGCAACGCCCATGTCATCAAAGATTTCCTGAGCTTTTTTACGAGCAAGTCCGTCGTTGATGAGCCCGAATTTGCCCAAGGGTTCCGCCGTCAGAAAGATATTTTGCCACACGGTGAGGGTGGGAATCAGGCTGAACTCTTGGAAAACCATTCCGATGCCTGCCGCCCGCGCGGCGAAGGTATCGGTCAATGAAACAACTTCTCCGAGGACTTTCACCTCACCGCTGTCGCGCTGGTAGACCCCCTGCAAGATCTTCATCAGAGTCGACTTGCCGGCACCATTTTCACCGGCAAGAGCGTGAACTTCTCCGACCATCAATTCGAAATTGACCTCGCGAAGAACCGGCACACTGTTGAAGGCCTTAGTGATATCGGTCATCTCGACCGCGAGAACAGGAGACGTGGACATGTGCCCTACGCGACCTTTCCAGTTTCTCTGTTCAGCTGGGGAACCTTAACCCACTGGCCCGAAGCCGCCGATTCGAGGATGGCATGATCGACGAGGGCAACCTGGTAGCCATCTCCGAAGTCGGGACGAACAGGCTCACCGCCGGCAATAGCTGTAAAGAGATCGTGAGCTTCAATGATCTTCGTCTCGCCGTAACCGATACCGAGCGCGGGAATAGGCCACAGGTTGGCGCCATTGGGATGGTTCGGGCCGGTGTAAATCGTGCGGAATCCGCGGCGATCGTTTCCATCACTCTTGAAACAGACCTGAAGTTCGTCGCGGTTCTCATAGTTGAAGAAGATGGAACCCTCAGATCCGTGAATCTCAAGGGTGATGAAGTTATTGCGACCCCACGCGTTGCGTGTGGCCTCAACGGAGCCAATGGCACCGCTGGCAAACTTCACGAGCGAAAGAACCTCGTCTTCGACATCTACCGGGCCCATCGGGCCACCGTCGTTCTTGGCGTTGCCGAGCGAGTCAGCCCCGGCCTGCTGAAGAGGGCGCTCGGTGATGATGTTGGCGGTCAAGCTACTGACTTCGGTAATTTCGCCAGCAAGGTAGCGGGCCAGGTCAAGAACGTGGGTCAAAATGTCGCCCACTGCGCCCGATCCTGCGATCGACTTCTTGAAACGCCACGAGAGTGGCGAGCTGGGGTCAGCAGACCAGTCCTGAAGATAGGTGGCGCGAACGTTCAGAATGCGCCCAATTGCGCCCTCGTCAATGTAACGCTTAGCGAGAGAAACGGCTGGGGTGCGACGATAGTTAAAGGCCACCATGTGAACACGATCGGTTCCCCGCGAGGCCTCATACATCTTGGCGGCTTCCTCGACCGTTCGGGCCAGAGGCTTCTCACAGATGACGTGCTTGCCCGCTTCGAGAGCGGCAATAGCGATCTCGGCGTGAAGGTTGTTGGGGGTGGCGATATCCACAAGATCAATCTCGGGATCATCGATGATGGAGCGCCAGTCGCTCGTGGACTTCTCAAAACCGAAGCGCATTGCTGCGTCGGAAGCCAATTCATCGGTGGCCTCAGCGATGCTGTGCTTGACCGGCATGATCTCGGTAGGCCAGAAAAACATGGGCACGGCTGAGTAGGCGAGAGAATGTGCTTTGCCCATAAAACCGCCGCCGATGAGGCCAACATTGATTTTCTTCATTGTGAGTTCCTTGTCTGATGCGACGGGAGTGCTGGGTAGGGTAGTTTTCTACCCTTTTTTGATGGATGGGTGGCCTAGGGGAGCTGACAGCGAGCGCGCAATGCCTGCCGTCAGCTCCCCTTGGAACCTACTTACTTCTTGTAGATGCTTGAGATCGATGCGGGAGCGTCTATGTGGTAGACCTGCTTCCAGGCATCAAGCACATTTTCGTGCGTCACAGGAAGCGCTCCCAAAGCGACAAACGTCGGGATGCCGGTCTTGCCGATGAGCGACGCCGCGCCGAGGCGAGCTTCTGCAACACCTTGGTCGAAGGGGCTCTGAGCGCCAAGACCTACGATGAGTTCGTTCTTAGCAAGAGCAATAGCAACGTTGGTACCAAGATCTTCGGTAGCAATCTTGATATCGGTGCGACCGGACTCACGAGCAGCCGCCATGATGCCTTCGGCAGGAACGTCCCAGACGCCCCAGATTCCGGCGAGATCCGGGTTCTTCGTCAGAAGCGCCGTGGTTGCTGCTTGAGCGTCACCGGCGAAGTCTGGCCCGCCGATGCCCTTTTCTTCCACAATTTCGATTCCAGGGTAAAGGGCGATGGTTTCTTTGAATCCTTCGTAACGCTGCTTGGTGACGAAGAAGTCGGCGTCGTGGAAGACGAGGCCAATTTTGCCCTTGCCGCCGAGCGCCTTGGCGAGAAGGTGAGCAGACACAACACCGTTGCCCTTGTTGTCAGCGGAGACCACGGAAACATAGTCTTTTCCTCCGACGAATCCGGCGGGGACGTTGTCCATGAAGACGAGCTTTACGCCAGCATCGCGGGCCTGTGCGTAGGCCTTCGCTGTTGCTACGGGGTCGGTCGGAATCGACACGATGAGGTCAGGCTTGAGAGCCAAGACGGTCTCGATGTCAGAGACCTGCTGTTCTGGCTTGAAGTTTGCATCGGTAACTGCAACAACTTCAATGCCCAGACGCGTAAATTCTGATTTCAGGCCCTCGACCTGAGCCGTGGACCAGTCGTTCCCGGCGTAGTGCATGACGATGGCAGCCTTGAACTTGCCAGCCTTGATTTTTGTAACTTCTGCATCAGTCAGGGTCGTGGTGTCGAATCCGGAAGGCTTCTCGCCATTGGGCCCAACGCTGAGAACCTGGCCCTTGAGGGCCGCTAGGGCCGCATCGACCTGAGCCGAAACGCCCGTGTTGTCGGAGCTGGTGGCTCCCGTGCCAGACGCTGAACATGCCCCAAGGCCGAGGACGAGTGCCGTCCCGATGGCCAGCGCTGCAATTGATTTCTTCATTGAAATAACTTCCTTAGTGATGTGATGGATGGATTGGTAGAAGCCTCTTGCTAGAGGGCAAGAAGGTCGTCGAGGTATTTTTTACTGATGACGGCAGCGACCCTGGGGTCCCCGTCGTACGAATCCAGCTCGACCATCAGCCAGCTGTCGTAGCCTGACGATCGAACCGCTGCAATTACGCCCGGGAAATCAATGTCTCCCTGACCCAGAGGCAGAAACTCTCCGGTGGCGTACTTGTAGTCCTTGAGGTGTACGTGAGCCAAGCGGCCCGCATACTTTTCGATTAGTTCCACAGGATTCCCGCCCCCAGCAGTGAGGTGAGCGGTATCGGGGCAGAACTTGATTTGTGACAGGCCCATCAAGCGTTCGAGCGCGTCTGGGCTCTCAACGATGGTGCCGAGGTGAGGATGATAGGTGCACTCGAGCCCAAAGGACGCGGCGATTTCTACAACCTTGTCAAGGGCACGCCCCAACTTGGCCATGTCATCGGGCTGCTCTCCACGAGCGCGCTGGGCACCCCCACCCACGACGAGTCGGGATGCGCCGAACTCCGAGGCAAGTTTGGCCGCCTGAGAAATTTTGTGAAGTTCGTCTTCGAGAATGTCGTCATAAATGAAATTGGCACCGGTATAGACGGCAACGAGTTCTAGCTGGGCCTTCTTGAGGGCATCCAGCAAAACGTCAGGTCGATCCGCAAACGCGGCAAGGTTTCCGTCGAACATTTCGGTGCCCTGATAGCCCGCCGAAGAGATGTCAGAGATGGCGGTGAGCGCGTCACCGTTCGCCAGGTAAAAGAGGTCTTTGATCGCAGTGACTCCCGCTGGATGTCCGACAACGCCGCCCCACGTAATCGTCGAGTATCCGATCTTCATCGATCTGCCTTTCTTCGGTGCTCCATTATGGTTTGGCAACTTTATCAAAAATGATTTTTGCTGAATTACATAATGACATCAATAACCAGTCTTTTGTCGAAAATAAACATTACGTTATAAATCTGTTACAAACTTATGTCGAATCTAGGCGGATTCCTCAGAGGAACATTCTTGCCGTCACTAAAATCAGGGAATGGTTGAAATTCAAAAGAAATTCATCGGCTTCAGTTCGGCCGCCCTTTTTCAGATCTTGCGGGACGGACAGCCGCGAACAAAAGCCGAGCTTGTAGACATTACGGGCCTCTCCCGATCGACCATCCAGCTTCGCATAGAGACGTTGCTGGAACTGGGCCTCCTCGCGCCCGTAAATGATGCCGTCTCGACGGGCGGGCGGCCCTCGGCGCAAGTCGCCCTCAACCCCACTGCCCGCGTGGTCGCCGCTGTCGACTTCGGGGCGACGCAAGCCTCGGTGGCAATCACCGACCTCACCGGCGTTATCCTCGCCCGAACATCGTCAAAAATCATCATTGCCGATGGTCCCGAGACGTGTCTCGGCTGGATGGTGCGCACGATTCGCTCAGAGCTCGCAGCGCTTCATCTCAAGGAGGCCGACCTTATTTCTATTGGTATTGGTCTTCCGGGACCCGTCGAACACTCGACCGGCCGGCCATCGAATCCGCCCATCATGCCGGGCTGGGATGACTTCGACGTGCCGGGTTTTGTCAATCACCACCTCAAAGCGACAGTCTTGGTCGATAATGACGTCAATATCATGGCGCTCGGTGAGCAGAAGTTCGCGTGGCCCGACACCGAGAACATGGTCTTTCTCAAGGCCTCCACCGGGATTGGTTCCGGCATCATCAGCAGCGGCATTCTTCAGCGCGGTGCCGAAGGTATTGCCGGTGACATTGGGCATGTTCAAATCGCGCGCGGCCACAGTGTTCCTTGTCGCTGCGGCAACAGCGGGTGCCTCGAAGCCATGGCTGCGGGACCAGCGCTGGCCCAACAACTTACTCTCGCAGGCGTCAATTTCAAGGGCAAACCCATTGCCACGTTGAGCGACGTGGTTGCCGCTACCAAGGCAGGCGAATTGGCGGCCATCCAAGCCGTTCGACAGGCGGGCCGCGACATTGGCGAGGTCTTGACGACGTGCGTCAGCGTGTTGAACCCTTCTGTTATCGCCATCGGTGGCTCCCTCGCGCTAGCCGGTGAGCACCTTCTCGCGGGAGTGCGCGAAGTGGTCTATTCCCGATCGATGCCGCTGGCCACGGAGCATCTCACGATCGCGCAGTCTCGCGCGGGCCTCGACGCCGGAATCATTGGCGCCAGCGTTATGGCGATCGAATATGCCCTCTCCATTGAGAGCGTTGACGCCATGGCTGCCGCACTCGAGAGCTGAACCCGGCTCAACCTACCGGGCTACGGGGCGATGGGGCGCATCCACGTAACGGTGAAGGGTTCGCTCAGAAGCTCGTCTATTTGCGCCACGAATTCGAGCACATGCGCTGTGAGATTATGCTCCGCGAGGAGTTCTCGACTGGTCCACTCCTCGTGCATCACGAAACGATTTTCATCGTGCAGATCAGAGAAAACGGAGTACTGAAGGCAGCCACGATCACCCCGACTCGCGGTTTGCAGAGTGAGGAGCACCTGCTCGAGGTCGCCGCCGCGGCCAGGCTTGGCAATAAAAATTGGCAGCAGAGTGACGATGGCGGAGGCGGGCGTGGGTGAATTCTGAAGTGTCATTTTCACACCCTAACGGTTTGCGTCGGGTGCCTCGTGTCGGTCGGGCTACGGCGCCACGACCGCATCCTGCGTGATCAGGAGCTCGTGCACGCCGGTGGCTTGGGCCCCCATCGCGTTGACGGTGGCACGTGTGCGTTCCCTCACGCCCGCATCGAACTCGGCGCTTTGACATATGCCTTGCGGGGCATCCATTGCAACGGAGCACCACTTGTAGGCACCGTTTTGCTTGTTTGTTGCCGGCGCCCAGGCAAGGTCTGACGTGGCCCACAGCCCAGTTTTGTCGTCTTTGGCGAACTGGATGCGCACCAACAGAAACTCGTTATTTACGGCGTAGTCCCACGATGACTCACTGATGCCGTTACCGAGGCTGTACGCAATGTACTTACCGTTGTAGAGCTCAATCGGCTGAATCGAGTGAGGGTGATGGCCGTAGACGAAGTCGAACTGACCGCTGTCAATTAGCAGATGGGCGTTGTTGATTTGCTGAACGTCGGCTTGGCTTGAGTACTCCGTACCCGCGTGCTGAACACCAATCACAATCTCTGCGCCGAGCGCACGTGCCTGAACTGCGCGGGCAATCATGACATCCGGATCAAGCGGGTAATTGACTTGCCAGTCGAACTCGTTCCAGTTGCCATTCACGGAGAAGGTCGCCGAGACGAAGGCCACTTTGCCGGCGGGAGTTTCCATGATGAGAACGCCTTGGGCTTCTTCGGGCGTGCGGTAGGAACCGGTGTGCTTGAGGCCTGCGGCATCCAAGGTGTCAAGCGTTCGAACAACACCTTCGTGACCGCCATCTACCGTGTGATTACTGGATGTTGTGCACGCGTCATAACCAATAGCCTTGGCCGCGGTCGCCACCTCGGGAGGCGTGCTGAAGATGGGATACCCGGTGTAGGGGCCGCCACTGGGGGCGAACGGGGTCTCCTGATGGCACATGGCGATATCCGCCTGGGTCAAGTAACGTTGCTGGCCCTCGAGAAGGGGCATGAAGTCGAAGTTGGCGCCGTTCACGGGAGCGGGGAGCGCTGCGGGAATCCAGAGGCCTGAGTGAAAAAGCATGTCGCCGGTAACCGCCACTGTGAAGCAGTTGCTCGTCGGGCACACTGGACCAATTCCGGAATGCGTCACCGG